>CAXXWX010000016.1:0-287260 GCA_963675745.2 Phycisphaerae bacterium
AGGGGCGCGGGCGCATGGCCACGGGTGGAGCGCAGCGCAACCCGTGGGAAAGAATGCCCCCCCACCCAACCGCCCGCGAAGGGCGCGGGCGCATGGCCACGGGTGGAGCGCAGCGCAACCCGTGGAGAGAATGCCTACCCCGCCCAACCGCCCCGAAGGGGCGCCGGCGCATGGCCACGGGTGGAGCGCAGCGCAACCCGTGGAAAGAATGCCTACCCACCCAACCGCCCCGCAGGGGCGCCGGCGCATGGCCACGGGTGGAGCGCAGCGCAACCCGTGGAAAGAATGCCTACCCACCCAACCGCCCCGAAGGGGCGGGGGCGGGGTGCCCCGGCCCCGCGAGCCGTGTCGCGCACAGCGCCAACTCCGTCTCACCGGTCGGCTTCAGCCGACCAGCCATTGCCACCAACTTCAGTTGGTGGGTAACGGCGCGCCCGGCTCCCCCCACCGGCAGCCGGCTTCAGCCGGGCTTCCAGAACCGTCGCAAGACGATAAGCCGGCTGAAGCCCGGCTCTCCGCAGAGGCGACAGCGGCAACCACGAACCACCAGTTGAAACTGGTGGCAATGCCCGGTCGGCTGAAGCCGACCAAAGCCAGTTCGCTTCAGCGTACGTCGTGCCACCCGGCGTAGCACGCCCCCGGTGCGCAACGTGGGTGCCCCGCCCCCTGGGGCGGGGCACCGACACTCTCGATTCGCACGTTTCTGTTGTCTCCCCCCCCCTTCGGGGCGGCCGACCACCGCCGCCCCACAGCGCACTCACCCCCCGGCGGCGCGATAGCGGGCGAGCAACTCGCGACTGATCTTCACATGTGGATGACCTTCGTCAAAGTGCTTGAGCCAGGCGGACAGCGCCTTCTCTTCCAAGCCCACCGCCTCGGCCGGCTTGCCCTCGTCAAACGCGATGCCCGCCAGGTTGTGGTAGCGGATCGCCAAATTCGGGTGGTCGGCACCGAAGTGCTTCTCGTCGATCTCGATGGCGCGCTCCATCAGCCGCCGCGCCTCGGGCAGCTCGCCAAGCCCCTTGCGGATCATCGCCAGGTTGGAGTAGCTGATCGCCAGTGTCGGATGGTCGGCGTCGAAGTGCTTCTCGGCGATCTCGATGGCCCGCTCCATCAGCCGCTGCGCCTCGGGAAGCTCGCCGAGACCTTGAAGGATCGTCGCCAGGTTGGAGTAGCTCCTTGCCAGCGTCGGATGGTCGGCACCGAAGTGCTTCTCCTCAATTTCGATGGCCTGCGCCATCAATCGCCGCGCCTCCGGCAGCTCGCCGAGGTTGTTGAGGATCATCGCCAGGTTCGAGTAGCTCGTTGCCAGCGTCGGATGGTCGGCGCCAAAGTGCTCCTCATCGATCTCGATGGCCCGCTCCATCAGCCGTCGCGCCTCGGGCAACTCGCCAAGGTCTTTTAGGATAGCCGCCAGGTTGGAGTAGCTGGTCGCCAGCGTCGGATGGTCGACGCCGAAATGCTTCTCGCCGATCTCGATGGCCCGCTCGATGCACCGCCGCGACTCGGTCAGTTCGCCGAGGTTCTTCAGGATCATCGCCAGGTTGGAGTGGCGGATTGCCAGCGCTGGATGGTCGGCATCGAAGTGCTTCTTGTCGATCTCGATGGCCCGCTCCATCAGCCGCCGCGCTTCGGGCAACTCGCTGACGTCTATAAGAATCGTCGCCAGGTTGGAGTAGTGGGTCGCCAGCGTCGGATGGTCCTCGTCGAAGTGCTTCTCGTCGATCTCGATGGCCCGCTCCATCAGCCGTCGCGCCCCGAGTAACTCGCCGAGGTCTTGGAGGATCAGCGCCAAGTCGCTCGATGCGCCCGCGATTACCGCAGGAGGCGCGTCGTTCCATCGCTCCAGCAGGCTAACGCGCGCCTCCGCGGCAATTCGCGCTGCGTGGAAATCCCCCTGATCTCTCGCCGCCATCACGAAATCGCCGAGGTCGTCAGAGAGGCTCTGAATATCGGCGTGTTCACGTTTGGCCTCAGTTAACAGAGTCTCAAGGCTCCGCCTTACGTGCTGCGCCCGTCTCAGAACGAGCGCGGGCGGGGTCCGATTGATGCTGTGCCGTGCAGGGTCTTCGTTACTCATCCGTGGCACGCGCCTTTCCAACTGCTTGGGCAACATAGATCGCTTGCGTCTGGATCGCCACTGGAGGGGTTGGAAGCAGGGATATCGTCCCGCGCACGACACGGCGGGTTGCCGCCGATGCGAGCGTGTTGCCCTCTCTACGGAATTGTTCGCCAATCGCGTGGAGTGCAAGCACCCCGTACCATCCCATCGCGACCATCGACGCCGGTTTCCATTGCTCGACTAGGTCATACAGCCATTCCTCGATCGCGGCCCGCAGAGCTGTCCGATCGTCTTGCCGTGTCTGCTGCTGTAGGATTCCAGCCGCGCGTCGGCGGTGCAGCCGATGCACCGAAAGCAGCACATCATCCTTCGCCGCGGTCGTGAGCAAGTCGAGCTGCTGCAGATGGCCGACCACATCCGCCGGTGTCCTCGCCTTACCCGACGGCTTACAGCCCAGATCGAGGCGGCGCTCTCCACGTTCCTGCGCTGCATCAGCCGCCAGCAGCACTTCCAGCCACGTCGGCACGATTTTGTCCGGCGGCAGCAGCGCGGCATAGTCGAGCACGCGAACCTCGGCCGCCGGCAACCGAGCCCGCAAGTCGTCCAGCACCTGCGCGGTCTTCCCGGCATAGCCGGTCTCGGCGCGGACCGCCTTGTTCTGGTCGGGTAGCTCGCTCAACGGCGCCTCGCAAAGATGTTCGGCATAGGCGCGCCAGTCGTCATCCTCATCGAGCTTCATCAACGCTCCGACGGCAGCAACGGCGGCGGCCAGATGTTCAACCTCGCACAATATCGTCTCGATCGCCTCACGGTGGGCGCCATCCGTCGCCGATGGGCGGAACCGCGCCAACAGCGCGAACGCCTCTTCTTCGGTCAGCTTGCCGACCGTTACCTCACGCGTTCCAGGCAAATGCTCGGCCCGCGTCGTGACCAAGACGTGACAGGGCGGGCGAGGCAGGAAATCCTGAAATGACTTGTCGCTCCACTGCTCGGCATCCCGGACGTTGTCGAGAATGAGCAGGCAGCGCGGCTCTCGCGACAGCATGGCCCGAGCATATCGCGCCCGATCTTCGTCGCTCACTTTGACGTCTGCTTTGTCCGTAAGCACGAGCGCGGCCAAAGCCGTTGCGAGCGATCCCGTTTCGCACTCTACTGCGAAACACCCGCCTGGATATCGGTTGCTGTATTCGTGCGCATAGGCGTAGGCCAGCACGGTCTTGCCGTGCCCGCCGTCGCCGCTGGCCACGATCTGCCCGGTAACCGTCGCCCGTTCGCCCTCGTCAAGCTGATCGGCCAGTGTTTTCATTACGGCTTTGCGCCGGACGTAATGTTCCAACAGGCGTGGCACACCGCTGTGGAGCTGCACAGAGTCCGGCACGGTGAAGATGTTCTTATTGTTGATCGTGCCCACATTCTTGACGACGGACGTAGCGGAGCCCTTTCCGACGGCGGGCATCGGCGTATCTTGATTAGTGGGCTGCTCGGGCATCATTGCTGCTTAATTGAATGTGTTGGTATTACTGATGGTGCCGGTGTTTGTTCCGACCACAGTGACCGACCCTTTCTCCACCGAGAGCGAGCCGACCAGCGTCGACGGTGTGCCCGTTTGTTGGGCCTTTAGAATCTCGACCACTTGGCCGGCCAATGCCTGGTCGGCTTCGAGGGCTCGCGCAATGTCGAGCGACAAGTTGGCATCGGCCGGCACCTTCGACCAGCCCAATAGCGACCTGATCCGCTCCCAGGCACTCTTCCCCACCTCCGAGGCCACGCCTTTTGTGACCTCCAGGGCCAAAACGGTGGCGCCGCTGGTCAGTGTTGCCAGTGTCACGGGATCCATGGCGATCTCCCTATGAGCCGCGTCTGCTAAAGACGCTGCGTGAGAGTCCACGGGACGCTGATTCCAGTCTACGATTATCCGCCCCGTGCATCCGAACGGGTGACCGGGGACCGCCCTGTCCGCGCACGCCGCGAGCGGATCGAGGTGGCGTCCCTGGACACGAAGATATTCTACTACTCAGGCCGCGACGCGGCCAGCCAGCAGGTGCGGCGAGCCGCTCGTGCGAGAATCCTTTCTCGCACGTCCAGTTCCGGGAATCTTTTCCCGCGACATGAGGGTGCAGGATCGGAATCCTGCGTGTGTCGGTGCGAGATGGGAATCTCGCACCAGCAAGCACCAGCCGGCAGGTGCCGCAACGCGGCCAGCCAGCAGGTGCGGCGAGCCGCATCTACCGCCGCTGCCTCGTTGCCTAGTTGCCTGGTTGCCTCGTTCCCTTGCGGCCTTGCGGCCTCGTGCCCTCGTCACCCCGCCTATCACGTCCCGACCAGCGCCTGCATCAGGGCGTAGTCCTGCATGTCTACGTCGCCGTCCCCGTCGATGTCCACTGGTTCGCAGCCGGCGGCCGGACCGGATGCCGTCGGCCCGGTGATACAGGCGGTGAACAGGCTCAGATCATCCGCATCGACGTCGCCGTCACCGTCCAGATCGCCATAGCGCTCCAGCGCTGCCGGGTTGCTGGCCACGGTGCCGCAGCGGCTACTGACGTCCACGTCGTAATACCCCAGGTCGCTGACGGCGACCGGGTTGACGGTCAGCGCAGCCGTCGTCGCGCCCGAGATATTACCGCCGTCGCTGAGCGGGCTGTTGTCGTGGTACCACTGATAGCTGAGCGTGTCGGTCGAAGCGGCGGTCACGGTAAACGTCGCCGAGCCGGTCAGATTGACGACCTGTAACGCCGGATGCTGCGTGATCAGCGGCCAGGCCGACGCCGACCAGCGCGCGAGGTACATAGCCGGATCGCCGTCGGCGAACGTGAAATCGCCGCCGGCGTACAAGGCCTGACCCGTCCCGTCATCATACGCGTGCAAAACGCGTACGGCGGTGATCGGTGAACCGCCGCTCATGCCGCTGCCGACCGCGCTCCAGGATGTCCCGTTCCACTGCGCGACGTTGTCGGCCGCGCTGCCGCCGGCGGTTGAGAAGGAGCCGCCGGCGTAAAGGGCCGAACCGGCCCAGCCATCAAACACGCCGAGCGCCACGACAAACGGGCTGGTACCGCCGATACCACTGCCCAACGCCGACCAGGCGCTGCCGTTCCAATTCGCGACATAGTTACACGCCGTGCCGCCCGCCGTGGTGAATTGCCCGCCGGCAAACAACGCCGGTCCGGTCCCGTCGTCCCACACGGCCAGCGAATTGACGGTGTTGTTCATGCCCGTGCCGACCGCCGACCACGCGGTCCCATTCCATCTGGCGATGTAATTGCAGCTTGACCCGCCGGCGGTTGTGAAGTTGCCGCCGACATACAAGGCCGGGCCGCTGCCGTCATCAAAAACCGCCAGGCAAGTGGCGTAGCCGTTAAGGCCGCTGCCCAGCGCTGACCAGATCGTGCCGTTCCAGGCGGCGACGTGCGGCGAGCTGATTCCACCAGCGTTTGCGAACTGGCCGGCAACATAAAGGTCGTCACCGGCGCCGTCATCGAATACCGCCAGGTCATACACGTACGTGTAAGGCACACCGCCGGTCAATCCGGTGCCAAGCGGCGCCCACGCGCTCCCGTTCCACATGGCGATACGTTCAGCGCTGCTGCCGTCGGCGTGATCGAAATCACCGCCGGCGTAAAGATCATCACCACCGCCGTCATCAAAGACGCACAGCGCACTCACCCGGCTGCCCCCATACGGATCGCCGCCGCTCATTCCCGTGCCCAGCGCCGACCACGCCGCCCCGTCCCACTTGGCCGCGTTGCCGGCGGTGTTTCCACCGATGGTGGTGAACGCGCCCCCGGCATACAGCGCATGCCCGCCGCCATCGTTGTAATCGACCAGGTCATATACGCCGGCGTCAGTCACGGGGCCAAGTTGCGGCCAGGAGCGGCCGTTCCACACCGAGATGTAGTTGGCGGTCACGCCGCCGGCGGAGGTGAAATCGCCGGCCACATAGAGCATAGCGCCTCCCCCACCACCGTCGTCGTATTCAGCCATGGCCCAGACACCCGGGTATGTCCAGCCGCCACCGATTCCGCTGCCCAGCGCGGACCAGCTTCCGCCTTGCCACCTGGCGACCTCGTTAGCGGCCACACCGCCGGCGCTGCTGAAATGCCCGCCGACGTACAGTGCCTCGCCCAGCCCCTCATCGTGAGTACAGAGCGAATAGACCTGGCTGGAAGTGCCCGAGCCAAGCGGCGCCCAACTGGTACCGTCCCAGGCGGCGACAAAGTTGGCGCTATTGGAGTCGGCCGTCGTGAAATACCCGCCGGCATACAGCTTCTGACCATAGCCGTCATCGTAAACGGTGAGCGCGTTGACCACGCTGTTCATCCCACTGCCAAGCGGAGCCCACCAGATGCCGTCCCACTCGGCGATGTAGTTCTTGCCCGATCCCCCCGCCCAGGTGAACCCCCCGCCGGCGTAGAGGTGCGCTCCGCCGCCGTCGTTATAGACCGCCAGCGAGTTGACCACGCTGTTGAAACCGGCGCCGACGGCGGCCCAGGTCGAGCCGTTCCAACTGGCGATGAAGCTGGTGCTGGTGCCGCCGGCGTAGGTGAAATCGCCGCCGGCGTAGAGCTTGTCACCACTGCCGTCGTTCCAGACCGCCAGCGCATCGACGTATGTGTAACTCACACCGCCGCTCATCCCCGTGCCCAACTGCGACCACGTGGAGCCGTTCCACTTGGCGATGTAGTTGGCGGGATTGCCGCCCGCGGTAGTGAACCATCCGCCGGCGTACAGGGCCGCGCCCGAACCATCATCGTAGACGGCCAGCGTGTTAACCTGGTTGTTCAGCCCGCTGCCCAACGCCGTCCACGTCGTGCCGTCCCACTTCGCAATGTAGTTGGCGGTCACCCCGTCCACGGCGCCGAACAGCCCGCCGACATAAAGGGCCGGCCCGCCACCGTCGTCCCAGACCACGGCCGCGTGAATCCGACCGGTCGCGCCTGGCGGCCCAAATGCGCCCGCCCAGGCGCCGTCACATTCGGTGTCGGGAACCGTAAGCGTGGCCATGTCGCTGCTGGTGGGTCCACACGGATTCGTGACCACAACGTCATAGTCGCCCGCGTCGCTCAGTCCGACCGGGCTGATGGTCAGCATCGGGGCCGTGCTGCCGGTGATGTTGCCCACGTCGCTGAGCGGCGTGCCACCCTTGTACCATTGGTACGTCAGCGGAGCGACACCACTGGCGCTCACTGTGAAGACCGCAGCGTATCCGACCGGCACGGTCTGCGATTGCGGCTGTTGCGTAATGACCGGCGCGGTTTCAGCCGACCACTCGGCGAAATGGCGCGAGCTGTAACCACCGGCTGTTGTGAACAGGCCGCCGGCGTACAGAATCGGCCCGTTGCCTACGTCGAACGTCAGCAGCGCGCGCACATCGTCATCCATGCCGCTGTCCAGCGGCGACCAGGATGAGCCGTTCCAGCGCGCGATGCGGCTGGCGCTAACTCCGCTCGCCGCCGTGAAACCACCCCCCGCGATCAGTGCCGGGCCGCTACCTTCGTTGAGCGTGGCCAGCGCGCGCACGGCGGGGTCAAAACCAGTGGTCATGCCGCTGCCAAGGGCCGACCAGTTCGCGCCGTCCCACTTGGCGATGCGATTGGCACTCACACCACCGGCCGCCGTAAACGAACCGCCGGCGTAAAGTGCATCACCGGCGCCGTCATCATGTACGTGCAGACAGATGGGCGTGTTGTTGAGCCCGCCGCCAACGGCTGACCAGCCGGCACCATCCCAACGCGCGATCTTGCTGGCGGGCACACCGCCCGCCACGGTGAATCCACCACCGGCGTAGAGGTCGTCTCCCCCGCCGTCGTCATAGACGACTAGTGAAGCGACGGGGCTGTTCATACCGCTGGAGACGCCCGACCACGACGTGCCATCCCACTTGGCGATGTTGTCGGCCATGACGCCGCCGGCGGAATCAAACGCACCGCCGACGTACAGCTCGTCTCCGCCGCCGTCATCATAGACCGCCAGCGCATAGACCAGCGGATCAATGGCGCCGATCCCGCTGCCCAGCGCCGACCACGAGGAGCCGTTCCATTTGGCGACACACGAAGCTGAGCTGCCGCCCGCGTTCTGGAAGTGGCCGCCGGCGTACAGCGCGGCCCCCGTGCCGTCATCGTAAACCGCCAGCGCGTATACGTAGTCGTCAACGCCTGACCCGAGCGGCGACCACGCATCACCGTCCCACTTTGCGACACGCCAGGCTATCATCCCGCTGACGCCCGTGAACTCGCCGGCCGCGTAGACGGCCGGACCGGTGCCGTCGTCGAATGTAACCAGGGCGCGAATGTTGTTGTTGACGCCGCTGCCGAGCGCCGACCACCCACTGCCATCCCAGCGCGCCATGTACGGACTGTAGGCGGAGTCGGCGTACGTGAACGTGCCACCCGCGTAGAGCGCGTCGCCGTCGCCCACATCGAAAACCCCCAGCGCATACACACCGTTATCAACGCCGTTGCCGGTCGGCCACCAATTCGCACCATCCCAGAATGCAACGTTGGCCGCGCCGACGCCGCCCGCGGTTGTGAATGTGCCGCCTATGTGGAGTGCATCGCCGAACCCATCGTCAAAGACCGCGAGAGTCTCGACGGTCCCATCCGTACCGGTTCCAACCGCAGACCACGCCAACCCGCTCCACTTCGCCACATGCGGACAACTGGTGCCGCCGGCGTAGGTGAAGGTGCCGCCGGCATAAAGCGCGTCGCCGGACCCGTCGTTAAACACGGCGAACTCGGCGACTGTGCTGTTCGTGCCGCTACCCAGCGCCGACCAGCTCGCCCCGTTCCACCGGGCCGTGTTGTTGACCGTGACGCCACCGGCGGTCGAGAACAGCCCGCCGGCGTAAAGATCATTGCCGCCCCCGTCGTTGAAGACTTCCAGGGCAAGCACCATTCCCGTCGTGCCGCTGCTCATGGCAGACCAGCTTGATCCATTCCAGCGGGCCACGCGATTGACGGTGAGTCCGCCGGCGGTGGTGAACAGCCCGCCGGCATAGAGGTCGTCACCGCCGCCGTCATTGAAAACCGCCAGCGAGTAGACCGGGCTGTTCATTCCCGTGCCCAGCGCCGACCAGGCGGAACCGTTCCATTTGGCGATACGGTTGACAGTCACGCCGCCCGCCGTCGTGAACAGTCCGCCGACATACAGCGCGTTGCCGCCGCCATCATTGAACACCGCCAGTGCAAAGCCGGGGTCGTTCAACCCGCTGCCGAGCGCCGACCACGTCGAGCCATCCCACTTGGCGATGCAGTTAACATATGTGCCGCCGGCGAGAGTGAACTGGCCGGTGACGTACAGGGCGTCGCCGCCGCCGTCGTTGTAGATCACGTAATCGTTGATCCGGCCGTTGAGGTTTGGCGGGTTGGCGAACCCGGTGGCCCATTCATAGCTGCCGCAGTCGGCCAGCGCGCGCGGCCCGCTTGCGGCGAGAGCTAACAGCACCATGAGCCCGGCGGCGGCGCCGAAATGAACCGAGGGACTACGCGTCGAACGGGTTTCGTCTTTGCGTGCGTTCACGATATGCCTCCCGTGGTTTGGCTATTGCCTGCGCCGCAATCACCCCCCAACCGCACCAGCCACATCCCTTGATAGACGGCGCCCTGATGAGCTTTGACATGCACGTGCCCGCGCGCGATACAACGCCCCGCCACGGGCCGGACCTACTCTAATACTGCCCGCGCTTACCACACAAGGCAAACCCGCCGGCCGCCGTGCGTACCATACACACATTCCGTACGCCGAGAAAAAACCGCCTTGACAAATTACTAGACGTGTAGTAATCTTTCTATGAACCTAGTAGGAGAAAGGGTGACATGGGTGAAGCGATGCCGCACATCACCGCAGCCGAACTGCGCATTATGAAAGTCCTGTGGCAGCTCGGAGCCGCGACTGTCCGCCAGGTACTGGAGGAATTGCCCGCCGGAGACGGCGAGGCGCCGGCCTACACCACGGTGATGACGATGATGAAGCAACTGGCCGAGAAAGACGCGCTGACGGTTGACCGGTCACGTCAACCGTTTGTCTACGCGCCGGCGGTCAGGCGCGATCAGGTGCTTGGCTCACGCGTGCTGCACTTCCTCCAAACGGTGTTCGACGGCCAGGCCGAGGATCTGGTGCTCCACCTCGCAGAGCAGGCCGACCTCTCACCCGCTGACTTACGCCGTCTGGAGGACAAAATCCGCCAGCGCGAGAACGCCGAGCAAAGCCACCAGAAGCCACAAAGGCGAAGCACAGGGGACGATCTGTGAACGTGGGTGTTGACACAGCAGACATGCATTTTGCTTCCGCGGCGATCCTGGGCTGGATCTGGAACGCGGTGACGTTGGGTACACTCGTGGCCGGCGTGACATGGCTGCTGCTGCGCCCATTGCGCGGCCGCATCGCCCCCGCGCTTGAGGTCGCGCTGTGGTCCATCGTTTTGCTGAAGTTCATCTTGCCGATTGGACCACAATGGTCATACTCGCTCGCCAGCTTGTACCAACGAACGCCACTGGGGCTGGCCGGTGCGACTGTTGTCGACGAGCGCCCCGAGCTGATTCCGTCGGCGGCTGGCACTGCGGCGCCGGCCCAACCGACCGACGCGGTAGCGCTGGACGCCCCGCTCCGCTTGAAATGGACCGTCTTTGCCGCGGCCGGCTACGTGCTGATCGTTGCCGGGATGGGCGCGCGTCGTCTGAGAAGCTACCGAGCGCTGCGCAGACGCTGCCTCGCACTCCCTCAGCCAGACGAACATACACAGGCGCTCGTACGGGCGGTGTGCCGGCGTCTGGGCTTGCGGGCGGTGCCAGAGATGAGGATCAGTCCCGATCCGCGCGCGCCGTTTGTCATGGGGTTTGTGCGCCCGTTGCTTGTGCTGTCCCGTCGCCACCTCGTTCGGCCGGACGAGATGGAGACGGTCGTCGTTCACGAGGTCACCCACCTCCGGCGTGGAGACTTGCTCGTGCGTGGTTTGCAGTGTGTTGCCGGAACTCTGCTGTTTTTCTGGCCGGTGGTGGCGTGGGTTAACCGCCGCATCGACCGGGCCCGCGAGTATGCCTGCGACGAATGGGCCCTTCGTCACGGCAAGCTCCCCGCCTGGGAATATGCGCGCTGCCTGCTGGACGCGGTGCAACCGCCGGGTGTCCGGCGTGCCGCGTACGTACCCGCGTGCATGGCCGGTCATCCGAGCACGATTGAAAGGAGAATCGACGTGATATTGGCACAACCAAGCTGCCCAAGCCGGCAGCGTGTGTGGAATCTGTTGGCCCTCGGGCTTGTTGTCGCGTGGGGTAGCTGCGCGCTGGCGGGCCCTGCCGGACCCAAGAAGGTCAAGGTTGACGACAAGACTCGCTTTGAGGCCGCTGAGCAATCGATGAGGGATCACGCCCAGGACATCTACGGCCAGATCCTCGACTTCTCAGCGACGAGTGACATCGACGGCAGCGGCGATCTGTCCAAGCAGGAATGCTGGGCGTTTGTCGCCACCATCATGATGCAAGACCCCGCCGCGACGCTGGCGGCATACCCCAAGGCTGACGCCAACGCGGACGGAAAACTCGAGCTTGTCGAGGCGTACCGCTACGGGCGCGGCGACTACGACCTGGAGGCGCTGCGCCAGAAGCTCCAGGCCGAAATCGAGACCGCGGCGAAGTCGGGAGATGAGGCGCGCGCCGAACAGCTCAAAGGCGATGCTTTCATCGCGGAGATGAACGAGTATCACAGTTTTCTCGACCGGCGTCTGAAAATCGTCCAACTGATGAAGAACGAGCCGACAAAGGCGGACGTCCAGGCGGTGGCCAAGAAGATGGTCGAGGTCGATGCCAAACTGGCCGCGGAACGCGAGAAAGACTGGCTTTCCCAGGTCGCCGCGGAGATCGATGAGCTGCGCGCGAAGGCCTCCGAACTCCGCGCCAAGGCCGCTGAGTCGAACGGTGAGACCGCGCAGGCAATGTTGGATAAGGCAGCCAAGCTCGACGAGAAGGCCGCGCAGTATCTGGCCAAAGTGACGTCAAGCCTGGAGGAGAAGATCGCCCAGCTCGAGGCGTCCGGCGATCAGAAGCAGGCGGACCAGATTCGCGCCAAGCTCAACGAGCTACAGGGTGAATAAACGCATCCCCCTCGTGCGGCGACCACCGCGCTTGTGAGACAATCCGGATGCATGCGATCGGCCTGAGGGAAGACCGGCCCAACCGGTCTTTCCCACGCCGATCGTGTGATACCTGCTCCCCCGTGCATTCGCGGACTCTCACAAGCTCGGCCGCCGCGCAATCTCAGTACCCCCCCTTTTGCCTCACTGCTTCCGATGTAGCTTGCGCAGCGATAAGATTATCGGCCGCAAGCGCCACCGGGCGATCAACCGATACAATGCTCGGTGCCAGACACGGAGGTGCTCGTGCTTCAGACATTCCCCGCCGAGTTGGAGAAGCATCGTCGCGAGATCGAGGAGGTGGCCCGCAACGAAGGGTTGGACTTCTTCCCCGTTATCTTCGAAATGCTCGACTACGAGCAGATCAGCCAGATCGCGGCGTATGGCGGCTACCCCCAGCGCTATCCCCATTGGCGCTTCGGCATGGAGTACGAGAAGCTGCGCAAGCAGCAGTCATACGGGCTCGGCAAAATCTACGAAATGGTCATCAACAATGACCCCTGCTACGCCTACCTGTTGAACGACAACTCCCTCGTCGACCAGAAGACCGTCATGGCCCACGTCTATGGCCACTGCGACTTCTTCAAGCAGAATGTCTGGTTCAGCCACACCAACCGCAAAATGATGGATGGCATGGCGAATCATGCCACACGCGTCTGGCGCCACATCGAACGGCACGGCTTCAAGACGGTCGAGAAGTTCCTGGACGTGTGTCTCTCGCTCGAGAACCTGATTGATCCGCATGCGCTGTTTGTACGGCGACAGATGGCCCAGCCCGATCCGCGAATCAAGCCGGCGACGCCCGATCGCGACCGCGATGTCGTGCGTTTTCCGGCCAAACGATACATGGATCGATTCATCAATCCACCCGAGCACATGGAAGCCGAGCGCGAAGCCGGGCGCAAGAAAGCCGAAGCGGACCGCGGGCGCTTTCCCGCCGAGCCCGAGCGTGACGTTCTGTCATTTCTCCTGCGGCACGCCCCGCTCGAGGATTGGGAGGCCGACGTGCTCGGCATTGTGCGCGACGAGGCCTATTATTTCGCCCCGCAGGGCCAGACCAAGATCATGAACGAAGGCTGGGCCAGTTACTGGCACTCCTACACCATGACCCACCACCACCTCCGCGACGATGAGCTCATAACCTACGCCGAGCATCATTCCGGCACGCTCGCGTCCGGCCCCGGGCGGCTCAATCCATACAAGATCGGTATCGAGCTCTTCCGCGATATTGAAGATCGTTGGAACAAGGGCCGTTTCGGCAAGGAGTATGAAGACTGCGACGATATGGAGCGACGCCGTAAATGGGACACCGGCGCCGGCGCCGGCCGCGAGAAGATTTTCGAAGTGCGGCGCATCTACAACGATGTGACCTTCATCGACGCGTTTCTCACGCCCGAATTCGTCGACCGGTACAAGCTCTACCACTACCGCATGGATCCGACCACCGGACGCATGGTCGTGGTCAATCGCGATTTCGACACGATCAAGCAGACGATGCTGTTTGGACTGACCAATCACGGCCAGCCCTACATCTATGTCGTTGACGGCAATTACGTCAACCGCGGCGAGCTCTTCCTGGCCCACAAGCACCTGGGCATAGATCTGGACATCGCCTACGCCGGCCAATGCCTGCTGAGCCTCCAGCGCCTCTGGCGCCGCCCCGTGCACCTTCAGGCGCGCATCGACGACGAGATGATGCTCTTTTCCACCGACGGCGATTCCATCAAACAGCAGAAAATCAAGGACGACCTCCCCAAGCCCGCGCATACGTCGATCGCCTAGAATGCCCCCCCAAACGGTGGCGCAGGTCTGAAATCCGCGATTTTCACGTGTTGAAAACCAGTGCCACACGAGCACGCGTGGGTTTGTCGTTTGTTGTACAGCCCCGGCCGGCTGACTCTCCGGCGGTCTTTGGCATAGTATAAGAGGTGGGAGAAGCTGGACGGGCAATTCCTTTGCCCGCACGGGGCTGCCCGATTTTCTTAACGGACACGAACAAGGAATGGCCTGATGAGCAACAAGACGGGTATGCGATCAAACGCGATAAACCTGAAGACCATGCCGATTACCCTGGCGGCAGTGGTGCTGTTCGCCGTCGGCGCGGCTTCCGCTACGGCGGCGGACCTGCCAAAGCAGTGGCTCAAGGACTTCGACAGCGCCAAGGCGGCGGCGGCGAAGAACAACAAGCTGATCCTGGCAGTGTTTTCAACGGCCTGGTGCGGCCCGTGCAAAGCCATGGTCCGCAATGTCTACCCCAAGAAAGAGGTGATTGCGGCCCTCGACGCGTATGTCCCGGTCTATATTGACGGCGACAAATTCAGGAAGCTCGGCGCGCAGTATGGCATCGAGGCCTACCCGACCTTTCTTCTGCTCGACGCCGAGGGCCACCCACTCCATCGCTTTGTCGGCGGCAGCCCCAACGCGGCCGCGTTTCTGAAGACCCTGAAGCAGGCCAACGAATCACTCAGCAAACTCGCCGACCTGCGTGCGAAGATCAAGGCAGATCCGAAGAACGCCGCACTGCTGCGCGAGCTGGGCGGCCAGTTGGCAAAGGCGCAGCAGCCGGAGCTTGCCAAAGATGCGTTTGTGCGCGCCCTGGACCTGGACCCGGAGAATACCGCCGGCATCCCGGACCAGCTCGTGAGAAAGCACCACAAGGAAGCCTACTTCAAGGCGGAGCTTGCCCGCCTGAATGCCGCGATCGAAAAGGCACCCAAGAACGCGGGCCTGCTCAAGCACCGCGGCGATCTACTGACGGCCGATTTCCCCATGCTCGACATGGAGCGCGTCGAGGCGGCGCTCGTCGATTACAAAGCCGCCGCCGCGCTTGACCCCGACGACAAGACCGGCGCCGGCGCCGAGTTGGCGTTTTTTACCATGTTGCAGAAGGACTTCGCCGGCCCGCAGGAGTTCATCGAGGCGACCGCCGCATTCGCGGACGCCCATCCGGATAGCCGTCGCTTGCCCGAATTGCAGTGCATGCGCGCGATGGCCCTGGCCGACACTGGCGAGGTGGCCGAGGGCGTGCGGCTGCTCAAGGACTACCTGAAACATCACCCCGATGGAGCCATGGCGCCGATGGTCGCACAGGTTTTG
The DNA here is from genome assembly GCA_963675745.2 of Phycisphaerae bacterium. Lineage (GTDB taxonomy): Bacteria > Planctomycetota > Phycisphaerae > UBA1845 > Fen-1342 > JAFGRR01. The sequence goes on from CAXXWX010000016.1 coordinate 15,282, forward strand.
CCCATGCTTGAAGCGAGCGGCTCTGCGCGTGACGCCAAGGCTGGCGGCGCGCACCCCGCGCCATAACACCGCGCGTCAGATCACTCGCAACCAGATGGCCTTGAGATAGGCCGATTCCGGACAATTCGGCCGCACCGGATGGTCCGGCGCGGCGCCGCTCTGGTCGATTATCTGCACCATCCGCCCCACCCTTCGCGCCGCACGCTGCACCGTTTCCATAAACGCGGTCGGCGAGACCAGGCCGCTGCAACTGCACGTCAGCAATATGCCCCCCGGCCGCACCACGCGCATGCCGAGCACGTTCAGATCGTGGTACTTGCTCAGCGCGTCGTCATACTCATCCCGCGTCCGCGCCAGCTTTGGTGGATCAAGCACAACCGTGTCAAACGACCGCTGATTAACAGCCATCTGACGCAGATATGGGAACACGTCGGCGTGAACGAGATTAACGCGCTTCTGGTTGAGATTGGCGTTCTCACGCGCCAGGGCGATCGCATCCTCATCAAGATCCACACACGTCACGCTGCGCGCCCCGCCGATCACCGCCGCGCACAGCCCGAACCCGCCGGTGTAGCAGCAGCAGTCCAGCACATCGGCCTCATGGCACAAACGCGCCAACCGCAACCGATTATCACGCTGGTCGCAGAAGAAACCCGTCTTGTGCCCGCTGGTCATGTTCACCCGATACCGCACGCCGTGCTCGCGCACCACAACCGAACGGACATCCTTGCCGGCGGCCGGCACAATTCCGAATCCCTCGCGCGACTGCACGCGTTCATCGGCGCGCACGACAACTTGCCACACGCCGGCGGCCGAGTCCGGCCTGTCCAGGCTGCTCGGTGGCGGTAGTATCTCACGTAGCAGGTCAGTTATTTGCCCAACGCGGTTGAAGATCCCCAATGAGAATACTTCGACCACCAGCGAATCGGCATAACGCTCGACGATCAATCCGCTGAGCCCGTCTCCTTCGGCATGCACCAGCCGGTACGCGTCGCAAATATCATCAAGCCGCAACCGCTGGCGCAGTGCGACCGCCTGGCCCAGCGCGCCGCGCCAGAACGCGTCATCAATCGGCGTGTCGCCATACGACAACACTCGGACGGCAATCTCGGACCGCGGATTGAACAGGCCCCTGCCGAAAAGACTCCCCGACTTGTCATAGATGTTAACCACGTCACCGGGCCTGGCGGCCGGGTCAATGGCGCCAACCATCCGTCGATAGACGAACGGGTGGCTGGTCGTGGAGCGGAGCTGCACCCAGGGAGACTCGGCATCGGCAGGCGGGGCAACCGGCTTACCACCCCCACGCCTCTCTGCCGCGCGCGTGGGCCGTCTTGATCGGGGTGCACTCATGCCGCGCATCGTGGCCTGGGATCGCTCGGCAGGCAAGCGCAAACGCGATTGGCCGGTCGCTGTGCGTGATGCTCTGTCTCGCAATTTCTGCCGATAGTGACTCAGTGGACCCCGATCGTTGCCCGCTTGCTCCGGCTACGTCCGCAACGCGGCTGGGGTCCATTATTAACTTGACCCACCGTAGGGCGAAGGCTATCGTCATGGTTGGTACGACTTGCGTATTGCGATTGGGCGGGGCTGTGTTTCTCGCCCGAACATCAGCCCGAGTATGGGCAAATGCGTGGCGTCCGTGCAGTTTGCGCTGTTTGAAATGGGGTGCGCAGAGTGCCTGCGCTGCACACAAGTAGACTATAGGAGGCGATCGTGATGCGACGTTACATCGGCATGCTGGTCCTGGCAACGTGTGTGGCGACCGCCGCCGCGCAGACTGTGACCCTGACACTGGACTCCCCCCAAAATGGAACAACCGTTAGCGCCGGCAGCACGGTGAGCTGGACCGTCTCAGCGACCGCGTCCACGGGCGATAACCTCGGCCTGGCTCTGGTCTCCTGCGATCTGGTGCAGGACGGCGGCAATCCGGCCACATTCGACCTGCCTCCCGCCACGGGTGTCCCGGCGGGCATGGAGAACTTCAGCCGACCCGCCGGCATAACCAACCCCCCCGAGACCGATCCGGTCACCGGCTATGTGGGCTCACAGCGCGGAGCCGCCGGCGCCATGAATCTCATTCAGATCGGCGGGGCCCAGAATACGTTTGGCGAGGCCATGCCCGGTGGCACCGGCCTGGCCGAAAACGCCAACGTCGTCGGTGGCGTCGGACAGAGCGGCCCCCAGGTGATGGCCACCGGTTCTTTCAACGCGCCGGCCACCGAAGGTACCTACACAATCAACCTGGCCAACGCCTTCGCCAACGTGCTGGTGACGCTGGCCACGCCGCCGGATTATTCACCCGTCACCGCCGCCACGATGGACACCAGCGCGGGTAGCTTCAGCTTCACCGTCGGCGGGCAGACGTATGAGCTCGGTGACTTGAATTGCGACGGTTTCGTCAACAATGGCGACATCGACCCGTTCGTGATGGCAATCTCGGATCCGGGAGCATACGCCACGACCTATCCCGGCTGCGACATTGACCTCGGTGACATTAACGGCGACAGTTTCGTCAATAACGGCGACATCGACCCGTTCGTCGACCTGCTCACCGGCGGTTGATACGGCTTTTCCGCACAGACACAAAGCCCTGCCCGGTGTTCTGAATAGACGCCGCGCGGGGCTTTTTCTCTGCCGCCGTAATCGCGCACAGCCCCCCCTCCGCGCGAAGTGATAAAAAAACCACTTTGCGTGTCACATCCACCGTTCCCGCGGAAATACCAGTTGGGTCGGCCGGTTTCCCCGGCCTTGGCCCGCCGGCACTGCGTCATGGAGAGCCTCAATGCGGGTGCAGCATCTGGTAACGCTCAGCCTCGCCGCCGCTATCGTGCTGTCCGCGGCCATTCAGCATTGGGTCAGAGGCCCAGTTGTGCCACAGCGCGGCGGGCCGGCACTCCAGACGCTGCCCGCGACCGCTGGCGACGCGACCAATGCCGTCGAGTCGCCGCCGCTGTGCGTGGCCATTGATGCCCGCTGGGCCAATGACGGCGTGGTTGTGCAGACGCCCGCCCACATGATGCCGCGTTTTCCCGGATTGGCGTCCGGAATTCTGCGCCGTCAATGACAACCTGTTGTCCCCCGCTTCCGGCCCGGGGTGTTCGGGCCAGGCCGATGGTGCTCGCCCACCATCGGCCGTCCTTTAAAGGGCGGCATCATTCCGCAGGTGATATATCCAATTTGTGCGCGCGCGCCTGACGCTCGGCCTCGCGGGCTTTCATTTCGCCGTCCAACTCAGCCGCGAGTTCGTAGTCCTCTTCCTCGAGCGCCACTTCAAACTGCTCGCGTAGCGTCAACTCCACCTCGTATTGCACGCGGAGCTGCCGGCTCAGCTCGGTCAGGTAGACCACACCGATGTCTTCCGGCTCGTCGTCGCCGGCTGCCTCGAGAATGCCCTGTTCAACCAGCAACGCGCGCAGCTCATCGGCCCCGGCTTCGGCAACCTCGATGGCGTTGTCGTAGTCACGTTCGATCACGCGTAACTGGCAAAGCAGACGCGCGCGGTTGAAGACCAGCGTGGGCCACAGGTGTGCCTGCGCACTGCGCACGCCCCCGTTCTCCGGCAGACGCAACGCCGCCTGGCAAAGATCAATGTCGCGCAACACGCGCACAATGTAGCTTTCCGCCGCATCCTCATCCTGCCGGCGCAGTGCATCCTCCGCGACGCTGGCCAAAGCCATACGGCGGAAGTTGAGCTGGCTCACCTCGCGGTCGAGGGCCTGCCAGTGCTCGTGGCTGATGGCATCGCGTCCGACGCGGAATTCGTGCTGAAGATAGTCGAGCACCATGGGTAGGCCGTGATAGAACTCACCGTCGGGTCGCCCGTCCGGGTGCATCTGCAAAACACCCAGATCGACGCGCAACTGCACCAGATCCTGCCCATCGCGCCCGCGCACGAGGCGCGCGGCCATTTCGCCGGGCGGACAGTCCCAACCCGCAGTGATTTCTTCAAGATCAAGGCTCAGCATAATCTCTCACCTCGTGGCACGGCCAAGGTATCGACCACGCGGCGGAGAGACGCGCGAAACCGTTGGATGGCTGATAATCGGTGGCCCTAGACGTCGCCCCAAAGCCACGGCGCTACGCAAGCGCACGTGAGCACGCCCTAAAAACCAACGTCCTGTATCGGCCGTAACGTGCAATGGGGACGATGGCTGCGTACCGCCTGGTGCAATACCCGAGTAGCAGCCTGGTGCAATACCCGAGTAGCGGCCTGCGCCTCGCAGGCCGTCGATGCATAACGGCGCTTCCGCCGTCCCACGGCCGGCGAGGCGCCGGCCGCTACGCTTACTGGGCGCCGCCGGCGGCTATGCGCCTTTCAGGGCCGCGATGATCTCGGTGACCATCTTCTTCGCATCGCCGAACAGCATCACCGTGTTCTCGTTGAAGAACAGTGGGTTCTGAATGCCGGCGAAGCCGGGGTTCAGGCTGCGCTTGCACACCATCACGGTGCGCGCCTTGTCGACGTCGAAGATCGGCATGCCGGCGATCTGGCTGTCAGGCCGGCGCGCGTCCGGGTTGACCACGTCATTGGCACCGATAATGAGCGCCGCGTCACACTGCTCCATCTCCGAGTTCAGGTCGAGGTCCGCCAGTTGCTCATATGGCACATTGGCTTCGGCCAGCAAGACGTTCATGTGGCCGGGCATGCGGCCGGCGACCGGGTGAACGCCATAGCGCACGTCGATGCCCTTAGCCGCCAGCAGACCGGCCATCTCGGCGACGGCGTGCTGTGCCTGGGCCACGGCCATGCCGTAACCCGGAATGATGAAGATTTTCTGCGAGGCCTCGAGCACCATGGCGGCCTCTTCACCATCCATCTGCCGCACGGTCTTACCTTCGACCGACGTACCGCCGGCGGCCGTGGTCTCCTGGCCGAATCCGCCGGCGAGAACGTTCAACAGCGAGCGGTTCATCGCCTTGCACATGATGTTCGTCAGGATCAGCCCCGAGGCCCCGACCAGCGCCCCACTGACGATCAGTCCGACATTGCCGAGCACAAAGCCCGCGAAGCACGCCGCCAACCCCGAATAGGAATTGAGCAGCGACACCACAACGGGCATGTCCGCCCCGCCGATCGGGATCGTAAGCAGCACGCCCATCACCGTGGCGATCAGGATGAGTAAGACCACGGCCCAGCCAGACGCCGGGTCCATGGCGATCATCACGCCGAGCACAACGACAACGATCATCAGCAGCAGGTTCAACGGATGCTGCAGCGGGAAGGTCAGCGGGTTACCCATCTTCAGGTAGACCTTCCAGTCCATCTCGCCGCGCTTGTTGAGTTCCTTGCCCGCCCACGGGATGGGAATCCACTTGCCGGAGAGCTTGAGGAAAGCGATGAAGCTGCCGGTTGTGGTGACCATCCCGACCAGCAGCGCGAGACAGATGCTGATATTGGTGTCATACCGCGCCGGTTCGGGGGTTTTGCTCCAGTACTCGGCCCCGGCCACCAGTGCCGACGCCAGACCGCCCGAGCCGTTGAACAGCGCGACCATCTCGGGCATCGACGTCATCGCCACGCGCTTGGCAACGACAAAGCCGATGACCGAGCCGACCAGGCCGCCGATTATGATGACGTAATAGCCGACGATCCCCTGGTTCAGCAGCGTTACAACGACCGCCACCAGCATGCCAAACGCCGCGACCATGTTGCCGCGGCGCGCCGTGCGGGGTGACGAGAGCATCTTCAGGCCGAAGACAAACAAGACCGCGGCGACGAGGTACATCATGTCGATGAAGAAGTCGCGGGTTGCCGTGGCGACGCCCGTTACCGCCTCCGCCGGCTGCGTTGTGACTTCCTGTGCGAGTAGTAGCAGTGTTTCCATGGTGGTCGGCCCTCCCTTACTTGCGCTTGAACATGGCAAGCATGCGGTTGGTCACCGCAAAGCCGCCGACCACGTTAATCATCGCGAACACCATCGCGAGGAACCCGAACACGTAGCTGATGGCGCCGAGATCGCTGCCGGCGATCAGCAACGCGCCCACGATCGTAATGCCCGAGATCGCGTTCGATCCGGACATCAGCGGCGTGTGCAGCGTTGCGGGCACCTTGGTGATCACCTCGAAGCCCAGCAGAATCGCCAGGACAAAGGCAACCAGCCCGAACTTGAGCGAATGCAGCATCTCGATCGTGCTGCCGGCATCAGCGAGTAGACTGAGGTCAGTCATCATGATCCCTCGCCCCCTTCCACAATCTGTTTGACCCCTTCGTGCCGGATCTGGCCGTCGTGGGTGACCAGCGCGCCGGCGATGATCTCGTCTTCCAAGTCGAGCTTGAACTCGTTGTCCTTCCAGAACTCCAGCACAAACGTCGTCAGGTTTCGCGAATACAGCGTGCTGCCGTGGATCGGCATGCTCGACGGCAGGTTGAGCGGTGCGCAGATTTTCACGCCGTTGACTTCGACCGTCTCGCCCGGCTTGGTCAACTCGCAATTCCCGCCGGCCTCGGCCGCCAGGTCCACGATCACCGAACCGGGGGTCATGCTCTTGACCATCTCTTCCGTGATCAACTTGGGAGCCTTGACGCCGCCGATCAGGGCCGTCGTGATCACCGCATCCGAGGCCTGGCATTGTGCGGCGATGAGCTCGGCCTGCTTCTTGTAGAAATCCGCGGATAGTTGCTTCGCATAGCCGCCCGCGGTCTGCGCGTCTTCCTCGCTCTCGACGGCGGCGAATTTGGCGCCGAGACTCTCGACCTGCTCCTTGACGACGCTGCGCGTGTCTGTGGCCGTGACCGAGCCACCCAGACGCCGGGCGGTCGCGATCGCCTGAAGGCCCGCAACGCCGGCGCCGATCACAAAGACCTTGGCGGCAAAGACCGTGCCCGCCGCGGTCATGAACATCGGGAAGTACTTGGCGCATTGCTCGGCGGCGATCAGAACGGACTTGTAGCCGGCGATGTTGGCCATCGACGAGAGCGTGTCCATCGACTGGGCGCGCGTCGTTCGCGGGATCGCATCCGTCGAAAACGCGCTGACTTTCTGCGCCGCGAGCCGTTTGACGACTTCGACGTTCTTGACCGGCAGCAGCGTTGTGAGCAGCAAAGCCCCGGCGCGCAGCTTCTCAAGCTCCGCGTGGGTCGGGGCCTGGACCTTCAAGACGAAGTCAGCCCCGCTGAGCAAAGCCGTCACGTCCTTCTCGAGCGTGGCGCCGGCGTCGCGGTAGGCGTCATCGGAGAGGTACGAGCTGACGCCCGCACCGCTCTCCACCGCAACTTCGGCTCCTGCCTTTACCAGCTTCTTGATCGACTCGGGGACCAACGCGACGCGACGTTCTCCCGCGAGCGTCTCCTTGGGGACGGCCAGTTTCATAGCACCCTCAACCGGTGATTAGAGCAGTTTTTGAAACGGTCCGGTGTGCCACTGCCCTGAAGCAGTGCTCTCTCAACACGAACCTCACGGCCCACGGAGCCGTGCCACACTACCAACTGACAGGTCTTTGTCTAACCGCTCTATGACCTCACACCGCCCGCGCCAAACACCCGACGCCGCGGCCGCCTGTTTGCCAGCTCGAACGCACAACCACCTCCCAAGCCGTTGCCAAGCCCCCCTGGCCAACCGATCGGGTAAGCCCGCTTTCGCTGAACGCCGTGCGTGAACGCACCACCAATAACGTAGCGGCCGCCCCCTGCGGCGGCCGTGGGATTCAAGTGGCTTCCGACATCTGTCGGTCGCCACGAAAAACGACCGCGAAAACGGCGACGCAAGTCACGCACGTCAAGACAAGTATAAGCCTTGCGCGGCAATGTACTCCCGAACCGCGTCGGGGACAAGATGACGGATCGAACGCCCCGCCGCCACACGCCGCCGCACCTCGGTGGCCGAAATCTCGATCAGCGGCGTGTCGAGCACATGGTCGCGAATTCGCTGAAGCTGCTCCGGTGACAACAGCTCACTCAGTTCACGCAACGCCGGCGTCTCCCGGACCCCACGGCCGACCGTTACCAGCGTGCAAGCCGCGGCCAGATCGCGCACGCGGTACCAGGTGTGCAGGTCGCACAGGCTGTCGCGGCCAATCAGCCAGTAGACGGGCCCCCGCTCGCCGACCACGTCGCGGAAGTGCCTGACCGTCAGGAGCGTGTAATTGGGCCCGGCTTGCCCCAGCTCCCAATCAGACACGTCGAACAGCGGATCACCCGCCACCGCCGCCCGGCACATGGCCGCGCGGTGTTCGCCACCTGCCAGACGCACGCTCTGTTTATGAGGTGGAGAGGCACTCGGAATGAGCATCACCCGGTCGGCCGCAAGCTGCTCGGCGGCTGCTCGGCTGACGATCAGGTGCCCGTGGTGAACCGGGTCGAAAGAACCGCCGAATAAGAGGATGCCCGCCAAGGTCGCTCACTCCCGGGCGTTGCTCTCAGTTCGGTTTCGGCATCTCACCAATGGCGATTTTCAGTCCGTCGGCGATTTCGCGCGCGGTCTCGAGATGCGGATGAACATGCAACGCGTGTTGATAATACTCGTATGCGCGTCGCAGCAAACCCCGTTCGAGGTAGATTTGTCCGAGCCCTTCAGCGGCGGCGAAGTGATATGGGTTCAGGCGCAACGCCTGGTGGTATGCCGGTAACGCCTGGCCATAGCGGTTCAACAGCGCCAGCACCAGGCCACGCTGGTGATGCGGCTCGGCGTATTCAGGCTCCGCTTCGGTGAGTATACGCAGCAGATCAAAGGCCTCTTCCAGCTTGCCTGCCTGCATGCGGTCGATGGCCTGTCGCAGTGTACCCACGCCCCATTGCGATCCAGATCGCATCCAGATTTGCCATAGACTCTGCTCGGCCGCCTCGATTATCGCCGCTGACTCGCGACGCAGCAGCAGCGCCACGTAGCGGCTCTGCTCCATCGACCCCACCAGGCCGAGGCACACCACGGCCACCTCGACCACAGCGTCGTCGGGCGACGCCAGAAATGCCACCAGTTTCTCCGCGGGCCAATCGGCTCTAAGCAGTCGCAGAACCTCTTGCTGCCGGTGGTCCGAAAGCAATCCACCCACGGTGTTCATGAAATTGCCGTGTGCTGGCGTCGTCATCGGCCTGTAGGCCCCTTCGCCGGTCCCAGAGTAAAATTCCCTTCGCGCTACCACCAGCTTCTTCCGAACGGGCAACTAAACTCCATGGGCCAGGTACATGCGGCGCTCGCCCGTCAACTCCTTTTCAGACATACCACGCTTGACTCCACCGCACGGCGGGTGCGAACGTGCAACGCTCGGACGCACAATGGCGGAAAAAGCCGTCACCACCTGCCGTGGTGTTACCGTGGCTTCATGTCTACGATATGCCCGGCGCTCCAGTTTGGGGGGTAGATTCCCCCCGCAGCGAAGCTTCAGTGCGGGTTGGTCTTAATTGGCGACCTGTACAATCGTAGGCTCGCAACCTCCGCAACGTCAAACCCGCCTATGACGCAAATGACCACGGGCCGCGACAGCCTCCCCACATCGGCTGCTCCAGCTAGCGTCACCGGTTGCGCTGTATCGGAAGCTCAAGAACTTCGTTCATGCTCCCCGTGCGGAAGCCGCGGAGGTCGAGCGCCACGTACTTGTAGCCCAGCTCACGCAGCTTGGCGTCCACGCGCCCGCGCAGGTTTGGTTCCGCCAATCGCGTGATCGCGCTCGCCGGCACCTCGATACGGGCTAGATTGTCATGGTGGCGTACGCGGCATTCGGGGAAGCCGAGCTCGCGGAGAAACGTCTCCGCCGCGTCGATCTGGCCCAGCTTTGTGGGCGTGATCTGCTCGCCGTACTGCACGCGCGACGAAAGACATGGCGAAGCGGGTTTATCGTGAATGCTCAAGCCGTAGCCGGCCGCCAGCTCACGAACATCATCCTTCGTGATACCGGCATCGACCAGCGGGGCACAGACGTTTTGCTCTTTTGCGGCGCCCAGCCCGGGGCGATAGTCACTGCAATCATCCACGTTGGCGCCGCTGAGAACCACGTCGAAGTCGCGCTCGGCGGCGAACCGGGCCAAAAGCGAGTAGAGCTCGGTTTTGCAGAAGTAACAGCGATCGGACAGATTGGCGACGTAGTTCTGATCGGCAAACTCGTGTGTATCGACGAATTCGTGCGGCGCGCCGCACTCGCGCGCAAGCTCCGCCGCCGTCGTCAGCTCTTTGCGGGGCAGGCTCGGGCTGCGCCCGGTGACCGCCAGGACATTCTCGGCCCCGAGCGCCTCCACGGCCAGCCTGGCCACCAGCACACTGTCCACACCGCCCGAGAATGCAACGACGGCGCGTTTAAACCCGCGCAAACATGCCAGAGCCGCATCGCGTTTTTGCGCCAGAGCGTCTTTCATGCCGTGATTATACCGCGCCCGGGCCTGGCGGCCTGTCCGCCACAGCTCCACAAGCCGCGTTCTTCTTTCCGGGACGCCGCATAACCGGTTTGCCACGGCTCTGTGAGCCGTGCTCCGCCTTTCGCAGCGTAGCACAGCCGGTGTGCCACGGCTCTGTGAGCCGTGTTCTTCTTTTCGCGACGCAGCACGTATCCCAAACGCCGTGACACACACCGGTTGTCCGAGGTCGGGGCACTAGCCGCCTGCGGCCCAGTTGACCACGTCGTCCTTCGTGCCGAAGCGCCCGTCGGGGCCGGCGCTGGCCAGATCGAACTTGTCGGCATTGTGCTGGCCCGGGACCGTATACGTGTATGGATTGCCCCAGGGATCGTTAAAGAAGCCGGCACGCGAATAGGGCCCCTGCCAGCCGGCAGCCGCCGCCGGGCGTGTGAGCAGGTCCGCCAGTTGTTGCGGGTAGGCACCCACATCCTGCCGGTACTGCTCGACGGCCTTGGGTAAGGCGGCCGTGATCACCGAATGCGCGATGGAAACGCGGGCCTGATATGCGCTGGCCGCAACCGCCGTGCGGTCCGTCTCCGACGACTCGCGCGCCATCGTCGGTGTCGCACGCGCGCTACCGGACGAGGAATCATCAGTGGCGCGCGCGGCCTTACCCGGCGCATTGCACGCACTCAGCATCATGAGCGAAGCAGCCAAAAGCACTGCACCAACCAGACAACCACGACGAATGTACATGCCGGCCTCCTGATCTTGTTTCACCAGAGATTCACATGATGGCTGGATTTTGGGCGTCAAACGCTGACTCGTCACGACCCGGCCCCGCGCACCCAGATCCAAACTCGCACGGCCGCCGCTATGGATGCGGTGCCGGGGCGTCAGCGGGCAGCAGTTCATCTATCAGCCGGGCGACGCCAAACTCGTCGTTTGTGACCGTCACGCGGTCCGCCGCGGCTTTGGCCACATCACGGGCGTTGCCCATCGCCACGCCGAGACCCGCGTGTTTCAGCATGGCGACGTCATTTACATCATCGCCAATTGCGACCGTCCGCCTTGGGTCAATCTTCCATCGGCGGCACAATTCCTCGATCGCGGTCCACTTGTTGACGTGCGGCGCAAACGCCTCGATGACGGTCAGGTTCCATGCGGGGGCTTCGAGCACATTGTGCGCCAGGCGCCCGTCGAACGACGCCGTCAATTCGTGCGACAGGTGCTTCAGAGCGCCGGGCTCATCGATGATCGAGATGCGCACCGGCTGGCCGACGTCGGCCGGCAATTCGCTCACGCTCTCGATCCGGCAGGGAGTGATTGCTACGTATCCATCGACGGCCACGTGGCGCTTGGGACCGTCGATCGCATAGCCGTCGACACCCTCACCCTCGCGATCGAGCAGCCACAGCACCGCATACTCGTGCGTACGAAACCAGGCCGTCAATTCGCGAGCGGTCTCGAGTGGGATCGGTACACGGTTTATAGTTCTGCCCGACGAAACATCCGTGATAACCGCGCCGAAAACCGTCACGACGGCGTCGAGATCAAGCCCTATTTCCTCGATCGTGCTGGTGGTCTCCGCATACGCGCGGCCCGTACACAGCACGATGTGCATGCCGGCGGCGTGCGCACGGTGCAGCGCGGCGCGATTCTCGGGCGGCACGCGGTGTTGCGAATCGAGCAACGTACCATCCAAATCGATCGCGATCAGGTCGTAAGCCCGTCCCTTCGTCACAGGCATCGGCGCTGTGCCACCTTCCGGCGTCTGCCGCTGAGATATCACTTCAAGGGCCGCGCGGTCTCACGCCGACGTGATGACCCGCGTTTTCCACGGCCACACCCTAACCTCGATATTGTCGCTGCTTGATCAGCCGCTGTGAAGCCGGATTGGGCGGCCGCTGGCGAGATTCTCGGCAGTGCTCTCTTCGGCGCTGGAATCCGCGACTTGGCCGCGTTACGCTAGTTTAGGTGCATGTCACAGTCGCATGCTGCGCAACAGTTGGACGCCCGCACTCCGGGCTGCGAGCGCGTTCGGTCACGGACTACTGTCGAGTAGCGAAAACATGAAGCGAGTAGCGCTGATCGGTTCGCCGGACAAGCCTTCCGTGCCCGACACGATGTCGCGCGTGCAGGCGTTTCTGAGCGGCCGCGCCGAGACCGTTTTTACCCGCATCACCTACGACAGCGCCGCCGCCCTGCCGATGAATCCGGAGTTGATCATCGTGCTGGGTGGTGACGGGACGCTGATCGCGGTCGTACACGGTCTGGGCGAACGGCAGGTGCCCATCCTGGGTATTAATCTCGGCAAGCTCGGGTATCTCGCCGAGTTTACGCTCGAGGAGCTTGAACGCGAGGGTGATTTCCTCTTCGCCAACGGTATTCCCGCCACACGACGCTTGCTGCTGGACGTCAGCCTCGAACGCGCCAACGGTGAGACCGCCTTTTCGCCGGCCGTCAATGACTGTCTGGTGATCGGCGGCGCGCCGTTTCGCATGATCGAGATGTCGGTGGAGTCTGACGGCGACGAGGTGGCCGAGATGCGCGGCGACGGGCTGATCATCGCCACACCTTCGGGTTCCACCGCCCACAACCTGTCCGCCGGCGGCCCCATACTGGAGCCCACCGCCCAGGCCTTCATCCTCACGCCATTGTGCCCGCACGCCCTGACCTACCGGCCGGTCGTGATGGACGCACGGCGAGTCATCGACGTGACACTGCTGCAGGGTAACCCCGGCACAACCATCTCAATCGACGGCCAACGCACCTGGCCGTTCCACAACGGCGATCGGCTGCGCATCAAACGCTACGCCGCCGACTTTCTCCTGGTTCGTAATCCCGAATACTCCATCTGGTGGGCCCTCAGCCGAAAGCTGATGTGGGGGGCCGGGCCGGCGCACAACCCGACCTAGGAAGGCAAACGCTGCCAGCCGGTCACCAGCACCGCGGCTCGGGCGCGCATCTGAGAAGGACCATGACTGTGTCGGAATCCAGCCAACCATCCGGCGGCCCGGAAAACCACCGCACGCTTCGAGACGGCCTGCGCAAACTCTTCGGGCTGTGTGACAACCTGATCAGCGCGCTCGGTCTGGCGATCGTGGCGGTGTCTCTGCTGTTGCTCATAACTTTCGCCCTCTTCTCTGTCGTCACCGGACGCAGCAACCGCTACCTCGACGTCATCGGTTTACTGGTCGTGCCCGGCACCCTCGTGCTCGGGCTGGCCATCGTGCCGATCGGGATTCTCTGGACACGCTGGCGTCGACGGGCCGGCGGCCCGGGCCCGCACATACGAATCGATTTGGCCGACCCGCGCACACGCGGAGCAGCGTTGATCTTCCTGGCCGTCACCATCTTCGTCGTTCTGCCCGGATTGGCCGTGTCGAGCTATGAGGGCTACCTCTACACTGAATCCACCGAATTCTGCGCCAATGTCTGCCACTCGGTTATGGAGCCACAGGGCGTGGCGCATGCTGATTCGCCGCATGCGCGCGTGACCTGTGCGGCGTGCCACATCGGTGAGGGTGCCGGCTGGTTCGTGAAATCGAAACTCTCGGGCACACGCCAGGTGCTGGCCGTCTGGCGCGAGACGTACTCCCGTCCGATCCCCCCCGCCATCACCGAATTGCGCCCCGCCCGCGACACGTGCGAGGAGTGTCACTGGCCGGCCAAGTTCTTCGGCTCGCAGCTCAAAGAGGTCGTCCACTACTCACCGGACGAAGCGAACACGCGCCGGGTGGTGCGGCTGTTGGTCAAAACCGGAGGCGCCGACGCCACGATCGGCCGCGTCGAGGGCATCCACATGCACATGATCGTCGCAGGACGGATTGAGTACGTCGCCCGGGACGAACATCTGCAGGAGATTCCCTGGGTGCGCTATACCCGCAACGACGGAACCACGAGCGTGTACCGTGATGACGGCTTGCCGAATGACGCCGACCCGCCCGAGGGCATCGTACGCACAATTGACTGCATGGATTGCCACAACCGCGGCGCGCACCACTTCCGCTCGCCGCAGACCGCGGTGAATCTACAGCTTGAAGCTGGGCGCATCGACGCCGGCCTGCCGTTCATCAAGCGCGAAGCCGTCGCCGCCCTAGTCGGCGATTATCCCGATGTGGCAACGGCCGAGGCGGAGATACAGCGCCGGATTTCCACGTTCTATCGCGAGCAATACCCGGACGTATGGCGTGAGCATCAACCCGCGATCAGTGAGGCCATCACCCGCGTCGCGGAGGTTTATCGACGCAGCTTCTTCCCCGCGATGAAGGTGACCTGGCGCAGCTATCCGGAGAACATCGGCCACACGATCTTCCCCGGCTGCGTGCGCTGCCACGACGGGCGGCACGTGAACGAAGCCGGGCAGGCCATCAATTCCGACTGCACGGTCTGTCACGTCTTCCTGAATGCGATCGAGGATCGCCCCGGCGAGTTCCGCGAAGGAGTGTTTGAACACTCGCAGAGCCTGATGTTGCACAAAAACCTGCGTTGCGACCAATGCCACTCGGGCGGCGTCCTGCGTCTCTGTTACGACTGCCACAATTCCGGCGAGGCCTTGGAAAACTGGCGCCGCGGCCGCCTCCGCCGCTTCGGCGACGAATAGCGTTGTCGCACCCGACGAGGCCGCCATGTCGACGCGTGTGCCAGAGCGGTTTCAGTAAAGACGCGGTGGCTTACACTGTCGGGGTGGGTCGGCCGTCTCGGTCTGGGTGGGTCGGCCGTCTCGCCCGACTTCGACGAAAGCCGTACATAGGCGGGCGGGACGCCCGCCCCACCCGCGTATGGGCAACGGATTGTTGTTAGAACCGCGCTAGCGTCGGCGCAGACCGGCCGCAGCGAGCACGCACAGCAGCAGAGCGGTTGCCGGTTCGGGTACGTACCCGTATTGCAGATGATCGAGCTCGATACCGAGTGAGCCGTTCGAAACCTGGATGCTCGAGATCCCGCCAGCGGCGTTCACGGCGCCATAGAACCGGTCCTCGCCCGTCTGGCCCCGATAGTCGCTGTCCGCGTGGTTGCCGGTCAACTGCCCCAGGCTGACGCCATCCTGGTCAAAGGCCTCGAAGATGATGCTGTTTGTGCCATCGGTCCAGGCGACGCCGGCGTGCGTGGGAAGGTTGCCGAGGGCGTTCGGGTCAAACGTGAAGGTGATGAAGCCCGTCGTGCTATAGAGACTGCGGCCGGCGGTCCCGAAGCCGTCAATCACACCGTCGTCAGCGTCGACCGAATCCACGTTCGAGGCGGGCCCGATGATCGCGGCGTCGCTCTTCACAACGCCGAGCGGATCAAACACGCTGTCCTCCATATCCTCGAGCACGAAGTAGCCGGCGCTGAAATCCACGGTTGCAAACGGGCTGTCGGCCGCTTGCAGGTATGGTGACGGGCCGACCAGGTCGGCCTGGGCCGACGTGCCGAGCATCACCGCCGAAAGCAGGGCCGCCACACGGAACGATCCGGCGAGCGAGGTGCGACGCATGATCTAACTCCCCTGTCGCTGAGATGCCACACAAATGGCGTGACCGCCGCGGACACACCGCAAGACTGCTCCGTCCCCCGATTGACTCTAGGAGGCAACATTATGAGAAGTCAAACCGCCAGCGCGTCAGTGATGAGACAGATGCCGCCGACGCGATCCACGTACCGCCGGATTCCAGCGAGCACGCGCATCCAAACGCCAAACGCCAGTCCGGGGCTCGGACCGCCCCCTCGCGGGGCGGGTTCGGACTGGCAAGTGCCCCCCCTCGCGGGTCCCCCACCCCCAGTGGTCGCCCAACCCCTGAGCGCAGCGGAAGGGTGGGGGACGGGACGCATGACCACTTGTGCCCGACGGCCAACGAAGACAACGGCGGCAGCCGTCTCGCCCCAACGGGGCGCAGGCACATAGCCACGGGTGGAGCGCAGCGTAACCCGTGGACGACGAGCACCCTCCGTCAACCACGCCGCCCTGAAAGGG
The DNA here is from genome assembly GCA_963675745.2 of Phycisphaerae bacterium. Taxonomy (GTDB): domain Bacteria; phylum Planctomycetota; class Phycisphaerae; order UBA1845; family Fen-1342; genus JAFGRR01. The sequence continues at coordinate 31,505 of CAXXWX010000016.1, forward strand.
CGAAGGAAGCGCGTGTCTTAGAGAGTAATCGTTGTCGGAGCCGGATACGGGTGCCCCATCCTTGAGCGCAGCGGAAGGGTGGGGGACGGATCAGTGACCCCTGCCGCCCCACCGCAGCCGTACCCTACGTTTGAGCCGTCCCGGCATGCGGACATCGGATTGGTCGCACCTCGCAGCGCATCCGCATTGACCGAACGCCGCCGGCGCGTCATCCTGTCACGCATGCCACGCAAAGGCGCCGAGGTCGCAGTGTCAACCGCCGTTGGTGAAGCAGACGGCTCTCGCGCCGGCTGGTCGACCATGCCCGGCACATGCATCGTTTACTGCGGTGGCCGCGCGCGAGATTCTCGACGAGCAGTTGGCGACGAAGCTGGCGTGAGCGTGCGACGGAATAGAGGCGCCCACCGAAGATCGGGACGATCACGCAACTAACCCCGTTCACTCCCGTGCGCCTTGAGGTACGAATGGGCACACAACGAACCAAGGCCGATGTTCGCGAGATCCTCGCGGGTTACGTCGCCCCCAAAAGCCGCGCTCACGCGATCAACGCCATTGGGGAAACCGGACTCAACTCGCGAATGGCGTCGATTCTGTTCCTGCGTGCTTTTGCACGCTCCCTGGATCGCTCAATCAATCGAAAGGTCTTCCGGTACTTCTCACGCGTCATTGCGCCGATTCTAGAAACGGCGCAATCTGCGTGGCTGACGGAGCTTCTTCGTATCATGGACCCGCCGCGGGCTCGGTGGAGTGAGCGCCTGACCGTCGAAATCTGCCATGCCCGGTTCAGCGAATGTGCTGATTTCACAACGGACGAGAAAGCCCGTGAAAAGCGTCTATTCGGGGCAGTGCAGGCCGTATATAAGAGCAACGGCTTCCGCGACTTCAGGAACCAGCGCATGTTCCACTTGGACTTGACCGAGAACCTAAGCCCCCGGCGGCCCTCTGGCGACATGACGCGCCTATCATCCTCGCTCTGCAACTGGTATAGATTCGTCGCGCGTGCAACAATCGGCGACGAACCCAGATTTGTCACGGAGACCGCGCCTTGCAGCGGACGGGAGCAAGCGATGGTGATTAAGCGCCTTTTCCTCGACAGTCTCAGGTGGCAGGCAGCCAAGGGTCCACCATATGGAGCAAGGGACTACATCCGATACGGTCGGGCCAGCTGCGAGTGGATTACCTGGCTTGGGGATCGACACTCTGGTCTTGGCCTGTTGCAGTGACTCGATCCTCGGATCTCTGGACGCTTAGAGAAACCCCCAGGGGACGCAAGTCAGTATCGTAGCTGCGTACGGTACAACCGAGCCCGGAAAGAGGCCGGGTATGAACGGCTGCCGGTCACGTGCGCTCGCTGGAAGCGGCGGATTGTGACGCCGTTCGGGGAGATAGCGCGGTTGTCGGGGGTGTGGGAGGCTGCTCAACTGCCGGGTTCATTCGACGCTGCCACCTGCAGGTCAATAACCTTGCCGTTCTCGCCGACGTAGATCGGCAAGCCTTCGCGTCGTCGTCGCTCCACTTCGCGGTCGATGGCTTCCGCGAATCCCTCGCAGATGTCATCGAGCCGCTTATCGAGCAGGTCTTTTTCAGTCTTGTCCGGCTGCACGGCGAATCCTGTCGAATCGTTGTGGGTCGTAGATGGCTGGTTCTTCATGCATTCTGCCACGAGCCACCACGACGAGCTTCTTATCTGAATTATCGCACAATGCCCAGCGGCTTGCCAGCGGCAAGTAGAGCTCGAAAAGGTTGTTGATGCCGCGCCAGTAACGTCGCTCGATGTCGGGAACCGGGACGTCGTGTCCACCGTCTTGGACGCGGCCGGCAACACGTTTCTTGGCGAGTTCCACGCTGGAGAGCCAGACGTAGGCCAGGTGAATTCGATATTGGGATTGTCTCGCTTCTTGGAGAAAGCGGGCGTGACTCCGACCTGCCAGCGTCGTCTCGAAAGCGAAGGTCTCGCTTTGGTCCCTGAGCTTCTGCATCCGACGGAGCATGACTTTGCCGGATTCAATTCGCGAGTCGGTCGCAAGCGCTTTGGCGATATCGTCAGCATTGAGGAACCGGTCGGTTGGAAAGCGCTTTGGCAGAATGACGGCCGCCCCGGTCGATTTGCCGGCTCCGTTTGGGCCTGCGACAACAAAGATCTCTGGGTGGTGGGGCATATTCTACCCGTGCTTGATCTGCCGGCGCAGCTTAAACAGCTCCTTAAACGCCCGCAGGATCACCTTGATGTTCGCGCCGCTTTGTTCGCCGGCGATGCGCGGGTAGTGGTGTACGCTGGCTTCGGTGATGCCCCACTTCGCCCACGGATCACGGCCAACTTCACCGATTGCGGCTCGTACGGCAGCAGCCATGGCAACGCTCACTGACTTGCCGCTGCACGGACGACTAGATCGTTACGAAGCTGCCACTTCTCGCACGACCAGGTGCGTCGCCATCTCTTTGGGATTGTCCGCCCAAGTGCCATCCCAGATAACCTGGAGATGAATCGACGGGGCTGAGCGGCTGTTCTCAGCCTCGACCTGTGCGACAATCTCGGCGGTCTCGCCCGGTCCGAGGGAGGTGTCGACGTTATTGGGCTCGACGTAGAACGCGAACTGAAAGCAGCCGCGCGACTTGCTGACGTATCCCAAGTCACACCGATCCGTGCTGACAATCGTAGGGGTCAGCGCGTGGTACCCAGGAAACGCCCATGTGAATTGCAGCGGGATTCGCAGTTCGGAAGGGCCCAGCGGTGCATCACTCTTGCCCTTTGCGAAGTGCGTACAAAGCACCTTGACGGAACGCGCGGGTACCCATCCCTTTCTGTTGTCCACATTCAAGTGGCAGTACCAGATGGGCTCATTGTCTGCTGACTGCGTTGGCGATTGCTCAATGCCAAGCAGTCTGATGTTCAGGCGAGGTCCGAGGATCGTGGATCGCAGCCAATCGCCCCAGACAGCAGCGACTAGAATCCCGATGGTGACGGCCGTGTAGACCAGGTTCACCCAAAACGTGGGCCACTCCGCGGAAGCTAACCCCATAGCTGCACTCCCAGGAATCGTGGGCTCAGTTGTCGGCGGTGGTTTGCAGTTGCCAACCACCAGGTTCAATACCACCGAAAACACAATGACAACCAGTACCTCAACCAGCACAATGCAGGTAACCGGTGTCTTCTTTGGACAAAATAACGCAAGCCATTGCCAACGGGCGCTGTCATGACCCTGCGTGTTACCCCCTTTCTGGAGTTGCTCAAGCCTGACAAATGCAGTGTCGCCGTCCGGGCTGCACTCGTCCAGTATTGCGAGGGCCTGGACCCAACGCCGTTTCTCTCTCGACCAAGCACACCCAACGAGGATGAGGCCCGTGAAGACAGCCCCGCAACCAAGCCAGTAGTCATGCTTGAACAAGGCAGTGACCGCCAGCACGCACAACGGATACACGGAGTACGTGCAAAGCCTCGCCTCGGCCTGGAATCGATGCATATGCACGAAGCCATTGCGCACACCTTCGTCCTTGGAGCACACCAGCCACTGGAGCAAGAGCTTGAATGAACTCTCATTCTGGCACTGCAAGCGCTCCCCGTCCACCTTCGCCGGTCGGAGCCAAGTCGTACGCTCCTTCGCCGCGCATCGCAGTGCCGCAGGCGACACGTGCCGCCACCGGAATGACAGAAGGCCTTCGTAGAGGAGCCCAATGAAGTACGATGCCGCCAGCAGCATAAGCCCGCCCCAAAAAACCACCCCTGCATCGAGAGCACCGGCGACAGGAGGAAGGAGCGGCTCCCAGTATTTGGGTACCGCCATACCGATATACCGTGCGACCACGATCGTCAGCGCGCCGGGAGCAACGCGAGCAAACACATCGTACTCGAAATAGGGGATCTTCCATTCCACGGCCGGCCCTTTCCTTCGGCCAACTATACCGACGAGTCGCGCCCTACTCTTGCCTCCCTGCCGGCGGCACCTCCTCGCCGGGGTCGGCTCTACCCCTCCTTAATCTGCCGGCGCAGCTTAAACAGCTCCTTAAACGCCCGCAGGATCACCTTGATGTTCGCGCCGCTCTGTTCGCCGGCGATGCGCGGGTAGTGGTGTACGCCGCGCTGGGCGATGCTCAGGCCGAGTCGGCGGGCGCGCGCGAGTGTTTCCGTGTCGATCAACGCGCCGGTGCTCTTCAGCTCGATCTCGTCGAACATCGCCCGCGGGTAAATCTTGAACGCGCAGTCGATGTCACGCAGGTTGATGTGAAACAGCATGTTCACCAACGTCGTCCAGGCCCACGCGTTCAGCTTGCGCATCATGCTGTCTTTGCGGTCAAGCCGATAACACGAGACGATGTCGTAGTCTTCCAACAGCGGCAACAGCTTTTCCAGCTCGTTAATGTCGAATTGCCCGTCGCCGTCGGTGTAAAAAACCCAGTTCTTCGTCGCCGCGTAAAGGCCGGCCTTCAGCGCCCCGCCATAGCCCTTGTTCGGCCGATTGTGGACGACGCGGACCTCGGCGTTTTCCTCCGCCAGCCGGTCGGCGATCTCGCCGGTGCGGTCGCTGCTGCCGTCGTCGACAATGATGACCTCGAGGTCGTCGGCCAGCCGGCGACCGACCTCGAGCGCCTGACGCGTCACACGCTCAACGTTGGCCTCCTCATTGTGACACGGAAACGTGATCGACAGCGACAGCGGCGTGCGAGGCGGACGTTCCACGGCGTTACTCCCAAGGGCCAGTGCGCGAGCGCACGTTGTACCCGAGCAAATCGCCGCTGACCACCGGTCGCGGCCACGTTATCATCTATCGGGACATCGCATCCGAGAGGTTCCGCGCCCGCCGGCATGGACATCCGCCGGCTTTTTAGACAGACTCCTTCGGCTGCGAACGCCGTATACTCGATAGATGGAAGCCAGTGATATGCCACACGCCACCCCCACAGCGCAAACGACCGGCCGCTTCGGTCCATTTGGCGGTCAGTATGTGCCCGAAGTTCTGATGCACGCCATCCAGGAGTTGGCGGCTGAGTACGAGCAAGCCAAGGCCGACCAGGCGTTCTGGGATGAGCTGGGTGCCTATCTGACCCACTATGCCGGCCGACCCAGCCCGCTCTATTTCGCCCGGCGCCTGACCGCCCATCTCGGCGGCGCCAGGATTTACCTCAAACGCGAGGATCTCAACCACACCGGCGCGCACAAGATCAACAACGTCCTCGGCCAGGGCCTGCTCACCAAACGCATGGGCAAGCCGCGCATCATCGCCGAGACCGGCGCCGGCCAACACGGTGTGGCGACGGCCACCGCCGCCGCGGTGCTGGGCCTCGAGTGTGTCGTGTACATGGGGGCCGAGGATGTCAGGCGTCAGGCCCTGAATGTGTATCGCATGCGGCTGCTGGGGGCCGAGTGTATCCCGGTGGAAAGCGGCCAGCGCACGCTCAAGGACGCCATCAACGAGGCCATGCGCGACTGGATGGCCAGCGTTGAGACGACGCACTACGTTATCGGCAGCGTCATGGGGCCGCACCCGTTTCCCACCATCGTACGCGACTTTCAGTCCGTCATCGGCCGCGAGACCAAAGAGCAGTTGCACGCCGTCGAGGGGCGGCTCCCCGACGTGATTCTCGCCTGCGTGGGCGGCGGTAGCAACGCCGCCGGCATCTTCTATCCATTCATCGACGACAAGGACGTCCGCCTGGTTGGCGTCGAGGCGGCGGGTGAGGGGATCACCACGCCGCGCCATGCCGCCACCCTCGCCAAAGGCGCTCCAGGCGTGCTGCACGGCATGCACACGGTTGTGCTACAGGATGCTGACGGCCAGACGCTGCCGGTACACTCCGTATCGGCCGGCCTCGATTACCCCGGCGTAGGCCCGGAGCATGCGCAGTGGCACGCGACGGGGCGCGCTGAGTATGTTTCCGCCACCGATGCGGAGGCGCTCGATGCGTTCGCACTGCTGTCGCGCCTGGAGGGAATCATCCCCGCCCTGGAAACGGCCCACGCGGTAGCCCACGCGATCAAGCTGGCCCCGCAGATGGCTGACGATCAGATCATGGTCATCAACATCAGCGGACGCGGCGACAAAGACTGTGTCGAGGTGGCCCGGCTCACGGGACAGGAAGTATAGGGCAACACTGCCGGCGGTCAGCCACAGTGCGTTCGAACCGCTGTTGCGCGTCGACGGCCTGCGGGGCGCAGGCCGCTACTTGGTTTCTCTGCCCTGATGTTTTGTTCCCCCGCGTCAGGAGACGGTTCCGCCGGGGCCTATGCGGGCGATGATCCCGTCATCCAGATCGTTGTCACGCGCGCGGTCCGCCGGGATGTATGGAATCAACCCCTGGCGGAATGCATCTTCCTGCACGTCGCGCGGCGCGTCACGTATGTCCAGCAGGAAGCCGTCCACCTCGATGAACCACACCAGCGGGTTATCATCGAGCAGCGAGTCCACACACCACGCCGGTGCGAGCGGCATGATGTTGAGCTGCTTGCGAATCAGGCGTGACTTGTTTTCCATCGTGGTCTGCGCCACGCCGAACGCTTCGGCCACCTCCGGCCAGGTCATACACGGTTCGAAGCTCGTATCGGTCAGGAAATTGACGCTCCCCAGCGCGTGGATAATGCCACTCGCCCAGCTTTCCCGCCGGCCGCGCTGCACCGATAAATCGCACTCACAGATGCACGCGGCCAGTTCACGTGCGAGCGTTTTGTACTCATCGTCCAGGAACTTCCCGCAGAACTCGTCAGTCAAGCTGACAAGCTCGTCGCGGATGGGTCGCAGGGTGCGGGGCGGACTGTCGGCGTGCTCATCCATGATGGCCTCCTTGCTATACCCCAGCTTAACCGAGTGGCCGCCGAAGCGCGCGCGTTTTTCCCGGATTCGGCGTCAGTTTAGGTCGGGGGGACGCCAACACGGCGGCACCACGTGGCCGGTATCCAGCCTGGTTTCCGCGGATCGGTCAGCGTGCCGCGCCGGGCGCCCCACGGGCCGTAGCATTGCCGACAACGTCCATCCCCATAGTACCGCCCCACGGGGAGGATCACGACACAAATTCCCGCGCCAGACCGGCGGACGGTGTTTCCATTCTCCGCCTGCAACCGCTACGATTCAGGGGCATACAAGCTCGCAAGGACAGGGGGTAGTGGAGTCCGCATGCGCGATCAGATTGAATACCTCGAACCACGGCGTCCAGACGGTGGCGGCAACGTGCTGGACCTCTCAGCCGAGCCGGGCGCGGAGGCCTCGTCGCAGGCACTCGCCGGCGTGGCGGGCGCGTTGTACGAGCTGCTTCGGCAAGCGGCCGATAAAAAAGCCTCTGACGTACACATAGTCCCCGGTTACCCGCCCACGTTTCGTGTTGACGGCAAGCTCGAAAACGCCAGCGCCAGCCCGCTGCGCGCACACGAGATCCGGCAGATGTTGGACGCCCTCGCGACCGATCGAACCGGTCAACCCCTGGGCCAACGCAAGGACCTTGATTGTGCGGTGGCCGTCCCGCACAGCGGCGTCACCGTGAGGTTCAGGTTGAATGCCTATCGCTCCCAGGGCCAGTGGTGCGCGTGTTTCCGGCACATCGCCGGCCAGGTGCCCTCGCTGGAGACCATCGGGTTTCCGATCCCGGTTGTCGAACGAATCCTCACCTATCGCAACGGCCTGGTGATCTTCACCGGCACCACCGGGGCGGGTAAGTCCACCAGCATGGCGGCGATCATCCAGGTTTTGGCCGACCGCGCGCGCCATCACGTGCTCACAATTGAGGAGCCGTTGGAGTTCATCTTCCGCTCGCGCAAGGGGAGCCTCTTCTCGCAGCGCGAGGTCGGGCGCGATGTGGACACGTTCGCCGACGGCCTCAAGTATGGTCTGCGGCAGGATCCCGATATCATTCTGGTGGGCGAAACGCGCGATCGCGTGACGGCCCAGATGGTGCTCAGTGCCGCCGAGACCGGCCACCTGGTTTTCACCACATTGCACACCCGCGACGCCAAAGGGGCGCTGACGCGCTTCGTCGACCTGTTCCCCGCCGAATCGCAGGAAGACGTGCGCAAGCAGCTAGCTATGAGCCTCAGGTCAGTAATCAGTCAGCAGTTGCTGGCGGCCATCGGCGGCGGGCGCACTCTCGTTACCGAAGTGCTGCACGTGACCCAGGCAGCCGAGGTCTCGATCCGCTCCGGGCGCATCGAGACGCTGGACAATGTCATCCAAACCGGAAAACGCGACGGCATGTGGACTTTTGACGATGACATCGCTCGTTTGATGAAAGCCGGCAAACTCCGCCTGCCGGGCCGCGCCTAGCCGGGCGGCGCGCGCTCCAAGGCCCACGTACTAAGGGCACCGGGGAAAGCATGACGCCGCGGCGTAAGCGCCTGATACTGTGGTTGGGACTGGCCGTCACCGCGGTCGCGCTGGTTGTGCTCAACCGGCAATCAACGGGCACCAGCCGGCTCGAAGCTGAATTGCGTTGGCTGCTCCGGAATACGCCCACGCCAAATCAGTGGAACTCGGCGTCAACGCTGATCTCGCTGGCAAGCTTGCGGGATCCAGATGCGACGGCCGACACGCTGACCACGCTTCTGCACGACGAAGACGCCGTGCTCGCAACGCGTACCCGTCAATTGCTCAATGGCTGGCCCCCTTTGCACGACCCGCCCTTCGCCGCATTACTCGAGGAAGTCAGCGCCGCGGCCGCCAGCAGCCAACCGACATCCGACAGCGCTCCCGGCGAGTGACTTCTGCCGGCCGCTCCGTCGCTCCATACGCCGCCGTGGTCTGCCGGCTTACTGGTCAGGGTCGGTCAGTGCTCGGACAATCGCGTCCACGATGCGCTCCAGCGCACGGCGGGCCGAGTAGCGATTGGCCGCCAGTGCGGCGCGGACGGCGTTGATGCGATCGCGTCGGAGGGTGTGCGACGAGCATCCGCTCGATCGTTGCGGCGAGCGCACGCGGCGTTTGGAACGCAGAAGTGGGCGCCGTCGCATCAGCCGAATCTGTCGCATGCGGTTGCTCCGCGGCTCGCGCGAAACTCGGCAGACGCCGTCGTGCTGCGCGTGTCTGCCGGCCGCGCGTGGCAGCGCACGCTGGGAAATCAGTCGTCGACCGCGGTGTCCACACCCTGCGTGTGCAATTCGTGCTCTCCGATGGGAGCCACCTTGCGGTACCCCAGATAGAGCGCGATATCCAACACCTCCGTCCAGGTCGGGAACGGGCAGCGGTTGGCGGTCTTGTATTCTTCCATCGCGAGAATGAAGGCCAACTGCTCGTCATTCATGTGGCCTTCTTCAGCTTCGCGCCGATAGTCGGTGCGACGCCGGCCGGGGCCGCGGCGCCGATCAAGGGCGGACCGCCTGTCGCCGGTGGCGGGGCATCCGTCTGGCTGTGGGCTGCAATCTTCGCCCTGCCGCTCCGTGGCATCCACCACGCCGCTGTCGGTGTGAGAATCGCGTATGCTCATGTATGAGGCTATCGACGTATTCGCGGGGCGGGATAAACGCCGGGATGCGCGGAAACTGCGCGAAGGACCGTAGCCAACCGCTGTAGGTCAACGCCGGGCCACCGGTACCGCGGATGTCAAGTGGATTTGTCGCGACGATCGCGCTATCAGTCGTCGTCGTCGTCGAAGTCAGACTCGTCGTCGTCGTCAAAATCGTCGTCGAGGTCGTCGTCGAGATCGTCGTCGTCGAAATCATCGTCGAAATCGAGATCGTCGTCGTCGTCCTCGTCCTCATCCTCATCATCGTCCCCACGAGCGCGGCCATCAGCGCGCACGTCGATCGCGCCGGCGAATCCCCACTCGTCAGGGTCAAACGAGGGCCGAGCAACCGGATCACCCGGCTCTCGCCACATGTTTTTGTCACAGTACTCGTCGGTGGATATCGCTGGCATTAGCTGCATACCGTCCGGGAATCGCTCATCGAGCTCGGGGAACATCGTTGCGCTCCTCCTAAACCCATGTGTCATGTTTGCCGCGCGGCAGGTTAGCGGGACACGGCATTTCGTCAAGGGTCTATCGGCACCAAATTTCCACCGCATGCGGCCGCCGCACCCGCGTGGGCTCCTCTGTCGCCGTGGACGCCCGCAGCCGCTACCATGTTTTGGGCGCGGCCGAGTTCTATCGGCGTGTTCAATGGCTCGTTCTTACGGCACGATCCGAGGTTTTTAGCGTGGCGAACCCGGCCCCCTGGTACTCCGACGGCCTGCGATTTTCGTGTACACGCTGCGGCAATTGCTGTAGCGGACCGCCGGGCTATGTGTGGGTGAGCGCTCGCGAGATCGCCGAGATCGCCGAGGCGCTCGGCTTATCGGCCGAGGCATTCCGGCGACAACACACGCGCAGCGCCGGCAGTCGCCGCAGTCTGCTGGAGTACCGCAACGGGGATTGTGAGTTCCTCGAACGCCAGGCGGATGGCAAAACCGCGTGCCGCATCCACACGACGCGCCCGGCGCAATGCCGTACGTGGCCATTCTGGAAGTCAAATCTGGAGGGGCCGGCGTCGTGGGAGGCGGTTGGTCGGACCTGCCCGGGACTCAATCAGGGCCGGCTGCATCCGTTGCCGGTGATTCAGGCTGAATTGCGGAAGTGCGCCGGGCGCCCGCTTTGAACATCAGCAATCCGCAGCCGATAACCGCCGCGCCCCAAGCCATCCAGGCCATCACCGGGTGCTCCCCAAGTCCACGGGCGGTCGGTGCGGCGGCGTGAAAAAACGCGATGGCGGCCAGCAGCAACGCGCTGCCGATCACGCGGCGCGTGTTCGATTGCCAGGGGTGTATCGCCACCGCACACAACGCCAGCCAGATGATCAGCAGACGTACCAGCGGGAACACACCGATGCCGAACGTCAGCCCGCGGCCGATGTTGGCCAGCGTTGCCAGGTTGACGCGCAGCTTCGTCCGCGGGGGTGTGACTCCGTCGGGGGATGGTGCCGAGAGCGTCGCTTCACCATCGCCGGGCCCCATCGTGTCGCCGTCAGGCGTGCGTACCCACACGTGCTTGAGATCGCAGACGAGCCATGCGTCATACCCCATGCGTTGCAACAATGACGCCGCCACCACCGCGCGTCCGTCGCAGTCCTCACGCCCCTTCGCAAAGACCTCGGCGACCGTCGGCAAATAGTCGAAGACTCCCCAGGTATCCCAATCCCACGCATACGGGACGTGCTTGCAGACCACCTCCTGGACAACCGAGAGCACGGCCTTGTCTTTGTCCACCTGCTGCCCGGCTGTCTGCTGATCGAGGGCCGCCCGGGCTTCGCGCTCCAACGGTGCGAGCCCCTCATGGCGCGGGTCCAACACACTGCCCATGTCAGTCAGCCGGCCAACCCAGACCGGTACCAGCCAGACCTTCGGATACAGCACCAGGGCGACCACCAGCAGAAACAGGGCGACCTTGGTCGGCCAGCGCACGATGGCGGAAACGCGATGAAAGGCAAGCCAGCGGTTCATACAGGCCACTCTCACGATTGACACTGTCAGGATTGTAACCGGCCGACGCCCTCATCGGTCGCCCGTTTGCGGAATCCGTCGTTGCCCCCCAATGTCCGGCGACAATCTTACGCGTTACACTCACTTGTGAAGTGAAGGTCTCCACGAAGTCGAACGGCGAAATCGACAACAAGGGGTAGCGAAATGTGGCAGGCACGGTTAAGCGCGGCGATTGTCGTGCTTGCAGCGCTGACAGCTTCTGGATGCAGGACGAACATGACGAACACGCCTGATGCTCACAAAGCCGAACTTGCCGGACATCGACGCGGCTTGGGACTACGCAGAACCCGCCGAGAGCGAAGCGCGCTTTCGCGAAGATGTTGCCGGCGGCGGAAAAGGCGGACAACACGTCATATCACGCCGAGCTGCTGACACAGGTGGCGCGTGCCCAAGGCCTGCAACGGAAATTCGACGAGGCACACGCGACACTGGACCGTGTCGACGCACTGATTAACGATGCGACTATGCCGGTGGCACGCGTGCGTTACCTGCTGGAGCGCGGACGGGTGTTCAATTCGGCCGGCGACCCCGGGGCCGCCAAGCCGCTATTCGAGTCGGCTCTGGAGCTGGCGCGCCGCTGCGGCGCTGAGTACCACGCCGTCGATGCCGCCCACATGTTGGGCATCGTCGAAAAGGGGACAGCGTCGCTGTTGTGGAACCGCAAGGCGATCGCCATGGCCGAGGCTGCCGAGGAGCCCCACGCCCACAACTGGCTCGGTTCGCTGTACAACAACACCGGCTGGACGTACCACGACATGGGCGACTATGACAACGCGCTCGACCTGTTCAAGAAGTCGTTGGCCTGGCGCCAGCAACAGCAGGACGCCGAGGGGACCCGGATCGCCAAGTGGTGTATTGCGCGCACCTATCGCTCACTCGGAGAGCTTGAGCCGGCCCTCGACATGCAGATGGCCCTGCTGCGCGAGCACGACGCCGCGGGCACCAATGACGGCTACGTTCATGAAGAGCTCGGCGAATGCCTGTACGCCCTGGACCGCAAGGACGAGTCACGCGCGCACTTCGCCAAGGCCCATGAGCTGCTTTCCCAGGATCCCTGGCTCGCGGCCAACGAGCCCGAGCGCTTGCAGCGGTTGGAGCGCCTGGCGCGCGGGCGGGATTAGCACAAACTTGAAAACAGCGCGGTGTGCGACTGCTCTTGAGCAGTGCCGCTTTGCGCGAACCTGAAGGCTCATATACGTGGCAAGGGATGGGCCTTCATGAGGCCGATTCCGCAACGCCGCGGGGCTACTCCGCGCCCGGCGGTGATTCGTTCGGCGGCTCGGTCGGCCCGCTGTGCTCGTCTGCGACTTCGCGGATGATCTCATCTTCGCTGAGCTTGCGGCTGAAGAGCCGGCGAAAGGTCTCGACGCGATTCATGAAAAAGAATGTCGGCTCATTGACCATCTCTTGCCCGACCGAGGCCAAGACGTCCTTGACCATTGGTATGAAGTGGTCGGTAACGACCCAGCCACAGCCCGGCAGCACGCGCAGGCGATAGCGTAGCGCATAGCAGCCATCCCGGTCGGCGATGCGGCGCGTGACCAGCGGCGTCTCGCGCAGTGGCTCAATTCGCCGATTGAGCGCGCGACACGCCGCGTCGATCGCCACGCGCGCACGGTCGGCCTCGTCGCGCGATTTAAGCATGATGTCCACGAAATTATCGACGTAGCCTTCCGGAAAACGCCGCGACGGCACGCAACGACTGTTGGGGATGTTGAGGATTTGTCCGGAGAGTGTGCGAATCCGCGTGTGCTTGACATTGAAGTCGACCACGTGCCCGTAAGCGCCATCGACCTCGATGAAGTCGCCGACGTCGTAGTGACGTCCGGTGATAATGTCGAAACCCTTGACAAAGTCGACCACGATCTCGCGGAACATGCCCGTCATGATCAGCCCGATCAGGCCCAGCGCCCCGGTGCTCTTCGCCGGGTCAACGCCGAACTGGTTCAATACCAGCAGCACGCCGAACACCCAGATGAAGAGTCTGGCGATGCTGCCAAAGAACTTCAGCAAGGTGCCGGCGCGCTTGGCGGATATGTGTGCGCCGGGCACGCACTCGAGCGCATTCAGCGGCCAGCGCGCGATCCAGATCAGGAGCTTGATGACGTACGTAAGCGCGAAAGTGAGCACCAGGATGCCGAACGAACGCAGGATCGCGACGTTGTTGGCCCAACGCGACTGATCGGGTGGATTGACCGTCAGGGCACACTGCCTATGCACGTCGGCCAGTTCACGGCGTAGCGTCGCCTGGCGCTCCAGGCCATAGATGATGTTCTCGCTGGACAGAATCAGCAAATCGGTCAGTTCGCGCTCCTCACCGAACAGCGCTCGCATGCGCTCGACATGGTTGCGTAAAAGGTTGCGCTGGGCCGCATCCTCCGCCTGGTCGACGCGCTGGCCCAGTGACTTTTCTTCGGCGTCGAGGCGTGACAGACCGAGCTTGAGCGACTCGAGCTCCTTGGACTCGGCGGCGGCCTGTTCGGACAGCTTGGCGCCGGTCGCCTCCTCCTCGGTCGCGCGCCGATCGTATTCGGCAGCCAGCGCCGGGTCGGGCTGCGCCAGAATGTCCCACAGCTCGGGCTGCAATTGTCCGAGCGTGGTGCGCGCATCGCTCAGGCGCTCGCGCAGGTTGGCAAATCTCCGCCTTGTGCTGCTTGATCGTGTTGCGCAGCCCAACCTTGCGCAGGTTGCTTGACTCGTATTCGAGCATGCGTTCCCAGTAGGCCAGGTCGGTTTCGAGCCGCAGGGCCGCGAGCGCATCCAGACCTGGTTGTTCGCGTCGCTGCTTCAGCTCGGCGACGCGGAATTGCGCTATCTCGTACCCGCTCCGGGCCTCGGCTTCGAGCTTTTCGACGACGCGCTGCACGTTATCAACATCGAGCTGGTCCGGCGTCGGGGCCGTACTCGGGGATGTGGCGGGAACGGCAGCCGCCGGCGCCACCGTCGCCAGCTTGGCGGTGATCAGGGCCTGTTCCGCGCGACGCGCGGCACGCTTGCGGCCAATGGCTTCGAGCTCGGCTCGTTTCGCATCGCGCTCGGCTTCCAGGCGCGGTCGGTTGGAATCGTCGGCGGCCGCAAGCCGTGCTTCAACATCGGCGAGTTGCGTTTCCTGCACTGACTGGGGCGCGTCCAGCGCCGACAGCGCGCCGTTGAGTTGCTCCAATTGTGCGCGCAGCACGGGAATCTCTGACTCCGACAGGCTGACGTGTTCCCCGGCCGGTGGCGTCCGAAATCGGTCCAGCGCCCTTTGATAATCCTCGGCACGGACACAATCGTTAAGTGCGGCCTCCCACGCCGTCTGGGCCGACTCGAGGAATTTCAACTCATCCTGCGCGGCGGCGCGCTGCTGGAGAAGCTGGTCCTTGCGCTGCATCTGTTCGGGGCTGGCCGCCTGGGCAAGCCGCGCGTCGAGCGTGTCAACCGCTTCGGTCAGCGAGGCAAGCGTCTTGCGCAAGACGGGCGCCCGCTCGGCGAGACGGTCCCTGGCCACGGTCTGCGCATCACGGATGCCGCCACAGGGATCACCGTCAGCCGGTTGTGTCGCCGCGGGCGGCGTGTCGTCGGCCGCGCCGGTGCCGGCCAGCACGATCAGGCACAGCACCGCGCCGCGGGTTGCCATGGAGCGCATAGTCAACTGCATCACGAATCCTCAGGTTGCGTCCGCGCGCCCGGACGTCGCTGTGTCGCTGAATCATACGTCCAGCACGCCGGCGCGTCATGGTTGAAGCCCGTCGCCGGCTCTTTGTCTCTGCCCTGCCGGCCGGGAAGTCACCACTTCGCCGCCCGGGCGGGGCAAAGTCGCGGCTGAGTTCTCGCGGATTCTCGCAGTATTCGGCCGCTCATCACCTATACTGACGTCTGAGGCCGCACAGCTCTGGATACGCCGGATTGGAGAACTCAAATGTCGTCGGTATGCCGCGGACTTACGTTGGCGCTCATCGCCACGCTGGTAATCGGGGGGTGTCGGGGACAGTCGCCCGCGGGGTCGCGCGGCGGTCTTGAGAACAAGCTGGCGCAGTCGCACGCGTGCAGGCCCAGCCAGCGTCAGCTTGAATCCGCGCGCGCAACGCTCGAGACGAAGTACGCCAAGCTCGAGCGCGAGGGCCCCAAGCGTTTTGATCAGCCGCAGGAAGCACAGGAGTTTTATCTGCGTCAACGGCTACCGGCCGGCCGGACCGATCTGCCGCTCGAACATCTGCAAAGCGAGCTCGTCGCCCTCCAACGCCGGGAAGCGATCCAGGCGGAATCACCGGCGCGCGACGGGCTTCCCGGCGGCATAATCGGCTGGAACTCGATCGGCCCCGGCAACATCGGCGGCCGCAGCCGCACCATCGTCATCGACCCGACGGACACCAGCACCATGTACGCGGCCGGCGTCACCGGCGGAATCTGGAAGAGCAACGACGGCGGCGCCAACTGGCAGATCAGCGGCGACCTGCTCCCCAACATGGCGGTCTCGACAATCGTCATGGACCCCACCGACCCCAACATCCTCTACGCGGGAACCGGCGAGGGTTTCTTCGCCAACTGGGCCAAGCACCGCGGGCTCGGCATCTACAAGACGATCGACGCCGGCGGATCGTGGGATCTGTTGGCCGGCACCGTCACTGGTGTGCCCGAGGGCGCGTTCTATTTTGTTAACAAGCTCGCCATCAGCCCGAATGACCCCAACCGCATCTACGCCGCGACCATAACCGGCATCTGGCGCAGCACGGACGCCGGGCAAAGCTGGTCCGTTATTCTGCGGAATCCCTGGATGCTGGCCGACCCGCCGGGCGTGCCTGCGACCAACGGCTGCTCTGTCGGGTGTACTGATCTGGCCGTGCGCAGCGATCGCGATCCGGATGTGCTGTTCGCCACCTTCGGCAGTTTCGGCAAGGACGGGCTCTACCGCAGCAATGATGGCGGCAATACCTGGATCCAGTACACGACCGGCGCCGAGCAGGGCCGCATGACGTTCGCCATCGCGCCCAGCGACAACGATCGCATGTACATCCTCATGGCCCAGAACAGCACCGCCAACCTCGGCAAGCTCTACAGCGTGTTTCGTTCGGATGACGGGGGTGACTCGTGGTATTCCTCGCTCGACTTTGGACACCCCTTTAGCGAGTGGTTGCTGAGCTACGTGGCGATCGCCACCGGCTGCTATGAACACCCTGCCATCTACTCCCAGGGCTGGTATGACAACATCATCGCCGTTGACCCGCTCAATCCCAACATAGTCTGGGTCGGCGGCATCGACATGTATCGCTCGGATGACGGCGCGCAGACCTTTGGCCTGTCCGACTATTGGTTCTATCCCATGGCCGATCCGCCCGTGCCCACCTATCTGCACGTCGACCAGCACATGGTGGTCTTTGACCCGGACTACAACGGCACGACCAACCAGACCATGTACGTGGGTAATGACGGCGGTTTGTGGCGCACGCTCAACGCCCGCGCCGCCACCACGCAGGAAGAGTGTCCCATCGGCCCCGATCCCGGCCCGCCGCCTGAAATCGTCTGGGAAAGCGTCAACAACAGCTATGGCGTAACGCAGTTCTATCACGGCGATGCCGCCCGCGACACCGACATGTTCGTCGGCGGCGCGCAGGACAACGGGTCGAGCCGCGTCCTGGCCGCTGATACGCCTAACGACTGGGAGATGATCCACGGCGGTGACGGCGGCTATGTCGCCATCGATCCCACCAACAGCCAACGGATGTTCATCGAGATTCAGGGCTTTCCGGAAATCCAGGTCTCCTACGATGGCGGTGAGACATTCACACTCTCCGTCGACGGCATCACCGATACGGACGGCCTGTTCATCACGCCGTTCGCCATGGACCAGGCCGACCCCGATGTGCTCTGGACCGGCGGCCGGCGACCGTGGCGTACAACCAACGGGGCACAGCTCTGGGAGGTGGCCGGCCCCGATCTCAGTGGGCCGGAGACAATTTCGGCCATCGCGATCGCGCCGTCTGACAGCAACGTGGTCTATCTCGGGTTTGAAAACGGCTACATCGCCCGCACAACGAACGCCCTTGATCCGTCGCCCGGCTGGACGGTCTTCACGGATGGGCTGTATGGCGCGTGGGTCAGCAGCATCGCCGTCGATCCCACTGACGCCGATATCGCATATTGCACCTACTCGACCTACGGCAGCGCGCACGCGCTGCAAAGTACGAACGGCGGTTCGAGCTGGACGGTGATCGACGGCAGCGGCGCGACCGGCCTGCCCGACATTCCGGCCCACTGGATCGCCGTCCGCCCCTGTAACCCACAGCAGCTTTATGTTGGTACCGAACTGGGTGTGTTCGTCAGCGACGACCAGGGCGCCAACTGGACGCCGGTCAATACGGGCCTTGCGCACACGATCGTTGAAACGCTCGATTTCCAGGACAACAACACGCTGGTCGCGTTCACGCACGGACGCGGCGCATTCACCGCCGCCCTGGAACCCTGCCCATGCGAGATCCGCGACGGCGACTTCGACCGGGATGAGGATGTTGACGCGACCGATTTCGCGGTCTTAGCCGGTTGCCTGGCCGGCCCGGAGATCAGCGTTCCACCGCCGGCTTGCGACGCGTGCGATTTCTCAAACGCCGACCTGGATGCCGATGGCGATGTCGATCTGGTGGATACCAGCGCGTTCCAGTCCGTTTTCACCGGCCCCTTGGAGTAGCTTGCGCGGCAAGTTTCGCAGCGCTCGACCTGCCCTACGATTAACAAAGCCGACCGTGTTCGGCCAGACAGAAGCGATCGGTCATGCCGGCGATGTAATCCGCCGTCACGCGCTCAATACCCTGCTCGGCGACGCGACGACGGAAACGCGCGGGTAAGCGGTCAGGGTTGTCCACAAACACATCGAACAGATCGAGAATCGTCCGGCGGGCTCGGCGGTCGGCCTCGGCAACGTGTTTGTGACCGTACAGATGATCACGCAACACACCCTCCAAAGCCCCCAGGCTGGTGTCCGCTTCGGCGGAGAGTCGGACAAGCGGTGGATCGTCTGGTCTGCCATTCGCCCGCCTGATACGCACCTCGCTCACCACGTCTGCAATCAGCGCCTGCTGCATGCGCTCAATCGCCGGACGAAGATGCGCGCGCCAGCGGCCTTCGGTCGGCGTCGGTCCCCGATACGCCGCACGCCATAACTCCAACTCCGCCAACACTCGCGCATCAATCAGCCCCGCATAGAGGCCGTCCTGCAAGTCGTGCAGGCCGTAAGCCAGCCGGTCGGCGAGGTCGACAACCTCTGCCTCCGGCGGCGCCGGTGAACCGTCGCGGAGGGGGTGCGCGCCCGGGTGGTCGTACTGAGTGTGATGCTTGGCAAGGCATTCACGCACCACGCGTGTCAGATTCAGACCGCGAAACTCCGGGATGGGGTGCTCAAGCTGTTCGACCACACGCAGCGTGTGGGCATTATGTTCGAATCCCCCATGGGCATGCATGCACGTGTCCAACGCGCGTTCGCCCGCGTGGCCGAATGGCGTGTGCCCCAGATCATGCGCCAGAGCCGTGACCTCGGCGATCTCTGACGACAGTTCGAGCTCGGCCGCCAGCACCCGTGCAATATGCGCGACCTCCAGCGTGTGCGTCAGGCGTGTGCGGTGATGGTCGGCGTCGAGCGCAATAAACACCTGCGTCTTGTGCTGAAGCCGCCGAAAGGCCGCCGAGTGTACCACGCGCTGGCGGTCCAGGACCAATGGCGGCAGTGCCCCGTCAAGCGGGTCGGTGTGAGCTCGGGTCAGGTTTGGAGCGGGCATCTGGGGGCGTCAAGATCCAGAGTTTAGGGCCTCGGCTTGGCATTTCGGCGGCAGCTCGCCGCCTGCGCCGGGTCCGGTTCGTTCGGTGCCGTCGAGTTACCGATTGTACACTTTCGACAACGGCTCTAATGTATTGAAGCCTAGCACGCGAGCCGGACCGCGTCAATGTGCGGTTCGGTATTTGTTCGGATTCGGCGCCTGGCGCCATCGAGGAGTGTCCATGGCCTTGACAGCAAACGTCCAGCAGAAAGACGGTCGCCCGGTGCTGATGATCAACGATCAGCCCACGACCGAGTTCTGGTGCTATAGCGATCCCAACGCGATTGCCGATTTTGCCGCCGGAGATATTTGTATCTGCCAGTTCCCGGTTCCGGCGCCGTCCTGGTGGCGCGGCGTCGGTGAATATGACTTTGAGCTGACGCGGCGGAAGATGGACGAGTTTCTCGCCGCCGCGCCGGACCTGCTCCTGATGCCGCGTGTCGGCTTTGGTCACACGGGCGAGAGTTGGTGGAGCGCCGCACACCCCGACCATTTGTCCGTCGGCTGCGACCTTGACGAGCAGCCGGTTGACTACGCCACCGCCCGGGCGAAGCCCGCCGACTGCTGGCAATCCACCGGCTCGCAGCGCTGGACGGATGAGGCCGCTGAGGCGATGGCGGCGTTCGTCACCGATTGCGAACAACACTACGCCGACAAAGTCGTCGGCTACCACATCGGCGGCGGCATCTCAACCGAGTGGTTTCGCTGGTGGGCTTTCGTCGAAGACGTCTACGAAGACTACTCCCCTGCGGCGCGCGACGCCTTTCGCGCGTTTCTGAAAAACCGCTACGGCGATGACGCGGCGTTACGGGACGCGTGGGGACGCACGGATGTCACGCTCGCTGACGCGGTGGTGCCTTCACCACGGCGTCTGCACACGCCGCTGTTGGGCTTCTTCCGCGATCCGCGCCGCGAGCGTGATGTGCTCGACTGGCTGGAGTATTTCAACCAGGCCAACGCAACCCAGCTACTCACGTTGGCCGACGCCGCCAAGCGCGCTTGCGGCGGCAAGAAGCTGGTCGGCGCGTTCTTCGGCTACCTGTGGGGCCACTGGAACACGCGCAACCCGGCGCGGCAGGGGCATCTCGACCTGCGACGTGTATTGAACAGCGACTCAATCGACTTCATCAGCTCGCCCTACCACTACGACAACCGGCACAACGGCGGTTTCCATCATTCGCAGACCGTCCCACAGGCGATCGAGCGGGCGGGCAAGCTGCACCTTGACGAGATCGACACGCCGACCCACCTGACGGACGCCGCGGCATGGTTTGGCATACCCACACACTTGCCCAGAAGCCTGAGCGCGAGTTGCAAGCTGCTCAGGCGCGACGCGGCGGCCATTCTTGGAACAGCGGGCAGTGCCTGGTGGATGGATCTGTACCACAGCCGCTGGTATGGCGACGCCGGCTTGCACGACGAGCTGCGCGACTTGCAGCAGCTCGCGCGCCAGGTGTGTGACTGGAAGAGTGAGTCGCACGCCGACGTGGCCCTGGTGATCGATGACCGCAGCTACGCCTACGGCGATCTGCACGGCCCGCTCAATCAGTACTTTGCGGCACTGCCGCGGCAATTCGAATGGAGCGCGCTGGGATTCCCGATCGACACGCTGTTGCTGTCTGAGCTAACCGCCCTGCGGCCGTACAAGCTCTACGTGTTCCTGAATTGCTGGTGCGTTGAGACGGCCCAGCGGCAGGCGATACATGAGCGTGTGCGGAAGAACGGCATGAACTCGCTGTGGTTCTACGGCGCCGGATACACCGACGGCGTGCGGTGTGACGACGAACTGGTCAGCGAACTCGTCGGGATCGACGTCTACAGTGAGGCGGATGCCGCCGTGCCGGAAATCAAGCTGCATGACAGCGGACACCCGCTGATAGAGCAATCGCTGACCACGCCGCGCGGCGCGACACAATTCGGCGCACGACTGACGAAGGCGCAGCAGAGCGGGCTCAATTGCGGAAACCCGCAGGCCTGGGATACGACCGCGTCGCCGATCTTTATCGTTGACGATGGCGGCGCCACCGTGCTGGGCAGCTATCTGCACGACGGCAGCCCAGGGATGGCGGTGCGTGAGCAGGACGGGTGGTGCAGCGTGTACTGCGGGGCGCCGATGTTGCCCGGCTGGATGCTGCGCCGCGTGGCGGAATGTGCCGGCGCTCACATGTACGCGCCGCTGGGGTTCCAGGTCTGGCAGCGTGGGCCGCTGGTGGCGGTCTATAAGCCTGGTGACGCCGGCGAAGTCACGCTGTCAGCGCCAATCGGGCAAACGTTGACTCCGATAGTCCCAAAGGGCTCCGCGCGGCACTGGCGGCCGGATACCGCGATCAGGCCCGGTCCGCAGATAGAGCTGGAATTCGTCAGTGGAGAGACAAAGTTCTTCCGAACCGGTGCGTGAAGGCCGGATGTAGGGTAGGTCGAGTGCAGCGCGACCTGCCGTCACACGCCGCCGAACGCACGCGCCGCCGCTTCGACGTTGCGCGCGCCGATGATCGCGGAACAGACCGCAACGCAGCTTGCGCCACCCGCCAGCAGCGCCCCGGCGTTTTCGGCGTCAATCCCGCCAATAGCCACCAGCGGTAATTCCGTTCTCTCGCGCGCATGCGCCAACAGCTCAGGGCCGGCGACGTGGCCTTGTGGCTTGGTGCTGGTCGGATACATCGGCCCGACGGCGATGTAGTCCGGCTGTTCGACCAGGGCCGCGGCGAATTGCTCAGGGTTGTGCGTGCTCTTGCCGACCAGCATCTGGGCCCCCGCGACTCGGCGGGCCTCGGCCACGCCGAGGTCACCCTGGCCGACGTGTACGCCATCGGCGCCTGCCAGGCGCGCGATGTCCGGTCGATCGTTGATCATGCACAAAGCATCGTATTGGGTCGCGAGTTCGCGCAGTTGTCGCGCGCGGCGTAGAAGTTCCCCGTCGGGCAGCGATTTTTCGCGTAGCTGCACGCACGTCGCCCCGCCGCGCAGTGCCGCCTCGGCGGCGGCCGGCCACTCGGCGCTGCACAGGTCGGCGGTGACCAGCACATACAGACGTACGTTGCGGAGACGCGCGCGAATGTCGCCGCGCAGGATGACGCGCTGCTCCAGCTCGTACGTGTCGTAGCGGATCTCTTCGGCCAGGGCGGCGGCCTGTGCCGACACGAGCTTGGCATACTCGCCCAGCACGCGCGTAGCTTCCTGGGCCCGGGCAAACGCCGCGCGCACGACGTCCGCGCTCGCAGCGCGCTCCAGCTCGCCGCCGGTCTTGATGGTTGTGCCGACGTCGTTGGTGATATCGCGCGCGGCCAGCAGCGCGTCGCCGCCCACAAGCTCGACAATTCTCCGCAACCTGTGACGGCAGTGCTTCACGGCCGCGGCCGCATCCGCATCATCGCACTCGAAGCGCGCATAGTCCTCAATGACGCGCAGAGCTTCGCGCGCGCGGTTGACGTTCGCGTCAAGAATCCGTGTGACCGCCGTGTCCATCTGTGCTCCGCGTTGACCTGACAGGACGCCATTGTACCGCACTGTGCAGAATGCGTGACCGGATGCACTGCGGGGGAGGTGCGGGCTGTGGCGGTCGCGGGTCTGACACCCAGCCCCCTCAGTTCCAGGAGATCCGCTCTGTGAGCCGTGCTGCCGCGCGGGTGGAAGAGCACGGCTCACAGAGCCGTGGCACACCCACATCAGGACAGCGTACTACGGGATGTCCCAGGCCCAGTGAGCACCGTGGATGTAGAGGCGGTCGACAAGCTGTGCCAGCGACACGACCACCGGGATCAGTGTGATCGCGACGGCCCATTCCGCCAGCCGCCGTCCGACGCGGTCGCGCGCGCGCCCCACCGCTTCGCAGATGAGAATCACCAGCAAAACCAACGTGAACTTGTAGACCACCATCCCGGGCAGGTTGTAGCGTTCGATGATCACCGCCGCCATCGGGTTCACCTCGGCCCCGCCGAAGTGCAGCACGATCCAGGTGATCATGATATCCAGCGAGGCGAACAGCACGTACCACACGTAGAGCTTCGGGTAGAGCATCGCCCGGCTGAAGATCGAGCGCGGCTCGGGCAGGACGAACGGCTCGGACTGCGCCGAGTCGTTTGCATGGCGCACACTCGCCCGCCGCTCGCCGACGTGCTCCGGCGAGGATGCGTGCTGAGCGCAAGCCGAGCTATTCTCCTCCATAACCGGCCGCCGTGATACGGGCCCGATGGGTCGCGCGGCCCAGGCGGCAGACCACACGGCCGCGCGCCGGTGCGCAGCGTCCAACAACGCCCCATCTGTGCCGCAATATTCTATCGGCAGACGCGGCGGATCGGGATGGGAAAAGCGGAGGCAACCAGGCAACCAGGCAACAAGGCAACGAGGGGGCGGGGCCGCCGCACCGTGTGAGGCATCGCGCCGGGCTCCCTGGTAGGCTTCAGCCGACCTGTCGCTGCCACCAACGTCAGCTGGTGGGTGTTGAGATATTCCGGTTTCAGCCCTCAAGCAGCCGGGGCAGGTGCCGGCCGCGAACCGCCAGTTGAAACTGGTGGCAAGGGCCGGTCGGCTGAAGCCGACCAACAGCCCCCCCCGCGTGGCGCCACGCGGCCGTGTGCAGCATTACAGTCTTACGGCGACCAGCCCTCTGCGGCGCGCGTGTCATTAACCATGGAACACGTGACGACTCGTGTTCGGCTTGTGGCTTGGGCGCGCGCCGGCTAAGATCGAACGTTCTTGATCGGTATTCAGGGAGTGTCCGGACGCCTGGTGGGTCCCGCGGCCTTCAAAGCCGTTGAGGGGTTGTACAACCAGCCCCTGGTGGGTTCGATTCCCATCCACTCCCGTGAAGCGGTCAGCGATCGGCGGTTAGCCTTCAGCTTGCAATCGCCGTGGAGCTTGCGCTTTGCTGATCTTCCACGATCTCTCACGGCGTGTTCTGTGTCGATGATCAAGACCATTTTCCTGCTTTGTGTATGGCTGGGCGCCGTATTCGTTGCAGTCTGCGAGTTCGCCGTTCCGGCTCTCACTCCTGGTCGCGTGAACTGGGTGGCGGCAATGATCGGAGTCGCCTGTCTGCTGGCGGGGCCATGGCTTCATGGACACCGATGCGCCTGGCGCCCCCTGTTCTTTGTGTATGGATGCTTGGGAGGGCTGCTGTTTATTCCGCTCTTCTACCCCAACGCGCGGGACTTTCTTGGCCAGGCGGCGAATTGCAGTCCTACTCAAAGAGCGGAAGACTGGGGATTCGCGATCACATGCATAGTTGGCGTGGTGTTTGCAGGCATTGTCTGCCGTCTGCTGGCAGCAGTGAGCTATGCCCAAGGAGAGTCGCGCCAGAGAGCCCCCGGGCGTTGCCGGAAGTGCGGCTATCGGCTGTTCGGATTGCCGGAGCCTCGTTGCCCAGAGTGCGGCACGCCGTTTGACGCCGGCAACGGAGATTCGACGCCGCGTCATCGCTGAGGCCGTAAGAGCGTTGCGCGTGACCGCAGCCACCGGTCCGAAGCCGCCGTGGTCGCGGATATTGCGCGGGTCGGCGATTGTCGGCTTGTGTCATGACCACGATCCGGCGTGGAGATGGATGCTGATGATTGCCTACATCGGTCCCGGAGTTGGAATTTCTCTGCCTCTACCGCTGCTCGCCGGCGCGGGGGTGACACTGCTGGCGATCGCCGTCTGGCTGTTGGTGCGCTTCCGGCGGGATCACTAGCGCGAAACGGGGCGGCCGATTGAGGGCTGGCCTGGGAACGGTTTTGTTTTCGCACGCGCCAACGCTACAATAACCAATGGTCTCTCCGGGAAGAGGGAGCAAGCATCTCAGGTTTTACCGGCGGTTCTCGCGATCGGGGATCGCCGGGCCGGTTGGCGACTCGCCGGTCGGTGCAGCATCGGGAAGGAGTGCCGCCGTAGCCGGCGACGTTCGGGCGTTTCCGGCCGCGGTTCTGTGGTTGTCGGGATAGTCGGTCCGGGTTCTGGACCGAGGGCGGGATATTCAGGGAAGAGACCTCGTCGTCAGTCCAGGCGGGCGCTGCGCCTCAAGGTCATCCGGGCGGACACCGATCGATAGGTGAGAGGGTACAAGGGCGCGATAATACCAGTGCGCCACCCCGTTCAGGTGTTCAATCTGCCGTCCTGACGAGGAAAAACATGACTGCCGACCACCCCCCGCTGCCGTCGGACCAGGATTCCACCGGCCGACAACTGGGTGAAGAAGAAATCCAGCGCCTGGCCGATGTGATTCGCTCAGGTACCTTGACCAGCACCCGGGGCACCCAGGTCAAGCAACTTCAGGAGCAACTCGCCGGCCTGTTCGGCGTGAAATACGCCTACGCGTGTACGTCGGGCACGGCGGCGATTCACACCGCGGTCGCCGCGATCAATCCTGAACCGGGCGACGAGATCATCACGACGTCGGTGACCGACATGGGCGCCCTGACGCCGATCCTGTACCAGGGCGCGATTCCGGTCTTCGCCGACATCGATCCCCACACGTACAACGTCACCGCCGAGACCATTGAGGCACGCCTCAGCGAACGCACCAGAGCCATCATCGTCACGCACCTGTTCGGCAATCCGTGCGAGATGGACAGGATTATGGCGGTTGCGGACAAGGCGGGTGTCCCGGTGATAGAGGATGCCGCGCAGGCCTATCTGGCGCGCAGCCAGGGCCAACTGGTGGGCACGGCCGGCGCGATCGGCTGCTTCAGCCTCCAGCAGGGAAAGCACATCACCACCGGCGAGGGCGGTTTCGTCCTTACCGATGACGATGCCCTCGCCCGCCGCATGTTTCTGTTCATCAACAAGGCCTGGGGCTACGGCGACGCAAAGCCGGACCATTACTTCCTGTCGCTCAACTATCGAACCAGTGAGCTTGAAGGCGCGGTGGCGGTGGCGCAGCTGGGCAAGCTGCCTGCCGCTGTCGAGCACCGCCGCGCAATGGCCGCGATGCTCACCGAGTCGCTGGGCGACATCGAGGAAATCGAGACACCGGTGGCTCGCGAAGGGGACGAACACACCTATTGGCGTTACGCGCTGCGTGTGTCTGACATGGTCGGCGGCCCCACCGCCATGGCCACGGCGTTGAAGGAGCTCGGTGTGCCGTCGGGCCCGCGGTACATCCAGAAACCCGCGTTCCAGTGCCAGGTTTTTGCCGAGCAGCGCACGTTCGGTGACAGTCGCTGGCCATTCACGCTCGCCCGGCCCGAGGCCGTCGATTACACGCCGCAGAACTTTCCCGGCACGTTCGACGCCCTTAACCACGTTCTCGTATTGCCGTTCAACGACCGTTTCATGGATCAGCACGTCCGGCGAATCGCCGATGCCGTCAAATCGTCAATCCAGAACATGCGTCAGGAGCAATTGTCATGACGCCTCTACGAATCGGCCTGATTGGCGCGGGGGCAATCGCGCCGGCCTATGTCCAGGCAATCGGTGAGTCGCCGGAATGTGAAATCCGCGGCATCGCGGACATCTGCGACGATTCGGCACGCGCCATGGCGCAGAGTGCCCATTGCCCCGCGTTTCCCTCGGTGGCCAAGCTGCTCAGCGAGACAGTGTGTGATGCGGCCATCGTCTGCACACCGCCCAACACGCACGCCACCATCTGCCGCACGCTGCTGGAACGCCACATTCCCGTGCTTTGCGAGAAGCCGCTCTGTCTGCACGTGGAAGATGCGGTGCTGCTGACAGAGCTGGCAGCCCGTGAAAACGTGCTGTTCACGATGGCGACCAAGTTCCGCTTCGTGAAAGACGTCATCGAAGCGCGCGGCATGGTCGCGTCCGGCGCGATCGGAGATGTGCTGCTGTTCGAAAACGCGTTCACGTCGCGTGTCGACATGAGCCATCGGTGGAACAGTGACCCGGCCGCAAGTGGCGGCGGCGTGATCGTCGACAACGGAACGCACTCGGTCGATCTGGTGCGCTATTTCCTCGGACCGATCAAGGCGGTACAGGCGATTGTCGGCCGGCGTATACAGGATATAGAGGTTGACGACAGTGCCCAGATGTGGCTTCAGACGCACGACAACGTTATCGCCACGATCGACCTGTCGTGGAGCCTGAACAAGGATCTGGAGTCGTTCATCCAGGTTTACGGGTCCAAGGGCACCATCCGCGTCGGCTGGCGCACTTCGGTGTTCAAGGACGCCTCCAGCAGCACATGGACCGCTTTCGGTTCGGGTTATGACAAGATTCAGGCGTTCCGCAGCCAGATCCGCAACTTCTGCCGCGCCGTGCGCGGTGAAGAGGACGTGCTCGTAACGCACGCCGACGCTTTGGCATCCGTACGCGTCATCGAAGCGGCATACCTCTCGCTGCACCAGAACAACTGGGTCGACGTCGGTAAGTCACTGGTGCCGGTATGACCACACGCGTGCATCCCACGGCGTTAATCGAAGACGGCGTCGAAATCGGGGATGGCACGGCGGTCTGGGACAGTGTCCACATTCGCGGCCCATCCCGCGTCGGCCGTGAGTGCATCATCGGGGAGAAATCCTACATCGCCTACGGCGTCAGCATCGGCGACCGCGTCAAGATCAACGCCCTTGTGTATGTCTGCACCGCCGTAACGATCGAGGATGGGGTCATGATCAGCGCGGGAACGACGTTTACCAACGATCGTTATCCACGCGCGACCACGCCCGATCTGGCGGAACTGCGCGCATCGGAGCCGGACGAGGAAACAGAGGCGACGCTGGTTGGCCAGGGAGCAACCATCGGCGCGCGGGCCGTGATCGGCCCCGGGCTGAGGATCGGGCGTTTCGCGATGGTTGGCATGGGTAGTGTCGTGACGCGTGACGTGCCGGACTTTCATCTGGTTGTCGGCCACCCCGCCGAGTCAATCGGTGCCGTATGCCGCTGCGGCTGGCCCATAGTGCGCGCCGGCGCCGGATTCCCCGCGGAATCAACGACACTGACTTGCGAACGCTGCGCGTGCCGCTACACGGTTGCTGGCGCGCTGGTCCGCGAGCTGTAGACCGCCGCCCTCGACGCGAGAAAGCGGCGGCCGATACACATGCGCTGCTGTGCGTGACGACATGAGTCAGCGTTGGGCAATCGTGGGCGGGGGCTTGATGGGCTTGACGCTCGCGTTGCGCCTGGCGCAGAACCGTCACAAGGTGACGCTCTTTGAAGCGGCGTCTGAAATCGGCGGACTGGCCGCGGCCTGGACGCTGGATGGAGTCACGTGGGACAAGCACTATCACGTGACATTGCTCTCGGACACCTGGACGCGCGCGATTCTGCGCGAGCTGGATCTCGATTCCCAGGTGCGCTGGGTGGAAACAAAGACGGCGTTCTTTGCCGATGGACGCCTGTCACCACTGTCAAACGCACTCGATTACCTGCGCCTGCCGGTGATGGGCACGATCAGCAAACTGCGCCTCGCGGCCACGATTATCCACGCTTCGCGCGTGCGCGGCTGGCAGCGCCTCGAACAGATGCCCGTGCGCGATTGGCTGCGTCGCTGGTCGGGAAGCCGTGCGTTTGACCGCCTGTGGCAACCGCTGCTCAAGGCCAAGCTGGGCGAGGAGTATCAGCGCGCCTCCGCCGCGTTCATCTGGGCCACGATTCAGCGGCTGTATGCCGCGCGGCGTACGGGGCTGAAGAAGGAAATGCTGGGCTATGTGCCGGGCGGCTACAGCACGACGTTGCAACGCTTTGCCGGGCGACTCAGCGCGCTTGGCGTGGACCTGCGCCTGGGGACGCCAGTTGACCGGATCGAGCGCGCCGGCATCCGCCTGCGCGTGGTCACGCCCGACGCAGATGAGAACTTCGATCGCGTGGTGGTGACCACCACGCCAGCGCTTGCGAGCCGAATGTGCGTTGACCTCACACAACATGAGCGCCAGTGCCTGGCGTCCATCGACTATCAGGGCATCGTCTGCGCGGCGGTGCTGCTGGAGCGCCCGCTGGGCGACTGCTACCTGACGTATCTTGCTGAAGAGGGTCTGCCCATTACCGCCGTTGTCGACATGACGGCCCTGGCCGAGCCGGACCAGTTCGACGGATGTGGGTTGGTATACCTGCCGCGTTACTCGCACCACAGCGAACCGATCTTTGAGGAGTCCGACAAGGCGATAGAGAGCAGGTTTCTGGGAGCACTGGCACGCGTGTACCCGAGCTTTCAACGCGACCAGGTGCGCTGCTGCCGGATATCACGCGTCCGCGAGGTTTTCCCGATCCCCACCCTCGGTTACTCAACGCGCGTGCCCAGCCCATCGACCTCCATTCCGGGCCTGCATATCATCAATTCAGCGCACATCATCAACGGGACGCTCAATGTGAACGACACCGTCCGAGTCGCGGAGCGGGAGGCGCGTGTCTTGATCGAGACGGATGGTCTGGCGACTGCACCTGCTACGGGGGCTGCCGGATGAACAAACCCCCCGCCAGCGTGTCGTTGGATCTGGACAACCTCTGGTCATACCTGAAGACGCATGGCGACGCCGGTTGGCAGTCGTTTCCAAGCTATTTCGACACGCTCGCGCCGCACGTTCTGGACTGGTTGGCGCGGAACAAGCTACGTATCACATTCTTTGTGGTCGGTCAGGATGCGGCCCTGGCCAGAAACCGTGAGGCGTTGCGCCGGATCGCCGACGCCGGCCACGAGATCGGCAACCACTCGTTTCATCACGAGCCGTGGTTGCACTTGCGCCCGCGCGCCGAGCTCAACGCGGAACTGGCCCGCGCCGAGGAAGCGATCGAGACGGCCACCAGCGCCCGCACGAGCGTGTTTCGCGGGCCGGGTTACAGTTGCTCGAATGTCCTGCTCGACGTGCTCCAGCGGCGCGGCTATCGCTGTGACGCTTCCACCTTGCCAACCTGGATGGGGCCGTTGGCCCGGCGTTACTATTTCATGCGCGCATCACTGACGCCGGAAGAACGCCGCGAGCGCGCGAGGTTGTTTGGCACGTTTGGGGATGGACTGCGTCCCATTCGTCCGTATCACTGGACGATGCCGGCGGGCAAGTTGCTGGAAATCCCCGTGACGACGATGCCGCTGTGCCGAGTCCCCTTTCACGTGAGCTACGTGCTCTATCTGAGCACCTACTCGCCGCGGCTGGCGCGCACGTATTTCCGCACAGCGCTTGCCCTGTGCCGCTGTGCCGGTGTGGAACCCTCGCTCCTGCTGCACCCGCTGGACTTCCTGGGCGGCGATGAGATTTCCGAGTTGCGCTTCTTCCCCGCCATGAACTTACCGGGAGCTCTGAAGCGCGAACGTGTCGCGCGCTACATAGGCGACCTGGCGCGGCAATTCGAGATAGTTGATATGGGTACGCACGCCGAGCGTTTGGAGCAGCGCGGAAACCTCCGCTCGCGTCGGCCCAATCTGCCCGCGACGACCGGTTGGAAAAAGGCCGGTGGCGGGCGGCAATGTGTGGATGCCGGTTAGTGTACCGAGACCCGGAGCGGCTCTGGAGAATGAGTGCCGATCAACACAACGCAAAGGGTCATACCCACCTGCTGACGATAGCGGTCGAGGACTACTTCCACGCGACCGCGGTCCGGCGCGCGCTCAAGAGCCATCATCGCCGCCGGCTCGAAACCCGCCTCCAACGCAACCTTGAGCGGGCCTTTGCCCTGCTCGACGAGTTCGACATTCGGGCCACGTTTTTCGTACTCGGCTGTGTCGCGGAGAGCCATGCCGGCGCCGTGCGGGCGATCGCCGATGCGGGGCACGAGGTCGCGGCGCGCAGTTGGGACCATCGCTCGATTCATGACTTTGAGCCCACACACTTCCGCGCCGACGTTCGCCGCAGCCGGCAGGCACTTGAGCAGGCCGCGGGGGCCCCCGTGCGCGGCTATCGCATCGCCGAACGCCGCTTTCGCTCGGCCGATTACTGGGCGATGGATGTGCTGGCCGAGGAGGGTTTCACCTACGACTCCAGCATTTACCCGCGGTTTCAGGAGCTGCGTTGCGAACCCTGGCGCCGTTTTCCGCACTGCCATCGCTGCGACGGTCACGAGATCATCGAGTGTCCGCTCTCTTCCTGGGGGCCGAACTGGTTTCTTCTGCCGCTGGCGGGTGGCAACTCGATCCGGCAACTGCCGACGACGTTCGTGCGCCGCGCCGTCGCCGACTGGTCGGCACGCTATCCGCACCCCTTCAATATGTACTTCAACATCTGGGAACTCGACCCGGACCTGCCACGCCTGGCCATCGGCGGCCTGATCACACGACTGCGCCAGTACCGCAACCTTCAGCGCATGCCGCACCTGCTGCGCTATTTCCTCAAGCGTTATGACTTCGAGCCGATCATCACCTACCTCGAGCGCTCAACCCTGTGCCGGACGCCGGGGGTGTGTGCGGAGCCGGACACCGCCGGCGCGACAGACTCAGCGCCGGCGGCGGCCCCCGAACCGATCATCGCACCGGCCCGATCACCGGTCCCGGCTGCGAACCTGGAGTCGTTTTCGGTGGTGATACCTTGCTATAACGAGGAGGCCGTGCTCTCGTACACGCAGAGGGCTCTCGCTGAGCTGGCCGAGATCCTCGAGCCGCGCCCAATCCAGTACATCTTTGTCGACGACGGCAGCGACGATGGGACGCAAGCGCTCCTGTACTACCTCTTCGGCGGCCGCAAGGACTGCACCATCATCGAGCACACCACCAACCGGGGCGTCACGGCGGCGATTATGACCGGCATGCACGCCGCGCAAACCGATGTCGTCGGCTCGATGGACTGCGACTGCACCTATGACACGCGGGTGTTTGCGCGGCTGCTCCCCATGTTGGCGGATGATGTCGCCATGGTCACCTGTTCCCCTTATCACCCCGATGGTGAAGTCCACAACGTTCCGGGCTGGCGGCTGTTCCTTTCCAAAACTCTATCGCGCGCCTATCGACTGCTGCTGCGCAACAAGCTGCACACATTCACCAGTTGCTGCCGCGTGTACCGCAAGTCGGCCCTGAATGGATTGCAGATCAGGGCCGGCGGCTTCCTCGGGATGGCCGAGATGGTCGCCGCGCTAGATCGCAACGGCGCGGTGATCCGTGAGTGCCCGGCCGTGCTCGAATCGCGCATTCTGGGGACGTCAAAGATGCGCACGTTGCGCACGATTTTCGCGCACATCGGATTGCTGGCGCGCCTGACCGGCAAGCGGCTCATCCGACCCTTCAGACGCGCCCAGTGACGGTGAGCGGGCGGCCGCAACGCTTGCAGTCAGGAAGGTGCCGTAGTTGCCGTGGGGGAACCGACATATCGATAAAGATAACGCGGCCAGCGGTGATCGTAGCGGCAGGGCAATCCGCGCAAGGCGCGAAACCGGTCGCCGAAGTCTTGCTGTAGCTCGTAGCGGCTTTCAAGAAATTCCAGGAAATGTCGCCGCTCAGCCAGCGGTCGGTTCGTCAGAATGTACGCCGTACCGGCAGGCGCGACGGCGGGCGCGACAAGTGCGCGCACGGCGGGTTGATCGCGTGTTTCGCGCCCCGGCCCGCGCACCAGATCCTCCAACGCGACCCAGTGAGCCGCCGGGTGGAACGCGAAGCCGTCGGGCAATTGGCCCAATCCCGGGGCGAACACCGGCCCGTCGAGCGATCGTAGCAGGTCGATCAGATCGGCGTGCGCCTCACGCGCCGCGCTGGGCATGATGACCCGGCGCGGATCGTAGCTTATCAGCGGATTCCATGCCATCAGCGCGAAGCTGCCCGCCAGCGCGACAGCGTGCAGCTTGTAGCGGCGCACGCGCGCGGAAACACGCCACCACGCCGCCAAGCCGATCGTACCCATGAGGATGATGAGCGTCCCCATCGGTATGAACACGTTGAAAGAGCAGCCCGGGTCGAGCGCGCCCATCGTGCCGGTCAACAGCGCCATCGCAAACTGGTAGTGCCAGATCGTCAGTCGCTGGTGCGCACGGCGCAACGCGGCGATCGTTGTCAGCACCGCCGCCACCGCCAAAAACGGGTAATTGAGCGCTATGAACCCCACCAGCACCTTTACCGTGGCCAGGTCCAGCGTCCCCCAGCGGCGCGGCACTTCCCAAGTGAAGTAGAGGAAACGCTCGCCGAACAGAGGTTTTCCGCCGAACAGGTACAGCGCCGGCCCAAGCAGTAGAAACACGACCCACGGCAAGATTGAGTACTTCCAGCCGTCTCGTGAGGTGACATAAGCCAGGCCGCCGAGCGCGAACAGCGCGCCGTGCTGCTTGAACCAGAACGATGCCACCAGCAGCGCGATGCCAAGCACGGTCAAGATGACGTGCCGGTTGCGATCTATCAGATGCGTGCCCAGCAGGGCGCTGGCGAGCATGCAGGCATCCGCGTGTGCCGTGTCGAGGTAGGCATCCATGACGCGGTAGGCGGCCGCGAACAGGCCGGTCGCCACCAGCCCCCACCACGCCGACTTCGTGTGACGTCTCACGGCCGCAAACAGAACGCCGGCGGCCACCACAGCGCCCAGCACGGACACCAGTCGCAGCGTGGCCAGGCTCTGACCAAAGACCCACGAGAACGGCACCGCAACGTAGTAGTAAAGCGGGTTGTAAGCCAGTGGTACGTACTCGGGAGTTGGCTCAGGGTAGACAGGCGCAAACGCCGCCGCACGCTGAAAGTGCTGGAAAACCACGCCTTCCATCAGATCGAGAAAAAGGGGGAATCTGATGTGGTTGATGAAAAGCAATGCCAGAAAGAGCATGTGGGCGACGGCGTAGATGCCGAGCACCCAGCGTGCGGCACGCTCGTACCCGTCCTGGCCGTCGATTTCACGCACTTCCGAGCACATCACTATCCCCGTCGCCGTTGGACGATTTGATTTTAGGGCATCCATGCGGCGATGTGCTCCGCCAGATCCTCCGCCACCGCCTGATGCCCGATGGCGGTCCAGTGCATATTGTGACGCTGGTAAGGGCAGCCCTCCGTCACCGCGCGGAGCACCGGGCGCAAATCGTAGCACGTGATTCCCCAGGACTCGGCGATCTCACGTGTAATTCGCTGCGGTCGCTCAAGGTCAAAGCACTCCGCGTCGGACAGGTCCACGTGTTGCGGGAAGTACGCGAGATCGTCCGGCTGACAGACCTGGACCGGCGCCGGGATCAAGACTAGCACGACACGCGCACCAATATCGTCCGCCGTGGCCCAAATCTCCCCGACGCGCTCGCTCACCAATGCCCGCGCCGGGTCGGGCTCCGTCGCCTTACGGCGTTCGAGGGCTTTGAAGTTGCCCAGGAAATAGCCGTGCTCGTCGGGAATCCCGCGCAGGAATTCATCGCGCATGCGGTGTGCCTGCAAGCCGAGCCAGCTACGTGTGTTTGCCGCCGTAAACAGTGAGAACCACCCGTCTGGCGCCCGGCGGCCGAATCCGATCGAGCGGCGGAACCAGTCATCGCTGCGCAGCACGTCTTCGTATTCGTTCACAAAGAATCCGACGAGGATCAGATCGGGCCGGTACTTCGGCGCGAAGTGGCGAACCACGGCGGCGTATTGATTGGGCCCATAGCCGGTAATCGCGAAGTTGAGCACTTCAACCGGCTGGTTCGGATGAAGCGCCGCCAGCTTGCTCTCCAGGACGCGCGGCCAGGCCCCGTTTGTGTCGACACCCTCGGCGCTGGTAAAGGCGTCGCCGACGGTCAGGATTCGCCATGTCCCCGGCGTTTTCTCCTCGACGTACTGCGGCCCGGGGAAACCCAAGGCATTAGCCGACACGACATAGTCATAGCTCTGCCACCGCAACCGGGTTTCGCGCGATGGCTTGAGCCGCCAGCCGAAGACGTCATGCGGTTCCAGTGATGGCCGCTCACCCCAACCGAAGACCTCCTGGGGATTAACGCCGCGCACGTACAGTTCGGTGACCAATATCGCGGATACGCCGAGAGCCAAGACGCCGGCCGCCGCCAAGCCGCTGCGTGCCCACCCGATCCGCCGGGCCCAGCGCAGCAGCAGCGCCGGGATAGCGGCAACCCATTCGAGCATAACCGCTGCCAACAGCGTCAGCCCGATTGCCAGCATCGTGCGCGCAAACGTACGGCCGGTCGGCGGCGCGCCGTCCGGGACGAGCAGCGCGATCACCGGCCCGTGTACCAGGTACAGCGAATAGGAGTGTCGCCCCAGCCAGCGCCACGCTTGCGCGACGATACGTGGCCCTTCGCCGCAAGCGATGATCAGACGCCACAAGATCACAAACGCGCCGGCCCCGAGCAGGAAAGGCGCTACTGACATGCCCAGCAGCGTCAGTGAAAGCACCGCTCCGAGCACATATGAAGCTATCGCCAGCAGAACAAAGGCGCGCCGTGGTGCGCGACCGGTCTGTCCGGGGCTGCCGTGCAACCATCCGGCGATCGCCATGCCCAAGGCGAATTCGGGCAGGCGCGTGATGAATATCGCCCCGCGTTGCCACGCATCGACGTAGTCGTCGAGCATTACCAGCCCGGCGCCACGGGCGGCGAAGCTCACTGCGCAGGCCACGATCAGCAAGCCCCCCGGACCGAGCCGCCGCAGGCCCCACCAGAGCACCGGAAAGACCAGATACAACTGGAGCAGCAGGCCGATGAACCACCACGCCGGGCTGATCGCGTAAAACAACTCCCCGGTGACCCGCACACCGAGGGCACTGAGCGCCAGCGTGGGAATCGAGAAGTCGCCGAATCCAACCAACAGAGCCAATCCGCCGATAAGGACATGAGCGGCGATCCATGGAGGGTAAATCCGCGCAGCGCGGCGAATGTAGAAGGTCGCCGGCGACAGCGTTGTCGTCCGGCGTGACAAGAGGCTCCAGGTCAGCCCGAAGCCGCTGGCGATCAGAAACAACTGGACACCCTGATCACCGGACCAGCCCACGTAACGCAGGACGTTCAGCGGGGCTGACCACAGGCCGAATCCACCGAGCGGGCACAATTGCGCCAGACGCTGATCCAGCGGCGGCCAGTCGCCGGTCGGGTTGGCAATCAGCGGCGTGCCGAAAACCGCTTCGGTGACATGGTTGAGGAAGATCCAGACCAGCGCGATCGCCTTTACGCGGTCGAGCCAGAACAGGTTGGCGGCTGAATCGGCCGGGCGTCGCGATATGGCGCTGTCGGCTGTTGCCATGATCCGCCTCGCTGGATATTAACGGCGCCTAGCCGGACAACCTGGGAACCCGATTCAATGCGGGGGACCAACCCTTCAGTTGCGGGAGATCGACTCTAACTTGTGGAGGACCGACCTCCGGTCGGTCATGCAACAGGCCAGAGCCATGGTAAGCATCAGTCCAACCAAAGCGCGACCGATGAGCCACCACCTGCGCATTCTACTGCCACTGCTCGCCTGTGCCCTTATCGTCCGCCTGGCGTTTTGCTTCTTCCTGGCCGCCAGGCTGAACCTCGAGGTCGGACCGCACGCGGTTGACTTCTATGAGCTGACTGATGGTTATATCGACGTGGCGGTCAACGTTGTCGAGCATGGTACTTTCGCGTTTCGGCCCGACGCGCGTCCGACAACATACCGCGCGCCGCTATATCCGCTCGTGCTGGCGGCGGCCTACGCCGTCTGGCGGGATATCGCGCCGGTAACACTGCTGGTCAACTGCCTGGCCTCTACGCTGACGATTGCGGTGATCTACCTGGCAGCGCTGCGCCTGCTCGGCGGGCGCATGCACTGGGCCGTGATGTTGCCGGCGACGTTCTTCCCACTGTCGATTTACTACTGCGCCAGCAGCTACTCCGACTCGCTCGTCGCGCTGACGACCGCCTGCTACTTCCTGAGCATCGTGTGGCTGTTCGATTGCCCGACCTGGCGCACGGGCGTTGTGAGCGGTTTCGCATTCGCCGCCGCCGCCCTTACCAAAAGCGTGATCCTGCCGCTACCGGTGATTCTGCTTGGCTATGCCATCGTCAGGGCGCGCCGGGCAATGCCCATGACCGCACTCGCGCTGGCCGTGGGCCTGGGCGTCATCAGTCTGTGGACGGTGCGCAATTACTGCGTGTCGGGAGCACCAATCCCCGTCTCGGGCGGTGCGGGGTTCAACATGCTCGTGGGCGGCTACATGGTCGAAAAAGGACCAGATCCCGGTACCAGCTACGTCTACGGCGAGCTCCGGGCCATCGAGCGCGTCAATCACGACGAGGCGTGGTCACTCGATCGGCAGGCGCTTCGCACCGGGCCTCATCTGGACCTGGATTCGGCGACTGATCGCGCCTTCGGCCGCGCTGCATTGCGGGTCATACGGGAAAGCCCGCTGGGGTTGGTGAAGAAAGTCGGGGTGAATGCGCTGCGCTTCTGGATGTTTTCGTCATCGCGTGCCAAAACCGCCGTAAACGCGGCCATCAACCTGACTGTGCTCGGTTTGAGTCTGCTGATGCTGCGCAGGTTGTGGCGGACGCGGCCATTGGCGTGTGAGCTGCTGCTGGTCTTTGTCGTGTATTTCGCAGCCGTCTACAGCATCGTTATCGTTCACTCGTGTCGTTTCAGTATGCCGATTGTAATGCTGTTGACGCCGCTCGCGGCGGCATATGTGATGCGCGGAGATCGACGACTTGGCACACCCGCCGACATCTGAGCCCGTCCCGACGGCCGCTCGCGGCGCTGATCGCGCGAACGCCGTTGCCGCGCCCGCTTGCCTGATCCCTGTCTGGGGGGCGCTGTTGCTGGGAGCGGGGCTGCGCATCGCCGGCCTGGGGCACAAGCCGCTGTGGGAGGATGAGGGCTGGACGTACTACGTCACCACGTCGCCGCAGCGGTTGCTCGCGCTTGTGGGCCTTGATCCGCACCCGCTGACGTTTTACTGGCTGGCGCGCTGCACCGGAGAGGCCTTTACCGCGAGCACCTGGCTGTTCCGCACTCCCGCCGCTGCGTTCTCCATCCTCGGGCTGGTCGGCTGGGCGGGCGCGGTGGCCATGTTGCGCCTGGAGAAACAGGTGCAGCGCTGGTGCGTGCTGCTGTTTGCGGTGATCCCGCTGAACGTGTGCTACGCACAGGAAGCCCGAGCATACTCACTGATTCAGGCACTGGGAATCGGTTGCCTGCTGGCGTATGCCTGGGCGCGGCGTCGCAGCGGTTGGGGGCCCATTGGAGTGCTGTTCATCGCGGCCGCCGCCTCTTGTCACCTTGACGGATTCGGCCTCGCGATCCCGTGCGGTCTGCTCGTGCATGCCGCGTGGGAGGCACGGCGCAGTCGCAAGGCGCGACGACTGCTCTGGGGACTGGTGGCCGGAGCATCGACGGCGATCCCCTACTACATCTTCCGAGTGACGTACCTGCTTCAGGCCGGTGAAGTACACAGCCTGCCAGCGCTCACCGAGTCGCCGCCGCTTCTGCTCATCGAGCGTCTGGTGGCCGTTAGTCCGTTCGGCGTCACGCAGGCGAGCCTGGACCGCACTGGACATGCGGCGCTGATCCTCGTGTCGCTCGGCGTTCTGACTCTCGGGCTGTTGGTGGTCGGACTTGTTGGCCGCACGACGTGGTATCCGCGCCGGGCCCGCACGATCCTGGCACTTTGCCTGCTTCCACAATTGGCTCTGCTTTTGGCGTCGGCGATCGTCACCGACCAGGACACGCTGGAAAAGCGCTACTTTGTTCCGCTGGTCCCGGGT
This sequence comes from Phycisphaerae bacterium, assembly GCA_963675745.2. Classification (GTDB taxonomy): domain Bacteria; phylum Planctomycetota; class Phycisphaerae; order UBA1845; family Fen-1342; genus JAFGRR01. The sequence continues at coordinate 70,179 of CAXXWX010000016.1, forward strand.
TTTGTCGGGCTTTTTGTGCTTGGCTACCTGCGTGTCGCTCGGCTTGTGCCGCTGTCCGCGTATGTCTTGCTATTGGTGGCGCCGCTGACCGTTAGCGCGCTGTGGCTTTCGAAGCCGACCGCACGGTCGAGCTCGGATTGGCGTGGTCTGTACCAGGCCGTCGCGCCGGAGCTTCAGCCGGGCGATGGCCTGCTAAACGAGCGATTCGCGAACTATCCGTTTCATGCCAGCAGCCCGCTGCGGGCTTACGCGCGCATGGAAAATCGCGCGATCCCGTCCGCACAGTGGCACGAATATGTTCTGCTGGCCCAGCAGCGGCGGCGCGGCGCCAGCGCGTCAGCCGATGACGCACATTTTGACCGGCTGCAACAGCGTGACCTGCTGAAGTTCCTCAGCGCGATTCCGTCCGGTCGCGTCTGGGCCTTGTCGAGCGAGCTCACGCTCGATCGCACGCTGGACCTTGAACCCTACGCTGAACGCCTCCAGACGCAGTGCGCGCCTGGATTGACGGCCGCGCTCTGGCATGTTCGTCCCGCTATCGTGTCCGAGCGATTGGCGTATTTGGAGCAACTTGAACCCCCCGCGGGTGATTGAACAGTCGCCGCCACCCGCCGCCGCCGCGATCGCAGCGGCGTCCAATGCGAATCGTTGCCGGCGAACCGTGTGGGAGACGCGCTTGCACGCTGTCAGCCCTGATCTTGAAGCCGCCGCACCCGCGCCGAAGAAGCGCGCGCCGACTCTGCGGCGTTCTGGCCGCGCCCGCCGTCGGCGCGACCTGGCCGTGTTGGTGATGTTGACGCTGATAACGCGTGGCGTGCTGTGGTTCACGGTGAGCTGCTATGCGTGGCCGGTCGCCGGTTCGCACGCCGACGATTTCTGGACCAGCACGGACGGGTACATTGCCTTGGCGCAAACGCTCGTGGAGACCGGGCGTTTCGCGTTTGCGCCGGATGTTCCGCCCACGGTACACCGCGGTCCGGCCTTTCCCGTCGCAATAGCGCTGGCGTCATACGTGACCAACTCGTTTGGCGATGCGGTCATGCTTGTGAACCTGCTCGCGAGCTGTGTGATTACAGTGGTGATGTACGTGTTGGCGGCGCGGGTCTATCGTCCGCGCGCCAGTTTCTGGATCGCCCTGGCCGGTTCGTGTTATCCGTTGCTGGTGTATTACGCGCTCTGCAGTTGGAGCGACGTCTTCCTGGCGGCCTGTTTCGGCCTGTATACCTGGACAACGCTGCGCGTGCTGGAGTCACGGCGCTCGCGCGACGCGGCGATCAGCGCCGTCGCCCTGGCGCTTACCCTCCTGGCCAAGTCGGTCTTCACTCCATTGCCGGTCGCGATATTGCTGGTGGCGGCGGCCGTGCGGCGTTCGTGGTTGCGGCTGCTGACCATCCAGGTCGTGCTCGCGGTCGTGATAGTCGCACCGTGGGCAATCAGAAACTCGCTGCTGCTCGGCAAACCCACCATGATCACGTCCGGGTCGGGTTTCAACATGCTGGTCGGGCACTACATGGTAAACCACTCCGGCAACTGCAACGCTGTGTTCCGCGCCGGGCGCGCCGACGCCATCGCCTGCGTCGAACGGCAAAAGGGCCTTGAGGTCAACTTCGACGATCTGCGCACAGCCGGATTCTACGACGTAGACCCGGCGGTCGATGACGCAATGCTGTCGATTGCGCTGGAGCAGGTCTTCACGCGACCGCTGCACTTTGTGCGCAAGATCACAGTCAATCTGGGGCGCTTCTGGTACTTCGCGTCGTCGCAGCGCCGCTCGTACGCTGTTCTGGCCATCAACTTTCCACTGGTCATACTGGCCGCGTGGGAGCTATGGCGTAACCGGCGCGCCCACAAACGCACCGCGGCCTGGGTCGCGTTCGTGGTCGCTTGTGTATGGCTGACCTATGCGGCGGTCATCGTACACTCGCGCTTCTATCTGCCAGTCATGCCGTTGCTGTTGCCGTTTGCCATGGCGCGGTTGGGCGCGATAACCGGAATCCTGTCAGTCTCGCGCCTACGAGTACGGCCACACTCCACAGCCCCGCCACACGACGCCGAAGTGGCCTGACCCCCTTCCAGTGCACAACCAGTGCGTGTCGGCGCGCCGCCGCCGCGCCACACGCGGGTTTTGGAGCGCCGATTTGGGGTGAAGGCGGATTCCCGCTATAATCCTCCCAAGCAGGGCTGCCTCGAGGGAGAAGAGGAAAGTTGCGCCCATGGTTTACAAGTGTGTGTGTGCGTTGTTGTTGTTTGGTTTTTGCGGTACGGCGGTTCCTGCTCAACAGAAGCGCGTGTACATCGCCTGCGATGATCACACCGACTACTTCTGGTCGGGTGACGAGGAGGACTATCGCCAGGCCTTTCTTGACACGCTCGATTACTACCTCGATCTCGCCGATCAAACCGCGACCAATCCTCCCGAATACCAGAGCCGCTGGAACTGTGACGGCAGCTTCTGGCTGTGGACGTACGAACAGAACCGCACGCCGGCACAATTCGACCGCTTGATGGACCGGCTGCGCGATGGGCACATCAGCGCGCCGCTGAATGCCCTGTGCGTGTGCCTGGGCGGGACGCCGGCCGAAGCCGTCCTGCGGGGCATGTACTACCCGGGGCAGCTCGAGCGGCGTTATGGCCTGCGCTTTCGCATGGCGTACATGATCGAGAACCAGACGCTCCCGCACGGCCTGATCTCGCTGTGGGCCGGCTCGGGCGCGGAGTTCAGTTGGAAGGGTATCTGCGGCTGCGATTCGCGGGTTCCTGACGCGTGGGACCGCGAGCACGAAATCTATCGCGCGCTTGGCCCCGACGGGATGGAGTTGCTGATGAAGTGGAACTCCATGCTGGCGGGCAACCAGAACATGGGCGGTTACGCCGAGGCGCGCAATCCCGCGACAACGATCGATTTCGTAACAACCGGCGCGGACACGAACGGCTTCGCCGCGCGTTACCCCTATGACGTGATTGGCTGCTTCGGCAAGGGTTGGGATGACCTGGCAACCATGACTGACCAGTTCGTCACCATGGCCGCCGAAATGTCCGACGCGACCCGGCAGGTGATTGTCTCGAACGAGAGCGATTTCTTCGACGACTTTCGGGAGACCTATTCCGTCAGCGGCCTGCCAACCCAGTCGGCGACGTTCGGCAACGAATGGGAGTTGTACTGTGCCACGCTGGCCGAAATCTCGGCGCGCGTAAAACGCGCCGTCGAGAAACTGCGCGCGGCCGAGGCGCTGGCCACCGTCGCGACATTGTCAGAACCGGCATTCATGACGGGACGCGAGACGGCGCGCGACCAGGCGTTCATGGATCTCGGTCTCTTCTGGGAGCATGACTTCGGCATGGCCGGCTTCTCCAGCAGTCATCCCTGGACAATCGCGCGCATCGCCTGGCAGCGGCGCCTCGCGGACGAGATTGACGCCTACGTGGATACGCTGCACGCCGACGCGTGTACCGCACTGGCACGGCAGATCCGCGCGAGCGGCCCCAACCCGCGGTTCTGCGTGTTCAATCCACTGGGCTGGATACGCAGCGACCACGCCGACCTGCCCTGGGCCGCCACCGATCCGGTGCATGTGCTGGAGGTCGCATCCGGCGAACAGGTGCCCCACGAGTTCGTCACAATCGACGGCCAGCAGTATCTGCGCATCGCGGCCGGCGACGTGCCATCGGTCGGGTACAAGGTCTACGAGGTCGTGCCGGGGGCCGGAAGAACCTTCACCCCCGCCGCCAAGATAATGGAGCAGATGGTTGAGACGGACCGCTATCGTGTCACATTCACGGAGCGCGGCGCCGTCACCAGCATCATTGACAGGACGATGGGCGATCGCGAATTCGTCCGCACGATAGACGGCCGCGCGGTCAATGACCTTGGTTCGTCGAGTGGTGTCGTGACGGTCGAGCACTCCGGGCCGGTCTCGGTGACGCTGCGCGCCGATGCAACCGCCCCGCTGCAACATACGACGCGGCTGACCCTGTATAACGACTCCGACAGAATAGAGCTGCAAAACGAGATCACGCAGAACTTCGACGACACGTATACCTGGGGGTTCGGATTCGACCTCGACAATCCCGTCTTCCGGCACGAAGAGGTTGGCGCCATTCTCACCGCGGCGCTCACGGACAGCGGCGGGGATTACGCCACGCGCAACGCGCGCTATGACTGGTTGACGCTGAACCACTTTGGTGACATGACCGGCGGCGACGGCGTCGGTGTCACGCTTTCGAATGCTGATTGCTATTTCGCCAGGCTGGGCAACAGCACCACGGCGTTGCTCGATGAAACCACGCCGGCACTGTCGGTGCTGGTCGGTGGGCGCGTGGCCAACGGGAGTAACGGTATCCGCTACCAAGGCGGCGACACCTACTTCCGGCAGCGCTTCGCGTTGCGCACGCACGCGGCCTATGACCAGGCCGGCGCGATGCGCTTTGCGCTGGAGCACCAGAACCCGCTGGTCTGCATTCTCCTGAACGGCGCTGATTCACAATTGCCCGCGGACGAGTTCTCGCTCTTGTCGGTGGCATCCACGGACGTCCTTCTTTGGGCCCTCAAGCCGGCGGAGGAAGATGACGGCGGAACGATCCTCCGTTTGTGGAACACGTCAAACGCCCCGACCACGGCCGACACCGTGGCCTCCGGTGTGCGCATTAACGCCGCCAGCGCCACGACGCACATTGAGACCGACATAGAGACGCTGCCGTTCTCGCAATTCAGTGTATCAAGCGACTTTGCCCGCCAGCAGTTTCAGACCTTGCGCTTGACACTGGCAAAGCCGGGCGATGTAAACTGTGACGGTTACGTCAACGGCGCCGACATCGATCCGTTTGTCATGGCCATCACCGATACCGCCGCTTACGACCAGGCGTATCCTGACTGCTACATTACGCTGGCGGATGTCAACGGCGACGGCAACGTCAACAGTGGCGACATCGACGGGTTTGTGATGCTGTTGAGCGCCTGGTGACGCGCAACGTTGCGGGAGGTTTCTGCATGCCGGGTTTGAGCCGTTTTCGCGTAGCCGCCGCGGTTCTGGCGGCGACAGTCTGGTTAGTCGCCGACCTGCACGCCGCGCCCCCCACCTCGCAACCCGGTCTGCTGGCGGGTTTCGACCTCAGCCAGCACTTCGATGAGCAGATACGCACGTACACGTTCGAACCGGATGTGACCGTACACATCAATGCGCCGTCCCCGAAGCGGTTTGATCCGGACAAGCCCACCAGGCTCATCCTGTATGCCCTGCCAAACGGCAATACGATCGCGCAGACCATCGGCCGACAGCGCGGCGAGGGGGTCGATTGGCACTTCTACATCCAGCACATCGGCGCGCAGACACGGCAGCTACGTGAAGTGATCACGGACGAGAACCTGGTGGTCGCCTATCTCGAAGCCGGCGGACGAAGTTGGCCGCACTGGCGCAAGAAGCACGAAAACTCGGGCGCCCTGATCGCCAAACTGATCGACTCGGTCAAAGCGCAGTTCTCGGGGAAAGTCACCGTAGACCTGGCCGGCCACAGCGGCGGCGGCAGCCTTATCTTCGGCTATGTGCAGCACGTCGGCGACATCCCCGACTGGATCGGACGAATCGTCGCGTTGGATGCCAATTACGCCTACAGCGATGAGCGGCAACACGGTGACAAGCTGATTAGCTGGCTGCGGCGCTCCACCGACCATTACCTGTGCGTGGTCGCCTACGACGACCGCCGCATTCGCATCAACGGTAAGCTGGTCGTCAGCCCGACGGGAGGCACCTATCGCGCAACCCAGCGCATGCTCGACAGGTTTCGCCGTGATCTCAGCCTTGACGAATCCAAAACGGCCGCTTTCACGCGTTACCGAGCGCTGGACGGACGCGTTGACTTCATCCTGGTCGACAACCCCGACGACAAGATCCTGCACACTGTTCTGGTCGAGAAGAACGGCTACATTCACGGCCTCACGTCCGCAACGCCATTCGAAGGGCGCGCGGGGACGTTCTGGGGCCCTGTCACGTATACAAAGTGGATTCAGCCGGATTGACCGCCGGCCGCGTCAATAGCTGGGGTTCGTGACAATCCCCTCATCACTCAGCAGCACGTGGAGGTCCGGGTCGGCCAGCACGTCGGCCACGCTCGTCTCCACGCCGTCAATCAACATCCGCTGACTGACAAGCCGAATCCCGTGGCTATAGTCGGCGTACCAGTCGACGTGGCCGAGGTACAACGGCTGGATCGGCACGCCACTGAGCTGGTGCCAGCCGTAGATGGCGACGTGACCGGGGTTGCTGGCAAGCAGCGGCGTCACGACGACATCCTTCTTGATGCCACCGACGAGTTGCCCAAGCGGATAACCCGTGCGCTGCCCTTCGATAATCTCATGGTGTCGATAGAACGTCGTCACCAGTGTGATGTCGACGGTGGCCGGGCTGATCGGCCGCGGCGCGAGCTTCACCGCCGACTGGGCGTACACGGCGTCAACGATCTTTCGCGTGGGCAGCAGGCACTCAAACGCATCAGCGATCGGCTGGGCGATCAGCGGGGTCATCGGGATGCGGGCGAAGTCGCTGTCCTTGCCGATGCACAGATAGTCGGGCATGACGTAGATCGTCGCCGCAACAGGCACGCCATCAACATCGCCGCTCATGTCGATCGGTACGAAAGTGCGGAGAAAGCCCGGGATGTTCCCGCCGACGATTTCCTCCTGAATCCGCTCCTCGCGCTGCGTCAACGCCAGCGCGGCGACCTCGGCCATGACCTGACTGCCGGTCGGAGCATCCTGCGCGCGCGGCGGAATCGGCCCGACAGTCGCGGCCGTCTGGAAAACGGACCAATCGTACAGGTCCAGCGCCCCATCGCCATCATCGTCAAAAGTGGTCAGCCACGCGGCCACGCACTCCGGGGCCATGGAATGCGGTACGGTTGCGGGACCGTCCAGGCCAAGCAGCGATGACTCGAAGTCGGCTACGTCCACGTCTCCGTCTAGATCGAAATCGCCGGCAACGCCCGTTTCGCACTCGTCGAGCGTCCCGTTGCCGTTGCAGTCCAGGCTCGCGCCACCGCTCAGGTCCAGGTCATCCGGCACGCCGTTGCCGTTGCAGTCCGGGGCCTCCACGCGCACGTTGTCGAATATGACAAAGTTGTCCACGGCCGGGTCCGCGAGCGATGCGAATGTGTCCATGTAGCCGAGCATGATGTTGCCGGCGCTGAGCGAATTATCCAGCCGAAACGCAACGAGCATTCCGTTAAGGCGCCATTCGATTACGCCGGCGCGCTGGCTGACTTCGACCTCGACCCATTGCTTGCCCGGGGCGCCTTGCGTCTCGAATGGCGGGTTGGGGAAGAGAGTCTGATAGAAGTCGGCCGTGTGGTTACGACTGGCGGCGGCGTAACCACCGGCGGTGGTGGACAGCAACGTCGCGTCGCGATACGCGCGGTAGTCATCCGAATCGCCGCCCTCGCCGCTCATGGCGAACCAGAATCCGTCACTGTTCGGATTGCCCGCCCAACTGACTTGCGAACCGCTGTGGTTGATGCCAAAAGTGGCGAACTCAGTGGAGCCGGTGCCCCCACCCGCCCCGCCGTTGTAGTTCAGCCACACGTCGAACTTCAGTGTGCGTGTCGCCGATAACTCGAGGCCGACGGGAAACGCGCTGACCGCGTCGGTGGCGGGATTGCCATCGTTGTTGTTCACTGTCAGGTGCAGGCCCACGGTCGTGCCACCGGACGAGTTGGGCGCCGGCGGGATGCCGCGCGTGCTGTAGTCGTAGGCAAAATCTGCCGAAAAATCACCTGCGTGGCTCAAGACCGACCAGTTGGCGGCGGACCCACCGGCATCAAAGTCGTCTGAAAACACGATGGCCTGGCCTCGCGCGGGGGCGCAGGCTGACAGTGACGTAGCCAGCATGCACACCAGTGCGGGCACGAGGCGCGTCCTCAAAGCAGATGGAGATTCCATTGTGCTTAAACGCTCCTGAAAGAGGGGGGACAGCACTTCCAGTGTCGCACTTTTCACAACTCATAGCAAGCCGCGCGCAGCTCCCCGGCGCTAAGAGCGTCAGCCCGATAAACGTTGCCTTTGGCCGGATGTGCATCACCTGCTATGATGTAGTCAAGCGCGTCGATGCCGTGTGCCGGCGGCCGACCGCGCTGGCCCTACCTCATTTGTTTCATGGAGTCCGCAGCATGATTCGCACGGTTGTCACCATCGCCGCCGTAGCCGCTGTGCTGGCATCAACGGGCATCGCAGCGGCCGAGCCTCGTCCGGACACGCCCGCCGTCGTGGCGGATGGTTTCGAGCATTACGAGGTGCCAGCCGATCCGTACCTGCCCCCCGCGCCCAATCCGCGCGGACCACACCGGGCGTCGCAGTGGGTCCGTGACGGCTATGTCAGCATTCAGGTCAACGTGGATGAATTCGGCAACAACATCCCCAACGATGCCGCCAATGAGCCGTCGATCGCCGTCAACGCCATTGATCCGGACAACATCGTGATTGCCTGGCGTCAGTTCGATAACATCGCCAGCAACTTCCGCCAGGCGGGCTATGCCTACACGCTCGACGCCGGCCAGACCTGGATCTTCGATTGGCCGCTCGAAGCGGCGGTGTTCCGCTCCGACCCGGTTCTCGACTCGGACGGCGACGGGAATATCTACTACAACAGCCTCTCGCACCCCGATGAATTCGTCTGCACCGTGTTCAAGACGTCCGACGGTGGCCAGACGTGGGACGACGGCACATTCGCCGCCGGCGGCGACAAGCAGTGGATGGCCATCGACAGATCCGACAGCATCGGCCGCGGACACATCTACGCCTTCTGGACGCAGTGGTTCAGCAACTGCCAGCCCGGCCACTTCACGCGCTCCACCGATGGCGGCCAGTCATACGAGGCCTGTGTCGAGGTGCCCGGGCAGCCGGCGCGCGGCACGATCGCCGTCGGTCCGGATGGCGAGGTATATGTCGCCGGTGAGGGCGTTATCGTGGCCCGCTCAACGACCCTGCGCGACGCCGGCACGACGGCCGCATTCCAGGGCGTCAACTATGTCGATCTTGACGGCGACATCCCGCCGTATGGAGGTCCCAATCCCGCCGGTTTGCTGAGCCAGGTCTGGGTTGCGGTCAACCATTCCGACGGTCCGAACCGCGGCCACGTGTATGTCGTCAGCGCCGTGGACCGCGACAGCACAACCGACCCGGCCGACATCATGTTTGCGCGCAGCACCAACGGGGGCGTCTCCTGGAGTTCGCCCGTGCGGGTTAACGACGACTCCGCGTGGAATGGTGCCTACCAGTGGTTCCCCACGCTCTCGGTGGCGCCAAACGGGCGCATCGACATAACCTGGAATGACACGCGCAATGACCCCGGCGGATACGATTCCGAAGTGTACTACTCCACCTCGCATGACGGCGGCTTGACGTTTTCACCCAACGTCGCCGTCAGTCCCGCTTTCGACCCCCACCTGGGCTGGCCCCAGCAGAACAAGATCGGCGACTACACACACGCCGTCTCCGACAACGATGGAACCTCGCTGGCCTACTCCGCCACGTTCAACGGCGAGGAGGATGTCTATTACCTGCGGATTCCCGCGCCCTGCTCGGACGCCGGCGACCTCCGCATCGATCGACCGAAGTACGCCTGCGACGGAAACGTCGCCATCGTATTGTATGATTGCGGCCTCAACACCAATGACGGAGTCACCGAGACGGCCGCCGTGACGATTTCTTGCGAGAGCGAGCCGGGCGGCGAGAGCGTCGTGCTCACCGAGACCGGCCCGGATACCGCCCGCTTCACCGGCCAGATCGCGCTCAGCACCAGCGACAGCGCCGGGGTTCTGCACGTGGCCGAATTCGACACGATCACCGTGCTCTATACAGACGCCGACGATGGGCTCGGGCACCACAACGTTGCGGTCACGGTTGACGCGCCGGTCGATTGCACCCCGCCGCTGGTCAGCGCGGTGAATGTCACCGACATAGAGCCTGACAGCGTTGTCGTTCACGTCGACGCCGACGAGCCGATCAAACCACTGGTCTCGTACGGACCGGCTTGCGATGCGTTGAATGACACGGCGACAATCAAGCAGTTCTATGCCGCGAGCGACGTGCCGCTTACCGGATTGGAGCCCGGCGCGACCTACCGGTTTATGGTGGATAGCGCGGACGAGGCCGGCAATGTCTTCGCCGACCCGACCTGCTATGAGTTCACCACGACGGCCGTACCCGACTACTTCACCGAGTTGTTCGACGGAAACGACAACGACCTGGACTACACGCAACTTACCTTCCAGCCCGACGCCAGTGAGAGTTTCTACGCGGGCTGCGCCGCGCAGATTGCCGAGCTCCCGACCGATCCGGCCGGCGGCACGATCCTGCCGGCGGTTGATGACTTCTATTCGATCGCTGATCTGGTGGATGGAAAGACGGTCTCGCTCTACGGCCACGCATACTCGCGCTTCTACATCGGCGGCAACGGGTATCTTACGTTTTTCTCGGGACAGACCGATGCCGACGAGACTCTGGCCAAGCACCTGGGCCAATTGCGCGTCTCCGGTTTGTATGATGATCTCGATGCAAGTGCCGGCGGCTACATAACCTGGAAACAGCTCGACAACCGGGCCGTAATCACCTACGTCAATGTTCCGGAAAAGGGCGCGGGTGGCGACAACACCTTCCAGATCGAGATGTTCTTCGACGGGAAGATCACGCTTAGCTATCTCAACATCGATGCGCAGGACGGCCTCGCCGGACTTTCGCGCGGCGGCTACCCCTTTGATGACTTTTTCATGAGCGATCTCTCGGAGCTTGGCTCCTGTGATGCGACCGGGGACACTAATTGCGACGGGTTGGTCAACAACGGCGACATCGATGCGTTCGTGCTGGCCCTGAACGACCCCGCCGAGTACGCGGTTCAGTATCCCGGCTGCGATATCAACAATGCTGATACCAACGGCGACGGGCTCGTCAACAACGGCGACATCGATGCGTTTGTCGCCCTGGTTTCATCGAAGTAACGATCGCGCTGCCGGGCCGCGGCGGCTGACGTTCTCGTTGCTCGTTTCGACCGGCTGAAAGCCGGTCCCACAGGTTTCTTGACCGGGCGGAAGCTGGTCTGACAGCTATGACGTTTGCCGAGGAGCGACGAGATGAGGTGTATTGACGCGGTTCGGGCATTGCTTCTGATTGGCGTGGCCTGTGCTTTTGTGGGGTGCGATCACGGCGGGCGCCAGGCGCCGGCGGTTGATAGGCCCGATAACACAGAGACCATCGAAGAATTCTGGGCCGACGGCACGCCAAAGCTGCGCGAGACCGTCGTCCGTGCCCCCGACGGCACCATCATCCACCACGGCCGCTACCAACGCTGGCACCCAAACGGCAAGCTCGAGTACGAGACCACCTTCGTCCACAACCGCAAGGACGGTACGGCGACGCGCCACCATAAGAATGGCGGCAAGTGGACCGAGGAACACTATGTGGACGGGGAGAAAAACGGCGTCTGCCACACCTGGGACGAAGGCGGCAACCTCCGGCAGGAACGCGTGTTCTGTGGTGGTCGACCGTGTGGCACCTGGACAACCTGGAAGGCCGATGGCACCGTCAAAGCCGTGCAGACCTTTGAGGACGTCACTTTCCAACCGTAGTCCGCGGCGTCGGCACTCACGCGCCAGCAGGCCGCAGCGCCGGGCGCCTCGTCCCGGCGCCGGACCGTCGATTCTTGTCGTGTCCGCTTTGCAGGAACGTTATGATGGGGTGAAATGCAGCAGCGCAGTGCGACGGACAAGGCCTGCCGGAGGGGTGAGCCAACCAAGCATTGACCGATAAGCACCTATGAGCAGGTTCGGCGAAGTGCGCGGGCGCCGGCCTCGGCGGCGTACCAAAGGAGCACCGGATGCAGCGGACGATTTTTGGCTTGCTAGCTACGCTAACACTCGCCTTCACACCCTTCAACGCAGCAGCTAACCAGCCCAGCCAACCCATTGCGGCACCTACCCACCACGAGGCCCCAACCGATCACGCGCCTGTCCAGCAGGCACCCGCCGTACGCGCGACAACGCCGGCGGCGTTGATTGTGCGCGACGATTACGTCAGCGTGCAGGTCAACGTGAATGAGAATGGTGAGAACATCGTCGGCGATGCCGCCAACGAACCGACACTGGCGGTGAACCCGGTCTTCCCCAACCGGATGGTCATCTGCTGGCGCCAGTTCAACACCAAGACCAGCAACTTTCGCCAGGCCGGAAACGCCTATACCGAAGACGGCGGGCAGACCTGGACATTCCCCGGCGTGATCGAGCCAACCATCTTTCGTTCCGACCCGGTGCTCGACGTTGATGCCGGCGGCAACTTCTTCTTCAACAGCCTGGGTGACGGTTTCGTGTGTACGGTCTTCAAGTCCACGAACGGCGGCGCGACCTGGGGGCCGGGAGTGTACGCGTACGGCGGCGACAAGCAGTGGATGATCATCGACAAGTCCGGCGGAATCGGACAAGGCAACATTTACGCCTATTGGTCGGTCAGCTCCAGCGTCTGTGCGCCCGGACACTTCACACGCTCGACTGACGGCGGCGAAACTTATGAGCCCTGCCGGGCGATTTCCGGCACACCCATGTGGGGCACGATGGCGATCGGCCCCGAAGGCCAGCTCTATATCGTCGGTCGCGGCTTCACCGTCACCCGGTCGAACAACGCCCAGAATCCGGCACAGACGCCAAGTTGGGACTTCTCGCGATTCGTCGATCTTGACGGTGACGTCTCCGGCTTCGGCGGTCCAAACCCGGACGGGCTCGGTGGCCAGGCCTGGATCGCCACCGACGTATCCCAGGGGACAAGTCGCGGCAATGTCTACGTGCTGGCCTCGGTGGAGCGCAACTCCACGGCGGACCCGCTGGATGTGATGTTCTCGCGCAGCACGAATGACGGCTGGACCTGGAGCAGTGAGGTCCGGGTCAACGACGACTCGACCAGCAATGGTGCCTACCAATGGTTCGGCACCATGTCCGTCGCGCCCAACGGCCGCATCGACGTTGTCTGGTACGACACGCGCAACGATCCCGGTGGATACGACTCCGAGGTGTACTACACCTATTCGAGCGATACCGGCCAGACATGGGCACCCAGCCAACCGCTCACACCCGCTTTTGACCCCCACCTCGGCTGGCCCGCGCAGCAGAAGCTGGGCGACTACATCCACATGGTCTCGGATCTGACCGGCGCCAATCTGGCGTACGCCGCGACATTCAACGGTGAACAGGATGTTTACTTCATTCGCATCCCCGCGCCGTGTATTGACGCCGGCCACGTGGAGCTCGATCGCCCGCAGTACGCCTGCGACGGGACCATGGTCATCCGCGTGTACGATTGCGGCCCGAACGCGAGCGACACGACCATCGATACGACGACGCTGACGGTTGTATCGGATACCCAACCCGGCGGTCAGGCCGTGCTGTTGACCGAGACGGGAGTCGATACCGCCATCTTCGAAGGCACGCTGACACTAAGCACCGGCGGCGGCGGCGGGACACTGCAAGTCAGCAGCGCCGACGCGCTGACTGCCCGCTATACCGATGCCAACAACGGCCAGGGAAGCCAGAACGTGTTGCTCGAAGCCACTGCCACTGTCGATTGCGCACCGCCGACGGTGAGCAATGTGCAATCTACTGTCGACGAGCCCGGCCTGGCGACGATCACCCTTGAGACCGACGAGGAGGCGCTGGGGGTCGTCCACTATGGCCTGGCGTGCGACGCGCTGGATCAGACCGCCGTCGGTTTTCAGTATGGCGTGCAGAACACCGTCCTGATCCAGGGGCTGGAGTCTGACCGGACGTACTTCTATATCGCCGATGCCGAGGACCATGCTGGCAATGTCGGCACCGAGGGAATCTGCCGATCGTTCGTCAGCGCCCACCAGCCGGTTTATTTCACCGAGTTGTTCGAGGCGGCGGACAACGATCTCGATGACACGCGCATCGTGTTCACACCAAACGGCGGCCCCGACGGCTACAGCGCTTGCCTGACCGCGATAACTGAGTTGCCGAGCGACCCCGCCGGCGGCACGGCCCTGCCCGCGGTCGATGATTTCTACACGATCGCCAATCTCAGTGATGAAAAGACCATCCCGTTTTACGGCACCAACTACTCGCGGTTCTACATCGGCGGTAATGGCTACGTGACATTCAGCTTCGGTGACACATCCGCCGAGGAATCGCTGGCACTGCATTTCCAGCGGGCACGCATCTCGGCGCTGTTCGACGATCTGGATCTCAGCGCCGGCGGCAGCGCGAGCTGGAAGCAATTCGCCGATCGCGCCGTGGTAACATTCCTGGATGTGCCGGAAAAGGGCCTCGGTGGGACAAACACCTTCCAGATCGAGCTATACTTTGACGGCACGATCAGCATCAGCTATCTGACAATTGACGCCACCGATGGCCTGGTCGGCTTGTCGCGCGGCAACAACCCCGCCTACTTCCTCGAGACCGACGTCTCGGCCATCGGACCGTGCTTCTTCCTGGGCGACCTGAATTGCGACGGGCTTGTCAACAACGGCGATATCGATGCGTTCATACTGGCGCTTAATGATCCCGCCGCCTATGCAATCACGTACCCCGCGTGCAACATCGACGCCGCGGACTGCAACCAGGACGGCTTGATCAACAATGGTGACATTGACTCGTTCGTCGGGTTGCTGGCCGCACCTTGACACGGGAGAACCAGGGCAACCATATGTTTGGACAACTACTCGGCGCTGCGGCGATAACCATCATTCTGGCTCAGGTTGGCTCAGCGCAGGCGGACCGGCCGCAGACCGCCCCCCCGCCGGACGGCCACGTCGAGTTTCCCAGTGACGCGCCGCTGCCCGGAGTGATCCAGCAGGAAAGCGCGCCGGCGAAGGTGTGGCGTTCGCGCGACGGCTATGTCAGCGTGCAGGTCAATGTCAGTGCCGGCGGCGCCAACATCACAAACGACGCCGCCAATGAGCCCTCGCTGGCGGTTGATCCGACCAATCCCAACCGCATGGTCATCGGCTGGCGCCAGTTCAACAATATTGCCAGCAACTTCCGCCAAGCCGGCTACGGTTACACGACCGACGGTGGCCGAAGCTGGACGTTTCCGGGCGTAATCGAGCCGGGCGTGTTTCGCTCGGACCCGGTCCTGGCCGCCGATGCCGAAGGCAACTTCTATTACAACAGTCTGACCGCCAACGGCGGCCAGTCTGAGTTCTGGTGTCATGTCTACAAATCCACCGATGGTGGTGCGACCTGGGACGCAGGCACATACGCCTATGGCGGCGACAAGCAGTGGATGGTGATCGATACGACCGACAGCGTTGGCCGCGGCAACATCTACGCCAATTGGACGCGCAGTTACAGTGCGTGCCTGGGCTCTTTCACGCGCTCCATCGACAACGGCCAGAGTTTCCAGCCGTGCCTCCAAGTGCCGGGTCTGCCGCATTGGGGAACAATGGCGATCGGACCTGATGGCGAGCTTTATATCGGCGGTGGTGGCTTCGTGGTCGCCAAGTCTTCAAACGCCAAGTATGACGCCCAGGCGATTGCCTGGGACTTCTCGACCATCGTCGATATGGATGGCCTCATCGCCTATGGCGGTGGCCCCAATCCCGACGGCCTGCTCGGCCAGGCCTGGATCGCGGCCGACCGGTCCGACGGCCCCACCGCCGGGAACGTATACCTGCTCTGCTCAGTCGCGCGCGACTCAACGCCCGACCCGGCCGATGTCATGTTCATCCGCAGCACCGACGGCGGCCAGACCTGGAGCAGCCCCACCCGCGTCAACGACGACCCTTCAACCAGTGCCTTTCAATGGTTCGGCACCATGTCCGTGGCTCCCAATGGCCGCATCGACGTCGTCTGGCTTGACACGCGCAACGACCCGGGAGGATACGATTCCGAGTTGTACTACTCGTTCTCCGAGGACGGCGGCCTCACCTGGGCGGCCAACCAGGCGCTCTCACCGGCGTTCGATCCCCACATCGGCTGGCCCCAGCAAACCAAGATGGGCGACTACTTCCACATGATCTCGGATCTTCACGGCGCGGACCTCGCATACGCCGCCACGTTCAACGGCGAGCAGGACGTCTACTACCTGCGCATTGGTGAGCGCTGCGAAGATGCCGGCAGTATCACGCTTGTACAAGACGTGTACGGCTGTGAAGACCTGCTCGAGATATCGGTCAACGACTGCGGGTTGAACATCGATCCCAACGGCATTGACACGGTCCAGGCCACCGTCATGTCTGATACGGAGCCCGCCGGCGAGGCCGTCACGCTCAATGAGACCGGCGTCTACACCGGTATTTTCACCGCAACGTTGCCGCTCAGCGTCACGGACAGCGTGGGCGTGCTTCAGGTCGCCGGGGGTGATGCGGTAACCGCCGAGTATATCGACGCTGATGACGGCGCCGGCGGCCATAACATCCTCATGACCGCTTCCACCAACATCGACTGTACGCCGCCGGTGATCACGAATGTCGGCGTGTCGGTTGTGGATTACGAGACGGCCTTGGTTACGTTCGACACCTCCGAGCTGGCGCGCGGCACGGTGCGGTATGGCGCCGATTGCGGCAGTCTCGATCACCCCGTCGTTGGCACCGAGACGGCCCTCAATCACAGCATCAATATCGGCGGGCTGTACCCCGATGAGACGTACCACTTCGCGGTCGAGGCCAAAGACATGTTCGGCAATGTGGGCTACGAAGGTGGCTGTTACTCGTTTACGACCGACGCGGTGCCAGATTACTTCACGGAGATCTTCGAGGAGAATGACAACGATCTGGACTATTTGCGGTTGAACTTCCTGCCGGACGGCAGCCAGAGCTACTACGCCGGTTGTGCCCGGCCAATCGCCGAGCTTCCCACCGATCCGGTCGGCGGGACCATTCTGCCGGCGGTCGATGATTTCTACACGATTGTTGACCTGGCGGATGGGAAGCTGGTCTCGATCTACGGTCACGCCTATTCCCGCTTTTACATCGGCAGCAACGGATATATTACGTTCGTTGGCGGGCAGAACGACGCGCTGGAATCGCTGGCCAAGCACCTGAGCCAGGTGCGCATCTCCGGCTTGTATGATGATTTCGACGCGAGCGCCGGCGGCTACATCACGTGGAAGCAGCTCGACAATAGGGCCGTGGTCACCTATGTCGACTTGCCGGAAAAGGGCCTCGGTGGCAGCAACACTTTTCAGATCGAGATGTTCTTCGACGGGGAAATCACACTCAGCTACCTCAACGTCGACGCACAGGACGGTTTGGCGGGACTGTCGCCCGGTGGATATCCGATTGAGGACTTCTTCATGAGCGATCTGTCCGACCTTGGTCCCTGCAACATCATTGGCGACACGAATTGCGACGGCGTGGTCAACAACGGTGACATTGACGCTTTCGTGTTGGCCCTCGGCGACCCCGACGGCTACGCCGCGGCCTTCCCCGACTGCGACATTAACGCGGCTGACTGCAATCAGGACGATATCATCAACAACGGCGACATTGACTCGTTTGTCGAGTTGCTCGCCGCACCTTGAGATTGAGAAAAGGCTGACGACATGTTTGAGAGAATTCTCGGCGTTGCAATGATCGTCGCGCTCCTGACACAGGTTGGCCCCGCGCAAGCCGCACGCGTCGACGGAATGAAGGCCGGCCCGCCGCCGGACGGTCACGCCGAGGCCCCCAATGATGCGCCGTTGCCGCCTGCGCCGCAGCGCGAGACCACCCCCGCGAAGGTCCTGCGTTCGCGCGACGGATATGTCAGCGTGCAGGTCAATGTCAGCGCCGGCGGCGCCAACATCACAAACGATGCCGCGAACGAGCCCTCGCTGGCGGTTGATCCGACCAATCCGAGCCGCATGGTCATCGGCTGGCGCCAGTTCGACAACATCGCCAGCGACTTCCGCCAGGCCGGCTACGCCTACACCAGCGATGGTGGGCAGAGCTGGACGTTCCCGGGGGTGATCGAGCCGGGCGTGTTTCGCTCGGACCCGGTCCTGGGCGCCGATGCCGAGGGTAACTTCTACTACAACAGCCTGACCGCCACTACCGACCTGTCTGACTTCTGGTGCCACGTTTACAAATCCACCGACGGCGGTGCGACTTGGGATGCCGGCACGTATGCGTATGGCGGCGACAAGCAGTGGATGGTGATCGACACCACCGACAGCGTCGGCCACGGCAACTTCTACGCCTACTGGACGCAGTGGTACAGTACGTGCTATCCCGGTTTCTTCACGCGGTCGATCGACAACGGCCAGAGCTTTCAACCGTGCATCGAAGTTCCGAACTCGCCGCAGTGGGGCACGCTCGCGATCGGCCCCGACGGTGAGGTGTACATCGGCGCCGAGGGCTTCATTGTCGCCAAGTCGTCAAACGCCAAGTACGACGCCCAGGCGGTTACCTGGGACTTCTCGACGGTAGTCGATCTCGACGGCTCCATCGCCTATAGCGGCGGTCCCAACCCCGGTGGTCTGCTCGGCCAGGCCTGGATTGCCGCCGACCGATCCGACGGCCCCACCGCCGGGAACGTGTACCTGCTCTGCTCGGTCTCGCGTGACTCAAACCCCGACCCGCTCGATGTCATGTTCGCCCGCAGCACCGACGGCGGTCAGACCTGGAGCAGTCCGGTGCGCGTCAATGACGATCCCGGCACCAGCGCCTACCAGTGGTTCGGTACCATGTCCGTGGCGCCAAACGGTCGCATCGACGTAATCTGGCTCGACACGCGCAACGATCCGGGCGGTTACGACTCCGAGCTGTATTACTCCTTTTCCGAGGATGGCGGCGTGACCTGGTCCGCCAACGAGGTGCTTTCCCCCGCGTTCGACCCGCACGTCGGCTGGCCCCAGCAGAACAAGATGGGCGACTACTTCGACATGACCTCGGACAACCAGGGCGCCGATCTGGCATATGCCGCCACTTTCAACGGCGAGCAGGACGTCTATTACCTGCGTATCGGCGACCGTTGTGCCGATGCCGGCCGCATAACGCTCGCACAAGACCTGTACGCGTGTGAAAGCGTGATTGACATCTCGGTCAACGATTGTGGCTTGAATCTCGACCCCAACGGTATCGACACGGTTGAGGTGACGGTTGTTTCCGGCACCGAGCCGGCCGGTGAGACAATCACTCTCGATGAAACCGATGTATTCTCGAGTATCTTCTCGGGCACGCTGCCATTGAGCGTCACGAACAGTGTGGGGGTGCTTCAGGTTGCTGAAGGCGACACCATCACAGCCGAGTACATCGATGCTGACGATGGCGCCGGCGCTTACAACGTCCTGGTCACGGCGTCGGCCGACATCGACTGCACCCCACCCGTGATCACAAACCTGGTGGTCGCGGACGTCGGATCGCGCACAGCATTGATTACGTTTAATACATCCGAGTTAGCGCGCGGCACGGTGCGGTATGGCGCGAACTGCGGCAGTCTCTATCAAACCGCCGTCGGCACGGATACCACGCTCGCGCATGAGATCGCCATCGGCGGGTTGAATCCGGGGCAGACCTACTACTACGCCGTCGAAGCCGATGACATCGCCGGCAACGTGGGTTACGAGGGCGGTTGTTACTCGTTCACCACCACCGCCGTGCCGGAATTCTTCAGCGAGCGGTTCGATCCATCCGGCAATGACCTTGGTTACCGCCGGATCACTTTCACACCGGATGGCGGGATCAGCTACTACGCCGCGTGCATCGAGACGATCTCCAGCCTGCCGACCGATCCGAACGCCGGCACCGAAGTGACGCTCGATGATGACAATTACTCGCTGATCACGATGGGCGGGTTGGATACGGTGTCGCTGTACGGCGTCAGCTACAACCACTACTACATCGGAGCGAACGGCTACCTGACGTTCACCCAGGGCGACACGGACTATACCGAGTCGTACGACGACCACTTCGACACGCCGCGCATCTCGGCACTTTTTGACGATCTCTCGCCGCAGTACGGCACCGTGCGTTACCAGCAGTTAGGCGATCGTGTCGCCGTCACGTGGCAGGATGTGCCGGAATGGAACACGAGCAACCAGAACACGTTCCAGATCGAGATGTACTTCGACGGTCGCATCACGCTGAGCTATCTGGCGATCGCGGCCGTTGACGGTCTGGTCGGCCTGTCCGCCGGTGGCGGTGCCGATCCGGGCTTCGACGCGACCGACCTCTCCGCGTTGGGCGGATGCCTGATCGTCGGCGATGCGAACTGCGACGGCATGGTCAACAACGGCGACATCGATGCGTTCGTGCTGGCAGTCAGCGACCCGACCGGTTACGCCGCCGCGTATCCGGGTTGTGACATCAATACGGCCGACTGCAACGGTGATGGCGCGATCAATAACGGCGACATCGATGCGTTCGTGGCGCTGATTTCAGGCTAATCGCCGTGTGCGTCACAGCGGATGGTGGTTATCGGACATCCCGCCATCGCGTTTCGTCAATTGCAGCGACCTCGTTACGATATGAATGGAGGGTCTGGGTCTGATTCCGGTCCTCCGCTCGTCGCCGACCACGGCGCTGAAATATCGTCCGCAGCCTGTTTCGCATGCGAGCGTTGGCTGCGTGAATACAGAGCATCTAGCTCGGATGGGATATTATGAAGCTTACACACCTCGCAACCGTAATCTGCGCTCTTGCCTCTCTTACCATTGCTGCTTCCGCCGCTGAGAGCGCCCCCCTGCACGGCGGCGATGTGGCGCGCGTCGCGGCGTTTCCGGATGCGGGGAGCCGGGATATTGACGCACCAGACGAGCTGGGACGCACGCCGTTGCACGTGGCCGTCGCTTCGGCGCGCCTCAAAATCGTCGGGCAACTGATCGCACGCGGCGCCGATGTCAACGCCCGCGATCAGCACGGCGACACACCGCTACACATCGCGGCGCGCCGCGCCGCATTGCCGTATGTGGAGACGCTGCTGGCGGCCGGCGCTGACGCCAGCGCCGCCAACAACGCCGGACTCACGCCCTTGCACGTGCTCGGGTCGTCGGCGCGCGCCGATGGCGACGCGCTGCACGCCCTGCTGACGACCGTCGCCGCCCGGTTGGTCGCCGCCGGCGCCGATCCCGCGATCATCGCCGACGGATTCCCCGGCATCGAGCCGATCGAAACGGGCGGTGGCACCAGCACGCGCGACACGTGGACCGACTACGCCGAGATCGGCCCGACCTTGCTTGGGTATGAAGCCAACTATCCGACCATCTGTCAGCGTTACACGCTGGGACAAAGCTATCAGGGCCGCGAACTCTGGGCGATCAAGATCTCCGACAACGTCGGCACCGAAGAAGACGAGCCGGAATTCGCCTACATCTCGACGATGCACGGCGACGAGATCGTCGGCGTGAAAATGTGCATGCTGCTGATCGAGGATATGCTGACGAACTACGGCACCGATCCGCAGATTACTAACCTCATCGACAACGTCGAGATCTGGATCGTGCCACTGATGAACCCCGACGGCTACGATCGCGTCTCGCGCACCCGCTACAACGCTCAAGGCTACGACCTCAACCGCAGTTTCCCCGACCTCGGCGAGTCGAACGACCCGAACGGCTACCCCACCGAGGTGGCGATCATGATGAACTGGCACGCCGGTCAGGCGATCGTCCTGGCCGCAAACTTCCACGGCGGGGCGCTGGTCGTCAACTACCCGTTTGACAGCGAGCAGACCGGCTCGCGCTACTCAGACTACCAGAACCTGATGGTTGATATCAGCGAGGCCTACTCGATCCACAATCCGCCGATGTGGAACAGCTCGACGTTCTATCACGGCATCACCAACGGCGCCGACTGGTACATCATCGACGGTGGCATGCAGGACTACTCCTGGTACTTCCACGGCTGTACCGAGGTCACCATCGAGCTTGATAACACGAAGCAGCCGCCGGCGTCGGAGATCGGCCAATTCTGGAGCGACAACCGCGACGCGATGCTCGCCTACATGGAGAAGTGCCTGATCGGCGTGCGCGGCATCGTGACAGATGCGACCACCGGCGACCCGCTCGCCGCCACCATCACCGTAACCGATCGCTACCAGAACCTTCGCACGGACCCCGATGTGGGTGACTATCACCGCATCTTGCTGCCCGGAACCTATGAATTGCACTTTGAAGCGGATGGCTATGACCCGTATGTCGCATCGGGCGTCGTTGTCGGAGCCGGAGCGGCGACGCAACTCGACGTCGCCCTGGGACTTCCGCCGGAGGTCGTCTCCCCCAACGGTGGCGAGACACTGGCGACCGGCACCCCCACAACCGTCACGTGGACCGGCAGCCCGACGGCGCAGTTCCATGTCCAGTACACGGCCAACTACGGGGATATAAGCGGTGGCACCGACGGGTTCGAGCGCGACTCGCTGGGCGCGAATTACACAACCGGCGGCGATCGGACCTGGATAACCACAATGAGCAGTTCACACGCCGGCCTGTATTCCGCGCGTGCCGGTGAGATAGACGACAGCCAGGAGTCATGGATGACGCGCAGTGCATCCGGCGGGGATGTCGGGTTCTGGTATCGCGTCAGCAGTGAGAGTGGCTATGACTACTTCAATTTCTACGTGGACGACATGCGCGAGATTCACGCGTCCGGCGAATCGGGCTGGACGTACTACTCGACGACACTCAGTCCGGGCACATACGAGTTGAAGTGGGAGTATACCAAGGACGTCAACACGTCGAATGGAAGCGATACTGCATGGGTCGATGAACTGGAGATCTCGTCCGACAACACAACTTGGACCGATATTATCGCACTGACCGGCGTTGGAGACACCTCAACACCCTGGACACCTTCCACGGAGACCAGTGATTGTCGAGTACGGGTCCGCGCGAATTACGGCCCCGGTGCCTATGGTGTCTGGGATACCAGCGACGCCGACTTCACTGTGGCGGCGGCGGGGCAGGTTGGTGACCTGAATTGCGACGGGCAGATCAACAACGCGGACATAGACCCGTTTGTGTTGGCGATCACCGATCCGGCGACTTATGGGACGCTATATCCTGAATGTGATATCAACTACGGTGATTGCAACGACGACGGCCTCGTCAACAACGCCGACATTGACTCATTCGTGGCACTGTTGTCATCGTAGGCTTGTACCCGCTCGGCACCACGCGCGGCTCGCAGTCCCAACCGGCCCGCCGTATGCGCCGTGCCTCTCACAACGCGGCCGATAATCACTACACCAGCTCATAATGCGCGCAGGTGTTGCTCAACCGCACACGGCACGTGGCGCGGAGACCCGATGGGATTCAGGTGCGCACCCAACGCTGTGTCACAGGCTGCGCGGCGTAGTCGCGCGCATAGATAAAGCGGCAGCGCCTAACGCCCGATAGCGCTTGCACTCGCGTGCGCAAGTGCATAGATTAGGGGCACGGACGATTATAAACACATACACATCCAAGCTGATGACCGGCCCAGGCGCAGAGCCGCAGTGGGGTGAGGGTGAAGCTAGCAGTCTCAGCGGTGACATGGAGTTTGAGCAAGCTGCCCGAGTAAGGGTCCCGGGCCGATGCCTACGTACGTTGTATCCATGGCAGGAGGGCATGTAATGCCAATGATTACCAGACGACTGATCACAGGTTGTGCAGTGCTGTGTTGCGCCGCGATTGCGTACGGCGCTGGCCCGGGTGCTCTCAAGGCGGCACCGGACAAGGTGAAGGAGCCGGCACTGCCCAGTGTCAATGCACAGGGCGTCGTAAGCCAACCGGTCACGCGCGATTGCACGCCGCCCGCTGTGGCCATGGACATCACAATTGTGACTGACGACTACCCCACCGAGACAACCTGGGAGGTGGCCTACCAGGACAGCGGGACGGTGATAGCCCAGGGCGGCCCGTTCGACACCGGCGGCACCACGTACGAGGCCGAGGTGTGTGTCGATCCGACCGGCTGCTACAAGTTCACCATCTACGACACCTACGGCGACGGGATTTACGATCCCGGGGGCTACTCGGTTGAATTCGACGGCACACTGCTTTACTCGAACATCGGCAGCGGATGGGATGGCTTTGACCAGACCATCGAGTTCATCGGCGACGGCTGTGCCCCCCCTGATGGCGCTTGCTGCGTCGAGGGTGATTGCGTTGCCACGAACACCGAACTGGACTGCACCAATCTCGGCGGCGACTGGTTCGAGGGTGAGGACTGCGCCAACTTCACCGGCTGCCCGCAGCCACCGACCTGCCCTGGCGATTCGCTCTTCGGCCAACGCGCTGTAGAGCCCGACGACTCCTGGTCCTTCGGCACGAGTGAAGTCGATGCCAACGGCACCAACTACTTCCGCGCCGAATCGTTCACCGATACGCTCGGCGACATTTGCGACATCCACTGGTGGGGCCTCCAGCTCTACAACAGTGGCGTCGGCTGGGCCAACTGCACGGACAGCGATCCGACCTTTGAGATCAAGTTCTATCGCGATACGCTCGGCGCCCCGGGAGCGGAGATCGCCTCATACATGGTCCAGCCGGTAATCGTCCCGACGGGCCTGATATTCGACAACGGCACGCCGTTCGAGATGCTCTATTTCAGCGTAGACCAGCTCACACCGTGTCTCATGTTGGCCGACCACCGCGGTGCCGGATGGGTCTCGATCCAGGGGTATGGTGATACGACCTGCTGGTTCCTCTGGGCCAACTCGCCCTTCGGTGACGGCAGCTCGTACCTCACCACCGATGGCACGGTGGGGTCCTACCTGTACGACAACTCCGTCTGCCTGACCGGTGCGTACACTCCCCAGACCGGCGCGTGCTGCATTGACGGAACCGCGACGTGTACCGAGACCGTTGAGCTGATCGACTGCATCACGCAAGGTGGCCGCTTTGTCGCCGGCACGTGTGCCGATTTCAACCCGCCCTGCGGCGAGCTCCCCGGCGCTTGCTGTCATCCCGACGGCACGTGCGAGGTTATCCCCGAGCTGAACTGTGCCGATTCGTGGCTGGGCCCCGAGACCACCTGCGATATGTGCCCCTGCGTGGTTCCCTGCCCGCCGGGCGTTCAGGACGAGCAGGAAGCCTGTGGCGCTGACACCAACGGCGGCTGCCTTCTGGACGTCCCCGCCTTTGAGGATCTCAAGTGCGGCGACACTTTCTGCGGCACAATCTGGGCGGCCAATGGCACGCGCGATACTGACTGGTACGAAGTGATCACAACCGAGGACAATGTCTTCACGATGACGATGGAGGCCGAGTTCCCGGTGGTCTTTGGTCTCGTTGAGCAGATTCTGTCGGGTGATCCGAACGGCCAGGGATGCGACAACATCACCGGCAACGTCAACCCGTACACGCTGGCTGGTGAGTGCGAGCAATTGGATGTGGTCACGGATTGTCTGCCCGCGGGCACCTACTGGTTCTTCGTGAGCCACCAGGACTACTATGACGCGCCGTGTGACGCGAACAACCCGGGTAACCACTACGTGTTCTCCTTTGACTGCGCCCCGTGCGTTGTGCCGACCGGGGCCTGCTGCCTGCCGAATGGCGACTGCGCCGACGACCAGACCGAAGATGCCTGTCTGAATCAGGGCGGCACCTATCAGGGCGATGACACGGACTGCGCAAACGTGAACTGCCCGCAACCGCCACCCAATGATGAATGTCAGAACGCCGAACCGATTACGGTTCTGCCGGGTGGTATAGCCAGTGTGATGGCCGACAACTCGTTGGCGACCGACGACGGCGCGCCAACCTGTGGCACCAGCAGCCCGGGCCACGGCATGTGGTACGTCATCACCGGCACGGGCAACACGATTACCGCGACCACCTGCTCGGCCAACACCAACTTCGACACCAAGCTCCAGGTATTCGGTGACTGCCCGCCGACCTTGTGCGTGGGTGGTGATGATGACGATCCAAACTGCCTGTCCAGCTCGCTGCAATCCACGTACTCGTGGTGCTCTGAAGCCGGCGCCACGTATTACATCCACGTCGGCGGATACAGCGCGAACATTGGCGTGTTTGAGCTGTTCGTGCTGGATGATGGCGTCGTTTGTCAGGCACCGCTCGGTCGTTGCTGCTACGATGACCCGGTGCAGTGCCTGGTCAACACGGCCTCCGAGTGCGCCGACCTGACCGGATTGTGGATCGAAGGCCTCGATTGCAACACCCCGTGCCCCGAACCGTTCGCCGAGGATTGTGATGCGGCCACGGTGGTCGGTGCGCTGCCCTTCGTCGTATCCTTCAACAACGATTCCGCCGTGGCCGACGGCCCGGAAGGCATGTGCGACAAGTACTATCCCACCACTTCCGGGCTGATGCAGAACGACGCCTGGTATGTCTGGACCGCGGCGGAAGACTGCTTCGCAACCGCGACGGTCTCGGGTGGCTACGACATCATCCTGGTAATCCGCGACAATTGCGTGGACTTGACTGAGCTCTATTGCGCCGACGCCGGCGCCACGGGCGAGGACGAGGTGCTCGAATTCGCGGCGACCGCCGGCAGTACGTATTACTTCCAGATCGGCGATACCGGGTCGTTTGAGGGCGGCGGTTCAACGTTGTTCTCGCTGACCTGCTCGTCCGGTCAGGGTGCCTGCTGCTTCTATGGCGGCGACTGCCAGGTATTGTCCGGCGCCGACTGCGCCGCCGCCGGTGGCGACTACCAGGGCGACGGCACGCTCTGCGATCCGAATCCTTGCCCGCTGCCGTGTGTCGAGTGTCCGCCCGGTGCCCTGGACGAGGGCGAACCCTGCGGCGAGGACACGAACGGCGGCTGCCTTTCGGATCCGAACGCGCCGATCGTCGTGTCAATCGCCTGTGGCGACACCGTGTGCGGCACGGCCTGGGCCGAGGGCGGCACGCGCGACACAGACTGGTACGAGATCGTCACGACCGAGCCGGCTATCTTCACGATGTCTGTCGAGGCCGAGTTCGAGGTGGTCTTCGGCCCCCTCGAGAGCAACAACCCCGGCTCCGGCGACTGCGCCGATCTCACCGGGTATGTCAGCCCGTACGCGACCGCGGCCGCCTGCGAGGAAGGTGTCAGCGTCACGTCGCTGTGTCTCCCCGCCGGCACGCACTGGTTCTTCGTCGGCCCAACGGTCTACGATGGTATCCCGTGTACCGCGGGCGAGATCAACTACGTGATGACGATCACCTGCGAGTCGTGCGAGGTCGATCCATATTGCCCGGCTTCGGGCGGTTGCGATGAGTATATCGAGAACGTCTCGATCATCCCGATCGACAACACCACGGCCTGTGAGGGCTATGCGGCGTTTCTTGACCAGAAGACCCGCATGGTCCCGGGCAACTCCTACTCGATCGAAGTCCTGGTCGGCAACGCCTACACTTCCGACCTGGTCAACGTATGGATCGACTGGGATCAGGACCATGACCTGCTGGACGAGACCGCTGTGGCCCTGACCAGTGGCGGCACTGATCTGTTCACCGGCATGATCGATTGTCCGGCCGCCGCGTTGCCCGGCGACACGCGCATGCGTGTGCGCCTCGAGTACTCATCCAGCGTCGGACCTTGTGGTGCATCCGAATACGGCGAGGTTGAGGACTACACCGTGAACGTCGGGCAATACGAGCTCGGTGACATGAACTGCGACGGTTGGGTCAACAACGGCGACATTGACGCGTTTCTGTTGGCGCTTGACGACTATGCCGCATATGTCGCCGAGTACCCCTGTGACAACGCGGACTGCAATCTCGACGGCGTCGTGGACAATGCCGACATCGACCCGTTCGTGATCGCGCTGATCGCCGCGAACCTGTACTAGACCGCGGCCAAGCCGCATATGCAACTCGGCAACAACGCGTGGCGGCCGGCGCTTATCGAGCACCGGCCGCCACGCTCTTTGCATCGCCTTGTGCAACATCAATGCGACGCATCGTCGCCGAATCGCGACCCGCCGGCGTTTTTCTCACATGTCAACCTAACTCCAGTCGGCTAAGGGCTATCCCGCGCATGATGACAGCCCAATGACAGGCTGTTGACACGGTTATCCACACACGCGCGCGTTGACCGGCGGCAGCCACGACTCTAGGCTCGCCCGCTTGGCGGATCACTCTGAAACTCTGACAGACGAGGACTCTTGTGGCGCTTACTTCCGGTCCGATTTCGTTTCAGCGGTTCAACGTGGACGGCGCATTGCCAGCCGATGTCGACGACAGGTTTGTCGCGGCGCTGAACCGGCACACTTTCGGCAAGCTGGCAACACTCGAGGACGGCACGCAGCTCGGTTGGATTGGTCCCGGGCATCTCTTCGAGAACGAAATCGTCGCCGAACGCATTGCGTGGGGACGCTTCGCTCTGTTCGCGCTGCGGGTGGACAAGTCGCAAGTGCCCGGCAACGTGCTCAAGAGCTATGTGCGTTTGGAGGAGGACATGGCGCTGGCCGCCAGCGGCCGCGACTACCTAAGCCGTGGTCAGAAGCGCGACGCCAAGGAAGCCGCCCTGCTGCGCGCCCAACAGGAGCTCAAGGACGGCGCGTTTCGCCGAATGAACTCCTACCCGCTGCTGGTCGATCTGGAGCACCGGCGCGTCTACTTCGCCAGCCACAGCCGCGCGCTGGCCGACCATCTGGTGCGCTTGTTCACCGACACGTTTGGCGGTGTCCTCCAGGTCGCGACTCCCGAAGTTGTCGCCCGGCGTATCTGCAGCGCGGGCGGCCGCGACCACGTGCTCGACAGCCTGACCCCTTTTCGCCTGGTTAAACCGCCGACAAACATCGACGAATCCGCGGGCGTTATCTCGACAGACCTCGATTTCCTGGGCAAGGAGTTTCTCACCTGGCTGTGGTACCAGACCGACGACGATGGTGGGCCGCTCAAGCTGCGCGGTGGTGACGATGTAGCTGTCATGATCGATCGCACGCTCCGTCTCAAGTGTGACTTCGACGTAACCGGAACCGACGTGATAACCGCCGACGGCCCGACCAACCTGCCGGAAGCCCGCGCGGCGTTGGCTGTAGGTAAGCAGCCGACCAAAATGGGCCTGATCGTCGGCAGCCCGTCCGGCGAATTCCGGCTGACGCTCGATGGTCCGCGGTTCACCGTGTCCGGACTGGTGCTGCCGGAAGGTGAGGCGGAATTGGACGCGCGGGCGCGGGTGGAAGAGAGATTCGAGCTGGTTGCCGACGCCGCCGATCTGATCGACGCCCTGTACGAATTGTTCATATTGCGCCGAACCTCGCGCGAGTGGGCGCGCGACCTGCGACGTATATCGGACTGGGCTGCGGGCAGACGTTCGCAGAACGCGGCGCGCGCGGCCTCGGCCTAAGACTGGCACTGCACGGCCGGGATGCCGGCGTGGGCGTGGCGCGTGTGATATTGCGTCCAGCGCCGATTTCGGCGACACTCCTTCGCACTGGCAGTGACACGTTTTCCGCCCGGCACCCTCGCTGCGCCGGACGACCAGTCTCCACCTGGGAGTTGTGATGAACTGTCGACTTGATGGGCATTTGCGCCGCGCGCTGTGGTACGCGACCGCAACCCTGCTGTGCGTGGCCGCCGCCGTCGCCCAGGAACCCTTGCGCAACACTGGTGCTCCCGACCGTGCTGACGCACTTCGCGATGATGTGCGTCAGATGATGCGTGCCGCCCGCGATCGTGTTTTCCCCGCGCTGGTAAATATCGAGGCCATCACGGTGCAGTACTGGGGTGGTGTTGAACAGAAAGACAGCAGCGTCGGCAGCGGCACGATCATCAGCCAGGAAGGCCACGTGCTCACGAACTATCACGTGGTCGAAAACGGCCAGGAGTTTCGCTGCCGCCTGGCCGACAAGCGCGAAATCAAAGCTACACTCGTCGGCGAGGATCCGCTTACCGACCTCGCCGTGTTACAGCTTGACGCAACCGAGCTGCAACCCGGCGAGCAGCTACCGATCGCGCAATTCGGCGACTCCGACGAACTGGAAGTTGGTGATTATGTCATGGCCATGGGGTCGCCGCTGGCCCTTTCACGCTCGGTCACGCTCGGGATTGTCTCGAACACCGAGCGCGTCTTTGCCAGCGACGATGACTCGCCGTCCGAGCTCCAGTTCTTCTCCGGGCAGCGCACCGGCCTGTTCACGCGCTGGATACAGCATGATGCTCTCATCCAGCCCGGCAACAGCGGCGGACCGCTCGTCAATCTCCGGGGCGAACTGGTCGGCGTGAATACGCGCGGCGGCAGCGGGCAGGGATTCGCCACGCCATCCAACCAGGCACACAACGTCGCCAACCTCCTCATCGAGCACGGCGAGGTCGAACGCAGTTATTACGGCCTCAGCCTGCGCACGATCAAGGACACCGGCCTGGACCACGGCGTGATGGTCAACTCGGTGGTTGAAGACGACCCGGCGCACAAGGCCGGAATACGCGCCGGCGACGTGATCGTAAAGGTCGCCGGCCGGCCCGTTACCGTGCGCTATGTCGAGGAACTGCCGCCGCTCATGAAAATGCTGGCGGTTCACCCCGTCGGCGAGACTGTCGCCATCGAATATGAGCGCGACGGCAAGACCGCGGTCGCCGAGGTTGTAACCAAGCGACTCAAGAAAGACGTCGGCGACGAAAACGTCTTCCGCGCCTGGGGGCTGACCGCGATGGAAATCACCGAGAAGATCGCGCGCGACCGCCGGCTCGACAGCACGCGCGGGGTAATAGTCAGCAGTATCCGTCCGAGCGGCCCCGCGCAGTTGGCTGAACCGGCAATCGATCGCGGCGACGTGATCCTCGCCGTCGACAGCCGCAAGATCGACACGCTGGAGAGTTTCATCGCCCTCTACCGGGACATCATGGACGCCGAGCCGCTACCCGAGTATCTGCTGGTCGAATTCGAGCGCAGCGGCCGCAACGAACTCACGCTGATCAAGCCCAACCCGGAAAAGGACGAAGATCCGCCGCGCGAACTGCCCAAGGCCTGGATCGGGGTGGCGACACAACCGGTGCTGCAGAAGCTCGCCGAGCAGCTCGGGCTTGAAGGTGTTCGCGGGTATCGCATCACGCGCGTGTATCCGCACACTACCGCCGCCGAGACCGATCTCCAGGTCGGCGACATTATCGTCAAGCTCAACGAACAGGAGCTGCACCCCAGCGGCGTGCAGGATGCGGGGCTTTTCGCCCGGCTTGTGCGACAGTTGGAGATCGGTGACAACGCCTCGTTGTCGCTGGTGCGCGGCGGAGTTACCGAGCAGGTGGTTGTGCCGCTTGAACGCACCCGCCTGACATCAAAAGAGGCGCGCCGCGACCGTAATCGGGATTTCGACATCATCGTGCGCGAGCTGACCTTCTTCGATCGCGACTTGCAGCGCTGGGACGAGGATGTCAAGGGCGTGCTGGTTGAGTCGGTCGAGTCCGCCGGGTGGGCCAGCCGCGCCGGGCTACAGCGCGGCGACCTGATTCAGCGCATCAACGACCGGTCGATAAAGGGCCTGAAGTCGTACCGCAGCGCTATGGACACCATCACCGATGAGCAGCCCGAGCGCGTGGTCTTCGTCGTGCTGCGCGGCGTGCAGACGAGTTATCTGTTTGTGGAACCCGAGTGGAAACCGATCGGAAACGAGGCCCAGGCCGCGACGGCCGCCGATGAAGAGAGCGAATAGGGATACGCATGACGAATACTCAGCAGACTTGCGGAAGGCGTCGTGGCATACGTAACTGCGTGCTGTTGACGGTGGCCGTCACGATCATTGCGGCTGTCGCCATGGCCGATGACGAGGCCTCCGAGTTCCAAACGCTGATCGAACAGCGCGGCGGCGCACTCGTGGCGATCAAGTATGTCCTCAAGAACCCCGCGTCGGATCAACAGCGCGAGCTCGAAGTGTCCGGCATTGTGGTCGATCCGACGGGCCTGGTGTTGTGTGCCAACACGCGACTGGGCGGCAATCCGCTCGGGGGCCAGAGCCTGACGCCGACCGAGATTAAGGTGCTGATCGGCGACGATACCGAGGGGCTCGCAGCCAAGGTCATAGCGCGCGATACCGAACGCGATCTTGGTTGGCTACAGATTACCGATGAGCTCAAGGCGCCGCTGGAACACGTCGATCTCGCACGGGGAGTCGAGGCCCACCCCGGCTCGCGCCTACTCAGCTTGCGCCAGTTGGACAAATATTTCGGCCGCGCGGTGGTCGCGTCGGGGGGACGCGTGTCGGGGACAGTCACCAAGCCGCGCACCTTGTACGTGCCGACGTCTGATCTGGACAGCGAGCCGGGCCTGCCCTTCTTCACGCCCGGCGGCGACTTTGTGGGCGTGCTCGTCGTGCAGGTGCCCGACCTGGATGCCCAGCGCGCGTCCGGCCGGCAGCTCAATGCCCGCGATATTCTCTTCATTCTCCCCGCGGAACAGGTGCGCAAGGCCACGAGTCAGGCTAAAACGCAGGCGGCGGCTGATGAGGAGGAAGAGGACGACGACAGTGGCGAGGAGCCCGCCACGCCCGCGCCCGCCGACACTCCGCCGGCAGAAGCGCCCGGCGATGCCGAGGGAGAGTGACCATCCCCCCTGTGTAACGGCCGGCGCCCCGCCGGCCGCCGGCTACTGTGACGCCCTTTCGCGCCGCCGGCCTGCGAGGCGCAGGCCTTTACAGGGCTTGGGCGAACCATGAGACCCAGGCGATGGCGCAGCATTTTGTCGTTAACCGCCCGTTTTGTGGGGAATCGGTCGCTGGCCATATGTGCAGCCCCCACTAACTCGCGGCACATGTTGGCGTGAAGTGCCGCCGATCGTGACCGCCGCCCATTTGACCCTATTGCGGGCAAGTTCTTATACTGGCGTGACTAAGCAGCGGCTTGCGGTTGCCGGAGACCTGGAACCGTGCGCCTTTGTGCGGCAGATGGCGCCGGGTGTGTACGCCCCCTGCGACTGGCACACGCGGCAGCTCTGTACTGGCGAGGATGTCATGGCGGAAGTCACTCTTGAGAACATCGTCAAAATCTACCCCGGTGACGTCAAAGCCGTTGATGACGTCAGCCTGACCATCAATGATCGCGAGTTCATCGTGCTCGTCGGCCCCTCCGGCTGCGGCAAGAGCACCACGTTGCGCATGATCGCCGGCCTCGAAGACATCACCGCCGGCACGATACGCATCGGCGACCGCACGGTGAATGGCGTGGCGCCCAAGGACCGCGACATCGCCATGGTCTTCCAGAACTACGCGCTCTACCCGCACATGACGGTCTACAAGAACATGGCGTTCGGCCTGTTGCTGCGGCGCAAGCACGGATTCTGGGATAACTTTCTGTGGGCGTTGCTCAATCCGCCGGCGCACAAGCGGGCCCGCGCCGAACGCATGGAAATCGACGCACGCGTGCGTGACGCCGCCCGTGTGCTCGGCATCACCGAGCTGCTAAATCGGCGCCCCAAGGCCCTCTCAGGCGGACAGCGCCAGCGCGTGGCAGTCGGACGCGCGATTGTGCGCCAACCCAAGGCGTATCTCTTTGACGAACCCCTCTCGAACCTCGATGCCAAGCTGCGTGTCGAGATGCGGGCCGAAATCAAGAAAATCCACCGCCAGGTAAACACCACCACGATTTACGTCACGCACGACCAGGAAGAGGCGATGACGCTGGGCGATCGCGTGGTGGTGATGAAGGACGGCATTATCCACCAATGCGCGTCGCCTTTTGACGTCTACGACCGCCCGGTCAACCGCTTTGTCGCCGGTTTTGTCGGAACACCGCCGATGAATTTCCTCACCGGTCGGCTGGTCCGCGAAGGCGGCGCCCTGTTTTTTGATGACGGGGCCAATCGCCTGGCGGTGAGCGCGGCACATCAGGGCCGGCTTGAGAGCCACGTGGACAGTCAGGTCATCGCCGGTATCCGCCCCGAGGTGCTCAGCCTGCCCAACGGCCAGAAGCGCGCCAACTCGACGCTAAAGCTCAATGTCACCGTGGTCGAACCCCTCGGTGACCGGATGGACATCTACACCGACACCGAGCGCGGCGCCCGCGTGGTCTGCCGCGTCGACGCGCGCAGCGAGGTCGAAGAAGGCCACGCGATGGATATGCAGGTTGATATGGATCGGGTACACTTCTTCGAGTCGAAGGAGGACGGCCTGAATATCAGCCTCGGCGAGACGTAGCTTCGCACGGGGTTGTGGGACCAGCGCCGGGTTGAGTCAACCGCCCGGGCCCTGTCCCGCCGCCCGGCCTTCCGGACCCGAGTCGGTCTTATCGGAGACTCATGGGGTCGCACGTTGCGGCCCATTTTTATTGCCCGCGGCTGGTCCGCGGAAAGCCGGACAACTGAATATGGTCGAGTCGCCTTCAACCAAAGCCGCTTGCCGGGCTGCCCGCGTAAACGGCCGGAGGCGCACAGTGCCACCGAAAGGCGGTAACAAGCATGAACCAGGATCTGCCCCGCATCATCGACGGTATCTGCCGTGAAAAGAACATCGATCGCGAATCGTTCATCGCGGACCTCGAAAACGCCATCGCCAGCGCCGTGCGCCGGGCCTACGGCGAGATGGAAGAGGTCGAGGTACATCTCGACATGCTGAACGGGCAGATCGCCGCGACCATCAACGGCGAGCCCATCGACATGGCCACGCTTGGTCGCATTGCCGCCCAGACCGCCAAACAGGTCATCGTGCAGAAAACACGCGAGCGCGAACGCACCAGCATTTTTGAGGAGTTCACCGAGCGTAAGGGCACGATAGTCACCGGAACGGTCGTCCGCGCCGAACGCGGCAACCTGCTCGTGAACCTCAGCCGCACAGAGGGTTTTCTGCCGCGCAGCGAACAGATCCCCGGCGAGACACACCCGGTCGGGGCGCGCATACGCGTGCTGATCCTGGATGTGCGCGAGCAGGGCAACCAGGTAAAGGTTGTGCTTTCGCGTTCGCATCCAGACCTCATTCAACGTCTGTTCGAGCTCGAGGTGCCCGAAGTTGCCGAACGCATTATCGAGATCAGGGCGTTGGCGCGCGAAGCCGGCTATCGCAGCAAGGTGGCGGTTACCAGCATTGACTCAAAGGTTGACGCCGTCGGTGCGTGTGT
Source organism: Phycisphaerae bacterium (assembly GCA_963675745.2). Lineage (GTDB taxonomy): Bacteria > Planctomycetota > Phycisphaerae > UBA1845 > Fen-1342 > JAFGRR01. The sequence goes on from CAXXWX010000016.1 coordinate 105,052, forward strand.
TGGCGTCCGCGGTAGCCGAATCAAGAACATCGTCGACGAGCTCAGCGGCGAGAAGATCGATATCGTGCGCTGGAACGAATCGAGCCAGATTCTGATCCAGAACTCGCTGAAACCGGCGGAGGTCCAGGAAATCGCCCTGTGCTTCGAGCTTAACAAGGCGATCGTCGTGGTGACCGAAGACCAGCTTTCACTGGCGATCGGCAAGCGCGGGCAGAACGTACGCCTGGCCGCCCGGCTGACCAAGTGGGACATCGATATCCTCACGCCGGCCGAGTACAACCGGAATCTCGAGACCATGGAGAAAACGGTCAAGGGCGTCGAGGGCGTTGACGACCTGGTCGTCGACAAGCTGGTCGCCGTCGGCTGCGTATCGGTGGCGGACATCGATGAGGTCGGCCCCGAGCCGCTCGTCGCCGAGCTCGAACTGGACCCCGAACTGGCCGAACGCATAGTCGTCGAGTGCGGCGAAGAAGCCATCCGCCAGGAAGAGCTCAAAGAGGCGGCTCAGAAGAAAGCGGCGGAAGAGGCCGCCGCGGCGCGCGAGCTGGAAGAGAGCGCGCCGTCCACGCCATCCGCCTTTGTCCCCACCGAGGGCATCCCCACTGCCACGCCGGCCGATTCACCATCGGACAGCGCAGACGCTGCCGTGCCCGTGACGGCGACGAGCGAGGCAGAAGCCGGGGCCGAGAGCGCGGCGGTGACCACGCCCGCGGCGGAGCCGGATGCCGAGGTGCCCGAGGGTTCAGCGCCGACTGATCTTATCGCCGGCTCAACCGTCCCGGGAGACACGTCGGACGAGCCACCCGCCGACGACACCCCCGCCACCGAAGGTGTCACCGCCAACAGCGATGAGCCGCCGGCGACGGACGAGACAAAACCCGCTGACAGCTAGCAACGCTGAGCCCTGCTACCCGACGTTCCGTGAAAACCGTGGCTCGCGATTCGTATGAGACTGTCTACCGCTCGCGAACATCCTCGTTCTCATTGTCGGCGAACTACGCCGCTACAAGGGCGGTGTGTAGCTCCACGCCAACCTCGCGGCAGTCATCAGGGGCGAACCCGTCCAATCCGTATGTTTGAGAGAAGATTCGCGACAGAGCGTTCGCCGCGTCGTTGGGGGAGTGGAGTGCACCCGCCTGGGATACGACCAAGAGGATCTGCTGATCGTATTCATCCGCGGGACAACCATTTGCCAGCAGGCCACACGGATCCCACTCATGGATGATCTGACGCACGATCAACTCGAACTGTTTCCAGCGCTTCCTATCCGTCATCTTCACATCCTCGTATGCAAGCTGGCGATGTCTGGTTTGCCGTTGCGGGCCCCCATGATCGCCCGCATTCCCGCGGGGCGCGTTTCCTAAACCCACGGCATTCTACTACGGCTAGCAGAGTGTGCGAATGCATGGCGTCTGTGGCTGACCGCCGACAAACGTGCCAACTAACACAAACCGCTCACCCGCGTTTGGGCCTTGGATTGGGAGTGTGATTCGGTTGCGTTTTCCGACGGTATCGGGATATACTGACCGCTGGACAATCTTAATCCTTCACGTGGTGGTTTCACGGAATGACCGACCGGTAGACATGACGAAACGTGTGCGACGCTCCCCGCGTTGCCGCCGCCGGCCGCCTGTGTTGCGCGGCTCGCGACGTCGTTTCGTCAACTGCCGTGCTCCCGTGGCCGCCGTTTTTGTGTAATCCCAGAAAACAACACCGGCCGTGCCACGGGGCTGTCGTGGTGATCAGGCGCGCCCGACGCCGTCGAATCGGCGCGGCGCAAATGGCCGGGAGTTACACAAATGTTGCCAGCCAGTCTGGAGTTCCAGGGCGTTACTTTCATCTACGATTCGGCCGCCGACCCGGTGTTTGAGCAATTGTCGGCGTGTTTCCCACGCGGTTGGACCGGAATCATCGGCGCAAACGGCTCCGGCAAGACTACGCTCCTGCGGCTGGCATGTGGCATGCTGATGCCGATACACGGGCGCGTTATCGCACCGGACCGCGTTATCTATTGCCCGCAGCGTACTGATGATCCACCCGGAGAACTGACGGCGTTTGTCGACGCCACCGACCGACTCGCCTGCGCCTTGCGCGGGCAACTCGGCGTGTTGGCCGAGTGGGTCGAGCGCTGGCAGACACTCAGTCACGGCGAGCGGAAGCGCGCGCAAATCGCAGTGGCCTTGTGGCACGAACCCCGCCTGCTCGCCATCGATGAGCCGACCAACCACATTGACCTGCACGCTCGGCAACAGCTTGGCCACGCGCTATCAACTTTCCGCGGCGTCGGACTGCTCGTCAGTCACGACCGTGCCCTGCTGGACCGACTCTGTCGCCAGTGCCTGATGGTCGAGTCGCCCAGCGCGACCATCCGCCCCGGCGGGTACACCAAAGCGACCGAGCTGGCCAAAGCGGAATTGCAGCGGCGACGCACCGAACGCGAACAGGCCCGACATGAGCTCGCGCGCTTGAAGCGCGAAGCGGCCAAGCGGCAACAGGAAGCCGCCGCCTCACATAAGAAGCGCTCCAAGCGCGGCCTGGCGATCAAGGACCACGATGCGAAATTCAAGATCAACCAGGCACGTATCACGGGCAAGGATGGCAAGGCCGGCGAGTTGTACAACCAGCTCCAGGGGCGTGTGCAGCAGGCAAGTGAGCGGCTTGACCGGCGCAGCGTCCCGCGGCAACAGCGCATGGGCATTCGGCTGACCGGCGAACGCTCGCGACGCGACACCCTGTTGCGCCTACCGGCACAGACGATCCCACTGTGGCACCGGCCGGCATTCAGAGATCCGTGGCACCGGTTTCAAACCGGTGATACGGCAGTTAAGTGCCCGGCCGGCGCCCCGCCAGAAGCATCAGCGGAAGCGCCCGCGCGGCCAGGCCAGCGCACATTGGCTATCCCCGATCTGGAAATCACCCCCGACGCGCGCATCGCTCTGACAGGTCCGAACGGATCCGGCAAGAGCACGCTCCTGCGCCACATCACGCACGAGCTCTCGCTCCCGCCCGATCGCCTGATCTACCTCCCCCAGGAACTGCCGGCCGCCGCGGCCGACGCCGCCCTTCGTGACCTGCACAGCCTGCGCAGCGATGCATACGGCGAGATGATCTCGACCATCGCCCGGCTCGGCTCCGACCCCGAGCGCGTAATGCAGGCAGAGCATCCCAGCCCCGGCGAGCTGCGCAAGATCCTCCTGGCGCGCGGCCTGACGAAACGCCCGTACCTGATCATCATGGACGAGCCGACCAACCATTTGGATCTGCCGTCGATCGAGTGCCTGGAGTCGGCGTTGCAACCCGCGGATTGCGCACTGCTGTTGGTGAGTCACGACCTGCCGTTCCTGAAGCGGCTGTGCCGCACCTGGTGGCATATCAAGTGCGATGCCGACGAGGCCACGATCTGCCGCCTGACAACGAGCCCGCACGCCCCTCCGAACTAGCAGCCGACATCCTCTGAAGCCGCGGCCGACGTTTTTCATGTAACGGCCGGCGCCTCGCCGGCCGCCGACAGCAGCACGGCGGCAGGTCTCACTGCGCTCTACCTACGTTACATGAAGACCTGGTTGCGTGAGGCTCACTCGCCGTCTGACGCGACATCACTCTGGAATGGCATGGCGGGTTGAACCGGCAGTGAAAACTCGCCGCTCCAGAAAGCATCCCGTTCCCAATCGCGCAGCGCCAGCTCTTCGTCGCTTGACACACGGATGGACCAGTCTCCCCACGCACCGTCCGACGCGGCCAGCTTGTCGGCCAGCCAAGCCGGACGGTTCATCGTGGGCATGTGGAAATAGGCTTCAGTCCGCGACAGCCGCTCGAAAAGCGCATCCGCCGGATCGTTCGCGAATACCAGCCCGCGGCGCGCACTGCCGTTCGAGATCCAATGGCCTGGCGGCACGCGGCACGCGGGAATCAGCGAACTGTGAATGCGCGACCATGCCACAGACTCTCCACGGTGCATGAGATCCCACCGCACACACAGGCTGACATCGTCCGGCCACGCGCCGGGCTCCAGGGCAATCCAGATCAGCGCAACGACCGCTGCCCAATGTGGCGTTTCGTCGTCAGGCTCCATACGCCGAACCACAACTGCGGTGTTGTCACGCAGCAATCGCAGCAACTCCGGCGAGCTCCGCGCCTGGATCGCATCCGACGTGTGAGCCACCGCTGTGACGGGGATGTCGGCGACACCGGTCCAGGTGTTAGTCATCGAGGTCAATGGGCCCACGGCGCAGTTGAACCGCACGCTTCTTGATTCAGCGGCGATAAACGTCCTGCCGTACTCCGATCGCAGTGACGAGTACCTCACTCGCTGTCCGGCCGCCGTGAAAACGGACTCGGGCTTGGCGCTGACCGTCCAGGGCGACAGGTCGTGAACCTCGAAGTGGAAAGGCACATCGACCGGCCAGCGGTCACGAGTCCTGATGATCCCCTTTCGCTGAAACAGGTAACGCCATTGGTGATCGGAGAGCGTGCGGCTGGAGAGTTCATGCGTTATGGGGGGGTTTTGTGGGACGACGCTCACCGGCGCGTGATGTTCATAGGCCATCGGGACGAACCAGAGCAGCACATCGGTCGGTACGATCGACAGCCAGCCGTCACGCCTGATTTGCGGGGTGAGGTACAGTGCCCCTGCGGCGAGCACGAACATGCAACCGGCAGCCGCCATGCGCCAATAGCGGCCTGTGCGGTGCAGTTGCCGCTCGCGGCCGGCGTCGAAGCCGCACTCGGAGCAACGCAGTCCGGGTGTTCCGCGCATATCGTAGCCACAGCGTGGGCACCGCCGCCAGCCACGCGGGCGATCCCACAGCAATGCGCGATAAAGCACATACGCGCCGACGAGCAGCAGCATCCCCGCGACAGGCCAGACCACCCAGATGTTGTCGAGCCAGGTGAGCATCAGGGAATTGTACCGGAAGGCGCTTGCCGCGGTGGCAAGTTGCCGGGAGTTCACGCCGCACTGCCGGGCTTGACGTAACGGCCGACGCCTCGTCGGCCGTCGCTGTCAGCGCGTGCCGCGCTCGCTCAAAGCGGCGGCCACGACGCGGGCGCTTGCCGGGAGTTCAACCCGCGCGGCCTTTGGTGAAGTTGCGCAGACGCCAGCAACCGGCGACGATGGGCGACAATCTGCGCGGCGGTCATAGTCACGCGGCGCCGAGCCACCTACGATCGCGCGTGAAGAGCAAGCGAAGCAGAAAGCGTCGCGGGGAGTCCGCCGACCTCTCCGCGTGTCTCCGATGGGCGCGCGAATATCTTCCTGATTATTTCACCGACGACCCGTGCCAGTTCCACCGCGAGCTGGTGCGCGACCTTCAGGACTCGCGCAAACGCCTGATCGCCCGCGTGGCTCCGCGCGGTCACGCCAAGAGCACCTGTAGCGCCTTCGCATACCCCCTGTGGTGCATCTGCCAGCAGTTGCGCCGGAACATCGTGATCATCACCCACGAAACCTCACTGGCCACACAATTCGTACGCGACATTCGGGGCGAGCTCGAGTGCAACGAGCGGATTCTGGAGGAGTACGGCGACCTCTGCAGCGACGAGGCGGCAGCCGATGACCGATCGGGGGTTACCCCTTCCGACCGTCCCGCCAAACAGCAGCAGACGAAAGCGACACAGCGACCTAAGCGCGCTGCCAAACGGCGACGAACCTGGTCACAGACCAAGTTCACGACGACGACCGGGATCACAGTGCAGGCCAAGGGCACCGGTGCCAGCTTCCGCGGCGCGCGCGTCGGTCCACATCGGCCCGATTTGATCGTCTGCGACGATATCGAGAAAGATGAGCACGTCGAATCGCCCGAGGGACGCCGCAAGCTCGAACATTGGTTGCGACGCGTGGTCATGCCGGCCCTGGCGCCGGATGGGCAGCTGCTCGTGCTGGGATCGATCATCCACTACGACTCACTGCTCGCGAATCTGCGTGACAAGCAGCGGTTTCCGCGCTGGGACTACCGGGTCTACCGCGCCCTCGAGGCCGAGCAGCAGACGGATGGCACGTATCGTCGTGTGGCATTGTGGCCGGCGCGCTGGCCGGTGGAACGGTTGGACATCGAGCGCGAGCGCGTCGGCACGCTGGCGTTCGAGCAGGAATACATGGCCAACCCGATCGATGACACCATCCGCGTGTTCCGCCCGGAGTGGCTGCGGCGTTACGAAGACGCCGAGCTGCCCGGGAAGCGCGCCGTGACTCTGATGGCCGTCGATCCGGCCACCGGCGTCAGCGGCGGCGACTACTTCGCGCTCTGGGTTGGCGACCTCGATCCAAACACGGGCGTCATCTTCACCCGCCGGCTCACGCTGGACCGCATCGGCGTTGTGCAGCAGATCAAACGCATCATCGCCGCGTTCGACGAGTGGCACCCGATGAGGATAGGGATTGAAACCGTTGCGTATCAGGTCGCGCTCAAGGAAATCCTCGAGGAAGAAAGCCGCAAGCGCGGCCTGTACATGCCGATCGTGTCGCTCCAGACAACGGCGAATAAACGCGCCCGCATCGAAGGTAGCTCGACGTTTTACGAGAACGGTATGTTCCGATTGCCGCCACAGCTTGACCCGGAAATCGAGCGCCAGTTTCTGCACTTCCCCAAGGCCCGCCATGACGATGCGCCCGACGTATGCGCGATGGGCATCGAATTGGCGCGAGCACTGCGCGGCGGACTGGGTGTCGATGGCACCATCGGCGGAACGAATCCGTTTGCGCGCAACGGCGGATGGTGAGGCCCGGCCAGCTACGCGCACCGCCACAATCGCCGGCGTGAGTTGTCACGATCTCCGGTTCTTCGGTTATCATCATGCGCACCGTGGCCCCGTGTTTGCAGCTCGCCGCGGAAGCCGCCACGATCCCGCGTGGCCGAAGCGGATCGCCAAAACCGCCGTGAGATTCATGTGCCGCCACGGGGCGCGGCTGTTAAGATCATCTTCGCAACGGCCTGTTTGCTGTTACTCGGACACGAGGAGCTCAGATGCCAAGCGGCGCGCAACTCAGCATTGACACGATAGAGGATGTGACCGTTGTGAGCTTTGAGGACACGCGGATTCTCGGGACGGTGCAGATCGAGGCGATCAAGTCCGAGCTGAACCGTCTGGTAACAGAGCGCAAATGCCAGAAACTCATCCTCGAGTTCAGCCGAGTGCAGTTTCTGGCATCGTCGGCGGTCGGGGCACTCCTGAACCTGCAGAAACAGAGCTCGGCGATCAAGGGAACGCTGGTCATCAGCGGGCTGAAGGACAAGCTGCTGAAGATCTTCGAGATAATGAAGATCAAGAAGCTCTTTACGTTCTGTCCTACGCTGGACGAGGCCCTGCAGCATTTCGGACTTAGCGAATCGGCTTAGCGTGACGCCAATCGACGCAACTCCAAGTGCCGATAACGTGTGCTGCGAAACATGCTCGGGCATTTGTTTTGCCACCGGGGTTTGTCGGGGCTAGTATATATGTGGCAGGGTCAGCTCAACGCGGGCCAGAAGTCTTGACTAATTCATAATCGTCTTAGTGTGCGCTTACTCAGCGCGCCTGTGTACCGAGGGTTGAGAGCATGTTGTCTGCGTTTTCACGGCGTGTTTTACTGAGCGGGCTCGTGTGCCTCCTGGGGGGCAGCGTCAGCTTTGCGGAACTCAGCCAGGTTTCCGTGTTCCTCGATCAGTCGAACGAGTTCGCCGACGGCCAGATGTACGGGCGTGTGGACGTGACTGCGAATTCGCAAACCGGCGTCGTGAGCTTCCATGTCGAGGCGTTTTCCAATCCCGAGTATGACGTGCCTGGGTGGAACCAGGGTTTTGACAGCTTTGGGTTCAACTTCAGTGGAATTGCCGACCGGGTCTGGACCTGGTCGTGGTCGAAGCCTACCAACTGGATCAGCCGGACGAACCGGCGCCAGGATGGCTTTGGGCTGTTCGACATCATCATTCAAAAGGGGCCCGGCGGCAGTCGCCAAGAGCCGCTCGACTTTGAGTTTACCCTCCCGAATGCCAGCGATGCCGTGGTCAGCAATTTCATCGACCTGTCGCGTGACCAGGCCGACCAGGGCAACCAGGTCTTCGCAGCCCACTATGCCGGATTTAACGCCGGCGACTCGGTTTCCAGCCACTTCATTGGCGGCTCGACGCCGCACGTTGTCCCCTTGCCAAGCGCCCTGTTGCTGGGCGGCTTTGGGCTATCCCTTGTCTGCCGTCTACGGCGCCGCCTGGCCTAGCCGGCAACCAACTGACGCCGCTGTCTCCCCACCGGCGCGCACCACCCCGAAAAATGCCCGATAAACCCTCCGGGGAAAATACGTATTTGCTTTGGCGGGCGGCCTATCCACGGTATTATGGACTCGGCAGGCTCGTAGGGTCCCGGGTGTGGCCTTTCGGAAGATGTCCGTGCATCGTCGTGATTTTAAGGGGAAGATTGTGAGCCCATCACTTCCACGCAGATTCCTCGTCGTCGGCTTGATTTGCACGCTTGGCGCCGCCATCAGTGTTGCGGGCTTCAGCGAGATGTCGATCTTCCTTGATCAGTCGAACGAGTTCGCGGACGGCCCGAGCTATGGCCGTGTGGACATCACGGCTGATTCCACCACCGGTCTGGTCACATTCCATGTCGACTCGTATACGGTTGCCGACTACGTCAGCCTGAGTTCGAACGCCGGCTTTCAGACCTTTGGCTTCAACTTCACCGGAGTCAGCGATCCGGTGTCGGCGTGGAGCGACTGGTCGCGCCCGAGCGGTTGGGGCGTGCACACGAACTCAAACCAGGACGGTTTTGGAGAGTTCGACGTCGTCCTGAGCGGCAATGGCGGCAACCGCGTTGAGTCGATCGAGTTCGAGTTCAAGCTCCCCGACGCCAGCCAGGCCGTAGTTGACAACTTCATCGATTTCTCACATGACTCGGCGGGCCAGGGCAACGTCTTCTTTGCGGGCCACTACGCCGGCTTCACCGGCACCCCGGGCAGCAATTACATTGGCGGCAGCAAGATCGTGCCGCCTCAGGTTCCGATACCAGGGGCAGCGCTGTTGGGGGCCATTGGGTTGTCGGTCGTGTGCGGGATTCGTCGTCGGCTAGCCTGAAGCCTGACACTCGCCAACAGCCGGTGGTGCGAGCGCTGAGCGCATCCACCCCAGGGTTTATATGTCGCTACTCACCCGACCGGCTCACTCTATGCGCTGCCGCCCAGCAGCCTCACCAGCACCCCGCGCATTTCCTGTAGAAAACGCGACCCGCTGAACCGCCCCATCAGCGTGTGCATGTGCATCGGGTCAAAACCTGTGTGGGTGGCACGCTCGATGGCGTCAATCACGGCGTCCGTTGTCTGCTCCTCGAACCACACGCCTGTTTCACCAGGGACAACCGTCTCGCACGCCCCCCCGACGGCATAGGCCACCACCGGGCAACCATGGGCCATCGCCTCGACCGGCACGATGCCGAAATCCTCTTCACCGGGGAATAGCAGCGCCGCGGCACGGCGGTAGTGCGCGTTGATCACATCCGCACGCTGCCAGCCCAGCCACTCCACATTGGCCGACTTGCGGCGTTTCAGGCGGCTCACGTCGGGGCCTTCACCGATCACGACCAGATGCCGGCCGAGTGCTTCGGCCGCCAGGAGTGCCAGGTCGAGCCGCTTGTAGGGCACGTGATGGCCAACCGCGAGTAGAAAATCCTCGCGGGCGGTGGTCGTGGGTTTGGACGGCAGATCAACGGGCGGATAGACCACCACGCTATCGCGCCCGTAATAGCGCTCTATGCGCGCGGCCACGTGCCGGGAATTGGCCACGAACTGGTCCACACGCTGCGCCGCCGCGTGGTCGGCCTTGCGAATACGGGCAGTCGTCCACTCCCAAAGCGGGTACAGAACACGCGGTAGAGTGCGGCGATATTCGCGTGACAACTCTGGTTCCCAGGCGTAGCGCGCCGGGGAGTGGCAATAGCAGGCGACTTTGCTGCGCGCGTGTGGCGTCATCGCCTTGGCGATCGCGGCGTCAGAGCAAACGACCAGATCCACATCGGGCAGCCGCATCCGGCGATAGGCCAGCGGCATGAGCGGCAGCAACTTGGGGTACAGCTTCAGCGCGTGGGGGATGTGCTGGATAAACGACGTGTGGATTTCCCTAGTCGGATCGTCGGGTTCGAAGCGGAAATCCGGGTTGTGAACAAGCGTGTAGATCGGACTGTCGGCTGGCAGCAGCGCTGCGATGGCCTCCAGCACGCGTTCACCGCCCCGCCGACGAATGAGCCAGTGATGCGTCAGGGCCGCGGTGCATTCCAGTCGATCATCCATGGCGAGAGTATAGCGGACGAGGCGGGGGGAGAAGAAACCAGGCAACAAGGCAACGAGGCAGCTAGGCAACGAGGCGGCTAGGCGGCGGTGTATGGTTGGCGTGGTGGTGGGGTGGGGTTTACACTTGCGCGCATGGAGCGTGGGTTGCATTGGTTGAGTGGTCGCCGTGAGCGTGTGCTGGCATGCGCGGTTGTTGTCTGTGTCGCCAGCGCCGGCTGCGAACGACCGCCCCCGCCGCCGGGAACAAGTCCGACCACGCAGCCGGCCGCGCCCTCACGAGCAACGGAGCCAATCGCTGACCTGGCGCCCGGTTGGGACACATGGACGGTCGAGGACGCCGTTGCCAGGCTGGATGACGAGCAATTCGCGCTTAGTGCGGCGGTGCGGCTGGTCCGGCTGGCGGAACTGCAACCGGTAATGCTGCCCGACCCGCTACCGGCGGACCTGGCGGCTACGCTGGCGGTTGTACGGCTGGCGGACGATCAATGGGCGGTTGGCGTCCCAGAGATCGGGGCACCCGACCGCCTGTGGGGACCGGTCCTGATCGCGCGCGACGGAGGTGTGACGCTGATCGCCGAAGGCACCGCCGACCCCGTGCTACTGCGCATCTCCGACAACCCGGAGGTATTTCCGCACGTCGCGGTCGCGCGTGACGAGGTTGTGCTGCCCAGCCGGCCCGACGTCTCGGCCATCTGGCTCGTCGGCCCGGAGAGCGTGGGTTTCGCGGTGCGATTTGAGGAGGGATATCCCTATATCGCGCTGGTGTTGTGGGACCAGCGCGACATCGAAGTCGCGCGGTACACGTGGGAGCCGTGGGAATTGGTCTTTGTCGGTCCGGCCGGGGATTCGCTGCCCGATCCGCCCGGCGGCGAGTTTGAAATGGACCTGGATCTCAGTGAGCTGTTGGAGCCGGTCGGCGGAATAATCGAGGAACCGATTGAGCTCCCAGAGCAGCCGGCCGTGGACCTGGGTGCTGAGCCGGAACCAGCCTGACGAGAACGCGAGCAAATGGCAAAGACCCGGAGATCAGGGGCAAACGCGGCGAAAAAACGCGCTGCCAAGGCCAAGGCCGCCACAAAGTCGGGTAGAGGGCGCCAACATGCCGACGCGAACAGCCGTCGGCATGGCACCCGGCCCATACCGAGCGACACGAGCCATCGGCGTGGCACACAGCCCTCGCGTGCCGGCGCGAACAGCCGTCGGCATGGCACCCCGCTGGTCAAGGGGCGACCGGCGGCGCGGCGCTCACGCGAGACAAAGGCCGCGCGTGGCGAGCGGGCGCTAGGGATTTTGAACACGCTGCGCGCGACGTACCCCGAAGCTCTCTGCGCATTGCGCCACCGCAGCGCATACGAACTGCTCGTGGCGACCATCCTGTCAGCCCAGTGTACGGACGAGCGCGTCAACCAGGTTACGCCGGAGCTGTTTCGCCGTTACCCCGACGCCGAGACCCTGGTACGGGCGGCGCAGCCAGAACTTGAGGAGCTGATCCGCTCGACCGGGTTTTTCCGCAACAAAACGAAGAGCCTGATGGGGTTGGCCCGACTGGTCTGTGAGAACTTCGACGGCGAGATTCCGAGCGCGATGGAAGACCTGCTCAAGCTTCCCGGCGTCGCGCGGAAGACCGCGAACTGCGTGCTCGGCACGTGGTTCGGGCAGAATGTCGGCGTGGTGGTCGACACGCACGTCGGGCGGCTGGCACTCCGGCTGCGCTTGCTGACGACGGCACGCGATGACAAAGACGCCGTCAAGATCGAACGCGACCTGATGCAGCTTTTCCCGCAGGAGTCATGGACCTACCTCTCGCACGCCCTGATCCAGCACGGCCGCACAACCTGCACGGCGCGCAAGCCGAAGTGCGACAAGTGCGCCCTGGCGCCGGATTGCCCGTCGGCCGGGCAGCTTGGTTAGCGCCGTCGCCAAACCACAAGCCACGCGCACTCAACCATGCTGCCGAATGACCAACGTAACGGCCTGCGCCTCGCAGGCCGTCGGATGCTGGAAAAGCCGCGGCCAGTAGCGGCTGCTGGGCCCGCGCCGACTACCAATGGCCACTTCGTCCGCCTGATGGTGGGATGACCACGCTTTGCATGGTACGATGGCGCGGCACCGGCGCGACCGCGCTTGTGCCGGGCACGTTCCGCCGTGTGGGTTGATGCTCTGGCGTGGTCCGCGCGGCGAATCATGTGCGAGCCACTCTACCGGCGGAGAGGACGCGGGATGAGCTCACGACCCCTTGGCATATCAGCAGACCGAGTGGCGGACTTCTGCCGACGCCACCGTATTCGCAAGCTGTCCTTGTTCGGCTCGGTGCTGCGCGACGATTTCCGCCCGGACAGCGACGTGGATGTGCTCATCCAATTCGAGGCGGGGCACGTGGTCGGCCTCGACATCATGGACATTGAAGAGGAGCTGTCGCAGCTTCTCGGTGGCCGCAAGATCGACCTGGTCAACGAGAAATACCTGAATCGGCGTTTGCGCTCCCGTATTCTGGCCGAAGCCCAGGTGCAATATGCCCAAGGATGACTCCATATACGTCGGGCACATGCTCGACACCGCCAGGCTGGCCGCTGCAAAGGTGGCGGGCATCACGCGCGAAGCCTTCGATGCGGATGAGAATCTTCGGCTGGCACTGGCCCACCTGATCCAGACCATAGGCGAAGCGGCCCGTCAGGTCTCACCCGGTTTTCGCAAAGTCCATCCGCAGGTCCCATGGAACAAAGTCATCGGCATGCGCCACCGCGTGGTGCATGACTACCTTCACGTGGACTACGACATCGTGTGGGGCGTCGTGAGCATCGATTTACCCCAGTTGATCGAGACCCTGGCGGACATCCTGCCGGCTGGGCAATAGCTGGAATGAGGTGGTTCGTGCTGTCGGTCCGGAATGACCCAGGCAACCATCAGGATGATCGAGGCGTCGTTGGGAGCCACGGGAGCGCGTCCACGTAGCCCCATGCTCGCGCAGGACCCGCATAAACCTGTCGGGCGGTGACGACCGACTCGGGGTGAGCCGCTACGGTTGCATATGAACACACCCGGTCAATAGCCGATCAACTGGGGCTCAAATCACCCGGCATATCATGACGATATAGGGTAGTATTCCGCGCGAATGCCGCGGTCGGGTTGCGCGGCGAGTTTTTTACTTGATCAAAAGGGAGATGCCTGATGGATCAGGCCCACAACACCATTGCTTCCTCGGAGATTTTCGGCTCATTGACCTTCAGCGGGGCGATGCTGCAATCGCGACTGCCGGATGACGTCCGGCGTAAGCTCGAAGAAACCATGGCGCGCGGCGTGCCCCTCGATCCGGCGATCGCCGACACGGTGGCCACCGCCATGAAACAGTGGGCGTTGGAGCACGGCGCCACGCATTACACACACTGGTTTCAGCCGCTGACCGGCCTGACCGCCGAGAAACATGACGCCTTTCTCAAGCCGGACCAGCGCGGCGGCGTGATCGAGGCCTTCACCAGCGATGAGCTGATCCAGGGCGAGCCCGACGCCAGCTCGTTCCCGTCCGGCGGCATCCGCGAGACGTTCGAAGCCCGCGGCTACACGGCGTGGGACGCGACCAGCCCGGCGTTTATCCGCAAAACACCCACGACCGCCACCCTCTGCATTCCGACGGCGTTCGTGTCCTGGACCGGTGAGGCGCTCGACAAGAAAGTACCGCTCCTGCGGTCGATGCAGGCCGTCAGCGAGCAAGCCCTGCGCATCTTGCGGATTTTCGGAAACGACGAGGGCGTAGCGCGCGTAATCACGACGCTCGGCTGTGAGCAGGAGTATTTCCTCGTTGACGAGGAGTTCTGCCGCGAGCGGATCGACCTGCAAATCTGCGGGCGGACACTGCTGGGGGCCGCACCGCCCAAGGGACACCAACTCGACGATCACTACTTCGGCGGCATCCCGGAGCGGGTGCTGGCATTCATGGCCGAGGCCGAACAGCGGCTGTATGAGCTGGGTGTACCGGTCAAAACGCGGCATAACGAGGTCGCCCCGGGTCAGTACGAGATCGCGCCGATCTTCGAGAATGCCAACGTCGCCACCGACCACCAGATGCTGACGATGGAAGTGCTGAAACAGGTGGCGCTACGGCACGGTCTTGTCTGTTTGATGCACGAAAAGCCCTTCGCGGGCGTCAACGGCTCGGGCAAGCACAACAACTGGTCGATTTCGACCGACACCGGTGTGAACCTGCTCGACCCGCGCGACGAGGCCTATCCGAACAGCCAGTTTCTGGTGTTCCTGGTGGCCGTGATCCGCGCGGTCGATCTGCACGCGGACTTGCTGCGCGCTTCGATCGCCAGTGCCGCCAACGACCATCGCCTGGGTGCGAATGAAGCGCCGCCGGCGATCATATCCGTCTTTCTCGGCGAAACACTGAGCGCGATTCTCGACCAGCTTGCCAAGGGACAAGCCGCCACCGCCCGCAAGGCCGGCAAGCTCAACCTGGGAGCGCACACGCTGCCGCAGATTCCACGTCACGGCGGCGACCGCAACCGCACCAGCCCGTTCGCGTTTACCGGCAACAAGTTCGAGTTCCGCGCGGTCGGCTCCAGCCAATCGATCGCGTGGCCCAATACCGTGCTCAACACGATCATCGCCGACTCGCTGGCATACATGGCGGATGAACTCGAAGGCCGGGCCGGACTTAATCCAAAACCGCTCAAGCTCGACGCCGCCGTCCGGGCGTTGCTGCGGGGGGAAATCAAGGCCCACCGGCGCGTGGTATTCGACGGGGACAACTACTCGGCGGCTTGGCATGCCGAGGCGGAGAAGCGCGGGCTGCCACACTTGCGCAACGCCGCCGAAGCGCTCCCGCGCTTCAACACCCGCGCCGCGCGCCAGCTCTTCGCGCGGCACAAGGTACTCAATGGCCGCGAACTGAAAGCACGGCACGACGTGTTGTGCGAGCAGTACGTAACCGTCCGCGAGATCGAGGCACGCACGCTGATCCGAATGCTGAGAACACATGTGATGCCCGCGGCGCTGCGCTACCAGAGCGAACTGGCCGGCGCGGCGGCGACGGCCCAGGCCGCCGGCGTTACCGCCGCCAGCGCCGACCGGCAGCTCGCGCAAATCGTGGGTTTGATCGAGACTCTCGATGGGGCTGTCGAAGAGCTCGAACGCGTGACACGTGGCGAGGCGATGGGCAGCGAGAAGCGCGCCATGCAGGTCGCGGAGAGACTGCTGCCGGCTATGGATCGCGCGCGAGAGGCTGCCGACACGCTGGAGATGCTCCTGCCGGAAGATCTCTGGCCATTGCCGAGCTATGCGGAGATGCTGTTCGTGCGCTAAGCCGCGGCAAGCGATCGCGGCTTGGCGTCAAGTGGCAACGTCCGGAAAGCGCGGCGGCCACACCCAATCCCGGCGTATTCACGGCCTGGGCTTGACCTGCGTGCGATCGCGGTCCTAGAAACTGCTACGGGGAACGTGCGTCTCGAAGCAGCTTCCAGGAGACATCACATGTTGGGACGGACCACTTCAGCATCACTCGCTCTCGTTCTCGCGCTTTGCTGCACACTGGCGGCGGTCGCCGATGCCCCCCGCAACGTGATCATCTGCATCGGCGACGGAATGGGCTTTGAGCAGGTCAAGGCCGCCGGAATGTACGAAAACGGCGCGCCCGGCACGCTGCCCTTTGAGTCGCTGCCCTACACGGCCGAGTGTATGACCTATTCGGCGAATTCGTCCGTGACGGATTCCGCCGCCTCCGGGACGGCCATCGCGACCGGCCACAAGGTCAACAACGGCGTGGTCAGCCGTGCGTTTCCCGGTAACGGCGCCGAGTTGACGACACTGCTTGAGCACGCCCAGGGCCTCGGCAAACGCACCGGCCTGGTCACCACGACCTACATGACACACGCGACCCCCGCCACCTTCGCCGCCCATGAAAGCAGCCGCAACAACCTCACTCAAATCGCGGGCGATTACCTCAACCAGACGCGTCCCAACGTGCTCCTGGGCGGCGGTGCCCACGGCATGTCACCCGCCGCCTCGGCTGCCGCCGGCTACACCGCCGTTACTAACCGCAGCGGCCTGCTGGCGCTCGACACGAATGCCGAGACGATGGTGTCGGGGCTGTTCGGCAGCTCGCACCTGCCGTACGAGTATGACTACGCCACGGGCTCAGATCACGGCTACGACACGTTGCCGCACCTGTCGGAAATGACCTCGGTCGCGCTCGACATTCTCGACAACGACGCCGACGGCTTCTTCCTGATGGTCGAAGGCGGGCGCATCGACCACGCCGGCCACGACAACAACATCCAGCGCAACATCTACGAGACGATCGAGTTTTCCAACACGGTCGCCGACCTCCTCGCCTGGGCCCAGGGCCGCGACGACACGCTCGTGATCGTCACCGCCGACCACGAGACCGGCGGCCTCAGCGTGCTCCAGAATAACGGCCAGGGAAACTTCCCCAGCGTGCACTGGTCTTCGACCAATCACACCGCCGCCAATGTCCCGGTCTACGCCTGGGGCGCCAACGCCGACCTCGTCTCCGGCGTAATGGACAACACCGACTTCTTCGAGGTGGTCACCACCCCCGAGCCGAGCACCGCACTGGCGATGCTGGTCTGCGCGCTGATATGCGGCGGCGCACGCCGCTCGTGTCGCGGCATACGCACATGAGGCGCGCGATCCCGCGCGGCGTCGAAATCGCAGTCGTTGTCACACCGATGTAAGTACGAATTTGAAAGTACCACGATCCGGTTCGACGAAGCGCCCCGTTGTCTGCTTCTGATTCAGAGCGGACAGCGCTCCGGCGATTGCGACGTAATGTGCCCGCAGAACTCCTGACCCCATCCCATTGACATCGCAGCACTGCGTGCGTGGTCTATGTTCACTCGTCCTTGTTGGACTGAACCTGCGCCGTTCACCGCAGGTTCGGCGGAATGACAGGACCGTTCTGGGCGTCTTACTCACCTGTGAAGTACGCCTGCAAGACGGTGAAGTCTGCGAGGTCGACGTCCAGATCGCCGTCGCCATCTTCGCTTGCGCACAGATGACCCGGAACATACGTCGTATCCGGTCCCTGGAAGCAGAATACGAAGATGAAGAAGTCACTGATGTCCACGTCGCCATCGTCGTCGTAATCGAAGTCAACGCACAACACATCGAAGTTGTCGACATATGTGCCGTGCACATTGTCGTCATTGGCGAAGTACTCGTGGTGCCCAATGCCGAATCGTCCTGACACATGCGTTGTGTCGATCACGTCGGCTACCACGGCTCCGTCAACGAGGAAGCGGATCGTTGTGCCACTGCACTCAATGCGGAGCGCTCGCCACGCCGTACTCGGCTCATACAGCGGGCTCGCCTCCAGGAAGTCGGTGAAGACGCCCGTGACAACCACGCCGGCGCGGATCCGGCCCGTATCAGTGTCGTAGGTCAAGGCGTAGCAATTGCCGCCGCCAAGATCGCCGGCGTCGAAATTGGCGTTGCCATCGTCGCGCGTGAAGAGACCCACACGCTCAAAACCATCGCTCGCTACCTCGGGCCGATACTCGCAGTAGATCAACGCCTCTACCGAGCAATCCGCATCACCGCTCGCACCGACCGATGATGTCTCGAGATCGCCGAATTCGTCGACGACTTCCATTACGTACCCATCGCCACCGGGGGCGGCTGGCGTGAACGGCACGACCGGGTTGAAGCCGAACTTGTCGTCCCAGGCCAATGAACGGCCGCCGGCTGGAAACGTATCATTCAGTGCAATGTTGGTGGTCGCGTCGCGCCGCGCAAGAAACAGCGCGTTGGGTAAAGCACGTTCTGATCCCGTGCAGGGTGTCGTGGCGCCGTCCGATGGGCAGTTGACAACGGCCCCGTTGATTACCATGGTCGTTGACCCGCCGCCATCGAGATTGATCGCGTTGTCCACCTGGAGCGAGTTGATCAGGAAGTCCTGCATTTCAGCCACACTTACGCCGACGCTATAGCCCGGTTGCCGACCGTCGAACGTGACAAACCAGTGCCGCGTACCACTCCAGGCGAGCACTGTGCGCGGGTGTCGCTCGGGACCACCTCCGTGGAAAGGCACGCCGTCTTTCACCATCCAGGCGTTGCCGGTGCAGAGCGTTTTCATGTTCACAAGCTCAGGCGGTGACATCTCAAACCGCACGGACACGAGGTCTCCCACGACGGCGTGGCTAAGCAGTTCCGCTTCGGCGCCCGCGCAGGCCGCCAGCACATACCCGTCAGCGGGGATTGGGTTGTCGAGCGATGCCACTCCGGTTCGGATAGCGGTGATGATGCCGACCAATCGCTTGTTTGGTCGCAACGGGACGTTGACGTTCTCGACGATGATCTCGACGCCCTCGCTGGTGGACTTGGTGGAAGCTCCCCAATCCCTGGTGTACAGGTTGATGGAGCCGGCAGCGCAAGGGTAGTCCAGGATGTCAATCTGCACCTCCGCCTCGTCGGCGAAGCGCGCCACCATGTTCGCGCTAGCAAGATCGGAGCCTGCCCACCCGCTGGCGGATTTTTGGAGCATGTACGTCTGTTGATCCCACCACGTGTCATCGCGCGAGCTGATCAGATTCCCCCCGGTGCCGAGCATGCCGAGAATGCTCAAACCGGGTTCTGAGTAAGAGGCGTTTATCGCCCCCACCACATCGTACGCCGCACCATCGTAGTGCCCGGCGATCTGACTGACCGTCTCATTTGCCGTGTAGTTGCGCTTGCCCTGTGAGAACCCCATCTCGATCGTGTACGCCGGGTCGGCCAGGTCGAATTCGAGCACATGGTTCACCTGGGGGGTGGTCAGTTCCCACTTCGAGTGCCAGACCCCCGGGGCGACCTCCACCGGCTCCGGAGGTTCCGGAGGCTCGCCGCCGCCGTCGCCAAAGCGCACCGCGTCGGCGACAGCCGCGCTACCACCAGAGCTTCCGCCCGCGTCGAGCGTGATCGTGTTATCTCCGGCGTTGAAAGTGAATGTGCCGAGGGAGTCCCACGTATAGCCTCCACCGGTCTGATCTATGTAGACGGTGTGGACCTGGTCGGCGGCGGCAATGTCGTACTTGGTTGATGTCGGGCGATTGGTTCCCGGTGTGTACCAGACGAAGACCTCGTATTCGCCGGCGGTGGGTAGATTACCAGTCCACGTGGCGGTCTTTGTCCCACCCGGCGACGTCCAGCGATAGGTCCCACCGTCATAGCCGGTGCCGCCGCTCGTGACCCAAGTGCCGGTCTCGGTGTACGCGGGGGCCCCGTCATCATTGTCCACAATGACCGCGGCGAGCGCGTTGTGGGAAGTAACCAGGACCGCCAGACCGAGAGCTCGCGCAAGGAGCGACCGATATGCCGCCATGCTTTCTCCTCCTAAGTGGCAAAGCAGAGCACAACGGACCCATCGTGCGGCGGCAAACAACCTAACCCTAATGCCAGCATAGCAGAACCGCGCTAAGATACCAAACCTCCCCCGGATCGATTTGGTTCAGCGATTGAAGCGCATGCAAACGTCCGCGAAGCGCGCAAGTCCGCTGCCAATCCCACAACACAGATTGGATGGTGCTCTATGGTTGTGATGCCAGAATGGCGCGCAGGATTGGCTCGTATGCGGTTGCCATCCGATGGAAGCCCAGATCGGTTGGATGCACGCCGTCGACTGTGCCGTTTTCCGTGCCGGCGAGTTGCGGTTCGCCCGGCAGGTAGTACAACCGGCCGACGCCTTCTTCGGTCAGCTTCACAAACGCTGCGCGCAGGGCTGCGTATTGCCGGGATTGTCGGAGGGATTGAGGGGACTCTCGACGAGCAGGATCGGCGTTGCCGGCCGCGCCTCGCGGAGTATTTTCACAAACGGCTGCACGCGCTCGCGCACCATGTCCGTGGTCATGTTCGGCAGACACTCCAGCACAAAAACCGCCGCGTCCAGTTCGCCGAGCAGGCGGGCGAGTTCCGGCTCCATTTTCCCCGCGCCGGAGAATCCGAGGTTCAACACCTCACGATCGAACCAGCGTCCGAGGATGGCCGGATGGCACATTCCGGTGCGCGACGCGCAACCGCCCTGCGTAATCGACGTGCCATAGAAAACGAGCGGCTTGGCGCGATCGGCCGGCCGGGGCCGGGGCGCGACCATCCGGGCTTCGCTCTC
Organism: Phycisphaerae bacterium; assembly: GCA_963675745.2. Classification (GTDB taxonomy): domain Bacteria; phylum Planctomycetota; class Phycisphaerae; order UBA1845; family Fen-1342; genus JAFGRR01. Next base: position 125,406 of record CAXXWX010000016.1, read on the forward strand.
AATGCCGATCCGCAGTTCGCTCACGCCGCAGTAGAGCGGCAGGTACAGCAGGTACTCGCTGAGCTTGCCGGGCAGGTTGGTGGCGAGATTAGCGGTTGTTCGTTGCAGCTTCGGGCGACCGACGCCACAGAACACCCAGCGGTCACCGCGTCTGGCGTAAAGATCGAGCCCGCTGTTGCCGGTGGCGGCCATGTGGTTCATGGCGCCGCCACCATCCCAGATCGCCGCGATCTTCTTGGAATCGGTCGAGAAACGCACCGCCAGCCCGGCGGCGCGCTTGCTGAGTGTCCAGACCGCCTCGGGGACTTGTGATTCGGCGCGCGCGGGCAGGCGCTCGTAAAAGTTCTCCGTATCGTCCCACCCCTTGCCTTCGACAACCAGGCGCTTGGCGTCGTACCAGAGCAAGTCGGAATCCGGCTCTCGTGACGCCGTCGCCGGGTCCAGCACGCCGTCATCGGCCGCCATCAGGCGCACGAGGGCGTCGTCGAGCATGCGGGCCCACACCTCGTATCCCGGCTTGGTCAGGTGCAGCCCGTCGCGTGCGTACTCCGCGCGCAGCAAACCCTCAGCGTCGGCGAAACTCGGGTACATCTCCAGAAACGTGCAGCCGCAGTCGCTGGCGATCTCCTTCAACCGGGCGTCGAGCTTCACGATCAGCGGAACCAGATCGGCGTATTTGTCGCGCGTCGGAAACAGGCCAACAACAATCAGTGGAACGTCGGGCAGTCGGCCACGAATCCGCTGGACGACCTCTCGATAGCAATCGGCGATCTCGTCCACCGTTGGCGTTCCGTGACGCCAGAGTTCGCCCAGGTCGTTCACGCCGTTCTGGAGCACGACGACGCTCGGCGCGCAATTGAATACGGAGCTGTCCAGGCGGTGCAGGATGCCGCGCTCGTCAATCCCGATGCGATCGGAGGATATGCCGCGATTGATCACGCGCCAGCGCGGCAGCAACCGGTCGGCGTCAAGACCTTCGACGTGCGATGAACCCACGATCACGACATTGTGTCGCGGCGTATTCTCACGCTGGAACTGGGCGACGCGGTTGTAGTAGTGCTGCGCCCATTTATCCGTTGACGCCGGCTTGGCGGCGTCAATGGTGTCCTGTGCGGTGGCAAATGCGCTGAAAGCGGCCATCGCGAGCACCAGCATGGCCCGCGCGGCGCTGATTCGATGGGTGCTTTTCATGCTGCAAGTGTCCTCAGGTGCATCGCGCCGCCGCCGGGCTTTTGCCGCAGACGGCTATGCGGCGGTAAACGTGACGTCGATCTCGACCGTGGCGCCGAGCGGGAGCTCGGCCACACCGACCGCGGCCCGCGCGTGCTTACCGGCCTCGCCGAAGATTTCCGCCAGCAGATCACTGGCGCCGTTGGCGGCCTTGTGCTGGTCGGTGAACCCGTCAGCCGAGGCCACGTATACCACCACTTTCAGCACACGCGTCAGCGCATCGATACCACCGGCGGCCTCAGCGGCGACCGCCAGGGAGTTAAGGGCGCATTGCCGCGCGGCCGCTTGCGCGTCTTCAAGCGTGCGGGCGTCCCCGGCCTTGCCCGTGTACACCAGCTTGCCGTCCCGCATGGGCAACTGCCCACTGAGGATCAGTGTGTCCCCGTGCCGCAGCGCCGGCACGTACGCGCCCACCGGTTTGGCCACCGGCGGTAGACTCAGGCCCAATTCACTAAGGCGTTGGCTTGGCTTGCTCATCATCCAGCTCCGTATTCTGTTGAGCCGCGGCGCGCGCGGCCGACTCATCCTCGGACACAATGCGCGGCAAACGCGGCTCATCGTCAGGTAGCGCCCGATCTTCCAGCTCGGCGTCAAAAAGCAGCGTCAGGTAGATCGCCGCGAAGTTCCGCGGCTGCTCGGCGCGTACGCGGCTGTTGCGGATCAGCTCGAGCAACGCCAGAAACAGGCCAACCACCTCGGCGCGGGTGCGCCGTCCATCAAATACCTGTTCAAATGTGCGCGGCCCGTCAGCGCGCAACATCGCCACGATCTCCTCGGCATAGACCTCGATCGGCGTGTCATCGAACGAGACCTCGTGCCGCGCCGGCCCCTTTCCGATCGCCGTCATCACCTTGCCGAAAACGCTGACAAGATCCCAGAGCTGCACGTCCTCCAGCTCGACGCCGGCAAGTTCCTTGGGCAGATCAGCCGGCGCGCGGACAAACCGTTTGGCCCGGTCGTCGGCGGACGTGCCCAGCTTGGCGGCGGCGTCCTTGAAGCGCTTGTACTCCAGCAGCTCGCGCACCAGCGTCGCGCGCGGATCATCCTCGTCATCCAGCGCCTCGATCGGTGGCGTCGGCAGCAGTGCGCGCGATTTGAGCTCGAGCAGCGTGCTCGCGAGCACCAGAAATTCGCTGGCGGCGTTCGGATCGAGCAACTCCAGCAGCTTCGCATACGCCAGGTATTGATCGGTAACGCGCGCGATCGTGATGTCCTGAATGTCCAGCTCGTCACGCCGGATCAGGTAAAGCAGCAGATCGAGCGGGCCGCTGAAGACATCCAGGTTTACGCGGTAGTCCGGAGTCACGATTGATCAATCCCCTGCCGTGACGATGCCACAGGCGGCGCGAACATCCGCCATCAGATCCTGCGCCACCGCGCGTGCCTTCCGCGCCCCCGCGCGCAACACGTCTTCAACGTCATCGGGCCGCGCCGCCCATTGCTCGCGCAATTCGCGTTTCACGCCGAAAGTTTCTTCATACAACTCGCAGAGCCGTTTTTTTACCTCGCCATAGCCGGTGCCGCCGGCGCGATAGCGTTCCACCCATTCGCGCAGCTCATCAGGCGTAGCCATGAGCTTCAGCAGGGCCAGCACGCTGCACCGGTCAGGATTCTTGGGCTCCTCGACCGGCGTGCTGTCCGTCTTGATGCTCATGATGCGCTTGCGAATCTGCTTGGGTGGGCCGAAGAGATCAATGTAGTTGTCATAGCTCTTGCTCATCTTCTGCCCATCAACGCCGGGAACCAGCGGTGCCTCGTTGAGCCGCGTCTCCGGTCGGGTCAGCACGTCACCATAGGCGCTGTTGAAGTAACCGGCCATGTCCTGCGTAAACTCGACGTGCTGCACCTGGTCGCGCCCGACGGGCACGATGTTGCTGCGGTATATCAGTATGTCGGCGGCCATGAGCAGCGGGTAGCAATACACGCCCATGTTGACGGGCTGGTTCTTGGCGACGAAGTCCTTGTAGGTCGTGGCGCGGTCCATCAGCCCCTTGCCGGTCACACAACCGAGAATCCACGCCAGCTCGGTAACCTCGGGCACGTCGCTCTGACGGAAGATGCACGCCTTGCCGGGGTCCAGGCCCATCGTGAGATAATCGACGATCACGTCAAACGTCAATTGCCGCAGTGTTTCGGCGTCGCGCACCGACGTCATCGAGTGGTAATTCGCGATGAAGTAAAACCCCTCGCACTCGTTCTGAAGTTCGATGTACTGCTTCATCGCACCGAAGTAGTTGCCCAGGTGAAGCTTCCCGGTGGGCTTTATGCCGGACAACGCTCGCATGGCATCCTCCAATAACCGCCAGCGCCGGCCACCAGGCTCGGAAGCCTGACGCCGCGGGTTACTCAATGTGCTCTGATCTACTCTTGGAGACGGTCCGGCGTGCCGCTGTTGTCAAGCGGTGCGTGTTAGACGCGAACCTCACAGCTCGCCGCGCCGTTGCACAACGCTGGACGATAGACCTGCTTCAAAAACCGGTCTACACCTCCATGATGTCCTTCGATTTCTCGTTCGTCAGGCTGTCGATCTCGCGGCAATACGTGTCGGTCAGCTTCTGAATCTGATCCTGGCCGCGCTCGCAGTCATCTTCCGGCAACGTCTTGGCCTTTTTCTCGGCATCGAGCGCCTTGTTGGCATCGCGGCGGAGATTGCGAATGGCCGTCTTCTGTTGCTCGGCCAGCTTCTTCACATGCTGTACAAGCTGATCACGTCGCTCGGTCGAGAGCGCCGGCACCGGCAAGCGGATCATCTTGCCGTCGTTCTGAGGGTTAATCCCCAATTCGCTGCCTTCGAGGGCTCGCTGAATGTCCTTGAGCGTCGAGGGATCGTAGGGCTTTATCACGATCACGTTGCCCTCGGCCACGGCGACGTTGCCCAGCTCCTTCATCGACATTGTCGAGCCGTATGCCTCGACATTGACCTTGAGACCATCAACCAGTCCGGCGGACGCCCGGCCTGTCCGAACTCCACGGTATTCCTGACGCAGAAAATCGACCGCCTTCTTCATCTGCTGTTCGGTCTGGGATACGGTGTCATCTAGCGGCATCTGAGCTGCTCCTTCGATGGATGGTTGGCCAGGATAACCAGCATAGCCAGCGACCCTGTCGCCGACAACCCGGCGGCGTTGGACCCCGCCGTGTGGCGGCCGTGACACCTGCGCGTGGAATTCCGCACGCGTCATCGTCGAGTCATGTGCCCCGCAGGGGCATCTGAATATAGCCCAGCACGCAGTGCTGGGTTTCGATCGCGCACCGGGCCGCCAAGTCCCGTACGGGACGACTGAGATCTCAGCCGTCCCGGTGGGACTGGGTCCTCACATGGCCACAATTGCCCCAGCACTGCGTGCTGGGCTAAGTTCATTGCGTCCCTGTGGGACGGCCCAGCTACGACCCGCAGGCCGTTACATTGCTGTGTGCGCTATGATGGCGGATTTCGAGGGGTGTCTAGCGTTTTCCGATGACTTCTCTGATCGTCTCGATCAGCGCGTCGTTCATGAATGGTTTGTGGATGATCGCCGCCGGTCGCGCCCCGCTTGGCCGGTCCCCGCCGTATTCCTTGACATACCCGCTGACCATGATCACTTTTGCACTGGGGCGAGTGGCCAGAATCTCCTCATACACTTCCCAGCCGCCTTTGCCAGGCATGATCAGATCCAGCAGCACAACGTCTATCCGGCTGGCGTATTCCTGGAAGATCTCGACGCCCTTGGTGCCGTTTTCGGCGGTCAGCACGTCAAAGCTGTTGTTTTCGAGCACGTCGCGGAGAACGTCCCGTACGTCATCATCGTCGTCGATGACCAGCACGGTCGGCTGGCCCCGCTCCTCGGCATGCTTTGCGCTGGTGGCGGTGGCGGTGGCGGGTCGCGGCGACATTGGGAGGGCAACCGTGAAGCGCGCCCCGGTGCCCACTTCGCTCTCGACGCGCACGCCTCCCTGATGCGCGCGCACAGCCCCGCGCATCGCCGCCAATCCCAATCCGCGTCCATCGGCCTTGGTCGAGAAGAACGGTTCAAAAATACGCCGCGCCGTATCCTGGTCCATGCCGCAGCCGGTGTCGCGCACATGCACGCAGGCGAAGGCACCCGGTTCGAGCGACTGTCCCGGAAACAGCCGACGCAGTTCCTCGGCCCCCCACTCGCTGCGGCTGGCCGAGGCGCTTATCGTGCCCGGCGCGTCGCCGATCGCTTCGATGGCGTTGACGAGCAGATTCGTGATCACTTGTTGGAGTTGGGCGGCGTCCGCCTCGATTTCGAGAGGCTCACCGCGCGGCTTCAAGTCCAATGTGATGGCGCGCGGCACGGTGGGCCTGATGAACTCGACCGTGTCGTGTACCAGCTCGTGCAAATCGAGCTTTGCCGTCTCGCGTGTCTTTCGCCCGGCACATGTCAGGATCTGATCGACGACCGCCGAGGCGCGCTTGCAGGCGCCGACCACACGCTCGATGCGCGCGCAGACGGGCGAGTCGCCGCCGAGTTCGCTCAGTGCCAGGCTGGCGTTTCCTTGTATGCCGGTGAGCATGTTGTTCAGATCATGCGCGATTCCGCCGGCCAACAATCCCAGGCTCTCGAGGCGTTCTGAAGCGCTGATCTGCGCCTCGAGCTCCCGCCGTTCGCGTTCGGCGTTGTGTTGCTCGGTTTTGTCGACAAACAGCAGCACCGCACCGATCACGTCCGGTCCGGCGTGCATCGCGGTTATCGAATAAGCGACCGGGAACCGTGAGCTGTCGGCGCGCGTGAACTCACCCTCACAACGCAACAGGGCGGCCCGGCTATCCAGGATGGCGTCGATCGGCGAGTTGACCGGTGCCGCGTCAGGCTCATCGAGGCTGCCGAAAATGTCGCGTGCCGAAGTCCCGATCAGCTCACCGCCGCGCACACCGAGCATCGCCTCGGCCGCGGGATTCGTGAAGGCGATGTTGCCGCTGCGGTCTAGCCCGACAATGCCTTCGCCCGCCGAATCGAGAATCAGACGCTGCTCGCGAGTCAGGCGCGCGAGTTGCTCTTCGGCGCGCTTGCGGTCGGTCACATCGCGCGCAAATGCGACCAGAATCTTAGCGCCGTTGTCGTGCAACACGTTGACGCTGATCTCCAGATAGACGATGTGGCCGTTTTTGTGGCGATGGGCCGTGGGAAAATGGTGCAGCCCGGTCTGGGTGTGTGATGGAACGCCGCCATCCGCCTGGTTTTCCGCCTCCAGGTCGGTAATCCGCATGCGCATCAGCTCATCATTCGAGTAGCCGGTCATGCGACAGAAGGCTTCGTTGACTTCCAGAAAGCGGCAATCCTGGTCCACGACAAAGAACCCGTCCATGGAGCAGCGCAGGATCGCCTCGTTGCGTCTGGCGAGTGCGGCCAGGCGCCGTTTGGAGCTGTTGAACTCGTCTTCGTCATAGAGGAACACCAGGGCCGGCACCTCCGGTGTCGCCTTGGTCTGGAGCGGGACGATGTCCACCACCAGCATCGGCGCGGAGCTCTGCGTGATGGTCAGGCGCTGTCGCTGGCCACCCACGCAGGCGGCCTCGAGCATCTGCATGAATTCCTCGTGCGACTCCTCCGGCAGGCGTGCCAGGATGTTCTGCGTCGCCGACTCCACTCCGGAACTGGTCCGGACGCAATTGGCGGCTCGATCGACAAGGGCCCAGTTCATCGTGTGGCTCCTTGTTCGGACGCCTTGCAGAGAACCGCCGCGCGCACGATCGCTGGCTTTTTATGCATCGCTTCCCCCTTCTCGAACTGGAGGTCTCGGTACCCGCGCGGCGCCGGAACTCACCAATCGCTGCATCGCCTCTGACTTCTGGCGCCTGGCCGCCTCCTCCATGGGTGCGTTCGAGTGTCGTCGAGCCAATTCGATGCGCTGGTCGGCGCAGCGAACCGCCTCGTTGAAATTGGAGAGCTTGAGGTTGAGCTCGGCCATGTGGTCATAGACGCGGGCGAGCCCGTTCCAGAACTTGGTGTGAACGAGGATGTTCAGCGCGACGGCCAGCTCATTCTTGGCGTCCAGCAGCCGCCCCATCAGCATCGCGCAGTTGCCCAGGTTCATGTACGCCACGCCTTCGTTGACGCGGTCATCGCTCTCCTGTGCCAACGCCAGCGCCCGCCTGAAGTAGCCGCGCGCCTCTTCAAAACGCTTCTGTTCGCGGAGCACGTGCCCCACGCCGGTATACGGCCCGATGAGCGAGATGAGCGCGCCATTGCGCTTGTGCGTGTCGATCGCCTGCTGGTAGCTCCTTTCGGCGTCAGTAGCGCGCCCGAGCTGCAATAACACATATCCAAGATTGTTGCGGATACGCGCAAGTTCTGCGCTAAGCCCGAGCGTCTCGGAAGCCTGCGCCGCACGCTCCAGGCAACTGTTGGCGGATTCGTAATCGCCCTGGAAGTAGTACATCGAGCCGAGGTTGGCATGTGCTTCGATTTTCAGGCGCTCATCGCCGGCGCGCGCTGCCAGTTCGCGCTGCCGCCTGTTGTACTCGACGGCGTCTGCGTAGCGGCCCATGCGCGCACAGCACACGCCGACGAAACCGACGGCCTCGCCGAAGTTCGCATCAAGCCTGATTGCCTCGAGTCCGAGCTTCATCGCCGTCTCGTAATCGCCGCGCAGGAAAGCGCGTTTTCCGGTGAAGAACTGCTCTTCCGCCGCGGGAATGCGCGTGGCAGCGGTCCCGGCGACCGCCGCCCGGCTCGCCGTTGCCAGTCCGAGTCGGCGTGTAAGCCGACCGAGCAGCTCGCTCTCCAAGTCAGCAAGCGCCGATAATGCCCCGGTCACCGCCTCGACACGCATGGGTTCCGTCTGCGGCGCCTGGTGGGCACGTACGCTCAGTTTTATCGTGTCGCCGCTGCGTTCAAAAACACCCTCAACTACGGAGGCCGCACCACTGAGACGTCCGGCGTGCAGAAGTTGCGCCACGTGTGGGCCGCTCTCGCGGGCACGTACACGTTCGAGCGTTTGCAGGTACTGATTCACGTCAACTACATATGTGCCCTCGTACTGGCCGAGCGAGCGTGCCAGGTGATCCGCGAGGGCCTGGCCGATCCAATCGTCACCATCGGTACGCGAGGCGTTCTCGAAGGGTAGCACGACCACACCACGCGGTTCGGGGAAGACGGGGGCACCGGCGGGAGCAACCTGTGTGCCGGGGCGCGACGGGTTCTCCAGATAGTCCACGAGCGCCGCCGGCGACGGAAAACGCTCGCGTGGGTCTTGGGCGAGCAGGCGCAGAATGGCGTTGCGGAGCCAGTCAGGCGCATCCTGAGCGCCCGACTCGGGCCAGGTAATGGCCTGATCCCCTCCGTTCAGCAGCGTCCGATATACGCTGTCGCCGCGCGGCGCCGTGCCGGTGACAAGCTCGAACAGCGTGGCCCCCAGGGCATACAGATCGGCGGGAGGCCCAGCCGGCTCCTCTCCCGCGAGCACCTCGGGCGCGGCGTAGGCGAGCGTACCAACCCGGTCGCTGGCGCCTTGCGGCGTCGCGTCATCCGCCTCGGGCATCAGTCCGACCACTCCCAGGTCGGCAATCCGCAGTGCCCCGTCGACACCCAGGATCAGGTTGCTGGGCTTGATGTCGCGATGAATCAGACCTGCGCGATGGATTGCTTCGAGACCGCTGGCGGCGTCGACGGCGAACTGTGTCACTTGCCGCCAGTCGATTACTCCCGCGCACTCCCGGGCCCGCGCCAGGTCGACACCGTCAATGAAATCCATGACGAAATACCAGATGTTCTCAAAAATATCGCCATCGAGGACGCGGACCACATTGGCGTGGTTCACACGAAAACCGGCGGATGCCTCACGGCGCAGGCGGTGTACATCGCGATCGGACGCATCCGCCACCCGGTGGGGCAGAACCTTCACGACGCAGGGGTGGTTGAGAAACTCGTGGTGGGCGAGGTAGGTCAGGCCGTGGGCCCCACATCCGATCAACTCCACCAGCCGGTAGCGATCCCGGAGCGTGCTGCCTAGCGGAAACGGCGCAGTTATCGGCGGTGCTGGCGCAGCCGAGTCACGAGAGCCGCGACGTGGGAGCGGTACCAAATGCGCGCACGCCTCACAGCGCGCCAACCGCTCCGAGACGTTACGGAGCGTGCCGTGCTCACGGCAGTACGTGCATGGCCCCACGTTTTGGGGCCAGGCGTCATCGCGTGCCACCTGAGCCCTGTTCGAGGGGGTGGCCGCCATGTCCAGGCCTCCTGCCCATCGCGCAAAAACCGCTTGACAAAACACTAGTTATCGGTATTTTCCACAACTGGCTTAAGGAACCGGTCCGTGTTTTTTCCGCCCGGCCGTCGCAGCATTTCTGAGCGACATGGGCAACCGAGTTTGACCGCTCAATGTAACTCTCATCGCACTGTCTGATTACGCGGACCATTACACCGGTAACTCATCTCACAGGAGCCCACCAATGGTATCGCTTTGGATCGAATGGACCCAGACGTTCGCCGCGATTTTCGGCACGGTCGTCGACTTCATTGACGAGATCACCTGAGCCCCACAGCCTGGAAGGGAATTTCCAATGATCGTCGAGATCACTGAAGTCGATCACATCTCCACCACCAAGTAGCCGTCTGCTGCTGGTTTGTTGGTCCGCGGCGCCGCGCTAGCGCGGCCCTGTGGTAATGCGCGCGTCATGCCGCGGATGGTCGGTGGCCATAGCTGCCGGCCGGTGCCCCCTGCCTCTTGACTTCCCCACCACATCTCCGTGTTTTGCCTGTACCGCCGCACAGAATCGTCGTGGTCGGCGTGCGTCGTGCGCGTTCGTACTTGTTGATAATTGTAGCGGACCTGACGTGCGACGGACCTGCGCGCCACAATGTTCGAGCGTGTCCGCGGCGGCGTTGTCGCGCCACCTCGACACAACTGGGATCGAGAACCATCAAACACAGCTCGCGCCATGCCCCAATCCGGCGGGGAGATTCGCCAGTGCATCCACGTGGATGGCCAGCGCTGCGGCGCGTTGTACGAGGAGATTGAATCGTGATCACCAGACTCGGACCCCGGTGGCTGGTGGCGCTGTGCGTCACGCTGCTCTGGCCACCGATCGGACATGCGGATGTCGTGGAGCTGTTCGATGGCACGCGATACACGAGCGATTCAGTCACGCTGGAGAACGGCGTCGCCAAGCTCGCCGACGGCCGGTCGATTCCCCGGAGTGAGATACGCCAGATCCTGTTCGACAGCAGCGAAGCCGGCGACAGCGCTGGCGAAGTGCACGCCGGCGATACCGACGTCCAGATGTTGCTGGATCAGGCACAGGCCGCCCGCGAGAAGTACCCCGATGTCGGCGCCATCCAGCTCATCGATACCGGAGTATGGACGCTACGACCCGACGGAACACAGTTACACCGCGAGCACGCGGCGACGCTGATTCTGAAGGAGCCCTGGAAATCTCTCGGCCGCATTGCGGAGTCATACGAGGACGGGCGCGATCGCGCGACGCTCGTGCGGGCCCGGACGATCTCGCCTGAGGGTGACGTCTACGATTTCGACCCGGCGGAGCTGAAGGAAGCCAAGCCGACCGGCGGAATGGAGTATTTCCAGCCGTACAAGACGGTTACCGGGCAACTGCCCAACGTCGAGACGGGGTCTATCGTCGAGACGATCTGGGAGGTGGAGACGTACAACCCCTATGACAAGGAGTTGTTCTTCCCACGGTGGTATTTCGGCGGTACGGAACCAAACCTGGACAGCCGTGTGACCATCCGCGTGCCGCGCGGGCGCGGGCTTTACTACAAGGCCTACAACTTCGGCGACCGCAATGCGGACCCCAAGCAATGGGATGAGGATGATTACCACGTCTATCAGTGGGAACTGAGTGACGTCGAGTACATCGTCTCGGAACCGATCATGCCGCCGGTAGCCACGGTCGTGCCGCATGTGGTCGCATCGCTGCACAAGGATTGGGACCACATTTACGACTACCTCGGACGGATGCAACGCGAGCACACGCAGGTTACCCCCGAAATCGAGCAGGCCGTCGCCGAGATCATCGGCGATAGCACCGACAAAGAGGAGATCATCGCGAAGATCTACCATTGGCTGCAGCGCGAGATACGTTATATCTCGATCAAAGGCAGTCTCGGCTCGGGCTGGTCGGGGCATCCGGCGACGCTGACACTCAAGAACAAATACGGGGACTGCATCGACAAGGCGACGCTCTTTGCCACCATGCTCAAGGCCGCCCAGATCAAGGCCGAGCCGGTCGTGTTGGCGACCTACAGCATGCCCGACGATGACCGTGAGATCCCAAGCCTGTGGGGGAATCACGCGATCACGGAAGTTCACCTCGGCGATCGCTCGTTCCATCTGGACTGCACGGGCACGTCCTTCCGCTATCCCTATCTGCCGATGCTCGACCACGGTGTCACGACAATCAACATGCTCGAGCGCAAGATCGGACGGGTCGAAGTGCCGCGCGCGGATCAAAACGCGATCAGCTTGAACGTGCGGATGAAGCTGGAAGACAACGGCGACGTGAAGGCCGTTATCAAGATCGACAGTAACGGAAGCGCGGAAGGTTTCGCGCGCCAGGGCCTGGAGCAGATCAACAAGCTGCTGCGCAAGACAGTCGCCCAACAGGTAATCAACTCCTGGTCGCCGGGTGCCGAGCTGAAGCAGATCAAGGTCAGCGATGACGCCGATCTGGAGACGCCACTGGAGATCACCCTCAAAATCCTGCTGCCGGATTATCCGTCGCGGGCCGGTGACCTGATGATTTTGAAGCTGCCGCTGGCGGATCTGACCAAGTCGATGGCGGCCATTGCAGCGCTGCAGCAGCGTGAGTTCGACATCCTGATGCCCTCGACGATGTCGCTGCGGCAGAACATCCGCGTTGATCTGCCCGCGGGCTACACCTCGAAGGGCCTGCCGGAGGATGCGCACCTCGAAACACCCTACACGAGCTATGACGCCAGCTATCGCCTCGAGGACGGCGCGATCGTCTTCGAGGACAACCTGAGCCTTAACGCGCGCTCGATCCCGCATGAGGACTATGGGGAATTCAGACGCTTCATGCAGGCCTTCAGCGACTATGCCAGGGTCCCGCTCTTCATCGCCAAGACGGAGGACGAGCTATGATGCGACGCGTGCTCTATCTCGCGCTAATACCGGCGGTGGCCATAGGCACTACGGCCGGAAACGACGTCCTCTATCTGCTGGACGGTCACGAGCATGTCGGCCAGTTGCTCAGTGTCACGCCGGACGAGGTCATCTTTCAACTTGACGGCGACGATGCTCCGACCACGTTTGCCCAGGCGCGCGTTCAGCGAATCGACCTGAGCAAGCGGCGCGTCGGTGATGAGATCACCAACGTAGATCAACTCGATGACCCGCTGCTGCAACGCCTGATTGAGGATCAGCCGCTGAAGGTCTTTTACCCCGATTCGGGTTACGTGACGCTGTATCGCGTGCGTGACTACACGCTCGACGAGGACGGCTCGTATACATGTCGTGAGCGCCGCGTGGAGAAGATCCTGCTCGAACGGGGAAAGTCGCGCGCCAACGTGGCTCGGTATTTCAAGAAGGGTGAGCAGACGCTTGACATCGATTTCGCGCGTACGGTTAACCCGGACGGCTCGATCACACCAATCTCCGACTCCGCCGTGGATGTCTCCAGCGTAAACGCGGACACGCCGGAGTATGAGAAGCTGTACCAGGTGAAGTTCGCGATGAAACAGGTCAAGGAAGGGTCGATCATCGACTGGCAGATCACGCGGCGGTATGCCCCGACTGATCTGCTGGATTCGTTTCACACCTCAGTCTTGTTCCAGGAGGATGAGCCGATCATCGAGGCGGAGCTGATTGTCCGCGCGCCACACGGACGCTCGGTGGCGCTGCGCGAAGATCGGCTGCGTGACAACATCACGTATGGCAGCGAGGAAACGGACACACACGTTGTCCACCACTGGGTGGCCACGCAATGCCCGCGCGTCGTCCCCGAGCCGCTCATGCCGCCGGACAACGACTTCTATCCTTGCGTGACCGTCGCCGAACAGGCGTCGTGGGAGGCGATCGGCGATGCCTATGCGGCGGCCCTGCGGCCAAACGAGACCCCGTCAGCAGCCATTCAAGCGCAGGTCGCCACGTTGATAGCCGATCTCGACGATCCGGAGCAACGCGCCAAAGCGGTCTACCACTACTTCATCGAGGCGATTCACCAACAGCACATCTCGCCCGGGGAATACAGCTATGTACCGCACCCGGTCGGCGAGGTGTTCGAACGGCGGGCCGGCAATTCAATCGACAAGTGCCTGCTCTTGTGCGTCATGCTGCGTGAGGCCGGTGTGCCCGCTTCCATGGTGCTGACGCGCGCGCAGGGCTGGGGCCGGCTTGTCGAGGATATCCCCGGCATTACGCAGTTTGACAGCGCGCTGGTGGCGGTCGACCTGCCCACGGAGCGCGTCTACCTGCCGGTCACGCGCGACACGCTCCGTTTCGGACAATTGCCCAGCGGATATCAGGGCACACGCGGCCTGCTGGTGAACGAAAGCGGCGGTCAGCTTGTCGACATACCGCTGAAAGCGCCCGATGAAGAGCTGCACGCGATTGCATTTGAGATGCGGCTGGACGCGAGCGGCGATATGCATGTCGTGCGCACCGACACCTTTGCGGGCAATGTCGAGGCCGGCCGGCGCAGCGGCTGGAAGGACCGCAAGGACGAGGATTTGCGGCGTGGCTTTGAGATGGCGATCTCAACCGAAAACCCCAAGGCCCACCTCACCGACTATCGGATTGATAACCTGCACGACGTGACCAAACCGTTGCGGCTCGTCCAGGAATACACGCTCGAAGGCTACGCCATGCGCGCCGGTGACGATTTGCTGGTGTTTCAACTGCCAACGCTGGACTACACGGCGGGCAGCGTCGGCAAACCGGCACGCGATTACCCGATGCGCTGGTACGTACGGAGCAAAACCACGCGCGACATGACGATCACGATTCCCCCGGGATTCAAGGTGTACCACGCCGGCACAGACTACGAAGCGGATTGTGGGATTGTGTCGTTCGTCGCGCGTTTCACGACGTCCGACGACGGCATCAGCTATCACGATGAGTTCGTGCAGCACGAACTGGAGGCGTCGCGCAAGCGATATGGCAGTTACAAGGCCTGCATGGAGACGCGGGCGCGCGTGCCGAAGGAGTGGATCGTCCTGGAACGTGCCGAGGATTGACCGGACTCGTCGGGCCCGCACTGCAACCCGGCCACCTGGCGGCGCGTACAAGACCGGGAACCCGCGGCGAGGCAACGCGCCACAAGTGAAAACGCGCTCGTCGCCTTACTCGCTCACCGTGACATGAACGTGCTCCATGGTGATGTCCGGCACGTTCCAGCCTTTTTGCTGCATCAGCTCGTGGAAGGCCCGCCGGAACTTCAGCGACACCTCAACGTTAACGTCGCCGGCCAGACCAACACCGAAGCTGTAAGTGCTGGTGTCCGTGGCCAATGCGGGTATGCGATTGTCGCTTAGCACGCGTGTTGGGTTCCAGTAGGCGCCGGTCGGGGAGACTTCAGTCCAAAGCTCCTCGAGCACCTTGGCAAAGGCGCGGCCAGGCAAGCCGCCATAGCAGCCGTCAGCCGGGTCGCCGATACCGCACCAATCAGGCAGCTTCGGGCCATCGACCAGCTCGAGGACGCTCCCCGCCGCATCGGTTGCGTTGACGCGCAATATCATGTGTCTCAACGGCGAACCGGTTGGAACGTGGTGTCCGGTCTGGTCGTTTGTTATTTGCACCGTTACGACGACTGTCTCTCCGCTGCGGCAGGTGGAAACATCCATCGTCACAGCGTTGCGAAGCAACTCCTCATCGGCCGCGCCTGGTTGGGTATGGGCGTGAATCGTCATCGGATCCCGCTCAACTCCCCCCGCTCCCGGTGCGACGTTGGTCAGGATCTCGTTGTCCAGAGTCGATGGTGACGGCATGTGGCAGTCCTGACATGTTCGGCCGCCGGTTTCGTCGCTATACGGGCTTGCCAACCATTCGCCAAACGAGTTGTAGACTACCACGTTCCAGAAAACCCCATGGTGACACGGCGCGCAAAACCGGCTCTCCTCCAGAAGCGGAAGATACGTGTCTTCCTCGGGCACGTTGTCGTCGTCGAACGTGCCGAAGAAGAGTTGTGCCCGTTCAGGGTCTTGAGGGAAAGGACGCCGGATGTCCATCGACATCACACCGGGCATGTTCGCGTAGGGCAGGCCAGTGGTCGGGTCGATGAGCACATCGGCGGTCTTGTGGCATAGATCGCAATGTACGCCGAATGTGTCCGCACCGCTGACCGTGTTGGGATTGGTGCCGTACGGGCTTGCAATGGCTGCGCCCGGAGTATGGCACGCCGCGCAGTTCCCCGCCGAGTCCGGGAAGTCGAGCGCGTGCCCCGGGCCGTAGTAGGGCTGGGCGGGATCCGGTGGCAAAGGGACGCGACCGTAATCGCGGCTGGAGACGTACCGTGTAACCGGACTCTGTCGACCGCTCAGGTCGACGCCGTTGTACATGCTCAAGAAGCGTGGGTTGCGCGCGGCGTTCGCGTGAGCGTTGTCCAGCCAAATCCGCGTCACGCCGGGCTTGCAGGTCGCGCATGACGTCTCGCCAACGGGCGGCATCCACTCGTATTCGGGGTTGTCATCGGTCTGGTAGCGGTGGAGAGTGAGCACGACGTCGTCAGCCGGCGGCGTGATACCCTCAACCTTGGCGCAGTAGTACCCGCGCTTCCACGCGCTGACGGTAACTTCCGCGAGATCTTGAACGTCGCCACTGAAATTGGTCAGCAGGAAGCGGCCGCTCTCGTCGCTGTTCGTGGTGTGCTTTGTGGCCTGAACACGGACGATTGCGTCGACGGCGGGTCCGGCTTCGTCCTGCACCACACCACGGATGTACGGCCGGGCGCCGCCCACCTTGCCAGGAGGTTGCTGCGCATCCGGCGATTGCTCCAATCGGCAGGCGCCGTGCAAGAGCAACGCCACGGTTACGCCGCAAACCAGCAGGCCGCCGGCCCGGCTAGCGCGGTAGTTGATCCGCGCGCCACGCCACTCCGTTTCGGAATTAACCCCAATACGGTGCATCATTGCCGCCTACACTTTCCCCGGGCGACGCCCCACAGCACCAGGCAGGTGATGAGCCCGGCAATTGCCACGGCGCCGCAGACACTGCCACCGCCAGTTGGCGCTACGCCGCCCTCCATTGCGTTCTCGCCCGGTGAGTCTGTCGCGCCATCACCGGCAGCGGCGTCGCTCGGAGTCGCCGGTTCCTCACCTTCACCAGATCCGTCAACCGGAGTCTCTGGTCCTCCGTCGTCGTTGGTGCCACCTGGATCTTCTGATCCATCGTCATCGTTGGGGTCAGTTTCTGATGGCTCAGGCTCTTCTTCGTCTGAGGGCTCGTCCCCCGGCGGGCCGGGTTCCTCGCCATCATCTTCACCATCCCCAGGCGGGTCGGGTTCGTCGCCGTCATCTCCACCATCTTCGGGCGGCTCGGGGTCTGGCGGTGATGGGTGCTCCGGCCAGGCCGCGTCCGCCGGCGGCTGACCATCAATATCCAGTCGATACACTCCGCCGCCCTCGGTTCCGGCATACAGGTGCTTGCCATCGGATGAGATGTCCAAATCGTTAATGTCGCGACAGCCCAGCCCCGTCGTAGCGAGGCGCCAGTGCGCACCTCCATCAGTGGAGCGATATACGCCGGTGAATCGATCCGCGGCAAAGACTGTTTCGGGATTGATTGGATCAAAGACGATGTCGGAGACCATGGCATGTGGATCCAGGCCCGCCCCCGAGAATTGCCAGGTATTCCCGCCGTCAAGGCTGCTATACACACCAGCGTCGCACAGGCCAGCCAACACGGCGTTGGAGTGCAGCGGTTGAATTGCCACCGCAAGGGCACAAGACGAGCCTGGCATGCCGGTAGCAAGCGTGTGCCAACTCTGGCCCCCATCCAGTGTTTTCAGGAGACCGTGGTTACCGGTTGCCGCATAGACAATCAGCGGGTCGTCAGGGTCCACGGCCAGCGCCGTAACACCGGCGTCAGCCGAGAGCATGTCGTTGGCTTCCGCCCAAGTGGCGCCGCCGTCGTTGGACACGAAGATTCCGGCCGCCGACATCTGATCATCGAAGGTCCCCGCGGAGTAATAAGCCGCTGTCCCGGCGTACACCACGCTTGGTAACGACTTCGCGAAGGCGATCACTCTCCACGCGACGTTCGTACGCGGCGGGCCACTGACGCTATGCCAAGTCGTGCCGCGATCGCGGGTTTCCAATACAGAGTTCTCCCAGTTGTTAGCCGCGAGCACGTGCGCGGGGTCGGAAGGATCGCATGCCACGGCATACCACTCCAGGCTCGCGTGTGGCGCGTAGGCCCGCCCGACCCAGTCTTCCCCGGCGTTCGGGCTGATAAAGATTCCGCTGCGAGCGGCGGCAAACACGCGCCCCGGCGCATGCGGGTCAACCGCGATCGCGCGCACCTGGGCGCCGGTATAGCCCTTGCTGGCAGTCACCCAACTCACGCCGCCATCAGAACTCATGAAATTGCCGCCGCCGTAGTTGTTGGCGAACAAGCAGTCCGGGTCGTCCGGGTCCACCTGAAAATCGATGGGGAAACCTGCCCGGATTCCGAGGGGTCCCCACCCCCCCTCATCACCGGCGACCACGTGCCAGGTGTGTCCACCGTCCTCGCTGCGATAAACGGATTCTGATCCGGCGGCGTAGGCGATGTTGGGGTCAGACTGAGCGAACTCAACAGATTCAATCAGCGCGTATTCCGGCGCGAGCACATGTTCCCACGTCTCCGCCCCATTTGTTGTCAGGTATGCACCCGCGCCGGCCGAATACCCCACGTGGCCGGTACCAGCTAGCAGCGTGTCAGGATTAACCGGGTGCATGAAGAGCGACCCAACGTAGAGACTGTTCAGCCCGGCATTAACTTCGACCCACGATTGGCCGCCGTCGGTGCTTTTGATCACACCGACGCCTCCGGCGTAGCCTGTCACCGGATCAGAGTTGGCTGCCTCGCGGTCGAATATGCCGGTTGAGACGTAGAGAACACGCGTGTCGTGTGGGTTTATCAGGATGTAGCGAGCCAGGTTGTCGCCGCGCCATACCGCCTCCCAGTTCTCACCGCCATCGGTGGTCTTGTAGACCACGCCCTTGGTCAGGTCGAACTCGCGCCCCATGCGGTTTTCACCAGCCCAACCCCAACTGGATATTTCCGCGGCGGCGTAGACTGTATCCGGCGACGTCGGGTCCACCGCGAATCCGCGAAAGCTGATGCTGTTGCTTTCCACAACACCGTTGTCCCTGCGCTCCCACGTCGAACCAGCATCGTCTGAGCGGTATATCCCGCGAACGCCGCTGGTGCCAATCCATATAACGTCCGGGTTGGTCGGGTCGATTGTCAGGCAGAAGATCGGTATGGCGTCCCCGGAAATCCCGACACGCGTGTTGATCCCCTCGTTGGCTGACTGCCACGTCTGCCCACGGTCAGTGCTGACAAACACCCCGGCAAACGCGTCTGTCACGTAGATATGATCCGGGCGGTCCGGCCGCATGCGTATGTCATAACCCAGCCCGCCCGGTGGCCCCCCGGTCCTCTGCCAGACCAGCCCGGTCACCGGCGCCTCGGATTCGGGGCCGAAAACCTGCACATCATCGATCCACACCCGCGCGTCAAAGGCCTCGAATGAAATGCCACCGCTGGTCAACGCAAGTGGGTCGTCGTATGAGAAGAGCTCCACATCGTCCAGGGAAACGGATATCGACGCGCCTTGTCCGTCAATGTCCAGCGTGTGCCAGACACCGTATGGCACGCCGCTTCCTGTGGCCAGATGTTCAACAAATGCGCCGTCTCCCACCTGCTTGTGGAGAATGGTGGATTCTTCGCGCAGGGCTACGAAGTATCGCGTGAAGCCGGTATGCCTGTAGCTGACGTGCGCCAGGTCGCCTTCAAGCTTGAGGCGGCAGCGCAGCAGGGAGTCGGCCCAGGTGCTGTGTGAGTATCCGCAATGCGTGTGGCCGGTCCCATCGGCGAGCAGGGTGAAACCCGTGTCAGCCGGTGCCGGTGCCCATCCGTCGTTCAGCCACCAATCGACCGCCATTCCGCTGTCAAAGTCCTCGGCGTAGAGCAACGAGTCATTGGATCCCGACGCCGGGGCGGCAGCGCTGAAACAAACGCACAAAGCGACCGACAGATACAGCCCGCGCTCACCGGCCGGCCAGCGCCACGCACTTCTCGCCGGCGTGCCGGCGCGCTTGGATCCCGGCCGGCGTATCCTGTTGACCTGATGACACCGAGACATCTTGTACCCTCCGTTGCGCAACCACCCGCTTGAGCCCGGCTGGCATGCGTGCATTCATGGCAACGTGGCCACGAGGCGGGCCTGCACCTCCCATCTTCACATTAATCATTGGCTGACGGCGCTGCAACCTAACCAACGAATAGCGCATACAAGAGCGGGAGCCTGCGGTCTAATTGGGGCCAGACGTGTGAATTGGGCTGGCACGTGGCAAATGACCTGTTATATTACTAACAGGCTGAGCCGCGGCGCGCCGTAGCGATCGGCGGCACTGCGCGGACGGATAGGCAGGTGATTATGCGTCGGCCTGGTTGGCCCGGAACTGCTTACGACACGGTACCACGCGGTTTGCGTTCACTGATCGGTGTCGGGCTGCTGCTCGTGACTGCGGCCGGTGGTTGCGCCTCATGGTACGCCGCCGACGCCGACCGCGAGGTGAACGCGGTGCTGGCGAAGTACACGCAACGGGTGCTTGCCAACCGATCCGATTGGGTGCAGCGCCCCGCGACGCTGCCCGACGAGCCGGACGCCCCCGCCGATGCCGAGCCGGCGGACCCGGGCGAGACGCTCCTGATCGACCTGCCAACGGCCCTGCAACTCGCATTCACGTCGAGCCGCGATTTCCTGGATCGCAGTGAAGGGCTGTATGTGGACGGGTTGGGCTACACGCTGACACGCTACAACTTCGGGCCGATCCTCAACGCGACCATTTCGTATCTCTGGCAGGACGCCGAGGATACCGTGGGCAGTGACTCGCACGCCCTGGCACTGGGGGCCTCGCAGGTGCTTCCGACCGGTGGTGACCTGACGTTTTCAGCCGGGCTGACCGGTGACCGGACCGCGGACCGGCCCCCGATGGCCCCGCAAGACGAGGACTTCACCTACAACTCGAATATGCAGGTCAACCTGCGCCAGCCGCTGCTGCGCGGGGCCGGCTTTGAAGTGGCCTGGGAAAGCCTGACGCAGGGCAAGCGCGATCTGGTGTACGCCGTACGCTCGTTTGAGCTTTTCCGCCAGGATTTCTGCATCCGGATCGTCGAGGGATATTACCGGCTCGTCAGCCAGAAGCTGCGGCTGGCCAATGATGAGCAGAACTACAAAGACGCGGTGTCGGATCGCGAAAAGGCCGAGGCGCTGCGGAGCCTGGATCGCAACACGGACAACGACGTGTTTCTCGCCCGGCGCCGTGAGATCGAGGCCGAAGACGCATTGCTGGTCGCGCGGACGGAGTACAAGCTGGCGCTGGACGACTTCCGGATTCTGCTTGGGTCGCCGGCCGGCAAGGTGATTGTGCAAGACGAGCAGCCAGAGTTTCAGCCCGTGCGTTTCGATGCGGAGTCGGCCGTCAAGGTGGCGCTGCTGAACCGGCTTGACCTCCATACGCAACGCGACCGGGTAGACGACGCGCGCCGGCAGGTTCGTATCGCCAGGAACGCTTTGCTGCCGGATGTGTCGCTCAGCGCGCAATACGGCCTTGACGGCGGCCCCGGTGATGTCAACGACACGGTGCCGGAGCAGTGGTCGGCCTCAATGGGCCTGGAATTCGAGTTGCCGCTGGACCGCAAGGCCGAGAGAAACGCGTACCGGGCCGCGCTGATTACGCTCCAGCAAGCCCGCCGTACGCTGGAACGGCGTTGCGACGAGATCGAGCGCGACATTTTCGACCAGTTGCGCCAGCTCAGCCAGGTGGAGAAGCGGATCGACCTACAGCGCAAGCAGATCGAGTTTGAGCAGCGCGCCGTGGCGGTAACCGAGATTCGTTACAACGCCGGCGACGTATCAAACCGTGATAAGCTGGAGGCCCGTCAGGGGCTCATAAATGCCCAGAACCGCCTGATCGATCTCAAGGTGCAGCACTTCATAGCGCGGCTGCGCCTGGCGCGTGACCTCGGAATCCTCTTTGTCGACGAAAACGGGATGTGGCGATCATGAAGACCATACTTGTTGTCCTCACCATCGCGGTTGTGGGCACCGGCGGCGCGCTGCTGGTGCGCCAGACCGCCTGGGCACAGTCCGACACCGAATTCCCCGAAGACGTCCTGTTCTGCGCGACCCGCGGCCAGCTCACCGTGACCATCACCGAGAACGGATCGCTGATGGCCAAGAACTCCGAGAAGATCACCTTTCAGGGCAAGCGCGGCGGGAAGATCACGTTCCTGATCGAGGAAGGCAAGACCGTCGACCCGAACGAGGTGCTTTGCAGGCTAGAGACGACCGAGCTCGAGGAGCAGTTGCAGGAGCTCGAGCTGAGCATTCTCCAGACCGAAACAGACCTGGACAACGCGCGCACCGAGCTGGAGATCCAGGTGAGCGAGAACGCCGCCAGCATCGAGAAAGCCCAATTCGCGTCCGAGAAAGCGCAGAAGGAGCTCGAGAAATACAAGGATGGAGATGCGCCCAAGGAGCGTGACAACCTGGAGATCGCCATCAAGGAGGCGCGCACGAATTTCTCCCGGGCCAAGAAGAAGTACGAAGACTCGAAGAAACTCCAGGAGCAGGATTACATCAGCGGGTCCGAGGTTGAGCAGGATCAGATTGCCTGTGAGCGCGCCGAAATCAAGCACACGGCCGCCGTGCGCGACCTGGATCTGTTTGAGCGCTACACTTCTCCGATGATGCTCCGCGAGAAGAACGTGGCCGTAAAAGACACCGACCGTGAGCTCGTTAACGCCGAGAAACGCGCCAAGTCAAAACTCCGCAACCGCGAAGTCGCCGTTGAGAAGGCCGAAAGCCGGCTGAAGGCGCTCAACAAGCAACTCGACGAGCTGAAGGAAGAGATCGCCAGTTGCACGATCAAGGCGCCCTCACCGGGAATCGTGCTGTACGGCGACCCCAAACGCTGGTGGACACGGCGTGAGGTCAAGCTGGGTGGGCAGATCTGGAGCGGATTCACGATCTTCACGATCCCCGACCTGCGGGTCATGCAGGTGCGCATCAGGATTCACGAGGCCGACATCAACAAGATCAAGGTGGATCAGACGGTTACCGTCACCATGGACACCTACCCGGGGTTGGTGCTCACGGGGAAGGTGACCAAGGTGGCCCAGGTCGCCGAAGACTCGCAGCCCTGGCGGGAGGATGAGGTCAAGCGCTTCACGGTTGACATAACGCTGGATTCGACCGGCGACGTTACGCTTAAGCCCGGCATTAGTGCCAAGGCGGAGGTGTTTATCGAGACGCTCGACGATGTGCTCTATGTCCCGCTGCAATGCGTGTTCATCGAGGAGGGCACGCACTACTGCTATGAGCTGCGCGGAGATCAGCCGGAACGTGTGGTGGTCGAGGCGGGCGCGACGAACGACCACTACGTGCAGATTGTGAGTGGTCTCGAGTCCGGTGCCCGCGTCTTGTTGTACAACCCGCACGTGACCGCCGCCGAGGAGGCCGCGGCGCGCGAGGGTGCCGAAGCCAACACGCCGCCGCTGCCGCCACCGGCGGCCCAGCCGTGATCGGGGCATCGTCATGATAGCCGGGTCATCGACGCTGCTTCAGCTCAGCCACGTGGAGAAGATCTACGGCACCGCGGCCAATCCGCTCCAGGTGCTGTATGACGTCAACCTGACCGTGCGCGCGGGTGAATACGTGGCGATCATCGGCAGATCCGGCGCCGGTAAGTCAACCATGCTGAATATCCTCGGCTGTCTCGACCGACCCACGCGCGGCGCCTATTACCTGATGGGCGACAACGTCGCGGAGTTTGATGACGAGAAGCTGTCGCGCGCGCGCAAGCAGCACATCGGATTTATCTTCCAGTCATTCCAGCTTGTCTCCCATCTATCGGTGCTGGAGAACGTGGAGATGCCGTTGTTCTACGCGCGTCAAACGCGTCAAGCGCGTCGCCGGCGTTGCCGCGAGCTGATCGCGCGCGTCGGGCTCAGCAGCCGCGAAGACCACCGCCCCAGCCAGCTTTCCGGCGGTGAAAACCAACGGGCCGCGATCGCGCGGGCGCTGGCCAACGATCCCGCCGTGGTTCTCGCGGATGAGCCGACCGGCAATCTTGACTCCAGCACATCGGACGAAATCATGAACCTGTTGCGGGGGTTGCACGACACGGGTTGTACGATCCTGTTGATCACGCATGATCGCGACATCGCCCGCACGGCGCCGCGCACGGTTGTTCTGCGCGACGGGCGCATTGTGCAGGATGCCGGCTCGGATACGACCGCCAATGTTTCTGTTTGAGCTGATTCACGAAGCGCTGCGCAACCTCGAGCGGCACAAGCTGCGCTCATTGCTGACGACGCTCGGCATCATCTTCGGCATCGCCTCGGTGCTCGCCATGGTGGCGATCGGCGAAGGGGCCCGCCGCGCGATCCTCGAACAAATCCAGCAGCTCGGCGTCACCAACATCATCATAAACGCGGAAAAACCGCCCGAAACGGAAGACGTCAGCGAGGAAGAAGAGGGCGACACGCTCAACTACGGCCTGACGTTTCGCGACGCCGAGCAGATCAGGCTCACGCTCCCCATGGTCGAGGAGGTGCTGGGCGTCCACGACGTTGAGAAGTGGATCTGGTTTCGCAGCCACCGAATTCAGGCCAAGGTGCGTGGCGTGACACCCGACTATTTCGAGCGTTTGCGCCTGCGTCCATTTCTCGGGCGCAGCTTGGAGGAGATGGACGGCCGCGACTGTCGCCGTGTTTGTGTTGTGCGCCGGCAACTCCTGAAGGAGGCCCGATACGTCGGCGATCCGCTGAAACTTGATTTAAAGGTGGGCAGTGAGTATTTCCGCGTTGTCGGCGTGCTGCCCGACTTTGAGTTTCAGAGCCCCCACAAGGCCGTGCTCGGCATCGACGATCGCGCGCTGGAGGTTTATGTCCCGTTTGAAACCGCGGTTGACCGCTACGGGCTGACGTCGGTGAAAGAACGCGCCAGCGGCCATGAGAGCACGCACGTCGAACTTCACCAAATCGTCTGCACGATCAAGGATGAGGAGAGCGTCTTACGCGGGGCCCGCGCGATCCAGGCGGTGCTCGCCAAGCTGCACAAGAAAAAGGACTACCAGATCACGGTTCCGCTCGAGCTGCTGCGCTCACAACAGCGGACCCAGCGCGTCTTCAATATTGTCCTGCCGGTTATCGCCGGAATTTCTCTGCTGGTGGGCGGTATCGGCATCCTCAACATCATGCTCGCCAGTATCACCGAGCGTACGCGGGAAATCGGCATTCGGCGGGCCATCGGTGCGTCCAGTGGTGACATTACCATGCAGTTTCTGATCGAAACCGTAACGCTGGCGATGATTGGCGGGCTGCTCGGCGTTGTGGTCGGCATCGGCGCCGCGCTCGTACTCCAGTACTTCACCCAGTGGCACGCGGTCATCACGCCCTGGTCGCTAATCCTGTCGATGGGAGTCTCGTGCCTGACCGGTGTCGTGTTTGGCATCTACCCCGCGCGGCGAGCGGCGGCCATGGACCCAATTGAGGCCTTGCGCCACGAGTAAACTCGCACCCACCGAGCACGGCGCGACGCGGTCAACAACCACCCAGAATGCGTGCGAGGGCATTGCGGCGGCGGCCTACACCTGGAGTATTCCACGCTCGCGGAGGCAGCCACGCATTTGTCCGATTGGGTTGTTCGTGGGGTCCACGCGGATTACCTGCCAACCGCGTTGCGCCGCGGCCCGGCAATTGGCCGGCAAATCATCGAAGAACAGCACATCCTCGGGAGCGACACCGGTATCACGCTCGACGCGCTCATACGCGGCGGCGTCGGGTTTGGCGCAGCCCATCAAGTGGCTGGCGAAACGGTACGTCAGCCGGCCAAGCGCAACATCGTGCTCGTTGCCCGGCGTCATCAGCAGACGCCAGTGGTTGGCATTGGTGTTGGACAGGCAGGCCGTCTTCACGCCGGTGTTGGTGACGCTCTCGACAAGTTCGCGCGCCCCCGGATATGCGCCGCCCAGCCAGGCGTCCGACACCCGCATCACCTGGTCGACCGTCAGCCCGGTATACCGGGCGGTCCGCGCGGCGAAGGTCTCGGTGTCGACCGCGCCGGTCTCGGCCGGCTTGTAGATGGCTGTGAGCTCATCAGAGCGCTGGGGATCCAACGCCACGGCGGGCACCGGCACGCCGGCCGCCGCACACGCTTCAGCCCATGTGCCGCGCACACGCACCAGCACACAACCCAGGTCGAAACACACGAGTTTCACACGTCTGTCAATCTCCGCGCCCAAGTGAACACTCCGTTTGGCTGAACTACGCGGCGCCAGCGCCTGGCGCGGTCAGGTGAGTCTATTTGCACCGGCCACACGGAATCAAGGCGCCGGCGGCCTTAATCAGGTGCACAATCGGCGCCGGTCGCGTACAATGCGCCCTGGGTGGTGGCAGCCGGGGGTAAGGGGCACCGTGCGGCGTACGCACGGAAGCTGGTGGCCACTTATTGGTGCATGTCGTGAACACGGGGAAGACTTCAGGGCGTGACGAGTCTCACGAGGGCATGGGCGATGTGTGCCCGCGACTCGTGTCAGACAGTGAGCTTTCATGTGCACAGGCCCTGCTCGCAACGGTTCCCGATACGATCCTGCGCCTCACCGCTGACGGTGTGGTGCGCGCCCACAAGGCCGGAGGCGACCTTCTCCCCGAGTCACCTGTCAACGTGATTGGGCGGGAGCTCGCCGAGTTGCTGCCGTCGGAAGTGGCGCAGTCGCTGAACTCCGCAATCACGCGCGTGCTGAAGACGCGCGCAGCGGAAGAATCCGAGCACCAGCTCAGGCAAGACGGCACGTTGCGGTACTTCCGTATCCGCGTCATGGCCGTTGGTTGCGATGAGGCCCTGCTGGTTGCCCATGACGTCACGCGGCGCCGCCGCACTGAGGATGAGCTGCACCGCTATCGCCACCAACTGGAGGAGCTGGTCAGCCGTCGCACGGGCGAACTGGCCGATCTCAACCAGCGTCTGCGCGCCGAGCTGGTCGAGCGGCAGCGCATCGAAGAGGCACTCCGCGAGAGTGAGCGTTTGTTCCGCACCCTGGCCGAGACCACGCCGACAGGGATATTCATCGCACAGGGCGAGCACCTGCGTTATGTCAATCCGGCGATGGCCGGAATCCTGGGCCACTCGGTCGAGGCGCTGGTTGGCCGGCGCTACAGCGACTTTGTACACGCAGAGATGCACGCGCTGGTCGAGAAGCGCTATGCCGCCCGCCTGGCCGGCCAGGCCGTCCCTTCGCGCTACGAGCTGCGAGTCGTTGACCGAAACGGGGACGACCATTGGCTGGATTTCGCCGCCGCATTGATCGAATACGAGGGACAGCCGGCGATCCTGGGGACGGCGTTGGATATCACCGATCGGAAACTGGCGCAGCAGGAGGCGCGCAGACACCTCGATGAGCTGGCCCACGTAACGCGCTTGAGCACCATGGGCGAAATGGCCAGCAGCCTGGCGCATGAGGTCAATCAACCTCTGTCCGCCACGGCCAACTACGTCGGGGCGGCGATTCGCCGCGCGCGCGCCGGCAATGTCGACACCCATGAGCTACTTGATGATCTTCAGGCGGCGATCCTGCAAATCAGGCGCGCCGGCGACGTCGTGCGCCACATAAAGAACTTCATCCGCAAACGCGAACCCGACCACTCACCATGCCACCTGAATCACACGATTCGCCATACGGTCGCACTGGTCGAAGATCAGCTCCGGCAACACAAGACCGCGGTCGATCTTGACCTGGCGGACAACCTGCCGCGCGCACTGATGGACGAGATCCAGATTCAGCAGGTGGTCTTGAACCTGGCGCGTAACGGCATCGAAGCTCTGGCCGAGCTTCCGGCGGATTCTCAACGCCGAATCTCGATTCAGACCACGCCGGCGGACGCGCGCTGGATTCGCGTGTCCATTTCGGACAACGGGCCCGTGGTGCCCGCTGGCAAGCTCGATCGAATCTTCGATGCTTTTTTCACAACCAAGCCCAGCGGCATGGGATTGGGCTTGTCCATCAGTCGTTCGATTGTCGAATCTCATGGCGGCCGTCTGACGGCGACCGCGAACCCGCATGGTGGTCTTACATTCAGTTTTACGCTGCCCGTCTATGACGAGGAGGCACGCGATGAATGCTGAGCCTTTGATCACCGTTGTCGATGATGATCCGGCGGTGCGACACTCGCTGACACGCCTGCTGGAGTCGGCCGGCTATGCCTGTTGCGCTTACGCTTCGGCGGAGGCATTCCTCGCGGACTATAACCCGGATGTACCCGGGTGCCTGCTGCTCGATGTCCGCATGCCCGGCATGAGCGGCATCGAACTCCAAGCCAGGCTGGCGGAGCAGACCGTCAGACTCCCGGTCATCATAGTCACGGGCCACGGGGACATACCGATGGCCGTCAGCGCTATGAAAACCGGCGTGTTTGACTTCATCGAGAAGCCGTTCGACGACGACCGGATACTCGATTGCATCAAGCGCGCCCTTGCCCACGACACGCGGGTGCGTTGCCGGCAATGCGAACGCCGCGAGTCGCAGCGCCGCCTGAATCTGCTTTCGCCGCGCGAGCTGGAGGTGCTCAACGGCCTTGCGGCCGGCGAGACGGTTGAGCAGGTCGCGAGCCGGCTGCACATCAGCCCCAAGACGGTGTATATGCACCGCGGCCACGTGATGGAGAAGGTCGGGGTGGACTCGATCGCAGACCTGGTGAAACTGAAGTTTCAGGCGCAAAACCCGGACGCCAGCGGCGTCTGAATATCGCGGCGGCGGCCGATGGGGGCTGGCTCCCTCGCCGGCTCCCGGGGTGTGGATGCGCGAAACATCCGGTGTAGACTTTTTCTATGTTTTGTCGATCGGGGCTATCCGTTAGATTAGTGGAAGCTGTAGTATGTAAGCGCGGGGCAAGCCAGACGTAATCCCTCCCTCCCTGGGGGGCGGAGGGATGGAGTTTATCCACACACATTTCCACGTTGGGGCATGGCTGATGTTTACGGCGGCGCCGGCTCAGCGGCTTGGGTTGTGGCCTCGTCCGGGGCAAGCAATGCGCGATAGCGCTCGGCTTCGTCGGCACGGCCCTGTTGCTCATAGACCTTGATGAGCCGCTCGAGCAGAGCGCGCGTACGCCAGTGATCCGCACCCAGCGAAGCGCTGATCGCCGTGTACGCCGCCAACACCTGCTCTTCCGCCTCTTCCAGACGCCCCTGTTCCAGCAGCGCGCGGCCGTACAGGCCACGCACCACGTCGGGCAGCCAGTGTCCGGGCGGCGTGGCATCGCGCATAGCCTCGATCAGCGGCGCCAGCTCGGCGGCGGCCTCCTCAGTGCGACCGCGCTCCAGCAGGAGGATTCCCAACTGCAGCCGCGCGAACAGCGTATCCAGATGGTCAGGACCATATTCGCGCAGCCGGACCGCATACACCCGACGCATGAGCGTTTCGGCCTCGTCCAGTTCGTTGGCCTCCATCAGGCTGGCGGCGAGGTTCAGCATGAGCGACGCGGTTTGCACGTCCTCCTGACCCTCCTCCGGCGCCAGTGCCTTCAGCGCCGTGCGGTATAGCTCCACCGCATCCGCCGTCCGATCCTGGAGTTGATAGCAGTGTGCCAGGTTGTTCAGCGCGTAGAGCGTCTCCGCGTGGGCGTCACCGCGCGTGCGCCGGGCATGCTCATAGGTCGCCAGAGCCAACTGCTCAGCCTCAGCAAACTTACCCGTCGCGTTCAACACCGCCGCCAGACTGGCCATCACGCTCTGTGTCTGCGGGTGGTCATCGCCCAACGCCGCGCGGTAGATCGTGAGTGCTTCGCGGTAAAGCTCTTCGGCCGCGGCGGAATTGCCGAGCTCGTATAGCAGGCCGGCCAGCGATGCGGCCGCGGTCGCGACGATGTCGTGCTGATTGCCGTACGCCGACCGTGCCACGGCGAGCGCCTCGCGATAGGCCTGTTCGGCGCCGGCGTAGTCACCCGTATCCTGGAGCAACGCGCCGAGATTCTGCAACGTGCTGATCAACGCCGGATGATCGGCGCCGAGTTGTCCGCGACGCTGATCGAGCGCAGCTCGCAGCTCGCGCTCGGCCTCGACGTAGTCACCCTTGGCGTACAAGACCACGCCGAGGCTGTGGCGGCTGTTGGCAATGTCCGGGTGAACCGTGTCGTGGGCCGCGTACCGGATTTCCAGCGCCTGACGCAACAGGCTCTCGGCCTCGTCATAATCACCCTGATTCATGCGGCAGACACCCAGGTTGTGCAGGATGTCGGCGACGGCCGGGTGTTTCTCGCCGAGCAACTTGCGCTCCATCGCCAGTGCTTCACGATATAACGCCTCGCTCTTGGCGTACTCGCCGCGATCATCGAGCAAGGCGGCGAGGTTGTTCAGGTCGATCGCGATTGAGGGGTGTTCGTTGCCCAGCAGCTTACGCCGCAGTGCCAGCGATTCACGCTGAAGCTGCTCGGCGGCCGCGTAGTCGCCGCGCTCTTTCAGCAGGATCGCCAGGTTGTTCAGCCCGACGGCCACGGCCAGGTGTTCGTCGCCGTGCGCTTTGCGGTGCAGTGCCAGGGCGGCCCGGTACAGCTCTTCGGCTTCGTCAAAATGACCCTCGAGGCGCAGAGCCGCCGCGAGGTTTGTCTCACTGGCAGCGACCGAAACGTGATCATCGCCGAGCAGCTTGCGGCGCATGGTCAGCGCGGCCCGGTGGGCTTCTTCCGCCGCCTGATAGTCGCCCTGGTCGTGGCGCAGTTGCCCCAGCGCGTTCAGGCAGGCGGCGAGCTCCACATGCTCAGCGCCCCACAGCCGGCGCGCCGCTTCGAGCGCCGCCAGGCAGAGGGGCCTCGGCTTCGTCGAATCGTCCCCGACTGCACAATACCTGCGAAAGCTCGCGCTGACTGGCGATCACGTCGGGATGCTCGTCACCATGAATCCGGCGGCGCATCTCGAGTGCTCGGCGCATCTGCGGCTCGGCCTTTTCGTACAGGCCAAGCGTGGCATACGACGCGGCGATCGTCATGCGCAGGCTGGCCTCAACCTCACGATCGAGGTGAGTGTTTCTTCCAAGACCGGCCACAGCGTCATCCAGGACGTCGGCGATACGAGCCTCGCGCCCCAGATCGATGGGGCGCGCCAGCATGCCGGTCAGAAACTCGTTGATGGTGCGCGCCCGGTCCGCTTCGCGTTCGGCCATTTGCCGGGAGTTTTCCACGGACACACGTCGCTGTTCGGCAAGCTGCTCGGCTCTGACGGCACGTTGCCAGAGGAACGTCAGCCAGATCGACGCGGCCAGCATCAGCACCACAACCGCGGCGCTGACGCGGACCGTGTATTGATAGCGCCGCATCGCCTTGCGCAGGTTGTACATGGCGCTGTCGCGCTTGGCTTCGATGGGTTCGCCGGCCAGGTAGTGGCGCAAATCGCGCGCCAGATCGCCGACGCTCTGGTAACGCCGGTCGGGCTCCTTCGCGAGACATTTCAGCACGATCGTCTCGACTTCGTCGTCTATGTCCTTGTGGATCAGACTGGGCCGGCGCGGCATCGCCGTGCGGATGTTGCCGAGCACCTCGCTGAAAGTGCCGACCACCGCGTAGGGAAACTCGCCGGTGAGCATTTGGTACAGCATCACGCCCAGCGAGTACACGTCTGTGCGCACATCGATCTTGTCGGGTGTACCTTCGACCTGCTCAGGGCTGGCCCAGGGCAGCGAACCCATGAACTCACCGGTCTGGCTCATTGTGGCTTGCACCGCCGTCCCGGATGAGCCGTCTGCCAGCTTCGCCAGACCAAAATCGAGCACGTGCGGCTGCAAATCGCCGTCCAGGCGGATGTTGCTGGGCTTGAGATCCCGGTGGATCACGCCGCGCTGGTGGGCATAGTGGATCGCATCCGCGATCTTGGCGACCAGCTCCAGCGACGGCTTGAGTGACAGCAGCGGCGCGCGGTTTTGGCGCGGCGTGGGTACACGCGCGTCGAGTACGGCGGCCCCGAGCGGATCGCCACCAAACATGCCCGCCGCCGCCCCGATGGCCTCGTCGAGCCCGAGCCCCTCAATGTACTCCATGACGTAGTAGGGGTAGCCTTCATCCGTTACGCCGCTGTCGTAGAGACTGACGATGCCCGGATGGCGCAGCGAGGCGATCAGGTCGATTTCGCGTTCGAAGCGCCGTCGCCGCGAGTCAGCGGCCCAGGCGCCGGCCAGCAGGACTTTGATGGCCACCTTGCGCTTGGTGGAGAGCTGCTCGGCGGTGTAGACGATACCCTGGCCGCCACGCCCCAACTCGCGCGGATTGCCGTAGCCGGGTACGGTTGGAAGTCGCTCGCGGCGCGTCGTGTGTTGCTTGAGCGCGCCCAGGAGCTCGTCCGGATCTTGATACCACTCGGTCTTGTCGTTCATCGCCCACCCGGCGGCATCAACCCTCCTCCGCCACTTGCTGTTCGATCAACTCGGAGAGCCGCCTGGTGATGCGGGATTTGGCCTGGTATACCTGGTCGACGCTGAGTTCGAGTTCCTCGGCGGTCTCGCGCGCATCCCGCCCCTCGACCGCATATTGCTTAAACGCGCGAACATCGGTCTTGTTGCACTCGGCTTCGATGCTCCGCATCGCCTGGCGCAAGTGATATTGGCGCCATTCAATCTCCCAGGCCTCCTCGACGGCATGATCGTTGGTTGCGGCGCGGGTGGCCTCGTCGATGCGTGCCAGACCCACCTCGCCGTGATCGCGCTGGTGCCGTTTGAAAATGCCGCGCAACGTGACGGTCTTGAGGTAGGAGCGGAACTTGCCTTTCGCCGGGTTATACTCGAAGCGCCCCATTGCCTGGCTGAGGGACAGCAGCACGTCTTGGGCTACGTCATCGCAATCAGCGGGTTGCAGGCCGCGTCGCCGTGCAAACCCGCGGATCAGTTCGCCGTAACGATCGTTGAACTCACGCCAGGCGGCCGCATCATTCTGATTCTTGATCCGGCCGAGCAGCGTGACATGTGTAGCGCTGTGCGAGTACATAGTTGGAGTATAATCGCAGTACCTGGCAAGTAGAATGCCGAACCACACCTGGCTATAACCTCAATCGCCCGCCGCGGCAGGCCACGGCGGGCGGTGTGTGTGGTGGCAACTCATCCCGAAAGCGGCTCCCCAGCATTCTCCCGGGCGTTTGTTGACCGCGATGTGGCCGCGACAGATCCCGCCGCGGCCACCCGGTTTGGATCGGCGTTTAGTACCAACCGTCGTCCCAGCCCCAGTCGTCGTCGCAGCTCCAGTCATCTTGGCAGTCGTAGCCGCAATACTCCTCGCCGGTGAACGAATCGGACTCGAAGGATTCCAGAGCGCCGGCCAACTGCTGGCCGATGTCGAATCCCTGCTGGAAGCTGGCCATGAAGTCGTTGCAGCCGCCCATCGGGGCCGCGAAGAGCAGGCCGCCACCGAAGATGACCATGGTCGCAATACGCTGGACTTTGCTGTTGAGCGTCGAGAGCATCTTGAATCTCCTTGTGGGTTGCTTGGGTTACTTGAGTGGTCTGATGCACACTTCATGAACCCTTAGCAGCCGCGCGCGGGCGTTCTGACAAAAACCACGGGGATTTTTGAGCGTAAGGAGGATTGTCGCCGGTGAGTGATAATGTGACGGCCGGCGTCTCGCGGGCGAACGATGTTGTAACGACCGGCGCCCCGCCGGCCGCCGATCAGCGCAACGCACCCGCGGCGCGCGAGATCCCCCGCCACACATCCGCGCCGTGCCGACGGCCTGCGAGGCGCAGGCCGCTACAATTGCACTCGCGGATCAGGCCAGGGCCGCGTCCAATCCCCGGGTCAGAGCGCGCAGGGCCGCGATCGAGTGCAGGCCGATAAAGTACTCGCGATCGCGCGCTATGCTATCCTGCCGCAGGCGCGTTTCGAGCGTCTCCACGCGGCCAACAACCTCGCGCCCGGTCGCCGGGTCACCGGCCAGCATTTCGGCGTTCGCTCCGCGGATGGCGTCGAACACGCGCCGGCGCGACACGTGGTCGTGCGGTTGCGCGGCACGCAGTGCGCCGGACTTACGGATCAGTTCGGTACGTCGCTCGGCCAAGGCCGCAGGCGCCTCAACGTAGCGCTGCGGATTGTAGCGGATGTCGCGTGCGGCGTGTCGGGCATCGCGCAGTATTGCCGGGGTAGTACCGCTGTGCGACAGTGGCAGGCACAACGTGGCGCTGATGCAGCAGATGGGCGGGGCCGCGGCGTCAAAGAAACTCCCGACGAACTCATCCGTCACTTCGTCGTACTTCGCGCCGCCGATGCCGTGGATGAAGAGGTCGGCCAGAAACAGCCGCACGAAACTGGAGAGCATCAAAGCCCGTGGGCGCAGTTGCCAGCCGTCGGCCTGGTGCGCCCAGGGCTGCGTGTGCCGTTCAGACGACGCCAGCGCGGCTTGCGACGTGGTGCTCACCAGCGCTTGGTCCGCATACAGGCGAATATCATCACCGGCCTCCTCAACAAAAAGCCGCGCGCGCGGTTGGCCGGCCCGGACCAGCCAGAACGGCAGTTCCACGCGCTGGTGCTCCACGATCAGTGGCGGAACCGGGCGCTGCGGGTTCCGCAACTTGTGACGTTGGCGATACGCCGCCTGGGCCCGGTTATGGTCGGCGGCAAAGGCGCGCGCGTTGAGAATCAGATGGGCGGCGAACGCGCGAAAGGCCTTGGTTTGCGCAAGAGCGGACATGCGGATCGGCGTTATACCCGTCAGCCCCAGCAGATCCTCAACCGCGCCGTGCCCGCGCTGAATCGCGGCGCAGTAATCCAGCTCACGCTCCCCTCCACCAAGCCACGCCTCGGCGAACCCCCCGAGCAACACCTCTTTGCGGTCGGGCAACAGCTCGGCAATGCGCGCAAAGCAAGCCTGCCACGCGGAACGCGAGAGCGGCGGTTGCATCTCCGCCGGCAAATGGCGATCGAGCCCCGGCAGCGGAATGCGAACACGCTCCAGCCCACTGGGAGTTTCGCGTGGCACCGTCAACTCGACGTGCTTGGGCACGTCCGAGTCCGCCACCAGAAACAACGCCCGCGCCCCGCTACGCCGCGCCAGCGCATGGTTCGCTATCGTCTTGGCCAACACGCCGGCATGGACAAACTCCGGCTGGTGGCCGGTCATGACAACTTGCCCGCCCAGGCCGAGAGCGGCACGTAACTCCGCGCGCAACGCGCCGATTGTCGTGTCCAGCAAGGGTGAACGGCGAAGGGGTGAGGACCAGTCGGTCTTCAGCGCGGCGTGAATCCGCGCCGGGGATGGTTCGATCAGCAACGCCTGGTCGGCGCTGGGTGTCCGGAGACGCCCGGGCTCGATCATCTGCTCTCGGGACATGCACACAGAGTACAGGTCGGTGCCCGCTTTGTCGCGGCGCTGTCGGTGGTCAG
The DNA here is from genome assembly GCA_963675745.2 of Phycisphaerae bacterium. Lineage (GTDB taxonomy): Bacteria > Planctomycetota > Phycisphaerae > UBA1845 > Fen-1342 > JAFGRR01. The sequence continues at coordinate 160,182 of CAXXWX010000016.1, forward strand.
TGCGCGCAGCAGCACTTCGACATAGTGCAGCAAGCGCGCCTCCGGGTCGTCGAGCGTCCCGCCAAACTCGCGTTGCGTGTCACGGTAGATGCGCCGAACCGGGATTTCGCGCATTTTCATACCGGCCCGAGCGAATCGTGGCCAGAATTGCAGCGGAAAAGCGTAGCCCGGCTCATCCAGGCACAACGCGCGCATCGCGGCGACACGGTGGGCCTTGAAGCCGCAGAATGAGTCGGTCAGCTTCAGGCCCAAGAGCTGCTCCAGCAGGTTGTTGATCAGGAAGTTTATGCGGCGGCGTTCGCGCGGGGCCTCATCGTCGTCGGGGTGCGGCGCAAGATAGCGCGATCCGCTTATCAGATCCACGTCATTACGCGCAGCGGCCGCGAAGAACTCGGGCAACTGGGCCGGCTCGTGCTGTTCATCACAGTCCATCGTGACGACCCAGTCATATCCGGCGCGCTGGGCGTAGGCGAAGGCGTCGATCAGACTCTGGCCATACCCGCGGTTCTCGATGTGCGTAATCGTGGCCACATGGGGGAATTCGGCGAGCAGGCCGGCGGTGGAGTCGGTTGACCCGTCGTTGATCACGAGGATGTCCCGCGCATACCGCGAAACCGCCGCCAGAACGCGCGGCAGGTAGGGAGCTTCATTGTAGACCGGTATGGCCACCAGAATTCGCATCGACCCGGCTCCCGCGGCATCCCATGGGCAATCCGCCCGATTCCCACATCGGATGATTCTTCTAGGCCACTGTGCAAATGTCAAACGCGAGTTTTGGCCAGTACTTGCAGGGCATCATCGACGATCGCGCCGGCCGCATCCGGACGACCCAGGCCTCCGGCGCGGCGCCGCAGCGCCGCCAGTCGGTCGGCATCGTTCAGCATACTGCCAACGCGGTAGCCCAGCATGCGAATATTGTTGACTTTGACGGCCGCGCCCCCCTCCAGCAGAAAGTCACTGTTGCGGGCTTCCTGCCCGGGAATCGGATTGACAACCACCAGGGGCAGCCCGCAGACCAGCGCCTCAGACGCGGTCAGCCCCCCGGGCTTGGTTATCGCCACGTCCGCCGCCCGCATGAACTCATGCATCTTGTCCGTAAAGCCAACCACCACGACCGTGCGGCTGCCGCGGCTGGCTCGGGCCTGGAGCCGGCTGCGCAGTTTCTCGTTGTGACCGGTGACCACAATCAACTGCACCTGAGGCGGCATGCGCATCAGCTCGCGAAACAGCTCGCCGGTCGGCCCCACACCGAAGCCGCCGCAAAGCAACAACGCCACCGGCTGGTCGAGGCGCAGCCCGTGCTTCCGGCGTGCGAATTCCCTGGAGATCGGCTGATTGAACGCGGCGCGCACGGGTATGCCGGTCACGTGTACGTCGCGCGGCGCGACGCCCCAGGTCACCAGATACGCCTTACCTTCCTCCGTGGCGGTGTAGTAGCGCTCCGTGGGCGGCTGCACCCAGAGGCGGTGAGTTTCGAAATCGGTGGTGACGGTCACCTGTGGGCAGCTCAGCCGGTAGCGCCGCCGCTGAATCGCCACAATTTCCGCCGACAGAAAGTGGGTGTTCACAATCAGGCTGGGCCGGCGGCGAAAGAGGTACTTGACCGTGCTGCGCGTGTTGATGTTCTGGAAGGCGGTGCGTATCCAGTCGCGGTATTCCTGGTCCGGCCGATCCATGGCCTCGTAGAGCCAACCCATGGCGCTGGGGGCATGGTTGACAAGTGCCAGGTAACCCTGGGCATACAGGCGGCGGAAGAACCCGTTGGAGAGCTGCAACACATCGATGATCTCGACGTCGCCATGCGGCAGGCGCTCACGAAACGCGGATTGCAGCGCCTCGGCCGCGACCATATGACCCGCGCCCGCCGAAGCGCTCAGGATCAGGATCGGGCCCTGATCGGCAGACACGCCGGCACTCTCATCGTGCGAAGCCGGTGCGGGGTGAACCTGCGGCGTGGCGGCGTCTCGGATTGTCGACGTGGGTGCGCTCATTTGTCGATTCTCAACAAACGTCCGTTCTCCGCAGGTGGCGGCCGTTACACGCACATACGCTTGGTCACGCGCACAAGTGACAGGATGCAGTCTTCCAGGCACATGTGCATGCCGCGCTGCGGCGCAATAAGCAAATCATAACCGGGTGGCAGGTCATGCTGCGACAAGCGAAACGCCTCGCGCAGAATCCGTTTTAGCCGGTTTCGCCGCACTGCGCCACCATGCTTGCGGCTGACGATCAGCCCCAATCGGGTTACGTCCAGTCCGTTGGGCATCACCCAGACAACCAGCGGGCCGTCGTGGGCGCGCCTTCCCTCTGCAAACGCGCGCTGGAAGTCGCGGCGTTTGCGTACACGCAACCGCGGCGGGAACCTCATGCGCATGGGCACCCCGTGTGTGCTTCGGCCCGGCTCACGATTCCGCCGGCCGGAAAAATCCGATGCTGGCTGTATGGCCATGCAGGAAGTTCCGCTCCCCGATGGGGCCGATCTCGCCTTGGCAGAACATGCCGGCCACCGGTAACGCACCACACTGGTCAGCGATTGCGCGCGTGTCATGATGCGCGCACGAGAATAGGCGTGTCCCGCGGCCGTTGCAACTGAACAACAACGCACCCGCCGGCCGCGGCGGCGCGCCCTGTGCCAGCAGGGCTGTCAGTTCCTCGCTGGCCGACTCTTCGTCGCGCACGTGAAACTGGAGCGTCTGTCCCGCGCGCACCACGTCGTTGATCGCCAGCGTCCCGCTCTCCTGGTCCGAGTCGATCGGATTACGTATGAGGAAATCGTGCGGCTGCTCCCGCCGATCATCGATCACGCGACCAACCAGGACGCCGCGCGTGCGCGCCAGTTCGATGTCGCGCTGCCGGCAGGTGCGCAGAACCTCGATGAGCCTTGAAAGCGCCGGTTCTTCGTCGAGCTGTTGGATGATATTGCGTTCCGCCTGGGTGACGACCAGCGGCCGCCCGATCGGGCGACAACCCTGTGATACGACAGTGTCGATGCGCGCATTGCCCCAGACCGCCACACCCACCAGGCCGCTGCGCAGCGCCTGCCCCTCAAACGCCAGCAGGTTCTGGCCGGGGCGTTCAGCCGCGGATGCCATCCCGCCGATGACGGATCTGCCGGGGTATGCCACCTCCAGGCGGTTAAGCAGCTCGAGCGCGCCAGGGCCGCAGGTGAATGGGTCCGCCAGCAGCACGAAGCTCGGCCCCTCATCGGCCGGCACATCAAGGTACTCGCGTATGCGCTCGGGATGATCGTGTACGGCGACATCGTCGGCGCTCAGGTGAAACGCCTTTACGCGACCGCCCGGCATGTGTGCGGCCCACAAGGCGACGGCCGGTCGTGACTCCAGTTCCTGTTGATCACAGGCCACAACTTCAGCGCTCGTTCCGATGAACGCCTGCGGGCCGAGGTGGTCATACATGTCGCCTGTCAGGCGTGTGTACTCCTCCTCGAAGTGCGCGCTGGCGAAGAGTAACCGCCAGGTGTACCGGGCGGTCGCCGAGCGCTTGGCGCACGTCATCTGCCAGCCGCTTGCCCGTATCGGCCTGGCCGACGCTGGTAGCCAGCGCGGTTGCGACCCGCATTTCTCCCGTTTTGGAATGCATATCAGCGGTGTCCAATCCGTCACGCCACAGCCGACGCCTTTTTTGATCTGACTGCTAAGCGTCCACAGTACCGTTGCGGCTTGCGCCTAGCGGGCCGCCGAGCTGAAAACATGGTTTCCGCTCTCCAGCGGCCGGCGGGGCGCCGGCCGTTACATTTCACGGCAGCCAGTGCTCCTGGTCTCCTGCGTCGTCGTCAGTGACGACGTCAGCCAGCGCGGAAATGCTGACGACGGCGGCGCGATCAACGAACGTCAACTTTCGGCTGATCCGCCGCACACCGGAGCACTCCAGCTTGCGGGCGTCGTTGAGGTACACCTCCTTGGTGCTGTGGCCGTCCCGACGGTCGTGAACGTCGGCGTCCGCCAGCCAATACCCGGTTCCGTCGTGTTGTCGCAGCAGGCCGATGTACAACAGCGGCCCCTGCGTGTCGAGCACGACGCGTTGCCGCAGATACCTGTCCAGCGAAAGCTCGCCCATCCGTCGCTCACGATTCAGACGCCACCGTGGCCACACCCGTGGCCGACGTATTACGCTATTCTATGAACAACCACCGCGCAGCACCACGCGTTGCGCGGCGGAAGGAAGTGTGTGGCCGCTTGCGGCGGCACATGAACGAGGTGCGTCCATGCCGATCGAGCGCGATCAGGCGATCGTCCTGCGTTTGACTGACTACTCGGAAACGTCGCAGATTGCGACGCTGTTCGCGGCCGACGCCGGCCTGCTGCGTCTGATTGCCAAGGGGATCAAACGCGGCACTTCCAAGCGCTTTGCAACCGGCATGGACCTGCTGGAATTGGGCGAGGTCAACTACGCACCGCCGCGTGGCGATGCAACACTGGCGACGCTCACCGATTGGACGCAGCGCGACACGTTCAGCGGCCTGCGCAAAAACCTGGCCGGCCTTTACGCCGGCCTCTACGCGGCCGAGTTGGTCAGCTCGCTCACGGAAGAGCGCGACCCGCATCCCGAGCTCTTCGAAGCCCTGCACGGATTGCTCGCCGGCCTCGCGGACGGCGGCCAGATCGCCCTGAAGATCTCGCGCTTCCAATACCGATTGCTGGACGCGATTGGTTATCGGCCCACGTTGGACCGCTGTGTCTCGTGTGACCGCCCGGCGGCTCCTAACGCCACGCTTTACTTCAGCAGCGCGGCCGGCGGCATCGTCTGCCGCGATTGTGAGATGCACTATGTCGAGAAACGCCCGCTGCGCCGCGGCTTGATCGGCGCCAAGCGTGAGGCGCGTGACGCCTCGGCATGGTTCGAGTTACTGGACTATCATCTGTGTAATATCGCGGGTCACGGCTTTAAGTCGACGTCGCAATTGGCACGCCAACTGGCTCGTCTCGCGGAAGGCGCGTGACAATCGTGTGCGATCCCGATCCTGATCGCGCTCAGCACGGCGAAGGAACCGGCCCCGGCCGGATGTTCTAAGCCACTTACGCAAGCGGACTTACATCGACGCGGCAAGTGTGGTCCCCGCCGGCGCGGATTAGCCGTTGGTTTGGCGCGGGTATTGCGAGGGGCAGTGATGAGGCCTATACTGTGCCCCAATCAGGTTGTCTCGGCGACCTTCCGCGCCCGGAAGTGAACGACTGGGACATTACCCAAGTGTTGTAAGGAGAATGGGCCGTGGCATTATCCACAGAGGAAAAAACAGAGGTCACAAAAGACCACCGCCGGCATGACACGGACACGGGCTCCGCGGAAGTGCAGATTGCGGTGTTGACCACACGCATCAAGCAGTTGACGGAACATTTGCGGTCGCACGCGAAAGATCACTCAGCGCGGCGCGGGTTGCTCAAAATGGTTGGGCGCCGTTCAGCGCTGTTGAAGTTTCTCGCCCGAGGGTCACACGATCGCTATTTGGAGACGATCGGGAAATTGGGCTTGCGCAAATAGGGTGCGAGAGCGGTCAGCGAAAACCGCAGCGCTCGCGATCGGGATTCCACGGGGGGCATGTGGAACAGTGCGAGCAACGAATCTGAAGCACTCAACACTCGCAGCCGCGTGGCGCTTTGCAAGCGCTCGCGGCGCGCTGTGTATTTGGGGGGCATCGGATCAGACGGACAGCAAGACAACTTACAGGCAGAGATTACAGAGAGTCTGAGAAACTAGGGCAGGTAGAATAGCGATGGTATTCAAAGTCGAACGGCAAGTAGGTGAATGCGTTCTATCAATCGAGGTCGGCAAAGTCGCCAAGCAGGCGGCCGGCGCCGCGGTGGTTCGTTATGGCGATACCGTCGTGCTCGGGACGGTGGTCTCTTCTGATCCGCGCCCGGGGATAGATTTTTTCCCTCTCCAGGTCGATTATCGTGAGCGCATGGCCGCCGCGGGCAAGTTCCCCGGCGGCTTTTTCAAGCGCGAAGGCCGACCCTCCGCCAAGGAAATCCTCTCGGCGCGCATGATCGACCGCCCGATTCGGCCGCTGTTTCCGAAGGATTTCAAGAACGAAGTCCAGATTCAGGTAATCACGTTGGCGGTCGACTGCCAGCATGATACGGATGTGCTGGGCCTTGTGGCCGCGGCCGCCGCCCTCGCCGTCGCCCCGATTCCGTTCGAGGGACCGGTCGCGGGCGTTCGTGTGGCCCATGTGGAAGGCAAGTACATCATTAACCCGACTCAGGCGCAGCTCGAGTACAGCGACCTGGACCTGGTGCTCGCCGGCCATCCGGACGGCGTCAACATGATCGAGGTCGGCGCCGACGAAGCCTCGGAAAAAACCGTGCTCGATGCCATCAAGTTCGGTCACGAGCAGGGCATTCAGCCAATCTGTGAAATGCTCGAGGAACTCAAACGCAACGTTGGCAAACCGTCCACCTGGGAAGCCCCCGAAGCTGACAGCGCGTTTGCCGAAGAGATCAACAAGAAAGCCTACGAACGGCTGCGTGAAGCCAAGAGCATCGCCGGCAAACAGGAGCGCTACGACGCCGTTAACGTCGTATATTCCGAGCTTCTCGATGAGTATTGCCCGGAAGATGCCCCCGAGAGCGAACGAACTCGTGGCGAAGTCAGAGAGGCGATCCAGGAGGTCGAAAAGTCCGTCATTCGCGACCGCCTGCTCAATGACGGTGTCCGGCCCGATGGCCGTGACGCCGAGACAATCCGACCGATTGACTGCGAGGTGGCGTGGTTGCCACGCATTCACGGATCGGCCGTGTTCACGCGCGGCGAAACTCAGGCCCTGGTGGTCACGACGCTCGGCACGCCGCGCGATGAGCAGACCATTGACGACATGATGGGTGAGTATTCGAAGAAGTTCCTGCTGCACTACAATTTCCCCCCCTTCTCGGTCGGAGAAGCCCGCCGCATCATGGGGCCCGGACGGCGTGAGATCGGGCACGGCGCGCTGGCCGAGCGCAGCCTCCAGGCGGTGCTGCCATCGCCGGACGACTTCCCATACACCATTCGCCTGGTCAGTGATATTCTCGAGTCAAACGGGTCCAGCTCGATGGCAACCGTCTGCGGCGGCACGATGAGCCTGATGGACGCGGGCGTGCCGATCAAAGCGCCGGTTGCGGGCATTTCGGTGGGAATGTTCACCAACAGCGACAAGCATCAGTTGGTGATCGACATTCTCGGTGAAGAGGATCATTTTGGCGACATGGACTTCAAGGTCGCCGGTACCGAAAACGGCATCACGGGCATCCAGCTTGACCTCAAGGCGCGCGGCCTGAGTCATGAGCTGATCGCCGAGACATTCGAGCTGGCCAAGAAGGGGCGGCTGCACATCCTCAAGGAAATGGCCAAAACCCTCGACAAGCCACGGCAGGACATCAGTGAACACGCCCCAAGAATGTTGACGATCCGGATCGATCCTGAGAAGATCGGTAAGGTGATTGGCCCGGGCGGCAAGTCGATCAAGGCTTTGCAGGCCGCCAGCGGCGCACAGATCGATATCGAGGAAGACGGCACGATCTTCATTTCGTGCCTGGAGGCCAAGGGCGCCGAGGAAGCACGCAGCGCGATCGAGCGCATGACCGAAGATGTCAAGGTCGGTCGCATCTATGATGGGACGGTGACGACCATCCGCGACTTCGGCGCGTTTGTTGAGTTGTTTGAAGGCCAGGATGGCCTGTGCCACATCAGCGAGTTGGCCGACGGCTATGTAAAGAGCGTCACTGATGAGGTCTCGCTGGGTCAGAAGGTCAAGGTCAAGGTGATCGCGATCGACCAGCAGGGCCGTGTAAAGCTCTCGCGTAAGGCCGCGCTGAAAGAGACGACGGAATAGCGTTTCACGCGGGCGTATGTGAGCCCGCGCGTTGGCATACGACTGGCGGACAAGCGGGGTTGTCTTGTCCGTTGCGCCACTCGCCAGGATTCTGGCGAGCGGCTCGGGATAGGTGTGTGCGGCAATTCTGTCGCATTCACTCCCGCGGTCGGTGTCTGTCAGTCTCATTTCGAATCGGGAGCCGCGCCCCACGCACCTCTAAGTAAAGCGGCTCCGGAGGTCGGCATTATGACATCCGGCAATGTGAAGTGGTTTGATCAGAAGAAAGGGTACGGCTTTATCGTTGGCCCCGAAGGACAGGATGTATTCGTGCACTACACGAACATCCAGGCCGAAGGCTTTCGGTCTTTGCGGGACGGCGAGACGGTCGAGTACGAGCTGAAGAAGACCGACAAGGGGCTTCAGGCCGGAACCGTTCGGCCGGTTGCCTCGCATGAGGCCTGACGGTCGCCTTGCCACGGTGAACGAGCGTTTGCCGGACCAGCGTGGACGGCTGACCCGCCCGCAGCGGGCGTGACAGGCAAATAGGGGATGGCGCCGCGCGTCTGGGTGTGCGCACCACCTGTAAGTACGGGTGGTCCGCCGCGCCACTTGTGGTGCCTGACTTCCGCACGAGTGCACTGGAGCGATCCAGTGTGGAGTCGGTCCCCGAATATCGACACTTCGCCGGCCCGAGCAGGGACGCGCATAGACGCCGAGGTTATCCGTGGCCACGTTTCATGTATTGCAGGGTCCGGACAAGGGGCGCACGCTCAAGACCGACGATAGCGTGGTGCTGATCGGCCGGGCCAGCGACCAGGTCCCCCTCACCGACCAGACCGTCAGCCGGCGACACGCCCAGCTCAAGCGTGAGAACGACGCCTGGACGCTCTACGATCTCCACAGCGTCAACGGAACATATCTCAATGGTGTGCGGCTCCAGAAGCCGACGCGCCTGAAGCACGGCGACCAGATACGCGTCGGCAGCACGCTGTTCGTTTACGCCGGCGAGGAACGCACCGAGCAGTTCGCCGGCTCGACCATACCCACCGACCTGGTCACGCTTGACGCGGCCAACGACGCCATTGACGCATCCATTGTCGCCAGCGTGCCCTCCAACGAGGATAGCGTGGTGATGGCGGCGCCGGAGACCGCGTCAGCCGTCAAGGCCTGGCGCGTGATCCGCGAGCTGGCCGACGTGATCGGCAGCCTGCTGCCGCCTGACAAGCTCCTCGCACGCGTCATGGACATAATATTCGCGGAGGTCGAGGTCGAGCGTGGCGTGATCTTTGTGCGCGACGACGCCGCGGAAGAGCTGCTGCCGGAGGTCGTGCGGTTTCGACGTACAGAGGGCAAGCACGCCGCACCGGACGAGGCCATCATCGCCTCTCGCACCATCATGAAACACGTGATCGATGCCCGCGACGGCGTGCTGTGCTCAAATGTCATCGCCGACAAGCGCTTTCGCAGCGGCAAGAGCGTGCAGAACCTGGGCATGCGTTCGGTGGTCTGCGCGCCGATCGTCGCCCGGGAACAGGTCCTGGGTATCATCCACCTCGACTGCCCGGTGACACGCCACACATATACCGAGCACGAGCTGCGCCTGATCACGGCGATCGGCTACCAGACCGGACTGGCGATCGAAAATGCCCGGCTCGTGCAGGCCCAGTTACAGCAGGAGCGGCTGGCGGCGACCGGCGAGACGGTCGCCTACCTGTCGCACTCCATCAAGAACATGCTTCAGGGTCTGCAAAGCGGCGGTGATGTGCTGAAACGCGGTCTGGGCAAGCGCGACCTGGCGGCCGTCACGCAAGGCTGGGGCATCGTCACGCGCAATCTCGACAAAGTTTCGCGACTCATGATGAACATGCTGGCCTTCAGCAAGGACCGCGAGCCCCACCTGGAGCTGATCCAGATCAACAAGATCGTCGAAGAGGCCATCGCTGAATTACAGGGCCAGGCCGATCGCAAATCGGTGGTGCTCCTGAGCGATCTGGACGAGTTTGCCCCCATCCCTCTCGATTATGACGGCGCGCATCAGCTTATCCTCAATCTGGTCGGCAACGCGATTGATGCCGTTCCGCCGGACAAGGGGATCGTCAATGTGCGGACGTCGTTTGATGCGGTCGATGACGTCGTGGTTCTCACCGTGGCGGACAACGGTCCCGGTGTGCCCGAGGAGGAACGGGAACGCGTGTTCGAGCCGTTTCACTCGACCAAGGGACACGCCGGCACCGGTCTGGGCCTCGCGGTCGCCCGCAAATTCGTGCTCGAGATGGGTGGGCGCATCGAGCTGAACTGCCCCAAAGACGGCGGGGCCGAGTTCATCGTCCGCCTGCGCAGCCAACGCGATCAGACGCTCGAGGCTGGCGATACGCACGGCCCCGGTGCATGACGCGCCGGCGTTAGTCAGTCGCGCCCCAATTTCGCCTTGTCCACTGCCGACAGGTCTGCATACAGCAGCATGTTGCGCATGATCCGCAGAGAACTGTCGCCGTCATAGCCGCGGCAGTCGTAAACGTCTGTGCCCAGCAGGCCGCTGCTCAAATCCAGCGGCGACACCAGCGCCGCCGCGTTGCGCTTGAGGTTGTAAGTCATCAGTCGCGGATAGCCACGTCCGCCCGCCTCCCGCCGAGCGGCGCGACGGTAGGCGACTCCCTCGAGCGACACGGCGTCGGGGATCCCGTCACCGGATACGATCGCGGCCTTGTGCGGCGCCGGCTCGGCCGACGATCGCAGGGCCTTGGTCAGGTATGTATCGAGCGCGTCGGCGAATTGACCCGCCCCGCCCGTGGCATCGGCCAGCAGTGTGCCCCCGCGCGTCAGAAAACGCTGGAGGCCGTCCAGCTCTTCTTCGCTCAGTTCGAAGGCGCCGTTGCCGGTGATGTGTGCGACCTTGAACTCGCGCAGCCTCGGCGAGTCAAGCTCAACGCCATTCTCAACGACAAGTCGCGTGGCGGCCTGGTTGTTCATGTAGTTGGCCAGACGATCCCATCCATACGGCTCGGGGTTCCACGCACCGTCATACTTGATTCGCGCCACATTGATTTCGCGCACGGGGTCGACCGCCAGACGCTCGATGTATGGGCCCTTGAGGCGGCTGCGCTGCGTGGTTTTGTCGGTCGCATAAAGGAAGATATTCACGCCCAGTTGGAAGTCTTTCTCGCGGTTACGATAGTGGTACTTGTGCCAGGCCTCGGCGATGTCGCGCGTACTGAGCAGCATGAGCGTGCGTAGACCGCTGTTCATTTCATAGATTTCCGGTGGATCATCGATCGGCGAGCGCACGTCGCCGTTGAACAGCGGATGATCGGGTGGGAGCTTTTCGAGAGCGTACTCCGGGAACATGCGTGTCGCGAGGGCTCTAAAACCCTGGGCGAAATCCTGGCTGTTGTGATCGGCCACACCGAGAATCATGCCCCCCCGCCGGCAGTACTCACGCAACTTCGCGACCTCGGCGTCACTGAACTGCCACTCCAGCCGCCCGCACATGTACAGCACGGGTGCTTCCATCAGGTCGGCCAGCGAGCCGTCCAGTCGCACGATCTGCCAGTTCACCAGCCGTTCGAGGCTGCGCGCCGTGTAGCGCGTCAGGCCGGCCACGTCGCGCATCTTGTTGTTCCAGTCAGAGACGCGGACGGTCTCGACGTTCTCGTCCGAAGGCGCGCCGGGTTCCGCATTTGGTTCATCCTCGTCCCCCCATCGGCTGCGCGGACGCTCGTCGTCACGCCGCGCTTCCTCGCCGCGCCGCGGGGCGCCGCGGCGGCGGGATTCGCGCGCCGAGATTTCGCGGGTCTCGACCCACTCGTGTTCGAGCTTGTTGAACAACACCGGGGCGCGGCCGTGACAGAGGAACATCAGCCCGAAGCTGGTGTTGCGCAGGTCCGACGCGGTGAATTCCTGCCCAGCGCCGCCGCCGGGCCATGAGCCGTCGGCGCGCTGTTCACCCAGCAGGAAAGCGGCACCCTCGCGGAACCAGTCAATCTCGCGGAAATACTTCTGCCCGCTGGCGCGACCGACGCGTTCGATGCCGTAGAGGTAGTAGTATTTCCATTTCTCATCGCCGTGCGGATTGTCAACGGTGAATTCGCGCGCATACCAGTCAAGCCCACGATCAATCGTGGCGACGAGATCGACCGCCTCGCGCGGACGATCGACGTACAGGCGATCGAGGGCCACGTACAGCGACGCCAGGCCGGCGGCGGTCATCGATCCGGTCGTCGAGCGGCCGCGCGCGTCATATCCCCAGCCGCCATCGCCGTTCTGATTGCCCATCCAGTGCCCGGCCACCAGCTCCCAGTAGGTGTTGGCGACGGTGGCCCCGGCGTCAGTGCCCATCCAGACGCCCAGCACGCCGTACTGCGAATTCGAATTGTCGTAGCGCGAGGTCGGCCGCCCCTTGTAGTCGTAGGCCCCCGGATGGGCGCTGTCCGCGGCACCGATGTTGTGGGCCAGCCAGTCCACATCGCGCTGAAGGTGGCGTGCGTATTTCCGCTGGGGAACGAGGGCGAGCACATGGGCGCGCGTACCCACCGTATAGGTGTGCGAAAGCTCCTGAGAAGCCAGCCACTCGAGCGAGGTGACCATATCATCAGCGAGCGGATTCTCACCGGCGTAAAGCAGGGCGAGCAGCGTCAGTCCGGTATCGCCGGCCCATACCATCGACTTCTCACCGTGGGTTTCCCAATGCCCCGACTCATTGCGCTGGGCCTTGAGCCAGGTGACGGCGTTGCGGATGGCGTCGTCGACGGCCGCGTCCGTCACGCGGTCGGCGGCTCGGGAGGCCGGCGCCGGCCAACTCACGAGCAGCAGCATCCAGATATTGAGCCAGACCGCCGCCAGGCGGACCCCCTCGCGAGGTCGGTTCCGGGGACTAATCATACCGGCATCCTCATGCTTCCCGGCCCAACAGGTTGTTTGACCGTCCATTGGCATCCGCCTAATATTGTTGCGGACAATCGCGGTTCGTGAAGTCTGGCACATCTCGCCTGGAAGGTTACGCGTGGCGGACCCGTCAGAAGACACTCATATAGCGCGCCTCGTGGTAGAGCGTCAATACGCCACCTCCGAGGAGATCCGTGTCGCTACCGAGTTTCGTGAGCAGCAGGCCCAGAGCGGCCGCAGCCGGCCGCTGGGCGAAGTTCTTATCGACCTCGGATTTCTCACGCGCACACAATACCAGCGCCTGACGGGTTTTGGGAAGGAAGACTCGGGCGGTCGTCCGGCACAGCAGATCTCCGGTTATCAGATCTTAAAGAAGGTCGGCGCGGGGGCGATGGCGATTGTGTACAAGGCCCGCCAGCTCAGCCTCGATCGCATAGTCGCGATCAAGGTTCTGCCTCGCCGCATGAGCAAGAACCAGGATTTTGTTGAGCGGTTTTATCGCGAGGGGCGGGCGGCCGCCGCTTTGAGCCACAACAACATCGTGCAGGCGATCGACGTCGGCGAGTCGGGGGGGTTCCACTATTTCGTGATGGAATTCGTCGAAGGCTGCACGGTATACGACGAGCTTGCTGACGGTAAGGTGTACTCGGAGCAGGAAGCGATCGATATCGTGACGCAGATCGCCGAAGCCCTGCTGCACGCCCACGATCGCGGCTTCATCCACCGTGACGTGAAGCCCAAGAACATCATGCTCACACCACAGCGCGTCGCCAAGCTGGCCGATATGGGTCTGGCGCGCGAAGCGACGGATCTCGAGGCGGCGATGGCCGAGGCGGGCCGGGCTTATGGGACGCCCTACTACATCAGCCCCGAGCAGATTCGCGGCGAGGTGAACATCGACCAGCGCGCCGATCTATACTCGCTCGGCGCGACGTTTTATCACATGATCACCGGCCGCGTCCCGTTTGAGGCGCCGACGCCGTCGGCGGTCATGCACAAGCACCTGAAAGAACCGCTGACGCCACCGGACCACATCAACACCAGCCTGACATCGGGCTGTGGTTCGATGATCGAGATGTTGATGGCCAAGAGCGCTGACGAACGCTATCCCAGTGCGCGCGAGCTGCTCGAAGACCTGGCGCTGCTGGGGCGCGGCGAGTCACCCCACTACGCCCGTCAATTCCTCGATCATGACGTGCTGAACAACCTGTCCTCGGGCGAAAACGTGATTACCGAGGTGCCCTCCTCACGCCGCAGCCACTCGGAGGACATGGCCACGCCGTCCGTTGCGGTGATTGTGCTGGCGATCGTGGCGGGCGTCAGTCTGCTGCTGAATATCGTGCTGGCCTTGCGTTAGCCCCCCTACGGCGAAACCCGCTGTCAAGCCGCCGCACAACGTCCGTATATGAGCGCTCGCTCACACGTCCGCCGTCCCGACCCGATAGAGCAATCTGTGTAGCCGGGTTGCCAAAGCGGTTGCCAACGGGTCAAATACGTGACTTTCATACCGCCCGCAGGAGTGGTGAGGTTCTCGCCAAACGCTGATATATGGATGCTCTGTTATTAGGTGGTTTGATCGCCGGCGTCGGCATCGACGAGGCGACGATGGTCGAGTGGCTGCGTGTCGCGTTCTATCCGACACTGCTCGGCATCCTCATAGTCGCCAGCCTGGGCATCCCGATCCCCGAGGACATTCCGTTGATCGCCGCCGGCGTGATCCTGGCCACGCACCCCGAGGTGGCCAGTTGGAGCGGCACGCTGCTGGTGGCGCTGTTGGGGATAATGAGCGGCGACCTGGTGCTCTACAGCTTTGGCCGATTCGTCGGGCCCGGCCTGGTCCGTCACCGACTGGTGCGTTGGATGATCACGCCCCGCCGCTTTGCGCGCACCGCGCAGCAATTCAGAAAACACGGCGCGTGGGCGTGTTTCTTCGGCCGCTTCTTTGTGGGCATTCGGGCGATGATGTGCATGACCGCCGGCGCCACCCGCTATCCATACTGGAAGTTCTTTCTGGCCGACTGTGCCGGCGCTGTGCTGTCCATTCCGCTGTTTGTCGGGCTGGGCTATTGGTTCGCCGGCATGATCCCGACGTTGCGGCGGTGGTTGGTCGGTGTCAACAGCGCGGCGCTGATCGGCGTCGTCATCCTGGTGATCGGGATAATCATCTACTGGAAGCTGCGCGGCTTCCGCCGCCTGACACGCGCATCACAGCGCGACGTGGCCGCCTTGAAAGCCTCACCGGACAACAACTCGCACGCCGCGTGATCCTGCGCGAACCGCCCCGTCGACATGACGCTTATGCCACCCGTGGACAACACGCAGTCAACATGGGAAGCTCCCCTACCGCACCGGACCGTTAACATACCGCAGCGGTCGCGCTCAAGAGACACCGGGAACCGATGTCTACTGCCGATTCATATCAGCCGGTTTCCCGCAGCCTAGTACAGGTTCGCGGCGGTGAGTGCGATTACGAACGGATCGATGTCCGCGTTGTCGACAGCGCCATCGAGATTGCAGTCCGCGTTATCACAGGGGTACTGCGTGACGTACGCGGCATGGTCTGAGAGCGCCATCAGAAACGCGTCGATGTCGCCATTGTTGAGCAGGCCATCACAGTTTGCGTCGCCGGTCACGTGCGTGAAGATGAAGACCGTGCCGTTGTAGCTGTTGCTGAACGGCTGAACGGCGAACCGAAGAGGATTTCATCCAGACCGTCATTGTTCGTGTCCGACGCGGACAGCGAAAAGCCGATGCGGTCCTGCGCGCCGCCGATGATTCGCAGGTCGGAGTCAACGTTGGCCGTAAACGTAGCGCCCGGGGAGAAATCGCGTCCCCAAAGCACCTCCACGACGCCGTTGCTGGAGGGTCCGCCGAAGCGTTCGGACGCGGCCACGTCGTCATAGCCGTCGCCGTTGAAGTCACCGGCGCTGGTTTCGGCCCCCAGGCCTTCCTGGTATTCACCGATGAACAGGAAGTCCGGAGTGGCGGTGGCATAGTCGATCAGGTGCGTACCGGTTTGATAGCTGGTCGACCCCAGCAAGCCGTAAACGAAACCGTCGCCGATCTGGTCGTCGAACACGCCGGCGTCGGCTCCGGGGGCGCCGGTTGCCAGGTCCATGATGCCGTCATGGTTGAAATCACCGACGGCGGCTGATTCGCCGAGATCGTCATACTTGCGATATCCCAGCAGGGTTATGTCAGCCGGCGTTGTGCCCAGGTTGTAGTAGCTGGTCGTCCAGGTTGTGCGGCCACGGAAGATATGGACGGCGCCCTCGGAGTCGAAGAGGTACTGGCTGAAATAGTGGTTGGGGATGATCACGTCATCAAGGCCGTCGCCAGTGACATCGCCGGTGAGCACAAAGTCGCCGGTTTCGTCGTATCTGTCGTCGCCATAGATCGCGACGTCGTAGTTGGCACTGGAGGCAAGATCGAGCGTCGTACCGGTGGCAAACGACTGGCCCAGCACGATGTAGACACGCCCGGTGTCGTCGGTATTGCCGTCGGCCAGATGCACGCCCAACACAATATCGCCATAAACGTCGCCGCTGAGATTACCGATGGCGGCGGCGTGGGTGTCTCCGCCGCCGAAAGACAAGCAGGCGCCCATATCGCCGGCGGCCACCGGCCCTATGATGCGCACGTCCCATTCGCTCGTGGTGCTCAGATCGCGCGTTGGCGAGTCGAAGAAACCAGCGCCGCCATAGATGAGATACGCGATGCCGGCGTCGGCCCGGCTGCTGTAGTCGGCGAGCGACGCGCAGATCAGCAGGTCGTCAATGGTGTCGCCGTTGACGTCGCCCGTGGTGATCGAGGAGCCGAGGTTGTCGTCAAGCTGGGCCCCGATAACCACCTGATCCACTCCGCCGAGCGTCAGATCCACGAGTCCCTGCCCGTGTGTGCCGGGGCCGCCACGAATTATGTACACGTGGCTGATGACGCTGCCCCACGATTCGGACGCGGCGACGATCACCTCGTCGTACCCGTCGCCGTCGAGGTCGCCCGCCGCCAATGGTCGCCCCCAGTCCTGATCAACGACCGGGCTGAGAAAAACCGTACCGGCGTCGGCGGCCTGGTACTCGGGCGGTGTCGCCAGGGCGGGGGATACCACCAACAGCGCAATAACGATGGTGTGAATACTGCTTCGCACGACGCACTCCTGTTCCCTACCGGATCATCTTGACTGCCATGTGCAGAACTTCATTTTACCGCGCCGCAACGGTCGCCCCAAACAAAGTCGGCGGTTGCGCGGGAGGATTTGGGCGCCGGAGGCTCAGCCGTTATCATTCGCCGTGATAATAAGGGGAAGCGCGCCAACATGGCTTCGCACCGTGACAGGTCGGCGGGCTAAGACGGTTGGGTCCACAGTGTCGGCGTATGGCTGAATGCGAAGGAGATCGTGTGAAATCGGCTCACCGGCGCGCGTTGGCCGTTCTTGTCGCAATCGCGCTGACCGGCGCTCTGATGGGCTGTATCGATCCCGTGGCGCTATTCGTGAAATCGCAAGCGGGCTTCTGGCCGACCGGGACGAACGCGCTCACACGCGCGCTGTGGGACCTATTCTCCGAGCGGTCGCCAAGTGAGCGCTGGGCAGAGCTATACGGCGATCTGTGAAGGCTGCCCCCCACCGCAGACTGCAAGCCCGATGCACTGTGTCCACATGCCGACGCGAACAGCCGTCGGCATGGCACCCAGATGGTCACGTCGGCATGGCACCCGGCATGGCACCCAGCAACCTCCGTTATGCGCCACAGTTCGGCTGTGACTTGTAACGGCCGGCGCCTCGCCGGCCGCCTGATATCGGTAGTGCCGTTCGGGGCCGACGGCCTGCGAGGCGCAGGCCGCTACAACGCTGTGGCCGCGCAGCTGTTGAACCGGCAACGGCGTTATCCCGCGCCCGCGAACAATATCGCCGAGCCGGCCACCGCGACGAACGCGCCCAGCACGGCGCGCACGCTCAGGCGTTCCTTCTGAATCCATACCGCCAGCGGCAGGATGAATACCGGCGAGAGCGAGCACAGCGTTTGCGCGATGCCCAATGGCGCCCGGTCGGATGCCACCAGCGACATCCACACGCCCAGGTACGGCCCCACAAACGCGCCACAGACCGTCAGGAAGTAACCCACGCCGCGCGATCCGCTTCGCGTCGGACTGGCCGCCACGGCCCGGCGTTTACGCTGTCGCGCGCGGTGGATGATGAATATCGGCAGGAAGCCCACGCCGGCAAACACCATCCGCAGCAGCGTGGCGGCCTGGGGGTCCATACGCTCGCCGCAGGCAAGCCACCCATGGCCCATGCCCTGTTTACTAAGCAGCAAGCCGGCCGCTTGGCACGCCGCCCCGACAAACGCCAGGACAATCCCCCGCGCCCGGTGCCGAGTGTCCGCGGGGGTGGTTAAGGGTGGGCGTTCGAGCACGACCCAACCCACGCCGCCGATGACCAGGACAATCCCCACCCAGGCCGTAGCGTGCAGCGTCTCCCCGAGGGCCACCCATCCGAAAAACGCCGCCAGCAACGGCGACGTGGTCATGATGAGCATGGCCATGCGCGGGCCAATGGCGACGAAGGCACTGAAGAGCGCCTGATCGCCGATCGTCAGCCCCACGATGCCCGACAGGGCCAGATACAACACCTGCTCAAAGCGCGCCTCGGGAACCCAGACGCCGGTGAGCAAACGGTGTGTCACGCCAAGCAGGATGATGGCCAGCGCGATGCGCGCGCCGTTGACAAACACCGCCCCCAGCCTTCGGCCGGCGCCGGTAAACGCCAGCGACGTGAAGGTCCACAAGACGGACGTTGCCACGCCGGCGGCGGGGCCGATGTAGGGTTCCAGTGCCGGAAGCATGTTCGCGGATCATACCCGCAGACGGCAACCCGGGTCGCCTCCGCGGGCGACTGCTATTTATCCGCTTCCGGGATCCCCATGCCGCTGCGATCCGGATATGCCGGCCGGGTCGGCGGCGTGTACGGGCTACGCTTGATTTCGTCGAGCATCAGTCCGATGGCCGCCTCGAGCTGCGGGTCTGATCCGTCTACCATCAGGGCCGGATCATCGACGACCTCCTGGTCCGGATCGACGCCATGGCCTTCGATGCCCCAGGTGCCGTCGAGGTCGTAATAGGCAAAGCGCGGCACGGTCAGGTAGGTGCCGTCGAGTAATCCCGGATTTCCGGAGATGCCCACCAGGCCGCCCCACGTGCGCGTGCCGATGAGCTTCCCGAGCCCCGCGTTGCGGAAATACGCGGGGAACGCGTCGCCGCCCGAGCCCGCCAACCCATTGATCAGCATGCACTTCGGACCCTGGTGCGCGTCGCCCGGGCTCGGCGCATCGTAGCTGTCGCGCTGGGCCCAGTAGTTGACCACCGGGCGATTGAGCAGCTCGACAAACCGATGTGGAATCTGCCCACCACCGTTCCAACGCTCGTCGATAATCAGGGCGGCCTTGTCGATCTGACCGTAGAACTGGCGGAAGAGCTCGTTCTGCCCACCGCCGCCGGTATCGGGCACGTAGATATAGCCGACCTTTCCGGCGGTGCTCTCGGCGACGTGTCGGCGATTGGCCTCTACCCACGCCCGATAGCGCAGGTTGTCCTCGCTGGAGAGGAGCTTGACGACCAGGTCGCGCGGCTCCTCGGACTCGGGCGAGTCAGCGACGGTCAGCGTCACAACCTGGTTTGCCAGACCCACAAACGCGGCCCAAGGATCTTCGGCCGGGTCGAGCTTGATGTCATTGACCGCGAGAAGAAAGTCACCCACTTTGGCCTCGACGCCCGGCTGACTTAGCGGCCCGCGCGCGTCGGCGTCGAACGGTCCGCCGGTGTAGAGCTTCCTAATCCGGTAGGCTCCATCGGCCAGTTCGAAATCGCACCCCAGCATGCCGACGTTGACGCTTGGCCCGCTCTCGTAATCTCCGTGCATGTAATAAGCGTGGCCGACGTTCAGCTCGGAGATCATCTCGCGGATCAGAAATGCCAGGTCATCACGTGAGACGCAGTCCGCCAGCATCTGGCCGTACAGCGCGCGGACAGCGGGCCAGTCGACGCCGTGCATGTGCGGGTCGTAGAAATAGTCGCGATAGATGCGCCAGGCCTCGTTGAACATCTGCTCCCATTCGGCGCGCGGGTCGATCGTGATCCGCATGCCGCCCGTGGGAACGGTTTTGTCCATCTTCTGGCCGGCGGCGGCCTTGATGACCGCCAGCTTGCCGCTCTTGTGTACCAGCAACATCTTGCCGTCGGCGGTGATCGCGAAATGGCCGGCGTCGGCGAGCACGTTCTTTTCCTCGCGTTTTTCGTCTTCCAGATCGAAGATCTTGATCGCCGTCTTTACGCCCGGGCCACGCCCGGAACGCGTGTAAAGCAGATGGCCCTTGTGGTTTACCGCGAGTGAACGGAAGTGGCCGCGATCGAGCGGCAGAATAATCGCGCGGGACTCGAATCCGTCCAGGTCGATCTCGAGCGGCTCCTCTTCTTCCTCAGCCTCCTCGTCACTCTCTTCGTCCTTGTCTTCGCCGTCCTTGTCTTCTTCATCATCGGCTGAGTCATCAGCGGCGGCATTCTCTGGGTCTTCATCGTCCGCAGTGTCATCGGCAGCGTCGTCGGCGCCATCCTCTCCGCCGCCGGAGTCCTCAGCCTCGTCACCCTCATCGTCGGCGTCATCATCACCGTCGCCATCATCCGCGTCATCCGCGTCTTCGGCGTCATCTTCGCCATCCGCCTCGTCCCATTCCTCTTCGTCGCTCTTGGGTGCAAACGGTGACTTCATATCAGCGCGCAACGGCACGACCATCAGGCGATTCGTGTTCGTGTAGACGAATGAACGCCCCGCATCCTCGTAAAGCGGCCCGCTGAAATCGCGCGCGCTGACGTAGAAGAGGTAATCGCCCTCCCGGTCAAACGTCGGCCACGTATCGTTGAACATGCCGCTGGTGACCTGGTGCTTGTCGCCCGAGGCGAGGTTGTAGAGCCAGACCGACGTCACCTGGTTGCGGCCGTCCTTGCCATAGGCGATCCACGACGAGTCGTGTGACCAACTGCCCTGCCGTAGCGTCGACCAGGGGTCCTTGTCGACGAACTTCACCTCTTCGGTTTCCAACGTGTACAGGTACAGCGACCCCGTGCGATCCCCGAACAGAATGTGCTCCGAATTCGGCGACCAACTGATGAGTGTTCTGAAGACGGTGCCGTCGTGGGTGAGTTGGCGCGTCTCGCCCTTGCCGTCTGATTGCGTGATATACAGCTCGTACTCGCCGGTCTGATCCGAGAAATACGCAATCCAACGGCCGTCGGGGCTCCACTCCGGCTCGCGCTCGTGGATGCCGTTCGTGCGTGTCAGGCTGCGTGGTGAGCCATGCTCCGCCGGCAGTGTCCAGATATCACCGCGCGCCTCGGCCACGGCGCGTTTGCCACTGGGCGAGATGTTCGCGCGACGAATGGCATTGCTGACATCCACAACCTGCTGGCGCACCTTGGGCAGCTCACCGGGAATGGTGATCGAGACCTTGCGCAGTTTCTCGGTCGCAAGGTCGAGCAGGTGCAGGTCAGCGCCCTGCTGCAAGACAATCTCGCCGGCGCCGCTCGGGCCGGGACCAATCGACGGCCACTTCACGTCATAGTCGGCGAACTTGGTCACCTGGTGGCGTTGCCGCGTTTGCGTGTCATACACCCAGATGTTCAGCCGGTGCGCCGGGCCGGCGTCGCAAAGGTAGTAGACCTTGGAACCGTGCCACATCGGCTGTGTGTCGGTGCCCTCCCAATCGGTGATCTTCTGCGATGTGTGCTCGGCCAGGTGGAACAGCCAGATATCCGTCGCCATCCCACCGCGATAACGCTTCCAGGTGCGACGATCGCGTGAGTGCGGCGTGTATGCCAGCCACTGCCCATCGGCACTGACGGCTCCGCTGGCGCCGTATGGAACGGGCATCTTCTCGGGCAAGCCGCCGGTTGCAGGAACCGTGAACAGCTCCACCGCTCGTGGATAGGTGCCCATGCCCGACGCGTGGAAGATCAGTCGCCCATCGGGTGTCCAGTCGCAGAGCCGCTCACCTGCCGGGTGGTGCGTCACACGAAACGGCACGCCGCCCACGGCCGGGATGGTGTACAGATCCTGATTGCCGTCATAGTTCGCCCTGAAGGCAATCACGCTGCCGTCGGGGCTGAAGCGCGGATAGAGCTCAACGCCGGGCGGGCTCACCAGCGGAGTCGCCGAACCACCCGCGCGCGGCACGAGCCATATATCGTTGGCGTAGCCGAAGGCGATGTGCGTGGCGCTGACGTCGGGGTGACGCAACATCTGCGCGTGGGGCTCGGTCGTGTCCCCCAGCGCCGTGCCGGCGAAGAGCGTTCCGAAACCAAGGGCCAACACGCCAACGGAAAGTCGCGTTACGGCCGAGGTGATCCATGCGGACATGGCAACTCCTTGTGTGGCAAGCGGGTGTGATGCCTGGAATATGTGGTTCGTCGTGCGCCGCCGGATGCTACCGCGTCGCGCGTCAAGCGCGACAGGACCGGTTTAGCGCTGGATCTCCACCATAGCGGCGTGGGGCAGCCGTTGCGATGGGTGTGGAGAGAATCCGACAATTACCTACCGACGGCCGAGCAATGCTACAAACGAGTCTATGTCGCCGTTGTTTACGTCGCCGTCCAGATTGCAGTCGGCGAGGTCGCGGCTGCACTGCGGGTAGGCCGCCGCATAGCCCGCCGGCTCGGACAGCGCAAGCACGAATGCGTCGATGTCGGCGTTGTTGAGCAAGCCGTCGCAATTGAGATCGCCATAGAGCAGTTCGCACTCGTCGGGGATGGCGTTGTCGTTCTCATCGTTGGAATAGGCCGGAGTCGCGACCAGCGACAACACTGTGTTGGGGTCAGCGCCGCCGGCTTGGTTATACGACCACTGCAGGCCGATCTCCCCGTCCCATTGATAGCCGATCGTGGCCGACGCCGCATGGTCCTGTTGTGGGAACTCGAAGTCGGTATCGGCGTAGAGCATCTGGGCGAAGACGTCATCCGCCGGCGACTCGTAGATCTGCACCTGGAACGTCACTTCGTCGCCATCGAGTATGGTATTACCGGGGAAATGCGGACGATTATGCCACTGAACCACGAACGCGCGCGTGGGTGCGCTGCCCAGTGTCGCCACGTATACGTTGCCGGTGTCTGAATCGAGATCGTCCCAGTATGGCAGGAGCGCTTGCGTGCCGGCAAACGCCGCCCCGCTGGGGATCTGGTAGTTCCAGCTTGTCAGATTGCCGGTGTCGCTGAACCCGACGCCGCCGTTGTTGTGAACGCGTGCGATACCGCTGGTAAACAAGGCGTTGGCGAAGGGTATATCGACCGACGCGACGCCATTATCAGCCAGCCCAAGCGGCGTGCCGCTGGTCGAGATGTCCACCCAACCGAGTTGCTGGCCGCGGTCGTCAACCAGCACGACGCTCAGCAGCACGTCACACTCGTCGGGCACGCCGTTGCCGTTGCAATCGGGGCTGGTCTGTTCCGCAACGTCGCAAGCATCGGGCACACCGTTGCTGTTGCAATCAGGGCTGGTGCCATCGGCGACATCACACTCGTCGGGCACGCCGTTGGTGTTGCAGTCCGGGCTCGTGCCGGCGCTGACGTCGCAGGCGTCAATCACACCGTTGCCGTTGCAGTCCGGCGCACCGGCGGCGAGATCACAATCATCGGGCGTGCCGCTGCCGTCACAATCCTCTTCCCAGGCATCGGGTACGCCGTTGTTGTTGCAGTCCGGATCGTCCCAGAGCAACGGCCTGTTGTCGCCACCGCTGCCAATACCACCACCGTCATGCGGCAGATTGGTGTCACCCAGCCAGTCGCCGTCGGTATCGCTGCCGGTGTAATCGGACCAGTAGTTACCACCCAGATAGGGGAAGCCGAATATGTTGGGGCCGGGTGACTTGGCGATGTTCCAGGTGTTGGTGCCGTCATCGGACGCGTTTTGCAGCAGGCTGCGAAAGTAGTTGTTGTAGATGGTGTTACCTGAACTGCCGTTGAACGCCACACCGGTGTTGTTGTCGCGGAAGTAGTTGCCATCGACGGTCGAGCTGTCGGTTTGATAGAAGCGCACGCCGCGGCTGTTGCCGTCGATCCGGTTTCCGCTGATGGCATGGCCGTAGCTGTAGCGGTTGGCGTCGTACGCCTCACACAACACGCCGTTGCTGTTGCCGATGAGCGTGTTGTCGCGCACGGTTGTCTCGAACGTGTCTTTCAACTCGGGGTAAACCGCCACCAGGCTGCTGTCCTGGTCGGTCCAGAGCCAGATAGCCTGGCTGCAGTTGGTGAAGGTGTTGCCCTCGATGAGGTTGTTGTTTCCGTGCTCGATCGCCACGCCGGCGGTCACGCAATCACTTGCCGAGTTGCCGCGCACCTCGCTGAAGGACGAGTAGCCGAGCCAGTAGCCGTAGTTGCACCCATCGGTGACATTATTCTCGAACACGTTGTATTGGCTAAAGGTCGCCTCGAAACCGTTGTTGGGACTATCGGAGCAATCGTTGCCCGCGAAGTAGTTGTGGTTGTTCGGACGGCGATCGAGCGAGTGAGTAGCGCCCGCGAGAAACACCCCGTCGCCACCGCCGATCAGGTGGTTGCTGAGCACATCGTTGTAATCGGATCCATAGACCATGAGCAGCGATGCGGCGTCGGCTCCGCTCCAGCCATAGTAATCACGCGTGCAGTAGTTGGCGGTGTTGTGACTGATGACCGAGTTGTCAGTGTTCCAGAGCGTGATCCCCCAACCGCTGTTGTCCGACGCCTGGTTGTAGGACACCAGTGCTTCGGTGCAATCAAAAAGGCTGATGCCGTTCTGCTGATTGGTAACGTCGTTGTAGTTGATCGTCGCGCGGTCACACCAGCGCAGCCAGATCGCGTGGGCATATGTTCCGTCGGCGCCGTCAAAGATGTTCAGGAAGATGCTGCCTTCGGGCAACTCGGGCGTGTCCCACACATTGCAGTTGAAGATCGTCAGGTCATCACAATCATAGAAATGCATGCCGTGATCGTAATGCCGCACGGTCAGGAACTGCACGACGACGTTGTCTCGGCCGCTGGCGTAGACGCCGTTGCCGACGTCATCGCCGACGATGATCGTCCCGTCACCCGCCACGGTCACATCATCGGCCGCGATAGTGACGCCGTTGGGAAGGTAATAGGACCCCGCGCAGAAGGTCGTATCCTCGGTGATCACCATCCCGTCGAAAGGCAAGACACACTCAGCGGCCGCGGGCGCCATGAGCGTCGCGGCTGACAGGCACAGTGCAATGGCGCACTCCACGCCGCGAGAACTCGTAACCACACCAACGCTCCTTGCCCACCGGCCCAGTTGGCCGCCACTACGGCCGGCACCTGAACCCGTTCATCTTCTTTCGATAGTAACGACATGCCTGCGAGCGTTCAACGATATTGACGCCTTATGAACCCCCGACTTGTGCCAAGACAGCGGCATGCGCAGCGCTTTCTACAGACGTACGCTACGCGCGCACAACGCTGTAGCGGCCTGCGCCTCGCAGGCCGTCGGCGCCAGACAACGTCCCCGCCGTCCGGCAGCCGGCAAGGCGCTGGCCGGTGCGCTCCACCCAGAGCCGTCACGCGATTGACGCTCCGTTAGATGAGACGGCACTCAGTGCTGATCGGCCGCGCTCTAGCCGAGCTTCTGCTTCAGAATCGTCAACAGCATGTTGCTGTCGAGCGGCTTCTGAAAAACGCCCGTTAAGCCCAACTCCTTGTAATCCACGGAGAGGTTCAGGTTGTCGCCCGCCGAGCTCAGCAGGTACACCGGCACCGTCTCGCCAAGCACCTTCAGCTCCTTGACGAACAGCGTGCCGGCGTCGACCTCTTCCATCATCAGGTCGACGATTACCAGGTCGGGATTGTGCTCCTTGAAGACGCGCAACCCTTCCTCGGCGGTCGGCGCTTCAACGCAGACATACCCGTTGCTCTCCAGCACAACCTTCATCGAATAGCGAATGTCCTGATCATCATCAACAACCAGGATTACGTGTTTTCCGTCTTGCATATCATGTCCCCGTCGGAGGCTCGCGCCTCGCCGGACGACCCGCGTTCGTATCGGGTCGCGGTTTCTTCGAAAGTACCTTCCCGTAACACCGCCGTGAGCAGCGTGACGGCCGCTCGCAGGTTCTGTTCGGCGCGCGGGCTCAATCGCTGACCGTACTCGTTGAACTCATAGCCGCGGATTCCCAGCAGGTAGCCGGGCACGCGGCGTTCAAACAGGTCTTCCGCAAGCCCGAGCACCGCCTCCGGCCTGACGCTGTGTGAGCTGAAGCTCAGCGCCGTGCGCGGCTGGATGCGCTCAAAAAAGCACGGTGCGGGACCGGTCTCCGCCGCGTCGGCAAACACGACCACATCGTGCTCGGCCACGGCGGCGGCATCTTCAACCGACAACTGGTAGTCAGCATCCACGGTCACGCCCGTCAGCGCGAGCTTCTCGATTTCGGCGGCCAGCGCTGGTCCCAGGCCGTCATCCAGACGACCGGGATTACCGAAGCCAACCAGCAAAACACGAAGCGGCTCGCGCGCCATCAGATCACCTAGCGGCCACGACTGTCAATCACGTTACCTTCGCAATCCACGAGCTCGACAACCAGCGGCATCTGGCCCAACGCGTGCGTGGCACACGAAAGGCACGGGTCATAGGCCCGGATGGCCACCTCGATGTGGTTGAGCAACGGCTCAGTCACCTCGTTACCGCTCAAGTACCGCTTGGCGATGCTCTCCACCGCGCGATTCATCGGCTCGTTGTTGTTGGTCGTCGAGACGATCAGGTTGGCCATTACGACCTGGTCGTTCTTGTCGACCTTGTAGTGATGGAACAGCGTGCCGCGCGGGGCCTCGAGCAGGCCGACGGCCTCTTCACGCCGCTCGCCGGTAACCACCAGGTCAGTGCCCTGCAAGTCCTTGTCGTTCAGCAGATCGCGGATCTTCTCGACCGCGTGCAACAGCTCGATCATGCGCGCCCAGTGATACGCCAGCGACAGCCCGTTGGGCTTGTTGTCGGTGACGGCCATGAACTCCTTGCGCCCCGCCTCGGCTTCGGGCGTATCGATGAAATCGCAGGCGTTGACGCGCGCCAGCGGGCCCACGCGATACCAGCCGTTCTCGGGGCCGAGTTTCTTCAGGAAGGGGAACTTCATGTACGACCACGGACGCACCTCCTCACGCACGTGCTGGAGGTAGTCCTGGTAATCGACCTGGTCGATGATCTTGCAGCCGTCGGCGTCGACAACGCGCAGGTTGCCGTGGTACAGGTCCATGGCGCCGTCATCACGAATCAGGCACATGTGGTTTGACGGAAAGGCAGCGAAGTCCATCGCCAAGTTGAGGTGCTCGACGGTGTAGTCCTTGGCGATCTTGAGCGCCGCGCGCGCCCACTCGATCATCTGGTCAAGGTCCTTCAACAGCGCGTCACGCTCGGCGATTGACAGGTTCTTGTTCACGCCGCCCGGGATGGCCCCGGTGCCGTGGATTTTCTTGCCGGCGGTGGCCTTGATGATCTCCTGCCCATACTTGCGCATCATCACGCCTTGCACCGCCAGGTCAGGGTGCTTTTCGATCACGCCGACGACGTTGCGGACCGCCACGTCGGCATCAAAGCCGAACAGCAGGTCTGGCGAGCAGAGATGGAAAAAGTGCAGCGCGTGCGATTGCAACGTCTGCCCGTAGTGCATCAGGCGGCGCACCTTCTCAGCCGTCGGCGTGAGCTTCTCGCCGCCGACAATACGGTCCATGGCCTTGGCGGCCGCCAGGTGATGGCTCACCGGACAGATTCCGCACAGGCGCTGGACCAGCACGGGCACTTCCCAGAAGGGACGGCCCTGGATGAACCGCTCAAACCCGCGAAACTCGACGATGTGCAGACGCGCCTGGCGCACCTGGTTCTTCTCGTCCAGCAGCACGGTGACTTTGCCGTGCCCTTCGACGCGGGTGACCGGCTCAATGACGACTCGTTTGAGTCCGTTCGTAGCTGTAACCACTATCTATATCCTCCAGTCCGATCAGTCGTACTTGATGAGCTGGTACGGAAGCTCGATGGGTTTGTCCGTCAGCAGCGCCACGAGCGTCTCCCAGATGGCATCCGCCGGCGGCGGGCATCCGGGAAGGTGATAGTCAATCTTCACCACCTCATGGCACGGGTAGACCTGTTTCAGCAGCAGCGGCAGCTCCGCATCATTGGGAATCTCCCGCGCCGGGTTGTACACGCTCGGCCCGTTGAGGTAGGCCTCGTCGTAGCACTCCTGAAGCGGGATGTTGTTGCGCATCGCGGGAATCCCGCCCATCGTGGCGCAGTCACCGAGTGAAATCAGAACGTCGCAGTTCCTGCGAAAGTCCCGCAGCACCTCCACGTTCTCCTCGTTACAGCAGCCGCCTTCGACCAGTCCGACCGCGCAGCGCTCGCTGAACTTCTTGATGTCGGTTACCGGAGACTTGTGGAAGTCTATCAGCTCGACCAGTTTCAGAATCCGCTCGTCGATATCGAGGATCGCCATGTGGCAACCGAAGCAGCCGGCAAGCGACGTCGTTGCTACCTTGGGTTTGGCCATACTATCTCACTCCCTTCTGCTATTTCGCCGCCGGGGCTTCGATGTCCGAACCAATCGGCTTCTCGTCGTACAGACGCTGTCCGATTGGGACGGCGTATCCGGTGCGTTTCTTCAGCAGCGCCCCGACCGGGCAGGCCTCGACCGCCTGGTCGGCTACATTGATATTCGTGTCCGCCAGCTTGGCGTCAGAATTGACGGCGATCCGCTTTTCCGGGCCGCGCCCGACAAACTGGAAGACGTTCTTGCCGTCGACATCGCGCGAAGTGCGGATGCAGCGCGCGCACAGGATACAACGGTTGCGGTCGATCAGAATGTCCGGGTGCGAAGCATCAACCTCGCGCTTCGGATACATGTAGGGATACTTCGGCGCGGTTATGCCAAAGCGGTAGGCCAGCGCCTGAAGCTCGCAGTTGCCGCTCTTCTCGCAATACATGCAGTAGTGATTGCCCTCGACGAAGAGCATCTCGATCAGGTTGCGGCGTAGATTCGTGAGGCGCTCGGTGTTGTTTTCCACGATCATCCCGGGGCCGATCGGCTGCGTACACGCCGTCTGCGGTCGGCCGTTGACCATCACCATGCACACCCGGCAACTGCCGAACGGTGAGAGCCCCTTGTAGGCGCACAAACGCGGGATATAAACCCCGGCGTCATCGGCGGCTTCCATGATCGTCTGCCCGGGCCGGCCAGAGATTTCGACGCCGTCGATGGTGAATGTAATCGTATCGCTCATATCACATCCCTTCCGTATCAGTGGGCATGAATCGACTTGCGGCCCGTAATCTCTTCAGCGTCCGCCACCGCCGCGCCCAGGTCGAACGACGGCTGGAGCCCCTCGTCATCATCCTTGACCAGCGCGTTGTACACGAGGCGGAAGCTCTTCAGCGTCGTCAGAATCGGGTTCGGCGACGTCTGCCCCAGCCCGCACCGGCTCATTGTCTTCACGGTTTCCGCAAGCTCCTGCAGATAGTCCAGATCCGACGGCACACCACGCCCCTCGAGGATTCTCACCAGGCGCTCCTTCAACAGCACATTACCGACACGACACGGGGTGCAATAGCCGCAGCTCTCCTCGATGAAGAACTCCATGAAGTGCTTGACGATGTCGAGGATGTTGCGCTGGGGGCCGAAGACCATGAACGCCCCGCCCGTGGCAAGGTCGTCGAAGCAGATCTTGCGTTCAAAGCCATCCGGGGCAACCATCGTGCCGCTGGCCCCGCCGACCTGCACCGCGATCGCATCCTCGCCGCCGGCGAGCTTCAATACTTCACGAACCGTGACGCCAAACGGGAGCTCGTATACGCCGGGCCGCCGGCAATCACCAGAGACGCTCAGCAGCTTGGTGCCCGTGCTGCCTTGCGAACCGAACTCGCAAAACGCGGCCGGTCCGTTTTCCAGGATCTTGGTCACCGCGCACAACGTCTCAACGTTGTTGACCACTGTCGGACAACCCAGATAGCCCTTCTGCGCCGGGAACGGCGGGCGGTTCTTCGGATCGCCGCGCAAACCCTCGCACGAGCTGATCAGCGCGGTCTCCTCGCCGCAGACATATGCTCCGGCCCCCATCTGAATGCGAATGTCGAAATCAAAACCCTCTTTGCCGCACACTGATTTTCCGAGCAGCCCCGCCTCGCGACGTTGCTGGATAATGTGCTCGAGGTAAACGCGCAGGTATGCATACTCGGCGCGCAGGTAGACGATGCCCGTGTCCGCGCCGATCGCATAACCAGCGATCGTCATGCCGGCCAGAACTCGGTCGGGGCGTTCCGTCAGAATCACGCGATCCTTGAACGTCCCGGGCTCGCCTTCGTCCGCGTTGCAGAGCACGTAGCGCTGGCGACCTTCAGCCGCGCGACAGAACTCCCACTTCATACCGGTTGGGAACCCTGCCCCGCCACGGCCGCGCAGCCGCGCTGCCTTCACCGCGCGGATGACCTCCTTCGGGCTCATACCCACGGCCTTGCCGATCGCGGCGCCGGGGTTGATCGGGCTGAAGATCAATGGCACCTCGGTGCGCAGGTTGTTGCGCACCATTGAATTGACCAGGTCGTGAGCGTTGTTGCCGTCGCCGAATTCGGTGACCAGCTTGTACGGGTCGCCGTGCTCGCGGAGCTGGGCCACAATATCCCTGGCACGGTCGCTGGACAGCCGCGTGACCGGCACGTCGTTGACCAGCGCCGCCGGCGCCTGGTCGCACAGCCCGATGCAGGGCGCCTCTTCCAGCGTGATCTTGCCGTCCTCGGTGGTTTGCCCCACCTTGATGCCCAGCTCATCCTCGAACACTCTGCGAATTCGGGCGGCGCCGTGCATGCGATCGATTATGTCGTTGCACAAGCGAATCACGACGTGGCCCTTCTTACGATCCGAGAGGTAGGAGTAGAAAGAGACCACGCTTTCCACCTCCACTCGGTGCGTGTTGACGGTCCGCGCGATCAGCGACATTGCGTCGCCGCTCACGCAGCCGAATTCGCCTTGCACCGCGCGGACGATATCCATCATCCGCGCGCGGTCGTTGTTAAACGCCGCGCAAATCGCTTTGACCGATCTTTCCAGACTCTTGCTCATCAGCGTCCTCGCTCAATCTGTGAGCCCAATTACGCCCCCGACTTACGCCGACACCGGCTCGCCAATGTGTCGGAGTGTCGCTCCCTGTCTGGCAGTCGCACGGGCGCCCTGCGTCCCGTGCCGAACTGCCCCGCGTCTGTGCGTCACGCCTCTGTGCGCGCCGCGCGCTGCTCGCGCAACCAGGCGAGCCAGCTATCCATACCCTGCCCCGTTCGAGCCGCGAGCTCGATCAGCGGGGCCCGTGTGTTGATGCGCGACAGGTCGTCACGCACTTGATCAATCGCAAAGTCGAGCACGCCGCTCAGATCCATCTTGGTGAGCAGGATGGCGTCGGCGCGTTGAAAAAGTGTCGGGTACTTGGCGACCTTGTCGTCACCCTCGGGGACGCTCAGCAACACAACCCGCAGGTGCTCGCCGAGGTCAAAGGCCGCCGGACAGACCATGTTGCCGACGTTCTCAATAAACAGATAGCCCACGCCCTCCAGGTCGAGCGTGCCCAACCCCTCCGCCACCTGGGCGGCGTCGAGGTGGCAGCCGCGCCCGGTGTTTATCTGCGTGATCGATGCCGCCAGGTCACTGAGCCGCTCGGCGTCGCGCGACGTCTGCAAGTCCCCCACCAGCACCGCGGCCCGGCACTCGCCGGCCAGCGCCGCCAGCGTCTTCTCCAGCAGCGTTGTCTTGCCGCTGCCGGGCGCGCTCATCAGGTTGAGCGTCAGCAAACCGGCGGCCGTCATGCGCTGGCGGTTCTCGCGCGCCAGTGCGTCATTGACCTTGAGCACGCTTTCAACGACGTTCACTTTCTTCATGTCGCATCCGCGCTTTCCGCGAGCTCCAATACAACCGATCTCAGAATAATCTCGTTGCCGTCGATGATGCGCACATCGGCCTGCCCACATTCGGGGCAGGCGAAGCTGTAATCCACATCCGGCTCGAACCGCCGACCGCAACGCCGGCACTCCGCCAGCGCCGGCACCTCAACCATCTTCAACTCGGCGCCGGCGGCGATACTCTCCGTTCGCACGGCTTCCCAGGACATCGCCAGCGCCTCGGGCACGACCATTTGCATCCGCCCGATTGCCAGCTCAACCTCTGCCACGCGTTCAGCACCTTGCTCGCCCGCGTGCGCGAGCACCTGCTCGAGGACGTTTACTGCGATCGACATCTCGTGCACAGCGCTGAAACTCCACGTTCTCTTTGCTGCGCGCCGTCGCGGACCCGCCGCGGGCGCGCTCATCGCGACCTCAACATATCCGCGGCAGATCCTCGCCATACGGACGCTGCACCACGCGCCGGCCGCCCACTGACGTCAACAGCTCAACCATCGGTGTCTCGGCCGAGCGCAACCGGCCGATCACCGCCGCGTGCCGCCCAAGCGGGTGCGCCCGGCAGGCTTTCAGCACGCGCTCGGCGTCCTCCCGCGGCACCACGGCAACACATTTGCCCTCGTTGGCAACCGTTAACGGATCCAATCCGAGCAGTTCGGCCGCATGCCGCGCCATCGGCGTGAGCGGTACGGCGTCTTCCTCGATCTCTACGGCCAGACCCGTGCTCTCCACGATGTCAGCCAGCACGCCGGCCAGACCACCACGCGTTGGGTCACGCAGAAACCGCAGGTCGGCCCCGGTCGCAAACATGCAGCCGATCAAATCACCCAATGGTGCCGCGTCGCTCCGCAGGTCGGTCTCGAACGCCAACCCCTCGCGCGCCGACATCACGGCCAGGCCATGCTCCGCGATCCCGCCGTTGATAATGATCACGTCGCCGGGGCAAACGCGGCCCACGTCGACTCGTGCATCATCGCGCATCTCGCCGACGCCGGCGGTCGTGATTGTCAGGCCGTCCACGCCGCGGCGCTCGATGACCTTGGTGTCTCCCGTGCCGATCACCACACCCGCCTCGCGCGCGGTAGCGGCAATCGAGTCGATAATTCGGCCAAGCGTCGCCAACGGCAACCCTTCCTCTATCACCAGTGCCAGGCTCAGCACTTTCGGCGTCGCACCGGCCACTGCCAGATCATTCACCGTTCCACATACGGCCAGACGCCCGATATCGCCGCCCGGAAACTCCAGCGGCTGTACGACGAACGCATCGGTGGTCATGCAAACGGCGCCGCTCATCGGCGATATAACCGCCGAGTCAGACAGCGGATTGAGCAACGGGTTGCCGAGCTTGGGCACGATGTGCTCTGCCAGCAGGCGCCGCATCAGCTCCCCCCCACCGCCATGCGCCAGCACAATTCGCTCGTCGGCCGCGGTCATCAGTTGCGTGCCCCCGCTTCCGCGTATCGGCCGGGCCGGCCATATTTGTGCCAGGCGGCGCAGGTACCCTCACTGCTCACCATGCACGGGCCGATGGGCCGCGTCGGCGAACACGTCGTTCCAAACAGCGAACACGCCACCGGATCCACCTTCCCTTGAATGACCTCGCCGCAAAGGCACCCCGGCGGCTCGTGGTCAGCGCCATACGTCACACCGAGCGCGTGCCGCGCATCAAAACGTCGATACTCCTCGCGCAATTCCAGGCCGCTGCGCGGTATCGTGCCCATGGCGCGCCAGACGGCATCTTGCACCGCGAATACGCGATCAATGCAGGCCCGCCCGGCCGAGTTGCCGTCGTGGTTCACCGCGACGCCGTATACGTTCTCGACCGACGCATTACCCGCAACGGCCTGCTCAACCAAGCGCAGAATCCCTGTCAGCATTTGCGCCGGCTCGAATCCGACCACAACGCACGGCTTGTGAAACTGAGTGGCGATCGGCTGATAGGCGTCGGAGCCGATGACAACGCTCACATGCCCCGGACACATGAATCCGTCAATCGGAACGTCGCCGGCGGCCAGCAACGCAGTCATCGCGGGAATCACGAGCTTATGCGCTGACAGGATGGTGAAATTCGTGAGCTGCGCTGCCTCAGCTTCCAGCACCGCCGCCGCAGTCGCGGGCGCGGTCGTCTCAAACCCGACCGCGAGGAAGACAACCTGCTCGCTCGGGTGACGCGTGGCATACTGCACGGAGTCGCGCGCCGAGTAAACCACGCGTACGCGCGCCCCTCGGCCGCGGCACGCTTCGAGGCTGTCCAGCCGACCGGGCACGCGTACCATGTCGCCATAGGTACAGATGGTCAATTCAGGGCGCGCGGTTAGCTCGCAGGCGGCGTCGATATACGCGCTGGAAGTGACACAGACCGGACACCCGGGCCCGCTGATCAGCCGAACGCGCTCGGGCAGCATCGACTTGATGCCGCTGCGGAACAAGGCGACGGTGTGCGTGCCGCAGACCTCCATGATCCGGATGGGGTCGCAGTTGCGCAGCAGGCGGCCGATTCGTCCGATAATGTCTTGTGCATCCACGTGTGCCACAAATCTGCCGTGTACCGTTGCCTAGGCGTCGTCCCCGTTGTCCTGCCCGGGGACTTCATCCACGAGCTCCGCTTCCTTCAGGTACTTCCACGTCTCAAGCGCCTCCGCCTCATCCAGCACCGATAGCGCATAGCCGGCATGCACCAGCAGCCAATCACCAACGGCTGCCTCGGGTGTAAATGCGAGGCCTATCTCCAACCGGCTGCCCTGAAAATCCACTGTGCCGACACGCCCGGTTGGCGTCCCATCCGGACCGCCGGCGATCTCAATCAGCTTTCCGGGAACCGCAAGGCACATCCGCTGACTCCGGCATCATGAGGGCAACACACGCTTGACACAATATAGCGATGTGAAATCATTCACAGCGCTTCGCGCTTCATGTTGCAAGTGGCGTTCCGCCGAGGGTCGGCATTGCCCGCCCTTCCCGTCGCACACTCGCCCTAAATACGCTTTTCTCAAGAGGATAACCGAACTTGCGCGCGGGTGTTAACCCGCAAGGCTGCGGATAATTACACACGACTTGCCCCAGCGCGCCAGATTGCTTGAATACCAATACGCACGATTAATATATTAATCATTGGCGGCCTGCAATGGGATTGCTCATCGCGGGCTGGGGATAATCGGGTAGCCGGGGAGGTTGCCCTGCCCCGGCTCCCACACCACCGTACGTACGGTTCCGTATACGGCGGTTCACGAGCAACCCGCGAGTCGCCGATGCTCGTCCATCAGGCTGATCAGCCCGAGTCCGCGCAGTTCGGAGGTCGGGACGGCGTGGTTCATGTGACGGGCCCCGGCGTTCCACCAGGGACCACGCCCATTCCACGCCGACTGCCGGGCCCGCTCATGATCCAGGCCCCGCCGGCACAGCTCCCTGAACTGGGTCCGGTGTCGCTTCCACTGTCGCCACAGGATGCAGCGCAGTTTTCGTCGTAACCACTGGTCCAGTTGCTCGAAGCTCGCCTTGACCTCCGCGAGCTTGTAGTACGCCACCCAGCCCCGCAGTACGCGGGTCAGGGATTCGGCGACGCGGGCGAGGTTGCAACCCCGTCCGCGACGCAGCATGGGGCGGAGCTTGGCCTTCAATCGGTGCACCGATTGCGGGGCCACCTTCAGCTTCGGCTGCCGGTGCATGGTCACGGTGTAGCCCAGGAACTTGCGGGTCCAGGGCCGATCCACCGCGCTCTTCTCACGGTTCACGTGGAGACGCAGTCGCTCCGTCACGAACCGCTCCACCGAATCGAGCACCCGTTCGCCCGCACGCCTGGACCGCACGTAGATGTTGCAGTCGTCAGCATAGCGAACGAATCGATGGCCGCGCCGTTCCAGCTCCTTGTCCAGCTCATCGAGCAGGACGTTGCTCAACAGCGGCGATAGCGGCCCACCCTGCGGTGTGCCCTCGGCCCGGGGCGAGACCAGCCCGCCCTCCATCATCCCCGCCTGTAGATAGCGGCGGAGGAGGAGTAACACCTTCTTGTCCTTGACCCGGCGCGCCACGCGTGACATGAGCACGTCGTGGTTCACCCGGTCGAAGGAACACACGACACACTACCCACATCCGCGACCTTCCCGCCACCGTCACGGTCCTCCGTAAACGTCATCCGATGGAAGGTAAGGCGCTGCGCATCCATGGACATCTTCATCGAAACGGTTGCTACCTTCTGGTGTTGGAGTTGCCGGACGGCACACGATCGCTGATCCCGGCCTGCTGGACCGATCTGGACAGAGTGTCGTCACCAACTCCTGACGCCGAGACCCCGTCGAGCACATCACAATTGCTCGGATTGGTTCGTGACTTGCTCCAGGCCCGCAAGGTCGTGGATGCTCTGCTGCGAAGGCTGGAGGCTCAATCGCCATCAGCGAATGGCCTTTCGCAGGAGGAGCGCCGCGATGCAATACCAACTGGAGTTCTGGCCCACGACGGAGGTGGTTCTCCACAAGCACGAGCCATGGGAGAACTTGGGCATCAACGAGCAAGCCGAGCGAATCGCCCTGTTGGCGCGCTTGATCGCAAAGGCCGTATGTCCGGAGCGGGACGACGCGACGCAGGAGAGCAGCCATGAGCAGTAACGAGAAGATCAAACCGACTCACTTGGATCGCAACGCCTACGTGTACGTGCGTCAGTCCACGGCCACGCAAGTTCAACACAACCGCGAGTCTACCCGCCGACAGTACAAGTTGGTGGATCGCGCCATCTCTTTGGGATGGCCGAAGGAGCGAGTCAAAGTCATTGACGAGGACCTGGCCCGCTCGGGCGCCGGCAACGTGGAACGCGACGGGTTCACCCGAATGACGGCCGAGGCGGCCCTGGGGCAGGTCGGGCTGATCCTCTCGATCGAAGTCTCACGCGTCGCGCGCAACAATGCCGACTGGTATCGGCTGCTGGATCTGTGCGGCGTGACCGACACGCTGATCGGCGACGAAGACGGTCTGTACCACGCCGGCCTGTTCAACGATCGACTGCTCCTTGGACTGAAGGGCACGATGGCGGAAGCCGAACTGCACGTCATTCGGGCCCGGCTGGATGGTGGTATCCGCAACAAGGCTGCACGCGGCGAGTTGCGTCGCGGGCTTCCGGTCGGCTTTGTCTGGGGCGAAGACGACGGCGAAGTGCTTTTTCATCCCGACCAAGCCGTCACGGGCGCGATCCGGGCCGTCTTTGACAAGTTTGCTGAAGTCGGGTCGGCCCGACAGGTCTGGCTCTGGTTCCGAGGTGAAGGGCTCCATTTTCCGCTACAGGCGAACGGTCTGCGCGAGATCCGCTGGGTGACGCCGACCTACACCGCCATTCACAACATCCTGACCAACCCGGTCTATGCAGGCGCTTACACGTATGGTAAGACTCGCCAGGAACGATATGTGGACAAAAGCGGTCGGCTCAGGAAGCGGCTGCGCCGCTTGCCGCAATCCGAGTGGGCCGTGCTGATCCAGGATCACCACGAAGGCTTCGTTGACTGGAACACCTATGAGATGAACCAGGCCCGCCTCAAGCAGAACACCCGCCCGCGTCCTCATCAGGCTGGCGGCGCGGTCCGTGAAGGCACGGCACTGCTGCAAGGCATCGCGACCTGCGCCGCCTGTGGACGCCGCCTGAATGTTTACTACCAGGGCCGCAACGCCACGCCCGGCTACTACTGTCCCAGCAGCAACATCGCCAACGGCAGGGGACGCTGGTGCATGCGCGTCGGCGGAGCGCGGATCGACAAGGCGGTCAGCGCTGCCTTCCTGGAAGCGGTCGCTCCGGCGGGCATGCGGGCCGCGCTGCAAGCCGAAGAGCTGATCGACGCCGAATACGACAGTGCAGTAGCGCAATGGCGTCTGCAGGTCGAGCAAGCCCATTACCAAGCCGAGCGGGCTGAGCGTCGTTACCGATCAGTGGAGCCGGAGAACCGCCTGGTGGCTCGAACCCTGGAAGCCGAGTGGAACAAGCGGCTCGACGAACTGACCACCGCCGAGGCCGAACTGGCGCGCCGAGAGCATCAACGTCCCGAACGTCTGACTGACCGGCAACGTGAGCGCATTCATCGACTTGGCGCAGACCTGAATCGCGTATGGGAAGCGTCCACAACGACGGACCGCGATCGCAAGGAGCTACTGCGATCCATGCTCGAGGAAGTCAACATCGCCGTGAACCGCACTGATGCCCAGGCGCACGTAACGCTCCGTTGGCGTGGCGGGCTGTTCACCGAGATCGATGTGCCGCTCTGGCATCCCAAGGAGACGGTCGTCCGCACTGATGAAGATACCGTGGATCTCCTGCGGCGACTGGCCGAGCACCATCCCGACGCGATGATCGCCGGTATCCTCAACCGCCAAGGGCGGAAGACCGTCCGCGGCCTGCGCTTCAGCGCCAACCGTGTCAGCAGCCTGCGGCGAAGTTGGAAGATCCCACGCTACCAGCCGCCAGATACTCCTCCCGAGGGCGAGTTGGTTACCGTGGAGAGAGCGGCGAAGATCCTCGGTACCGCACCTTCGACCGTACATCGCTGGATCAACGATGGGTTCATCGCCGGCCAGCAGGTGACTCCCGGCGCGCCCTGGCAAATTCGCGTTGCCGACGACTGGAAGGAACGCTTTGTCGAAGAGCCGCCGCCGGGCTATGTGGCGATGCAGGTCGCAACCCGAATCCTCGGCGTCTCGCGCCAGACCGTCTTGCAACGTGTAAAGCGCGGCGAGCTGCAGGCGGTGCATGTGTGCCGCGGCAGGCGCAAAGGCCTTCGTATCAGAGTGTTAGATAATCAGCCGGGTCTCTTCGACGCGAATCAAAAAGCAGGGGTGTAGTATGATGATGTCTCCAAGAACCCACGGATGTCGACGTCGAGCACCCAGTTCACCTTCCTCGTCAGCAGTCCGGTGTACAGGGCGTCCAGCGCGTTGTGCTGGCTGCGCCCCGGCCGGAAGCCGTACGAGAAGCCGAGGAAGTCAGTTTCGTAGATGGCGTTCAACACCTCGACCGTGGCCCGGTTGTAAACTGGACGAGCTTGTCTTCCAGCACGGGCACACCGAGCGGCCTTTGCCGCCCGTCGGCTTTGGCGATGTACACCCTACGAACCGGCTTGGCTCGGTACGCTCCGCGTTTGAGCCGCGCGGAAAGGTCGCGGCGCTGCCACCGATTCAAAACCCGCCACGGAGGCGCCTCCCGGGGCGACCACTGCGGAGATCACATCCCTGGAGGCGTCGGAGGTTCTCCTCCAGCGCCTCGCCGTAGGCTTTCCACGTCTGCCCGTCTACACCCGGCGCGGCATCCCGCTTGAGGCGGAAGTACGCCTCCCGCAGCGTGTCCAGGTTGTAAACGTGGTGCGCTTTCCGGCATTTCGGCGGCGTGCCCAAGACGCTGGTGTCGACAACCTCAAGGCTGCGGTCATCAAGGCCGACTGGTTCGACCCGGATCTCAAGGAGCGCGGTGAACCGCATCTTCCTATCACTTCTTGCCGCATGGCGTATCCGCTCCAACGCACTGGGCAGGTCACTGGAGCGGCGGTAGGTGCATCCCCTTGGCTGTGTCCGCGGTTTCCCGCTCACACGGTACGCATCTTCGACCGGCGTGCCCGTGTAGGGTTCGCCATATCCGTCTCCTTCGCCCGGCACGGTGTCCGGGACCTGTTTTGCTGGCGCGGATTCCCTTTGGCCAAGCCCAATTCGAGTTCATGGATGACCATCCGATCATCCGGAGTCTGGGCGACTACGAACAGTTCGTCCAAACCGCTTTTCGGGAGACAAAGCTATGATGGTAGAAACACTTCGAGCCCCTGGCGTCCAAATCGTGGTCGCCGATCCCCTTGAGGGGGAACCAGCGTACCCAGGTTCCCCCTCAAACTCCCCCTCCTTCCTTCATTCCCCTCCGGCGGGAAGGAGGTGGCGTCTATGAATGAAGCCATGCAGACAGCTTTGAAGAAGTTGCGGCTTTCCGGGATGGCGCAGTCGTTGGAGGTGCGTTTGCAGGAAGCGTCCAAGCCACGGACTCAACCACGCGGAGTTCTTGGAGCTGATTCTCCAGGATGAGTTGGCCATCCGCGCCGAGCGGCAGATGAACCGGCGGGTCAAGGCCGCCGCCTTCCGCGAACTCAAGCCGCTCGATCAATTCGACTTCGCGTTCAATCCTTCGATCAAGAAGAAACAAGTGTACGACCTGGCCACCTGCCGGTTCATCCGCGAAGCGCGGGACTGCCTCCTGCTCGGTCCTCCGGGCACGGGCAAGAGCTTTTTGGTCCAAGCCCTGGGCTATCAGGCCATCAAGGCGGGATTCACGGTGCTGTATCGCTCGATCTTCGATCTGGTGCGCGACTTCCTGCACGACGATGCCTTCGCCGGCATCGACCGAGTGCTAACCAGATACCTCAAACCGGACTTAGTCATCATCGACGATTTTGGGATGAAGCAACTGCCGAAGCGCTCGGGGGAGTATCTGTTTGAGATCATCATGCGGCGCTACGAGACCCGCTCTACGATCATGACCTCGAACCGGCCGCTGGAGGATTGGGGCAAGGTCATCGGCGACGTCCCGGCCGCTACTGCCATCCTGGATCGCTTCCTGCACCATGCCGAGGTCATCACCATCACGGGCAAGAGCTACGGCTGCGCAAACCAAGCCCGTGATAGCAAGAGCCCCAACGACCCGACCGACAACATGACGAGAAGAAGGGCAAGGTTGCGGCTCCCTTGCCGGACCCAGTGAGGACGGTATAGAAACATCAACAAAAGTGCTGGGTTTGAGGGCGCTCGCCTGGACTTCTCAGGCGCCTCCCGTACTACGAGCGGCGGTAGGTGCATCCCCTTGGCTGTGTCCGACGGTTTCCCTCTGCGTGCCCGTGTAGGGTTCGCCATATCCGTCTCCATCGCCCGGCACGGTGTCCGGTCCTGTTTTGCTGGCGCGGATTCCCTTTGGCCAAGCCCCTTCCCTCCGCCCCCTCCGCACGGGGACTTCGCAGGTCTACGGGCCTGTCCGACTTCTCGCGTCCGTTCATCATCGGCGTGTGGACTTCCCCACGGCCCGCAGCACCATCAGTTGCGGGCGGACACGAGATCTCCCGGTTCTCGCGCGAGGTGTTTCCGCACATGCACGGGGTCTCAGACCGCGCGGGGTCCCACCGCATCTCGCGATATCGATGCGTCGGATGTAGCCTTCCGCCTACCTCCACGGCGTCGGCACCCCAAAGGGAGTTACTTTCGCGGCTCAGTACCCGGCCTGCACGTACCCCTGTCAACGCTTCGCCCCTGCCCTCGCGGGCAACGACGCATGACTCGGGGCCGCTGTGGGCCGCTAACCCTTCAACGTATGACTCCTTCATTCACTACACCTCGCCGGTTTATCCCGGCGCACGGAGGAACCAACATGTGTAGTCAGAGAACGCGATGGACGTTGGTGCTGGTAGGGGTGCTGCTCCTCGGCGTGCAGGTTGACAATGTACCAGCCCAGGACTGTCCGGGGACGAACCCCAACCCAACGTACGTGCAAACATACACCACGGCGGCGGACTTCAACTCCGAAGCCCCGCCGAATCAACAGCACGACAACTTCTGGATCAATCAGCCTATCCAGAACAACACGCTCGGCGTGGAGGGAGAACTCAGGATCGGCTGGGATTCAGACCCTGTGACGCCAAGAGTGTTCCCTTACATTTGGGTGGCGTGCTCCGATCGAGGGACAGTAGTGCGCATCGCTACCGAACCACATCACTCGCCGGTGCACGGGAACGTGACGAGGGGGCAAATAGTGGGGGAGTATCTCACTGCTCCTGAAGGAGCGCCGAAGAACCCGTCGCGCACAACAGTCGATTTTGATGGGAGCGTTTGGGTCGGCAACCGGGACGACATCAAGATTGACGGGCTGGACATGGGGCACATCGTCAAGATCGGTACAGGCCTTGGTCACCAATGGATTGACCGCAATGGTAACGGGATGCTCGATACGTCAACGGGGCTGGGCGACGTTCGGCCCTGGCCGGATTGCACGGGCGGTGACTTCACGGCCTCGGATATCGAGTTTGCTGAGGACGAGCTTACCCTGCTCTACCAACCGGTGACGGCCGAAGGGTTGCGCACGGTGGCGGTGAACCGCGACAAGAGCGTGTGGATCGGAGGGCATGAACGCCGGGCGGGGCCGGTTGGTTGGGGCGGGGGCTTCGAAGTTGTCTGGGGATGCAGGAATTACGGGGCGGGGCGAATTCTTGGACCGCTGCTTGACTTGGGTGGCTCGGTCTGATATGATTCGGGGCGCGGGCAGGATAGCTTTTGTCAACAAAGAGAGGGGTAGCGCAAGTGTGTCGCAGGAGCGGGTTTACGGCACGGAGGGTGACGCTAGCTGGTGCCGGTCAGCACGGCGATGCGTGGCACGGTCTTGACGGCGATGCCTGGGACCGCCTGGCCCTGATCCTCCAACGACACGACGGCGTCTGTGCGTTCGCACCTCAGGCTGCGGTGACTTTTCATCAAAGTGGCGAGATTCTCGCACGCCAACTTCGGTTTTCCGTGGTTTGTAGAGGGGGAGGGTACACCTGCAAGCGGGCGGGTGCAAAGGCTCTCTCGGGTCGGGCAGACGGCTGCCGCTTGAAGTCCGGCCCTTGCCCGTCTGGCGACTGAACGACTAGAGGCTCATCAGAAACAGGACAATCAACGATGACAACTCTCAGACACGCATACCTTGCCGGATTGGTAGTCACGGTGCTGCTGAGCACTCTCTGCACACCCGCGCTATCCGCCCCCGTCTTGGTCGCAGCAAGCTACGACGGCGTGATCTACGATGTTAACCCGCTGACTGGCGAAGCATCCAATCCGCGTCACACTGGCATTGACTACATCTCCGGGATTGCCTTTTCAGCAGACGGAACGCTATATGCACAATCGGGTGAGTTCGGCAGTCCACCTGCGACTCTGTACACGATAGATCTGCAGACCGGCGCTGCTACACTACAAGGATATGTTGGTAAGACTGCGCGCGACATCGATGTTGACCCAACGACCAACAAGCTGTACGGCATAATGCCATGGCCTGGAATGTCCTACGCGGAGCTCTATACAATCGACACCGGGTCTGGTGTCCCAACTTCGATAGGTGCCGCGCCGGGAGGTATTGTCAAATATCGTTGATGGGCCGGCTTTCAGGCGGCGGCCTTCTCGGGTTTTTCTCCGTCGATGAACTTTGCTCCGGCGATGACTTCCGGCAGTAGCTTAGCCCCATTCAGCAGTCGCCAGCGTCGGGCGGCCGACTCGCAGAGCTTGAAGACCATCGCCAGGCACGCCACGCGGCTGCCGTTACCCTTCGTCCGCCGATGACGCAGTCGCACCGTCGCAAACGTACTTTCGATCGGGTTCGTCGTACGCAAGTGCAGCCAGTGCTCGGCCGGGAAGTCATAGAACGTCAACAACTCGACCCGGTCCTTCTGTAAGCACTCGACCGCGCCTGGGTACTTCGCGCTGTAGGCTGCAGCAAAGTGGTCGAACGCCTGCTCGGCATCCGCACGCGTCGACGCCATCCAGATCTGGTGCAGCTTCTCCTTCGCCCCGGACTGCACCTTCTTGGCCATCTTGTCCAGCACGTTGGCTGTCTTGTGCACCCAGCAACGCTGAGCCCGCGTGGTGGGCCACACTTGCGGCAACGCCTTCCAGAAGCCCAGGGCCCCGTCCGCCGTCGCCACCTTTGGGTCGAGCGTCAAGCCCCGTTGCTTGCAATCCAAGAGCAAGGTGTACCACGATTGCTCACTCTCACGATGCCCGTCGGCCACCGCAATCAGCTCCTTCTTGCCCTCGGCCGTGGCGCCCATCAAGACCAGAATGCACTGGCGATCCTCCTCCAACCGGACATTGAAGTGGATGCCGTCAGCCCACAGATACACGTACTGTTTGCCTTCCAGCGTGCGGTGGCTCCAGGACTTGTGCTCGTCCTGCCAGGCCGTCACTAGCCGCGTGATCGTGGTGGCACTCAACCCCGCCACCTGGGGACCGACCAGAGCCTGCAAGGCCTCGGCGAAGTCGCCCGTGCTCACGCCCTTGAGGTACAACCACGGGATCAGCTCCTCGATGGCCTTCGTCTTCCGCAGGTAGGGAGGCAGGATCTTCGAGCTGAACCGGGTGATCGGCTGACCTGCCGCGTCGATCGTCTGCCCCTCTTCGTCAATTCCGGCAACGCGTCGGTCCAGCACCCGTGGCTGCGTGACCGCCACCGGTCCAACTCCAGTGACCAGTCTGCGAGTCGGGTGATGGCCGTTGCGGACCACCTGTCGGCGGCCCTGCTCGTCAGTCAGACTCGCGTACCGCTCAGTCCAGTCGGCAACCTCCGCCTCAATTGCCTGTCCCAACAGACGTTGTGCCCCGTTCCGTAGGATTTCGGTCAACACATCCCGTCCCGGGACTGGAATCGTCGTCGTAGCTTCGCTATTCTCCAACACCGGCGTACTCCTCTGCCCAACGTGGGCGGCTCGGAACCTTCGTTTTCAGATC
This sequence comes from Phycisphaerae bacterium, assembly GCA_963675745.2. Lineage (GTDB taxonomy): Bacteria > Planctomycetota > Phycisphaerae > UBA1845 > Fen-1342 > JAFGRR01. Next base: position 204,290 of record CAXXWX010000016.1, read on the forward strand.
CCGAGAGTACGCCGCCTTTTTTCGTCCCGCCATCAACGAAATTCGGTTATACCTCCAGTCAGTTGCGGCCGACCACATGGACTACGCAAGCCCAACACTATTCTGGTTTGCTCCCTATGACCAGGACTATATAATGGATTATACCGTTACGTATACTGCTGACGTCACCAGCATTGTCACTGCAGTTGGAGGGAATGCAGATTACACCATAGGAGGAGCGCTTGATAAGGACGTCCCTGATCCAGATCCATCTGTCTATCTATACGCTCTAGGGGAGGGCGTTTCCCTGCTCGTGATCTATGAGAGCACAGCGGAGCCGGTCAGAGACATTATGGTGTACGTTGGGCTAACCTCAACTATGTCGAGCTACCCCCGCTATCACGCAACAGCAACACTTGGGTTTCCGAGTTTCTATCCAGGCTGCCAAGCCAAGTTCTTCATGAATGTATTGGACGGCCAGGCCAGCATTCCCGGCGAAGACTTCGTCGATCACTTCGTGGTCAACGGCATCGTTGTGGACGGGGCGCTTGGCACAATTGATATTGGGCACCCATTTGTTCCGGATGCGTGGCAGGGCACACTCGGTCCGGACAACGTCGAGCCCTGCGGCGTTTGGAACATGTACGACCATGCCTTCGGAGACGCGGGGCCGTTCATGACCCGAGGGGACACATCTTTGACGTTTGACACTACAGACCCCCAGCTCTATCCGCCAGCCTCGACGCCGGAGGCGATCGGTCACAGCTTCGCGTGCATCTCGTTCATTAACTGCGATCCTCTGCCCGAGCCGGGCGGGGCCTTTGATCGTAACGGCAACTCTCTTCAGGACGCTTGCGATATTTACAACGGGACGAGCGAGGACTGTAACGGCAATTGCATCCCGGATGAATACGACATCGCCGAAGCGACCAGCGATGACTGTCAATGCCCGCCGAACGGCGTGCCGGATGAATGTGACATTGGGTTTGGCGACGTGGTGCTGGGGGAACCGGCGATCTACACCGTGGGTAACCGTCCGACAGGTGTAAACGCGACGGCGCAGACCGCCGATGGTCGAACGGTGACTCTGGACATCGATAGTGACGGAGACGGTGATCTCGTGGCTGTCAACTGGAGTGGTACTCCGAAGACGTTGACAATTCTCTGGAACGACGGCAGCGGCGATTTCGACGAGACTCCTTCGACGACGGTGGAGCTGACAGGAACCATCAGCCCGCACCGGGCGGCCGCGGGTGACTTCGACGGGGACGGTGATTACGACTTGGCCGTGGCGCGCGGAACCAGCAGCTCGGGGCAGGTGGCGATCCTGCTGAACAACGGGCTGGACCTCTCACCGCCGTACGCGTGGTTAGGCTTGACGCAGGCCGCGGACGTTTCCGTGGGGACCGATCCCAGATCGATCGTGACCGCCGACCTATTGACCATTGAATAGCTAACGCAACAGACGCTGTTTGGCCGATACTCCTATGTATGAGACCCACAGGTACAGCCGAAGAACTGGAGCGGCGTCGACGGAGAGCCATCGCGCTGCTAGACAAGGGCCGAGGCGTCCGGGAGGTGGCGGGCATGGTCGGGGCCTCGCCCGCAGCCGTAACTCGTTGGCGCCAGGCCTACGAGAAACGAGGGGAGGACGGGCTGTGCGCCAAGCCCCATCCGGGACGTACGCCCAAGCTCTCGTTGAAACAACGCCGCAAGTTGATCCGGTTGCTGAAGCGAGGCCCGGGCAAGCATGGCTATCACACGGAGTTGTGGACGCTGAAGCGGGTGGCCGAGGTGATCCGCAAGCACTTCGGGGTCCGCTACGACCCCTCCGGCGTGTGGCACGTCCTGCGGGGGATGGGCTGGAGCTGCCAGAAGCCCGAACGTCGAGCCCGAGAACGCAACGAGAAGGCCATCGAACGTTGGCGGAAGCAGGACTGGCCACGCATAAAAAAACGCGCGTCGCCGCGGGCGTAGCATTGTTTTTCTCGACGAAAGCGGCTTCATGCTGCAACCGGTGGTCCGCCGCACCTGGGCTCCCCAAGGCCAAACTCCCATTCATTACAGTTGGGACCGTCGCGATCGGCTCTCGGTTATATCTGCCATCAGTGTGTCCGCCAAACGCCGGCGGCTCGGACTCTACTTCGACATCCACGATCACAACATCGTCACCGATGATTTTGAGCGTTTCGTGGAAACGCTGCTGCGTCGTCTGCAACGGCGGATCATCCTGGTCATCGATCGGTGGTCGGTTCACCGTTCGGGGGCTCGACGGCTGCTTCGCCGGTTTCCGCGTCGCGTTCAGCTCGAGTGGCTGCCGGCGTACGCTCCCGAACTCAACCCCGACGAACAGGTCTGGAAACACACCAAGTATGACGATCTGGCCAACTACATCCCCGATGACATCCGAGCGCTCGGTCGAGCCATCTGCCGATCGCTTCGTCGGAGCCGAGGTCAACAGCCATTGTTGCGGTCGTTCTTCCCGCACGCAAAGCTCGGATTGTGAGATGTTACATTGTCTGTTCAATGGTCAATAGATTCGGACGGTGATCTTGATCTGGCTACGGCCAACAAGGATTCGGGGAACATCTCCGTGCTTTACAACAATGGGTGGGGAACCTTCGCGGAGGTGACGAACTCTCCATTCCTCGTGGGGGATTCGCAGTATGATGACGTTTACGGGATTGTGGCCGGCGACCTCGACGGAGACAACCTAGTGGATCTCGCCGCAGCGAATTGGACGGACAACTTGGCTGGGATCTTCCTCAATGCAAACAACGGCCCGGATGCCAATCTCAGTTTCACACAGGCAGACTCTCATTCCCTGGGGCAAGACGATCCCGAGCCCGAAAGCCTGGCGCTAGCTGACTTGGACCACGATGGTCATCTGGATATTGTAAGCGCCAACTACGAGAGCGAAACCGTGGGCGTGTTGCGGAACTTAGGTGGCAGCCCGTGGGCAGGGTTCGATGCGGTGGAGGAGTACATTCTCCCCTATGGCTTGATCCCGGAGTATGAAATAGCTCCCTACTTCGTGTTCACGCCCGATCTCGACGCCGACGGGCTCCCGGAAATCTGTACCACAGATGCGACGAACCTACGAGTGCACCTTACCCAGTTCGTCAACTTCACGCAGCAGGCCGGTCTGGACTTCGCGGCCCCTGAACACACGGAGCTAGGAACCAGCGGGGATTTCGTGCATGCCGCGGTCGGGGACTTGAACGCTGATGGGATGGTGGACTTGGCGGTTGCATGCAAGAAGGGCTCGGGAGAGGTCTGGGTGTTGCTGAACCTTACCGAGCCCCCCAACAGCCGAGACTATAATCCGCCAAACGGCACCCCGGACGAGTGCGAATGCCCGGAGGTTGCTACGGTGTCCGCGGTGAGCCCGCCCGACGGGGCGATCGACGCGCGCAAGCCACATCCTAATATGACAGCGCTATGACGTATTGGCTCGGGCAGCTCGGTGTCTTCGGCTGGCGTAGGATGCTTCATTGCGTTCCTGCCAGTAGGCTATTTGTGCACCCAGGTCACGGTAGCGCGAGTTCCATCTGGTAAACCGATCGCGAACGATGAGGTTGACCACCTGTGCCACCTGCTCGAACGTGATCCGCGGATTTTTCCCCCCGAAGCCGCTGCGTTTGCTCGGCCAGAAAGAGCATCGCCAAGCTGGAACAGAGCCAGTGTCTCATCAAACTACAGTACGTACGCACCTCAAAGGCACCCAACCCCGCTTCCTGCTTGGCACGCTCGAACCACATCTCGATGTGCCACCGGGCAAACGCCGCCTGCAACATCTCCAGCATCGACGCGCCGCCCGGAGCATTGCTGGCGAAGTACTTGACCTCTCCCGTCTCCGGTTGACGTGCCACGATCAACCAATACTTACGATCCGTGGGCCGCGATCGGGAGCCGCCGGTGTCCACCAGGTGGACACGCGCCGCCTTGATCTCCCATACGCACGGACCACGCGTCGTCTCTTTGATTCGTACCTTCCGCCACGGCTGCTCCCGGAACACCGGACTGTAGCGACAGACGTTCTCAACTTTCTTGGCCGCGAAAGGGCCCTGGAGCGAATGACACGATGGATAGGTCGGCCAGCACAGGAAGTTGCTCGGCACCTCGCCGATCGCCCGTTGGCCCAGTTTGTCCAGCGCGAACCAGAACGCCGGAACCTTGCCGAATTCTTCGTCGAAGGTGAGCCACGCAAACCGGATGCCGTTGCCCGACGCTTCGCTGACCTGATCGAGCGCGATCTGCCAGGAGGGCTGATGGATCACGCTGTCGGGAATGTGGGCCCGCCGGCAACGCTCCCGATCCTTGGACCAACTCTTAGGAAGGTACAGGTCGCTGGCCAGCATGCACGAAAAGGGGTTGTCCCGGTCGTTGTCGGTATACAGCAAATGCTGGCCGATGACGCAGTTCTCGACCTTGCCGACCTCGCCACACCATTGACGTTGCACGCCGGGCGTCATCTTACCCTGTTTGCGGTGGCCGCTGGCGTCGACGACACCGACGGCGTGGTCGACGCCATGGTGATCGGCCACGTAGTGTTGCATCAGCGTGCGGACGCGGAAGTCGTCCCACGGCAAGTGCGAGAGAAACTCCTGCAGTGTCCGCACGGCCGTGTTGCAGGCGAGGGCGATGGGCTCGACGCTCTTGCGGTCGAAGTCAGACATCAGCCCGCTAACGTAGTTCGCCAGGTGCTTGAAACTACACACCTTCGGAAAGGCGGGGCGGACGTTCTCGAGCAGCGCATCCAGCGCCGGCCGCAACGATCGTATCTGATCGGTGTTCATGAGCAGGTCTCCGGATTCAGCTTCCGGATTCCTTATCGTCAAACCCCTTCGCCAATCTTGAGCCCAAGTAGCGCTGTCATACTAATGATGCGACGACGCCTCTGTACGGCTTCGGGATGCCGGATGATCCGGGGACGGGCGCTAAGGACGAGTCCACCTTCTATCCGATCATAGTAGATATTGGGGTGGAGGATGCGGACAGACTGGAATGCTGGGCGATCTGTGAAACGGACGGGGGCGCCCCGTTGGAGGAGGGGGCCAACTCCATAGTATCCTGCACGGATCTCGGGCAAGGCCGGTACGAACTGATCCTGGATCACGGTGCCAAGGCCGGGTATGTTACGACCATCGAGTATCTGGGCGATATCACCGGTACCAGCTATGTAGAGTACATCCACCTGCCGGCCGACGCCGACGGCAGCGGTGACTCCAACGGCAACGACATAATCGCGGTGGTTGACTGTTTGAATCATCAGAACTGCGAGAACTATGAGGCGGACATCGACGCCTCGAACGACCAGACCGGCAACGACGTCATCGAAGTGGTCGACCTGCTGAACGGGATGGGGGCTTACGATCCGTGGTTCATGGTCGAAGCACCGGAGAACAACGGCAACTGCCCGGCCTGTGTGCGCGACCTACCGCTCGGCCGCGGAGGCGAAGGCGACGGCGGGCGCGGGATTCAAAGTGCGCCGGAGGTTGAGCAAGAGGAGCAGCCGTTCGGGCCGTGGTTCGCCGGATATTTGATGGCAGCCGATCCGGCAGATGAGGGCGCGCTGGCGGAGCTTGTCATAACGGTAGAAGCCCTGACCCGCTGGTGCGCTGAGCAGCTCAGCTCGACCGAGAAGAGAGAGCTAATCACACTGCTGACCGACCCGGAGGCCGAGTTTGCGAGTGAGGCCGTCAGAGCGTTGGTGCCACGAATTGTCGCGGCGTTGCGGTAGCTGAGGAATCGAGTCAGACGCAGCGCACACGAAAAATACCCCCCGGGCGGTGATCCCATCCGGGGGGCATCGCTTGTGTAGAACGGTCTCCCGACTGCCGGCCGAGCTGGCAAGCGCCGGGATCAGTTGTTCCTAGCGCCGGCGGATCAGGGCCAGACCACCCAGGGCCAGCAGCGCCAGGCTCGCCGGCTCGGGCACACCCGTCACCATCACATTGTCGAGCGCCAGGTCTTCGTCACCCGCATCGAGCTGCCAGATGATGCTGATGTCCAGCGTGCTCCCGGTGCCGGGAATGGCCTGGGCGAACGGGGCGAAGGTGCTGGTGATGACCGTGCCGTCACCGTCACCATCGAAGTTCGTGTCCAGAGCCGGGGGCGTGTTGAACGTATCGTCTGGAATCGACTCGATCCAGAGCAGGTTCTGGTAGCCCCCGCCGTCGATCTGGTACTGAATGTGGACGTAATCGAGCAGATCCCAGTCCTCATTGGTCCCGTCGTCGTCCTCGGCCAGGTCGATGCCGAACATCAGACCGGTGTAGCCGTCGATATCAATGCCGTTGAAATCCTGGTACAGCGGCAGGGTGGCACCTTCCCCGTCGAGGTCCATGCCGTTGAAATAGTTCCCGTCGGCGCCTAAGTACTCAACGAAGCTGCCCTTGGAAAGAGGGCCAGCCGTGTTGAACCAGAAATCGCCCGAGCCGTCCGAGAACTCCGGAGTCGAGGTGACGTAGGTTACCGTCGTATCCTCGAAGTCCTCCAACAGCAGGGTGGTCTCGCCGAAAGCCGTCGTGGCCAAGGCCAGCACGACCATCGAAACAAAAGCCTTCTTCATGATTACTCTCCTCCAGTTGCCTCTCCAGAACCTCACCTTCCGCGCACGAGGACACCTCGCACACCTCCGCCCCGTATAGTCTAACGCTGCAGCGGATTGCAAACAAGGGCATACCTGCAGCACCCGAACAAATCCCACACCGAACCACCGTCCACCGCGTCGCCAGACCAAGAGGGCGGCCGGCGCCTGAATGGTCTGGCCGCTCTGCCGCCTGCTATGCTAGCCTTCGTCTTCCACTTTTCACGTTAAGGTTCAGTTATTCTTCAGTCAGAATCGTCAAGAAGACCTGCTCGGGGGCGTCACCCCAGCTCCGAATGATGCGGAGATAAGGACAACAAAGCGGCGATCGGGCAAGCCGGAGCCTGGTAAACAGCAGATGCAGGAGGAACCAAGGGGCATATACCTGTGAGTTTCTGGCAGGGTACCGGCTGACGCCTGGTGGACGCCAACGGGGCGCCTGGCGGACGGTATTCTCCAGGATAAGCTCTATCCCGAAAGAAACGGTAAACGGTACCAGCGCCACGGCGTAGGTCGGCGGTCATCTGCGCATACTACCAGGTGACCGAGGCGTCCTTGCCGTGCGATTAGGAAGCAGCGCTTTGCCCGCAGATCTGGCCGGAACGCCGCATGCGTGGGGCTTTCTCTCAGCGTTTGAAGCGCGCCGGACCCGCTCAATTCAGTCCGATAAGCCCTAGACCGCTAAGCAAAGTCGCCCCCCCGCCGGACCGATAAGACATGGGTCAGCCTCCGGTATATCCACTCGGGGAGGTCGGAATCGTGGTGCGCGCAGACAATGCCCTGACCGCCGGCAAGGAGCTCGCGGAGCACAGCCAACTGCTGCTCAGCCTCGCGTCGCGCGACATCCGCGTCCGCTATAAGCAGTCGCTGCTGGGCATCGCCTGGGCCGTGCTGCTGCCGCTCTCGATGATGCTGATCTTCACCTTCGTCTTCACGCGGGCGGTGAAGATCGCCCACGGGCTCGACCCCGCCCTGCCCTACGCCCTCTACGCCTACACCGGGCTGGTGCCCTGGACCTTCTTCAGCATGGCCACCATCGCCTGCGTCAACTCGCTGGTCGCCAACCGCAACCTGGTCACCAAGGTCTACTTCCCGCGCGAGGTGTTCCCGCTGGCGTGCGTGTTGAGCTCCTTCATGGACTTCTGCGTCGCCGGGGCCGTGCTGGTCGGGCTGATGCTCTACTTCCACCTGGGTGGCACCTGGTCGTTCGTTTTTCATCCCGCGCTGGTACTCGTGCCGGTGATCGTACTGGTGCAGATCGCCTTTACCGCCGGGCTGGGCATGGTGCTGGCGATGGCGAACCTGTTCTATCGCGACGTGCGCCAGGTTGTGGCGGTGGCGCTGCAACTGCTGATGTTCGTCTCCTGCGTAGTAGTGCCACTGCCCAAGGACGGCTCGCTGCTGGGGCAACTAATGATGCTGAACCCGCTGGTCCCGCTGATCAGCGCCTATCGCGACTGCATTCTGCGCGGCTGCTGGCCGGAGCCGGCGCCGTTTGCCTATGCCACCCTGGTCGCCCTGACGCTCCTGGGCGGCGGGTGGTACTGCTTCCGCCGGGCCTCTTACCGTTTCGCGGAGTGCATCTAGATGAGTAACGCCCCGGTGCGCTTCGAGCAAGTGTCGAAACGGTTCCGCCTCGGGGCCAACCATGACTCCCTGCGCGACCTGCTGGCGGCGGGAGCTGGGCGCCTGCTTGGGCGCCGCGGCACCCGGCGCGAACGTTCGAACCTCTGGGCCCTCAAGAACGTAAGTTTCGCGGCCGCCCCGGGCGAGGCGTTGGGCATCATCGGCCCTAACGGTGCGGGCAAGAGCACGGCCCTGCGGCTACTGGCGGGCATCCTGTGCCCGGACGGAGGTGAAGTGCACGTGCGCGGCCGGCTCAGCGCGCTGATCGAGGTCGGTGCCGGCTTTCACGGGGACCTGACGGGGCGCGAGAACGTCTTTCTTAACGGCGCTATCCTCGGCATGAGCCGGACGGAGATTCGCAGCAAGCTGGACGCGATCGTCGCCTTCGCCGGGCTCGAGCGTTTTCTCGATACGCCGGTCAAGCGCTACAGCTCCGGCATGTACGCCCGCCTCGGCTTCAGCATCGCCGCCCACGTCGATCCGGAAGTGCTGTTGGTGGATGAAGTGCTCTCTGTGGGGGACGCGGTCTTTCGCCTGCGCTGTTTGGAGCGGATGCGCGAGCTGGTGCAAAGCGGCACCACACTCATCTTCGTTACGCACAACCTGGAGCAGATGCAGGCGATCTGCCCGCGCGCGTTGGTGCTGGACGGCGGGGTGGTGGCGTATGAAGGCGACGCCCGCCTGGCGGTCAGTCACTACATGGAAGCCATGTCCCACGCCTACTACACCAAGCCGACCGACCTGCCCACAGGCCAACACGGGCAACAGAGTGCGGTCGAATTGGTGGAGCTGAAGACGCTGAACGCCGCGGGGGAGCAAGTAGTCTGGACGCCCGCAGGCGCGCGGATCGAGGTGGAGCTGACCTTGCGCTTGCGCCACCCGATTCGACGGCTGATATTGGAACTTAACCTGCGTGCCAGTCCGCGCGAGAACCTGCTCAGCTTCAACTCCGGGCGGGAAGAACGCTATTTCGACGTCCCCGCCGGGTTGCAGCGTTTCCGGCTGTCGCTGCCCGAGCTGCCGCTGGCGAGCGGGCAGTACTTATGGATCGTGCGGGCGTGGGATCATGACACATCCGTAGCGGAGTTGGATGCCCCGCGCAACTTTCCACTGGTGGTGGACGATCAAGGGCGGGCGACGGGTACCTTGGCACTCAAGCACGAGTGGCACTTCGAGGCTAAAGACCGTGCCGCAAGCGCCGAAACCTTCGCACCCGTCGGGGGCGTAAGCGCCACCGAAGTCGGAGCCAAAGCGTGAAGATCTGCCTCTTTGGCGACCTTGATTGCGTACACGTACCGCGGGCGGCTACCGGGCTGGCGGCGCGGGGGCATACGGTGCACGTCTGCTGCCATCACCCGGCCGAGCTACCCGGCGTGACGGTGCAGAAATTTGCCGTGCCGGCGCCCGGTCTGCGGAATCCGCGCCGCTGGCAGCAGCGCCAAGAGGCCTACCTCAAGGGTTTCCTGCGCAAGTTCGACGTCGTGCTCATCTGCTTTCTCAGTGATTGGGGCCTCACGCCGCAGCTTATGGAGCAGGGTTGCCTGGTGGCCTTCCCCTTCGGTTCCGACATCGTGCCCCCCCCCGGCGAGGACCCGCCCTCCGCCAGCCTATCGGCCGCACGTCTGAATATGTTGCGGCACGCCCAAGCGATCGGAGTCGCCGGCCCGCGCTTCGCGAAAGTGGTTGCTCATTTTGCAGGCTTGGAGTGTGAGCGCGTTGACCTGCTGCCGATCGGGGTGGACACCGAACTGTTCAAACCGCGACCGGCTTCTGACAAGGGAGTCATACGCCCCCCTCGCGTCGGCTTCTTCAAAGGCTTCCGCCGCGTATATGGCGCCCCTTATCTGGTGCGTGCCATACCCTCGGTGTTAGACGAGGTACCCCTGGCGCGTTTCGACTTCATCGGTGACGGCCCGGAGCTACTCTTAAGTAAACAGATGGCGGGTTTGTACGGAGTGGAGTCCGCGATCAACTGGCATCGCCCCCAGCCGCACCGCAACCTGCCGAACTTCCTCGCCGGCTGGGACCTTAGTGTTATTCCCTCACTCTGTGAGAGCTTCGGCGTAGCGGCGCTGGAGTCGGCCGCGATGCAGGTGCCGGTGGTCGCGTCCGACGTCGGAGGCCTGCCTGATACCGTGCTGCACGAACAGACCGGGCTGCTGGTGCCTCCGCAGGCGCCTGAAGCCCTGGCCGACGCGATCATTACCCTGCTCCAAGACACACCGCGCCGCCGCCTCATGGGCCTGACCGGGCGCGCGTTCGTCAAAGAGCATTACGAATGGGACAATCTCTTGCAGCGATGGGAAGACGTATTTGAAAAGGCCCGCGATCGTGCGGCCGTAATGGTCTAAACAGGAGTACCGAGAGTCGAAAGCAGAAGGGTGGCATGCCCAAGCCGAAGGCACCGGCATGTTATTGCGGAACGAAGGCGTTCTTCCGAGGGACAGCATGGCGGCGCTGCGCTTGGCCATGCCACCCACGTTAGACCACCGGCTTCCCTGCTGCAGGGAGCTATTCAGGCTGGATAGAAGACTACTGTTAGTACCGAGTCAATGGCACGCGCTCCGGCAAATTCTGACTCCCGCATCGACGCACCGGGTGCGGCTGCGCCCCGGGTCTTGATCCTGGCTTGCGCGTTTCCCCCCACTGGAGGCGTGGGGGTAATGCGCGTGGTCAAATTCGCCAAGTATCTGCCGGCGTATGGGTGGAACCCTTGGGTTTGGTCGGCCGACTACGTCCCCGGTTTGCCCCGCGATGAATCGCTCAGGTCCGGGCTGCTGCCAACCCTGGAGCACAGCACCCTACCCACGCGCGATCCCGCCGCGTGGCTCAAACACAAATTCGCACCTTTCCACAAGCATCCTCGGCTCTACCACCGCTGGCTGGAGGGGCTCGAATGGCGCTTGAGCAACTGGTCACGCTGGTGCCTCACCCAGGACTTCCCCGACGACCAGGCGTCCTGGGCCCGTAGGAGCTATCATCACCTGCTCCGCCAACTTAAGAGTAGACCGGTAGACCTTCTCTTCAGCACCTTCAGCCCCGCGTCCAACCACTGGCTGGCGCTCAAGCTGCACCGCGCCACCGGCATCCCTTGGATCGCGGACTTCCGCGACCTCTGGACGGAGGACGGAGAGGTGCCGCGGCGCGGGTGGCTCAGGCGCCGGCTGGAGCGGCGGCTGGAGCAGCATTGTCTCGAAACCGCTGCGGCCGTGACCGCGACCGACCATACTCTGGAGCTGCTCGCGCGTCACCTGCCGGACGAGCGGCACAAGTTCCACCTGGTGCCCAACGGAGTTGACCTCGACGACTTCGTGCCTCTCCGCACGCGCAACAAAGGAGGTGTAGCCGAACGGCAAGGCGGCCGATTCCGGCTCAGCTTCGTAGGTCAGTTCCGCGAAACCAGAGTCACCCCAGAGTACTATGAGGGCATCGTGCGTTTCCTGCGCGGTGACGCGGAGCGCCAGGCGCAGTTCGAATTACGTGTAGTCGGATCGATTTCCGCGGACTTGCAGCAGCGCGCCCGCGCCGCGGGCATAAACTTAACAGTTGCCGGGCACCTGCCGCACCGGGAAGCTCTGCGCGAAATGGTGGAGGCGGATGTGCTCTTGCTTTCCACCGCCTGCCGCAGAAACTCCACCCATGTCATCCCCGCCAAGACTTACGAGTACCTCGCCTCGGGCAGACCGATCCTCGTAGTAGGCGCACCGGATAGCGACGCGCTCCGCCTGGTGGAGGACAACGGCGCGGGGGTGGGGGTGGGGCACGACCCGGACGCACTGGCCGAGGCCTTGGGAGATTACTGGGAAGCCTGGCGCGTGGAGCAGCTCCCCACCGGCTGCACCCTCGAGGAATTGGAACGGTACAGTAGAGCAACCGCGACCCGCCAGCTCGCGGACATCTTCAACCGGGTATCCGGCCGCGCCCCGGTCGCCCTGGAACCGAGACCGGCGCCGTCCTGCACCCTCCAAGTCGCGGGAGTAGCCGCCGAATGACCACCCCCACCGTCTCCGTCATCATCCCCACCTACAACCGGGCGGAGCTGCTGCCCCGGGCGCTGGATTCGGTGCGGGCGCAGACGTTCGGTGACTGGGAAATCGTGCTGGTGGACGACGGATCGACGGATGAAACAGAAACGGTCGCGGCCAAGTACAGTCGCATACTCGGTCCGCGCTTCGTCTATTACCGGCAGGAGAACCAGGGCGCCAGCGCCGCCCGCAACCGCGGCCTGAACTTGAGCCGCGGGCGCTTCCTTGCCTTCCTCGATTCCGACGACGAGTACCTGCCCCGCAAGCTCGAAAGACAGCTCGCCCTCTTCGAGCTGCGCCCGGAGCTGGGATTGGTCTACAGCGATTACGCCTACGTCGACCTGGCGGGATCGCAGCATCCCAGTGCCTTCGCTACGTGCCACGCATTGGCACGCCAGGTTCCATCCGCGCCGGTTGCACCCGGCCTGTTCCTCTGCCGGGGAAACCTGTTGGACTGGTTGCTGCGCGAGTATTTCATCGCCACGATCGTCGGCATGGTGCGGCGCGAGGTGCTCGGCAACGACATTCGGTTTCCAGAGGAACTGAGCTACGCGGAGGAATGGCTCTTCTACTTGCAGGTAGCCCAGAAATGCCCCGCCGGCTTCGTGGACGAGCCGCTCGCGCTGCATCATCACCTGCCCGGCAGCCTCGCTCGTACCGATACCCACCGCAACAACCTGCGCCTGCGCCGGCTGCTCGAGACCATCCCCGCGGTGCTGCCGCATCTGACCCACCCCCAACGACGCCAACTGCGTCGGCGCCGGGCTACCGCCAGCCGCCAACTCGGATATGACGCCTTTCACGCCGGGAGCTTTGACGAAGCCCGACGTTTCCTGCACGACGCCCTACGCGGAGCACCCTCCCTCCGCAGTCTCTACGACCTCGCCCACGCCACCCTGTGTCGATTCACACGGGGAGCAGAGGCGTCGGTGCACGGCACCTGCCGGCTCAACTCAGGTGGCCAATCGTCCGATAAACCGAATACTCTGGGTCGGGCGCCGGTCCGGTGAAGCATCAGCGCACAGGCGGGAGCATGGCAGCGGGTGCGCCGGAAGAAGTCGAGGAAGCACTGCTCACAGAGCAGTGGCACACAGCACACGCGCAACCGCAGAGGCACTGCTCAAGAGCAGTGGCACCCACGTGAGTGCAAGTGTGAGCGAGTGTCAGAGAGTTTGACTCATGACTACCTCCGTCGCTGAAGCCAAGCCAGCTCCGCCCGCGACCGCGACCACCGGGCCCGGGGTATGGGAGCAGCTCTGGCGCAAACCGCTTTCCGACGCGGCCGACGACGCTCAGCTTGCGCGCGAGCGGCGCAGCCCGCGCTGGACGGCGCTGACGGAACGCCTCGAAGCCACCTTCGGAAGGATCGCAGACCTGCGCACCCTCGAACTGGGTAGTGGGCGCGGCGACTTATCCGCCCTCCTGGCTGAGCGCGGGGCGCAAGTCACCCTGCTGGACTACAGCACGACCGCTCTGAACCAGGCACGGCGGCGTTTTGATCGGCTGGGTCTGGAAGCACGCTACGCCCGGGACGACCTGCTTGGACCACTTGACAAGCTGCGAGGCAGCTTCGACGTCGCCCTGTCGTCCGGCGTTATCGAGCACTTCAAGGGCTATCAGCGCACCCGCGCCCTGCAGGCGCACTACCGGGTATTGAACCCACGCGGGTTCTGCCTGATCAGTGTGCCGCACGCCTGGTGCATTCCTTACCGGATCTGGAAGCTGTATCTCGAAGTGCGCGGCTGGTGGCCTTACGGCATGGAGATCCCCTTCAGTCGGACCGAGCTTACCCGCCGAGCCCGCGCCGCCGGCTTCGCCCGCAGCGAGACCCCGGCGGTGGGATTCTGGCAGGCGCTCGGCGACCACTGGGGGCGCAGTATTCTGGGTCGAGGGCCGGATTGGGTGGACAAACCTTCCTGCTGCGACCAAGCGTTAGGGCTTAACCTACTGCTGTTCGCCTGGTGCCAGGATATGGCACTCGATGGGCGGGCGGAGGCGAATGAACATCCCGGACCTCGCAGGAGCTAGATAGGACCACTGAAAATGGAAACCAGCAGGGTGGCATGCCCAAGCCGAAGGCGCCGGCATGTGCTGCAAGCACGTAGGGTGCGTCCCGGACGCACCTGTTATGGGATTGGAGATTGTGGATTGTGGATTAGGAAGCAGGTGGAAGTAGCAGATAGGTACCGCAAGTGCCTTCCGCATTCGCTCTTCGCTATTCGACATTCGCTATTTCCCCCGTATGGCGGCGCCGCGCTTAGCCATGCCACCCACTTTGGACCGTCGGTTTCGCTAGTGCAGGGAGTCATTTAGCAGGTGTCTCGCCCACTGCGCATTCTACTCGACGCGCGCATGATGCTGGGGAGCTTCTCCGGCGTGGGGCGCGTGGTGACCTGCTTGGTCGATGAACTGGCTCGGCAGGACGGGCTGGAACTGCTGGTCCTCTGTGGCAACGAGCCCTACGAACCGTGGCGCGGGCGCGACGATATCGAGCTGGTCACCTCCAGCTTCACCCGCGCCCACCGCACGGCCATCCGCCGCGCCTGGTGGGAGGCGCGCCACCTGGCGCCTATCATCCGCCGCACCCAGGCGGATGTCTTTCACGCCACCTGGAACACAGGCGTCCCGCCGCGCTGCCCGGCAGCCGCCGTGCTCACCATTCATGACCTGATCCCGCTGCACGAGCCCGCCCGCCACTTCGCCAACCGGCGGCAGCAGTTCGCCTATCACTACGCGCTGCGCAGCTCGGCCACCCGCGCCAACCTAGTCACCACCGTTAGTGAATACGTCCGGCGGGAGGTCCTCGACCAGTTGCAGCTCGAGCCCGACCGCGTGGTGGCAATCCCCAACGGGGTAATCTTGCCCGATGCTCTGCCGTTGCCTCCTCATACCGTATGCGGGAGCGATCCCTATGTGCTCTACGTCGGCGGGCACGAACCGCGCAAGAATCTGGCGGCCGTCTTGCACGCCCTCGCCCACTACTGGCAGCATCATGACCCAACGCTTCAACTCCGACTCACCGGGCGCGTCGAAGCCCTCTCCGAGCAGGCCCGCACCGCCTACTCGAGCCTGCCTCATCCCGAGCGCGTGACGTTCCTCGGCAGCCTGAACGAGCAGGACTTGGCGGCCGCATACCGTGGCGCCCAAGCCCTGCTGCTGCTTTCCGAGGCCGAAGGTTTCGGGCTGCCCGTGTTGGAGGCCTTTGCCCACGGCTGCCCTGTAGTCGCAGCCGAGCGGGCATCCCTGCCCGAAGTCGTGGGCAACGCCGGCCTGCTGGTAAATCCGGACGACCCCGCCGAGGTCGCCCGGGCACTCGCACGAATCAGGTCCGACCCTGCCCTCCGGCAGACGTGCAGCGTCCGAGGCCTGACGCGCGCCC
Organism: Phycisphaerae bacterium; assembly: GCA_963675745.2. Classification (GTDB taxonomy): domain Bacteria; phylum Planctomycetota; class Phycisphaerae; order UBA1845; family Fen-1342; genus JAFGRR01. The sequence continues at coordinate 219,891 of CAXXWX010000016.1, forward strand.
GCCAGTTCACGTGGCAGGCGACGGCCTCCCAGATGCGCCACGCGTACGAACAGGCCGCCTCTCAGGCCTGCAACACCCGCCCCAAGCAGGCCCCCGCACGCCCTGACGCCGCCGTCCGCAAGACCTCTAATATCGGCACTATCGTTTGAAACTACCCATGTAAGCATTCCAGCAGTGGCTGGTGTAAACCTCGGTATATTATGCCGGCTTGACCGTTGGGACGCCGTGCGTGTGGAACCCCTTCCCTGGCAACCGAACGAGGTTGCCCCGAGACCCTGGACACCCTGCGGGCTACCGGCGACACTAGTGGTTCTCGGCCAAGAACGCAGGCGGCGCCCGCTGGGGGGAGTCACGTACGACTAACGCTAGCAACCGCCAACCGCGACTTGGCGACCGTATTCGCCTCTGCCGGGATCGTCCGAGGCGCGGGGCAGCACTCATCCGGCCGGAGGGCATACGCCCACCGGCTGCAAGATCCGAGGGAAGATGGAGATTAAGTCACTCGTCCAACTAATCGGCAGCGGCAACACCAAGACCGTCGAGGAGCACTGGCTTGAGCTGCTCGAAGCATCGGAGCTGACCGTGGCGCAGCTCTGCCGCTACGACGAGGTCCTCGCGGAGCTGGTGCGGGTGGAGAACACCCAACTGGCGGAGGAACTCGCCTGGGCGACTCTGGAGTCGCTGGGCAGTCGGTTCGCGCCGCAGGAGATGCTGGAACTGGCGGGCAGGTTTCTGCTGGCGGTCGGCGATAGCCCCGAATTGCGCGCGGAGACCGGCGCACTATATCGCAAGACACACGGAGAGGTGGAAGGATTCGACGCCCTGCTGGCCGAAGCCGGCCTGGAGGAGGGGCGCCCCGTGCGGCGGGCGTTGCGCACGCTGGAGGTCTGCCTCGAAGTCCAGGAAGGGGCGTACCTCGCCGCCCGCGACGACGGCGGGGCTGCCCGCGTGGAGCGGATCGAGCGTTCCAAGTGGGAATACACCCTCGACACGGGAGCGAGATCACTCAAGCTCGGGGCGGTGCACCTCGCGGATCGCTATACCTTGGCCGAGCGCGCTGACTTCAAAGTGTTGCGGTGTTTCTTCCCGGAGGAGCTGGCCGAGCAGCTCAAGAACAACCCCGTAGATACGTTGATCGAGATCTGTCGGCGGCACGGGAACGAAATCGACAGCGACCGGCTGGAGCTGATGCTGGTGCCCGCGCTGGTGCCCGCGGAGGACTGGAAGAAGTGGTTCACCGCGGCGCGCGGGGCGTTGCGGCGCACGGCCCACGTGGCGATCGAAGGGCGCGGACCCTGGATCATCCGCTACCATGAGGATGCCGTCTCGCCGGAGGATGATTTCCACGCCGCCTTCAAGACGAAGCGCACCCCGGCGGCGCGCTTCGCCGCCCTGGAGACCTACGCCCGCGAGTCTAAGCAACGCAAGCTAGAAGTGTCCGCCGAAGTGCTGTCCCAGGTAAGCACCTGGTTCGTCGAGCACGCCCGCCAGCGCACGCAGAAGCAGCGAGCGGACGCCGGGGAATACTGGATGTACGCCCGCCGCGCCGGTGAGCTTGCGGGGCTGGACGAGCCGATCGAGCAAGCCCGCGCCTGGGTGCGACAACTGCCCGACTTGCGCCCGGAGCTGACCAGGCTGGATGACGACGCCCTCATCCTGGCCTTCTGCAATACGGTGGTGGAGGCCCGCCCCGAAACCTGGCAGACGGAGCTGGCGGCCCTCTTCCCCCTGCTTCCCGGTTCGGCATGTGAGGCGACTGCCCAACGGCTGACAGAGGCAGGCTACGGGCCGGCGGACTGGGTTTTGGTGGTGAATCAGATCCTGGCTGACCCGGTCGCCAATTTCGACGCCCTGCTCTGGCTGTGGGATCGCCCTTCCAACTTAGTGGTAACCGAGGAACTGGCGCCTACTACGATCCTCGCGCGTATCCTGGCGGTACTGGAGCAGGCGCAGCGACTGGAGGGCGTGACCAAGGAGCGAGCCAAGAAGATCGGAGCGCGCGCCCGGGCGGTCCTCGGGGCACGTAAGCGCGTACGCTTCGGCGAATGTCTCGTAACGCTCGAGGCGGGCTTGGCCCGGGCGTGGCGCACGCAGCTTAACCGCCTCGACAACCTCGGCCGGGCGGTGCGCGAGGACCTGGTGCGCGACATCAACGACAAGTTCCCCGTGCTCTACCGCAAACCCAGCCGCGAACTCTGGGAACAGGACGACGTGCTCTACGTGACTATGGCGGGCATGACGCGGCAGCAGGCGCAGATCGATGACCTGGTCAACGTGAAGATGCGCGAGAACGCCAAGGCGATCGGGTTGGCCGCGGAGAAGGGCGACCTCAGCGAGAACTCGGAGTACAAGTTCGCGTTGGAAGAGCGTGACCTCCTGCGGGCTCGCCTGGCCCAGATGAACATCGAGGTCGGAATAGCCCAGATCCTTTCCGAGGACTCCATCCCCACCAACCGCGTGGGCATCGGCACCCGGGTGGTGCTGGAGCGCATCACCGACCAGGAGCGACACGATTTCTGCTTCCTGGGCCCGTGGGATACCAACCAGGAGAGACGCATCTTCAACTACAAGACGCCGCTGGCGCAGCGTTTTCTCGGTAGGAAGGTGGGAGATGAGGTGGAGCTCGACCTCGCAGAGGTCGCGGGCACCTATCGCATCGTCGAACTGCGGAACGAAATGCTGGAGCATTGACGCCCGGCAGGATGGCACGGTCCGGTTCGGCAGGGTGGCACGGTCCAGCTCCGCTGGGCCGTGTGATAGCGTGTAGCGGCCGACCCCCGTGGCGACCAACGGATTACGAGAGACCTTCGAACCTTTACGTCCGCCCCAGCAGGCGGACACTACACAAGGCAATCTCCTGTCATAGGCCCTTGACTCGCTGCCTGGCTTGCGTGATACCGGCGTGCTCTTGCGAAGGCACGCTGAGAATAAAGGAACACTCCCATGCACGCCGCGATCATCGGTTTGCCGCAATCGGGCAAGAGCACCGTCTTCGCCGCCGTGACCGGCAAGACCGTCGATCCCTATGCCCCACCGGAGCCGCGCCGCGCCCTGGCCCACGTGCCCGATCCCAGGCTCGAGTTCCTGGCTCAGCTCTGCAACCCCAAGAAGGTCACCGAGGAGACCATGGAGTTTCTCGACGTACCCGGCTTCTCCCTGGATACGCCTAAGGGCCAGGATGATTGGCGGCGGATGTTGCCCACGGTGCGGCTGGCTGATCTGCTGGTAGTCGTGGTGCGGGCGTTTGAAACTGAGTCGGTCCCAGCCTACCGAGGTCGGATCGATCCCGTGGCTGACTTCGCGGAGGTCTGGGATGAGCTGATCTTCGCCGACCTGGAGACGGTTACCAACCGGATGGCCAAGGTCGAGGCCGCCCTCAAGAAACCCTCCAAGTCCCACGACGCCGAGAAGCATGAGCTGGCCCTGCTGACGCGCTGCCGCGAGGCCCTCGAAGAAGGCACGCCCTTGTCAACAGTGATCACTTCCGAAGACGACCGCAAGCTGGTGCGCAGCTTCGCCTTTCTAACCGAACTACCGATCGTCTGTGTGCGGAACGTGGCGGACGATCAGGTGGCAACAGCTACCCCGCTGGAACTGGAGCACGTGTCGGCATCTCTGGTGCTGAGCGCAGAGATTGAAGCCGAAATCAGAGCTCTTGATGAGAAGGATCGGGCGGCCTTTGTTGCTGATCTCGGCTTGCCGGAGCCCGCCCGCGCCCGTCTGATCCACGCCTGCTATCAGGCCGGTGGGTTAATCTCGTTCTTGACTATGGGGCCTGCCGAGGTGCGCGCCTGGTCCGTGCCCAAAGGCGCGACCGCGGTCGAAGCCGCCGGCACAATCCACACTGACTTAGCCCGTGGGTTCATTAGAGCCGAGACCATCGCCTACGACGAACTCGTCGCTCAGGGCGATATGAAGAACGCCAAGGCGGCCGGCAAGGTGCGCAAAGAGGGAAAGAACTACATAGTCCAGGACGGAGACGTAATGCTGATCCTGGCAAGCACGTAGGGTGCGTCCCGGACGCACCGGTTGAAGGATTGGCGATTGCAGATTGTGGATTGGCGATTGGGGGGTAGGTAGAAGTAACAGACCGGTTCCGCAAGTTCCTTCTGCATTATTGACCATTGAACAGACAATGTAACATCTCACAATCCGAGCTTTGCGTGCGGGAAGAACGACCGCAACAATGGCTGTTGACCTCGGCTCCGACGAAGCGATCGGCAGATGGCTCGACCGAGCGCTCGGATGTCATCGGGGATGTAGTTGGCCAGATCGTCATACTTGGTGTGTTTCCAGACCTGTTCGTCGGGGTTGAGTTCGGGAGCGTACGCCGGCAGCCACTCGAGCTGAACGCGACGCGGAAACCGGCGAAGCAGCCGTCGAGCCCCCGAACGGTGAACCGACCACCGATCGATGACCAGGATGATCCGCCGTTGCAGACGACGCAGCAGCGTTTCCACGAAACGCTCAAAATCATCGGTGACGATGTTGTGATCGTGGATGTCGAAGTAGAGTCCGAGCCGCCGGCGTTTGGCGGACACACTGATGGCAGATATAACCGAGAGCCGATCGCGACGGTCCCAACTGTAATGAATGGGAGTTTGGCCTTGGGGAGCCCAGGTGCGGCGGACCACCGGTTGCAGCATGAAGCCGCTTTCGTCGAGAAAAACAATGCTACGCCCGCGGCGACGCGCGTTTTTTTATGCGTGGCCAGTCCTGCTTCCGCCAACGTTCGATGGCCTTCTCGTTGCGTTCTCGGGCTCGACGTTCGGGCTTCTGGCAGCTCCAGCCCATCCCCCGCAGGACGTGCCACACGCCGGAGGGGTCGTAGCGGACCCCGAAGTGCTTGCGGATCACCTCGGCCACCCGCTTCAGCGTCCACAACTCCGTGTGATAGCCATGCTTGCCCGGGCCTCGCTTCAGCAACCGGATCAACTTGCGGCGTTGTTTCAACGAGAGCTTGGGCGTACGTCCCGGATGGGGCTTGGCGCACAGCCCGTCCTCCCCTCGTTTCTCGTAGGCCTGGCGCCAACGAGTTACGGCTGCGGGCGAGGCCCCGACCATGCCCGCCACCTCCCGGACGCCTCGGCCCTTGTCTAGCAGCGCGATGGCTCTCCGTCGACGCCGCTCCAGTTCTTCGGCTGTACCTGTGGGTCTCATACATAGGAGTATCGGCCAAACAGCGTCTGTTGCGTTAGCTATTCAATGGTCAATAGCTATTCGACACTCGCTATTAGCCAGGTGCGTCCGGGACGCACCCTACTTCTGCATGGCGGCGCTGCGCTTGGCCATGCCACCCGATGTCCGAACATGACTGCAACTCCGCGACCGGTCACATGCGACTATTAACACGACATCCGATAATACGGCTTCTATTATTCTCGGTATTTTTGCCCGGCTGCGGCGGGCCGCTCTATCGCAATCAACCAATGAAGAGCTACGACCCGCAGGCGGGGTATCGCTTCGAGAACCTCGAACCCGGGCCGGGCAATACGGACGAGCTGTTCGTCTGCCTGACCTTCTCCGGCGGGGGCACCCGCGCGGCCGCGTTCTCCTATGGCGTCTTGCAGGCATTACAGGAAACGGTGATCGGCAACCCCCCGGCCGAGGCAGCAGGTGGCCCGGCGCGCAGCCCCCAAGTCCAGGCCGATGGCGCCCGCATGTTGGACGAGGTGGACGTAATCTCGGCGGTGTCGGGCGGCTCCTTCACGGCGATGGGCTATGGCCTGTGGCGCGACCGGCTTTTCGACGGCCGCTTCGAGCAGCGCTTCCTGCGCCGCAACGTGCAGTGGGATCTGCTAGTCGAACTCTTCCGAATTCGCAACCTTTTCCGCGTCCCGTTCATTCTGCTCGATCGGATCGACGTGGCCGCGTACTATTACGATGAGCGAATCTTCCAGGGCAGCACCTATGCCGATCTGCGCGCCGGCAATCGCCGCCCCTTCATCGTAGTGAACGCCACCGACATGGCCCGGCGCCAGCGCTTCGAGTTCACGCAGGACGACTTCTACTTGCTGGGATCGGACTTGGAGCAACTTCCGGTCGGCTGGGCCGTGGCCGCGTCTTCCGCGTTTCCGGGATTGCTGAGCCCGCTGCGGTTCAAGTATTATCCCGGGCCGCCGCTGTCGGCCGCGGTCGCGGCTACGCTCGGTGCTCCGCCCGAGCAGCAGAGTGCGCGGCGCGTACGGTGGGCTCATAGCCTGCTCCCCGAAGACGTTCCGTACCCACCTGATACTTATGACATTGACCCCCAAGCCCATCGTTACATTTACCTATTAGACGGCGGCCTGTCCGACAACCTGGGTCTCGCCTACTGTATTGAATCGAACGACAAGGGCGCGATTCGCCGGCTTCTGGAGCAGGGTCGCATCAAGCGCCTGGTTGTAATAATAGTGGACGCCGCCAACGACCCGCCGGAAGACCTGGAAAGCAAGCGAAACGCCCCCGGCTTGCTGGACGTGTTCATTCGCACGGGCACCACGGGCATCGACCGCCACAGCGCCGCCCTTGCCGGGTTAGTGAAATACGCATTAACGGAAGCCCAGCCCCGCACCCTGAGAGCCTACGAAGAGTGTGCCGAGGCAATGGAACAGCACTGCCCCGAGGCCACTCCGCCGGAGCCTCCGGTCGATATCCTGATCGAGCCATACGTAATAGACGTGAACTTCAACCGCGTCCCGGACGAACACACCCGCCGCAGTCTCTTCTCGATGATTACGAGTTTCTTCCTCCCCACGCAAGACGTCCAAACCCTGATAGACGCCGGGCGGGAGGTGCTGCTGGAGCATCCGGAGTATCAACGGCTCGTGCGAGACCTGACAGCGGAGCGGTGAAGCAAGGGCTGAGGACTGCCCTATATCACTACGGATCATCCCCGACAGCGCCCCAAGCCGCCTCTTGAACCTGGCGCTCAGACTCAGAGGTACGCAGCGCCGCGACATGCGCTCGATGCTCCTTGAGCAAGCCGCCTGCATAGTCCTTGCGGTATCGCAGCACCGTTACGCGCGCCATGCCCGCCTTCGGATGTTGCGCGTTCTCGGGGAGTCCCCGGCCAGTGACCCACAGAACCTCCTGGTCGTGAAGCCACCATGTCTCAAACCACCAAGCAGGGTCACCCTCCCGTGCCGACTGCCGCCACCTTGAGGACTCGACAGTTGGGGTGGGCGGAACCGAGAAAGTATACTCAGCGGGCGACCACCCCAAGCCGAGGAGGTGTTGCTCCATTGCACCCAAGAATCCTGTCGCAGGGAAGCAGGTACCAAGATCGTAGTCTACAAACTCCGCTATATCGTTCTTGCCCGGCAAGCCGACGTTTAGAGCTAGCTTGTTTTCGAATCCGGGAACGCGAAAGACAGGGTCGAGAGTCTTGATATCAGCAGGATCTGCAGCTTCGACCGACGCGGGTTGCGGTCTTCGGCACGATGCCAGAGCGAAAAGAACGGCTGCGGCAGTGATCGTCAGGGCCCCCAACGTCTTCATAAGACTCGCCTGCGTACCTGTATTCCTGCACTGCTCAAGAGCAGTGGCACACCGAGAGTGGGCCGCGCTGCTACTTCATCCGCTCCAGCAGGGCCTTGAGAAACCCCTTGACCAGAGGCTCCGGCACGTCGCCGATGGGCGAGGCCATTTCGTCCACGATGCGGCCCTGGACGTAGTCGCGGGTGCGGTGGCGGACGCGACGTAGTTGGCGGATGAGCTCCTCCACGGTTTCCAGCTTCGAGTCGCGCATAGCCACAACGTAGCGCTCGACCATCCCGGCCAGGTCGGCTACCTCGCCCGGCGGCGGTGCGGGCCCTGCCCCCCCACCGGCACCACCTGCACCCGGGCCCTCCGAATCCTTGGGTGCGTCGCGCGAAAGCTCCGCGGTGTACGCAGCCGCCTCCGCCTTGAGTCGCTCCTCGCGTTCGGCGTCACCTTCGTCCAGCGGGGCGAGGCCGAAGCCCTCCTCATCCTCCGGCTCGGTCGAGGGGATGTAGACCAGGTTCTTGCAGTAGGGGCACTTGCCCTGCTTCCCCCCCGCATCGTCGGGGGCCTTGATGAGCTTCTGACAGACGGGGCAGTTGAGTTCAATCGTCACGAGCGCCTCCCTTTCCTGCGTCTTTCGGTTGACAGTCCTCATCGACCGCCACAACGGTGTGCCGCTGCTCTTGGGCAGTGCCGACAGAACGCCACGCCAAGTCCAAAGGACCTGAACCACACCGACCGTGGGTGGCATGGCCAAGCGTAGCGCCGCCATGCAGACGTAGGGTGCGTCCCGGACGCACCGGGCTAACAGCGAATGGCGAAGAGCGAATGCAGAGGGCACTTGCAGAACCTATCTGCTACTTCAAACTGCTCCCCCATCGACAGTCCACATTCTGCAATCTCCAATCCCTCAACAGGTGCGTCCGGGACGCACCCTACTTGCTACCGGCACGCCACACATGCCGGCGCTCGACTTCGTTGAGCTTGGGCATGCCACCCAGACCGGGCATCTACATGCTCACCCTGCGGGATGAGCTTGGCACCCCGCTCCGGTATACGTCCACGGCCCAGCGGAGCTGGACCGTGCCACCCGTTCCGGTGGGCGGTGTCCACCTTACTGTACGGCCGCCCGCGCGCGACGGGCCCGAAAGATCAATCGTATCGGGACCTCCTCGAAGGGCAACCGCTCCCGGAAACGGTTCAGCAAGAAACGCTCAAAGCCCGGAGTCACCAACTGCGGCGCGTTCACAAACACCACGATCGTCGGCGGGCCGGTCGAGACCTGCGTGGCGTAATAGAACTTCGGGGCGCGGTGACCGTGCTTCGGGCGCGGCGCGTTCTGCTCCAATGCCTCCCGCAACACCTGGTTGAGCTTCCCCGTGCCAACCCGCAGGTGAGACTGCTTGAACAGCGCGGCCGCCACGTCGATCGTCGAGTCCAGGTTGCGCCCGGACACAGCCGAGGTGAAGCTGACCGGCACGTAATCCAACCCACCCAATACCTTATCGAGATACTCACCGTACTCCGTCGTGCTCGTGCGGTCCTTGGCGAGATCCCACTTGTTAACCACCAGCACGCAGGGCCTGTACTCCGCCGTGATGATCTGCGCGAGCTTCTTGTCCACCTGGCCGATGGGCACGGTCGAGTCGATCAGCATCAACACCACGTCCGCCCGGCGGATCGAAGCTTCCGCGCGCGTGAGCGCGTAGAACTCGATGCTGTCGGCAATCTTGCTCTTTTTGCGCACGCCCGCGGTGTCGATGGCCACCAGGGTGCGGCCATCCTTCTCGAAACGCACGTCGATGCTGTCACGCGTGGTACCGGGGATCTCGCTGACAATCACGCGCTCCTCGCCCGCCAGCGCGTTGATGAAGGTGCTCTTGCCGGCGTTGCGCTTGCCCACTAGGGCGAGCTTGATGGCCGGGTTCTCGGGCACCTCCTCGCTCAACCCGGCCAGGGTCTCCGCCAGCATTTCGCGCAGCGCCCGCCGCCCTAATCCCTGCAAGGCGCTGATCGGCATGGGCTCGCCATAGCCCAACGAGACGAACTCGCCGATCCCGTCACCGAGGTGCTCCTCATCCACCTTGTTCGCCAGCAGTTGGATTCGTCCGGCACAACGGCGGAGCAGCTCGGCCGTCGCGCGGTCGAGCGGCGTGAGCCCCTCGCGCCCATCGACCACGAAGAGAATCAGATGTGCCTGCGCGATGGCGTAGGAAATCTGCCGCTCGATGTGGCTGGACAGGTCGTCGCGATCGACCACGCCGTAGCCGCCGGTATCGACCAGCTCGAAGTAGACATCGTCGAGCTGGCAGATGGTACTGACGCGGTCGCGCGTAACTCCGGCCGTGGGCTCGACGATGGAGGTCCGCCGGCCCGCCAGCACGTTGAACAGGCTGCTCTTGCCTACATTGGGCCGACCCACTATCGCCACCACCGGAAGCGCCATAACAACCTCAACCTGATTAAGCCCGCTACTACCGTCGCCGTCCGTACACCGGGCCCTGCCCGCCCATCGAGCGTACCTCGATCGAGCACGGATCCGGACACCGTGGGCTTATACCATAACCTGGGCTGGATTTCCCCCCTGGAAGACTCGTCACGCCCTGAGCGTTCCCGCGGCACTGCCTCCGCCAGCCCCCTGGGTCGAGTTGAGAGCACCGCACGACATCAGAGGCGTCGCCAGGACCTGCGGGTACAGGTGGCAGGAAGCGAACGAGGGCGCCGGGGGGTCGGCGCCCTCGTTGGGTTAAGTGCGGGCACCGCATGGACGTCGATGACCCGTAGACTAACTCGTTCCGGGCGTGCACCTGAGTGTCAGGTTCGCCCGGTCATACGCTGTCGGCGCGGAGTAAGTGGAACCATCTTCAGCTCACCCCTGCCAGCGCAAGGGTTGAGACACCCTGATCCACTACCACCGGCCGCGTGTCAGTCGCCCGGGCGGGGCAACGGGTGCCTGCCCCGCCCGGCGACCTATCGTAGGATTCTATTTCGATCAGCGGATGCCGCTCACGCGTGCCGCCGCCTGGTCCAGCACGATCACGGGCAGCTCACCCTCGCCCTCCGGCAGCGCCAGTTCGGGCGGCGGGCCGGCGGTGTCGTACTTGATCTTGCCGGCCTGGGTGCCCATACCCACCAGGTTCGTCCCGGCCATGCCGCGCTCGTCGCCGACAAAGTCAATCATCTTGGCAACCACACCCAGCAGCGGCACGTCGATACTCTCCGCCCCGCACACCACCTCGCTGGCGATCCCGTCGATCCGGGCCTTGCCCTTGTCGGTCTGCAGGTTCTCGCGCAGGAAGCTGTTGGGCGGATCGTAGTTGCTCAGCAGCTCCTGGCTCCACGCGGTGATGCAGCGCTCGGTGTTGGAGAACTTGACCTCGTTCATGTTCCAGATGTCGAACTTGGCCTTGGTGGTGTAGGGGCCTTCCGTCTCTTGCCGCAGGTCGATCTTCATCGGCAGCAGCGTCAGATCGGTGTCGATCCCGACCACGGCGTCACCCAGATCCGGCGGGTCGGCATCCAAGGTGCTGGCGTAGAAGTCCATCAGCAACATGCTGAAGCAAGAATCGTACTCGGGTTCGCACGAGTCGCACTCGTCGCAACCAAGGTAGAGCCTGCCGGGAGTCCCGGTTACCTGGCCATGGTCCACGATCGCCGTCTGGAACGCGTAGGCGCTGTACTCCCAGGCGGACGTCAGATCGTAGTTCACGATCGCGACGTCACCCTTGAGGTGATTCCAGCGAATCTCGTTCCCCTCGCTGTTCACTGCCCACGCCAGGATGAACCCGCGCATCACGCGTTCCGTCGTGCGATCGTTGCTGGGACGCCCCGGCATGCTGCCGTTCCCGCTCGTGTCCGGGTCCAGAGCGTCGAACGGGAAGACACCTTCGGGCATCCCGCAAGCCGCACTCCAATAAGCCGGCTCGTTCGACGTCAGGGTGATAAGGTTATCCACCCAGTTGTAACCCAGGTGCTGGCGCTCATTAGCAGTCACGTCCAGCGGCGGATCACCATTGAAGAAGTACATCTGCACCATGACCCAGCCGGGGTAGTCATTGCTGAGATCGATGAAGGTGTCCTGGATCAAGTTGCCCGCAGCGTCCCAGCGGATCTCTACCTTCGGGAACACGAGCAGACTGCCTTTCTGGGAGATGTCCGCTCTGCCGTTGATCTCATCGCCCGCCCAGGCCGAACTCGCCGCGCCCAGCACGGCAACCATTAGTGCACAACCCAATAGCTTCCTCTTCATTGCTCCTTCCTCCTACTCATCTTGAGTCAACCGAAGACCACGCTGGGGGTAGGGGCGCTCGAACCCGGGGCGGTAACCGGAGTACAACAACCGCAAGCGCACAGCACAATGCTATCCACTGCTCGGCGCGCAACCGCCTCACTTTGCACCATTCAAGATCTGGGTGTAGCCCTTCCCGGAGCAACACCGGTGAAGAGGTCGGTGAATTGGCCCCTATCCCCTGTGGCAGCCACTTTCCGCCTCCATGGTCCTATAAAGAACCAGGAAACAGTTTATCGGATGTTGCCCACGCGAATCAAGGACCAAGGGAGGAATATTGCCAGTCCGGAGAGAATCACTGTGCGCTGAAGTGCCACTGGTTGAGAACTGATCGGAACCGCCGCGTCCGGCAGGGCGCACGCCAACCTCTCAGGACGTACACTGCCGACCCTAAGTTCATGCCATCAGTACGGTTAGGTACCGCTGTAGACCGCCTGCCAGCCTGCCCAATCGGCGAGATCCACGTCCTGGTCGTAATCGAAGTCGAAGGCCTCGCAGCCCGGAGGATAGGGTCCGGCTCCCGGTCCGGTGACGCACAAACTCCAGGCAGCATAGTCCGCCAGGTCCACGTCCGCGTCGCAGTCCGAGTTGCCGATGCCGAACTCGTAGGAGCCCATGTCCACCGCGGCGCAGAGAATACGGGCGTGACCGTCGAGATCGGTGTCAGTAGTCACCACCGAGTCGTCACCTTCATCGATACAAGGCGAGCCCGGCTGGAGCCGCAGCCCGTCGAAGAGCGGATCCTCGTCGATGTTGGTTGCATCCGGCCAGCCGCCCGCGATATCGCTGTACGTCACCGTAACCGTGCCGCTGCCGGCGTTGATCACTTCGTCGGTGCCGCCGTCCCAGATGATGCAGTTGGTGAAGGCGGCATCGCTGTCATCCAGGTTGAACAGCGCATCACCAATATTCGCATAGTTGTTCTTGAAAGTGCAGTTGACGACCGTCGCATTGCTCTGGGCACCTCCCGCAAGAGCGGCACCGTAGCTCAGAGCAGGGTAGAGAGTCTCAGCCCGATTCCCCGTGAAGGCGCAGTTGGTGAAGGTCGGCTGGGTGAATTCGAGGTTGCTGACCGCCCCGCCGTAACACTCGGTGATGTTGAACAGCGTGTCCACCCGATTGTACGAGAAAAGGCACCGGTCGAAGCTGGGGGCGCTGTAGCCTCCGTTGGCGACCCCGGCCCCGTAGAACTTGCAGTAATTGCCATGGAGGGTGCAGCCGATCAGCACCGCGCTGCAATCCCAGTTTCTCATGCCGCCCCCGTAGTTCTCGGCCGTGTTATCCTCTAAGGTGCAGCCGACCAACGTAGGCCGATACGCGCTCGACATCGAGTAGTTGTACATTCCCCCGCCAGAAATGGTAGCAGTGTTGTCCGCTATAAGGCAGTCGGTGAAGGTAGCATTGGTGTGGCTGTTGAAGACTCCCCCGCCGTACTCAGCCGAGTTGTCGGTGAAGATGCAGGAGACGATGGTGGGGCTACCGCCTCCGACGTACATTCCGCCCCCAGAAAGGGAGCCGACCTCCGCCCGCCCCCCGGTAACCGTAAACCCGTCAAGCACGGTGGCAGCGGCGCAACTCGTAGCGGTAACCACCTGGTAGCTGTCCTGATCATCCCGGGGCGCTCCGGCCTTTTCCCCGGTGCGCAGGTCTCCACTGAGGATGGTCACGCAGGCTTCGAGATCGCGCATGTCGGGCCAAGGCGCTCCCGGACCCGCGTAGCCGCCGCGCAGGGCAACGCCGCTGATCAGATCGAAGCTCGCATTGGGATCCCCACGCGTTACATTCCCTGCTTCGTCCCTGTCCGGATGATACGTGCCGCCCGCCACGCGAATTTCGTCGCCGGCGGCGGCGCGCCCCAAGGCATCCTGGAGAAACCGGAAGGAGGAAACCCAACTCGTGCCGGTGCCCCCGAGCACGCTCTCGTCGTCCACGTACCAGACGGTCTGCCCCGCGGCCGTCAATGCGGTGCAGAGAGTGCAGATCAGTCCCACGCCCGCGCATTCATGCCATTTGATGTGGTTCATCATTAGTAGACCTCCCGCGACCGGAGCCGATCAGGGGCCTGAGGTGACAGCCCACGTCACCCACGCGCGTTGCAGAACACGCGCCCCCTGAACTCAACTCCTAAGATCTCTAGAAGCGACAACCCCATACCCCACGCGGAAGAGCTCCGCGTACCGGACCTCATTGTAGCAATCTGCGCCCTTCATGTCACGCCTTATTCTGTCGCCCCAGCCCCTGTGCACCGCTCACCAGACGTAGCAGAGCGGTGCTGGCCGCAGATTTCCCAGATTGCGCAGATTCGCTGCCAGGTATCGAACGTCTTCCTCCTATCTGCGGAATCTGCACAATCCGCGGACAAACTCCCGGAGCATCCTGTTCGACCCGGCGTGAGTGAGATTGCCCGCTCTGCCGGTATAATCCCAAGGTGATATGCCCGCGGGGCCAGCGCTTTGCCAGCAGGGGTCTAGGGCTGCTCACAGGCAGCGCGGCGACCGGACATTCGACGGACACCCATGCGAAACTTCTTAACCAGGTACAAACCGGCAGCCTCGACCCGTACGCACCTGCTACTAGCAGCGCTGATGTGGAGCACGGTGGGCACGGTATTGCTGGCGTTCGGGCTGCTTTGGGTACTACGCTCGGAGCTGCCCTACGGCTGGGGATTGGTCATGTTGGCGGTCGCAGTCGGATGGACCAAGGCGCATTTCGTGCTTGCGCGCACGGCGCGGCGCGTGGCGGCGCGGATCACAACCCGGGGCGACGGCTACTGTCTGGGCGGATTCCTCTCGCCGCTCTCGTGGGTGTTCGTGCTGGCGATGATCCTGATGGGGCGGCTGCTGCGTAGCGGGTGGTTGCCGCGCACGCTGGTGGGTTGGCTCTACGTAGCTGTGGGTAGCGCGCTGCTGCTGGCGTCCCGGCTGCTGTGGCGGGCGTGGCGGCGGCAGCACCCGGCACGCTGACGGCGCGCGTCGCCGCCGGAGAAAGCGACGGCCACCCCAGCAAGGGACGGCCGTCACCATGAGAGAAACAGTGAACTGAATCCGCGCCGCTTCCTGCTATGCCTCTGACTTGGCGCTTGGAATATCCTCCTGCGGAATCACCATCTTCACCTGGACCACGCCGCTGACCGTGGCGGTCTCGATGCCCAGGCCGGAGCGGTGGAAGATCTTGAGCATGCCGCTGTTTTCCGGCAGCACGCTGGCGCGCAGGTGGTAGATGCCCTGGCTCTTTGCGATCCGCACCAGCTCCTCGTGGAAGTAGGTGCCGAGCCCCTTGCGCTGCCAGTCGTCGCGCACCACGAAGGCGACCTCGGCGTCCAGCTTGGCGGCGTCGGTCAGGTAGCGCCCAACTCCCACGATCTCCTCGCTCTCGGCGTCACCGACCACGCCCACGAGTGCCATCTCCGTGTCATAGTCGATGTTGCAGAAGACCTGGAGCTTGTTGTGAGGCATGGACTTAAGTTGCGAATGGTAGCGCAGGTAGACCGTCTGCTCGCTGAAGGAGTAGAACATGCTCTTGATGAGCGGCTCGTCGTCGGGGCGGATGGGCCTGACCCTGACTTGGGTTCCATCCAGCAGCTTGGCGGTCGATTCGTATTGGGCGGGGTACTGCGCCCGCGGGGGCGGGAGAATCTGGTTGGCGTAGACGATGCGGCGGCGCTTGGCGGCGTGCAGCAGCTCCGAGCGGAAGTCCGGGTGGGCGATGTTGATGAGCGACATCGCCCGCTCGCGCATGGTCTTGCCGTGCAGGTAGGCCACGCCGTACTCAGTGACTACATAGTGAATGTCGCCGCGGGTAGTGATCACGCCCGCCCCCTCCTGGATGGTGGCGACGATCCGCGAGCGAATGCCGTCGGGAGTATCCGCGGTGCTGGGCACGGCAATGATGGGTTTGCCGTTCTTCGCCAGGGCGGCGCCGCGGATGAAATCGGCATGACCACCCAGACCGCTGTAAAGCTGCTGGCCCAGCGAATCCGCCACCACCTGCCCGGTCAGATCAACCTCGAGGGCGGAGTTGATGGCGATCATGTTGTTGTGCTGGGCGATAGTGAAGGGGTGATTGGTGTACTCCGAGGGGTGCATCTCAATCTGGGGGTTGCCGTCGAGGAACTCGAAGAGAGCGGTAGTACCAGCGGCGAAGCTGCCCACGATCTTGCCGGGGTGCAGGGTCTTGCGCTTGCCGGTGATCACGCCCGCTTGCGCCAGCTTGAGCACGCCGTCGGAGAACATCTCGGTATGGATACCGAGGTCGCGCTTGTCGGTAAGCAGCGAGAGCACCGCGTCCGGGATGCGCCCGATCCCCAACTGGAGGGTGGCGCCGTCGGGCACCAGGCGGGCGATGTTTGCGGCGATCTTGCGGGTGACCTCGTCCGGCTCGCCCCCCGCGGGCCATTCCAACAGGGGTTCGTCGTGCTCGATCAGGTACTTGATCCGATCCACGTGCAGGAAGGTGTCGCCCAGAGTGCGCGGCATGTTTCGATTAACCTGCGCCACTACCACCTTGGCCGACTCGACCGCGGACTTGGTGATGTCCACCGAGACACCCAGGCTACAGTATCCCCGCTGATCGGGCGGGCTCACCATCACTAAGGCGACGTCGATCCCCAGCCGGCGACTCTTGAACAACGCCGGAAGCTGCGAGAGAAACACTGGGGTGTAATCCGCCCGGGCTTCGTTCACCGCTGCGCGCACGCTGTTGCCGATGAAGAAGGCGTTAGCGCGAAAGTTGGGGGCGAAGCGCGGGTCCGCGTAAGGCGCCACACCCAACGTCAGCACGTGCAGCACCTCCGTATCGGCCAGTTCGCCCCCCACCGACGCCAGCGCTCGCACGAGTTCCTGCGGCTCCCCGCAGGCCGAGCCCACAAACACGCGCTGTCCCGGTCTGATAGTCCTGATCGCGTCGGTCGCGGGTACGACCTTGTCCGCCCAGGTGTTGCGCCAATCGTGAGTCATGGTTCGCTACTCCGCGAGAATGATCCGCGCATCCGCCACCATCGCGCCTTCACCGCGCGGGTAGACGATCAGCGGGTTAATGTCGAGTTCCTTAATCTGCGGCAGGTCGGTCACCAACTGACTGAGCCGCATGAGACAATCACCGATAGCTTCAACGTCAGAGGGCGCCTCGCCGCGCACGCCTTCGAGCAGGCGATAGGAGCGAATGTCCTTGACCATCTCCTCGGCCATGCCCGCGCGAATCGGGGCGAGCCGGAACGAGACGTCGCGCAACGCCTCGGTGTAAATGCCGCCCAGGCCGAACATCAGCAGCGGACCGAAACGCGGATCGCGCGTCATGCCCAGGATGATCTCTTTGCCAGGGTCCAGCATCTTCTGCACCAGCACGCCCCAGATTTCGATGTCCGCTCCCAGCTTGTCCCGTACGGAAGCAACCATCTCGTCATGCGCCTGCCGCACCGCGTCCGGATCGCGCAGGTTCAACCGCACGCCGCCCACGTCGGTTTTGTGCAGGATCTTGGGGCCGGAGATTTTCATCACCACCGGATACCCGATCTCCTCCGCCGCCGCGGCCGCCTCCTGGGCACTGGTCGCCAGCTTGAAGGGCACCAGCGGGAAGCCGTAATGCTGCAAGGCCTCCAGCGCCCGCACTTCGACAAGCTGCGTCCGCCCCTCCTTCAGCTCGGAGGCAAAGAGCTGCTCGACCTGCGCCTGCTCCACGTCGTAGCGGTGATAGTCCCGCAGCGGAGCCCGACCCCAATCCGCGAAGCGCGCCTTGGCCGCCAGCGCCCGCATGGCGTCTTCGGGGAAGGTATAAGTGGGTACCCCGTGCTTCTTGAGCACCTTCACCGCATCCGCGATATCAGCCAAGCCCATCAGACACGCCACCACCGGTTTGCCGCAGTAACTACGAGCTTCACCGATCACGTTGGCGATCTCGGTCATATCGGTCATCATCTGCGGCGTCACGATCACCACGATCTGATCGACGCCTTCATCGGCGGTGACGGCGTCCAAGGCGGCGCGATAGCGGTCGCTCTTGGCGTCCCCGATCACGTCGACCGGGTTCTTGAGGGCGGCCGTGGGCGGCAGTTGAAACTTCAGCGACTTCACCGTGTATTCCTGGAAGCCGCTCAACGCGAGCCCGTTGCGGATACAGGCGTCGGTGGCCATGATCCCCGGTCCGCCGGCGTTGGTCACCACGGCGGTGCGCCGCCCACGCGGTAAGGTCGCGTCGGCGAAGATCTCGGCGTACTCGAAGAGTTCCTCCACCGATTCCACCCTGATCACCCCCGCCTGATTCATGAGGGCTTCGTACACCTCGTCCGAACCGGCGAGGGAGCCGGTGTGCGAAGCGGCCGCAGCCGCTCCCTGTGCCGTGCGCCCGGTCTTGATCGCGAGGATCGGCTTGGGATGCTTGCCGTGGGTGATCCGGTTGGCGGCCTCGATGAACGCCTGGCCAGCCGAAAGCTCCTCAATGTACATCAGGATTACGTTAGTGTTAGGATCATTCGCGAGCGAGTGCAGCAGGTCCAGCTCGCTGATGTCGCACTTGTTGCCGAAGCTGATGAAGCGCGAAAAGCCCATGCCGATGCCCTTGGCGTAATCGAGCAAGGCGGTGCAGAGGGCGCCGCTCTGGGAGATCAGCCCCAGGCTGCCGGCGGCCGGCATCTCGCGGGCGAAGGTGGCGTTAAGCTGCACGTGGGCAGCCGTGTTGATCACGCCCAGGCAGTTGGGCCCGAGAATAGAGAGCCCCTTCTCCCGAGCCAAGGCGCTCAGACGGCGTTCACGCTCAGCGCCCTCCCCGCCGATCTCCTTGAACCCGGCGGTTATCACGACGAAGTGCTTGGTGCCGTGCTCGGCCGCCTCGCAGATCACGTCCTCCACCGCGGTGGCGGGAATCACGAGCACCGCCAGATCCACCTCATCGTCAACCTGCGAAACCCGCTTCGTGCAACGGCAGCCCAAGATGCTCTTGGCCTTGGGGTTTATGGGATAGACCACCCCCGTAAAGCCGCCGTAGATGAGGTTGCGCGTGATGGCATGCCCGACGGAACCGGGCGTGCGCGAGGCCCCCACCACCGCCACCGAACGAGGGGCAAACAAGGGCTCCAGATCCCGAATAGCCGCGGGAGCCTCGGCCGTGGAACTGACTACGCTGGACATCGAAACTCACCTCTTAAGGCTGATTGCCGGTCGGCGCGGGCGCTAATTCCCACCCGCCGGGACCGGTCGACTATGTAGTTGATAGGGCCGCAAGCCGCGTCGCTGACGCAGCCACTCTTACCCTCGTCACTGGTTCTTCTTCGTGAAGGGGATGCGCAAAATGTAGGCGCCATCCTCCAGTTCGCTCTCGACCGGGTAACCCGTCTTATGGAAAACGCGCAACATGCCCAGGTTGTCCGCCAGCACGTCCGCGGTGAAGCCGGCGATACCGTGGGCCCGGGCGGATTCGATCAAAACCTCAATCATGTGCGAGCCCATTCCCTTCCGCTGCAAGTCGTCCCGCACCAGAAACGCCGCGTCGGCGAAGTTGGTGCGCGGGTCCTTGCGGTAATGCGCGATGCCGACGATCTGAGCTTCCTCCGTGTTGTCCGTGAGCACCACCAGGGCCATATCCGATTCATAGTCCACCCGCAGAAACTCCTGCATATTCTGGTGCGGCATGGACTTCAAGATTCTGAAGAAGCGGAAGTGGATGGACTCGGAGGAGAGCTTGTAGAACATGTCGCGCAACATCGGCTCGTCCGTGAGCTTGAGCGGGCGGAGGAAGTAGCGCGACTTATCCTTCAGCTCAACCCAACGCTCCAGTTCCTCCGGGTAGACCGGGGTGCGCATCGGCAGCTCGATCTGATCGGCATAGACCAGGTTCCGCCCCTTCGCCTCCGACAGCAGCCAGGGTCTGAACTTCGGGTGGGCGATCTGGATCAACGCCAATGCCCGCTCGCGAATGTTCTTACCATGCAGATAGGCCACCCCGTACTCGGTGACGATGTAGTGCACGTCGCCCCGGCTGGTCACCACCCCCGCCCCCTGCTTGAGATGCGGCACGATCCGGGAGAACACCTCGCCCTCGGCCGTGGAGGGTAGCGCAATGATCGGCTTGCCTCCGCGCGAGCGCGAGGCCCCCCGGGTGAAATCAACCTGCCCCCCGATCCCGCTGTAAAACATCGTGCCCAGCGAATCGGCGCAGACCTGCCCGGTGAGGTCCACCTCGATCGCCGAGTTGATCGAGATCATCTTGTCGTTCTGGGCGATGATGAACGGGTCGTTGGTGTACTCCGTGGGGTGAAACTCGATCATCGGGTTGTCGTCGATGAACTCGTAGAGCTTCTTCGACCCCATCACGAAGCTCGCCACGATCTTGCCGGGATGCAGCGTCTTGGCGGAGTTGTTGATAACGCCTTGCTCGATCAAAGGAATCACGCCGTCGCTGAACATCTCGGTGTGAATCCCCAGGTTGCGAAAGCCGCCCAGGTAATGCAGCACCGCATCCGGAATCGAGCCGATGCCGAGCTGAAGCGTGGCCCCGTCCTCGATCAAACCGGCGATGTGCTTGCCGATGTGCTCGGCGATCTCGTCCTCTTCACCCTGCGGTGCTTCGAGCACGGGGATGTCGCTCTCGACCAACACGTCGATGTCATCCACCCGGATAAAGCAGTCGCCCAGCACTCGCGGCAGTTGCTTGTTCACCTCCGCCACCACGATGTTGGCGGACTCAGCCGCAGCTTTGACGATGTCCGTCGAGACGCTGTAGCTGCAATAACCATATTCGTCGGGTGGGCTGACCCCGATCAAGGCAACGTCGATCACCACCCGGCGCGAGCGGAGCAGGCGCGGAATCTCGGAAAGGAAGATGGGCGTATAGTCGGCCCGCCCCTGGGCGACGGCGTCGCGGACGTTGGGACCGATGAAGTAAGCGTTATGGCGAAAGCGACTGCCGAAGCGGGGCTCGGCGTAGGTCGCCACCCCCAGCGTGAGAATGTGCACGATCTCGGTGTCGCTCAGGTCGTCGCGGGCGGATAAGGCCGCCACCAGTGCCTGCGGTTCACCCGCCCCGGAGCCCACGAAGACCCGCTGGCCATGCTTGACGCAGGAGACCGCCTCCGCCGCGGAAACCAGCTTATCAGCATAACGCTCCTGCCACGCGGGGGATGACTTATCAACCATAGCCGGACTCCTTCTGACGCACTCCCAAACCGCGCCTGCCGGCGAGTCACCGCCCGCCCTCAGTAGCTCCCCCGGCGACCGACGAGGAACCCTCCACCCACGGGTATCCGTCAGATAGGAGAGGCCGTCAATGACCCACTAGCCGGAGCCTGCTCCATGCAGCACTCCGGAACCGGCCCAAGCACGTCGCCCCACCCCCGCCCTGCAGCGCTATATGCAATCGGCATACCGCACCCGCCCGATCCACTCCCAGATCGGAGCGGAGGGTCACGCTTTCCCCCGGCGGCGGGGATACTTATAGGGTGATTACCTTATCCGCGTCGCGTAGGGTGGCAAGAATCTCGTCCATGTTGCTCTGGCGATCGACGATGAGGCGCTCGCCCAGACCATAATACTCGATGCAGGTCCCGCACGGCAGCAACTCGACCCCGCGCTCCTGCAAGGCCAGCAGGTCAGGGCCTAGCACGGATTCCCGCGCCACCAAGTGTACGCCGGAGTTATACAGTACGACGGCCTCTAAACCAGGGAAAACCTGGAGTTTACGCAGACATGCTCCCAGAAGCTTCTCCCCGAGTTCACGCTCACCTTCCCCCATCTGGGGCCGACAGAGCACCACGACAGTCTTCATAGGCAATTCCCGGGGCTCAACTGCGGCTTATATACTGGAATCAGATAGCCGGCTTGACCTTGAACAAGGGCTGCCCGAAACGCACCTCCGCGGCGTCCTCCGCCAGCACCTCGACGATCTCGCCTCGCTCGGGCAGGTCCACCCCGCCGTAGGTGATCTGGTGGAAGCACTTCATGATCTCGACCAGTCCGAGGATGGTGCCGGAGCCGACCGGCGACCCCGCCTCCACGTAGGGCGGCGCGTCGGGTGAGGACCGGCGGTAGAAGATGCCGTCCGACGGGGCCGGGACTGTGATCAGATCACCCACTCCGGCTGATCCCTCGGTGGCGGCACCACCCTTCGCCCTTGTAGCCGCCCCACCACCACCGTCCAGGGCACGTGGGTCCAGCCGGGCCATGACCTCACCGTAAGCCACCGGTGAATAGCTGTTCGGAATGAACACTTCCGTCACCCGACCGTGGATCTCGCGCGGCAGGCGCAGCACGTAGCGCTCGTTGAGAATCTTCATCGTGATCACGCGGTCGGACGGGTTGAGGAACAAACCCACCTTCGGCGCCCCGTCAGCCATGCCCACCACCGGTGAACTCACCAGCAGGGTATCAGGGTCAGCCTCATCCGGTCGCACGTTTGCTATCAAGGTCTTTTCCGGCATCTATCTTCTCGCGGCGGGTGGCATGGCCAAGCGTAGCGCCGCCATGCAGGCGGGACAGCAAATGGCGAAACCACTCGTAGGGTGCACCTTGGTGCACCTGTATCCTGCGTATCTCTCACTCCTGCGCGGCACATGCAGGCGCCCGACTGCGTCGGGCTTGGGCATGCCACCCATACTCGCCAGCCACATGCTCACCCTACGGGCTGAGCATGGCACCCAAGCCCTCCCCCTCTACCCTTCATCCTTCGTCCTTCCCTTCCGTCCCCACCCTTGCTCCGCGAGGATGCGCCACCCACACTCGCGTATTGTCCGAAAACCCTCGGCCGCCACGGGGGGCGGCCGCTACACTCCTACCCCGCGAAATCCGAGAGCACGTTCAAATCATGCATCGACCAGATGCGCGGGTTCTTCACGCGCCGATAGCCGATGCTCTGGTAGGACATCTCCACCAGCGTCATCAGGTAATCGCGCAGCTCGTGCACCGGCACGATCTCATCCGTATCCATCTGCCGGGCGGCCTTGTAGGGATCCATGTCGGCCTCGATGCGATCCTCGACCGCCTTCATCCCCGCCTCGACCTTCGCCCGCTCCGCAGGATCCTGCGTGGTAATGTTGAAGTTGTCGTCCAGCTTGGTGCGATAGGCCCCGATCGCCAGCGTCCGCCCCTCCATCACCGCCAAGCGCGTAAGCGGGGTGGAGAACTGCACGATCGGCTCGTAGGGTAAACCCGTCTCCGCATAGTAGCCCGCCCCGGACGCCTTGCGCAACAGCACCGTGATCATGGGCACGGTGTTGGTCGAGTTGGTGTAGAGCAGGTTCGAGCCGTAGGCGAGTAGGCCGTGCTTCTCCGCCTCGATCCCGATGTCGAAGCCGGAGATGTCCTGCAACCAGATGATCGGGATACCATCCGAGTTGCAGGAGCGCGAGAACTGCGAAATCTTGGCGATGCCCTCGCGATAGAGCAACCCGCCCGCCCGGCTGCGATCCTTCAGCTCCGGATGGGGCGTAAGCTGCTGATTGTTCGCGATGATCCCGACGTACAAACCGTTGATCCGCGCGATCCCCGTGACCATCTCCTCGCCGGTGTGCGGGAACAACTCCCAGAAGAGCGAGCTATCCACCAGGCGGGCGATGATCTGGCGAATGTCGTAGACCACGCGATGATCCACGGGGAGCAAGCCGTTGATCTCCTGCGGTGAGAAGCGCGGCTCGGCCGGGTCGAATCCGTGACGATAGTAAGCAACGGCGCTGGCAGGCAGCTTCGCTACTTCCTGTCGGATGCGCTTAAGCATGGTCTGATCGTCGGGCACGCGCTCGTCGGCGCAGTTGGACAGGTGCACGTGCACGTTCGGCCCACCGATGGTGAGCGACGTAATCTTCTGGGATTTGGCGCCTTTGATGAGCGCCGCCCCGGCGATTACCATGTAGGCCTGCTCCGTCATGAAAAGCTTGTCGGAGATGATGGGCATGTAGCCGCCGCCCGCGATGCAGTCGCCCAGCACGCCGGCGATCTGCGGCACGCCGCTCGCGGAGAGCAGCGCGTTCATCTTGAAGATATACCCCGCCCCCACCCGCCCGGGGAAGGTCTTGGACTGCTCCGGCAGGTTCAGACCGGAACAATCGACCAGGTAAATGACGGGTATGCGCAGACGCAGGCCCACTTCCTGGGCACGTTCGATCTTCTCCGGCGTCAAGGGCCACCAGGAGCCGGACGCCACCGTGTTGTCATTCGCGATCACGACCGTAAGTCGGCCCTGAATCCGCACGAACGCGGTTACCACCCCCGCAGCCGGAGAGGTGCGCGGCGGCTTGCCGAAGGTCAGACCATAGTTGACAAAAGTGTTAATAGGAAAGATGGTCGTGCCCTCGTCCTTGAGCGCCTCCAACCGCTCCCAGGTCGTCATCTTCCCCTTGGCGTGGACGCGCTCCACATACTCAGGCCCCCACCCGGCCCGCACTTCCTCCCGGCGCTCGCGCACGACGGCGTTAAGCTCTTCCATGCGCGCAAGATTCTTAGTATAGGTCTGCTCGTCGACCAACTCTTCAACGGGCGCACCAACTGGATGAAGGATAACCTTTGCCATGAAGTAGAACCTATCCCAATAATCGCGCGATGAAGCCCGTGTCGTACTTTCCTTCAGCAAAGTCAGGGGATTTCATGATCTTGACATGCGCGGGAATCGTGGTTTTCACGCCCCCCACTTTGAAGGCTTCGAGTGCTTTGACCATGCCGTTACGTGCGGCCTCACGATCTGGCCCCCAGACAATCAGCTTCGCAATCAGCGAGTCGTAATAGACCGGAATGCGATAGCCCGGGCGCACGTGCGAATCCACCCGCACCTTTACACCCGGCACTTCCCGCGGCGGCACGAACTCGGTCACCACGCCCGGACAGGGTTTGAAATCCTCGAAGGGATCTTCCGCGTTGATCCGGCACTCGATCGAGTGCCCGTGCATCTCTATGTCTTCCTGATTGAACGAAAGCGTCTCGTTGGCAGCCACGTGGAGCTGCTCAGTCACCAGGTCGCGGCCGGTCACTTGCTCGGTTACCGGATGCTCGACCTGGAGCCGGGCGTTTACCTCCATGAAATAGAGCTGCCCGTCCTGATCGCGGAAGAACTCGACCGTGCCGGCGTTGCGATAGCCGATCAGGCGCAAGGCCTTGCGCAGCTTCTCACCCAGATCGCGCCGCAACTCAGGCGTCATCACCGGCGACGGCGATTCTTCTACGAGCTTCTGATGCCGGCGCTGGGCGGAGCACTCGCGCTCCCCCAGATAGACGGCATTACCGAAGGCGTCGGCCATCACCTGAAACTCGATGTGCCGCCCGTCGATGATGTACTTTTCGAGATAGAGCCCGGCGTTGTTGAACGCCTTCTCCGCCTCCATCGAAGCTTCCTGGAACATCGGCGCGAACTGGTCTGCGGAGTCCACGCGGCGCATCCCGCGCCCACCGCCGCCGGCAGTGGCCTTGAGCAGGACGGGGAAGCCCATCTCCTTGGCGAGCTTGAGCCCTTCCTCCAGATTCGGCAACGTGCCACGTGAGCCGGGGATCACGGGCAACCCGGCCGAGCGCATGGTCTCCCGGGCGGTGGCCTTGTCCCCCATCGACTGGATCGCACCCGCCGGCGGGCCGATGAACGTCATCTTCGCCTGCTCACACAACTCCGCGAAGAGCGCGTTTTCCGCCAGAAAACCGTAACCCGGGTGAATGGCGCAACAGTCCGTCTGCTCGGCTGCCTGGATGATCGCGGTCATGTTCAGGTAGCTCTGAGCGCTCTTGGGCGGGCCGATGCAGACACGCACGTCGGCCTCCTCCAGGTGCGGAGACTCGGCATCCGCCTCGGAGTAGACCGCCACCGACTCGACGCCCAGCTCCTTGCAGGCGCGAATCACTCGCAGAGCGATTTCACCACGGTTGGCAATCAGGATGCGTTTGAACATGAAAGCTCCGTGCTACAGTGTGCCACTGCTCTTGAGCAGTGCTCTCAGATTGCGGGTGGCATGGCCAAGCGCCGCCATGCAGTAGGGTGGGCACCGCCCACCACGTATGTCGTTATCAATTACGTCGCGTTACCGGTCCCGGCGGTGGGCAGTGCCCACCCTACTTCTCTTCCCCCCACCTCGGCTTCCGTCTTTCGAGAAACGCGTTCATGCCATCCTGGCCTTCGGCGCTCATGCGGAGCTTCGCGATAACCTCAGCCGTGTAGGGACCGTTGTCCACGAGTGAACGTTCCGCCACCTCGCGAATAAGCTCCTTGGAAACCGCCAACGCCTCCGGCCCGCCGGAGAGAATCAACGCCACCTTCTGCTCGACCTCCGCATCAAGCTGCTCCGCCGGCACAGCCGAGTTGACCAACCCCAGCTCAACCGCCCGCTCCGCGCTGAAACGCTCGCCCGTGAGGAAGTACTCCCGCAGGTTCTTCTCGCCCATGCGTTTGAGCAGGTAAGGTGAAATCGCGGCCGGGGTCAGGCCGAGCTTGGTCTCACTGAAGGCGAAGTAGGCGTCCTGCGAAGCGATCGCAATATCGCAGACCGCCACCACGCCCGTGCCACCGCCGATGGCCGGGCCGTTGATCCGCCCGATCACCGGCTGCGGATGGGTGTAGACCTCGCGCAGCATCCGCGCCAGGTTGAGCGAGTCCTCGTAGTTTTGCTCGAGGGTGTAATTGACGACTCGCTTCATCCAGTTGAGGTCGGCCCCGGCGCAGAAACAGGCACCCTCGCCGGTGAGCACGACCACGCGCACCTGGGAATCAGTGCGCAGAGAGGCAAAGACCTCACGGAGGTCTTCGAGCATCTCATCGTTGAAGGCGTTGCGCACGTCGGGACGGCTGAGGGTCACCCGCGCAATAGGTCCGTCACGGGTGAGGCGTACGGTGCCGTAGCTCATACGCAACTCCTTAGGAAGCGCACCACGAGGCCCCTGCGAACGGAGAACGGCGCAGCATCCGTCCCCCACCCTTGCTGCGCAAGAATGGGGCACCCATCACGGGGCAGCCGGAATACTCGTGAAGCGCATCCCCCACAAGGGATACGCTTCACGAGGTACGCTTCACGCTTCACGCCGCCGCGCCAGCGGCGGCTACTGCCGCACCGGGACGGCCTTGTGCCCGTAGTGAATGATGCCCGCGTCGCCTTCGGTATAACTCCGGCGAAACTCCAACTTCACCGGCATCCCGATCTTCAGCTCGTCGAACGAAACGTCGGCAATCTGCACGGTAAGCCGGGCGCCGTCGTCCATGTCGACTAAACCGACAGCGAAGGGAGCCTCACCGGAAAACTCATCCGAGGGCGTCCGAATCACGGTATAGGTCACGACTTTGCCGGTGCGTTTCATCTCGAACCGGGTAAAGGCACGCGCCTGGCACTTGTTGCACACCAGGCGGGGCGGATAGAAGACCTTGCCGCACTTGTCACACTTGGCGGCTTCCAGTCGATACGTCTGCGGATATTCACGCCATGCTCTCGAGGGTGGCATCTTACATCGCCTCCAGAATATGAACGACGGAACTTCCGCCGCTACCGCCCATGTTCTGCGCCAGCCCCACGCGCGCGTTCTTAAGCTGCCGCTTACCCGCCTCGCCCCGAAGCTGCTCGGTAATCTCCACGATCTGGGCAATCCCGGTCGCACCGACCGGATGCCCCTTGGATTTGAGCCCACCACTGGCATTGATGGGCATCTTGCCGTCGAGCGCGGTGACCCCCGCCTCCGCGGCCGGACCACCCTTGCCCCGTTCGATCAAACCCAGACTCTCCGAGACGATGATCTCCGCGATGGTGAAGCAGTCGTGCACCTCGGCGAAGTCAATGTCCTTGGGGTCCTTGCCCGCCATCTTGTAGGCCTGCTCCGCGGAACAGCTCACCGCCTTGAGCGCGGTAAGGTCCTCGCGATCCTTGAGAGCAATGGAATCCGTCGCATGACCCGAGCCGATGATCTTCACGCCCGGCTTCTTGTACTTCTTAACCCAGTCGGCCGGGATCACGATCGCCGCGGCCGCCCCGTCGGTGATCGGCGAACAATCCAGGATGTTCAGCGGATCAGCCACCTTGACCGAGTCGATCACACCCTCGACCGTGATCTCCATCGGGAACTGGGCCCGCGGGTTCATGCTGCCGTTGTGATGGTTCTTGACGGCCACGTGGGCGAGCTGCTTACGGGTGGTGCCGTACTTGGCCATGTGGGCGACTGCCAGCATGGCGTACAGCCCGGGGAAAGTGATACCACTGGTCCCTTCCCACTCCATGTCCGCCGCGGTGGCAAGGGCATAAGTCGCATCCCCCCCGCCGATCTCGGTCATCTTCTCCACCCCGCCGGCCAGCACCACGTCGTGCACCCCACTGGCCACGTCCCGAAACGCCATCCGCAGCGCCAAGCCTCCGGAGGCACAGGCGGACTCCACCCGCGTCGCGGGAATCGGAGCCTGCCCCAGGTAATCCGCCAAAACCGAACCCAAATGCTCCTGGGCGGCAAAGAGCCCGGGAGTCATGCTACCTACATACATGGCGTCCAGCTTGTCCACCCCGGCATCGTCCATGGCGAGCAAGGCGGACTCGACGAAGATGTCGCGGGTCGAGCGATTCCACAGCTCGCCCCACTTCTGCATGCCGACGCCGATTACGGCCACTTCTCTCATCTTTCGTATCTCCTACTTCTCCGCCAGGCGGATCTTGCGCCGCAGCTTGGCGTACTCGCCGTACTCGAGGAAGCTAATGTTCTCGTCCAGCATCCAACGCGTCTTGGGCGCCAGGTCACGGGCCTTGAGCACCCGCTCCTGCACCGTAAAGATGAAGGCATCACTGCCCGCCCCCGAGCCGTAGGAGCACATCATGATCTTGTCGCCCGGCTTCGCCACATCCAACACGGCCGTCATCCCGAGCGGCGAGGCGCCTGAGTAGGTGTTGCCCAAAGTGAGTACCAGACGCCCGACCTCGATCTGCTCAAAGCTGAAGCCGAGCATCTTGGCGACGCGCTTGGGGAACTTGCCGTTGGGCTGGTGGAAGATAGCGTACTTGAAATCCTTGGGCTTCATGCCGGATTTCTTGAGGATGCCCTCGACCGCGCCTACCACCGTGCGGAAGTAGGCCGGCTCCCCGGTGAAACGCCCGCCGTGCGACGGGTAGAACTGGTGCTCGCGCCGCCAGAAATCCGGGGTGTCCGTCATGAAGGAGTAGGTCTCGTCGATGGTGGCGATCATGCGGTCCTCGTCGGCCCCCATGATGAAGGCCGCCGCACCGGCCGCCGCCGAGTACTCGAGGGCGTCGCCGGGCGCACCCTGCGAGGTATCGCCGCCGATGCCCATCCCGTACTTGATAAGCCCCGCCTTGACCAGGCCATAGGCGACGAACATGCCCTCCGAGCCCGCCTTGCAGGCGAACTCGAAGTCCGCGCAATGGCAGTCAGGGGTGGCACCGATCGCCTCGGCCACGGTAACGCCGGAGGGCTTCACCGCGTAGGGGTGCGACTCGCTCCCGACGTAGATCGCCCCGATGTCCTTGGGGTCGATCCCCGCCCGCGCCACGGCGTTGCGGGCCGCCTCCACGGAGAGAGTGATCGTGTCCTCGTCCAGCCCCGGGACTGATTTCTGGATCAGCTCCAGCCCCTTCTTGTAGCTTGGCGCGTCCGCCCCCCAGACCTTGGCGATCTCCTCAACCTTGATTCGCCGCCGGGGGAGGTGGGCACCATAGCCAATAATCCCAACTGCCATGTAGGTCCTCCTCGTCTTACCCTAACCGGACCCGAACACCGGGTCCGGCACGAAACGCCTATCGCAACACCTGGCACCTGCGCCGCCGCCTGGGCGACCAGGTTCTTGAACCCAATAACCAGAAGGTAGAGGTTTAGCGTGAGGTCTGCGACCCGTCAACTGCGCCCCTCCTCCTGATACTGCAAACGCGGATTCCCCCCTGCCGCGGCGTCAGCCTACCGGCTCGTCGCGTTCTCCGGTTCTGCGAAAGTGCCTCCAGCCCAGGACAACCAGCACCAGGATGCTCCCGGCCTTCCACAGCAGCAACCACCAGGGCCTCCACCAGGCACCGGTCTGCACCTCGACGACGTCAGACAGACCGAAGAGAGCGAAGGTCACGGCAATCAGTACGTGCCGGCGGCGGAGCGAACCTGTCCGCCCGGTTGCTGGTGTCCTGAGTCCGAAATCCGTGCACAGTCTTGACTTCCGAGCCGCGACATTCATGTCGCGCGGGAAACGCCCGGCACAAATGCCGGGGCTCGGACGACCGTGCCAAATCCTGCAACCAACTTGCGACTCAGGACACTAGAATCGCGAGGACTGGAGCAGTCCCCGCCCAGAGAGCCGCCTCGAGATAGTCTGCGCTGGAGAACATAACCGCCCTCAGAACACCGGGCTGGATCGCAATACCGCAAAGCTGGGGTTGGCGCGGTCGCGGTCGCTCAGCACCGGATCGGTCAGGGGCCAGGTGATCGCAAGCTCCGGGTCGTCGTAGGCGATTCCCGCCTCCGCCTGCGGGTCGTAGTAGTCGCCGCACTTGTACATCACGTCAGCCCCCTGTGAGATCACCGCGAAACCGTGGGCAAAACCGACCGGGACGAAAAGCTGCCGATGATTCTCGGCACTCAACTCGCACGCCTCCCATTGCCCGAAGGTCGGCGACTCTTGGCGCAGATCGACGGCCACGTCCCAGATAGCACCGCGGACGCAGTAGATCAGCTTCGCCTGACCGGGGGAGTCGGCTGTCGGCCTCTGGTAGTGCAGCCCGCGAATCACCCCCGCCGCAGAGTGACTATGATTGTCCTGCACGAAGGGCCCGGCAATCCCGCTGGACTCGTAGCGCCGCTGTTGGTAGGTCTCCAGCAGGAAGCCGCGAGCGTCGCGAAAGACCTTCGGCGCCACGAGCACGAGCCCCGGCAACTCAGTCGGAACAGTGTCCAATGAACTCTCCATTCGGAGTCGCGGTATCCAGTAGCACGGTCGTCCCGGAGTATAGCATCTTCGCGCGTCCGAGTACTACCGATCGGGCGAACCTCAAGAACCGCCGTGGCAGAACAAGACGCCGCGGCTTCAGGGGTCCGTTTGACTGGCAGCACCGGGCACGGCAGACTACGCCCTGGAACTTGGGCTCAATTAGGACCACCGAAAATGGAAACCAGCAGGGTGGCATGCCCAAGCCGAAGGCGCCGGCATGTGATGGCGAAAAATGGGCGTCTTGCTGGGGGACGGCATGGCGGCGCTGCGCTTGGCCATGCCACCTACTCCGGACTATCGGTCTCCCGATTGCAGGGAGCTATCTAGGTCCCAGAGAGGCCTGGCTCCCCTGGGGAATGCGCAGTTACAAGGAGACAAGCATTGGCGAGCATGGACGACAAGACCCTTCTGGAACAAGCGGAAGCCGGGATTACCGCCTACCTGGAAGGCGAGCGGGACGCGGGGCGCATCGCGGGCAACTACTTCGAGGACGCCCGGCGGCGGACGGTGCCCAACCTGCGCCGCTGGCTGCAAGCGGCGGAGTTGGATGATATCTCGCCGAACCTGCGGGAGGGTCTGCGCCAAGCGATCCGGCGGGAGCAGTGGGTGGCACTGGCTAACGCCTTCTCCCGCGACGTGAGCTTCGGCACGGGCGGCATCCGCGAGAAGATGGGCTCCGAGCGCGACGTGGTGCTCCAGCTCAAGGAGATCGGCGTCCACGCCCCCATAATCAAAGGGCCCAACACGATCAACGACGTAGTGCTCCTCTTGACCAGTGCGGGCGTGGCGAAGTACGGCCGGCAGCGCCAGCCGCCGCTCACCAAGGCCGTGGTAGGCTTTGACAGCCGGGTGCGCGGGGCGGACTTCGCCCGTTTGATCGCCGAACTGTTCCTCGCCTACGGCTGGACGGTCTACCTCTTCGACGAAGCCTGCATGTACCCCAGCGTCACCTACGCCGTGCCGACGCTGAAGGCGGACGTGGGCGTCTTCATCTCGGCCAGCCACAACGACTTCAGGTATAACGGCTTCAAGCTCTCCTGCCACAACGGCTCGCAGTTCGACCCGGCGGAGCGGGCGGACATCTACGATAACTTCATCACCAAGATGCAGTTCACCGACATCAGGCGGCTGCCCCTGGCGGAGGCGCCGGCGGATAACCTGTGGTTCCTCGGCGGGGTGCCGCGGGCGGATGGGCGTAAGCTGGAATCCGGCCCACACGCCGGGCTT
Organism: Phycisphaerae bacterium; assembly: GCA_963675745.2. Classification (GTDB taxonomy): domain Bacteria; phylum Planctomycetota; class Phycisphaerae; order UBA1845; family Fen-1342; genus JAFGRR01. Next base: position 251,716 of record CAXXWX010000016.1, read on the forward strand.
CCCGTGGGCGACCCCCTACCGGATGCCCCGGCCGACCTCTACGCCGGGCGCACCGAGCGCATCATCGACCTGCACACCATGCACGCCAACCATGTGAAGCAGTTCCTCCTGCAGCCGGAGATGATCGCGCAGGCAAAGCATCCGCTCTCGATCGGCTTCTCCGCCTTCAACGGCTCGGGACGCAAGGCTGTGCCCGGGCTGTTGGCGGAGGTGGGTTTCAAGCAAGTTCGGCGGATCATGAAGCTCGACGCTCTGGACGGCATGTTCCCCGCGTTTTGCAGCGATCCGGGCAAGGAACAGCAGCCGGACCCGGGCGACTGGCGGGCGGCCGACATCGCCATTCAGTGTTTCAAAGAAGAGTACCCCGGCGCCTGGGAAGGTGTGGACCTGATCGTGGGCACCGACCCGGACGCCGATCGCTGCGGCGTGATCGTCAAGGTCCCGCCCCACCAGCGCCCGGGCTATCGCCACCCGGGCACGGGCGAGGAACGCGACTACTTCCTGCTCTCGGCCGACGACGCCTGGTCGCTGATCCTGTGGTATCGGTTCAATCGTGAGGTCGAGCAGCACGGATGCGTCCGCACCGCCGATCAGCAGTTCATCGTCCTCTCTCACACCACCACGGACCTGCTGCCCTGCGTGGCGCGCAAGTATGGCGTGGGCGTGCTGAAGACGTGGGTGGGCTTTGCCCAACTGGCGGCCGGAACGCGGGCGATCTGGGACCTGCGCCAGGGCAAGGACACACCCGGCATCACTGAAGGCGGCAAGCTCCCACCCTACACCGAGGGCAGGCGCCACCCGGATGACAAGGTCTGCAACCGCACGATCTACACCTGGGACGGGATGGACGGCCCCAACCGCTCGATCAACGTCGCCGCCCTCGAGCAGAGCAACGGCTTCTCTTTGCTCGGCGGGATTCCGGTGGATGAACGCTCGCTCGGCGTGAACGGCCACGTGCGCGACAAGGACGGCACCTTCGCCGCGGTGCTGATGGCGGAACTGGCGGCCTACGCGAAGGAACAGGGCACGAACGTGCTCGACCTGCTGGATGAGAAGCTCTACCTAGATCCGGACATCGGCCTTTACGTAACGTATTACGAACCTGATCCGCTGGACGGCGAATACGAAGGGCTCGTCGGCTACACCAAGAAGCGCGGCGTGCTGGACAAAGCGGAGGAGCTGTTCCAAAACTACCAGGCCAAGCAGCTTACGTTGGGCGGGTTGCCCGTGCGGCATACCTGCGCCTTCCGCACCGGCAAGTATGACGCGATCAACTGGCCCGGCTTCCCGGACGAGGGCTATCGGTTCTACTTCGACGACGAGCGCCGTTCGCACCTGACCATCAGGCCTTCGGGCACGTCGAATGCTCTGCGTTTCCACGTGCAGTTGTTCGGCGGGCATCCGGGCCGGAAGGAGCTGATCGCCCGGAAGGGTGAGCTGCGGGCACAGTGCACGCAGATCGTCACGGACATTCGAGTGCTAATAGGCGCGCCACGGTGATGTCGATTCGTCCATACGTCGGCCCGCGCAAGCGTCACCGCGCGGTGGAGCCGATTGTCCGTCCGGGCCGGCGTGAGGCGTCGCCTGCGCGCCCGGCGGCACCTGAACCCGGAACGCATCCATGCAGGACAAGCTTCCCGACGAATGCCGGCCGACGCACGACCTGGAAGGCGTCGTCTGTGCCTTCGACGTAGACAACACGCTTACCTGTCTGGGCGCGGATGCTTACGCCCAAACGCTGCGCGCGTTTCTCAATCTGCGTGACCTCGGCTTACCGCTGGATGAAGCCTGCCGGCTCTATGAGGCCGTACGCCGGCGCGGAGGCGACGGTTTCTTCGAGCACTTGGGGCTGCACGGCGCGCTCCACTACCGAGGCCATCCCGAAGCCCTGGCCATCTTCCTCCTCAGCTATGCCTGTACCCCTGAGCTGCGTCGCCTTATCGGCCTGACTGAGGTGCAGCAAGACTGGCACAGGACTACCACCCAACGCCACGGCGTCGCCTACGCGCTTTGGCGCGCCTTTGGTCCTCCGGATTGTTTCACCCTGGAGATGGAGTTTCGGAGAGGGTTGCGCCGGGACGACCGCGTACACCGTCTGGTGGAGGAGGCTCGGCGGGTCGCGCAGTTGCCTGAGGTTTGCGCTTGGGCTCAGCAATATGAGGCGTGTGCCCGCGCCGCTGAGCAGCAGGTGGACCTGCTAACTCCGTTGGAGCGACTGCGTGCCCGCGGCGCTCACTGCGTAGTGATCAGTCAGGGCTATTACGACGTGCAAACCGCGAAGCTCGCGGAGAAAGGTCTGGCCGAGTTCTTCGCGGGGCGGGTTCTGGTCACGGAGCGCGCCCCCCGCATACCGGGTCTGGAGGAACTGGAGGCTGAACTCGATCGCCGCCTTGAGCAGCGTGAAGAGCTCTGGGACGCCCAGCGCGATCGCGACCTGACGCCATTGTGGACCTGCGCGTTCCTGGCCCGCCAGTGGGCCTCGAAGACCCCCTACTTCTATGCTCGCTGCCTGCACGCCTTGCACTGCGCCCCGGAGAATCCCGAACAAGCCCTGCGCGACACACGTATGGCGGACCGAGACGCCTGGATCGCTCACCCCTTACGTTTCGTCATGATCGGGGATCGCCCGCGCACCGACATCAACCCTGTGGGCCGGCTCTTGGGGCCGGGTGCAGGGCTGAAGGTACTCCTCAGGCAGGGCAAATACGCGCGCGAAGAACCTGACCCGTACGCACCGGGTGCAAGGCCGAGACACCTCTGCGGAACCTTCCTGCGCCCGTCAAAAAGACCGGCGCCGAACTCCGAACCTCACCTGCTACCCAACTTCACCTTCGACGATTGGGATGCGCTCGGCAAGTTCCTCACCCGCGACCTCACCACAGAACAGGTGCCGCCCATCTCGGCCTGCCCCCGCCTGCTGCCCCGGGAGCACCTGCCGCCTGACTTGGCCGAGACGTGGGCTACGAGTGAATTCGAAGCGGTGCGGACGATCGCGGCCCTGGCGCAGATATGTTGATCGTCCCTAAAAGTAATCCCAAGACACCGTGCGCCACCCAGCGCGACGTGAGCGCGAGTTGCAGATCCAAGAGCGTTTCTCAATATCGCATTCCGAGCCGCGGGGCTGAAGCCCACGCGGATTCCCTGGTCTTGAACCCGTTTCCGTGACCCAGAACCGGCCACACGAAAACGGAATCCGCTCGAGTGCTCTGTCACGCCTAAATTGACGGGTGGCATGCCCGAGCCCGTCGCAGACGGGCGCCGGCATGCTTGATGCAATGGGAGCTGTAGGTCCTGGCAATCTCGGAGTGGGCCGGGTGCTACATGGCGGCGCTGCGCTTGGCCATGCCACCCATCAAGGGACGGTTGACGGAGCACTATACCGTCACCCCCTCCTGCGTCTTCTCACTATTTTCCTCATGCTGCGCCTGCTCCTCAGCGAGTAGCTCATCCAACCGCCAGGCGGCCTCGTAGCAGGTCGGACACAACTCCTCACCCGTATCGCTGAAGTAGATCTTGCGGTCACCCCGGCCGCACTGGGCGCAAACGCCCTCGATGAACGGCGGATAGGGAGCCCCGTCCGCCCGGCGGGAGGTCTCGATCCACTTTTCATACGCCCGCCGGCGCTGGATATGCCACCACCACATGCTCAACCCGGTCCAGAGCGAGAAGAGCAGCACGAACAACACCAACAACAGTATCAGCGCCCCGATGATGAGGTAAATGTTAAAACGAAACGTGCCCAGGTCCACTTGCAACAACATCCGCCCATCTCCGATCCTGGCGACCGGGGATATGACGGGCGGGCAGCCCGGACGTTAACGTCGCCGCCCCAAGGGAGGGTTCCATAGCGTGGTAGCGTCCGCCCCCCGCGGCGGACGGAGTGGTCAGCGCGCGCCACTGCTCCGTGGGATGCTCGGCGCCGGGTGGCATGGCCAAGCGCAGCGCCGCCATGCGTTGCCACATCTGCACCCAACTCGCCGACAAACAAGTACGTGCACGTGCTTGGCGCTTACCGGGCCAATATCTTGGGTGGCACCCGCCCCCTGCGGCGGACATGGAGGTTCGAATGTTTGCCGAAACTCGTCGGCCGCCACGGGGGGCGGCCGCTACACACTCAAGCAGTTAGGCAAGCATCGGGGTGGCAGACACAGACTTGTCTCTGCGTGGGGCAAGTACACCGTTAGCCGCGTGTCACTACTCCCCACCCTTCAGGCGTTGCCGCACCTGTTTGGCCAGAGGCTTCGCGGCCGGGTCCGACAACGAGAGCTGCTCGAGCGCCGCCGCCAACTCCTCAAGATCCTGAACATCCAGTGCGTCTTCCGCCCTCAGAGCTTGGGCTACCTGGGGCAAGGTCGCGCCGGTCACCTGCCCCGCCCGCAGGGCCGCCTGCACCAACAGCGCATACACCTGAGCGGTGTCCTCGACTTCCAACACGCACACGGCGACCTCGGCCGCCTCCGCAGGCTTGTGATTGCCGAGAAGCATCTCGTAATACTTAACCGCCTGCTGCGCGTACTCGCACCGCTGGAAGGCGCGAAACCGCTCGAGACCAGGACCCGGCGGCAACTCACAACGGGCATCCGCCAGATGCTGCGCGTGCGCCCGCCGAGCGTAGGCCGACACGTCCATCAGTTCGGCGATCCTGTCGTACGACCGATCTTCGTACAGCGCCTCTATCAGACTCTGTTTCAGCAAACTGGTAGTGATGCTCTCGGGATGCTCCGCCTGCATCTGCCGGTAGAGCACGAGCGTATCGTCCGTCTCCTTGAGTTCCTGGTTCAAGGCGGCCAAGAGCGCCGGCTCGTAGCGCTCTACCGCTACTTCCGTTATGCGTTTCCGCAACGTATCCCGCCGCTGCTGCAAGGCTTCCCGCGCCGGCGGGTAACCTTGCGCCAGACTCCCCAGCTCCGCCACCGCCGCGAGGCGCACGCCGTCGGTAAGCGGATTGGCGGCTTCGTCTTTGACGTCCAGACATTGCAGGAACTGCTCCAGCGCCTCCGCGGCCCGACCCGCCTGCGCCAGCGCCTGGCCGTAGCCAATACGGGCGGTCGCCTTGTGCACCCCGGGCTCATCCAACTGCTGCCGCGCGACCACTACCGGGTCACTCGCCTTAAGCTGTTCCTCCAAGGACGACACGAACTCGGCCGGTGCCTGATAGCCCAGCAGCACGGCCCGCACGCGACCCTCGGGTGAGACCACCAGCACGGCCGGGAAGATCGGCACGCGGAAGCGTCCCAGCAGTTTCGCGCGCTCCTCACCCTCCGGTGCCAGCGCCACCACCCGCTCCCGCAGCCAGGCCTTGACGGACTCGTCTGCGAAGGTCTCGCGCATCATGCGGGCGGAACTCTCATTCTCCCCATCCGCGAAGTAGAGCAGCACGGGCTTGCCCGACGTTTGCGCCTGGGCGTTGGCGACGGCGAAGGACGCAGCGACGAACGGCCCGGCGTCGGTCGCCGGCTGCGCCGGCACCGCCCACACAAAAACTGACAACAAGGGTAGGGCAAACATGGGACCTCCGTTTCCCGTTGCGGGTTCTCCTTACGACCGCGGGCAGGTAGTATACGCGGCGGGGGTTATTGCATGCAAACTGACAGGTAGGGTGCGTCCCGGACGCACCTTCTTGCTCCGGGAGTTGATCGTGATGTACCCCACGGCAAAGGCCCTCACGCTCATCTCTGTTGTGACCCTACTGGCGGGGTGCAGCAGAACCAAGCCGGTGCCACAGCCGACAACGGATATCGCGAGCGAGATCAAAGCTCTGATCGAGAAACTCGCGATATCCAATGAGCCGGCTGCCGATGCCCCCGTCTACACCCCGTCCATCGACACACCCAAGTCCGATCCAAAAGCTGCTGCCTACGCAGCCGCGGAAAGGATCAGGACGTATGGCAAAGATGCGTTCCCCTACCTGCTGAAACACCTGGACGATCAACGGCAGTCAGTCGCTTTCAGGCGCGTCCTCCCAAGCACGGTGGGTGATGCCTGCTTCTGTATCATACGGGACCAGGTGTTCAATCTGCCCAAGGACTACTAGGGCAGCTTCTACCGGATAGGAGCTGATGGCCAGGAGCACGACCGCCCCTTCTTCCTCGCGCCGGTCATGTTCGAGAGCGATACGGTCGCCGGTTGGTTGGCAGAGCGCCAGAACGCAACCTTGCCGGCACTCCAAGCCGAGGCGCTACAGTGGTTGATCGAACAGGAGAAACGGATCGGTTTCCCGGATGAGTCTGCGAAGGAGTGGGCCCTCTATCCCCTGGAGCGAGAACTGGAGCACGTGCGGAAGGCGATATCCGGCGGAATGTAGCAGTAGGGTGCGTCCCGGACCTTCTTGACGCTTGTTAGCGTTCGATCCGCACCCCGTCTCGCGGTGGTTTGGAGATTCGGATCAGGTTGCCCGATGCGGACGACCGTTCGAGCTTACCCGCTTCGGTGTGCTCGAGGATCACGGCGCCGGGAGTCTCTCCGGGGACGGCCGTGAACTCGCCGACCAAGGCCACATCGGTATTGCCGGCCCAGCCGAGTAGGACGTTGAACGACTGCTGCCGGCACAGCAGCCGGAAGCGCCCGCGCCAGCGATCTTCGCCCTGGCGCCAAACCCCCACAATGCCCGCCAGGGAAGCTGCCCGGATGTGGGCCCAGCCGTCCCGGGCACGGATGCGCGCGGTCTGACGAGTGACCTGGTAATCGCGCCCGCGACCAGCCGGCTCCTCCTCCAGCACCAGTGACATCCGCCACTCGCCACCGAAGGCGTCACCCAGCAGCGACGACCGCAGTCCCTCCAGAGCGATGCAGAACTCACCCGCGTCATTGACCCACCAGTAGCAGTGCCGGCAGCGAACCTCCGTAGTCAGCGGACCGGATTCGTTGATTCGATGGCTGCCCAGCGGAATCGTGGAGACCTGCGCGTGACCGGTGCAGCCGGTGAGGCCTGGAAGTGCGAGGGCAAGGCACAGGATCAGGCTCACCCGAAGAAACGTCCGCCACGGGGGGCGGACGCTACACGCTCCCGACCGCCGGGTGGCATGCCCAAGCCCATCGCAGACGGGCGCCGGCATGTCAGGCGCACGACGCACCCGACGCCCGCCAGTGTGAGTTGTCCAAGCCTTCGCATGGCGGCGCTGCGCTTGACCATGCCACCCAGCCGGATCGTGCCACCCTGAGCCGGTTGGACAATGCCAACCCGAGTTGGAGTCACCGATCATAGAGGAAATTGCTCGCAGAGGGCGTGGACCTCTGCCGCGGCCGGCTCGATCGCCTTCGCGTCGCCCTGGCTGCGCAGGACGCGGTCGATCAGCTCAGCCACCTTCCGCATCTCGTCCTCCTTCAGGCCGCGAGTGGTGAGAGCGGGAGTGCCGATGCGCAGGCCGCTCGTCTGCGTGGGCTTGCGTTCGTCCCAGGGGATCATGTTCTTGTTGACCACGATCCCCGCCTCGCCCAGCCAATCCTCCGCCTCCTGGCCGGTAACATCAGGATAAGCGGGCCGCAGGTCGAGCAGCATCAGGTGATTGTCCGTTCCGCCGGAGACCAAGCGGTTGCCCTTCGAAACGAGCCCCTCCGCCAAAGCCTGGGCGTTGTTGAGAATCTGCTGCTGATAGGTCTTGAACTCGGGTTTGAGCGCCTCGGCGAAGGCGACGGCCTTACCGGCGATGCAGTGCATCAACGGGCCGCCCTGCAAACCGGGGAACACCCGCGAGTCGATCTTCTTCTGCCACTCCTCCTTGCACATAATCATCCCGCCGCGCGCGCCGCGGAGGGTCTTGTGCGTGGTGGTCGTGACAAAGTCGGAACTGGGCACCGGGGTAGGATGCAGCCCCACGGCCACCAGCCCGGCGATGTGCGCGATGTCAGCCATGTGCAACGCGCCAACCTCATGCGCGATCTCGCTGAAGCCGTCGAAGTCGATCGTGCGCGGATAGGCCGACGCCCCGCTCAGGATGAGCTTGGGCTTGTGCTCTTTCGCCAGGCGGCGCAGCTCGGCCATGTCGATCTGCTCGTTCTCCCGGCTGACCTCGTAGGGCACGATGTTATACAGCAGGCCGCTCATGTTGACCTTGAGCCCGTGCGAGAGGTGACCCCCGTGGGCGAGGCTCATCGAGAGCACGGTATCGCCCGGCTTCAGGACCGCGAGGTAGACCGCCTGGTTCGCCTGGCTGCCGGAGTGGGGCTGCACGTTGACGTGGTCACAGCCGAAGAGCTGCTGGGCCCGCTGCCGGGCGATGTCCTCGACGGAGTCCATGTTCTGACACCCGCCGTAGTAGCGCTTGCCGGGGTAGCCCTCGGCGTACTTGTTGGTGAACACGGAGCCCAAAGCCTCGAGCACAGCCGAGGAAACGTGGTTCTCCGAGGCGATCAGCTCCAGCGTATTCTGCTGCCGCCGCACCTCCGCCTGCATCACCGGGAAAAGCTCAGGATCAACCGCCTTAATGGCCTCAAAGGAAGCTTTCGCACGCGAACTCATCTGTGGACCTCGACTAAGCACAAAGTGACATTCTCAAACCACCTTCAGACCGCCCAAAATAACGCGCATCGCCGGGAAGTACAAACCCAACCGGGTGGGCCCAGGCCGAGCAGGTTCGGCGTTTGTCCCGAATGCGACAACCGAATCGACTGACCACTCAGCCCCGACGGGGCGATACATGCTAGCCCAGGGTGTTAACCCTGGGTGCTCGGCCCCGCGCGCGCCCCAAGCCCCGAAGGGGCGAAACATGCTAGCCCAGGGTGTTAACCCTGGGTACTCGGTCCCGCCACGTACCTCCAAGCCCTGAAAGGGCGACACTTGGCGGGGGATGCACAACGCACCCTGTCGTGTCGCCCTTGCAGGGCTCAGAGAGGAACACGAACGAGGACGTTCTCCCCAGGCTCACGCCTGGGGCTAGCATTTTTCGCCCTTGCAGGGCTTAGGTACCGGCAGTCTTGGGCACATGCCGTCATTCGTGGAATGCGTCACGACAATTGAGGACTGTCCGCCCTGAGCGAACGCTACACTCGCTCATTCCGCCCCACCACGCGCGTGAAACCCTGAAAGGTGTAGGCCTCGGGGCTTGCGAGCATACGCTCATACTCCCGCCCGGCCTGCGTGAGTTGATCTTCGGTGATCAAACCGCGGGTTAGCATGCCCTCACGCGATTGGTTGATGATCTCGTCGGCGCCCTCGACGTAGAAGGCGAGCATCTCAGGCTCGGCAGCGGTGACGGTCCAAGATCGTCCCGTCGTCTCAATCCGCTCGAAGCCGGCCTGCACGAACAAGCCGGGGAGCTTCCGCGCGATCCGCGAATCACCACCCGTCACATCCTGAAGCCGGTAGATCGCCTGCCAGACTTGCTGCACGGCCGGGCTATCGGGGTAATCGACGCCTGCCCCGTTTTCCCACTCGTAGGCACAAACCCAGCCGCCGGGACGCACCACCCGCCGCATCTCGCCGAGCACGCGCACCGGGTCGGCCACATGCTCCAGCACAAACCGGCAGTAAGCAGCGTCGAAGGATCCGTCGGGAAATGCCAAGGCCGCCGCGTCACTCTGCACGAACCGGAGCGTCTTGAGCCCCGCCTGCGCCGCGTACTCCCGCGCCGTCTGCAACTGGGCCGACTCCCGGTCCAGCCCGACCACCGCGCCCGGCGCAACCCGGAGCGCGACCTCGCGGGTGATCGCACCCGTGCCGCAGCCCACCTCCAGCACTCGCATCGCCGGCCGAAGGTCAGGCAAGAACTCCGCCCCGCCGAGCATGCGCGCCATTTTCTCCAGCCGGGCCTGCTCCGCCGCGTCGGTGCCGTGCAGGTAGCGCCGTTCAGATGGTGTGGAATCTGCCATGAGGTCTTATTGGCTTGTTCGACTGTCGAATCGGAACAGAGCGGCGTTCGACTGCGTCGAGCTTGGCCGCCACTGCTGCTTCATTGCGCCTCAACTGACGGGTGGCACGGTCGAGCTTCGCTCGGCCGTGGAGCTTGCCTCACGGCCCAGCAGAGCCGAACCGTGCCACCCGGAATTCACCAATCCACGTGCGACAGAGCACTAGACTTCGTCGCACTTGAGGTGATCGGCGGCGTGGTAGGACTTCGCTCGGCCACGGCTCCCCTCCACGGCCCAGCAGAGCTGGACCGTGCCACCCGGCTGGGATCGGTGTAATGCGGCGGTGGCCGCCGTCACTCCACGACCACCGTCGAGTGCTTGCACACCAGCAGGTCGTAGAGGAACTCCACGTCCTCGTTGTACATGCGGATGCAGCCGAGGGAGGCTTCTTTGCCGATGCTGTCCGGCTCGATCGTGCCGTGGATGCCGTAGCGGGACTGACCTAGCGCCTCGCCGCCGACGCCGTTCAGGCCGATCCAACGCTCGCCCAGCGGATTCTTCGGATCGTCAGCCGCGAGAATGTTGCCTCCACGCGGTGGGTAGTAGGTCGGGTTCACCAGCTTGACCGCCACCTCCCACTTACCGCTGGGAGTGCTGCCGTCCTCTCCGAGCCCCACGCGGTACTGTTGGACGAACACGTCACGAAGATACACATCCAGGGTGAACGCGCGGCGATCGACCACGGCGTGGAAAGGTCCTTTAACGATCTTGAGCGTCTGTCCCGCCCGGATCAGGTTGACGTCGCGAATCTGGTTCACCCGCGCGAGCAGGCCGGCCGTGATGTGATGCCGCTTGGCAATCTTGTCCAGCGAATCGCCCGGCTGCACGATGTAACGCTCCACCAGCGGGTCCTGCTCGAGAATCCGCGCGGAGAAGACCGTCTCGTTGCCCAGCCGCACCAGGTCCGCCCGCAACTGGGCTTCCTGCCGCGGCTCAACGCCCAACGCCAGGGCCTCGTTCAGCTTGGTGCGCGCGGTGATCAAGTCCTGCTGCTGGAGCCCTTGCCGTCCCGCCAGGAGCAGAGCCTCCGCCCGCGGGGTAACCGGCGCAGGTTCTGTCTCGGAGTGAGTGTCGTTGTCGCCGCGTTCCGGTACGCCGGGCTGCGGCGTGACGGCCGCAAGCTGCTCCGGGCGATCAGTAGTCAAGGGGGACTGAGAAGTGAACTGTACGGCTTCCCGCTCCCCGCTCTCCGACCAGAACCACCAGCCGCCGACGCCGACCACGGCGATTATCAGCACCCACCGCCATACGGGCCGGCGCTTGCGTCTGCGTCGGTATCGAGCCATTCAGCCGCCTCCTTGCCTGGTGCCTCTGCACACCGATCGTCCCGAGGGCTGACCGCTGAACGCCCCTCGCGGAAGATCCAGGTTGCAGGACCAAACGCCAGCATAAACGAGTTTTTCGCCCTTGCAAGCCGCAAATAGCGGGCTATGAGCTGGTTTCGTCCTCTGCGACAACAACACACGGCTCGGGGGGAAGATCGCCCCGGGGACGAAGCTGACAGCTCCCCGCCATCAACCCGCCGAGCGTGGGTTCAGCGCGATCCTTTGCTGGACCGATAACTATGGAAGACGGTTGAGGCCGAGCATGCGCAAGTCCCGTCGGCAGGCGCCGACGAGACAGCATGGGAGGTGGATGTTTGCGCGCCGGTTCGGGGTCCGGCGTTGGTGTCTGGACGGGGCTGGATCCCTATGAAGATCGGCGTGTTACGTTCCGGCTGGTGGGAGGGTGCTTGCGCCGCGGCCGGGCATGAAGTGATCGAGCTGCCGCTGACTACGGGCGAAGACGGCAACCCGCACACGGCCGACCTCGATCGGCGGAAGGAGCTGGGCGGGCAACTTGTCCCCTTGGTGCGCGAGACCGCACCGGACTTCCTGCTCGACAACAGCGGCACGGGTCTGGCCTTTGTCGGCGATGAGTCCGACGGCGACGGCCTGCAACTCGCTCATGAGCACGCGCGCCTGCCGCTCTGGTCGCACTTCATCGACCCATTGGTTACCACCTTTCAAGGTTTGTCCTGGCCCGTGGTGTGGCAGAGCTTGAAGAGCCGCCTGTGGTTCAAGGCGGTCTGGGATCAGGCGCAGGTGGCGGAGCTGGCAGCGTTCGGCGTGCCCAATGTCATGCACCTGCCTATGGCTGCCTGGGATCGGGAGTACTGCACGGAGCCGGTCGATCCGGCCCAAGTTCACCCGGTGGTTTCATTCGTCGGGGCGCAGAACACGAGCTTCTTCGCACCGGATCACCTGGTCCCCGCCCCCGTCCTGCTGGCGGGGGTGCTGGCCCATGCCGTGCGCGGAGATCTCCCCCGGCTGACATTCTGCGAACTCTACCACGACCTCTACCGGCTCGGTGAGCCGGTGCAACCCGACGACCAGCTCGAGACCCAGTTCGCGAAGACCCAGAGGTACTTCGAAGCCAAGCTCTTCTTCAACGCCTTCCTCTGCATCCGCAACCGCGACCGCTTCGTGATCTTCCTCAAGCAGAAGCTGGGCGATGCGTTCGAGTTGATCGGCGCGCGCTGGGATACGACCTACGGGCTTAAGACCGCCCCGCGCCTGCCCACGACCGACGACTACCTGAACCGCCTGCGTCATAGCGCCATCAACCTCAACCTGGTAAACGGCAACGCGGAGACCGGGCTCAACATGCGCCACTTCGAGATCACGGCGGCGGGCGGGTTCATGCTCTGCTACCAGCAACCCGAACTGGAGCAGTACTTCGAGATCGGCAAGGAGTGCGCCGTCTTCACCAGTGAGCGCAACCTGCTCGATAAGATTCGCTACTATCTGGCGCATCCCGATGAGCGTTGCGCCATTGCCTTGGCTGGTCAACGGCGCACCTTACGCGAGCATTTGTACAGCCATCGCCTCCAGTCCATCCTGCAAAAACAGGGTGAAACGACGGGCGGGCGCATGCCGGCGTGCGCCCAGGCACCCTAGTGCTCCGTCGCACGTGGATTGGTGGATTCCGGGTGGCACGGTCCAGCTCTGCTGGGCCGTGTAAGAGCGACCACGGCCGAGCGCAGCTGGACCGTGCGAGAGCAACCACGGCCGAGCGCAGCTCGACCGTGCCACCCGTAAACTGAAGTGCAATGAAACAGTAGAGCCAGGATCGACAGAGGCCACCGAGCCCAGGAAGGAAACCTAAATGCCCCGGCGTCCTCTTCGCATCGCCACCACCAGGCAGTTCGAACGCGCCGTGCGCACGGCCGGCTTTGAAACCTACGTTCTGCCCGAGCTGCCCTCGCTCGACACGCACCGCCCCATGGAGCAACGGCTCAAGGATGGAGGCATTTATCAACCCTTCCTGGAAGATAACGACATCGACCTAGTGCTCGACTACAACACCGGCGCCCTGACGCTAGTGCCCTCGACGGAGCATGCAGGGCAATACGACCTGACCACAGCCGCAATGGGGATTCCCTACGTCGCCTGCTACGTGGACCCCATTACGTCAACCATGCAACAGGCGAAGTGGGAGCACCACTGGCAGGTGCTCGAATCCCCGAGCTGGATAAAGTGGATCTGGGAGGTCGCTCACTCCCAGGAGCTGACGCACCTGGGCGTGCCGAACATTCTCACCCTGCCCATGGCTGCCCCGGACGACGAGTACGACACGAACCCGCTGCCTACGCGCAAGTCGGGGTCGATCCTGTCGTTCATCGGCCATCCGGGATCGGGCTGGTTCAAGAGCAAGCAAGCGGTAACCTCGGATGTGCTCTACCCGGGCTTGCTGGCGGCCGCGGTCCATGGCGATCTGCCGGACTTGCCCTTTCACAAAATCTTCTACGACCTCTACCAGTTTGCGGAGCCTCCTCAACCCAGCGACGACTTCGCCACCCGGGCGCAGAAGAGCGCCGCCTATTACAATGCGAAGTTCATCTACAACGCCTACTTGGCGCTCAAGCAGCGTGACCGCTGGGCCCGTTTCCTCCAGTTGCGCCTGGGCGACTCTTTCGAGCTGGTCGGCGACCACTGGGGCAACGACTACGGCCTGAAACATCAACCCACCATTCGCGACCGGCAGGAACTCTACCGGCGGATGCGCGAGGTGCCGATCTGCCTGAACCTGATGAAAGGCAACATCGAGAGCGGTGTCATCCTGCGGCACTTCGAGATCACCGCCTGCGGCGGCTTCATGCTCACCTATCCCACGCCGGAGCTGTCGCAGTACTTCGAGATCGGCACAGAGTGCGATGTCTTCCACAACGAGTCGGAACTGCTCGAAAAGGTCGCCTACTATCTCGATCACGACAAGGAGCGGCGTGAAATCGCAGCCGCGGGGCAGCGGCGGACGTTGAAGGAACACCTCTACAGTCATCGCGTCACGCGACTGGTGGAGTTGCTGCACGAAGCGAAGGTCCTGCCGCGGCAGGGTGCTACACAGGAATCGGCAGACGCCCCGGCACCTCCGACCTCGGTCGAGACACCGCAGACGCGCACCGAGACGGTTACCGTGCCTGCCCCGACCGTCGCACCGCGGACGACTCCTGGAGGCGCTGCCCCCGGGCAGGGCAGCGATCCAACCCTGTTGATCCTGCAAAACCCCGGCCGGGTGTCGCGTTTCTACCTGCAAGGCATGGAACGCGCGGCCAGGCGGTTAGGAATCCGAACGCTGGTCTTCGAGCTGGACCAGATGTGGAAGCTTAATCCGCCACAGCGCGCGGCCGCCACTCCCAAGATGGAAGAGTATCTGCGCCGCGAGAACGTGCGGGCGGTGCTGGGCTACTGCATGAACGGCACGGCCGAGTGGGCCTGCACGCCGGTCGGCGACGACTGCATTCTCTCCATGTTCGACCGGCTGGGTATCGACCACCTGCACTGGTGGACGGATCACCCCCAGTGGGCCAGCGAGAAGCACGCGCTTGACCCGAAGGTGCAACCGCTGCTGCGGAGCGGAAGAAAGCAACATTTCCTCAAGAGCCAGGCGCACGCGGACGAGCTTACGCACCTGCTCGGCTGGCAGAACTGCCACGCCCTGCCCGTCGCAGAGGACCCGGAGTTGGTGCAACCGGCGCTGGACGTGACACCGGCGCACGACGTGGTGGTAATCACCGGCGCCCCCCCGCGACCCATCGCCGAGTTGGAGCCGTTTCTCAAGCAGGATGATCCCGATGTGGCTGAGATCGAAGCGATCATCGCCGCCCAGGTGCGC
Source organism: Phycisphaerae bacterium (assembly GCA_963675745.2). Taxonomy (GTDB): domain Bacteria; phylum Planctomycetota; class Phycisphaerae; order UBA1845; family Fen-1342; genus JAFGRR01. The sequence continues at coordinate 266,716 of CAXXWX010000016.1, forward strand.
GAAGGGCTTGCGACTTTGTGGCGTAACGCGGCGCCGGCGCCCGTGCAGCCGGCCCTGACGGCGCTGGGCGAGGATTGGGCGCAGCGCCGTCAGCATAATCTTCGCCGGGCCACGTTCTATCACTACCAGGCGCTGGAGCAGGATCACCCGGAGGCGAGTGACTGGCTGCGGCAGCACCCACGCCTCTACTTCGACGCGGCCGAGGTCATTTGGGCGTTTCTGGGCTGGCAGCGCACTTTCATCGTGACCTACCTGGCACAGCACTTCGACGTGGCGGTGTTCGGGCGCGACTGGTCCGCGCATGGCGCGCCGGGCGGGGAATGGGTCGAGTATGAACAGCAGGCGCAGTACTACGCCCGGGGCAAGCTCGCCCTCAACATCTCGCAGCGCAACGAGGAGGAGGGGGCCAGTCACAAGCCTTTCCAGATTGCGGCCTCTGGCGCCGCCCAAGTGCACATCGATCGCCCGGGCATCGGTCACTACTTCGAACCGGGGCGCGAGATCGCGCTGTTCGACACTCCTGGCGAGGCACGACAGTTGATCGCGGAGTTGTTGGCGGACGACGAGCGCCGTCGCGCCCTGGCCAAGGCCGGCAGGGCGCGCTTTCTGCGCGACCACACCTGGGACACGCGCCTGCCGCAGTTGCTCGCCGCGGCCGGGTTGCACTGGCCGTGTGTCCCCGGGTCCGAACATATCCCCAACACGGACATGTCTCCAGCCCTGGCATAGCCCCATGCTCCTCGCCGCTGCAGAGGGCCGGTAATTGGAGAGTTCGTCGAGGTTGCGTCCGTGCATGTCGAGTCGGAGCAGTCCTGGCGGCACGACCGATTGATGGGGACCAGGACCCCAGTCTTGAGCACCCCCCGGGTGCCCGATATACTTGTAAGGTTGTCGGCCCGCCCAGTGGGTTGGCGAGCCTGGCCCGCATCCTTCTGGAGACGCGCATGCCCCAGTTTGAGTTCTCATTGATGGCGCTCGACGAACACGTGGAGAACATCGGTGTCGACGTGCGCCCTCCGATCGACATCAGGGCTGATCGCCTGAAGATTCAGGACTACTACAACCAAGTAAGTGACGCCCTCCCTCACCTTTTCGAGAGTCTGGTGCAGGGACCCGCGGAATTCAGAATCCAGAAGACGCTCCCTGTTGTCGGAAAGGGGCGCCTTGACATAACGACGTTCACGCTCACTCCAAGGGGGCCTGTCTTCACGTTTCCGCGGATCATTCCAGATGTCGGCGAGGATTTCTTGTGGTCCAAGGATCTTACTGCCGATGTTCTGCAATCACTTGCGCGGCTTCAGCAGTTCTTCCCAATGTTGCGCTTTGTCCGAATCGGGAAGGTGCGGACGCTCGTCTTCAGTTGTGGGAAGGAAGACAGCAACAAGATTCTCCGCGAGAGATTCGCGAGGAACCTACCGCCGGGATCAGTCGGACTGAGTGTGGGCTGGAATCAAAGCGATGAGCAATACAACCGTAAGATCCAGGTGAACTCGGTACGAAAAGGGACCCTAACCACGGGTAAGGCTGAGGTGATGGGGCAACAGCAGATCGAGCCGACGGGCGAGTACGGGATCAGGGTAACCGTGGACGTGAACAACCTGCATCTGGACAAGGCCCTCGAGCAGGAGGAGTTGCGGAGCATCCTCAACTACGCTGATAGGTTCTTCCATGACGACTTGATCAATGTGCTGAATGGGAGGGGGAACTAATGCAAGTGCCGAAGTGCCGGTTTGAAAACGCCTGGGACACGAGTCTCACCGAAGTCTACCCTGCCGAGGAGCGCGATAGCACCGCAACCGCCAAGGCTGTCGCCGATGCTTTCCGCCCGCAGTACTTCGAGCCAACCAACGCCGTTGAGGCGGTCGAGCAGGCCGCCCCCGACGAGCACTTCAGGGATCTGCTCGCGGAGCCGGACTGGATGTCCTCAGCCGTGCGAAGCGAAAGTTGGGGCTTCTGGAAAGAACCCGAGGAAGACATCTACACTGCGGAGGACGGGCACCCCCTGTGACAACCGCCCGGCCCAAGCTCACGCCTGGCGAAGTGTGCCTCTGCGAGGTGGTATTCACCGACTACAGCGAAGTCAAGACGCGCCCTGCGGTCGTCCTTTCCACTTGCGAATACGAATCGGGAGGTGAAGACGTCATCATCGCAGCCATCACCTCTCGTACCGAATCTCCACAGCGGTACAAGGTGGTGTTGAGCAGCGCCGACGACGGATTCGCCGAGACCGGTCTGCGGAGAAGCTCGGCGGTGCTCTGCTCGAAGCTACTCACGATTCACGTTCAGAAGCTCACCCGCAGGCTCGGCAGCCTCCCCCAGGAGGCCTTCGCGAAGGTGCAGGAAACCGTCCAGTCCGCACTGGGGCTATGAACCGTTAGCCGGCGCTTGGTAGACTGGTCAAGGTCCCCTATAATCCCGTACGATAACGGACCCGGTGTTGAACTGCGGACCACGGCATGGCTGTGCTCTTTCAACCTCCTCTGCCCGCCAGGTACGGCGCCCTCAGCGACGACGAGTGCGCCGCGGGCATTCTGGCGCATAAGAAGGCTTTCGGCCCGCGCCTGGTGATCCTGGGTCATCATTACCAGCGGGACGAGGTCATCCGCTTCGCCGACTTCACCGGCGACAGTCTCAAGCTCGCCCAGGTCGGCAGCCAGCAGGAGCAGGCGGAGTTCATCGTCTTCTGCGGCGTGCACTTCATGGCTGAGTCCGCCGACATTCTCACGGGCGACAACGTGCAGGTTATTCTGCCCGACCTCTCCGCGGGGTGCAGCATGGCCGACATGGCCGACATCGACGAGCTCGAAGAAGCGTGGGACTTCCTCACCCAAGACTGCGGAGTCCAGCCGATCCCCATTACCTACGTAAACTCGGCCGCCACGATCAAGGCGTTCTGCGGCCAGCACGGAGGCGCCTGTTGCACCAGCAGCAACGCCCGGGCGGTGCTGGAGTGGGCTTTCAAGCAGGGCGACCAGGTGATCTTCCTCCCCGACCAACACCTGGGCCGCAATACCGCCTACGCCATGGGGATTCCGCTCGCACAGATGGAAGTGTGGGATCCGCAAATCGTCAGCGGCGGGCTGACGCGGGAGCGGGCGCGCCAGGCGCGGGTGCTGCTCTGGAAAGGGCATTGCAGCGTGCACGGTTTGTTCACGGTTGAACAGTGCCGGGAGCTGCGCCGGCTCGACCCGACGTTCGAGATTGTCGTGCACCCGGAATGCCCCTGGGAGGTGGTGCAAGAGGCGGACCTGGCCGGCAGCACCGAGTTCATCATCAAGACCGTGCGCGAGGCCGATCCGGGCAGCAAGTGGGCGGTTGGTACCGAGATTCACCTGGTAAACCGGTTGGCGCAGCAGCATCCGAACAAAGTGGTACGTTCCCTGGCAGGTGTCCAGTGTCTCTGCACCACGATGTACCGGATTGATCTGAAGCACTTGCTCTGGGTTCTGGATGAGCTGGCGGCCGGGCGCGTGGTGAACCGAATCAAGGTAAGTGAGCTGATCGCGAAGTCGGCGGTGGTGGCGCTGGAGCGAATGCTGGCCAACGTCTCCGCCACGCCAGTGGCGATCAAGTAGCGCGGCCCGGACGGTCCGGAGGCGTGCAACCGTCAGACGTCGGGTTTCGGGTAGTAGTGCAGCGTTCCGCCCGGATTGACGGGTGGCATGCCCAAGCCCGTCGCAGACGGGCGCCGGCATGTTGAGGGCAGGAAGGTCTGCAAGCGCCGGCGCTTTGTGAACATGGCGGCGCTGCGCTTGACCATGCCACCCGGATTTCGAAGGCAACAGGAGCAGTAGCGTTACTCCCTAACCGCGAGAGCCCAAACCCATGCCACAGGCGTCGACCATGTGCCCTATGAAAGCCGACATCGACCGCGTCATTATCACGCAGGAGCAGATCGCCCAACGGATCGCGGAGATGGCGAAGGAGATTGACGCCACCTATCCCAAGCCGATCGGCATCATCATCGTGCCCATCCTCTCGGGGTCGGTCTTCTTCCTGGCGGACCTGGTGCGGCTGCTGCCGATGAAGATGCGGATCGGGATGGTAACTGTGTCGAGCTACCCCGGCGCTACCACGAAGTCGAAGGGAGCCACGCTGCGCTCCGACAACTTCCCGGACGTGCGTGACCGCCACGTGCTGCTCGTGGACGACATCCTGGACTCGGGGGGCACCCTCCGCCTAGTGCGTCAGACGTTGGAGCAGGCGGGCGCCCAGACGGTGCGCACGGCCGTGCTCTTGCGCAAGCCCAACCGGGCACCGCAGGACGTGCCGGCCGACTTCGTCGGCTTCGACATCGACGATCTGTTCGTCGTGGGTTACGGGCTGGACTACAACGACTACTACCGCAACCTGCCCTACATTGCGGTTCTGCGGCCGGAGCTTTACGAGGGGTCAAGCTGATGCTGCACCGGCTGACCATCGCGAGCGCAGCGCCTTTCCCCGCGACCGCACGGTGGCGCCGGTTACCCGCAGTGCGCCTATCCGCCGCGGCCGAGGCGCCGACGGTGCAAGCTCCGACCGTGGCCGCATCGCTGCCCGGCGGGGTGCTGGACGGCGGCGAGATTGTGCTGCTGGCGGTGAAGCCGGCCTGCTGGCGCATCGCGTTTGACTCGGCTTGGTGGGTCTTGGTGACCTGCCTGCTGGCGGCCGTGCTGACCTGGACTCAGCATCCGTTCCCGGGGCTTCCGCCGGCGGCGACGGCCCAGATGTTGATCCTGATCGGGGTGGCGCGGATGGCGGTGGCGGTAGTGCGTTGGATTCCGACCTGGTACCTGCTAACCAACCGGCGGGTGCTGACGCTCCAAGGCGTGCGCCGACCGGAAGTGACTTCCTGTCTGCTGGTCGATCTGCGGCATGCCGAAGTCGCCCGCTCCGCGGCGGAGAAGCTCACCCGCCTCGGTAGCCTGGTGTTCTCGCTGCGCGAGGCCGACGTGGAGCCGCTGCTCTGGCAGTCGATTGCCGACCCCGAGGCGGTGCTCGCCCAAATCCGCGACGCCGCCGACAAAGCGTCGCATTTCCACAACGTTGTCAGTTAGAGCGTTCTCAGATACTGCGTTCAGAGCCGCGGGGTTCAGCCCGCGCGAATTCCCCGGCTTCAAGCCGGTTTCCGTCAACGAAGAACCGCTACGCAAAAAAGGAATCTGCTCCAGCGTCCTGAGTCGCAAGTTGGTTGCAAAACTCGGTGCGGTCCTCCGAGCCCCGGCATTCATGCCGGGCGTGTCCCGCGCGACATGAATGTCGCGGCTCGGAAGTCAAGACCATGCACTGACTTCGGACTCAGGACACCAGTGCCCCGTCACGCATGAGTTGACGGTTTCTGGGTGGCATGGTCCAGCCCTGCTGGGCCGTGCGAGACCAACCACGGCCGAGCAAAGCTCGACCGTGCCACCCGTCAACTCAGGTGCAACGGAGCACTAGGAAGCGCCGCGTTCGTATTCGCGGGTACGGTTGCCGAGTTCGAGAAAGAGTTCGACCTCCTCGTCGGTGATGTCCGCCCGGCGCCGACCCATGACCTTGACCGCCACGTCCAAAAGGCGGGCGGGATCGCCGCGCCCGACGCCGTGGTCCGTCACCCAACTGAAGGACGGGATGTACTTGGGAACCAACCCGCCGCCGGTCAGCACCGAGGCCAAGCCGATCACCGCGCCCGTGGGCAGGGTAGTGTTGACGGCCGTCTTGACGTGATCGCCGATCACCGCGCCGAAAAACATCTGACCGCTGTCGATCTCGGTGCCGTTGATCGGCACCCGCACGTTGCCGTAGGTGTTCTTCAGATTGGAGTTGACCGTGCCGGCGCCCAGATTCACCCAGCTCCCGACGTAGGCGTGGCCCAAGAAACCATCGTGCTGCTTGTTGCTGTACCCGTGCAGCACGCAGCCCTCCAGCTCCCCGCCAACCTTGCAGATAGGACCCAACGCGTTGGCGCCGTGCAACCAGGCGTGTGGGTTGAGGCGACAGCCGGGCCCGATGTACGCCGGGCCTTCAATCACGCAGTGCGCCCCGACGCGCACGTTCTCGCTGAGATAGATGGGGCCCGCCGAAGCATCGAGCACGGCCGTGGGATGCACGCGGGTACCGGCGCCGACGTGCAGCATCCCGCGGTTCTCCACTACCACGCGCTCATCCAGGCGCTCTTCCAGCACGGCGTCGCGCGGATGGAAGTCGGCGGTCAAGGTTTGTCCCAGCCGGGTAATGATGTCCCAGGGATAGCGAATCAGCTCCCCGGACATCTCCAGCCGCGGCAAGGAGCCTAGGACGTCATTCCGCCGCCGCGGATCCAGCAGGTCTGCAGGTGTCAGACGCTCCGCCAGGGGTTCGTCACATGAGATACAAACCACCTCGTCACCGATCACGCCGACCGAGGGGGAAGGGGGCGGAGTAACCGGATCGTCAAACACCCAGCGCCCATTCACCAGCAGGGTGTGGGCGTCGACCGGGCGATTGACCGGGGCGCCGCAGCGGTGCTGCGCCACCGGGGCGAACCAGTCGCGCGTCCAGACGCCGGTGACCGGGAGTTCAAGTTGGCGCGCGCTGCGGTCCAGCAGGATGGTGCGGCCCACGCGCAGCTCAAACACGGAGCGCCAAAAGGTCAGGGGCAGGAGGTCAACAAACCGTTCGTCTTCGAAGAGTACCAACCCGTTCATAAGAAACGAGTATAACGGCCGCCGGGCGGATTGCACATTACTGCGGACGTCCACCAGGGTGCAGTTGCAGCATGATTGCGGGGCTCAGGAGTCCTCTCGGCTCCACAAACAAAGAGCCCATGCTTCTCCAGTTTGAAGGCGATCCCGTTGCCGAACCCCGGCAGCCTCTTGAAGAAGTGTGGCCCAGACGCCCCCGGCCGCGTCTCTGGCACCTAAAACGGCGGTCTCGCCCCCACGAATTGACTTCTGCAACAGGCTGCCAGGTAAACCCGGTCCACGTCGAGCTCCGGGGGGCAGGTAGCCCCAAAGAGGAGGGGAGGTCTCCAGACCCCGCGTCGGGCCCGCGCACCGGGGTCTATTGCGGCTCGCATTACGCCGTCATGCCACGTCCCATTCTTACCCGGTGGCGGACGACTCCAGACGAAGCCTTCTCACTCTCGACCCCGGCAATAGAAAGGGCCTGCGCCGCTTGGCGCAAGCCCTTCGAATGCAGCGTCCAACAAGGGCAACCGGCCAGTGCCGATGGGAGCGGATGACGGAACCCTTGAACAACGTGGGTGGCTTGGAGCAACTCAGACCGCCAACCTCAATGGGGGTCGGTACGTCGTTTGTGCCTTAGACAAGCCTCCTCAAGGGTCGTGTTATCGGTTCGGTCGATCGATTCTCCCGGTCGTGCACGGCAGTCGCGTCCTCGTGGACCGCCTCATAAATGACCATACTAGTATACCACGAAGGCTTGCCAAGGGCGCCGGATTCCGCTCTGAATCTGGAGTCGATATGCAAAAACCTCGGCGCCCCGGCGGCGGGTCTGCGTGGTTCGCAGGCGACCCGGATTGCCCGCGGAACGTCCACGCCCAGGGCGATCTACTGTATCCTCTTCCGCTTACAGGAGCTACGATACGGCGTGAGAAGCGCGGGCTGCCAGGGACGCAGCTGCCGCCCGTTGCAGCCCGGCGTACTTGTGCTTTAAGGCGCTCTCTTCTTTCGGTATTTGGTATGCAAGTTGCTTGCCCCGGGCCGCCCGGGTGGGAATAAGGGAAATCGGCTGATGGCCTCGGATCGTCTGACTGAACGGCTGCGCGGGCTCGCTGCACCGCAACGCGGCACGCTGCTGCCTTACTACACCGCCGGCTTGCCCGACGACGCCAGCACTGTCGCGCTCATTCGCAGCGCCGACGAACTGGGCGTGGCGGCGGTTGAGATTGGATTCCCCTATTCGGATTCGATCGCCGACGGGCCGGTGATTCAGGAGTCGTTTTACCGAGTGCTCGAGCGCGGGCACCGGGTGGCGGACGCCTTTAAGCTGGCGGCTGAGGTGCGGCCTACGGTTTCCTGCGGCTTGATCGCGATGGTCTCCTACTCCATCGTCTATCGCTTGGGAGTGCGGGAGTTCATGGCGCGGGCGGCGGAGGCGGGCTTCGATGGAGTGATCGTGCCGGATGTGCCCGTCGAGGAGGCACAGGCGCTGACGGAGGCGGCCGCTGGTGCCAAGCTGTGTCACATAGGCCTGGTCGCGCCGACCACCCAGCCGGCGCGGCGGGCGGCGATCGCCCGGGCGTCCACCGGTTTCGTCTATCAGATCGCGGTGGCGGGCACCACGGGTGAGCGGGCGGAACTGCCGGCGGAGTTGCCCGCCGAGGTGGCGGCTGTGCGCCGCGAAAGCGGCCTGCCCGTCTGTGTAGGATTCGGTATCAGCACGGCGGCGCAGGTGCGGGCGGTCTGCACCGTGGCGGAGGGAGCGATTGTGGGCAGCGCCCTGGTGCGCCGGGTTACGGCTGCGGCGGTAGAGGGACTGCGGGGGGACGAGCTTGCCGCCCGCGTGCAACCGTTCCTCGCCGAGTTGTGGTCCGGGGTTGATGACTCCCGCGCCATGTCCGCCTAAACTAAATAGCTCCCCGCACTGGGGAAACCGGGAATCGGCAGGGGGTGGCATGGCCAAGCGCAGCGCCGCCATGCTGGTCCGCGGGGAAAGGGCTGGTCCCCATCGCGACATGCCGGCGCTGCGCTTGGCCATGCCACCCGGTTGGTTTCCCGTTTGCGTGGTCCTGCTCAGTCCAGGTCCCCGAGGGTTTCGTGATCTTGGAAAGATCGGGTTTCACCGCGCGGCGAGGGCGGATATAATCCGAGCGGCGCGACTACCCAGCGGCGCGGCCGGCGCTTGCCCGATCCAATCCCGCGCAGGAACAAGACTGCGGCGCCAGGGTCTGGACGAACGATACCCGCGGCACGCTGGCCCCCAGGAGGCACCAACGCTCTAAGCCTCTGGACTTGCAGTTCATTTCGGAGGAACCCTGATGGCTGAGAACGGCAAACCTGCGACCCATGCTAACTGGCTCGACGCGAGTGGGCTGCCCTACATTGCGCGCACCTTCTCCACCGTGTTGCAGCCTTCACGCCTGGGCATCGCCCTGGTGTGCCTGCTGACAACGCTGCTTCTGGGTTGGATCATGGATGTGATCTGGAAGCAGGCGGGCAGCGGAGTGGAGCCGAACGCGATCGCCACCTACATCCTCGCCCGCCAGACGGACCAGGAGATTCCTGAGTCACCCGCTGGCGAAACCGAAGGTGAGGAGAAGACCACCTGCGGGGTCTTCGAGGTCTGGTCGCTCCATGAGCGGAACTGCGTGCTGGGCCTGCTGGGCTCGGCGGTGCCCGGGGCGGAGTCGGTGGCGGCCGGCTCGCCGATCGACGCGTATCTGCGTCAACCTGCAGGGGCGTCATCCACCCTCGCGAGCCTGACCGGGATGCTCTACGGGGTGCTCTGGCTAGCGGAGGCGCGCACCTGCTACTTCGTGCTATTTACGCTCGGCGTGCTGTTCGTCTGGTCGCTGGGCGGCGGGGCGCTGTGCCGGATGGCGGCGCTGCATTTTGCCCGGGAGGAGAAGCTCACCATCGGGCAGGCGCTCAGCTTCGCTCGCCCGCGCTGGTTCGGCAGTTTCTTCCTGGCGCCCATCCTACCCTTGCTGTTCATGCTGGGGGTGATGGTGCTGCTGGTGCTGGGGGGGATGGTCCTGTGGATTCCGATCTTCGGGGACCTGGTGGCCGGCGGGGCGTTTATCCTGGCGCTGCTCGGCGGCTTCGTGCTCGCGCTGCTCATGCTGGGTCTGCTGGCCGGGGGCAGCCTGCTCTGGCCTACGGTGGCGGCCGAGGGCTCCGACGCCTTTGATGCCTTCTCCCGCAGCGTCAGCTACGTGCTCTCCCGCCCGTGGAAGACCATTCTGTACTTCATCATCGCCCTGGTGTACGGCAGTCTCTGCTGGCTCTTCGTGCGCTTGATTACCTTCGCCGCGTTGAAGTTCACGCACGTGGTAGTGGGCGTGGGAACCTCCTTTTTCGGGGCGACCTCCAACAAGGTCGAGCGCATCTGGCCCATGGGGGGATTCGGGCAGCTGCACGGCACGATCGACTGGTCGCAGTTGACCTGGTACGAGAGCATCTCCGCCTTCTTCGTGTGGGTGGCCGTGGTCGTGGTGATCGCGCTGATGTGGTCGTTTCTGGTTTCGTTCTACTTCACCATCAGCACGGTGATTTACTTCCTGCTGCGGCGTGACGTGGACCACATCGACCTGGAGGACATCTACTTCGACGAGGAGCCGGAGCATGCGACCGGCAGCGCAGGTTCAGACGCGGCGCCTGCAACTTAGCGCGCTTCTCGATATCGCGCTCCGAGCCGTGGGCTTCAGCCCGCGCGGACTTACCGAGGGTGAGCGCCACCGGACCTTGGTAACAGGCGGTGCGTGACAGCGAAAAACGCTCTAGTGCTCCGTCAACCCTGGTTTGATAGACAGCAGGGTGGCACGGTCCAGTTCTGCTGGGCCGTGGTCGGACACTCACACGGGCTGGCTGCGCCGGACCGTGCCACCCGGAACCCATCGACTCAGGTGCAACGCAGCACTACAGCAGCTTCACTTCAGACGTAGCGGGCTCGACTAACTCACGCCCCTGGAATACCACGTCCGCCACGGGGGGCGGACGCTACAAGATCGTTCAACAGGCTCTAATCCTCGTGGCAGGGCAGCACCGCGCTTTCCACTTCCTGCGACCGCGCCCGCGGGCCTTTGGCTACCACCGGCTCGTAATACTCGCGGAACTGGTGCGGCGTCATGCGCGCCTCGGAGGCCAGCGCCGACAGCACCGTCGGCGACTGGAAGTCTGACTTCTCCAGCCGGATCATGTAGGCCCGGGCCACCTGGTAGGAATAACTCGTCATATCCACCTGGCGAATCCGCGTGCGGTTGGTGATCGGATCCACCATCTCCTCGAAAGCGACCGGCACGAGATTGCCCGCCTGCATGGTCGCCATGACCCCGGCCGGTAGATCGCAGGTCGAGTCCAGCAGCAAGCGCACCCCCCCGTGACCCAGGTCGCGGGTATAGCTCATGTCCCAAGGCGTCGGCGGCGCGCTGCGCAGCTCGTAGCCCAACGTATGACCGACGACCGTCATGGACTCGCCCCGCACCTCGGCCCGGCGCGTGAGTTCATCCTTGAGTATCCGTGACATGGGCACCTCGGAAAGGCGCGGATGACCGGCGGCGTCGACGGGCACCTCCTTGCCCAGCAGGCGCGACAGCTCCTCCCGGTCCCCCAGTTTGTAAGCCAACCCTTCCGACACAACCGCCACCCCGTCCGGGCGACCCATGCTGCGCCGCTTGATCATCGCCCCTTCGATAATGTCCACGATCTCCTTGATCGTGGTGGATTCCCCGAATTCCTCTGGGATTATTGTAAGCGTGGCACCGGCGGTCTTCCCGATCCCCAACGCCAAAAACCCCGCGTTGCGCCCCATGGTGACGCAGATGTACCAGCGCCGCGTCGTCCGCGAATCCTCCATCAGGTTCGCCACGATCTGCGAACCGATGTGACGCGCGGTGGAAAAACCGAAGGTCGGAATATCGCCCGGCAAGGGCAGATCGTTGTCGATCGTCTTGGGAATATGCACCACGCGGATCATGCCCTCCGCACGTTCGGCGATGAACCGAGCGCTGAGGGCCGTGTCATCCCCACCAATAGAGAGCAGATGTGTGATACCGAGCTTGCGCAGGCGATTGCAGACGCGGGTGGCTTTCTCCGGGTCAGCCTCGACCACGGTGGAGGTCTTCAGCTTGGCCTGATCGAGCAGGTTGCGCCTAGAGGCGCGCAGGATGGATCCGCCGCCGAAGTGGATGCGGCTCATCTCATGAATCTCCAGCTCGACCGTGTCGCGGGCGGGATCGAAATCGTCGGCCGCCAGGTGTTGGAGGCCGTCGTAGAAACCGATTACGCGCAGCCCGTTGTTGACGGCCTCGATCGCCGCGGCCCCGATGACCCCGTTGATCCCCGGAGCCGGCCCACCCCCGACGAAGACTCCCATGATCGATTCACGCATGAACACCTCCTGCTGCCAACCCTGGTACCCAGCCGCCCCTGACGATTATGGACGCTCATCCCGACAAAGGGAAACCCAACAGCCAATTTCCACTAAGACTGTATGGCGCCCCCCCGGCTGGGCCGCTGGAGTATCGTAGTGAGGTCGCCTCACCTGAACCACCCGTAATCCTAAGCACGGAAAGCCTGCTCGTGGGATCGGCAAGCTGAAGCACGGACCGCAGCTCAGGCGTCTGTAGCCCCGTCAGACAGGCAGGAACGGATCGCAATCGGCCTCGCTGACTTGCACCTCCAGGCCCGGCAGAGCCTGCGCCACCTGGTCCGCCAGGGGCTTGAGCACCGGTCGCTCGCTCGCCCAGTGGCCCAAGGCAACCGCGCAGCAGCCCCGTCGGCGGATCGTCAAGGCATCATGGTGGCGGATCTCGCCCGTCACGATGACGTCCTCCGGACAGAGTCTACCCCTGAACGGGATGCTCCCAGCCGCCCCTACCAGCACCAGGGCGCGGGTCAGTTCGCGGTCCGGCGGGCCCACGACTTGCACACTGGTGGCCGGAGTGCGGCGTTTGAGCCGGCTGGCAAGCTGACGCAGAGTCGTACGCTGTGCGAATGCACCCACCCGCCCCAAACCGCGCACGGGCGGCGGTTTCAGCGGATACAGATCGAGGGCAGGCTCCTCGTAGGGGTGAGCCCGGCGCAGCGCCGCCACCACCGCCGGCAGCACCCCCGCCGGCACGACCGTCTCGAGACGTTGCTCCTCGACATGCTCCAGTCGCCCACGCTCCCCCACGACCGGGTTGGCATCCTCCGAGCCGAAGAAGGTGCCCTGCCCCAAGCTGCGGAAACTACACCGGGTGTACTCGCCGATCCGCCCCGCCCCTGCGGCGAACAGTGCCTCCGCCACCGGCTCCACCACCTCGGACGGCACGAACACCACCAGCTTGAACTCCTCTCGTCCCGGCGCCTCGACATACTCCAACGGCTCCGTCTCCTTCAGCCCACAGAGCTGCGCCAACACGTCGTTCGTCCCACCCTGAGCGGCATCGAGCGCGGTGTGAGGGGCGTAGATCGAAATCCCGAGGCGCACGCAGCGATAGACCGCATCTTCCGTGCCATGACATGGCACACGCAAGGCGGAGATCGGTTTGAAGAGCGGCGGATGATAGGCCAGAATCATGCTGTACCTGCCGGTCAACGCTTCACCTACTACCGCCGGGGTCAGGTCGATACAGCAAAGCAGCCGCCGCACGCGCGTAGTCTCGTCACCCGCCAGCAGGCCGACGTTATCCCAACTTTGCGCCAAACTCAAAGGTGCAATCTCTTCCAACGCGGCACAGACCTCCTCCACCCGGTAGCGCCGCGCCGCCGCCTTACGTTCAGCCATCTTCGTTGCACTCCTTGCGCACCAGCTTACGAAACGAGTCCAGCAACGCCCGCGCCCACCGCCCCACCTCTCCTGCGCCAATATCGCGCCGCTCCACTCGGATGACCGGCACGACCTGCATCGCCACGTTCGTGAGAAAGACTTCGTCAGCGTCGAGCAGGTCGTCAATGGTCAGCGGCGTGAAATCCGTATCCATGCCCTCAGCTTGCGCCAACTCCAACACCGCCGCCCGTGCCACGCCGGGCAGCACCGGAGTCTCCAACGCCGGCGTCCTCAGCACCGAATCCCGCACGACAAACACGTTGCTGATCGAACCCTCCGCCAGGTGGCTGAACTCGGTGAACCACAACGCCTCCTCGCATCCCGCCCGGCGAGCGTCGCGCAACGCGAGCAGCCGCGGCAGGTAGCATACAGTCTTATGCCCTGCGGTGGGGTCACTCGTGCATTGGCGATAAGGTGAGACCGCCACGGCCACCCCCTGTTCGTAGAAACGCGGCGGATACGAGATAGCGGGCGTCGCCGTCAGACACACCGACAGCGGCTTGCTCTCGGCGTCGGCATCCTCCCGCATCGATCCCGCGGTAACCGTCAGGCGCAGGCGGGCACTGGTCAGTTCGTTCCGCGCGAGCAGCTCCTCGAATTGCACCCGCCCGGGCAAGGGCTCCAAAGCCGCAAAACCGAGCAGCTTCTCCGCCGAGCGCAGCAGGCGCCCCAGATGGGCCTCAAGCCGAAACACCCTGCCGCACTCCGCCCGCATGGTCTCGAAGAGCCCCGCCCCGTGCAGCCAACCACCATCATCGATGCCGATCCGGGCATCGCCTGCGGGCACAAACGATCCGTTGAGCCAGACCTCTCTGCTCACGCCTGCACTCCCTCTCGGTGCTCCGTCGATCCTCTGTCGAAGGGTGGCACGGTCGAGCTCCGCTCGGCCGTGGTTACTCTCACACGGCACAAAGCAGAGCTGGACCGTGCCACCCCTCGGCCGCCACGGGGGACGGCCGCTACGCGCTCATGACGTACGTGCTCATGATGTACGCGAACTTGACGTACACGCTCACTTCTCAGTCGTACGCCTGCTCACGCGTGTACCGCCGCCGGCGGACGGGTCCTTGCGCGTTCGTAAGGCAGGCACCTCATCCTCCAACCCCAAAGCCCGCAGCATCCCACGCGCCTTGGCCAGACTCTCTTGATACTCAGCCTCGGCGTTGCTGTCAGCCACGATACCACCGCCGGCATAAAGGTGCACCCGGTCATCTACCTGCACCATGGTGCGAATGGCGATGTTGAGCCGGAGTGAGCCGTCCAAGCCCAGCCAGCCGATGCCGCCGCAGTACACTCCGCGGGCCGTGGGCTCAAGTTCGTTGATTATCTGCATGGCGCGAATCTTCGGTGCCCCCGTGATCGAACCGCCGGGAAAGACCGCCCGCAGCAGCGAATGCGCATCCTCCTCCGGCCGCAACACCCCCTCGATCGTAGCGACGCGGTGATACACCGTCGCCCACTCCTCGATCAGCGCCGCTTCGAGCACCTTCACCGATCCATACGCGCACACCCGCCCCAGATCGTTGCGCAACAGATCGACGATCATGTTGAGCTCGGCCGCGTCCTTCTCGCTCTCAGCGAGTACCTGCCGCTGCCGGGAATCCTCCGCCGGCGTCGCACCCCGCGGCACGGTGCCCTTGATCGGCCGGGTCAGCACCTTGCCGTCCCGCAGCTCCAGGAAAAGCTCAGGAGACGAAGAGAGCACCGCCCGCCGACCTTCGTCCCACATCAGCAAGGCGGCATAGGTCGCAGGGTTAGCGCACCGCAGCCGCCGGTACACCTCCAGCGGGCTTTCGTGCGTCCGCGTCGTGAATCGTTGCGTCAGGTTAACCTGGTAGATGTCGCCCGCGCGGATGTGCTCCAAAGCCCGCTCAACCGCCGCGTCGTATTCAGCGCGCGACAGACTGCCCTCGAGCGGTCCCGCCCCGCCGGACCGGGCCAGATTCGGTAGCGCCAGACGCCGAGACGCCGCCAACTGCGCGCGCGCCGCCGCCAGGCGCGCCGCGACCGTCGGTCGCCGCCTTGCCCACGGCTCAGGCCAGTCCACCGCCAGCACATACCACCGGTCGAGCTGGTGGTCGCACACCACCGCCGTGTCGTACAGACAGAAACGAACCAACGGCAGATCGACATCCCAGCTTGTCGCCCGCGCAATCCCCTCAATTCCCAGCCCGGCTTCATAGGCCAGGAACCCGACCCAGCCCCCGGGAAACGGGACTTCCGCCGGGACTTGGGCAATCCGGGGGTAGGCCCCACAACGCTGGGCAAACGCCGCCAGCGGGCACCCGGCGTCGTCCACCCCGAACTCGAACACATCCGCCGGGGAAGCTGCGAAGATGGAGTAGCGTCCGTAACTTACGCCAGGCAGGGAGCTTTCGAGAATCGCCGGCTGGGGCAGCCGCGCAAAACTCACAACCACAGCCTCGACCTCGAAGCTGCCATCGACGGGTTCCACCACTACCCGAGCGGGAGGTTTTGCGAGCTGCCGCGCCATCGAGGCCGCAGTATACCACCGCGCCTCTGTCGCGGGCAGACACCCCGGCAACGACCCTCCCAACGTTGACAGTCCCACCCTGCGAAGATAGGCTAAGTCGTTCGAAATGGAGGCGAAGCTCGGGGTGCAGGCGGCGTTGAGATGACCTGCCATCGCCTACCACTTGCGCACCTTACAGTACAGTTCAAGCTTGCAAGAGGACCGCAGTCATGTCCGGCAGTAACAGACAGCGCACTTTGACACGCAGGGTTCTGAGTTCACGACGCGATGGCTGAGTCTCCGGGCCGCGGCAGCAGCAGTGGTCGTGATCCTCGCTCACAAGCGGGCCAGCCTGGACCGCCCAGGGCCCGCCACCCCACTCAGCCCGCATCCCCCACCGCGACCCGGACCGACACCGAGTGGGTGGCGGAGGTGGCCGGGAACAACGTGTACGTCCGCAGCGGGCCGAGCGCGAATCACTATCCCGTTCTCAAGCTCAACGCCGGCAGCACAAGGTGACCATCGTCGGGCGCCAGGCGCCTTGGTACGAGATCAAACCGCCGGCCGAGGCCCAAAGCCTGATCCACGAAAACTACGTCGATACCGTGAACGACAAGGACGGCGTGGTCAACGGCGACAACGTCCGCGTGCGGGCGATGTCCAACCTGCCGGAGTACGGCAAGCAACGCTCGAAGGTGCAGACCAAGCTCTCCAAAGGGGCGGCCGTCACCATCCTGGGCAAGACGGACGACGGCTTCCTCTGTATCGCCCCACCCCCGGGCGTTACCCTCTGGGTGCATGAGGACTTCATCGCGCAACTGCCGCCCGGTACACCTACCCCGACCACAACCCCCGCGGAGCAGATGGACTCCACCTTGATCCCCAGCACGAAACCGGCCTCGGGGCTGACTACCGAAGAATCCGCCGCGCAGCCTACTCTCGAAGCGCCGAAGACCCCGCTGACGGCCGTGGACGTTACGCCCCAGCGTAAGGAACTCGAAGCGCTTGACGTGGAGGCCCGGGCGGAGCTGGCCAAGCCGGTCACGGAGCGCAAGTTCAAACCGCTGCTCGCCCGCTATCAGGTTTTGGCTGAGCAGGAGGAAGACACCTTCGCCCGCGAGTACGCCGAGAAACGCGTGCGGCAATTGACCTACCTGGTCGAGGTGGCGGAGTCGTCGCGGCGGATGCACGAGCTGATCGAGGACGTGGAGAACCAGCGGCGAGAGTTCATCGAAGCGCGGGCCAACCTGCCCGCGGCGGTGCCGCCTATCCCCGGCGGTTTCGACGCGCAGGGCGAGGTGCGCATCAGCGCCGCCTATCCCCCCGGAGCCCAGCCGGAGCGCTATCGCCTGGTCGATCCCGATTCCACCGGCGGCTTGACCGTCGGTTACCTCGAGATTCCGCGCGGTTCCAAGATCTCCGCCGCGGACTTCATCGGCCGCTACGTGGGAGTGCGAGCCTCGGCACGCAAGCGACTGCACGGCGCTTCCACCGATATCATCCCCGTCTACGTGGTGAGCGAACTGGTCGCCCTGCAACCGGCGTCCTCCACCAAAGCCGACCCCCGAGGAAGAACAGGAGTAGCGGCCGCTTGCCGAGTTCCGTTGCCCCCGCCGACTCAGGGGAACCACCCTTAACCCGGGCACCCCTCAATCAGGGGCGCCCCCCCTAAGGAGCACAAGTACAAAGACTATGAACGTAAGGATGCAGAAGCTGATGCGCCGCGCCATGCCGTTCCTGGCCGCTGGGATCCTGCTGCAAACGGGCGGCTGTGACGTAGGCGGCATCGTAGGAGGCTTGGCAAGCACGCTGGCCGGCGCCGTCCTCAGCGACCTGATCTACGGCAGCTTCGGCCTGCTGTAGCGGCCGCCCCCCGCGGCGGCCGTCTGCGTAGGGTGCGTCCCGGGCGCACCTTACTTATGCTTGGTCATGATTGCTGCGGAATGCATGGCGGCGCTGCGCTTGACCATGCCACCCAAAGCAGGGTGCGTCCCATTGCGCACCTGAAGAGAATTCAGAATGGCGACGTCAGAAGGCAGGTGCGCCTAGGTGCACTTGTTGGGAACGGCAAGCTTGCGGGCTATGCGCTCCCCCGCCCCAAGATGCGGGGCACCCATGCCGCTGATCGCCTCGTAAATAGTAATCCGTAATTAGTAATTGCCTGGTTCGTCATGCGGAGCGTCGCTGGCAACCCCGATCCCTCACGCAACTGTCATCGGCGACGGCGCGATGGGGACGCTCTGCGCCCTGCTGTTGGCCGAACGCGGCACGCGGGTAACTCTGTGGAGCGCCTTCGCTCAGCAAGCTGTTGCCTTGCAAGCCGACCGCGAGAACAAACAGTTCCTCCCAGGCCATCCGCCCTGCCCGATTCGATCGAAGTCACCAGCGATGACCGTATCGCCTTCGCCGCCAAGCCCGACCTGATCGTCTCGGCCGTCCCCTGCCAGTACCTCCGCCCCGTCTGGACCCGCCTCGCCCCGCACGTCCCCGCCGCGGTTCCGGTCGTAAGTGTTACCAAGGGCGTCGAGATCGAAACGATGCTCCGCCCGACTGCGATCATTAAGAGCTGTGCCCCGGTCGGGAGCGCCGGTCTGCCTCTCCGGCCCCAGCATCGCCCCGGAAATCGCGGAACGTAAGCCCGCAAGTGTCGTGGTGGCGGCCGAGGACGAAACCCTCGCCCGTCGCGTGCAGGAGGGCATGAGCACGAGCTACTTCCGCATCTACACCAGTGCCGATCTGCTCGGGGTGGAGCTGGCCGGCGCCGTTAAGAATGTAATAGCACTGGCCGCGGGCATGTGCGACGGGCTCGGCGCCGGCGTCAACACCAAGGCCGCCCTGCTCACGCGCGGGTTGGTGGAGATCACGCGGCTAGGCGTAGCCCTCGGCGCCCAGGCTGAGACCTTCCGCGGCCTGGCGGGCGTGGGCGACTTAGCTACGACTTGCTTCTCCCCGGTAAGCCGCAACCGCACCGCCGGCGAACGCCTCGGAAAGGGCATGACCTGCGAAGAAGTGATCGCCTCGACCACGTCGGTAGTCGAGGGCATTCCCACTACGAAGGCATTATTAGAGTTAGCCGCCCGCCACGACGTAGAGATGCCGATCACCGAGGCCGTCGCGTCCATCCTCTTTGATGACGTCCGCCCCCAGGAAGCCATCACCCGCCTGATGACCCGCCGTCTGCGCCGCGAATAACCTGCCACAACCCGCACGGATGAAGTGACACCGCCCGGCAGGGGGCAAGCGTAGACCACGCACGATTCGACGGGAGTCCGCTCAGCTTCCCCGTACGGCCGAGGCGAACGGCTGCCCAAGCGAACGGTGTTGATCTGGAGGGTGTCAGGCGTCGCGCTCAGCGTCCTCGTTGGGATCCTCGACGGCTTCCGCGCCCGCACTTGTGTCGGAATCAAGGTCGGATCCAGCAGCCGCAAGCTCCTCGACGTCCGACGGAGGCACCGCGTCATCCTCCTCCGCCTCCTCCAGCTCCACCGGGCTAACGAAACCGCAGCGCTCACAGATCTCGGCCAGGATGGGCTTGAATTCCTTTATCACGTAGTCATCGAGCCGGGCAATGCCCTTGCCGCCTTCATACTCGAGCTCCACCCAGCCCCGCCTCTTGTAGTCCTCGCCGTGCAAAGCTCGCATGGCCGAAAAGGCAATCACGGGGTGCCCGCGGAGCTTGAGGCCCTCTTCGGACAAAATGGCGCGCGTGGTGAGCACCCTAATGAGATGAATGATAAACACCAACGCCAGGGCGCTAAGAACGTAGGCAATCCACTGCTGCATGCGGATGTCCATCTCGGTATGCCGGCCGTCGTCCCAGCCCCACGGCTGCTTAACCCCCATCTGCGAATCGCGCCACAACACGCCGCCGGGGCCGAAGAAGTAGACCTTAGACCCATGTTCGAGCGCAGGCTCCCCCAGTTCCGCCTTCAACTCCGCCAGGCTGGGCGCCAGACTCTGGAACTTGTCCTGCAGCTCCAGCGCCCGCGCCCGGGTGATCGTCGGGTCGATCTCGGGCAACTGCTCCGCAGTGAGACCAAGCCCATCCACGCAGTACCTTCTTACGTTATCCCGGGCATACCCCCCGAATCCGTCGAGCAGATAGGCGATAGCGAAGGCGCCGAACAGCAGCACCATGAGTCCTGAACGCACTATGCGTTCCGTCGTGGTTCCGGAATGGATGGGCCTCATAAAATCCGCTCCCAGCAGCACGCTTCTGATTGCAGCAGGTTCGACCCCACGCCCCGACCACCCGGGCTCTAGCAGGGCTATCATTCCAGCCCCGACGCGACGATGCAAGCCCCAGCCGCCCCGCAACCCGAACTTGAGGGGATGAGACACCGGTTGCGGACCCGCCCCCGTCCTCCAATAATCGGCATGTTCGCTTGAGTTCTGGACCGAATGCCCTGAAGTAGGACTGGTCACGGGGCGAGATCCGGGGGCGATCGGTGGCGGCGTCTTTGCGGCCGTGAGGATGCCTCCAAGGCCAACCCGTGCGGGACCCTACCGCCCCCGCGGGTCTTGGCAGCCTCCGTCCGGCCTGAGAACGGGACACCCACTGATGGCCACAGATGGTTCCAACCTCCGCTGCCGTGCGATCATCGGGTTGGAGGTCCACGTCCAACTTCACACCGAGAGCAA
>CAXXWX010000017.1:0-122096 GCA_963675745.2 Phycisphaerae bacterium
CCTTCTGCAAATCGACGGCCGTCTGGAAGAAATCCACGCCCATCAGCGTCGGTTCGCCGCCTTGCCAACCAAATGCGAGGCTCATTGGCCCCTGGGTCATCATCTGGCTGACGGTGGCCCGCAGCACCGCCGGGCTCATCCGATGGGTCCGGGTGTGCGGGAAAAGCCGCTCCTTTTCGAGGTAGAAGCAATATCGGCAGGCCAGATTGCAGTCCGGCCCGGCGGGCTTGACCAGCACCGAATCCAACTGCTTGGCGAACCGCGACATCCGGCGACGCTCCAGGCGGGGGTTTGTCGAGAGTCCTCGTATCATAGGTCGCCGGCACTCACTCGCATAGGTCGGCACCGCGACGCCGATGCGGCGAGATGTTAGAATTGAGCATCCCGAGCGTGTGCCACGGGACTGCATTTCAGTGGGTTGTCTCGCGAAAGGATCCGTCAGCATGGTGGCGCGTCCGGCGGCTGAGCCATCTGTTACACAGACCGGAGGTCCCGAGTGGCAAGAAAGGCGGGGGGCCCGCCAAGGTCACACTGAAGCAACTCCGCTGGTTCATTCGCTTGCGCTGGGTCATGGTGCTGGTGGCCGGCATGCTGATGACGCTGGAGCACATGCTTGTCGGTGAGGCGGGCCGGCCGCGCGGCTGGTGGTGGCCGTGCTCGCCGTCGTGCTGGCGAACATCGTGTGGGAGGGGGTTGTGTATGCGCTGGAGCGCCAGCCGAAAGAGAATCCGGTCGAGCGCCGGCGCGTCAAGCGTCGCGTCTTGTGGTGCGCCAACGGCCAGGTCGCCGTCGACCTCTTTCTGCTGACCGGAATCATCCGCTATACGGGCGGCATCGAGAGCCCGCTGGCCATATTCTACATGTTCCATATGGCCATCGGTTCGTTTTTGCTGTTGCCATGGCAAGCTATCTTGCAGGGCGTCTGGGCCGTCGTGCTGTTCGCCGGGCTGAGCAGCGCGGAGCTATGGGGACTGTTTCAGCCGCACTACTCGTTCCTGCACCACGTCAACTCCACCGATCTGCACAACGAGCCGGCTTTTGTCGGCTCGGCTCAATTGGTCTTCGCATGCAGCGTATTCGGGATCCTCTACTTCATGCTGCACGTGGCCGGCCTGCTCGCTGATCGCGAGCGCGAGCTGCGCGACACCAACACCGCGCTGCGCAAATCCCAACGGGCCATCAAGGATTTGCAGGAGCGCCGGGCACGCTTTATGCAAACCGCCGCGCACCAGCTTAAGAGCCCCCTGGCGGCTATTGAAACGCTGGCCGGCCTGGTGCGCGACGCGGTCGTGCCCCCCGAGGCGGTGCGGCCCACCTGCGAGAAGATCACCATGCGCTGCCAGGAGGGTATTCGGCAGGTTAGCGAGCTGCTCGCGCTGGCGCGCGTGGAGGGGGCCGATCCGGTGCGTCACACATTGTACGCCGCCGAGACCGTGTCGATCGTGACCGAACTGTGCCAGCGTTATCGGCTGCTGGCGGAGAAAAAGGGCGTGACGCTGAATTTCGTTGCGCCGACCGAACCCAACCTGCGCGTGGCCGTCGATACGCGCGATCTCACGGATTGCCTGGACAACCTGATCAGCAACGCCGTCAAATACACGCCCAGCGCCGGCGAAGTATCGGTGTCGGTTAGTTGCGGTAAGTGCGCCGCTGACGCCTTCAAGGCGGCCGAGCAGGGATTTGAAGGGACCTGCAACGGCCGGCCGGAGTTTGTCGCGATTGTTGTGAAAGACACCGGAATCGGCATCGAGCCCGACGCACTGCCTGATTCAGCCAATCCCCATCCGGCGGGTTCGATTTTCGAGGATTTCCGGCGCGGCAAGACGGCGCTGGAGGGTGGCCTGCCGGGCACGGGGCTGGGCTTGTCGATCGTACGCGCGGTCGTCGAGCAGGTTGGGGGCAAGATCAGAGTCGCCTCGAAAGTCGGTGAGGGCTCGACGTTCTCGGTGGCCTTTCCGGCCTGGCGCGGCGACGGCCGCGGCAGTCCGTCAAGCCCCGTGTCGAGCGTGGCCGGTAGTGCATCGGCCACGCCGCCGGGCACCGCACGCGGGTGAGGCGCCCGGCGCGAGGCACCTGAAGTTTACCCGCCGAGCAAGCTTACAAACGCGTCAATGTCTCCATTATTGATGGACCCGTCGTCGTTGCAGTCGGCGAGGTCGCGGTCGCACGCCGGATAGGCGGCGTCATAGCCGACCGGGTCCGTGATTGCGAGCACGAAGGCGTCAATGTCGCCGTTGTTCACAAGACCATCGCAGTTGAGGTCGCCGACCGGGAAGATGCCCTCGCATTCATCCGGGATGCCGTTGGCATTGCCGTCGGCGGACGTGCCGCCGGCGATATCACAGACGTCGAGCACACCGTTCCCGTTGCAATCGTCGCACCAGGCGCTGCCGCCGCAGCCGACCATATCGGTGAAGTCGGCGACGCCGTTATCGTCGCAATCCTGGTCAAGGTCAAAGCTCATGTTGGTGGCGGACGCGCTGATGTTGGTGATATACAGTCCGGATTCGTTGCCGGCCCACCAGTCGGTGTTCGGGTAGGTGTTGGGCGTACACGCGGAGAAACTCGGCCCGGCCCAGAGATCGGTGCTGTCGCCGTAATTGCGGTTGTTCTCGAAGTCCCAGTCGCCGTCAGCCTGAACCAGCGTGACGAGGTAGTGGTACGCGGGCGTCTGCTGCTGCCAGTTATTGCTGCCGTAGGTGTCGATGTGCCAGATTGCCAGGCCGTCATCGGGCAGGCCCGTGTCGCGGTCGGTGCGTTGGCGATTCTCGATCAGGTAGTACTCGTTCGAGAGCGTCTCGTGCGGGTACATGAAGATCGTGTTGCTGTCGGCCGGAACCACGATGCCGGCCTGTGGTGGTGAGAGCATGGTGGTGGTGGTCCAACCGGCGGTGTACTTCATGTAGGCACAGGGTTCCACGGGGTTCGTGCCGGAAGCGCCGTAGCACATCAGGCAGAACATGCCCACGCCGGTGGAGTCATAGTCATAGTCATACAGGTCGGGCCAGCCCATCAGCATGTGGCCGTTTTCGTGGCAGAACGTGCCCAGGGCCAGCGAATTCTGCATGTCGGTGATCTGGTAGGCGTACGTCTGGACGCCGTCATCGGACATGAAGTACACGTTCCACGCGTGCGGCCAGAGGCCCTCGGCCCAGGCGCTCTCGCTATAGCCGGCGTAGAAGCAGTTTAGCGCGTCAACAACATTGTCATTGTCGGCGTCGAACTGCGTGAAGTCGAGGCCGTTGTTGTCGAGGTAGGTCAGGGCCTCGATGATCAGCTCGCGGGCGCGCGTGCCGTAGGAAATGGCCGGATCGGTATAGTAGCTCTTGGGGTGCTGGGCGCGGTAGTAGGCGGCGGGGACGTAGTTCGTGTACGTCAGTGCGTTATCCGAGACCTCGTAGAAGTAGTCGCGCACTGAGCCATTGTTGCCCCAACTGGAATAGCCGAGCTGGTTGCAGTAGTTGTTCACCTCGGATGGCGCTATCGTGCCTGGGTCGTCGGAAAAATCGATGAGCAGTGTGAGGCCCAATACGTTGCCGGTGGTCGGGCTGCGCGCGTCGCGCTGGGCTGGAGGTGCCAGTGGGCCGGTGTACCGGCGTTTTTCAAAATCGGCGCGGGCGGCCCGGGCCTGGTCGGCCGTCGCGGCAGCGCTGATCCGGATGTGCGGCGTGAGGATTACCGTATGAGGGAGCGGCTCGTGGGCCGGCAGCCCGGTGGACAGCAGCGCGTTGCCGTCCGGCGCGAGCCGCGCATAGCAGATTACCTGCGTCACCGGATCGCGCAGGAGCGTGTAGCCGTCGAGGGATTCGACCACGGTATAGAACTCGTCGCCCCAGATGCGCACCTCGAAGCGCGTGCCATCGGGTTGCACGAGCGGCAGAACTTCACCGACAACCGGATGCGCGCTCGCCGTCGAACACCAGCCAAGAAGACATGCCGCCGCGCAAAGCGCGGGCAGTGACCGCTTCAATGTAGCCGTCCTAATCATGTTCGCGATCTCCTCACGTACGTGTGCACAATAATGCCCGCGCGCCGTGCCCCGCGGCTCGGCGCGTTGCCCTACTCAAGTCAGTCTAACCAAAATCGGTCAGCAGAGCGTGGTTTTTGCGTTTTTGACGGGGCGCGGTTTTGTGTGACTCGCTGCGCCGAACGCAGCGTGCGGGGCTGTTCGCCCACAGATCGCGGCGCTTGTTACTCGCCCGCGAGCAGGTCCACGAAGGCGTCGATGTCGCCGTTATTCACCAGCCCGTCCTGGTCGCAGTCCGCCAGTGCACGATCACAATCCGGATAGCTGGAGCTGTAACCGTCGGCGTCAGTGATGGCCAGCACAAACGCGTCAATGTCACCGTTGTTCACCAGCCCGTCACAGTTGAGATCGCCCAGCGCGTTGCAACCACCCGCGGCGCTCAGGTCAAACTCCACGAAACCATCCGGCGTGCCCTGGCCGTCCGACAGCCCCGCGATACCCTCCGAAACGGCAACGCCCAGGTAGCTGATTGTGATCGTGCCATCATCGTACATCTCTATCTGGAACGTGTTCGCGTTTGTCGTTCCATACTCCGGCACGTTCTCATATGTCACAACAACACGGTCAACGAGTTGCTGACAACGGACCGTGCCGCCCTCATGTGGTGCCAGATCGTGAAACAGACCGGAAATGCGCGGCGTATCGAAGTGGTCCGCGATCCCCTCGGTATGATCGCTGTCGCCCTCGGTGAACGTCACATACCCGTTGCTGCCCACGTATAACCCGCCATAACCCACTCCATACAACCACACCTGGGCGCCGAACAGGCCAATGTACTGGTATCCGTCGTCCGGCAAACTGACCACCGTTCCACCGGTCGGATCGGTCGGCAAGGCCGTGATTGGTTCAACGCACGCCGTATAGAAATCAACGGGCGCTCCGGGACGAAAGCGCAGGCTCAGGAAGTCGAGGTCGTTGTCGCTGCCGGAGTACTCCTCTGTGTAGAAGTCCGGCGTCTCTGGCGTGACGAAGGTGTAGCAGGCTCCGGCGTTGTCGTCGGTTGTCGAATTACCGGCGGCGTCAGTTGCCTCGACCGTGTAGTAGTACGAAGTGTTGTCATCCAGGCCGCCAAGCAGCAACTCTGTGGCTGTGACGTATGCGGCCGAGGCGGCTACCTGGTCAAGCACGGCGCAACTCTGACCGTAATACACCGTCGCGCGCGTCGGTTCATCGGTGTCGAACCCGACCGTCGCGCTTCGCGCCTGCACGTCCACCATGTGGACGTTTGATATCGCCGGCGCAATGCAATCCACGATGGCGGTGGACATTACTGTTATGCCGAATCCGCCCGCGCCATCGTCGGCATCGATATACGTCGCGGTGATAGTGTCACCGGGACTGATCCACAGCACTCCAACGGCGTTCGTGGTGTCGGCCGGGATCGCGCCGATGAACTCGGCCGACGATGCATCCGTTTCCACCAGCGTCAGCGTCTCAACGCCGCTTTCCGTATCGGAATCAACATCCACCACAACGTATTCGACCAGGCCGTCATCAGTGTTCAACCCGCAGTCGTTGACGGTGACAGTGATTGTGCTCTCACAGGCGTACGCCACGGAATCGAGCGTGACGACACCGGCCTCGGGGCAGTTCTGGTAGGCCGTCAATGCGTCAATCACTCCATAGCCGCGGACGAAGAGCGGGTCGTACGTCTCGTACTGCTGGTAGTAATCAGCCGTTTCAAAGAGGTTCTCGCGCATCTGGTCCACTGACCAGTACGGCCGCGCCTGGGTTAAACAGGCCACCGCGCAGGCAACCAACGGCGTCGAGAGCGATGTTCCGTCCGCCGTCGTATACCCGGTAGTGCTGTAGGGTGAGACGGTGTGCGTGCTCAGGCCGCGGGCGAGCACCTCCGGTTTGACGCGACCGTCAGCCGTCGGGCCATCAGAACTGAACGAGGCAATGTCGCCAGTGCTGCCCACCGCCCCGCACGTGATTACCTGGAAAGCGTCCGCGGGCGCAATCAGGCTCGAAGTCGCCGGATTGGAATCATGGTATTCATTTCCAGCGGCGTTACAGCAGTGCATGCCGTTGGCGGTGGCGATGTTCACGGCGATAGTCGTGACCGCAGTCATGCCGTCCAGGTCGGCTTGCGAATACCAGTCGATGTAGCCCAGCGAAGATGTTACGATGTCCGCGCCGTTCAGCTCGGTGAACTCGAGCCCCGCCACGTAGTTATCCTCTTCAGCCGGATACTCGCCCGTTGTGTCTTCCGTCTTGCAGAGCACAAACGACGCGTCGAAAGCACCGCCGACCAGGCTGCCGGGGTAGTAGGCCCCGAGGCAACCCAGAATCATCGTGCCGTGATTGTGCTGGTCGGACGGATCACCGGCGTCAATGCCGGCGTTGCCGTCATCATCCACAAAATCGTATTCGGCAATGACGTTCAACTCATGACCGGCGTAGTTGAACGCCTGGTGGTCGCGCCGAAAGCCTGTATCCAGAATCCCAACCACGACGCCCGCGCCGGTGAAACCTTCATTGTGCAGCCCGATCAGGTTGATCTGATCGAGTTGGCTTTGCGAATTACCGTAGTCCACCCTGGATCGTTCCTCGCCACCGCCGCCGGTAGTGGTAACCTCGAACTCCGGACCGATTCGTACCGGCCGCACGATCGCCGAACGGGCTACCGGTTGTAAGCGGCTGACGAATGCGAGCCGCGCTATCTCGTCGTACTGAGCGCTTGTCGCGATTACGCTGACGGCGTTGAGCCAGCGGCTCGAGACGTGTACGCGCGCGCCCGTTGCCGCGACGGCGTCGACATAACCTTGCGCAACGGGAAGGTCGCGCACGTCGAACAAGCCGTGCGCGCGCCGGTCTACACTGCCGCGCGCGGCGCGCCTGCGTTTCGCGCGCTCGCCATAATCCTCGGCCAGTTGCGCGATCGCCGCGTGCTGCTGTGCGGGTGACATATTCCCCTTGTCGGTGAAGAACACCCAACCCTTGGCCGGCCCGGGCTCGTTGTTGAGCCGCGCGATCAACTGTGGATGCAGCTTGGCTGACACGTCGGTTGCGTCGGGGGCTTGGTTGACTGATGCCAGTGCGACGCCGGCCAGCGTGACCAGGGCGCCTGCCGCAGCGATGTGACGGAGGTGCATCCGCATGCCTGTGCTCCTCTTCGCGGAGTTAATCGGGGCGCGGAAGTGGCTTCGCGCGGTCGGCATTGCGCCTGCCGATGTGCTCCATCCTACCAGATCAATGACCCTGGCGAAGCTGATCGGTCGATTGTGCGCAGCGGCACGTCCGATATCCACACGCGCTGCGCCCGCCCGCAAACCGCATGATCGCACGTCGCTTGTGAATCCCCCGTTACCTCATAGCTGAGATGCTGGAACCACGCTCTGCCGGTCAAAAGCCTGCAGCTTAGAGGTATGCCCCCGCGGCACCTAGATTATGACCGACTTGCGTGTCGCGATCGTCTTCCAGCCGAATGTCCGCTTCGACGTTCTTGCTGATCCTGTTTCGCCGGATCACGGTGCCGTCGGCCTTCTGAATGTGAATGCCGACACGGTTGTCCTGCACGTCGTTGTCCACAATCAGGTGATTCTGCGGCCGCAATTCGGCTCTGCCAGAGAATTCGGCCGGCATCGGACGGATGCCGTGATCCTTGTCTGCGAAAATCGCTATCGCCGTTCCGTTGCGGTAAAAGCGGTTCTTCTCGATGTGCCAATCACGGCTGGTCACATTCGCCGGCTCGGCATCTGCGAATGCCTCGACGAACTTCGACCAGATCAAAACGCCGTGCCCATTGGATTGGAAGTTGTTCTCGCGCACCTCGAAATCCACGCCGTTCTCGACGGCGATGCCCGCCTGGCGATTCCACAACATGCGGTTGCCGCGCAGCACGTTACCGCGGGAAAACCCTAACCAGAAGCCGTAATTGCAGCGATCGGCCCAGTTGTTGCGGAAGATGTTGCCGCTGCAGAAAGTCGCCTCAAAGGCAATGTTTGGGCTCAGCGAGGCGTCATTCTCCTCGAATATGTTGTCATCACAGCCGGCATTGGCACCGTTGGACGAGCGCCCCGCCAGGAAGAAACCATCGCCGCCCAGACGGGCACAATTGCGTCGAAACACGTTTCTGCACGAGCAATTGACCAACAGGAATCCCGTGGCGTCGGCCCCCATGTGGCCGTAGGCCCCGGCTCCCAGGCGTGGCTCAGGCTTTCCCGTGCTCGGGCCGGGGTGGGTGCGCGGCTCCCAGCGGCAGCAATAGTCCGCGTAGTTGTCTTCGTACACGCAATCGCTGGTGGCGAAGAGCAGGAATCCAAAACCGCTGTTATAACTGGCGTTGTTGCCCTGGACGTGCAACTTGTCGCACGCATACGCGGCCAGGCCAACCATCTGGTGCTGCAGGTCATTCTCACAGATTTCGCTGTCGGTGACACGGTTCAGCAGGATGGCGCCGCCGTAGGCGCGTTCGACCGGTTCCCAGATGTTCAGGAACACGGTGTTGGCTTCGATCTCGGCTGTGGCGGAAATCTGGTTGTCACTGATGTTCAGACCGCGACAACCCGAGGCGGCAATTCCATGACGATACTCACGGATGCGGAAATTGCGGATGGTCACATCCGCCCGTCCGTTGATGGTGATACCCGCGCCCTCGCGTCCGCTCCCGACAAGGGTGGCGTTGCCGCCGTCGACCACGATGTTGTCACCGGCGATAGTGATCCCGTTGGGCAGCGCATAGACTCCCGGTCGGAGCACCGTGCTCTCTGTAATGATCATTCCGTCGGTGGGTGTCGCGACAGGTGGGCTCTCAACGGTATCGGCCACAGCGGGATCCTTCGTCATGGGGCCAGAATCGCCCATGAAACGGTTCGTTTACCCATTATAAGCAACCAGACCGAAAAGTGAATCGGCAATCTCAGCGAAATCAATCAGCTATGCGTCGGGATAAAGATCCAGCGCCCGATTCCAGGCCGTCAGTTTCTTCACCCGTCCGGCCCGGTCCTTCGGCAGATCGAAGGGCCGACCGCGGCCGTCGAGGATTAGACCGACCACCCCGCCCGTGACCTCGCGTTCCACGGGCTGCCCTGGTCCGTTGCCCAGATTGAAGCCCTTGGCCGGTGTGGCCACGATACGGGCTTTTTTACCGGTCTCCAGTGGTATCAACTGGAGGTCGCCGACATTGACGCTGTGGCTTGACCGCTGGCCGTTGGCCTCGAACTCGATCTCCATGCATGGCGCCCCGTCCTTACCCTTGCCAACGGGCGCGATGCACCATCCCAGCCGGATCAGGCAGTCTTTGTTGAACACATCCAGGGCGGCCGCCTCGTTCACGGTGCTCAGCACGCCGAGTTGAGGCATCATAAAGATCGAGTCTACAGTCAGTTCAGTGAATCCCTCGGGCCGGAAGCCGTCGATCATCATCAACGCGCCCTGGTTTCGTCGCGGGCTGTGCGACAGCACGCCGCCCGAGCCGACGATCATGTCGAGCGCGAGCAGGTTAACCAGCGTCTGGCCGGACAGCTCCTGCGCGAACGCGTCGGCGATGGAACGTTGTTGCTGCACCCCTTTGAGGCCGACCGCCATCTGCTTGTGCTGCACAAACGCCAGCCGCAGCGCCTCGCGTGCGAGGGCCTGCTCGATCATGAGCTCGTCCAGCGTCTGCGGGATCGTGGTCGGGCGGATCATCTTGTTGCGGATGCGGTTGCGGATGTCGATTTCGTCAACGTCCAGCGGTACCCAGCGGACGATGTTCTCGAATCCGGCTTCGGCGACGACGTTGAAGATGCTGTAGCTCATGCCCAGGTTGGCGCTGACGGTGCGGTTGAACACGGTAGCGCTGGCCGGATTATCCTGGTCGCCGCGAAAGACGCTGAAAACGTCAGTGGTGGCGCCGCCGATGTCCACGCCTACAACCTGGATCTTCTCGCGCTCGGCGATCAGCTGCATGATCAGTCCGACAGCGCCGGGCGTGGGCATCAACGGGACGGTGGTCCAGGTCATGAGCTTGCTGTAACCGGGGGCCTGGGCCATGACGTGCTCTAGAAACAGGTCGTGGATTTTGTCACGGGCGGGCTTGAGATTCTCGGCTTCCAGCGTAGGGCGGATGTTCTCGGTTATGTACAGGGCCGTTTTGCCGTCCAGGCTGCGCCGGATTTCGTCGTGGGCCTTGTTGTTGCCGGCGAAGATCACGGGGAGCTTGAAGCCCATGCCGAATCTAGGCTTGGGGTCGGCGGCGGCGATGATCTCGCCCATTTCGACAACGTGCTTGACGGTGCCGCCGTCAGTTCCGCCTGAAACGAGAATCATGTCGGGTCGCATGGCGCGAATTCGCTCGATGCGCTCGTGGGTGAGGCGTCCGTCGTTGGTGGCCAGGGCATCCATGACGATGGCCCCGGCGCCCAGGGCGGCGCGTTCGGCGCTTTCCGCGGTCATGCTCTTCACGACGCCGGCCACCATCAATTGCAGGCCGCCGCCGGCGCTGCTGGTACCGACATACGCGTCGCAGCCGTTCTCGCCCTCACGCGGCAGCCAGATACCCTCATCCTTGATCAGCTTGCGTCCGGTCAGATCCTCGATCTCGCCCACCGCGTTGATCACGCCACGCGTGACATCTTCGGCCGGGGCTTCCACGGTCGTGGGTGCCTCACCTCGGCTGATCAGCCGATAGGCGTCCTCCTGCTTGTCTATCAGGATGGCCTTGGTGGTGGTGGAGCCGCAGTCGGTTGCAAGAATGGTTTTGACTTCTTTTTCCGCCATGGAGACCGTTTCCGTTCAGAGGGATTGCCGCGTTACCTCATCTCACCCAACCCGGTGCGCCGGAGTTTGTCACCGCGCGTGCGCGCGGTCAAGCCAAGCATCATAGTCTGCGCGGGCGATCCAGCCAAGAGCGAATCGGCGGGGCCAAGCGGCAAACGGTGTGTCGCACAACGATTACGCCGGATTTCTTGTACGTCGGAAATGCCGCCGGTACGATGCGCCATACCATATCGTCCTCGGCGGTCCAGGTGGAAACGGCCCCATGAGGAAAACGCCGCATGGGATCGCCAGGCGGATTCCGGAAGCTGCGCTGCTGATCGAGGTCGCCGCCGATGCCGAGCGCGGGATTGAGACTGCCGCGGGGTGGATTGGCGATGCGTTTGTCGCGGGACGGAGTTATTGATGGCAGATAGTGCCACACGCGCTTGTCGCGGTTGCGGGGCGGCCTACGCGGTTAGCTTCCGATTCTGCCCGGCGTGCGGACAGCCCGCTCCTGATGCTCCAAGCCTGCCCGAGCCGGACATCTATCGCCCCCCGACCGGTGATGGTGACGCCACCGGCGGACTGATCCCGTACAAGAACATGCCGGCGTTGTTCGCGTACTACTGCGGCGTTTTCTCGCTCATCCCCCTGTTCCCGATCGGCATCGTGGCGGTGATCCTGGGGATCATCGGCTTGCGCGCCTACAAGCGCCAGCCGGCCATCCGCGGACGTGTTCACGCGTGGATCGGCATTATTCTCGGCGGTCTATTCGGCTTGCTGTACCTTGCGCTGACCGTCCTCATGATCGCCGCGGCCATTGCCGCCGCGAGGGAATCAGGGGCTTAGCAGCTATCCCGAAACCCGCACTGTGCTGATTTTCAATCGGTGAATTTCACTGGTTACAAACCAGTGCCACAGTTTGGGGGTAGCCGCCAGCCGCTGTTGCCGGCTATTCCCCGTCGGGCGCCTCGGGCTTGAAATACTCGATGGCACCGGCGAACTGCTCGAATAGCGGCAGGTCGATCTCGTACGAACCGGGCGTGGCGACCAATTCGACGATATACCCGAGGTCGTTCGCAAGCAGCGCCCGAAATTGCGACTTGAGCCGCTTGCCCTGCCACGCCTGGATTTGGACGAATCCGCGTCCGCGGGGGCACTCAATCTCTTCCAGCGACTCACGCCCGTCGGCGGTCAGCAGCTTGTACTTCTCGGCCACGTCATCCACCGATGAGTCGGGCGGCATTGGATAGACCCGGATCGTGGCTACATTCGTGACGTTCTCCTGTTCCGCCGCGCACCAGACCTTGCGCAGCGTGAACACCGCCATCGAGCTCTCCGGCACCATCGGGTCCGGCATAGATTCGTGAAACGTCCAATCGGGCGTCAGCGGCACGCGGTATCCGAAGCGCGAGTGCGTGTATGTGCCGATCTGATCCAATTCCGCCGTGGTGGGTGGCCCGATGGAGCTCGACGTAGTGGGCGGCTCGGTCTTCATGAGCACGGCCAGCATGGGCGTGTTCTGATCCGCTCCGGACGCGAGATGCACAGGCGTCTTGCCGCGCGAATCCGACGCCGTCACATCGGCGCCGTGATCGACGAGACATTTCGCCATCTCCAGGCTCCCGGCCAACACCGCGGCGTGCAACGGCGTCTGCCCGCCCTCCCCGGCGCAGTTTACATCGGCACCGTCGCCGAGCAGCCGTGCGACGCGCGCCACGTCATCCGCGTCAACCGCCGCGAAGAGCTCCGCACAGCTATCCGTTTGCGCGGGGCGTTTGTCACATCCGGGTGTAGTAAGCATGCCAACGGCCAGCGCGATGATTGCCATCGTGCGCAGCTTTGTCATGGCCAGATACTCCTCATTCGCGAAGCGCGCGGCAGCGCTTGTCCGGGCGACGTTCCGTCGAGTGGTCAGTCCGCGCGGTGCTGGGCGAACAGCCAGTTCCAGAACTCAGCGTCCGCATAGACCCGGTCCCAGATTCCATGCGTTCCGTCTTCGTACTCCGTGTAGCGGACCTTGGCGCCGGCCTCCGTGAGCGTCTGGACCATGCGGCGCGAGTCGGTCACGGGGACGGCCTGGTCGAGCGCGCCGTGATAGACCGCCAGCGGCAGTTTCGCCAGCCGGGGCACGAGCGATTGCGGCTCGTCGAGCCGCTCTTCGTGTATTGCGCAGATCGGGGCAATCGCGGCGAAGCGCCCGTCGAGCAGCGCGCCGAAGTGCCAGCATCCGCCGCCCCCCAGGGACAGCCCGGTCAGGTACAGCTGCTGCGGATCGAGGTGGTACTGGCGCCCCGTTTCGTTCAGACACGCCAGCACCATGTCGGTCATCTTGGGTGACCACCAGACGTCATCACGGCGGCATTGGGGCATCACGACAATCGCCGGCACGCGCTGGCTGTTGAGACGAATGGCACGGCCGATACCGACTTCGGTCTGTTTGAAGCCGTCTTCACCGCGCTCGCCGGAACCGTGCAGAAAGAGGATCATCGGCCATGGTTTGTCGGCACGGTAGGTCGGAGGAACGTACACGCTGTAGGCATAAGTTTCGTTTTCGACGGTGACTGTTTTGTAGATGAACCCCATGGGCATGTCCGCCGTTGCGTTCTTATCAGTCGCCGGCGGCGCGCCGGTCGCCGTCAAGGCCAGTGGCAGGATTGTAACGAACATCCACAGCATGGCGTGTCTCTCCTTGGTTCATGCCTGACGGCCTCGACCGCGCGATGCGGCTCCCGCATAATAAGTCCACGATATATGTTAACCCGCAAACGGCGCCGGCGAAAAGCTCGCGCTCGCGCACGTGAGCCGTGGCCGCGATGATCACAGGGCAGTACACCGGGCATGAGCGCAACACAGCGGCACATCCTGCACCTCGACATGGACGCGTTTTACGCAGCCGTCGAGCAGCGCGACAACCCGGAGCTGCGCGGCAAACCGGTCCTCGTCGGCGGCAGCCCGGAGGGCCGCGGCGTCGTGTCGACCGCGAGCTACGAGGCCCGGCCGTTCGGGTGCCACAGCGCCATGCCGATGGCCCAGGCACTGCGCCTCTGTCCGCACGCGATTGTCGTTTCGGGCCACATGAGCCGCTATGTCGAGGTTTCTCGGCAGGTCTTCGCCGTTCTCGAACAATTTACGCCGCTGATCGAACCGCTCTCGATTGATGAGGCCTTTATCGATGTGACCGGGTCAACGCGCCTGTTCGGAACGCCGGTTGAGATTGCCGCCGAAATCAAGCGGCGCGTGCGCGACGAGACGCATCTGACCGCGTCGGTCGGCGTCGCGCCGAACAAGTTCCTGGCCAAAATCGCCAGTGATTTAGAGAAGCCCGACGGGCTGGTCGTCGTGCCGCCCGATGCTGTCGCCGCCTTCCTCGCGCCGCTCCCGATCGCGAAGCTATGGGGGGCCGGTGCTGTCACGCAACAGCACTTCGAGCGTCTGGGCGTTCGGACATTTGGCGATGCGCGCGGACTCTCCGAGGAAACCCTGGCACGTGAGTTCGGCGAACAGGGGGAGCACTTCTACCGATTGGTGCGCGGCATCGACGACCGCCGCGTCGAGCCGGATTGCGAAGCCAAGAGCATCAGTCATGAAGTGACCTTCGCGCGGGACATTGCCGACCTGGACTATGTGCGCACGGTATTGCTGGAACTGCTGGAGCAGGTCGCCGGCCGGTTGCGCAAGCACGACCGTCTGGCGCAGACCGTCACACTCAAGGTTCGCAGCCCGGATTTCGTGACGCTCACACGCCGTAAGACGCTGCCCGCCATGACCGACAGCACCGACGAACTGTGGCAGGCGGTGGCCGAACTCTATGAAACCTGGCGCCGGCAGCGACCGACGCCGGTTCGGTTGATCGGCGTGGGTGTTTCAGGCTTTGCGGAGGAGCAGGGGCGCCAACTGCCGCTCTTTGGCCGGGAAGAGGACGCCCGGCGCAAGCGGCTCGACCGCACCATGGATGAAATCCAGGATCGTTTCGGCAAAGGCGCGATCAAACGTGGCGGCGGCACGCGCGATGAACGCCTGTAGCGGCCGACGTCCTCGTCGGCCGTCGGACGTCGATGACCGTTGGTACTTCCACGGCCGACGAGGACGTCGGCCGCTACTTGGGGGAGAGGGAGCGCGACTTACCAGCGGCGCCGCGGTCCGCGTAGTGGGCCGCGATTGTCGGCAACAGGTATTCATTGAACGCACGCTGGAGGTCGTATTCCGGTGACCAACCCCAGTCGTTGCGCGCCGGCGTGTCATCGACGTCGGCGGGCCACGAGTCAACGATGCGCGCGCGTGGCACGTCCGGGGCGAATGACACATCCGCCTTCGGGAAACACTTGGCGACGATGTCGCGGATCTCACCCGCCGTCGGGCTGAACGCGGTCACGTTGTACACGCGTTGCCCCAGCTTCTCGGCCGGGGCGCCCGCCAGGTTGATCAGCGCCTTGATCGCGTCCGGCATGGTCATCAGCGGAATCCGCGCGGTCTCGCCGACGAAGCACGCGTAGGGCTTGCCCTGGGCGGCGGCGTGGATCATCTCCGGCGCGAAGTCGCTGGTGCCGCCCGACGGCATCGTCACGGCGCTGATCAGGCCCGGGAATCGCAAGGCGCGAAAATCCACGCCGCTGCCGCGCTCCTCAGCCGATAGCTGGCGATAGTGCAGCGTGTAGTAACGTCCGAGCTGCTCGCAGTAGAGCTTGTTGCAGCCGTACATGGTTGTCGGGAAGTTCCACTCGGTTTCCTTGACCTTGCCGGCCGCCTCCTTCGTGCTCACGTCGGGCAGCCCATACGCGGCGACGGAACTGGGGAACAGGAATGTCACCGGGTTACCGTGCCAGCGGGCCTGTTCGATGGCGATCTTCAGCAGGTTGAGCGTACCGTTGACGTTCACATCGTGAGCGGCGTCGGGGACAAACTCGGCGCGTGTGCTGAGCAGTGCCGCCAAGTGGTAAATTTCGTGAATCTCGTACTCGCTGATCAGACGCTGGAGCAGACTCTGGTCGAGAATATCGCCGGCGATGGTGGCGACGCAGTGTGGTCTGAGCCTCTCATCGACCGGCTTCAGATCGAGAGCCACAATGTCCTTGTCGCCATGGCCGGCGAAGTGCTCGATCAAGCCATGGCCGATCTCGCCATTGGCACCGGTGATGAGGATAACAGGCTTACGCACGCGCGAATCTCCGAGCAGGGGGGTGGTTGGTTGCGGTTAGAGTGTGCGGAAAATCGCCGCCCGGTGCAAGAGGGGGGAGGGGAATGCAGAATGCAGAATGAGGAATGCAGAAACCGGGAAGACGGCAGTGTATCCTCATTCCGCATTCCTCATTCTGCATTCTTCATTCGCGGTAATCGCCTCTCCCGCGGCGGCGGCATCGAGAAACGCCCGCCGCGCGAGTGCGAAGAGCACCAACGCGCCCACGACAAACACGAACGTGACACAACTGGTAACGCCGCTGACGATGGTCGCCGCCAGCAGTAGAGCAACAATCGGCGGATTGGCAATCCGATTGGGCGGCGTCGTCACCGTGCTTGGGGCCGTCGTTGAGACATAGCCGAAACTGACAAGCGCCGGTGCGGTAGTCGCCGCGGTAGTCGGTGCGGATGTCGGCGCTGCGCCCGGCGGCCCCGGCATCACAAACGTGCGCGAGAAGACCACCGTTGCGTACATTGTCGTGACCATCGCGGCAACCGCCAGCAGCCCCGTCAGCAGAAAGCCCCAGAACTCGACGCTGGCGAACCGCACCAACCCTGGGTTGGGGAGACGTCCGAACAGATGACGCAGCAGCCGCAGCGTTGCCAGCGTGATCATCAGCAGTGTCAGCGTCAGGCCGGCCCACCAGGTGATGTAGGCCAATTCAAATCCGCTGGCGTCTGTCATATCAGGCTCAGAGGTGACCACCAGGAAGCCCGCCATTCCGACCGCCACGATAGCGGCCAGCAGCCACAGGCAAAGTCGCAGGAAGCTCCGAGCGGTGAGCCGTTCGGTGCCGAGTGCCTCTTCGGCCGGCTCGCGCCGGGAGAGGCGCACGAGGCCGACGATGCCGACGATGGAGAACGCCAGGACTAGCGGCCCAATGATACACTGCCCGAAATGGACCCCCGGGAGAGTGGTACCAGCGACGACCAACGCATATAGCAGTGGCACGATGATCAAACCGATCAGGCAAATCAGCAACAGCCCCGCGCCGCCGGCCAGGCCGCGTACCCAACTCGGGTCGGCGAAGCGCAGGTAGCGCCGCCGGGCCGACTCTTCAACCAGCGTCCCGCACTCGGGGCAAGTGCCGTCCGCCGCGAGCGAGCGCAGGTTGTAACCACACCTGGTACACGGCACATCAACGTTGACCCGGCCCTCGCCGTCGGTCGGAAACTCGTGTGGCGTGTATGTCGCGCCCATGATGTGCCTCAGATGGCTTCAGACTGCCGCGAAACGTCCACCGGTTGAAACCCTGTGCCAGATTGAGGGCGGAATGCGGAATGATGAATGCAGAATGCAGAAGCCGCGAAAGCGGCCCCGTCGTCATGTGGCGCCGTGTTTCTGCATTCATCATTCCTCATTCTGCATTCTCACCACCCCGTTCCGGTTCATTCTGGCGCTCGGGGCTCGGTGCCCGCGGTATCTCCGGTCACGCCGGCGTCACCCGCTTTGGCGGCGGCACTGATCGCGCCATACGCCATGATCAGCAGTACCAGCCCCGCAATCGCAAAACCTGCGCCCGGGCACCCGCCGCATATCGTCAGACCTGATCCGATCATCATGCCCGAGTTGATCGGCCCGCCGTAGATTCCTACGGCGGTGGGGGCCGTCGGTTGCGTGGCGGGCGAATTGGCATCCGCCGTGGCTGACGTCGTTGTTGGTGGCTGGTCCGCGTCGCTGACATCTTCCACCGCGGCCGGCTGGGTGGAACTCGACGATGCGCCCGCCGGAGCGGCGATCGTCGAAGTGGCCCCGGCGCGCAAGTACGGCGAGTTGGCCTGTGTCATCAGATTCCCCGCCCCGGCAATGCCTATCGTGATCAGGTAACCCCAGAACGCAATCCGGGCCAGGCGGCGCAACCCCGGCCGCGGTATGCGGTGCATCAGCGTGCCGATGTAGCTCATCACGGCACAAGGCGTAACCAGAAACTGGATCGCCGCGGCGATATAGCCCCAGAGCAGCACCAGCCAGAACCACGGACGCGAGAGCAACTGCAGCGACGCGTTGATGTCGGGAGTGCCGATGAACAACCACCAGCACAACGACTGCACGACGC
The DNA here is from genome assembly GCA_963675745.2 of Phycisphaerae bacterium. GTDB lineage: Bacteria > Planctomycetota > Phycisphaerae > UBA1845 > Fen-1342 > JAFGRR01. The sequence continues at coordinate 17,947 of CAXXWX010000017.1, forward strand.
CGATCACATATGTCGCCAGCACCGCCCATGCACACACGCGCACGAATTGTCGCCCGGGCAGTGTCTCCGGATGTACGTTGACCTCGGCGGGGTTGGGGCTCGATAGCGCCAGCAATCCCAGTGTTGCCAGCGCGCCCAGGAGCAAGTTGACGGGCAGCGCGATCCACGTGACCTGTGACATGTACGCGGGCATCTGATCGGGAATGGTGGTGGGGTTGAAAGGAGCGAACGTCGCAAAAGCCACGGCGATAATGCCGGCCGTGAACAGTACGGTGAGGGCAATCATGAGCAGCAGCAGCGCCAGCCCGCGCGCGACGCGCCTGACCCACACCGGGTCGGCGTTGCTCAGCAAGTAGCCGCCGAGGGAAAAGCTAACCGGGGTGCCGCACTCGGGGCAGCGCAACTCGGCCGACAACATGCGCAGGTTATAGCCGCACGTCATGCACGGCTGATCCACCTCGACACAGCCCTGGGCATTCAGCGGGATGACGGCGGCTTGTTCGACCTCGTCGGTCATGGCTGGGTTTGCTCCCCGGTAGCTTGAGACGTGGCGGCCGCTTTGCGCGTGTGCTCGGCGGCATCCTTCGCCGCGATAACCAGCGCATGTTCCGCCAGCAACAGCAGGATCAGCGCCGCCACCGACATCAACGCCGTGGGGCACATCCCCACCATCGCAAACGACAGGCCCACGAATACGCCGCGCGGCGGCGTGGGGCGGCGGGCAGTGGTTGGGGCGGTTGTTGGGCTGGTGGTTGTCGCCGTGGTTGGCTGCGTGGACGTTGCGGGGGCGCTGGTGGACACGTTGTACGTGACACGGCCGAACGGCGCGCTGGTGCGCACGGTGCCCGCCGAACCACCCGATGTGTTTTGTAGCAGGGCTCCGCTGTCCGCCAGCGTCTGCATCCACGGCATGATCTCGGCGAAGACCAGCGCCGTCCCGAGCGTGGTGGGCGGTAGGGCGATCGCCAGTCCCCAGAACAGAATCCTGGCAAAGCGCACCAACCCGGGCCGCGGAATGCGCGACATCAAACGGCCGACGTAGTACAACAGCGCCAGCGGCGTGATGATCCCCAGTGTCGCCATGCCGATGATCTGGCACGCCCCGGACAGCCAGATTGAGCCGCCCGTGAGCAGGGTCAGGACCTGATCGGTGTCGCTTGGGTCAACAGTCGCCACCATGATGAACTGCTGTGTTGTGTCGATGACGGCGGCGGCCGGAATGGCCCAGGCGCAGACGCGCAGCATGGCGCACACCCGCTGTTCGCCACGTCGCGCGGGGTGCGGGTTTGGATCGGCCGCCGTCAATTGCAGCAGGCCGATGCACAGCAGGATCGCGGCCGCGAGTTCGGGCAGGGCGCCGAGCACGGTCGGGATCATGACAGTTTCACGCCCCGGCATGCCCGAGGATGTCGTCATGCTGAGAAGCGCGCCGACGATGGTCGCCAGCAGCGAGCCGGCGATGAAAACGCCAATCGCTATCAGCACCAGCCGCCCGCCGCGCGCGAGCCGACTGACATAAGCCGGCTGCGCAAAACGCAGGAAGTGTCCGTGCAGCGAATAGTCCACGGGCGTGCCGCACTCGGGGCAGCGCGCGTCGTGCGCCAGCGTGCGCAGGTTGTACGCGCATTTCGCGCACGGCACGCTGAGCGCAACGTGCCCATCGGCGTCAAGTTCAGCGGCCCTCGCAATAGCGGCTTGCGGATTATCGGCTTCCGAACTCATGACTGCGCAGTGTAGATCACCATGCGTGATTAGGCGACTGCCCGCAGCGGCAAGCTTCAGTCCGCGCGGTCAGGCCCTTGGCGGTTCGTCTTTCGCGCGTTCAGGGCTTGCGTCCTTGAGTGGCGCCGCGCCTGTGTCCGCGCGAAGAGCCGCTTCGTGTGCGACTCCTGCCAATGTGCGTTGTGTGCGAACCAGGAGGATCACACACGGCGCACTTGCGATGAGAATCGCGGTATAGGTCAACAATATGCCAATGGTTGGCGGTAGGGTGGAGAGGCCGAAACTCCACACGCTGATCGGCACCGCCGGTGAAAGACACAGCCAGGCGAGGAGGTACAACAGGACCAGCCGGAGCAGTCGCGCCAAGCGCCGATCGGGAATACGGTTTGCCAGGTCGCGCAGGTACATCAGCGTGGTGAACGGTGTGGCGGCAAGTGCCAGGAGTATAAATGGTCCCAGGACGATGAGGGAGTCGAGGGTGGGCCCGGAATAGACTATGAGTACGGCCGGCACTGACAAAGCGCACGCCCACGCGCAGCACCGCAAACCTGGACGGTGATAACCGAGATGGCTGGCGTCCGCGCCGTCCCGCGGCTCTTGTCGTGAAACCATGAGGAGACCGGCAGAAATCATCGCCAGCGATACGGCTACGCAGAGTGGTGCGGCATGTTGTGTAAGTATCGCCGTCGGCCCGATGCAGGCGCTGAACACGAGCCCGCCCAGGACGAGCATCAGGCCGTTGGAAACGCCCTGCAGCCACGCGGGGTCTGACAGGCACAACTGCGTTGGGATGAGCGAGCGTGCCACCGGCTCGCCGCACTCGGGACAGCGCGAGCCCGGCGCGAGTGTGCGCAGGTCGTACTCGCAGCCGACGCACGGCAGGTCGGTGGCCACGCGGCCGTCTTCGTCCAGCGCGGCAGACGCCTTGTCCGGCTGTGGTCCAACTGTCATGACGTGCTCACTCCGGCGCGGCGAACGCGGAATGTGGAATGATAAGTGCAGAAACCCGCGACGGGCTCGCGGTTTCTGCCCACTTCATTCACACATCATCATCCTACCACACAAGCAACACGCCCGACGGTTTTCCGCCGGGCGTGTGCAAGATGCTTAGTTGGTGTTTTACTCTGAGATCATCACGGTGAAAGCAGGGCGACGAACGGATCGATGTCTCCGTTGTTCACCAGACCATCGCCATTGATATCATTGGCGCAGAGGTAGTCGCAGGTTGACGTGGGCAACGCTTCCCAGGCCGCCTGGCTGCCGACCGCCACGACAAACGGATCGATATCGCCGTTGTTGATCAGTCCATCACAATTGGAATCGCCCGGGTCGAGGCACGGCTTGCCGGCCAGTGATTCACGCCAGCAAGTGACTGCGTCGATGTCATCGCCAAGCGACGGGCTCATCTCGAAGAAGTAGCCGGTAAGCACTGAACCGAAGAGCATGTCAGCGGGCAGTCCGCCCGATTCGTCGACGCCGACCGTGAGCGGATCATCTTCGTCGACGCTGAACAGCACGCCGAAGTAGACCATGCCGGACTGCGGATCGGGCAACCAGGCAAACTCGAACGCGTCGATGTCGGTATCTTCGCTCAAGCCGAGGTGGATCTCATCGACCACCTGGACCGGGACGCCTGCGCCGGTGACCAGGTAGATTCCACCCGGATCAAGACCCAGAAAGGCCTCGTGGTCCGGACTGAAGTACCAGAACGGGCAGGCTCCGGCGCTGTCGACAATGTCGAGCGAATCGACGTCATTGTCATTGATCTCATCGCCTGTGTCGGGGTTCGGCATCAGGCTCTGATGCACCGTGATCTCGTCGGCGAACGGCGTGACCGTGGTTATGGGGAACGGCGGCAGCATGACTGGCGCCAGATCCACCGCAATTGTCTCGTCGCGTCCCAGCGTTGAACCGTAGCTGCTCACGCCGGCCGGTGACGGGACACCAACCGGCACATCCCCGACGACGTAGCCGGGCGACCTGTCATCGTCGAACGAGATCATCAGGTAGTAAGGGTCATACACGCACATGGAGGCGAACGGCGGAATCGGCTCAATCAGCGGCTCCTCCGGCGGGATCATCCCGACCAGCTCGATATCGATCTGATCGTGGCCGTCGAGGTCGAACCACTCGGCGTAGTCCTGGACTGTTCCGAATCCCACCGGGGCCGCCGTGGCGTACGTTGCATCGGGTGGCGTTGGCCACGGATCGGTACCGAAGATCACTGCGTCGTTTTTGAAGCCGTCACGGCCGGGGAACATTACCGGGGCACCTTGCCACCAGTACACGTCGCCCGGGTCGAAACCCTCGTCGCCGTCGCGCTGCGGATCGCTGAGTTCGGTGTCCGATCCGATGTCGAGAGAGAACTCGATGAGATAATCGCCCGGCTCGGGGCAGACCACATCGTCGCACGTCGGGACGCCCATCGGTTGCCCACCCTGATCTACGCAATCAGCCGCCGGCAACACCACGCAGGTGCCGTCGGGCAGGCAGCAGGCCTCGTCGTTCTGCGGGCACTGAACGGTGGCACAGGTTGTGCCCATGCCCATCGGGAAGCCGCCAAAGGCGGCACAGTCGCGTGGAGCCAGATCCTGGCAGGTTCCATCAGTGAAGCAGCAGGCCTCGGCATCTTGTGCGCCGTGGATATCCCACTGCCACAGGCCGCCATTGGCCTCGGGTTGCCCCATGTTGTTAATGAACGTGCGCTTGCTGCGCACCAGGAGCAACTCGCCACCGCCGATGAAGACCGGGCTGCTCATCGGCGCAAAGCTGCCGCTGCCACTGCCGGCAAAGTCGTTTAGATAAACATCGAAGAAACTGCCGGCGGGCATATCGACCGGGTTGAGTGGGTCGATCTCATTGCCGGCCCCGTCGCCGACGGGCACCCAAGGCCAGAAGTCCTGCGCACCGCCCCACGACAGCTCGTCAAACCAGTTCGGCGGCAACATTGACGGGTCGATCGCCAGCACGTCCAACTCGAGAATCTGCACGTCGATGGGAAACGGCCCGGGCCCCGGGCCGATGGGCGGCGGGAGCACGATGGGGGCGATGAACTCGGCGCCCAGCCGCAGAACCTGTCCATCGGCAACCGGCGTCACGTCGAAGCCGTTCACCGGTGTCAGGCCGCCATTGGCCAATCCACCGATGACATCGCCGATTTGCTGGCCGTCACGTGTCCACCAACCCTGAAGGTCGATGATAGTGTTGTCGTCAGCCACGTAGAACAGCAGCCCCAGGTGCATCACCTCGCAGTAGGGGATGCCGGGCTGGCCGTAGTCCATCCACCAGTCGGCGGTGAACCAGTACCAGCAGTCGCCGGGATCGCCGGGGTTCAGTTTGGTGAAAGAGTGTGTGAAGTAGGGGAAGGGCCCGAGCAAGCTGTTGTCGAGCACAGGCGGTGTGCCGCCCGACGTGCAGATCAGTCCTTCGATGTGAAAGTCGTTCGGCAGCAACATGGGGTCGAGCACGTTGATGTCCTGGTGGACATCGATCGTGACGCCGGCCCAGATATCATAATACGCCGAAGCTGAGCCGATGAATGTGAGTGCGACGAGTGTTGCGATTACCTGGTGCCAATTGCGGAGCATTGAACAAATCCTCCCGATGTAAAGTTGCGGATGCCTGTAAGTATGCGGGTCTCACACATGTGCCTGGTCGGGACACAGGTTCAGGGATCATTCATGGCGCACCTCCTAACGCTACGCTTCCTAGCGCACCCGGACCCGTTGTGAATTGGGTTCTCCCCTGTCGTCGATGTGTCGCGAAGGCCTCTTTCCCCGCGACACATCCCCTCAGCCACCAATGATAGAGGCCGCGGCACCGTTTTTGACACGTCTGATCGGTTTTGCGTCACAAGCGTGTCTGCGTCTGTCGGCGGCGGCGGTGCGCGCACAAAAGCGGCCCGGCAGTCAGGACCTGGCGGGTGCCGGGGAAGTCGCCAGGCATCACTCTGACCGCCGAACCGCCAAGCTCGGCCATCCGACCGTCACGTTGATGGTCGAATCCATGCGCGCGTCAAAGGCGCGCTTGCGAATACCTCGATACGCCCCGCTTGCGCGGTGTATGTGCCCGGCGTCCGGTAACGGCGGGCGGCAACACAGCGGCCGCGGGCGGCAACGTAGCGGCCGCGCGTGGCAACGTAGCGACCGCGGACGGAAACGTAGCGGCCGGCGCCTCGCCGGCCGTCGACGCCCAAACGCGCTTCCTCGCGCCGTCGGCCTGCGAAGCGCAGGCCGTTACACGCTGAACACGTACTTCGCGGGGCGTGTTTGATCGTCATCTCGTGGAAACTGATAGACACGCCGTTTGCGTTTCTGACACGCGCGGCGAGGTTGGTGAATACTGAGTTTGTGCGTGGTTGACGCCCGGCAGTGGATGGGATCTAGGTACGGCGGAAATCGACGCGCGGCTTGTGACCCGGGCTTCGATCCGCGACAATGAATGTCGATGGCCGATCCTGATACAACGCGAATGACGTTTCTGCTGCGGCTGCGTGACCGGTCCGATAGTCTCACGTGGGATGAGTTTCACGAGCGGTATGGGACACTGCTCTACCGTTTCGCCCGATCTCGCGGGGCCAATGACGCCGACGCCGAGGATGTGGTCCAGGAAATCGAGATGTACCTGTTCAAGGCGCTCGACGGCTTCACGTACGACGCAACCAAGGGCCGCTTCAGGACTTACCTGCGCTCGGCGGTAATTCACGCCATGGGTCGCCGAGCCAGCAAGCAGCAGCGTCAGCCGGCGGCGCTCGATCCCCAGGCCTTCGACTACATCACCAGTCAGCAAGAAGCCAGCATGGACGCGCGCTGGGAGCGTGAGTGGCAACTGCACCGGCTCCGCTGGGCGATGCGCGCCATAGCGGACGAATTTGAGCCCCACACACTCCGGGCGTTCGAGATGCACGTGCTCGGCGGGTCGAGCGTCGAGGAGACTGCTGAGAAGCTCAATCTCAGCAAGGGCAGCGTTTACCAGGCGAAAAGCCGCATCCTCAAGTGTCTGAAGGAGCAACTCGCCACGCTCGATCCGGATGGTGATGTCTAAAACGCTTTGGTGCTAAGCGTGGCGGCCGATCCCCGAGTCGGCCGTGCTCCTGATTGCGGACAGGCTAGAGAAGAACGTCCGACTCGGGGGTCGGACGATACGGGCTTGATCCGGACGGTGATGGATAAGGGCGATTAAGATCAACCGCATCGTTGGGCCTCCGTGCCCGACGACGGTCACCGCCGACCGTCGATGCACTAGCGCGCTTCCTCGCGCCGGCGGCCTGCGAGGCGCAGGCCGTTACGGGGTGAATAAGTGCGGGCGGCCGAATGGCGTACGTGGCTCCGCTCCGTGCCCGTGTCAAATGCGCGTGGGTGGTGTCTATCATCAAAGGGCGGTGAGTCCAACCATTGGGGAAGGCCGTGGGTGAGCCCGTGTGTCCAAACTGTGGCAAACGCGTCTCGCAAGGCGCGGAAGCCGTGGTGAGCGCCTGCCCGGAATGTGGGCATCCTTTGCCCGTGCCCGCTGCTGTGCAATTGCAGGCGAGCGAGGCCGGCGAGACGAGAGCACCGATGGCCCGATCAGAGGCGGCTGAAGAAGATCTGCTGGTCGCCGACCTGCGTGAGGCGTTCGGGATCGATCCCGAAAGCCCCGACGTGCCGCAGGCCAGCCCACTCACGAGTTCCGCCGCCGGTCACGGTTTCGGACGACGCCGTAAATCATTCGACCTGCCGCCCGGCACGATTCTCGGCGACTTCGTCATCCTGAGCGAAATCGGTCGCGGCGGAATGGGGGTCGTCTACCGCGCGCGGCAGCGCTCGCTGGGCCGCGTCGTTGCTCTGAAAGTCCTGCCGGCGTACGCGAGGCATGGGCAGACCGCGGTGCAGCGTTTTCAGTCCGAGGCCCAGGCGGCCGCGCGGCTCCATCACACCAACATTGTCGCGATCCACGCCCAAGGCGAACACGAGGGCCAGTACTTCTACGCGATGGAGTTGGTCGACGGTGTCGGCTTGGACACCGTGATTCGCAGCCGGCCGGATCTGCTCAGCTCAACGCGCGCGCGCAGCGGTTCATCAGCGGCGGCTCGGTTGACCGACGGGGCAGCGCCGACCTTCGCGACTGCTCATTCGACCACCCGTCCGCACGTGGAACATGACGCCGACTCAGCGCCACCGGTTGAATCCACTCCCGTCGACACAAGTCACGAGGCGCCGTGGACGCGCGAGGATTTCCGCCACATCGCAGCGCTGATCGCCGAAGTGGCTGACGCGTTGCACTGCGCGCACAAGAACGGCGTCATCCATCGAGACGTCAAGCCGCACAACCTGCTGCTGGGCCCGACCGGTCGCCTGCACTTGACTGATTTCGGGCTGGCTCGTCTGACCGATGAGCCGCACCTTACGGTCAGCGGCGAGGTCATGGGGACGCCGGCGTATCTTTCGCCTGAACAGATACGCGCCAACGCCGACGAGATCGACCATCGCACCGATGTGTACTCGCTGGGTGTCACGCTGTACGAGCTGATCACGCGGCACAAGCCGTTCGACGGCGCGACACGCGATCAGATCCTGAACGGAATCTGTACGGCTGAGGCGACGGCGCCGCGCAAGCTCAATCCGCGCGTCCCCCTCGATCTGGATACGATCTGCCTGCGGGCGCTCGAGAAGAACGCCGAGCGGCGGCACGCGACCGCCGCCGAACTGGCCGAAGACCTGTGGCGATTCGCGACCGGGCGTCCGATCCTCTCACGGCGCACGACGGTCATTGAGAAGACGGCCAAGTGGGTACGCCGTCACAAGGCGCTGACCGCGGCGACGGTTGCCTGCGCGACCGTTCTGCTTCTGGTGGTTGGGCTGGCGTTGAATATGCGGTCCGCGCGGCGGCACGAAGCCGCGGAGCTGCTGGCCGACGCGTACGAGCAGTTGGCTTACAACGATTACCGCAAGCCACAACTTGTCGAGAGCGACATCCAGCGGGCCGCCGACCTCGGTGCCGACCCGCGCCAGTTGCACCTGGTGCAGGCGCTGGCGGCTCTCGGCGCCACGGACAGCCGGACGGCAATCGCGCTGCTGACCGATGTGCACGCCGAGGAGCCCGATGATCAGCGCGTTCTGTACCTGCTCGCGTGGGCGCGCTGGCGCAGCCAGGACGACCGGGAAGCCGCGGCGCGCGCCACGATTGCGGAAGCCGAGCGTCTGGGCGTGCCGACCGAGCCGGATGTGTGGTTCTTCCGCGGGCTGGCGCTGCACTTTCTTGACCCGTCGACGGCCATCGAGTCTTATCGGCACGCCAACGCGCTGCGTGCCCAGCGTGGCGGTTTCCACCCGCAGGCCCTGCTGCACATGGCCCGGGCGCGCAACCAGCAGATCTACGCTTCGCGCGACCTGTCATCGCTGGCCGACGCCGACGCCGCCCTGCGCCAGCTCATAGATCACGGGTACTACGATTCCTATCCGTACTATCTGCTGTCGATCACGCATCGGCTGGCCGCGGAAGTGTACGCCGGCAGCTCCGGCACGCGTGAGTCGACGGCTGACGAGCACTACGCCGAGGCGCTTCATTGGGCGCGTGCCGGCCAGGAGGTCGAGCCGGACAACGATCGTCCGATCAGCGCTGAGGCCCAGTGCCTGGAGAGCATGGGGCGCTACGCTGAGGCGATCGAAGCCCGCACGCGCGCGATCGCGGTGGCGGTTAAGTCGCGCGCGCGTTGCGAGAATTACCATTACCGCTGGCGCCTGCACTATTGGCAGGGCGAGTTGGACGCGGCTCTGTCCGATATCGCGATCCACGCCGAGTGTGTCGAGGGCTGCCGCTTCTATGCGCATGTTTACCCCGCGCTGGTCTTGGCTGAGATGGGAGATATGCCCGCGGCGCTGGCCCACGCCGATGCGCTTGTTTCGGAGAATCCGTCCAGCGCCCAAGCCGTGCTCTGGTCGGCGACTACGATGCGGCTGCTGGGACGGGCGGAGGAGGCCGACGCTCTTTTGCGGGAACACGCCTCGACGGTCGATTACTCCGCCGATGTGACGTCGCCGCAAACGGCGGAGTGGGTCGAGACGCTCTATCGATTCGTTCTGGAAGGAACCGGCCGCGAGCAACTCGACGCATTGGCCGCCGGTGTGGACGAGCCTTGGAAACTGCTGGGCGAAGCCGCGTTTCACCGGGCGGCTTGGGCAATGGCACGTGGGGAACGCGAGATAGCCCTTGAGGCGCTTACCGTTGCTTATCGGTCGTTCGACAATGAGCAGCGATACACTTATCACGCCAAACTCATTCTCCACAAAATGCAAATCGACCGTGCGTGGCCCCCATGGAATCCGCTATTATTGAGTGTTGTATCGGAAAACACGCGAGTTGATCGGGAGGCGGCTCGCTCGGTCCGCGGGAGTGGGGAGAGGGAACCATGATCACTGCGCTCATATACACGCGCGACGCGGCCCATCGGGGCATTTTGCGCGCGCCGCTGCTCGTCATTTGCGTGTGCGCCCTGGCGCCGCTAACCCTGGCACTGCCGCCGATCGATCCTCTACCGCCGCCCCTGTACTCGTTTGACAATAGCTCGCACTCGGTGGCCTCGGGATTCGTGCAATCCAATGAGGTGCTGATGCTCGACGCCCCCCACCCCACGCCGGCCTTCTCACCAGACGCCATCGGGTTGTTCTCACCCTACGATGATATCGACGCGCTGTCCGGCAATCGGGTGCTCGATCCAAACGAGACCTTTGTGATCCTCTTCTCGGTGGATCGTGAGACAGTCGGCCTGTACCCGCCGGACCATGAGTATCTGACGTTGGGCGTGCCATACAACGTCTATGACCAGGCGCAGCGCGGACACGCCGCCGGGGACCAGTTTGTGGCGACGGTCGAGCTGACGCGCGGCGGCGTTTTCCGCGCGTTAGGGCCGCGTCAGGTTCTCGACAACCCGCTGGTCCGCAACAACTACGACGAGGGCGGCACCGATTTTTCGGCGGAGCCGCCGACGTCCGCGCACGATCTGGCCGTCGGCGCGGCCCAGGACAACGTGAACTCGACCGCGTACACCGGCAGTTCGAGCGCGAGTTTGCGCTCGCGCACCATCGTGGACTTGTATTTTACGCTGACGCGCGAATCCCCGTCGCTGTACACGCTGCCCGGTAGTGAGCCCAGTGGGGCCAGCATCTTTTATAACGCCGACCCCAATAGCCGTGCGCCGACCGAGCTGTTCGCGGACAGTTGGTCGCTCGGCCTCAACCAGGCGGACAATATCGACGCGTTGTTGATAATCGACAACAACGAGGTTGGTGTGTTCGATCTCGGCGACGAGGTGTACTTCTCGCTTGACGCGAACTCGCCGACTCTCCAAATCCTTCCCGACGCCAGCGATATCGGCGCGGCCGCCGACATTTTCCGCGTGCGCTATGGTCAGGGGCCGCAACTGTTCATTTCCGTGGCCGAGCTGGGGCTTGGCCATCCGGCGGACAACATCGACGCGCTGGAGGTTTTCCCCGCGGTGGATGCCACGGCCTTTGCGGAGCATCGCGGCATTCGCAGCCTGCGCGGTGATCTGAATTGTGACGGCGTCGTGAACAACGGCGATATCGATCCGTTTGTCATCGCGCTGAATGATCCGGCCATGTACCAATTGATGTACCCGCATTGCAACATCGAGATGGCCGACTGCAACCTCGATAGCATGATCAACAACGGCGACATCGACGCGTTTCTGTTGTTGCTGTAGATGCCCGGTTGGCAGAATCGCGGACCGGTCTTCGAACAACGGGGATCGGCCTCCGAGCACAGGTAGGGTGCGGCTCGCCGCACCTGCTATCCGTGCGCAATCCACCGCCGCGCTTGTGACGCACAACACCACTTGCTAGCACACGTAGTGCGGCTTGCCGCACCTGCTGTCCGTGTGCAACTCACCGCCGCGCTTGTGACGCACAACACCACTCGCTAGCATGAAAGTACGCTTCCGCCCCCCCGGGCGCCGAGCGTGGGGTGGCCACGTCACGTGTGGGGGGCGCTCGCAAAGCGCGGAGGATGGGACATGGGGATTCTTCGATCGCGCGCCGTGCTCACACTGGCCGCTGTCGCGGCCATCGCGTGCGCCGCCCATGCTGAAGAGCGGCACGTGCCGGGCGAGTACCCAACAATCCAGGCAGCCATCGACGCCGCCGACCCGAACAACGGCGACGAAGTCATCATCGCCGACGGTACGTATATCGGTGCGGGCAACAAGAACCTCGACTTCGGCGGCAAAGCGATCACGGTGCGCAGCGCTTCGGGCGACCCGGCCCTGTGCATCATCGATTGTGGCAGCACCACGCGCGCGTTCAACTTCCTAAGCGCTGAGTCCGCGGATGCCGTTGTCGACGGGCTCACGATTCAGAACGGCTACGCCGGTGGGATTCTGTGTTCCGCTGCCAGCCCGACGATCGCCAACTGTACGATCACGGGTAACGCGGGCGGCGGCATCCATTGCACGAGTTCCGCCAGCCCGACGATTACGGAGTGCACGATTACGGGCAACACGGCGGACTACGGCGGCGGAATCTGCTGCACATTCTTCGCCACCCCGACGATCACCGAGTGCACAATCAACGGGAACTCGGCCGGTTTGGCCGGCGGTGGCATCTGCTGCACAAACGACGCCAGCCCGACAATCACCAACTGCGCGATTACGGACAACACGGCAGATGACGGCGGCGGCGGTATTTACTGCACGTGGGACGCCAGTCCGACTATCACGGGCTGCAGGATCACGGGTAACACGGGAGACTACAACGGCGGCGGCATCTACTGCAGCGACGGCGATCCGACGATTACGAACTGCACGATCGCGGATAACGCAGCAGGTGCCCACGGGGGTGGCATCTTCTGCGCAGTCTCCGGCAGCCCGACGATTGCCAATTGCACAATCAGTGGGAATTCGGCCAACAGTGGTAACGGCGGTGGTGTTTACTGCAGCTGCACCGACGTGGCGATGACCAACTGCACGATCACAGGAAACACGGCAGACTACAACGACGGCGGCGCAATCTACTGCTCCAACTCGAGCCCGACGATCACCAACTGCACGATCGCGAGGAACACGGCGCATTTCGGTGGCGCGCTCAATTTCATTGGCAGCGATATCAATACTCCGGCGGTCACGAACTGCGTCCTGTGGAGCAACTCGGCATTTGTGGGATCCGAACTGTATGTGGGTGGCCGCGTTGCCTTGACGGTTTCATACAGTGACGTGGCTGGGGGCTATGACGGAGTGTATGTTGATCCGAACTGCCCGGCGTGTTCGCTTGATTGGGGCGCGGGCAACATCGCCGATGATCCGCTCTTCGTTGCTCCAGAGGATATGCACCTGCGGGCGGGTTCAGCGTGTATCGACGCGGGGACCGATACTCCCCCTATCGAGCTGCCGCCCACGGACGCCGATGGTACCCCGCGCAATCTCGATGGGGATGGGGACGGGACCGCCGCGCCGGACATGGGCGCGGACGAATACGACCCGAACACACCCCTGATCGGCCTCTGGCCGACGACGCTCGCCTTTTCGGCTACAGAGGGGGGGAGTGATCCGGCACCACAGACGCTGTCGATTCAAAATGTCGGTGGAGCTGTTCTGTCCTGGAATATCTCCACGGGCGCGCCGTGGCTTGGCGCTGATCCGAATTCGGGGGCATCCTCGGGGGAGGCCGATGACGTGGACGTCAGCATTGACGTTGGTGCCTTGGCGCCAGGGGTCTATTGGACCTCGTTGCAGGTATCGGCTGCGGGTGCGCTCAACTCACCGCGTTCAGTTTCCGTCATTCTCTCAGTGAACGGCGTTCTGCATGTTCCGAGCGAGTACCCGATTATTCAGGCAGCGATCGACGACGCGATAGGTGGCGATCTGATTCTCGTGGCGGATGGCACTTACACAGGTATCGGCAATCGGGATCTCGACTTCGGCGGCAAGGCGATCACGGTGCAATCGGAGAATGGGCCAGCCAACTGTATAATCGACTGTGAGGGCAGTGCCCGCGGGTTCATCTTCGATGATGGTGAGCCAACCACCTCCGTGTTGGACGGGTTCACGATCACGAACGGGTACACTCCAAACCAATATACCGGCGGTGGCGGCATCCTCTGTACGAACCACGCCAGCCCGACGATCACCAACTGCGCGATCATGGGGAACACGGCAAGCTACATCGGCGGCGGTGTTTACTGCGATTCCGGCGACCCGGTGGTCACCAACTGCACCTTCTCAGACAATATCGCGTCCTGGGGCGGTGCGGCTTATTGCAGTAGGTGGGGGGCAGAGCCCCGCATGTTAAACTGCGCATTCTTGGGCAATGGAGCCGTGCAGAATGGTGGCGCGATCTACCACGAAGGGCCGCTTCAGCTAATCGGATGCACGTTCACCGACAATATCGCAGGTCTTGGCAATGGTGGCGCGTTGCATCACAGCGGGAGTTCACCTCTGATAGTGGTAGAATGTTGTTTTCTGCATAATCTGGCGCCGCTGGGCGGCGGAGGCGCGATCTTCGATGAGGGCGATGCGCTGGATTCGAGTCTGATCAACTGCCGATTCGCTGGCAATTCTGCGGAGTTCGGCGGGGCAATCGTTCTTGGTGAGTTTCTGACGGGCGTGTCGTTTGTGAATTGTGTCCTTAGCGGCAACCGCGCTGATTCCCACGGCGGCGGGGTATATGCCTTTGGTGGCTGGTTGGGACTGGTCAACTGCACGTTCATCGCCAACGACGCAGTGGCAAATGGGGGTGGTATATACGCTGGCTCCGACGTCACGATCCGCAACTGCATCTTCTGGTCGAACGAGGACGCGGATGGCGTGGACGAATCGGCGCAGGTGCATGACCCAGGGTGCTGTGGCGAGATCATCATCGCGCACACGTGTATTCATGGCTGGACGGGTGTCTTTGGCGGACCTGGAAGTCATGGTCAAGATCCGCTACTGATAGACGAGGTCGGTGGTGATGGGATCCCCGGCACGAGTGACGAGGACCTTCGGCTATCTCCAGGTTCACCCTGCATCGACAGCGGCGATAACACAGCTATCCCGCCGGACTTGTTCGACCTCGATGGCGATGGCGACACGAGCGAGGCGATGCCCTTTGATCTGGCTGGCCGGTCGAGGTTTATCGATGATCCAGCAACGCCGGACACCGGCGCTGGCACACCACCAATTGTCGACATGGGCGCATACGAATTCCGATCGCACAGCTACGGTGACGTCAACTGCGACGGATGGGTCAACAATGGCGACATCGACGCTTTTGTATTTGCGTTGTCGTATCCAGAGCAGTACCCGACTGAGTACCCGGGATGTGACATAATGCTCGGTGACGTCAACGCTGACGGTTGGGTGAATAACGGCGACATTGATGCGTTTGTCATGTTGCTCGGGCAATAAGGCAGGTCACGCGCACCGGTAGCGTTCGACGCCCGAGTCGGACGTTTTGTGCCAGCGCCGCGCTATCGCCGAAGCACGGCCGACTCGGGGGGGCGGCCGCTACGCATCAACGGCCGCCACGCATCACGGCCGCCACACATCAACGGCCGACTCCGGGGGATTGGGCCCGACGCTACAACGGCCGACTCAGGGGTCGGCCGCTACGCAACGACGGCCGGTACGGGGTCGGCGTATTTGGTGGTTGCGACGCGCTGATGATGAAAGGGGCTGACGCCGATCTTGCTCGGCGCCAGCCCCTTTCAGTCGCGTGCCGGCCATCATTGATTGCCGGCTGAACATGTCTTGCCGTGTCGCCGCGGCGTTGCCGGATCGGCGGACGCCGCGGCCACATAGTTATTGACTAAGCACGCCGGCCACGGCGCGTGCGGATCATGCCGATCACCGATAGTGCGATCAGCGACGCGCTGGTCAGACCACACAGTGACGGTGCCGGCGGCACGACGGGCGTATTCGGCTCGGCTTCGTCACAGGCGTCGCCGATGCCGTCGCCGTCCGAATCGGCCTGGTCGGCGTTGGATACGTCGACGCAGTTGTCAGTGCAGTCAGGCACGCCGTCACCGTCGCTGTCGGTATCGGCGTTGCCGCAACCACAATCACCGGCCGCGATCTTGGCGGGATCGTCTGGGCAGCCGTCGCAGGCGTCGCCCGTTCCATCGCCGTCCGCATCTGCCTGGTCGGCGTTTGCGGCATTCGGGCAATTATCGCAAGCGTCGCCAAGGCCGTCACCATCAGCGTCGGCCTGACTCATGTTGGCGGTATTCGGGCAGTTGTCGCAAGCGTCGCCCACACCGTCGAGGTCGCCATCGGCCTGGTCGGCGTTAGCGTCGGCCGAGCAGTTGTCGCAGGCGTCGCCGACCGTGTCCGCATCCGCATCGGCCTGATCGGCGTTGTCGGCATTGGGACAGTTGTCGCAGGCATCGCCAAGGCCGTCCGAGTCGGCGTCGACCTGATCACCGTTGGCAACGTCGGGGCAGTTGTCACAGAGGTCGCCGACATCGTCATTGTCGCCGTCGGCCTGGTCGGCGTTATCGTCGGTCGAGCAATTGTCACAGGCGTCGCCGAACGCGTCCGCGTCGCTGTTGAGCTGGTCTTCGTTCGCGACACTCACGCAGTTGTCACACACGTCGCCGACGCCGTCGTCATCGGCATCGGCCTGGTCGCTGTTACCCACCGTTGGGCAGTTGTCGAGGCAGTCTGGCGTGCCGTCATTGTCGGTGTCGAGCAGGTCATCCTCACCCGGACACACGTCACAAGCGTCGCCGACCGTATCGGCGTCGGCATCGGCCTGGTCGGGGTTCCAGCGTCGCGCGCAGTTGTCGACCTCATCGATCGCGCCGTCGCCGTCGATGTCGGTATCGAACGTGACCGGGATCGCCTGCAGGCTGACATAGTCGGCATTCACGTTGATCACGCCGTGGAACGGCGGCGTGAAGTCGTCGCCGGTCGGCATGGTGGCCGTGATCGTTACCTGCTCGGAGCCGTTGGCGGCGAGAGTGGCGAACATGGTGTCGCTGAGTGTGACGTTGGCATCAGGAACGGTCGCGCCGTTTACGGTGGCGACGTAGTCGATCGAGATGTTGTCGAGCGAGACGTTGCCGCCGACCTCGCTGACCGTCAGCGTCGGCAGCGTGACGGTCGCGCCATCGGTGACCGCAACGAGAAACTCCTCCGGCGTTACCTGCATGGTGGGAATCTCGCGCAGGTCATCGTCGGCGAGCAGCGTGAAGCCATCAAGATTCGTGGCGTTGATCTGCGTACCGAGTTTCTGGCCGTCGGTAATGGCCCCGTCAAAGTCGACGCTGGTGACGACCTCGCCGTCATCGGTGCCCTGAACCGCGACGTCATAATTTCCGTCACTGGTGCCGACCAGCTCAACCGTGTATGTGCCGGCCTCGGTGATCGGCAGGGTGATGATCTGGCGCAGCCCTTCGGCGACCGGTCCGGGCGTCCAGGCCACCTCTTCGCCTTCGGCGTCCACGAGGCGGAAGGTCGCTCCGGGAATCTCGATCTCGAGCGTATCCGGATCGGTGTCATAGTTGACGCCCACATGCCGTCCCATCGTGTCATACAGGTGCAGGTCGGCGTGTGAGGCGAGGATGATTGACATCGTCAGGTCGGCCCCCGGCGGCAGGGTGCGCGTTTGCAGGGACAGGATCGCCCAGGCCGTTCGCATGTCGGTGCTGCCCCAGCTTCCGCCGCTTGACCAGTAACCAGAAACGTGCTGCCGGGCTTCCAGCCACGCGATCATGTCCGCGAACCAGTCGTGCGGGCCGAGCAAAACCTTGTTGCTCATGACCATGGCCTTGGACAGCGTCAAGGCGTAGTAGTAGTTGTAGCCGACCATGTAATTGGCATCGTCGGCAAGCCACGCCATCGCCCGCACCACGCGCTCATCCGTCTCGGCCACGCCGCAGAGCCGGTGGCTCCACACGCCGGCGGCGGTCATCGTGCCGGTTGGGCTGGCGCTGGTGTAGCCGGTACCCCAGAGCGGGTTGTTGGGGTCTTCCACTTGTGTGAAGTTCAGGTAGCCGTTGACCGGATCGGCGAATCGCGCCGGGACGTTGGGGTCGGTCGTGAACGGCGTTGCCTGCCCCGCGGGCACGTAAGCGTTGGTCTCGAGCTCGTTGGCGATCGACTCGTATCCCATGATCGGCCACTGTGAGTTCGAGTTGTCCGGGCGATTGCCCACGCCGTAGCCCCAGCCGCCGTACCACGTGTTGGTCGGAACGTAGTTAGCGGCGTTGGGCCAGACGCACCCTTCATGGAACTGCGTACGGCGGAACCAGTTGTACATGTCGTACAGGTCGTCGTAGTAGTCCGAATTGTGCGTGGCGACCAACGGCAGCGCGCAAATCGAGGTGTGATAGGTGAAGTGTGCGTTGTAGCCGGACTCACCGCCGTCGACGGCCCCGCGGAGCTGCATGTTGGGCGTGACGCCGTCGCCCTGCATGGCGTCGTCATTCAGGCGTTTTTGCTGAAGGATGTACTGGATGCCGGCGGCCACGACCGGGTCGGACGCCTCGCGATAGCCATCGTTCAGCATTGCGAGAACAGCCATGGCGGTATCGGATGGGTTGCCGCTCCATGAACCGTCCGCGCGCGGGCGTGTGCGGAGGTAGTCGATACCGTTCTTGATCATGCGCTGTTGCTTGTTGAGCGCCAGCACCGGCCCGTAGAGATCGCGGATGCAGTGTTCGCTTCCGGTAAAGCTCTTGCGGCCTTTGAACAGCGCGCCGTCGAAGACGAAAATCGGATAAGCTGGATCGCCGGCCGCGTTTGTGTAGCCGCAGTCTTTGGCCAGATAGCTCCAGGCGATCCCGGGGAACTCGTGCGTCACCGCGGTTGGGAATGAGGCCAGATTATCGAACTCGCTCTGGGGCCCCGCATCGGAGTACGTCGCGAGCCGCGCGTTGAGTATGCGCGGACCGCCGTTGTAGCTGACCAGCGAGAAATTGCCGGCGTCGTGGAAGTTCTCGACCACGATGTCGTCCGAGACGGCCGTATTGAATCCGGCCGCGAAGGTGTCCGGCGTGTAAGACGCCCAGGCGGTGTCGAGCGTGGCGGTTGAGGCCTGGCCGATGGTCATGTTTCGCGCCGCCGTGCCATAGCGGACCGAGACGATCTCGGTGGCCAGCGACAATCCCAGTCCGGTCAGATTGGCCACGTTCAGATCGGTGGAGGGCGTCTCGCCGATGAACACGAGGTTGGCAACCGCCGGATTGAACAGCGCGCGGCCCTCGACGTCATTCGGCGCGTGCGCATAAGCGTATGCGGCGGCTTCGCCGACGGCGGCGGCCACGCCACCGTTGGTGGTATAGTCGTTTGCGGCGCTGGCCAGCCAAGTGACCTGATCATCGCCATTGGCCAGGAGGGCGAGCACCGCGGGATCAGTCGGCAGGCAGACCCAGGCCTGGTCCCATTCGCCGTCCGAGACATACGTGTAGGTGCTGCTGATGATGTGGTAGGTGTAGCGTTTGAAGTAGCGGTGGTGATAGGTGCCGCCATCCACCACGGTCTGGACGCTGTGGTACTCGTAGCGTCCGCCGGCGTCCACACCCTCGGTCATTGTCGGGAGAGGCGCGTCCTCGGTATCCGCCACCGTCGTGTCCTGCGACTGAGCGACCGCATCGACCTGGATCGTCGTCGAACACTGCACGCGGTAGAGGCCGGGCGTGGTGATCACGAAGCTTCCGGTGGTCGTGCCCCAGGCGATGTAGCGGGTCTCAACCAGCGTGTTGCCGCTGAAGACCTCGACCAGGATATCGGGGTTGTACGTGGCGAACGTGTGCGGTGCGTACGGGCCGGGGTAGGTGTAGCCCGACCAGTCGGCCGCGAACCCCTCGTTGGGGTCGCTGCGCTGATACACGGTGGAAGACAGCGGTGACCAAGAATTCGGATCCTGGTCGTAGCGGAACGTGCCGATCGTGTCACCGATCTGGTTGACCACCGAGACATTGAGATTGCCGGCGCCCCAGGCCGTGGCGCCCATCACCGCCACCAGCGGTAATGTCAGTAGTGCGGTTAAGACTCGCGATTGATGTAGTCTTCGACGCATCGGGCATCCTCCTTTTCCGAGCGTAATCTGCCGGGAAGCCCAGCAGTGCCCATCACGCATCGCGCCGGCACCGCTTCCCGCACATCTGCATGTCGTGTCAATACCCGGGGCAATCCGGCCCCACGCGAATTCCATCCCGCGCCTTCACCCACCGATGGCACGGATTTGGATTTCAGAAATGACTCGGAAATGGGCCCAGGCCCACGGACTGAAGCACGTTGTTTGGCCAAGGCCCCCAAAGCTCACACCCCTTTGTAACGCCGCGCGGTTGGCGCACACAGCGCGACAGCTTACCGCACGACCGAGTAAATCACGTCACACGTTGGCCCGACTACTGAAGTTTGCAATGACTCGCTCGCGAACGCAGCACATGGTCGGCCGGATCGTACCGACACAAAATCAGACGGGTACCCTACTAACCGACCATTCAGGATATCCGTTGCCATCGACCGATGCAAGATAACCGCCGTCGATGGCGCCGGCAGAAAAGCCGGGAACCGGTGGGCCGCATTCGGCGTCAAAGGAGAGCGGGCAACAGTGATCTTGGGGGGCACGACTGTCATGGGGCGGCCGTGCCGTGATATGCTGAAACGCCGAAGACGGAGGTGTGGTCGATGATTACGACACGTGAAACCGGTCTGGTTGTGACCCTGGTGCTGATGGGGGCGAATGCGATGGCTGCTGAAAAGGCGATCGACGGCGCCGAACTCGCGCGCGCCAACACGCAGTTTGCCGTGGAGCTTTACCAGCAACTGCGCGCCGAGCAGGGCAATCTGTGCTTCTCTCCATTCAGCATGTCGACGGCGCTGGGAATGACCTATGCCGGCGCTCGCGAGCAGACGGCCCGGGAGATGGCCCAAACGCTGCACTTCCCGGCCGATCACGAGCGGCTGCACCCGGCATTTGACGAGCTGTTGACGCGGCTTAAGGTGCCGGGCGGCGAACAGGGACCCGAGCTGTACCTGGCCAACGCGCTCTGGCCACAGCAGGAGTACGCGTTCCTACCCGCGTTCCTGGCGCTCGCAGATGAGCACTATCACGCGCAATCCACGGCGGTTGACTACGTCAACGCCAACGAGCAGGCCCGCCTGACAATCAATGAATGGGCCTCCGAGCAGACCAACGGGAAGATCAAGGATCTGCTGCGGCCGGGTATTCTCAACAAGCTCACGCGCCTGGTGCTGACCAACGCGATCTACTTCAAGGGCGATTGGGCGGCGCAGTTTGACGCCAAGCAGACGCGCGAAGCGCCGTTCAAGCTCGTGGACGCGGCCACGACGCAATGTCAACTCATGAACCAGACGGGAACCTATGGTTACCTCGAGCGGCCGGCGTTTGAGGCGGTCGAGTTGCCCTATGCGGGCGACCGGCTGTCATTTGTTGTCCTGCTGCCGCGCGCGCACGACGGCATCGCCAAACTCGAATCGACGCTGACCGGGGCCAAGCTCACCGAGTGGATCGGGGAGCTGCGGCCGCGGAAGGTAAAGCTCAGCCTGCCCCGCTTCAACGCCACGTCGGCTCTGCGGCTGGACAAAGTGCTGATCAAGATGGGCATGCCGACGGCGTTTGATGCCAGCGGTGAGCGACCCGATTTCTCGGGCCTCGACGGTACACGCGACTTGTTTATTACCGCTGTCGTACACAAGGCCTTCATGGAGATCAACGAGCAAGGCGCCGAGGCGGCGGCCGCAAGCGCCGTGGTGATAGGCAAGCGCTCCGCGCCCACGCCGCCGGCGGTCTTTTGCGCGGACCACCCGTTCATCTACCTGCTCCGCGATCGCCAGACGGGCACCATCCTCTTCCTCGGTCGGCTGATGGATCCGGGCGCATAGCCGCGGTGCCGCTCAGTCGCCGGCGCCGCGCAGGCGAAGCGTAGGTCGAGTAGGGCAGGTCGAGCGCAGCGAGGCCTGCCGCTGAGAGCTATGCCCCGAGCAGAGGACCATCGTGTCATGTCAGCTTGACAGGCTGGCCCGCTAGCCCCAGAATCGGCAAGCCACTTGAATGAAGGGGTTTATTATGGCTGTCAAACAGATTGTCCGTCCGGTTCTGATGGTACTGGCGGGGTTTGGTGTGGCGCTGGACGCCTACGCCGACTGGGTCATGTTACGCGATGGCACGCGCATCGAAGACTGTTATGTGCGCGATGAGGGTGTGCGCCTGCTGGTGTGGGAGGATATGACCGACGTCGGCACCGAGCGCGTCCGTGTCGTGCCACGCTGGGAACTCGCCGATACTGAGCGGCCTTTCAAGGTAGAGCGCGACCCGGCGATCTGGGACAAGCAGCCACCACTGCCCGACCTGACGATCACGCACATCGAGCTGAGCCCGCGCTTGCCCGGTTTGCACGGCAAGGTTCCCTACGACAAATGGGGCCGGCCGAAAATCGCCGGCTCTTCGCGCTTTCACGAGCTCGAAGGCGAAGCGGCTTACATGGAGCCGGAGACGATTGTCGGCGACGTCAAGTTCCGGTACGAGCCGGGACAAGAGATCACCATGATCGCTCATGTGCGCAACATCGGCTTCGCGACGGCCAAACCGTTCTCGTATGTCTGGATGATTGATGACGAGGAGCTGGCATGCGGCAAGTATGACAAGCCCTGTGCCGAGATGGAGATCGTCAAGTTCGAGCAGAAGTGGCGCTGGAAGGATGGCTTTCACCATGTCACGTTCCGGATTGAGGCCTTCGAGCCGGAAATCGCGACGATCAACAACGCGCTGAAAGATCCGCTCTGGGGCTTTGCGCTGACCTACGTCGTGAGCAGCGGCCGTGCCGCCGCCTGGCACGATTTTCGCTCCGCCTATGGCACGTTCTCGTTCGAGGACTTCTATCGCTGGCACATCGATATCATGAACCTGCTGTTCGAAAAGAGCGTCTATCCGTCCACGCCGAACGGTATTAGAGCCCGCGTGCGCCTCGACCGGCTGATATACGCCGACAAGGTGCAGAACAACGTTCCGTGGGTGGACGGCAAGGAAGCGCCGCTGGGACGCGATGACGGGTTGCGCTACGACCAGGGTGGCTGGTTCTGGAACGACAGTGACGAGGAGCTCACCACCGGCAAGTGGATTCAGGTCAACCCGGAGTGGCGCAACGCCACCGAATGGTCGTTGCCGCATGAGCTCGGCCACCAGTTGGGACTCGTTGATTGGTACGCACTCGATTTCCCCGGCGGTGACCGCCACGTGGCGGCGGACAATGGTGAGCCGATCGCGCATTTCATGCGGCATCCCGTGATGATGATGCACTGGCACGGTCCGCAGGTTTACGGCGAAGTTGATGCGGCGTATCTGGATCAGACCTGGGACAAACCGCGCGGCTATTTTGGTGACATGTACTTCGCGATGCCGCGCGAGTGTTATCTAAAGGTTGTGGATATCAACGGCGAGGGTGTGCCGGGCGCGCTGGTGGAGATCTTCCAACGCGGCACCAAGCTCGATCCGGACGGCAAACCCGCGGTGGATCACGGCGTCAAGTACTTCCCGGTCATCGAAGACGGCGACTTCTACAGCGAGCAGGTGCAGCAGGTCACAAAGCAGCCGGTCATCGTGGGGACCACCGATGACGATGGCCTTCTTCGATTGCCCAATCGGCCGGTGAAAGAAGTACGCACGCTGAACGGCTACCATCGTCGGCCGAATCCGTTTGGAAACATGAATGTGGTCGGCCAGCGGCAGTTGATGATGGTCAGAGTCACAGAGCATGACCAGCCCTGCCACTTTTTCCTCGAGGGGCACGACTTCGTTGCCGCCTGGTATCGCGGTCACAAGGAGCGCTACACGACGCGGTTGCAGACGCCTTACGGGTCGGTGGACTCGCCGCCGCCGCCGGCGGACGTGCGGGTGACGCGGGTTGACGAACACCACGCCCGCGTCTCGTGGAGCCGTCCCGACATCGGCGGCGAATACAACGCCACCTATCTGCAGCAGCCGATCGGCTATCGCGTCTACCGACGTATCGGCAATGACGGGTTGAGTGATCGCCCGTGGTTCAGCGTGGGGACGGTCGGTCCGGAGACGTTCGAGCTGGTCATAGATCTGCGCGATCAGCCCAAAGACTATTACTGGTTCTCAAAGGTAAACCGGATCGCGGTGTCCACACTGGCGGGGACATCCCGGCAGAGTGCGCTGAGCACGGCGGTGGTGTTGGAGTAGCCGCGCCAGTCGAGCGCTTGGAGGAATACCGGGTCAGCGCGTTCTTCCGTATTGCGCAGCGGCCGACCCCCGAGTCGACCGTGACGTCGAGAGACTTCTCGCGGGCTAAGCACGTCCGACTCGGGGGTCAGACGCTACGGGCAAACGCAGTCTGCTCTAAACGCAAAGCGGCCGGCGCCGGTGAGACGCCGACCGCTCTGCTTCATGGGATCGAGAGTGTTGGGCAATCTCGATAGGGGCCAAGCAGCGACTATTCGCGCGTCATGTACGTCTTGTACAAACTGGGTTCGTCGGCCTTGAAGTCTGCTTCGCTGGCGAATTCGTACGTGACCTTCTTGCCGCCTTCCTCGATGGTCAACTCGATCGAGCCGTCTTCATTCTTGATGATGCGGACGGACTTCGTGGCGCGCTCGGTTCGCACATCGGTATCCACGCCGCGCCGGGCGCTGCGTTGCGCCTCGCGTACCGCCTTTTCGATTTGTTCCTGAACCTCCTGGGAGTCGAGTGCCTTCGCCTTGGTATCAATGATGATCTTTCGGGCGTCTTTCAGGCGATTGGTGGCGTCATTAAACTGCCTGGTGGCGTCATCGAACTGCTTGTGGGCGTCGTCAAACTGCTTGCGAAGATGGACGTCGAATTGCTTGCGCAAACCGGGCAGCGCGCCGGCGCCGGGCTGAGTGAAGATCCACTCGGTCGCGCCATAGCCGGAGTATTCCCGGTATCGTTCGTACGTCTCGGGATCATCCTTCTTGAACTCTTCGACGTCGTCGTAGACCTTGCGGACTTCATTGCCATCTTCGTCGGTGCGCTCGACGGTGACCGAGCCATCCGCGTCGCGCTTGATTGAGAGCGCGCCATCGTCGTCCGACACGACAATGCTGATTACCACAGAGGCATCATCTTCAGCTCCGCGTCCGAACCTGAAATTGTGCTCGCCATCGTTGCCGAACCACATCATGCCGTGTTGGGCGTCCGGTACCATGTGCTTGAACACCTGTGGCCTGATCACTTTGAGTTCGACGTCCAGATCCTTCAGCATCTCAGGCAGCTCTTCGAGCTCTCCCAGCTCCTTCAAGAGCCAGTTGCCTTGCGCGTCCCGGTCGAGCTTGAGACCGCGTATGTCCATCGACTCTTCGATGAACGGGACGTCGGCTTCCTCGTATTTCCACTGCGGGACAAAACCCTGCTTGCGCTTGGTGGGGGTAAGCCGCAGCACGCGCTCGTCGCCGCCGCGGACAACGCCGATCTTGGTCGTTTCGGCGCCGGCCGCGCTGATGGCTTCCAAAAGATCCTCGGTGGAGTTGATGGCGCTGCCGCCGAACGAGCGGATGATGTCGTATCGTTCGAGGCCGGCATCGTCGGCCGGGCTGTCGACCACGATGTTGTCGATCATGACGCCATCACCACTGACGTGCGCGGCGAGGGCTTCCGGAATAGGCGTGCAGCGCACGCCGATCCAGATCGGCGGGAACTCCATGACTTGTACCGGCTTCGCCTCATCCATCGCCTGCACAGCGACGTTGGGGGCGGCGCCAACGGCGTAGTAATACGCCTGCGGGCCGGCGAGCTTCTCACACAAGACCTTTGGGACGGCGGCACCGGCCGCTGCCACGCCCCGCGGGCCGACACAAATCGACTTCGCCGCGCCCGAGTCGCCGGCCTCACACGTCACGATGCAAACGGCTTGCGCGGCGTCGCCGGCGCCGGGCGCGCATTTGATTACGCGCTGAATCTTCTTGCAGTCGGCGTCGTTGGGCTTGCAGGTTGCGGCGCAGCTTGCTTTGGCGCAGCAGGCAGCGGTTGCCCGCTTGTCGACGATCACGCGGGCCGCCTTATCGGCACTGCACTCATCGCCCGACTTGATGACGACGACCTTGACCTGTTCATCCGCCGGGTCGGCCGCTAGCTTGACGATGGCGTCGGCCTGGGCGGCGACCAATACTGGAATGACCATACATATGACGAATCGAATCATGTTGAGTTACTCCTGTTTGCTCAGTAGTCCGCGTGGACCACGACGGCTCTCGTCTGCACCTGGTTAACTTCGATCAGATAAATCTCGTTGGGGCGGTCGCCGGGGACCACGATCCAATTGCGCTGTGTGTGGCGGCGCCCGCTGTAGGGGCGCTCGAGCAGCACCGGCTGAATCTGGGCCGAACCGTCGAGCGTTGGCGCGCGCCACCGGGATGGGGCGCCCAGCGACGGGCCAACGCTCGGCCCGGCGTTTACCGGTCCGTTGGGTGATTGCGCAGTGGGCGACCAGATCCAGACCATGGCCATCAGGCATGCCGCCGCAACCAGGCCCACGGTTTGTGCGATCGGCTGACGGCGTGCGGGGTGGGCAGTGCCGCCGACACGTGTTGGCATGGCGTGACGCAGAGCGCGGCCGGCCTCTACGTCAAGCGCGCTCAGCTCGTGATAAAGCGCCTGAGCCGCGGGATCTGCGTCGAGCACGCGCCGCAGTTCGGCGCGCTCGGCGGGCATGGCCTCCTGGTCGAGGTAACGCGTAATGAGTCGTTCGAGATGTTCCTGTGATAAATCGCTCATCAGATCTTGTCGGTAAGTGTCTCTCTCAGCAGCCGCCGGGCGCGCACCAGGCGGGTTTCGACGGTTTCCACCGGCAGACTCAACAAGTCGCCGATCTGTGCGTAGCTCCAATCCTCCAGGTGTCGCAAGACAAACGGCTCGCGATATATCAGCGGCAGGCCCTGGATCGCCTGTAAGATCGCCCGCTGCAATTCGTCGCCGATCGCCACGCGAAGCGGGCTGGGCATGGCGGGATCGCTGTAAACATCGTGCCCCGCCTCAGTGTTGACTTCGCGCGAGCGCCGGCGTGAGTGGGAGATGCCGGCGTCTATCGCCGCGTTTCGCGCGATGCGGTACAACCACGGCCGCAAGCTCTCCGCATCCCGCAGCGAGTCCAGTCGCTCCCACACCTGCGCCCAGACCTGCTGCGCCACGTCGTCGACCAACTGGCGGCGGCCGGTGACGCCGAAGATCACGCTGCGAATCCAGTGATCGTGCGTTTTCACAAGCCGTTCAGCCGCTGCGCGGTCACCGTTACGGGCGCCACTGACAAGCATTCGCATCGTCTGGGCGTCAAACGCCAGCGTCGTCATCTCATCGTTATTTGACGGCTCGGCGTACGGGGGCATGTCGAAAAATCTCTCCGGGTATGCAAGTCATTGTGACACAGAGGCTTGCACGTGTCACGCCTGCCGCCCGGCGTGGCCGCTCCCCGGCGACCACGTTCCCCCGCGGCGCTGGTCGTGGCTGTACTACGTTTGGCCACCACTTGTGTTCGCCGCCCGGCCGCCGATATTCACGCGGCGTTGCCGACGCGGTGCACACCGCCGTCAGATGCGGCATTGTTCCGTGTCTGGGCGATCTGTAGAATGGAAGCTTGGCGGGGGTCGCCGTGCTCACGCGGGGTTGCGAGTCGCGGCGGCTGCCACTTCGGCTGATTTGGGGAGGTGCTGGATGACACCATATTCGCGGGCGCCAACGCCGCGCCACGCCGGTCGGTGTGCGCTGACGCGGGCCGAAGTGCTGGTTTTTGCCCTGACATTCGCGCTGCTGGGCCTCGTGCTGCTGCCGGCGCTGGCCAGTGGCCAGCACAGCCGGCGGGCGACGTGTCTTCAGAATCTCCGCGCTATCGGCGCGACCACGCAGGCGTACGCCGAAGATGACTCGGCGGAGTTGCTGCTGCCGATTCACCAGATGATGGTGACACCGGCGTCTTTGCCGACGAGTTCGGCAATACCATGTGGCCGTGGCGCACGGTGAATTGGTTCGCCTGGGGCGGCGCGACGGCGCCGGAGCAGTTTCTCTGCTATGAAGGGGGAGGGCCCTACATTGGGCAGAGTGCCACCGCCGCGTGGGGCGCCCAGACCCGGCCGCTGACGCGGTATCTCTATCCCGACATCAGCGAGGACCTTATCGGCGGGCAATACGTGTTCGACGTCCCGGTCTTCCATTGCCCCCAGGATGTCGGATACCCCGTCGATCAGTTCGTTGATGACTCCCCGATGTCCAACGCGGGCAGACCGTGCTACACAACATTGGGCAACAGCTATAGAGCAAATATGCACGGCGGTTTCAGCGGGGCGGGTTCGACGTTCCGCAGCGCAGCCAGTCTGGGCCCCTGGGGACATCGTCGGTCCGACCTTGTGAATGCTGATCGCATTGCCCTGGGGGGCGATGCCATGTTTGGCTCGATGACCGGGAGCCTCGTGGGATTGATGGGCTGGCACGGCGAGATAGACCACGACAATGTTGTGTATTGCGATGGCTCCGCGCGCTATACCTTTGTCTCGCCCGTGACGCCGATCGATCCCGATCCGCGTTTACCTCTTGACGCGAACTGTGCGTACATGGAGTCACGCGGGGACACCTATCAGCTTGACGCTTATCCGACACCGATGGCTTTCATTTGGGGGCCTGCTGGTGCGCCGTGGTTCGAGCCCCAGACGCCACAGTGGCCCCGTTCGGGTATGAAGAGGAACCTGCAACCGATGAATCTGGGGTCGGAATAGGCCGACGAGTTTCTATTGTCCGGGACACTTGCCATGTGCGTAGAATGCGCGCGGTTGGACCGCTCCGGCGGTTGCGACTCAGCAATTGGGAAGGGCTTTCGTAGACGTTTGTTTCGGCTGCCGGGCGAGCTCGGTTTCTCTTACCTCGAGCGCGCCCGCCGCGGGTGGCGTGCGCCCGGTGACGTCGCAACTCGGCGGGACATGGAGCGAAAGCCGATGATACGCCAAACGCCGCGGGCTGTGACCCGCGCTGAAGTGGCCGTGGTTGCGGCCACATTGAGTTTGCTTGCTCTGATCCTGGCTCCCGCCGTTGCGAACAACGGGCGCAGCACCAGGGCGACGTGTCTTCAGAACCTCCGCGCCATCGGCATGGCGACGCAGGCGTATGCCGAAGATGACCCGGCAGAGCTGCTGTGCCGATTCACCAGATGATGGTGGCCAATACCAGCTTTTTTGCCGCCGACTTCGCTGGCACGTGGTGGGCTTGCGAACTGGTTTGCCTGGGGTGGCGCCACGGAGCGACAAGTTCATCTGCGCCGACTCTGGGGACTTTGCTGGGGCAGCATCGCACGCGCTACTGGGGCGCACAGACACGGCCGTTGACGCGATATCTCTATCCTGGCCTGACCGAAGATCCAGACAACGATGACTACGTAACTGACATGCCGATCTTCCGCTGCCCCAGGATGTCGGCTATCCAGACGACCCAAACATCAGCGGCCGGTACATAACGCCGGCCGCTCGTGCTACGCGACGCTGGGCAACAGCTACAGGGCGATGCTGAACGAAGTTACCTCGGCAGCTCCGGATCGTCGTCATACAAGGGCGCTGCTCGTATGGACCGTGGGGGCCAAGCGGTCGGACATGGTTAACACGAGCCGTATCGTCGTCATTGGCGAGCCGATCTTCTTCGCCTCGTTCGGCGACGAATACTCCAGACTACGTCGGGTGGCACGGCGAAGTCGATTCCGACCACGCCCTTTACGTGGATGGTTCGGCTCGCCTTACGCAGGTGACGTCCGTGTCGCCGATACCGGCCGATCCACGTTTGCCGATTGATTCGCACTTTTGACGACTACTCTTCGCGCGCTGACCAGTTCCAGCTTGACTGTTACCCCACACCCGGAGCGTTCATATGGGCCCTTACCCAGAGCGACCGAGCTCTGACAAATGCACACAGCAGCCATCAGGTGTGGCCGTTTAAGGGCTACAAGGACAATCTCACGCCGGTGGAGCCAACTTGGTTGTCCGAGCCATAGCGGGAGCGGCGGGCGCCGGCAGGCACCGTCGCCCCGTTTGGATTGGGAGGTGCACATGATTGTCGAAGAAAGAGGATGTCGCGCGACGAATGGTCTCAGTTCGCGGCATGCGCTGACGCGTGCCGAAGTGCTGGTCTTTGGCCTGACGCTCGGGTTGCTGGGCCTTGTGCTGCTGCCGGCGCTGGCCAGTGGCCAGCTCAGCCGGCGGGCGACGTGTCTTCAGAATCTCCGCGCTATCGGCGCGGCCACGCAGGCGTACGCCGAAGATGACGCCACGGAGTTGTTACTCCCGATTCATCAGATGATGGTGAATAACACGCAACTCTTCGCACCGGCGTTCGCCAACACGATGTGGTCGTGGCGAACGGCCAACTTCTTCGCGTGGGGCGGCGCAACGGCTACCGAGGAGTTCCTCGTTCTGGAGAACTTCGGGCCAATCATCGGACGTGGCTGGACGCGTTGTTGGGGCGCCCAGACGCGGCCGCTCACGCGCTTCCTCTACCCGGAGATCACCGAAGATCCGGACAACGACGAATACGTGACCGACCTGCCGTTGTTCCACTGCCCCCAGGACGCCGGCTATGTCGAGTCGCATGAGCCGTACGGCGATGCGGACTGTCCGCAGGCCAACGTTGGCCGGCCCTGCTATACGACGCTGGGTTCCAGCTATCGTGCCAACCTGGCGGGCTCATTCGCCGCACAGCCAAACTCCAACTACACCGGCGCGTTCAGCTATGGACCCTGGGGGCACAAACGCGCCGATATAGCCAACCCGAGCCGCGTCATTCTCGGCGCTGATGCGCTCTATGGCGAGATGGTCGACGCTCTGGGTTACACCGGTTGGCACGGCGGACAGGACAGCGACAACGTGCTTTACTGCGACGGGGCCGCGCGCCTCACCCAGTTCATCGAAGGGCAACCGATTCCAGCGGCCCCGAGGCTCCCATTAGGTCCAGGATACGACGACTTGTGGACGCGCGGCGACACGTATCAGCTCGACGTGTATCCGACGCCGGGGGCGCGGATTTGGGGATACTCCGTAGGGGGGGGCCGAGCCTCAAACTCCGGCGTGGCCCACGTCCGGCTATAAGGACGAACCTGGAACCCGTGAGCCTGGTCTTCGAATAGGTCGGGTGACAACTGAAGTGGTGTTCGCGTGAGAACAGAACATTACACGACAGCTCTTGGAGGCTGAAACATGATAGCCATCAATCTTCAACGCCGCTGGACACTCGCCGCTGCAGCCGCGAGCGTTGCTTGTGTCCTGGCCGCGGTTGCCACAGTCGGGACGGCGCGTGCCAGCGAGCCAGAGTGGCAGGTCGCGACCGCGAAACTGATCGCCGCCGACGGCGTGCCGGCGCAACGCTTCGGGCGGTCGGTGTCGGCGTCCGGCGAGCGGGTTCTGATCGGCGCGCCGGAAGATACGGCGAACGGCACCGGCGCCGGCGCGGCGTACATCTGCCAGTTCGCCGGCGGCGTGTGGAGCCAGCGGGCCAAGCTCCTGCCGAATGACCCCAACGAGATGCAGCATTTCGGCTGGTCGGTCGCGCTGGATGGCGACGTCGCCCGTCGTCGGCGTGCCGCACGACGACGAGGTGCACTTCGATGCCGGCGCCGTCTACGTCTTTTTATATGACGGAGCTGAGTGGACGCAGGCCGCCAAACTGATGGCGTCGGACGGCAGGTACCAGGACCAGTTTGGCACGTCGGTGGCCGTGCGCGGCGACGTGATCGCCGTCGGGGCACCGCTGGTCAACCCCGACACGGACGAGCCCGATACCGGGGCTGTGTACGTCTTTCGCCGCGACGGGGCAAGCTGGATCGAAGAGGACAAGCTCGAGCGACCGGATGATTTCCAAACGGTGGTTGAGTTTGCGCGCCTCGGCGCCTCGGTTGCGATCGGCGATGACGTGATCGTCGCCGGTGCCTGGGGGGATCGTGAGGACCGCTATGGCGAGTTCGCGTTCGGCTCGGCCAGTGTTTTCCACTATGACGGCCTGGCGTGGTCCGAAGCAGGC
This sequence comes from Phycisphaerae bacterium, assembly GCA_963675745.2. Classification (GTDB taxonomy): domain Bacteria; phylum Planctomycetota; class Phycisphaerae; order UBA1845; family Fen-1342; genus JAFGRR01. The sequence goes on from CAXXWX010000017.1 coordinate 49,623, forward strand.
CCGCTTGATGCCCAGCGACGGCGCGGATTATGACCGCTTTGGCAGCGCCGTGGCGATCTGCGGCGAGGTAATCGCCGTCGGCGCGCCGCGCGTTGACTATGAAGACCCGAACACGCTCGAATTCACCAAAGACGGCCGGCTCGGTCTACGTCTATCGCCACGATGGAGCCGATTGGGTCGAGGAAGCCAAACTCATCTCGCCCGCGCTGGGCGGCGCCGACCTGTCGCACGATGACTACTTCGGCGGTGCCGTCGCGCTGGACGGTGACACGCTGCTGATCGGCTCGCGCTATGACGACGACTGGGGGCTCAACGCCGGCGCGGCGTACGCCTATCACTATGACGGCGCCGCGTGGTTCGAGCAGTTCAAGTTTGTTCCCACCTGGATCGGCTATCGCGACGCGTTCGGCGGCTCGGTCGCCCTGTCGGACGGCCACTTCGCAATGGGCGCCGTCGGCGATGATAGTCAGGGTGAACTGGCCGGGGCCGCGTATGTCTTCGAGTTTGAGAACGACTGCAATCGCCAACGCGCGTTCCGGACGAGGACGACATCGCCGCCGGCACCAGTGCCGACCTGAACGAGAATGGCATCCCCGACGATTGCGAACAGCCGCCGATTGGCGATGTCAACTGCGACATCATCTGCCAACAACGCCGACATCGACGCGTTTGTGCTGGCGCTGCACGACTACGCGGCGTACCTGACGGAGTATCCCGGATGCGACAACGCGGATGTCAACGGCGACGGCTGGGTCAACGCGGGCGATATTGATCCGTTCATCGCGCTGCTGGCAGCGCAATAAGACACGCTTCAGCCACGTAGGGCACATCGAGCGCCGCGAGACGTGCCGGGTTTGCCGCACACGGCGGCGTGCAAAGTAGCGGCCGGCGCCTCGCCGGCCGTTGTGACGCCGGAAACGCTGTTTGATGCGGACGCCTGTTTACCGCCGACGGCCTGCGGGGCGCAGGCCGTTACGGCCGGGTTCGCCGCTCATGGTGGTGTGCAATGTAGCGGCCGGCGCCTCGCCGGCCGTGTGACGCCGGTGACGCTGCTTGATGCGGACGCCTGTTTACGCCGACGGCCTGCGGGGCGCAGGCCGTTACAGCCGGGTTTGCCGCTACATGGCATTTCGCCGTCCTGCTGTCGTTGGATGTGCGGGCGCGGTGCGGTGAGGGGATCGCCGGTGTACAGTGTGGCTCGTCGTGCCGCGGGATGAGCGGGTGCGGCGAGCCGCAGCCTGTGGTGGATAGGGGGCGCGCGGTGGCCTTTTGTCAATGAGGCGGTTCGATGGGCGAGTCTTCGGTGGAATCCGGCATGCTGCCTCTCGGCGCCGCCGCCGACGGTAACCCATCCCAGCGCCGGACATCGTCGATGTGCGCTTCACGGTTCACGCGATCAGCATCGCCAAGGTATGCTAGCGATGCTCGCGCTTCTGGTCGTCTGCTACAAGCTGTGTTGCGGCGGCGCTTGTTAAGATCGTCCGTAGGTTATCAGTGCCTCACGTTCATGGTGGCGCTTCCAGCCCGTCTCAGGCATGGTGGTTGTCGGGCTCATCATGCTCGCATTGGGCGTGGCTTAATATACGGGCGAGGCTGCTGGCCAGATCAGTAAGCGCGTGAGCCGGTTTGGCGCGACCGGCGCTGATCTGCTGTCCACTGAACATCGTTGCGCGAGTTGCTCGCTCACGTACATGCAGAAACCGCTTCTTAGTCCTCTGCCGCGTCAAATGAGCGTGTGGCGTGCGCTGACAGAGGCGCTGGCGGCCCAGGGACGCATCGGCCTGGTTGTGCGTGTTCTCGCGCCTGAGCGAAGCGCGTGGCCGCCGCTCGGGCCGCCGCTCACAGAGCCGGCGGAACCTGAGCCACTCCATCGCGGAAACCACTCGATTCCTGATGCTCCGGACGGCGCGCTTGGCGAGCGCGACAGAGCATTCGTCCTCTGCCGCGCGCGCTGTTTGGTCGAACATCACCAACCGCTGGGTACCGCTGGTACCTATCGATTGCGCATGATCCCCATCGTTCCTATTCGATGTTTGTCTGTGTGTACTCATCTTGCCGTGGATTCAGAACCGGGAACGCCGGGCAGACGGACTTGACGTTCCTGGGCTACGAGGCACTGCGTCTTCTGCTGATCATCGCCGCAATCCAACGACGGCGTGTGGCTCAGTGGTTTGCGGTGCCCGGCGCGCTCATCGTGCGGTCCGCGCCGTGGTATTCTTCGGCCTGGACGCTGGAGGGCTTCCGGCGCGAGGAGTCCGTGATCGTGCATGACGTTGATCACAATGTGCTCACGATCGCATCGCGCGACGGCCGCGTTCACCAGCGCAGAATGACGCCATACGAAATCACGTTCGCCCTCCGCGCATGGCGGAGCAAGTTGCAGCCGCCGGACATCGAGCAGTTGAGCGATTTGGCGTGAGCGAGAAGGTGCGGCGAGCCGCACCCTACGTCGCTGGATCTGCCGGACTGATAGCTGATAGCTGACCGCTACCCTTCGCCGACGCCGCGCTTGGCTTTGGCGGTCTCCCGGCTGAGTGCGGTCTTGAGGCGGTCGAGGGCCGTGTTGATGGCTGCGTGGAAGTCGTCGCCTTGCTCTTTGATGACGATTTCGCGCGCTCTGAGTTTCACATCCAGGCTGCACAGCTTGTCGATGCCGCCCTTGTCGGGCCCGGTGACGTCCTCCAGGCGGACATTCGCCTTGAGAATGTGCTCGGAGAAACGGGTCGTCGCGGTGAGAAAACGCTCCTCAGCGAAGCTGCGCAATCCACCGTCGTTTTCCACGCCGCGAATGAAGATCTGAAGGTCCATGTGAGCCTCCCATGGGATTAGGGTTGGGCTGATGGCTTGATTGTAGCAGAAAGAGAAGGCAACGAGGCAAGGAGATAAGAAGGCAACGAGGCAACAAGGCAACGAGGCAACAAGGCGGCGAGGCAACGAGGGGCTGGGGTGGATTGCTGGTGTGGGGGTGGTGGAATACGATGTTGGTGTTGAGCTTCATCCCTTATCGGAGTCGATAATGCCCCAGGCGCGCCTGCCCAGGCTGCTCAGAGACCTGTTGAATTTGCCGACGGCCACGTTTCGTGAAGACGCGGTCCTGGACTACGTCAAGTGCGCCTGCGGTCGGCTGAAGGGCGTGAGCTGCAAATCGGACAAGTACGGCAACCTGCTGGCGCGCTATCGCCACCGGCCGCGCAAGGTTACGCCGCTGGTCTTCGCGGCGCACACCGATCATCCGGGCTTTGTGGCGCGGAAGATGATCGCCGCCAAGCGCCTGCGTGCGGATTTCCGCGGCGGCGTGCGGCCGGAGTTTTTCGCGGGAACGCGCGTGTGCTTCTGGACCGCCGACGGGCTGGTGCGTGGCAAGGTGCTGGAGATCTGCCGCGCGGAGAAGCCCGCGCCGCGCTCGCCGGTCTCGCTGCCCAAGGAGGTCATCATCCAGGTGTCCGCGCCGATCGAGCCTGAGACGATCGGCATGTGGGATCTGCCGGATGCGCGGCTGAAGGGTGACAACGTGTTCGCGCGTGGCTGTGACGACATCGCCGGTTGCGCCGCGATGCTGGCGCTGCTCGAACGCCTCAGCCGCAAGCAGGCCGCCGCCGAGACATATTGCCTGTTTTCGCGAGCCGAGGAGCTGGGCTTCATCGGCGCGATCGCCGCGGCTCGCGCGCTGACCGTGCCGAAGCGGCTGCCGATCGTCGCCATTGAAACCAGTAGCGAATTGCCCAACGCGCGGATCGGCGATGGCCCGATCCTGCGCGTTGGCGACCGCGTGGCGGTGTACACGCCGCCGCTGACCGCGTTCTGCGATCGGGTCGCGAAAGACCTGACGAGCCGCCGCCGCGCGTTCAAGCATCAGCGCAAGCTGATGGACGGCGGCACGTGCGAATCGACCGCGTACATGGCCTACGGCTACGAAGCCACCGGGATCTGCGTTGCCCTCGGCAACTACCACAACATGAACCGCAAGCGCGGCCGGATCGATAGCGAGTACATCAGCCTCGCGGACTACTCAAACATGGTCGCCTGGTTCGAGGCGCTCGTGATGGACAAGACCGGGTACACCGGCGGCGACACGGACCTGCGCGGCCGTCTTGACACGCGCTTCGAACGGTTCGAACAGCAGTTGCTATAGCATCGGGTTTCCGTCCAGCCAGACGCGTGGGCCGGCCGGCACGTCAACGGCGCGCACCGGATCGCAGTCAGTGCGTTGCTTCGCCCAGCGTGCTATCCTGCTTATCGAGCACGGCGCGCACGCGGCGCAAGAGCGCTTCGCGGCTGAATGGCTTCTCGAGAAACTCCACGCCCGCGTTCGAGCACGCCGTGGTGGGCGATCACATCCGCCGTATAGCCGGAGAAGAACAGGGTTCTAAGTCCAGGTATCGCGGCGGTCAGTGAATCTGAGAGCTTCTTCCCATTCATATCCGGCATGATGACATCCGTGACCAGCAGGTGAATACGCTCGTCTCGGCCGGCCGACAAACGGATTGCCTCAGCTCCGTCGGCGGCGCTCAGGACCTTATAGCCGGCATCGCGCAGCAGGTGGACCGCGAGCCTTCTGACGGTCTCGTCATCCTCACAGACCAGTACGGTTTCGGAACCCGTGGGGACCGCCACGGTCTCAGGCCGCGCGTCGCGTTCTTCCAGTGACGGCTCAACGGCCGGCAGGTAGACCCAGAATGTCGTGCCCTGGCCCGGGGCGCTTTGGACCAGCAGGTGGCCTCCGGCGCGCTTGACGATCGCGTACACCGTTGCCAGTCCCAGACCGGTGCCTTGCCCGGCCGGTTTGGTGGTGAAGAAAGGCTCGAAGATGCGCTCGCGCGTCTCCCGATCCATCCCGCTACCGTTATCGCTCACCGTCAACAAAACGTGCGGGCCCGGATGTGCGCCGGCGTGGGTGGAGACGTACGCCTCGTCAAGCACAACGTGGGCCGTTTCCAGCTTGAGCTTGCCACCGCTCGGCATCGCGTCACGCGCATTGACCACCAGATTCATGATGAGCTGCTCAATCTGGCCGGCGTCGGTGTGCATGCGCCCGATCTGTGGGTCGCACACGATCTCCAGCGTGACGTCCTCGGTGATCAGGCGGGCCAGCATTCGTTCCATCTCGTCCAACGTGCGGTTCAGATCGAGCAGTTCCGGCTGGGCGGCGTCGCGCCGGCTGAAGACCAGCAGTTGCCGCGTAAGCGCCGCCGCACGCTGCGCGCTCCGCTCGATCTGCCCCAGCCCGTGCAACACCGGATCGTCAGATCCCAGCTTGGATTTCACGGCGTCAAGCGACAGCTCCACATTGCCGAGAATCGCCGTCAGGATGTTGTTGAAATCATGCGCCACGCCCCCGGCAAGTTGTCCGACAGCTTCCATTTTTTGCGCCTGTCGGAGCTGAGCCTCCAGCGCCACCTCGTTGGTGACATCCCGCCGCACCGCGACGTAGTTGATGATTTCGCCGGCGCTGTTGCAGACCGGGGCAATGGTCGCCTCCTCCTCGTAAGGCGTGCCGTCCTTTCTGTGGCTGGTCAGCCGGCCGCGCCACACCTCGCCACGCTTCAGCACGGCCCATACCCCGCGTGTCGCCTCAACGGCGCGATCTCTCCTGAGCAGACAGAGGTCGGACCCGACGGCCTCACTGCGCTCGTGCCCGGTGATGTGTTCAAAGGCCGGGTTAACCTGGAGGATCATGCCGGCCGCATCGGTGATTGCAATGGCTTCGGCGGCCTGCTCGATGGCCGTGAAGAGGCGCGTCTTTTCCTCCTCGGCGCGCTTGCGCTCGGTCACATCCCGGCTGAATAGAGAATACCCGACCAGCTCACCGTTCGGATCGAATATCCCGGCTACGCGGGATTCGAGCTCACGCATACCATCCTCGGTCTGCCGCCTGAGCGCAAAGCGATATTCACCTTCCCGGCGGACGACCTCAATCGCGCGCTGCAAACGCTCTCGCGATACGTTTTCCCGCGAGTGCATCTCAAACGCCGTGCGCCCGATGACTTCATCAGCGGAATATCCGAAGAGTTTCTCCGCCGTCGAGTTGTAGTATGTGATCCGCAGGTCCAGATCGATCGTGGCGATGGCCACGTCCGAGGCGCTGCGCAATATGTTGTCGAGCATCAACGTCTTCTCGGCCAGTCCCTCCTCGGCTCGCCGCCGGTCGGTGATGTCCGTCGCGACGCCACACACGCCGGTGATCACGCCGTTGGCATCCCTGACCGGAAACTTCAACGACAAGTAAGAGTGAACCCCATCATCGTGGGGAACCTCCTCGTCCAACATGAGCGGCGTGCCCGCTGACAGGGTCTTCCGATCGTTCGCCATGAAGCGCTCCGCGATCGGTGCGGGAAAAACCGCGTGATCCGTCTGGCCACGGAGTTGTTCGCTGGTGATGTGAAACAGCTCTTCATAGCGGCGGTTTACCAGTACGTAGCGCCCTTCGGTGTCTTTGAGGAATATCACCGACGGACTGTGGTCGAGTAGGCCACGGAGCCGTTCCTCGCTTTCGCGCAAGGCCGTCTCCGCCCGTCCCCGATCGGCGATCATGTTGTTGAACGAGTGCGTCAGATCTGCAATCTCTGGGCCGCCGCCGGGGTTGGGAATATCCTCCGCCTTGAAGGCGCCGTCGCCATACACGCGCATCGCGCCCGCGAGTTGGGTCAGCGGGCGCGCAATGCGATAGCCTACAAGTGCGGCCACACCGACGCCGACCAGCAATGAGACAAGCGTGAGCCCGAGGATCTTGTACTTGATCGTCGCTACCTGGCTGATCAGGTGCTTCTCGCTCAACCCGAGGTGTAGGCGGCCGCCGGTGGGGGTGAGTGGATAACTCACGTCGAGCATATTGTCGCGCCGCTCAATGTGGGGCTGCGGCGGCGACGATGTGCCGGAGTTTGGTATCGGGGGTGTCAACTGCGCCAATTCACCCGGCAGTTCACCTTCAAACGAGTGGGCGAACACGTCTTGGGCGGGACCGATGGCCATGGCGTACTCGACGTCTCTGGTTCCGCGGACAGTCTCGCGCAACGCCTCGCGCGCGGGAGCGACTTCGCCGTCGCGGAAGTTGTGCGCGATATGCTCCGCCAGCGTTCGCACCACCGCCGCCCCCCGCTCCTCCAGCCCGGTCTGGAGCGTGGTGCGCATGATCCGCCCCACCATCAGCGATGCAAGAATCCCGCTGCCGGACACAACCACGGCGACCAGGAGAGTGATTCTTGTGTGGAGCTTCATGGACGCGGCTCCTCGTTGGGGCTGGCCTGCGCGTCGGCCGTCTCGATCGCAATCGCGATATGACGTCCGACAGATCGGCGGTGCAGCCGACACCGATGAGTGATCCGGCTTGCTCTCCTCTGCAAACCTCCGCAGTCAGTCGGACTTTCTCACGTCAGCCACAGGCCCATCTGGAATATGTACGTGCCGGATGCGATCGGCCGCGGCCCGCGCGTGCCGACCTGAGTGAAGTTCTGTACGCCGGACCGGTAGCCGGCGTGCCACTACTGGCTAGCATACAGCGCAGCAGACACACTCACCATATCGAATATCGGGCAAGCGCGCGCCGCTGCCGTGCAACTCACCCGTCTCGGCGCTCTGGCACACCCGGCGAGGGAGGCCGGCGTCGGCTTGTTGACGCAATGCTCCGCGGCCGTTGAGCTTGCAGGTGACTATTCAAGATGGGTACGATCATCAGTGGAAAGCGGCAAAGCCGGTCGGGTGGGCGCCATTGGGGGAGTGTCCGCCGAGGAATCGCGGATGAATGCTGAGAGCGCACATCCCGGAAATCCGGCGTCGTGGAAACCCAGGAACACCCTGATGCACAACGCGCGTCGTGCTTTCACGCTGATCGAAGTGCTGATAGTGGTGGCGATCATCGCGCTGCTGGTTGCCGTCCTGCTGCCCGCGCTGTCCCAGGCGCGGAAACAGACCCGGGGCGTAATGTGCAGATCAAACATGAAGCAGCTTATGACGGGCGTGGCTTTCTACGTCACCGAAGAGGAGGCCCTCCCGGGCACACATAGCCTGTTCTGGATGCAGATCCTGTTCGGCGCCGAGTGGTCCAGACCAGCCGGTGTGACCTGGGACGGCGCCCGCGACAAGCTGATCGGTCTGAAGTACCACCCGGCGTATCAGCAGCCGTACCACCTCGACCCCGAGTTCATCGCGGATGTGCCGCGGAAGGGCACGCTTTACCAATACGTCAACCACGAGGCGGTCTACGTGTGTCCCTCTGACAAGCCGGGTGTCGCTGTCGATACGCCACTCGGCGGCGGCGGCAACGGAAGACTCAGCTATTCGATGAACGCCTACATCGGCTACAAGGCTCCCGAGGATCTGGCGAGCTTCACGTATGTCGCGGACTCGCTGAACAATCCGCTGCCCGGCTCACAGAACACCGTTTCTTTCACGGCGGGACAACGCGTCTGGTTCAATCCTTCACGTTTCATGACCATGTTTGAGGATCATCCGTTCTACCACACGAACGCCAACTACCCCGATGGGAACTTCAACTGCATAGACCGGATCGCAACCCGCCACGGCCTCAGGATCGGTGCCGACGGGGTTTCCGAGGGGCGTTCGACCATGGCGTTTCTTGACGGTCACGTCGAAGCCCGCGTGTACCCGTCCAAGACGATGGGGCGCGAGTTGTTCGCTGAAATCGGCCAGCCGCCGTTCTGGCGCGCGGAGGGATCACCCGACCAGGCCAACATGTCCGCATTCATCAAGAGACTCCATGGCCCCCGGCCCTGGTGATTTGCGTACCACCTCCTGCGCTGCTTGTCTGCCGCCGCCACCGCGCCAGTGATGCGGTGACAGGCCCGCGCGTTAATGGCTGGTTACTCCTCTGCCCGGCAGTAGTCATGGACGTTTCCGAACCGGTACGGCACAAACCGAAGTTGGTGTGCCACGCGAATCGTCTGTAAGAAACCGGCGTGATGCTCCGTCATTCTCTGTGAGGGTGTGATTCGCCTCTGGCCACTCGGGATTCCCGGCTGAATCGCCCCGGCTGCTGACTCAGGGTGTTTGCATGCAGCAAACCCAGGCCCACTGGATCGCGGAACTCGTGGAGCGATACGGCAGGATGGTGTTCGCCACTGCGTATCGCATTCTCGGGAACGCTGAGGACGCCGACGATGTGCTTCAGGAGGTCTTTCTGCGCCTTCTGCGGCGAGGTCGCGGCGGTCGGGGAAACCAAGGCGTGCAGGACTGGGGCGCCTACCTGAGGGTGGTGGCGACGCGCTGCGCCATCGACGCCTTGCGCAGCCACGCGAAGTGGCGGACGGAGAGCCTGCAAGCGGCCGACCTCGCGGTCGCCGATGACAGTGACCCGTCCCGGCTGGCGAGTCGGCGGCAGAAGGCGGACATGTTACGAAAGGCGTTGGGCCTCGTGCCTGAACGCGATGCCCAGGTCTTCGCGCTCCGCTGCTTCGATGATCTGAGCTACGAGACGATCGCAGCGCAGATGAATCTCAGTGTCAGCCAGGTCGGAGTGATCCTGCATCGGACGCGGAATTGGCTCCGGCGGATGTTCGATCCCCAAATGGATGGTGTCATCCCACGCGTTGAAAGAAGAGAACGAGATGTCGGCACATCCTGACGACGACAAACTCCTCCAGGGCATGATTGATGCGGCTCGCGCCGCCGTGCCCAGCGAAGCGCAGTGGCGCACGGCGCGCCGCAGGTTGATGGAGCATATCAAGCTCGACGAATCCGAGCGTAAATCACCCGATGGAACCGGAGACCGGACAGGCAGCGGGGCGCAGAGCTCATCGCGCCGGCGCTGGCCTCGTCGGGTCATCTGGGGCGGCGTCGGACTTGCCGCCGCCGCATCGATCCTCGCCATGCTGATCATGCCGCGCATTGGACACGAGCGACCTGCTGGTGTGTCTTCGTTGTCCCAGCCGTTCGGCCATGTCGCCGTCGCGCGCGGGGAGTGCGTCAGGATCAATGCAAGTGGCGGTTCGCGCGGCCTGAGTGTTGGCGAAGTCGTCGTGTTCGGGGATCAGCTTCAGGTGGGGCCACAAGGCGGCCTCTGTCTGCATCTGGAAGACTCGACGACTCTGTGGCTGGATTCTGGGGCGGAGCTGTTCTGTGTGGCTCCGCGAGCGGCGGAAACGGCGACGGTGCGGCTTGTGCGTGGCGAAATCCGCGCCGATGTCGCTCCCTCGGACGAATCCGCGTTCTCCATCGAGACACCTACGGCCACGCTGCGTGTACTGGGAACTCAATTCCACTGCCGTGTCCTACCGGCACTGGCACAAGAGAAGGATGAAACGATGAAGCGCTTGCGAAACGCATTACAGAGGGCCATCACGGTCGTAACGGTCTTGTCGGGGGCGATTGCCGTTGAGGCGGGTGGTTCCGAGCAGATTCTGAAGGAAGGTCAGCGAGCGGCGATCATCGCCGGGACCGCGCTAAGCGCCGCCGAAACGGTGGACCGGCTTGACTATACCCGCAAGTGGCTGGGTGAGCCCGGCGGGCCTCAATCGGCGGAAATACTGATGTTTGTGCCGATACGTGCGCACTTGCTTCACGCTCTATGGGCGGTAAACGTGGAGAGCGGCGCTGCTCGGCATGTTTCCGATTTCGTCGGCGCGAGTCCGAGCGTCGTCCAACAACTCGGCCCCGACCTGGCGCTTATCAATGCGGGTAGCGTGCTGTTCGCCCACTTCGGGTTGCAGCCGGTTGGTCATGCGGGCCGACCTTTCGTGAAGAACCAGATCGCGCTGGTACACCTGGTGTCGGGCGAAAAGCTGCCGATGATTCCGCTCGAAGACTGCAATCCGCTGTACACAGAGGTCTCGCCAGACCGGCGCCGGCTCGCATTCGTCGGCAGTCGCGATATCGGTTCCGCCGGTGAGCGCGAGTTCGGGCTCTATGTCCTTGATCTGGAGACGTTTGAACTGACGCGCTTACTCGAAGGCGGACTCGTCACCTGTCCCCATTGGGCACCAGATTCACGCTGGTTGGCGATTTCCAGGAGCGCGGGATACGTATACGACCATCAGATTGTCCTGGTGGACACGTTCACCGGCGAGGTTGTGGAAACCGCATTCCAGGGAGCGGGCGTCCACTTCCCGCCGGACGGGCAACATCTGATCTTCTCGGGAGAATTCGCACGGACAGGTCGCTGGTGCGCGGGTGTGCCGAGTGGCGGGAACCTGTTCCGCGCGGAATTGCCGGACGGCCCGGCGGAGCCGATCACGTTTCTGCCGAATGGCGGCGCCGTGCTGCCTCTGATTTCGCCCGACGGCGCGCGCGTGTCGTATTGGGAGATGTCAGACGCGAATCGCCTGCACGTGCTGGAGCTCGATACGTTCGAGGATCGCGTTGTATGGATGGCCGATTCCCCTTCGTCGGTGCGCTGGATCGACGGCGGCGGCAGCCTGGCCGTGATTCCGCCGTTGCAAGGGCGGCCCCAAGGGTGGCAGGAAGCGCTCCGGGATTTCCTGGGTGGGGATAACGAAAAAAGCGTAACACTCATCAGCGCTACGGCTGATGTTGCTCCACGGAGCATTCAATTGCACGAGCCGGCGCTGCCCGCGGATCAGAAGAGATCCGCATCGGCCGTGGCCGACCGCCTTCTCTCAGTGTTCAGCCTCTACCGCGCCGGGATCGATGCGCTGGACTTGCACCGGATCGAGACGGGCCAGCGGAAACTCCGGGATGCGAGTGCCCGGCTTTCGGACTTCAGCGCGACGGTTTGCCTTGCCGGGGCGGACGAACGCCCGTCGCAAGGCGGTGCGGAGCGAGGCACGCTGCTGGCTCAGTCTGATCTGCGCGCCTATGAGGACGTCCTGGCCAGGCAAGCCGAGATGCCAGCGGCCGAGCGGATTGCCGAGATCGTGCGTAAGAACCTCTACAGCATTTCGTCACTGCTATCCTCTTACCATCGTGAGAATGGGGGATTCCCACCGAGTATCGAGCAGTTGGCCGAGTGGGCCGCGGGGGCGCGTTGGCAGATCGATCATATCCGCTCGGGCAGCGAGCAAGCCCGCCGCCTGTTCCTGATTCCGGGAGATGACGCCGACGTGATCACGACTTCGTTCCGCCTGATCGAAACCGGGCCGGAAGAAGGCCGCTGGGTTGTCCAGACTCCGGTGCTGCCGGACGGGCGGCAATACGTCGGCACCTACCGCTACATTGCTGCAGACAGCCGCGTGGAAGTGGTATTGGGCGAAGCCAGATGACCGCGCCGAATCGAGACCGGGAGAGACGCCGGCTCCGTACCGGCGAATCTCCCGGATGTCTGGCCTACTGAAGTCGCTCGTAGACAAATCCACCGGCGCAATCCAGCGCTAGACGTGACCCCATTAGCTGCCGGCACTTGGCGCCGCGATGCTGATGACGGGCCCATAGACCCGCAATCCGACAGCGTGTCCGGGGGCCATCCGCCAGAGGCGCCGGATTTTCCTGTAACCAAGCGGCCGGATTCCGTCAGGAATGGGTGTGCGACGCCCTCTCCGTGAGGTTGTGTTGCAGGAAAGGCGCTTCACCATGCTCACGCCCGATGCACAACATGCCGCGGTCACACACGACCGAGTCCCCTGGCTGGACAATCTGCGCGTTTGCATGGTCTTTCTGGTTGTCCTGCTCCATGCGGGAGGGGTCTACGAAAGCAGCGGCAGGTGGTCCTTGTTCTGGATCGTGGACGATCCCTCCACCAGCGGTTTGCTAAATTTGCTGATCGCGCTCCTCGGCGTCTTTGTTATGCCGCTCCTGTTCTTCGTTTCCGGTTACGTCACACCTCAGTCGCTGGCGACGAAGAGCGCCGTGGCCTTTCTGAAAGCCAGATCCCGACGGTTGCTCATCCCGTGGCTTATCGCCGTCTTGACTGTGATTCCGCTCTACAAGCACATATTCCTCTTATCGCGCAACATTCCTCAGGAACACTGGACTGCGTACTTCCACTGGAACGCGCTTTGGGGGCAGAACTGGCTCTGGTTTCTTCCGGTGCTGTTTCTGTTTGACGTGCTGTATGTTCTTGCCATCATAGCACGAGTGGTGCCCGCGCGCATTCCGTTCAGGAGTGCCGTTGCCGTGATCTTCCTGGCCGGATGGGCCTACAGCACCTGTATGGATTTGTGCGGCCTCCGCGGCTGGACACACACGCTCATACTCGACTTCCAGAATGAGCGGCTGCTCATCTACTTCATGGTATTCATGCTGGGTGCGGCGTATTCCCGACGACAGGCGTACGCTGTCACGTCCCCGAGCAAGGCATGGTATGCCACGCTGGCGGTGGCGGCATGCGGGACCATGGCGCTCTACTACTTGTTGTACAGCCAGCCTGCGGCTACGACAGGCACTCACGCACTTCCGCCGGTTGCTGATGCGCTGCTGTTGTGGCTTGCGTTCCATGTATCACTATATTGCACGATGTACCTCATCGTGACTACATTTCAGACTTGTCTGAACACACACGGCCCGCTCAGCAGGATATTGAGTGCCAATTCCTACCATGTGTACATCATCCACACGATAGTTCTGGGCGGCATTGCGACAACTCTTCTCGGTACAAAGGTGCCTGCATTGTGGAAATGCGCCATTGTCACATTAGCAACATATGTGACGTGTAATCTGATCGCAACTGGTTTGAGGGGGTTATTTCAGGTGCGGCCATTCGCAAACAGAACGGAGGTGCGGACAATGAAAGCTATTACATGGGCATCGTTGATGATCGCGGTGACTTGGGTTCACGGTTGCGGCAAGCCGCAGGAGACGCCGCAAACAACGGTCGCTCCGCTTGTGAACATTCACGTGGCGGCCCTTCAGGGGCACATTGACGCCGTCCGGCAGCACATTGATGCCGGGACGAACCTGGATGAGAAAGACGAATATGGTTCCACCCCTCTGATCATTGCGGCGACGTTTGGCAAGACTGACGTGGCAAGGGCACTCGTGGACGCCGGGGCCGACACGGGAATGACAAACAACGACGGCTCAACAGCGCTTCACATAAGCGCGTTCCTGTGTCGCACGGAGATCGTGGAGATGTTGCTCGCCGACGGCGCCGCTAGCAGCGCGAGGAATGCCGCGGGGAAAACGGCGCTGGATATTGTTGCGGGTCCGTTCGAGGATGTCAGGGGCATATACGATCAATTGGGCAAGGGGCTCAAACCTCTGGGGCTCCGATTGGACTACGACCGGCTCAAGAGAACACGTCCCCGGATTGCCCGGATGTTGCGGGGCGCTTAGCAGCGTGGTCAAGGCAAACGCGCGGCGTCGACTCAAGGCAACGTCGGACGCCGCGCCGGGCTAAGCCGCCGGCGTCCTGCGCGGCCTGGTCTGTAAGTAATGGGCGCTGGACATCCGACGTCACCTTGCGCAGTTGCTCGGATATCCACTCCGGTAGCACCCATCAGTAATAAACCGTCCGTGTCCGGTGATGCTCGACGGCGACATCAGCATCGTGCGAGTGTTGCCATAAATGGAAATCGATCTTCCACGCCGGCACGGTTCCGTCGTATGCGCGGCGAATCAGCTCGGCAGCCTGGATCGTGGCGGCGCGCAGCTCGACCTCTTCGGGCGAGCCGGCCACTATCTCGCTCCTGCGGTTGATTCGCTGCTCGAATTCAGACGCCAACTCCAAGATCCCCACGTGGCGCAGGTACTGCGGCAGGCGATAGTCGGCAAACGCCGTCAGCTCGTTCATCCCGGTCAGACAGTCCATGCCGTTTCGCCGCCACGTTCGATGGATGTCCGCAGCGCAGATTTGCGCGCGTTTCAGGAATGCCACCAGAGCGTCGTCGTGCATCGCCACATCGTGGAACGATGGAAAGTGCTCGGCCAACAGGTAGGCGACCGCGCGGGCGCTTCCGCCTGCCTGCTCGACGACCTGTGCCATGCGCCCGCCGAACTGCGCCTGAAGTACCGCGCCGGTCTCGTTCAGAACCTGTCGGCGCTCGCCGAGGAGGGGAATCCGGCCCTCACCTCGAAACACCTCCGTTACCTCGGATTCGCTGGCGTTCATCCAACGCTGCGACGACAGCCATGAGTCATCTGCCTCGACGGCGCGCAGGATCGAGGCGAACATCGCGTAGGTGCGCGTCCACGTATGGCCGCGGAATTCCACACTCCACGGTTGCTCTGACCAGAAACAGAAGTTGAGGCTGTTAAGCAGCAGGCAGAGATTGGCGCTGGCGTCACGATTCCCCTGGAACTCCAGCGCGGGCGGATGCGCGGGCGACGGGAAATCATCCGCCGTGCGACGTGCCGCCCACTTTCTCGCCGCATGCGTGTTGATTCGCACGTACCGGGCGCGCTCGAGCACGGCGGCGGTGGACTCCAGTACATCGGGGATCTTCTTCATGAGCAGGTCCACAGAGGCTGTGCGCCGCGGATTCAAAGCCGTGCTTCGAAGCACGCTGTCAGGCCATTTATCCCGTTAAGCGTGTTGTAGTGCAACATCCCGATACGCACCGCTCAAGAACGCTTGGCCCGTAGATGCGTCTCCAGCGACTCCGCGAGTATACGAATCGTGTCCTCGGACAGCTTGGGCGGTTCGCGACCGATGATCTTCAGGAACGCTTCGTCGTTGAGAACCCACACCTCGGGGTCACGGGCCGTCCGTTCGACCCACCAACCTGGGAAGACCACGACAGCCCGTCCAGTTGGACGCTCTTTGAGGAACTTCGCCAGCACGCCGCAAACATGGTCACGGTTGGCCCGGGCTTGTGCGATAGGGTCGCGGTCCGGCGCGTGCCCATTCACAAACACTCGCCGTCCATCGTACGTGATCGTCGCCCGACCCCGAGCTGGCTTGCTGCGGGTCTTCGTCTCTATGACGAACAGGCCGGCGGGACCGATGAGCACGTGATCGACATTGAAACCGTTGCCGGGCAGGTCGTGGAACACGTGGTAGCCGAGGGCTCGCAGCGTCTCCAACTGCTGGCCCACCGCGCTCTCGCCACGTATGCCGAGTCTGAGATTGTTGGCCGTTCTCCGTGCCCCGGGCAACCGAATAGCCAGGATAATGGCGAGGATCGCCGCAATGACCGTCGTGATGATGGGGTGGGGTGGCTTGGCTGAGAGGAACATGATCCACTGTCCGATTGCGATGGCCGCACACACCACACAGGCAAGCAGCCACCGTTCGACCTCTTGCTCGAACACGCCGCTGAGCTGATCATGCGTGGAATCGCCGGGTTGGGCCAGCGGCTGCCGCTTGAGGGGATCACGTTTCGCCGAGGGTTGCGGATTCACTTGCATTGATGATGCCCCGATTAGAGTCGTTGAGCCACCCGATTGGTTCGACAACAGTTGTGCCATAAGCCCCCTATCCGGGCGCCCGGCCAGATGAGCTGCCGCCAGGTAAATGCGCGCCGATAGCATATCTGACAAAACGGCGACTGGCCACTCGGCGAGTACGCCCGAGCGCGACGCCGTACGGTGCAGCGTCGCCGACTCGCGACGAGCGGCGTCATCCCCACGCTTGCCAATGGAAAGTGGAGCTACTCGAATGCCGGAGCGCGCGGCGCGTGACGCTTGCCATCTCCAATGCCGGCAGATTAGCATCGGCTGGTATGGACGCGGGCAGACCTGTTCAGTTTGGCATCATTGGCGCGGGGCGCATTGCCAGGAACGCCTTCGCGCCGGCACTTGCCGCGGCCGGCAACGCGGCGTTGTCGGCCGCCGCCAGTCGTGACCTCGATCGCGCGCAGGCCCTTTGCCCCGGCCGCGCCTACGACGATTACGAATCCCTGCTCAACGAAGCCGCTGTCGAAGCCGTTTACATCGCTACGCACAACGGCCTGCACTGCCAGCTCGCCATCCGCGCTATGGAGCGCGGCAAACACGTGCTCTGCGAAAAGCCCATGGCGTGTAACGCTACGGAATGCGCACGGATGATCGCCGCGGCGCGCACGCACCGCCGGCACCTGGTCGAGGCCTTCATGTACCGCTACCACCCGTGCATGGCCCAGGCACGGTCGCTGCTGGAGAACGGTACGATTGGTGATCTCAAAACAATCCACGCCTCCTTTAGCTTTCTGCTCGACAATCCGGGCGACGTACGCCTCAAAGAATCGTGGGGCGGCGGCGCTGTGCTTGATGTGGGGTGCTACTGCGTCAATGCCTGCCGGTATCTCTTTGGGGCCATGCCCACCGCCGTGACCGCCATGGCGGCCTCTCACCCCGCGCATCATGTGGACATGGCGCTTCACGGCATCCTGGATTTCGACGGCGGTCGCTATGGCATTGTCTCCTGCGGCTTCGACGGCGGCGTGCGCAACCAGATTGTCGCCTGCGGGACAAGCGGAACACTGACGTTTCCCTGCGGCTTCGACACCAACCAGAAACCCGTCAGGCTGCTCATCAGTTCTGCCGGCGTAGATCAGGAATTGGCGTTCGAGCCGGTGGATCTTTACAAGGCTGAGATCGAGGACTTCGCCCGAGCCGTGCGTGGCTCTGCGCCGCTGCTTGACGCTGAGGAGGGATTGCGGAATGCTCGCGTGATCGATGCACTGCTCGAATCGGCTCGCCAGAAAGGGGCGCGGGTCGCCGTGTCGCGATGATCATCGCGGCGCAGCGTGAGATGCGGGGTCGATCGTCGCGTCTGTCGTCGACGTTGATCGAAGAGCCGCTCGGGCAGGTATTGACGTCATGCCCAGGGACAGTGGTTGCCGACCGTGGCCACCGTTGTCGGTGGGGGCTGCCGCGGCGAGAGTCGGCTTTGCCACCCGCATGGCGAGTCCGGCTCGAGGATCTTCCCAGGTACTGATTCCTTGGCGTTTCCCGCCCGATCGGATAGTGTAGAACCAGCGCCGTGCGGTATTTGGGGGAATGCGCCGGTGATCGTCTCGGCGGATTTGCCGTGTCCGTTGACCTGGACGCGACGTGGCGCCACGGTCAACGGCTCGCCCCGGTGCCACAGCTCTCGATGTGGGACGCGCGACGGCACAGGGCGGAGTCAGTGGCACTGGTCAAGGCCGCGGCGTGTATGGAGAGGTGTCCGAGCGGCTTAAGGAGCCGGTCTTGAAAACCGGTGATAGGGCAACCTATCCGCGGGTTCGAATCCCGCCCTCTCCGTACCGATCCGCTTCGATCTGTTCCGACAGCGAGTGCTGCTCGACGCTGCCCCGAGTCGCCCTGGGCGCGCTTCGGCCCGGCGGCGTTCTCGCGAATCCACTGTTCAAGGTCCTCGGCCACGTCTTGCTCCGTCGGCCGGGCGCTCCGGGAGGCGACGCCAATAGAAAACGCCGCGCGGGGGTACAGCCCTGCACGGCGTGTCACTTATGGCTTGTCGCACGGCGGTTGAAGGGGGCGCCAGATTGTGGACAAGGTGAGCGAGACTCGGAGCCGCATCTACCACGAGATTCGCAAGGCGATGGACCCCGCTCCGCGTACTCCTCTGCCCATCGTGGGCGGTCTCGGAACCAATCAAGATCCCGAGGGTACGCCGCCTTTTTTCATCCAGCCATCAACGAAATTCGGTTATAGCTCGCAATTGCCAGGTCATAGTCACTCACTCGGCCCTGGTCAAAAGCCTGACCTGTCCTGAAGCTCCTTCCCGTCACGGCGCTGCCGCGAAACGCCACTGTTGCATCCTTCGCGCCAACTTCCGTTAGCCCGTCGGTCAACGTCTGCGAAAAGTCGCTGAATTGCTCCGGGCCACGGAAACCGAAAGGAACTCGGCCTTCGGGCGCGCGTTGTACCGATCGATGGTGATCCACCCCCCGGGCGGCGGCGGCACATGTTGCTATACCACCCACCAGACCAAGTTGCTAGACGGAACAGCGCCTGCCAGTACAACCCTTGGGAATACGACGTCGCCGCACCGACAAGCATGAGGCCCGCCTGAGGATGCCGCCAGGTGCAATCGCCACCCATCCCGGGCTGAGAGCCATGACGAGACCAACAACGAATCCGAACGCGGACCCGTGTTTGAAGCCGGACGCGAAGCTCCCGCCGCTAGCAGGCTGTCGACTCCCCCAACATCACCCATAACTGTCGCCGTGACAGTAGCGGTGATCGCAGCACGGATCGCGACTGAAATTGTCGTGCTAATGAGCAGGTTCGTGTAGGCTAGGAATTGCCCAGATGGATCCACGGCGTTGACGGGATCTAGATTCGCATATACGTAGGCGTGTCTGGTGAGCGGATCATAGTCTGTGCCACCGAATGGATCCCGCCCATTGAACCTTCCAACCAGCGGGTCATACTGCCGTGCTCGCAGGTGATACAGCCCACTCTCGGCGTCGAAGTGCTCGCCGGTGTAGCGGTGGCCGTGGCGAGCGATGATGGGCTAGCGACCGGCAGGCCGGTGTTGGCCAGGTCTTCGCCGAAGGCGTCGTAGCGGTAGTCCGTGTTGTCGACTGTGCCGGCGTCGTCGGTCAATTGCCGGGTCGAGAGTTGGCCGTCCGTGTGGAAGTAGTGCGTCGCCGGCTCGTCGGGCGCGACGGCGTCGAGGTTGGATTCCTGCGTGACCAGATCGTCGCCGTAGGTGAAACGCTTGGTCAGCGCATCGTCGGTGAGCGTCCGCGGTTGGCGGGTTCTGGCCGTCGCCGTCGTCTTCGAACTCGGCGATCACCTGGGCGAAGGGTTGTTGTTTATCCACCAGGAAACGCGTGATTTTCGCCAGATCCTGACCCGTGATTCCCCCTCGACAAACCTCACCCCCACTCGTATCCTCTCCCCATCAGCGCCGCACTTTTCACCCGCCAGGCGCTGCATTTTTCAACCGGCGTTTACACAGCGAGTTAGGTGCAAAGTGGTGAAAAAAGAGAGAACCGCTTGACCGGGCCCAGGTTTCGCATTATTTTATTGAAGTAAGTTTAAGAAGTGCCATGCTAAATCAGGTTTCACGCCCCGCGTTGTCCGATGGGGCCTGGCAGTGTACTCAGGGTTAGGCACGCTTGGCCGGCACGCGCATCTTGCCTTCGGATGATGAAAGCTGTGGAACGCAGGGCCTGTCCATTCAAAGCGGGCCCCTTGGGGATTCGCGGCCGGCTCCGCGGCCGGTTCGATCGCGTCACTAATTGCGCTGACCTGTGCCTTGGCCGCCACGGCCAGCGCCGACGTGGTCAGTTGGAATTCGGACTGTTATCCAGCCAACTACTGGGACGGCGACACCGGCGCGCTGTGGAACGTGGCGGCCAACTGGACGAATGACACGCTGCCTACGTTCACCGGCTCGCGCGTGGCTGCGTTTCCGACGTCAGCGGCGGGACTAGTGTCCATGCCGGAACGTTTGACCGTGCGAGACGGCCGGATGGGGCGGCAGGGATTGGATTGTGGCCTTACCGAAGGTGGGCAATGACGGCTCAGTGATTTCCGTTTATTGCCGAGAGGTGTTGAGGAGTATCTAAAGATGTCCACGCAAAGCGCGCTGGAGTTGTGGTTCGTCACCGGTAGCCAGCACTTGTATGGCGAGGAGACACTCGCCCAAGTGGCCGAGCATACCGAGGCGTTGGTGAAGGGGTTGTCCAGCGAAGCGCAGTTACCTGTGCGGCTCGTGCCCCAGCCGGTGCTGACTGACGCCGATGCGATTCGCGGGTTGTGCCACCGGGACGAACGCCGCCGAGCAGTGCGTCGGCCTGGTCTGCTGGATGCACACATTCTCGCCCGCGAAGATGTGGATCGGTGGACTCAGCGCTCTGCGCAAGCCGCTGGCCCACCTCCATACGCAGTTTCATCGTGACATCCCATGGTCGACGATCGACATGGACTACATGAACCTGCACCAGTCGGCGCACGGCGGGCGTGAGTTCGGCCATGTCTGCGCCCGGCTCAATCTGCCGCGCAAGGTCATTGTCGGGCACTGGCAGGACCAGCGCGTCGTCCATGAGATCGATGACTGGTCGCGTGTCGCCATCGCCTGGAACGAGATGCAGCATATGAAGATCGCGCGCCTCGGCGACAACATGCGCGATGTCGCGGTCACCGAAGGGGACAAGGTAGCGGCGCAGATGCAGTTCGGCATCAGCGTCAACGGCTACGGCCTTGGCGAACTTGTGGCGCACATGGAGGCCACCACCAAGCGCCAGATCAATGAGCTCGTGCAGCAATACGAGAGCCAATACGAAGTCGATGCGCGGCTGGGAGGCAACGGAGCCAAGCGCGGCGCGTTGGTCGAAGCGGCCCGCATCGAGCTGGGGGCTGCGCGCCTTCCTCGAGGAGGGCGGCTTCACCGCCTTCACCGATACGTTTGAGAACCTCGACGGGCTCGGCCAGCTTCCCGGAATCGCCGTCCAGCGTCTGATGGCCGAGGGTTACGGTTTCGGGGCTGAGGGCGACTGGAAGACCGCCGCCCTGGTGCGGGCGATGAAGGTGCTCGGCGCCGGGCGGTCCGGGCGGCGCGTCGTTTCATGGAGGATTACACTTATCACTTTGAGCCGGGCCGCGAGATGGTGCTCGGCGCGCACATGCTTGAAATTTGCCCCCTCGCTGGGCCAGCCCGCAAGCCGACGCTCGAGGTTCACCCGCTCGGCATCGGCGGGGCGCTCTGATCCAGTGCGACTGCGCTTCGACGCGGCCCCCGGCCGCGCGCTCAACGCCGCCCTGATCGAGGTGGGCAACCGTTTCCGCATGCTGGTAAACGAAGTCGAGATCCTCGAGACACCAGAGCCACTGCCGAAGCTGCCGGTCGGCGCGGCGCTCTGGCAGCCGCAGCCTAATCTTGCGACTGCGGCCGGCGCATGGATTCTCGCGGGCGGCCCGCACCATACGTGTCTGAGTATGGCGGTCAGCACGGCGCAACTCGTAGACTTCGCCGAGATTGCCGGCGTGGAATTGCTGGTGATCGACGCTGAAACGCGGCTGCGTGACTTCCGTAACGCGCTGCGCTGGAACGACGCGGCCTGGTTGACCACGCGCGGTCGCGGCTAGCACCCGTTCGTTGCGGCCGGGCCCGCCTCGGCCGTCGACTGAGCGGCTTGCGTGAGTGAAGGTCTGGATCGAGGGCCGGACGCAAAGGTGAGTTCTCAACGAGTGGAAGCGCGCCGGGTCAAGGTGACCCCGCGCATTGACATACGTCTGCGATCCGATCGCATTAGGAGTCGGCGCGGATGCAATTAGCGTTAGCGTCCATCGCGGGTTAGACTTTGCTGGTAAGGTCGGGCAGTCCGTCGCGTCCGCGGTGTCGGATGTGGCCGAGCAACCCAAGCCGCTGTTGCGGCCTGGCCGTGACCAGTCTGCCCGCTGGAAGAAGAACATGCACCCGTCCGGACTGCGTCGTGTTACCGAGCGCCGCGTGGCGCATCTGCTGATGCGCTCGCCCGGGCTGACGCGTCTCGAGGTTTCCCGCCAGACCAGCCTCTCGGTCACCGCCATCGGCAAGATCATCGACGCTTTGGTAATCGCCGGCGTCGTCGAGAAATTCGCCGCCAAGCCCACGAAGCCCGGCCCGACGCTCGGGCGCCCGGCGGAGTACTTCGCGCTGGCGCGGAGCCGGCCACGGCACGTGGCTGTTCAGCTCAATGTCAAGAACACGCAGGTGGCGGCGCTGCCGATCGCCGGTCCGGTCGGCGATATTCAAACGGCCCAGTTCCGCACCTCGTCCGACTTTAAGGCGTTTGAACGGCGGCTGACCGCGGCTGTCGGCATGTTGGATATTGATGAGCCGCTGGCCGTGCTGGTCAGCGTTCCCGGTGTGGTTGACGAACAGACCAAACAGGTGCTGTACTCGCCCAACCTGCACTGGAGTGAGGGCACACAGCTTGTCGAGACCATTGAGCGCGCAATTCCGGGGCGCGTGGTCTTCGTCCAGGAAATTCGCGCGCTCGCGCTGGGCAACCTGGTCCGCTCTGATCCAAACGACAGCTTCCTGATGATCGATACCGGATTCGGTGTCGGCGGCGCTGTTGTCGTGGATGGTCAGTTGCAGTATGGGCCGCTGCCGCTCTCCGCCGAGATCGGACACACACCGATACACGGTAATCGACGCGTCTGTGGCTGCGGCGGCGTGGGTTGCCTCGAAACCATCCTTGGTCGCCGTGGTCTGCTCCGCACCGTTCGGGGCCACTTGAATCCGAACGTGCGCACGTGGGCGCAGTTGGTCAGCGAATTGGCCGGTAAACCGGTGCCCAAGTGTCTGCACGCGACGTTCACCGACACAGCCCGTGTGATTGCCGGGGCGCTCAATACGGCCGGTGTCGCGAAGATTGTGATTTCGGGCGATCTGGTCGAGCTCGGCGAGAGCGTGATCGAGTATTTGACCGACAAGATCAATTCGCATGCCCTGTGGGGACGGTTTGGGGCCGTAGGTGTCGAAGCGGTCCCGCGACAACGCTTGCTCGGGCTGGCTCGCGCCGGCCTCGATCGCGCCGTGCTGGAGCCGTCCGCGGCTGAAGAAGCGCTGGGCAGGCGCGCTCGCGAGATGGGCGCGCAGTAGCCACTGACCTCTGCTCAAACGGCCGCGACGCGCGGAGCGGCCGCTTGGGCGACTTCCTGAATATCAGACTGCCTGGCTACTTGGAGCACTTGATATGCGCATGTCCATCTCTGACATCGCCCTGCTAACCGGGGCCCTCCTGATCGCCGTCGGCGTCGCGGCGGCGTCGGCCGGAGAGAACCTCGTTTCGAATCCGGCGTTTGACGAGATCAACGGCGACCAGCCCCGCGGCTGGGAGACACATACCTGGTTCGGCGAGGGTGATTGTGCGCTCGTGGCCGAAGGCCGCGACGGCTCGCACGCCGTCCGCATCTCCTCGACCGGCGGTGGAGACCTCGGCTGGCGGCAGACGGTTGCGGTCAAACCCGGCGGTGTGTATCGGCTGAGCGGCTGGATTCGCACCGACAACCTCGAGCCCGGCAGCGGACGCGGCGCTTTGCTCAATGTTCACACGCTGGATGCTTCCATTACCCGCGCCGTAACCGGCACCAGCGACTGGACCTACGTCGAGAGCGTCTTCCGTAGCGGAACTCGCGACTCAATCACCGTGCATTGCCTGTTTGGCGGCTGGGGACAATCGACCGGGACCGCGACGTACGACGATATCCGATTGGAAGAGGTCGACTTGAGCAACATCAAGCCCGCAGCCACGATCCACGCCCGGCGCACGGGCGCGCCGATCGACCCGTTCATCTACGGCCAGTTCATTGAGCATCTGGGGCGCTGCATCTACGGCGGTATCTGGGCCGAGATGCTCGAAGATCGCAAGTTCTACTTCCCGATCACCGCCGACTATCGCCCGTATCGCAGCCGGTCCGAGGACCGCGCCATGCGCTTCCCCGTCGTCGCGCGCTCGCCGTGGCAGATCATGGGCGAAATGGATGGCGTGACCATGGTGGCGGAAGACTCCTTCGTCGGGGAACACACGCCGCGCGTTCAGCCCGGCGCGGCCATTCAGCAAAACGACCTTGGCATTGTCGCCGGCGAGAAATATGTCGGCCACGTCTGGCTAAAATCAACCGGCGCCGCCGAGGTGGCCGTGACGCTCAGCAGCGCGAGGGGCTCGACCCGCATTGTGGACGTCGGCCATGATTACACCCGACACGAGTTTGCGTTCACGGCCGAGGAGTCGACCGACGAAGCCTCGCTGAAGATCGCCGTTGCGGGCGCTCCGGTGTTCGTCGGCACGGTTTCGCTGATGCCGGCCAACAACGTCCACGGGATGCGGCCCGACACGCTCGCGCTGATCAAGGAGCTCGATTCGCCGATCTATCGCTGGCCGGGCGGCAACTTCGTCAGCGGCTACGACTGGCGCGACGGCATCGGTGACCGCGATCGCCGCCCGCCACGCAAGAACCCGGCCTGGACCGGCGTCGAGCACAACGACTTCGGCACCGATGAATTCCTGGTGTTCTGCAAGCTAGTCAACACCGAGCCGCTCATCTCGGTGAACACCGGTTTCGGCGACAGCTACTCCGCGGCGCAGTGGGTCGAATACTGCAATAGTGGTGCGGACACGATCGGCGGTGGTTGGCGGGTCAAGAACGGCCACGCCGAACCGTACGCCGTCAAGTACTGGTGCGTCGGCAACGAGATGTTCGGCAACTGGCAGCTCGGCTACATGCAGCTCCACCACTACGTGGAGAAGCACAACGATGTCGCCGACAAGATGCACGCAGTTGATCCGGGGCTGGTGCTGATCGGCGTTGGAGCGGCTGGCGAATGGTCGCGCGGCATGCTGCGCTCCTGCGCCAATCACATGGACATGATCAGCGAGCACTTCTACTGCGGCGCGGTCGATGACGTGGTGAACCACGTGCAGCAGATACCGAACAGCATCCGCCGCATCGCCGACGCCCATCGCGCCTACCGCCGTGAGCTGCCCGAGCTCAGCGGCAAGGACATCCGCATCGCGATGGACGAATGGAACTACTGGTATGACCACACGCGCTACGTCTACGGCGAACTCGGCGTCCGCTATCGCCACCGCGACGCGCTCGGCATCGCCGCCGGCCTGCATGAGTTCTTCCGTAACTCCGACATCATCCGCATGGCCAATTACGCCCAGACGGTTAACGTCATCGGCTGCATCAAGACCACCAAGACGCAGGCCTTCCTCGCCACAACCGCACCGCCGCTGATCCTGTATCGCACTTACTACGGTGTCACACCGGTGGAGGTCGAGGGCAACTTCGGCATGTTGGCGCTCGACGTGGCGGCGGCCTGGACGGACCAGCGCAACGCGCTGACGATCGGCGTCGTGAACCCCAACGACGCGCCGATGACGCTCGCTGTGGATATCGAAGACGCGAATCTCGCGGATAGCGGCACGTTCTGGAGCATCGTGGCCGATGACCCGGACGTCTACAACGACGAGAACAGCCAGCCGGTCGCCATCAACAAAGACACGTTCACATTCGACGGCAAGCTGCGCGTGCCGGCGTATGCGGTCATGCTCTACCGGCTGGATTCGAAGTAGCGCCAAGTGTGTGCCACTGCTCTTGAGCAGTGTTTTTGCCGCTGTTGTAGAGGTGCGGGAACGGATTCCCGCGGGAGTTGGTGCGAGAAGGGACTCTCGCACCAGCGCGTGCGAGAAGGGATTCTCGCACCAACGCTCCGTTTTCGCACCAGCGTTGGGTGCCATGCCGATGGCTGTTCGCGTCGGCATGCTTTGACGCCGACAGAGTGGCAACCCGCTTGAGTCACCGCAGGCTGTGGTACTCCTACCTCCTGGAGAGAGCGATGCACCTTCAGAGAATCATCCGGCAGGTGACGCTGGCCACGTGTGTGAGCGGCGTCTTGGTGAGCGGCGTGTTGGCCGAGACACCGGCGTCGGTAACCATCGACCCAACCACCCGCGTCACGGCCGCGCCGTTCGCCCTCGGCGATGTGGTCTTGCTCGACGGCCCGTTCCGCGCCGCGCGCGAGCGCGATGCCGCTTACCTGCTGAGCCTCGACCCGGATCGTCTGTTCTCGCGCGTCCGCGAGTACGCCGGCCTCGAACCCAAGGCGCCGACCTATGGCGGCTGGGAAGCGATGGGGATATCGAGCCATTCGCTCGGACACTACCTTTCGGCGTGCGCGCTGCACTACGCCGCCACCGGCGATGAGCGCTTCAAGCAGAGAGTCGCATACATCGTTGACGAGATGGCCGCCTGCCAAGCCGCGCACGGCGACGGCTACGTCACCGGCATCCCGCGCGGGCGCGAAATCTTCGCCGAGGTTGCCGCCGGCGAGATTCGCTCGCAGGGTTTCGACCTTAACGGCGGCTGGGTGCCGTGGTACACGACGCACAAGCTGCTTGCCGGCCTGCGCGACGCGTATCTCTGCTGCGATCTGGAACCCGCCCGCGCGGTCCTGATCAAGCTGGCGGACTACTGCTGGTCGGTCATCGATGATCTCGACGATGACCAGATGCAGCGCATGCTGGCGTGTGAGCACGGCGGCATGAACGAAGTTGCCGCCGACCTGTACGCGCTGACCGGCGAGCAGCGCTACCTTCACATGGCCCGCAAGTTCTATCACAAGGCCGTACTCGAGCCGCTGGCCCGCGGTGAGGACAAACTCGCGTTCCTGCACGCCAACACCCAGGTGCCCAAGCTGATCGGCCTCGCCCGGCTCTATGAAGTCACGGGCGAGCCGCGCGATGCCGCCACGGCCCGCTTTTTCTGGGACCGCGTCGTCCACCACTATTCTTACGTCAACGGCGGCAACAGCTACAACGAGCACTTCGGCGCGCCGGACAAACAGGTCGGCACGCTCCACGACACGACGGAAACGTGCAACACGTACAACATGCTCAAGCTCACGCGGCACCTGTTCATGTGGGAGCCGCGCGCGGAACTGATGGACTTCTACGAACGCGCCCTGCTCAACCACATCCTCGCCCACCAACATCCCGAAACGGGCATGTTCGTCTACAAGGGCTTCCTCGACCCGCTGACGCAAAAGCACTTCAGCACGCCGTTTGATTCGTTCTGGTGCTGCGTCGGCACGGGTATGGAGAACCACGTCAAGTACGGCGAGAGCATCTACTTCCACACCGCTGACGCCTTATACGTCAACCTCTTCATCAGCTCGCGGTTGAAATGGAAAGAGCAGGGACTCACGCTGACGCAGGAAACCGACTGGCCGTTCGGCGGCCGCGTCAAACTGGCCCTGGAGCTCGTCGAGCCGCGTGAGTTGACACTGAATCTGCGCATCCCTGCGTGGGGCACCGGCGACATCGTGCTCCGAATCAACGGCGATCGGGCCGAAGTTGACGCGTTGCCAGGCGCATACGTCGCCCTCAAACGTCAATGGCGCAGCGGCGACGAGGTCACGCTCGAGCTCCCTATGAAGCTCCACGTTGAGGCGATGCCCGACGACGAGAGCAAGCTCGCCGTGTTCTACGGGCCAACGCTACTGGCGGCGTTGCTCGATGCCGGGGCTGACGAGGTGCCCGCTTTGGTTGCCGAGCGCGAAGAACTGCTCGAGCACATCGAGCCGGTGAGCGGTAAACCGTTGCACTTCAGCACGCGTGACGTCGGCCGGCCGCGGGATGTCGAGTTGATCCCGCTGTTCCAGATCGCCGACCAGCGCTACAGCGTTTACTTCGACTGTCTCGGTGAGGCGCAGTGGGCGGAACTGGAGGCCGAGCGCGCCGCGGAACGCCGCCGGCTGGCCCAGCTCGAAGCCCGTACGACGGACTACTTCCTGCCCGGACAGATGCAGCCCGAGCGCGAGCACAATCTGACCGGCGAGAATATCCGCAACGGTCGCCACAACGGCCGCACCTGGCGCGACGCCGCGGACGGCGGTTGGTTCAGCTTCGAGATGGGCGTCGCGCCCGAGCAGCCGATGACTCTGGTCTGCACCTACTGGGGTGACGACTCCGGACCGCGCACGTTCGACATTCTCATTGACGGCGAGAAGATCGCGTCGCAGACGCTCAACCGGCCCAAACCCGGCCAATTCACAGATATCGAATACCCCGTTCCACCGGCGCTGACGCTGGGCAAACAACGCGTCACCGTGCGCATCCAAGCCCACCCGGGCAACATCGCCGGCGGTCTGTTCGGCTGCCGCATGCTGCGCCCGAGCGAGTGAGATTACGCTGATGTCGTTGGCGTATCGTTCGCGTAAGTCGGCTCATTCAACGGGCTTACTCGACATCATGCCCGCCCTGGCCGTAATACGCGTTCGGCCCGTGCTTGCGCTCGTGATGCACCTTCTGGATGTGCGTTTCGAGCGGTGAGATTGTCGGCGCCAGACGCCACGTCCCCAGCGCCATCTCCGCGACGGCTTCCAGGGCGATGGCGTTATCCAGCGCCTTGCCGACCGACGGTCCCCACGTGAACGGCGCGTGGCCGGCAACAAAAACCGCTGGCATGGCGTTCGGATCGAGCGCGGCGAAACGCTCGACAATGACCTTTCCCGTGTTGGTTTCGTACCCCGCCGCAACTTCGTCCGGCGTGAGTACGCGCGTCAGCGGGATTGCCCCGTGAAAGTGGTCAGCATGCGTCGTGCCCATACTCGGCAGTTCACGTCGGGCCTGGGCGAACATCGTGGCGTAACGGCTGTGCGTATGTACGATGCCGCCTATCCGGTCGAAGTGGCGGTAGAGGTACAGGTGGGTCGGCGTGTCGGAAGACGGACGGGCCGTGCCGGCGCGGACCCTTCCTTCAAGATCGACGACGACGGTCGATGCCGGCGTGAGCTCCGCGTAGGCGACGCCGCTCGGCTTGATCGCGACAAGTTCGCGGTTGGCGTCGATTGCGCTGGCATTGCCCCAGGTCAGTGTCACCAGCCCACTCGCGCCTAGGCGGCGATTCGCCTCGCAGACGGTTTCGCGGAGTTGTTGGATTGCATCGCCCATGTTGACAGTTGCCACACTAGTTGCGCGATGCGCGCACTTTGTCGCGCACCGCCAGCAGATCCTTCATCACCATCTGCACACTGTCGCCACCCGCGGCGGAAAACGCGTCGTGCAGACGGCGATACAATGCGTAGAGTTCCTCATAAACCGCGGCACGTTGCGGGTTCGGCGTGAACACCTCGGGTTTGACGCCCGTCATACGGCGCTGGGCATCCTCCACCGTGTCATACGCGCCCCCAACCACGGCACCAAAGATCGCCGCGCCCAACGCACACGTTTGCGTGGAACGACTGATCCGCATCGGGCGATTGCAAACGTCGGCGTAAATCTGCATCACCAGCGGGTTCTTGTCGGCGATTCCGCCGCAGTTCACCACATCATTAATCTCGACGCCATACTCCTCGATGCGCTTGATGATCGTCAGCGCGCCGAAGGCGGTCGCCTCGATCAGGGCGCGGTAGATTTCAGGAGCGGTCGTGTGCAGCGTCTGACCGATCAGGAGCCCGGTCAGCCGAGCGTCGACCAGGATCGTGCGATTGCCGTTGTTCCAATCCAGGGCGAGCAACCCGGACTGGCCGGGAGCGAGTTTGGCGGCCGCCTCGGTCAGCGCGATATGCGCGTCGCCGTCACGGCTGTACTCGGCTGGCGTGAGCTGCTTCACGCACCAGTTGAAGAGATCCCCGACCGCGGACTGGCCGGCCTCGATGCCGTACATCCCGGGGAGAATCGACTCGGGCACGATGCCGCACACGCCCGGAATGTCGGGCAGCTCGCGCTCAAGCGGCGCGACAATGCAGTCGCAGGTGCTGGTGCCGACGATCTTGACGAGTGTGCCCGGATGGCAACCCCGCGCCCACCGCGCCCATGTGTGCGTCGAATGCCCCCGCCGCGACGGCAATCCCCGCCGGCAGACCGACAGACTCGGCGATCGCCGCGGTCAGGCGCCCGGCTTCGTGATTCGCGGGAACGGCGCGCGTCTCGTAGCGAAAGCGTGACAGGCCTGCGTGCAGACTGTCCAGGAACTCCGCCGGCGGCAAGCCGCCCCAGGCCTCGTTGTACATCGCCTTGTGGCCGGCGGCACAAATGCTGCGGGCCATCTGCTCCGGCCGAGTCGTGCCGGTCAACCAGGCCGGGACGAAGTCGGCGAGCTCGACCCAGGAGGCCGCGGCCTGCGCCACCGCCGGCGCGGTCCGCGCCAGGTGCAGCAGCTTCGACCAGTACCATTCGGATGAGTACGTGCCCCCACACTTGCCCAGATACGGCGCGCCCGACCGGCGAGCTTTCTCCGTGATTTCCTCGGCCTCCGCATGCGACGTGTGGTCTTTCCACAGCCACGCCTGGGCGGCGAGATTATCAGCAAACTCCGGCAGCGTGCCCAGCGCCCGACCGGACGCATCGACAGGCAGTGGTGTCGAACCGGTCGTGTCCACGCCGATGCCGACCACACGCTCCGGCGAAAACTGCGGCGTGGCGCGGGCGTCGCGCAACGCGGCCGCAACGGTCGCCTGAAACCCGGAGAGGTAGTCGCCGGCGTGCTGGCGGGCGAGATTGGGATCGCGCGGGTCGGTCAGCACACCTTCGTCGCCGCCGACGTAAGTCTGCGTGGCGCTCGCAATCTCGCTACCATCGCGTGTGTCGACAATGACTGATCGCACGCTATTAGTGCCGTAATCAACGCCGATGGCAAATTGCCGGCGAATGCTCGCTCATACGGACCTCATGGATTTCATGGTGACACGGCACCGCCAGCGGACCTCTGGCTCGGAACGGCCCTCCGGCTTATGTGCCTTTGTCTATCGCTATATCCATCCGAATTCAGCCGTGCGGGCTGGAAGACGATATTCCAGCGTCCTGGGCTCCGTGCCAACGAGCTGCCACCTGATGTCGCCCGCGGCAGTCAACGGAAGACCACGTATAGGGCGACGGTTACGGCGCAGATCAGACCACCGAGGACGTAAGACGACCTGGGCACGGTTACGTCGATCTTGGACGTCGGGTACGTGACCGGCTCGGGGCGCGGGGCCGCCAGCGTAATCAGCCACATGACCGCCGCCAAAATCAGGAACACGATCGCCATGTGGTGCAGGAAGGCCATCGCGCAGAACTGGTAGTACAGGGCGGCGAAGCCCTCGACCACCTGAGTCTGCCCTTCGGCGACCTTGGCGACCACGCGCTGGCCGCCTTCGGCGAGCTTCTCGATCTCAAAGCCGTACGCGCCTTCCATGACCCACTTGGGGATGCGCGAGGCCGCGTAGAGGATCGGCCCGAGGATCAGCGCCGTCTTTCCCGCCGCTGTCGGTGCGCGCTTCAGCCAGATCCCCATCAGGAACGCCGCCACGATGCCGGGCGAGATAAAGCCCCAGATTTCCTGGATGTAGTTGAACACGCCCTCGAACTGCCCGGGCAGCGGCGCGATCAGACAGGCGAACAGGGCGATGACCGCCGTCGCAATCCGACCGATGAAGACCTGCCGTTTGGCGTCGGCGCGGGGATTGATGTACTGCTTGTAGACATCGATCGTGTAGATTGTCGAGGCCGAGTTAATGCCCGAGTTGAACGTGCTCATAACGGCGCCGGCCAGCGCCGCCAACATCACGCCGCGCAGCATCGGCGGCATGATTTCCTTGATCAGGAAGGGGTAGGCGATCTCGCCGGCCTTGGCTTCCTCACCACCGGCCTGGGCGAGGATCTGGTCGCCGAAAACCTGGAAGGCGATGATGCCGGGGATGACGATGATGAACGGAATCAGCAACTTGAACAGGCAGGCCAGGAAGATGCCGCGCTGCCCTTCGGCCAGGCTCTTGGCGCCGAGTGTCCGTTGCGTGATGAACTGGTTGAGGCCCCAGTAAAACAGGTTGGGGATCCATAGGCCGCCGACAAAGACCGCCAGCCAGGGCACCTCTGAATCATTCCAGGGACGAATGACGCTGAGCCGGTTGATCCCGGTCTCCGGGTCAATGGCGCTGGCCCGCAGCGCGCGCCAGCCTTCGAGCAGGCTACCGCCGGCAACGCCGCCGCCATCCGCGAGATCGCCGCCGCCGAGCAGCTTGAGCCCCAGGAACAGGCAGATCGCCCCACCGATGAGCAACCCCGCGCCCTGGATCAGGTCGGACCAGACGACGGCCTTCAGCCCGCCATAAACGGTGTAGATCGCCGCGACGATGCCGATCATCCAGGCACCGGCGACGGTGGCCCAGAAGGTCGCGGTCTCGGGGTCCATGCCGTTTCTGTTGGCCAGGTAATCGGAGAAGCCGAAGACGCCGTCGAGACCGCGCGAGCCGCTGTAGAGCACGGTGGCCAGCAGCGCCACGACGTAGAGCGCCATCAGGTAGGTGGCCATGATCGTGCGCGTGGTGCGGTCATAGCGGTATTCGAGAAACTCGGGCATCGTGTAAATGCCCGACTTAAGAAACTTCGGCAGCAGCCACAGCGCCACGATCACCAGCGTGATCGCGGACATCCATTCGTAACTGGCGATCGCCAGGCCGACGTTGGTGAACGCGCGCCCGGCCATGCCGACGAAGTGCTCGGTCGAGATGTTGGAGGCGATCAGCGAAAAGCCGATCAGGCCCCAGGTCAGTCGGCGACCGGCGAGGAAGTAGTCCTCCTCCGAATCTTCTTTGCGCGACATGTACAGCGACACGCCAACAACCGCCGCCAGGAACGCGATGAACGTGATAATGTCGAATGGTGAAAGAGCCAAGGCCGTGCCTCCCTACGCTCTCGAGTCGTGCGCCGATTCCGGCGCCATCCCATGCCGCCGGCGCGCCGTGTGCCACGGATATACTGAATCAGTCTACCGATTCTGCCACGGCAACGCCTGTTTGACCAGCGCTGCCGGCGAATCATGCGCCGGATCGGATGTCCGCAGGCAGAACTGATACCCGTACTTCGTCGGCGGCAGGCGGTACTCCTCGTGCGGCTGCGCGCCACAACTATCGTCGCCGCCGACGCCCATTTGCTTCAAATCCAGGGCAAGCGTGGTGAATTCGCGCGGCGTCAATTCGTACGAGTGCTTGGGGCCGTCCAGATCCGCGGTTGTGAACGGTAGCGCACTAACGCTCAAGTGCGGCAACCCGGCCGCCAGCAGGCCGACGGGGCCGTCGCCGCTCAGCGTCAGCCAGCGCACGTCCACCTTGTTGCCCGTCTCACCGGGCTCAGCGTAATGCACGTAGTATTGCTCGCTCACGGGGCCGAAGTATAGCCCAACGTGGGCATCGCGCCGATCACACTATGTCTCGTGCGGCCCGCGCCCGAACTACTCGAGATGATCCAAATCGCCGACGATTCCAATCTGCATGCCGAAGCGCGGCAATTCGCCTACCCGGACTGCGACTTCATGCACGGCGACATCAACGGCGACGGCTACGTGAACACCTTTGACACCTTGAGCGGCGTCAAAGGCAGGCCGGCGACATCGACGCATTTGTCAGACTGACGTCGGCGGTGGGCAGCTTCCGGGCGATGCGTTACGTCTATGACGGCGAGAACCGCCTGATCGAAGCCCGTGACGCCTACCCGGCGCTCGCGAGCCACACCAAGGCCGAGTACGAATACGACTATCTGGGCCGGCGGATCGCGAAGATCGTGTACAATTGGAACACTGGTACGTCGGCGTGGAACGCCACGGCGACGGTGCATCGCAAGTTCATCTACGACGGCTGGCGGCCGATCATGGAGCTTGACGCACTTGATGATGATGCGGTGATCCGCAGCTACACTTGGGGACTGGATCTGTCTGGTCTTGTGGGATCGATTTCCAACCGGTCAGGCCTCGACGGCGCCGGCGGCATCGGCAGCCTGCTCGCCATCAGCGACCCCAATGACCCCAACGACCCGCACGGCGACTTCGTCATCTTCCACGACGCCACCATTGACAGAACTACGTCCTGTCAAAGGCAGGCCGGCAACGTCGGCCACCTCTTCAACCTGAGCCTCTCCGACCCGAACGACCCGAACACGGCGTCGGACGCCATCGTCGCCCACTACGAATACGACCCCTACGGCAACGCAGTCACCACGACCGGCGACTACGCCGACGAAAACCCCATCCGCTTCAGCACGAAGTACTGGGATGACGAGACGGGCTTCGGGTATTGGGGCAAGCGCTACTATGATCCGCGGCTTGGTAGGTGGACGACGCATGATCCGATTGGGATGCGCGGAGGACGAAATCTCTATGCCTACGTTGGAAACTCCCCAATTCACAAACGCGATCCGGACGGCAGAGAGATGGCCAAAGAACCACCGCGGTCTTCTGCTTGCGGGGAGTTTTGCAATGAGCATTACCCCGATGAGTCGCTGGCACAAGCCTGTCTAGCGGGTTGTGAGAGGGGCTGGGCGGCGCCCACTTGGAAGGACTGCGCGAATCACTGTGAAGCGGAGCATGGTTCGGAAAGGGGTGAAGCATATAACGCATGCTACCAGGGCTGCATGTCGGGAGCGCCCGACCTATACACTCCCGTGGTGTGCGACCGTATTTACCATATCGTAGGCCATGGAACGAAGACTGGCAGTGTGGCCTTAGATGACGGCACTACGGTGGACGCGGCGTACATGGCGAAAGTGGTATGTCCCAAGCTGTGCTGGGGTGCCAGAGTTGTATTTTGGACGTGTTGGACCGGCGACAACACCACGGCGGTCGAAAACCTGTTGCGCGCATGCCCGAAGATCAAGAAAGCCGTGGCATGCACCAAGAACCTCACTACATATGATTTCACTCCGTTCTATTGGTGTAGTGGGCAATGGAAGACCATACCCAATCCAGGCTATCGGCCGCCGGAGGACTTCGCCATTGCTGAAGGAGGTAGTCCATAGAGATATGACATCACTCAAACCGAAGGCATCTTCTGGTAACCGCGCAGTTAACATCAAGGCGTCGGGGGAGGCCCAATGGGGCCGAGGCAGACTTCTGGTGACCCTGCTTGGAAGCGCAGGAGCTGTCGCGATCGCGTTGGTTGTCTATAATTGCTGGAACGACCGTCGCGATGACCGATGGCTCTATAGAAGCACCGTTGTGCTCAGAGGTGAGACGTCGGGTGAAGGTCTGACTCTCCATGCGCACAGGCCGGACCGGCAGATGGCACACATAATCGATGTATATCCCGAAGGATCCCCCGAAAAGGTCGCGGAGCTTCACACGGACACGAAGGAGTGGTCCTGGCTGGGTGCGTCCGAGTTTCATGCTCTGACGGAGGACAGCTTGCGCCGGTGGTTTTCTACCGGCCCGGCGGCGACGGACGCCAATGCGCTGGCGGAAGCGCTGATGCACATTGTGGCCGGGTTTGACGAAGAACGCGACTTGTGGAGCGCAAGCGAGGATGTGACGGGCGTAAGTGTGGCGCGTGTCGAGTGGGACTAGCATGACCAGGCCTACGGCCGGCAGCTTGTTCGCGTATGCGTACGACAACATCGGCAACCGGCTGACGCACGAGGACAATCGCGACTGGGAATACACCGCCAATGAGCTGAATCAGTACGATGCCGTCGAGACGGATGATGGCAACACGTTGGTGATCGCCGAGGGGTATCGGTTCGACGAGGATGGGAATCTCGAAGAGGCGTTCGTCACCGGCGACATGAACTGCGACGGGTTGGTGAACAATGGCGACACCGACGCGTTTGTGCTGGCCTTGATGTACGGCTGTGCGACGTACGCCACGTATTACCCATACTGCGATTGCCTGAACGGCGACTTCAACGGCGATGGGCAGGTCAATAACGGCGACCTCGACCCGTTCGTGGCGGCCTCGGGCAACCAGAGCCGCGACTACATCGCCCGGCGGTACGTCTACGACGGCGAGAATCGGCTGATCGCGGTTGAACCGACGGCCAATCGCGACGCCGCCACCGTGCGTTATACTTACGGGTATGATTACCTGGGTCGGCGGATCTGGAAGGCGACGGAGCCGTGGGATCCGAACGCCAGCGGCGGTGCCTGGGATCCGAACAACCCGACCGCGCTGACGAAGTTCATCTACGACGGCTGGCGACCGCTCATGGAGCTTGACGCACTTGATGATGATGCGGTGATCCGCAGCTACACCTGGGGCCTGGACCTGAGCCAGTCGCTGGATGGTGCTGGCGGCATCGGCGGCCTGCTCGCCATCAGCGACCCTGACGACCCGAACGACCCCAACGACCCGCACGGCGATCTTCTGGTCTTCCACGACGCCACCATTGACAGAACTACGTCCTGTCAAAGGCAGGCCGGCAACGTCGGCCAGCTCTTCGACCTGAGCCTCTCCGACCCCAACGACCCGAACACGGCGTCAACGGCGATCGCCGCCCACTACGAATACGACCCCTACGGCAACGCCGTCACCACCACCGGCGACTACGCCGACGAAAACCCGATTCGTTTCAGTACGAAGTACTGGGATGATGAGACGGGGTTTGGGTATTGGGGTCATCGGTACTATGATCCACGCTTGGGGCGCTGGACGACGCATGATCCGATTGGGGAGCAGGGCTGGGCGAACTTGTATGCAGCTTTGCGCAACAACGCGTTCGCCTGGATTGACCCCGACGGTGCTGAGGAGCATCCGCCGACCAGCCAGCCTTCGAATCCACCGACCACGCAACCGTCGCCACCTATGAAGACCCCTGTAGAACCGACACCGGAGCCGCCGTGGCGCACGCCAGCGCCGCCCAAATGGCGACACCTAAAACCGCCGACTGTCAAGTACAGGATGTGCGGCTGCCACACCGGAGACAATGGCAACGACCCGGGCTCACCGATCATCGACTCAAAGTGTTGTAAAGTAGTGGACATCTATGGCCATGGCACCGAGGATCAGGGACCAACATATGATGATAACAAGAACTACTTCAGCGGCCTGTATTTCGCGGGCATCTGTCACAGGCTATGCCCCGGAGCCACAGTGAATCTCAGGGTCTGCTACGGCGCGATGAATAAGCCCGAACGCGATGACGAGCTTCGGCGATACGCTCTTCCTTGCCCGAACATCAAGGAAATTTGTGCCAGCACTGGGAAATACTACGATGCGCCGTTGTGGCCCGATTGGTACGATGGTGACTGGCGGTGCGTCAGCGTGAATGAACATGTGGCAAGATAGTGCTGATCACCATCATCGTACTGGCCCGTGGCAGCAGCTGGCGCCACTTCACGTGTTGCTATTCTGGTCGCTATTGTGTCTGTCTTGTGCATTCAGTACGTGCGAGTTTGCTGGTGGTCGTGTAGGCCAGAATGGCGACCCATGGGCAAAAGGATATTCCATGAGAATCGCCACGCAACCAAACATGCAGGGCCGTGCCCACTTTGCCACATCACAGCGTGATCCGGGCGCCACTGTCATGTACATAGAATACGGCCTCGACACGATGTTAGTCGAGTACGAGATTGATCGCACGGGGGCGGGATGCTATAGGGTGCGTGATACAGCATCGCGTGCGCTATTAGAAGGAGAATTCGAGGAGCTCATTCCTAGAGCACAAACTGACATTGCTGCTGTGGTTCCGGACACACGACCGCCACGAGTTCGTAGTTGCGCTGAGGGACTCGCCAGCATTGTGGCGTTGATCTGGTCAGACTCGATTACTAATGGGTATGCCAGCGATCACGGTGTAACGGCGGTTCTGCTCCGCGGAGGTAAACGCCAACGGCCAGTGCTGTGGGCGCGTGTGTTCCTGGGTACACTATGGATGGTCGGCTGCTTGGTTGTTTGGAGGTGGCATTTGCGAAGGTACAGGCGTCGGGCAAATCTCTGCATGAATTGCGGGTACGATCTGCGCGCATCACCCACGCGATGTCCTGAGTGCGGCACTGAAATCGGCACGCTACGGATGCCGTTGAGTTCGAACTCTGCGGCTGGCGAATCGCGTCAGCGAACCAGAGAATGACGGCCGAGAGGCGTGCTGCACCGGCACCGACCCGAACGACGCCGATCCGAATGACGCCGTGGCTGGCGAGCAGTTCGATTATGCGTACGACAGCATCGGCAACCGCCTGACGCATGAAGATGACCGCGATTGGGAATACACCGCCAACGAGTTGAACCAGTACGACGCCGTCGAGACGGATGACGGCAACACGCCGGTGATCGCCGAGGGGTATCGGTTCGACGAGGATGGGAATCTCGAAGAGGCGTTCGTGAACGGCGACATGAACTGCGACGGGTTGGTGAATACCCTTGACACCTTGAGCGGCGTCAAGGGCAGGCCGGCGACACCGACGCGTTTGTAATCGCCCTGATGTACGGCTGTGCGACGTACGCCACGTATTACCCGTACTGCGATTGCCTCAACGGCGACTTCAACCGCGATGTGCAGGTCAACACCTTTGACGCCTTGAGCGGTGTCAATGGCAGGCCGGCGATCTCGACCCGTTCGTGGCGGCCTCGGGCAACCAGAGCCGCGACGTCATCTCTGGCGGACGACGGCTTCTTGAAACGCCGCGATTGTTTGCCGGTGAGGCTGTAGCCAGGCCCGGTCAGGCTGTGATCGGCATGGTCCGTCCGGGCCAGGATTAAAAAAAGCAGGGGCCGACGATCAGGGGGCATGTTCGCCCCGTGAACATCGGCCCCCTGCACCTTCGGCTCCCCTCGTGTGATTCCCTATCAGCGGGCCAATAGCTCGACGAACGCGTCGATATCTCCATTGTTGACAAAGGTATCCTGGTTGATATCGCCCAGGTTGATGTCGCAGCCGGGGTAATTCGCGGCGTAGGCGTCGGGGTCAGAGATTGCCATCACAAACGCGTCGATGTCGCCGTTGTTGACCCAGCCGTCGCAGTTAAGGTCACCCAACTCGTACTGCTGGTCGATCACCTCCAGGTTGACGCCGGTCGCCGCGTATGCCACGCGCCAATAGAGTCCCTCCGGCAGTGTTGGCAACTGGGTTTGATCGAACTCCCCCGAGCGGCTGCCGCATTCCACGACGGCGAAGCCGTCGCCGAGGCCGGGTACAAACCCGTCAACCAGGACGACGGCCAGCTCACCGCCGAGGATGGCACTGCCGGTCACGTCGAGGACACAATATTCGTCGCCGGCGGTCGTGCCGCCGAGCTCAATCCAGAGCGTGCCGTTGGCCTGTTGCTTGAAATCGCCCTGGACGTTCAGGGTGCCGGTGAGGATGTCGTCGTTGATCGAGCCGCCGGGGTAAACCGCTCCGTCGCCGTTCACAACGGTGCCCGTGATGAGCCCCGTGCCTCCGAGGTGGGCGCCGGGGCCGAGGTGCAGCTCGCCCGCCGGCACGCTGTTGGGATCAACGCCCAGCGCAGCGCGGCCGTCGCCGACGTCGATACTCGCAGCGCCCGCGCGACCGACCATCAGAACCGGCGTTTCGAACGTGGAACCCGTGCCGCTCAGCGTCACGTGTCCGCCGGAGCCTTCCTGCAAGCCGAGGAAGCAGGCGGAGTTGGCGTTGAAGTGGCCGCCGTTGGCGATGCTCAGCGTGGCACTGCCGGCGTCGCCGAGCTTGCTTGGGTAGGCGCTGGCACTCTCGTATTTCGAGCCGAGGCCGTCCACGGTGATGTTGGCGACAGCGCCCGCTTGTGAACCGGCAAACAGCTCGCCGTTGGAGTATGCTTCCGACCCGCCGAGAATGCTCAGAGCGCCCTGCCCGCTGTTGCCGACGACTATCGGCGCGAGGTCCGCGCTCAGCAGGCTGCCGCCATCAACAGTCACTGTTCCATCCGAGCCGGCGATGTCGCCGACAATGATCCAGCCGGTGTAGTCGAGCGTGCTGACGGTGGCCCCGCCGCCGACTTCGAGCGCGCCGGTCCCCCAATAGCCGATCCGCAGGCCTTCGGTCGTCGTCAGCGTCGAACCGGCCCCATCGACAATCACATCGCCGTGACCGGTGGTCGCCACGCCGGCCTCGAGCCAATGTGCCACGCCGGCGGCCTGCCCTTGAATCGTCAGGCTTCCAATACCCTGGTTGCCGACCTGCATACCCTCGGTTGTGCTCAAGACGGTACCGGCGCCGCTGGCGGTGAGTTCACCGTCACCGGTGGTGTCCCAGCCGATGATCAACGACTGTGCCGCCACCGATGCGGTGCCGGCGACGTCGAGCGCAGCCTGGCCGGCCACGCCGACGGCGATTGTGTTGGTCGCCATGAGGGAAGTACTGTCGCCCGTCGCGCTGCCGTCTCCGGACCCTGTGCTGCCGCGTCCCAGGTAAATCCACGCCGCATTGACGCTGGCGCCCTCGGTGAGGGTGCAGGTACCCTGGCCATCCCAGCCAACCGTCAGGCTGTCGCCGATGGTCGCCGTTGAGTCGTCCCCGCTGACGCTGAATTCAGCAACTCCGATCTGGTTACCGCCGACCACGATCTGGTTGGCGTCGATGGCGCCGCCATCGCTGGCGGTAAGCGCGCCGCTACCCTGATAGCCGACTTCGATCGAGTTAGTCACGTCAAGCCGGGAACCGCCGTTTGCCACCGACGTCGTGCCGTCGGCCGTCTCGGCCAGGCCGATGTTCATCCAGTCGGCGGAAGCCGCGCCACCGCCGAGGATGCTGAGCGTGCCCTGGCCGCCGTCGCCGACGTTGAGGTAGTTGTCAGTCGCCAGCGACGATCCGGCACCAGTGACGGTAACGTCGGCGGTGGCGGTGTCGAACCAGGCGATCCTGATCGTGTTGAGCACATCAACGTTGCCGCCGTCCGCGACCGTCAGTGTCGCGGTGCCGCTGAGCCCGAGGTTCAGCGTGTTTCCGACGTCCAGCAGGGAGTCGGCGCCGGTGATGGTCGCCTCGCCGTCGCCAGTCGCGCTGTAACCCAGATCGACGTTCTCGGCCTGCGCCGTCGAGCCGCCGCTGATGGTCATCGTGCCGGTCGCCTGATCGCCAATGCCCATCGCTGCTCCAATGGCCGAGATGGCGGCGCCGTTGCTGATGGTGGCGGTGCCCGGGCCGTACCGGCCAACGCGGATCAGCTCGTCGACCGTGAGCACAGAAGGTGCATCGGCCACGTTCAGCGTCCCCACGCCGGTCGTGGATGAACCGATATTCATCTCACGCACGTCCAGTGATCCGCCGTTCAGCACGTCGGCCCGACCTTGGCCGCCGTCACCGACATAGATGAGGTTGTCCGTTGCCAGTGATGACTCGGCATCGGTGACCGTCAGTTGTCCCGAGCTGCCCTCGAACCAGGCGAGGCGGATCGTGTTCAGCACGTTGACCGCACCGCCTGTGGAAACGGTCAGTTCGGCACTGCCGTTCTGTCCGAGGTTCATCGCGTTGCCGACGTCCAACATGGAATCAGTGCCGGTGACAGTAAGGTCACCGTCGCCGGTCGTGCCGCAGCCCAGATCGACGACCTCGGTTTGCACCGATGAGCCGCCGCTGACGATCATCGTGCCGGTGGCCTGATCGCCGACAACGAGCCCCGCGCCGGAAGCGGAGACGGTTGCCCCGTTGCTGATGGTCGCGGTGCCGGGGCCGCCCTGGCCGACGCGCATCGTGTTTGCCACCACCAGCTCCGACGACGCATCATCGACGGTGAGTGTGCCCTCGCCCGTGGGGCTTACGCCGACATTCACCTCCTGGGCCTCGATCAAGCCGCCGTTCAATACGTCGGCTTGTCCTTGACCGCCGTCGCCGACCAGCAGTGAGCCGTTCAACAGGAAGATCGAGTTCGGGTCGGTGACAGTGAGTTCGCCGGTGCTGTCGGCGAACCAGGCCACGCGGGCGATCGACTCGACGCTGGCGCTGCCGGCCCGCTCAATCGTCAGAGCGGCGGTCCCGGACATCCCCACGTTCAACGAGCCCGAGAGATCGAACGAGGCCTCGGCGCCACGAACGGTCACTGCGCCGTCGCCCGTCGCGCCGTTTCCGATGTTTGAATGCACGCTGCTGATCGAACCGCCGTCCCGTACCAGAACGGTGGCCGTGCCTGCGTCTCCGACGGTGAAGTGGTCGGTCAGCGTCAGCGAGGCATCTGTCCCATAGACTTCCACGGATCCCTGGTTCCCGAAGTTATGTCCACCGATGATGGACCGGAAGGCCGTAACGGAAGCGCCGTCATGGATGACGACGCTCCCGTCACCGTCATTGGCCACACCCAGCGCGTCGGAGAGCGTGGCGGTGATCCCCGGGCCGAAGTCGAGCATTCCGTGCGCGCCCTCCCCCAAGCCGACGTCGGCCGTCTCCGCCTCAATCGTCCCATCCGTCAGCCACAAGCTGCCCACCTGCCCGGCGGATTCGCCTACTACGAGCCCGCGGCCGGCGAGGCTGAGCGTATACGTGATGCCCTCCAGGTCCAGGGCAACCATGTCATCGCGCACCAGACACGCGCTGTTGGTGATGTTCATCCCCGGGCTGAACGTCACCGAGTACGCCGCCGTTTGCCCCAGGTCGAAGATTGCCGTGTCGTTGGGATCGGGCACGGACTGTGGGCTCCAGTTGGTGGCGACGTCGAACGTGCCGCCGTGCGGTTCGTCCCAGAAGATATCGGCCGCCATGGTGGTTTGGACGGTCAGTACCGCCACCACCAATGTCGCCAGGCGTACCCGCTTCGCCCACCTGCCGCGTGATTCGCTTGTGCTCTTTCGCATGATGATTCCTCCTACGGATGCGTCGCTCCTGCTTGGCATCACGGCGCCCTGGGGCTGGTTCCCTGCAAGTCGCGTGTGATGACCCTGCCCTATGTCAACTCCCGCCAGTCCGGCCCGCGTCGAGCCGAGGTGACCGGGGGTGCCGGTGCCGGTCACCCCGCCGTTATCTCAAGCGGGTGTTGTTCGGATGCGTGACGCAGGTAGGGAGTGTTTTTTGCGTCGTCGTTCGGCGGCGTCAGTGGGACGTACCATGCATGGTGTTTATCGGATGTGCGCGAGCGGGCATGATTCACGGGTGGGGTTGATCGGATTCGCGCGCCGCGACCCAGTGCGGCCACAGCGGGGCGACCTGCACCCGGGCCATGAACACCTGGGCGAAGCGATAGTCGATGTAGATGAACACGCCGGTATCGAGGCAGGTTTGCAGGAATTCGCGGCCGGCGGCTTGGTTCCCGCGCGAGATTTCGCGCAGCGCGACGATAAACGCGGCCTCACAGCGCGCGCCCGGCCGTCCCTTCGTGCTGGCGAGGAACGCCGTTGCATCGATTTCCCCCAAGAAGTACGCCAGGCCGTTGGGCACGTCGGCTTCCACCGCGACCGTTGGCCGCGCATCGCGTGCCGTGCGTGCTTGCAGCTCCCGAACGGCGGCGAGTGCCTCGGCCGGCGCGCCGAGCAGCTCCAGGAATATGGCGGAGGCAATCAGTCCGGTCGGATTCCCCGTCTGCGCAGCCACACACGTTCGGCACACAGCGCGCGCATCTTCCAGGCGCCCCAGTTCCGCCAGTAGCAGCGCCTTCTGCAACGGTAATGGGAAGAACCCGGGCAGATCCTCGCATGCCGGTGTCAGATGCTGCAAGGCCTCCTCCAACTCGCCCTGCGCGTGCAGCGAGATCGCCAGTTGATGCACGATGCCCGGGTGGTTTTTGCCGGTGGATTGGCGGTCGATCTCCAACGCTTGCTTGAAGCACGCCGTTGCCTGTGCGTGTTCGCCGACAAACCGCCGGTAGACGCCTTCGCGGTTCAATCCGCCGATTTCATGTGGGCGTTGCAGTTCGCGTGTGCGGACGAAGTCTCTTCGGCTGTTCTCGAGCCAGGTCGGCGCGAACTCGCTGAGATCGGGTTGAGTGGTCGCGTAGGCCGCGGCGAACAACCACCCCGTGGCCCGCGCCGCGTAGGCGCGCGACGTGTCCGCCGCGAAAACGACCCACGCATCGAAGTCATCGAGCATCGGCTGCAATTGCGTGCGATCCCCTTGCGCGAGCAACAGGTTGCCGCGATGGTGGGCGCGGGCACTGATGG
Source organism: Phycisphaerae bacterium (assembly GCA_963675745.2). Lineage (GTDB taxonomy): Bacteria > Planctomycetota > Phycisphaerae > UBA1845 > Fen-1342 > JAFGRR01. The sequence continues at coordinate 93,604 of CAXXWX010000017.1, forward strand.
CCGGCGTGAAGTCAACGCGCATCGCGATGGCGCGGTTGTACGACTCGAGCGCCCCGGCGTCCTGGACCTTGGCCTGCGTCAGCCCGCGCAGCAGCCAGCCGAGAGCCGTGTCGATGCGGCGGCCCACGTTGGCTTCGAAGAAGCGCTCGCCGTTGCTGATGTCGGCGGTTGAGTAATAGGCGAACGACAGCGCGTAGCACACCTCGACGTGTTCCGGGTCTCGTTGATACGCCTTCAGCAGTGGCGGGATGGCGCGCTGAGGCTGACCGTTCAGCAGCGGCCCGAGTCCGCGGTACAGGTACAACCGCGGCGTACCCACGCCCAACGATTCCGCATTGTCCAGCAACTCGCCGGCGCGCTCCAGGTCGCTTTTGAACAGCACCGCGGTAAACGCCTCATCGAGATATTGTCGCGCCTTGGCCTCGCGGAGGCGCCCCGTGAGCATCGCGGTTGTCACGATCAGCGCCAACACCACCACGGCCGCCAACGTGTACCATCGACGTTGCGCCACAAAGCGTGCGGCCTTTACAGCCAGCGGCGTGCGGCGCGCATGAATCGGCTCTCCCTCGACGAATCGCCGGCAATCCTCCGCCACCGCCGCCGCGCGCGGATACCGCCTGTCAGGATCCTTCTCCATGCACTTGGAGACGATGGTCTCGAGGTCGCGCGGAATCGCCCGGTTTAACTGCCGGATGGGCAGGGGGGTGCCGACGGCGATCTGGTTCAGTACGACGTCGCGCTCGCTGCCGTCAAACGCCGGTTCGAGCGTGAGCAGTTCGTACAGCGTCGCGCCCAGGGAGTAGATGTCGGTGCGCTCGTCGAGCTGTGTATTGCTGCCGCGTGCCTGCTCTGGCGACATGTAGCGCGCCGTGCCGACGACGTCGCCGGAGATTGTCAGCGAGCTCAAGGCGTCCCCGCGGGCCAGGCCGAAGTCGGTGATCCACACACTGCCGCGCGCATCTCGCAGCAGGTTCGACGGCTTCACGTCGCGGTGGATGACGCCGCGCTCGTGGGCGTGCGCCAGTGCGTCCGCAATCTGTCGCCCCCATCCCGCCACGCGTCTGAAGTGCTCGCGCCCCGGTTGGTTGCCGGAAGCTCTGAGTTCGGCCAGGTGCTCCGCCAGTGTGCAGCCCTCGACAAACTGCATGGCGTAGAAGTGGATACCGTGTTCCTGGCCGACCGCGTAGACGGGAACGATGTTGGCGTGCTGAAGCCGACCCGCCATCGCCGCTTCTCGGGTGAAGCGCTCCAGCGCGGTATCTGACAGGAGTGTCCCCGCCGCGAGGACCTTCAGCGCCACCCGCCGGCCCATCGACGTCTGGATCGCCTCATAGACGACGCCCATACCCCCACGGCCCACCTCCCGCAAAATCCGGTATTCCCCCAGCATCTCATGCCGGCGCAGGCCGGCGGCGTTGAGACTCCTGCTCGTCGCTTCCACGAAGTCGAGCGTCTTGAATACACCACGCAGGGCATCGGCCAACTCGGGATGCGCCGCCACGTAAGCCTGCTGATCGGGGATCTCGCCGGCGGCCAACTCCTCTAAGTAGCGATCCAGGATCTCTTCAAGCGTCGCGCCGGACTTGTGCGCGGGCGGCGGCTGAGGTGCGGCGTGGTCATCGGGTTTTTCAGAGGGCATGTCCCAGGAGTTCTCGCAGCCGAATCAGCGCCCGTACACACAAGCTGCGTACGGCACGGTCTGATCGTCCCATCCGTTCCGCGGTCTCGGCGACATCCATTTGACTGAAGTAGCGCAACTGAATCACCTCACGCTGGTCAGCCGAAAGCTGCTCCAGCGCCTGGCGAAGAAGCTGAACGCGATCGGCGTGAGCAGCGACCTTCGATGGCGTCGCACCTGAGTCTGTGACGGCGTCCAAAAGTCGCCCCATCGACGCATCGATGCCCAGGTCCGCCACACGCACCTCGCCACGTCGCTTCCGTGTTTGAAACGCCTGTCGGTCCACGTCGCAGATGCGATTGACGGCGATGCGGCGAAGCCACGCGAAGAAGCTGTCGTGCCCGCGATCAACAAACTGCTCGATGTTGTTCACCGCATCCAGGAAAACCTGCTGCATCACATCCTGCGACTCGAGCCGTTGGCGCAGACGGTCGCCCAACTCCGCCCGGACGGACTCCAACAGGCGCTGTGTGTGCATCCGCACCAGCTCTTCCAGCGCGGACTCGTCACGATCCTTGGCCCGCGCGATCAGATCCTGCAATTGGTTTGGCTCCACGCTGCGCATAGCTCACCTCCCCGACTAAAAGCGGGCAAGCCGCGCCTGCGCCACTCTCCAAACTCGCGGCACATCGCATCCGTGGATGGACTATAGACGGCGATCGTGGCCGACGCCAAACTTCGCATCGGCCGATATCTCCCCCGAAAGCCGCCGCGGCGCGATTGTCGAACGCTTTACTCTCGCGGCCCGGGTTTGTGGCGGCGTTCGCAGATCGACGGCTAAACGCGTCAGGCCGGATGTCGTGGTTCCGGGAACCACTGTCCAACGCGGAATCGAAGTGCTTGCCAGACCTAAGGTTATGAGCCCGAGGTTCTCTGCCCGGCGAACCGGATGGTGTAAACGCCGATTGTCCGCGTTCCGGCTGCTTAATGTTTCGTTCTCACCGCATGCTGCTAGAATGCAATCTGGGTGATATCGGAGCGCGGTAGGACAACAGCCATGGTGGGTTTGCTGCGTGGATGTCTGTCTGAAGACTGACGAGGTCGAGGCGTTCGTCTCCGGCGAATTGTCGGCCGAGGATCAGGCGCGGTGCGAGTCGCACGTCGCCTCATGCTCAAGTTGCAGTGAGGCCGTCAACCTCTGTAGGCAGCATCAATCGCTGGCACAGGGAATCCGCAGAGCCTTTGGCACGACCGAGCCCCGCGATTCCTCGGCGGCTCCGGACCCCGATGACAAATGGCCGAACATCCCCGGCGCCATCGACGGTTATGAGATCCTTCACGAGATCCATCGCGGTGGTCAGGGCATCGTGTACAAGGCCGTGCAATTGGCAACCAAACGGCCGGTCGCCCTGAAGGTGCTGTTGCACGGCCCCTACGCCACGAAACGGCAACAGCACCGCTTCGAGCGTGAGGTTGACCTCGTCGCCAGCCTGCAGCACCCAAACATCGTCACGGTGTTCGACAGCGGCAAGGCGCATGGGCGCTACTTTTTCGCCATGGAGTACATCCATGGAGACTCGCTCACCGACTACCTGGCGGCCAAGTCGCTGAGCCTGGACGCAAGGCTGAGACTGTTCCAGAAGATCTGCTCCGCCGTCAACGCAGCGCACCAGCGGGGGATCATTCACCGCGATCTCAAACCCGGCAATATCCAGATAGACGAAAGCGGGGAGCCGCACGTTCTCGACTTCGGCCTGGCGAAGGCGGCTGGCCCTGATCTTCACGACGGCATGCCGGTGACGATCTCCGGCGAGTTCATGGGGACACTGGCCTACGCGTCGCCCGAGCAGGCCAGGGGCGACCCCGCGTCGGTCGATATTCGCACGGACGTATACTCGCTGGGAGTGATTCTGTTCGAGATGCTGACCGGCACGTACCCGTATCAGATTGACGGGCGCATGGTCGATGTGCTCAGGAACATCACCGAAGCAGAACCGAAGCGGCCGTCGAGCTTCAATCGCCGAATTGGCAACGAAATCGAGACGATCGTCCTCCAGGCGCTCGCGAAGGAGAAGGAACGCCGATATCAGTCGGCCGAGGCGCTCGGCCGCGACGTTGCTCGCTACCTGGCGGGGGAGCCGATCGATGCCAAGCGCGACAGCACGTGGTATGTGATCCGCAAGTCGCTGCGGCGTTATCGCGTGGCGACTGGTGTTGCCAGCGCCTTTGTGCTCGTGCTGGCCGCGTCCACGGTCGCGTTGCTGTTCATGTATCAGGGTCAGAGTCGCGCACGCCAGGACGCCGAGGTCGCCCGCACGGAAGCCCAGCAGCGCGCCGACGAGCTGGAGATTGTCACGCGATTCCAGCAATCCATGCTCAGCGAAGTCGACGCTGGGGCCATGGGGCAAGCGCTGTACGCTAATCTGCGCGCTCGCGTGTTGGAGTCGTTGGAGGCCGAGGGGCAGTCGGCCGCGGAAACAGGATCGGCCACGGCACGTTTGGATGGGATGTTCCACCGTGTGAATACGACCGACGTGGCGCTGGACTTACTGGACGAGCACGTGCTCCAGCGTGCCATAGAGACGATCGAATCTGACTTTGCTGAGCAGCCCCTGGTTCGCGCCGCACTACTGCAGACGGTCGCGAGCGTCTACCACGACATCGGTCGTTACCCGCCGGCCGTGCCCTTGCAGGAAGCTGCGCTGAAGACTCGCCGAAGTGAGCTGGGCGCGGACCACCCGGATACGCTGAGCTCGCTCAACGCCATGGCGCAGCTCCTTCAGTCCATGGGCAAATTCGAGGAGGCACATGCCTTCTACACGGAGGCGCTGGAGGGATACCGGCGAACACTGGGGGACGACGATCCCCTGACTCTCAGCGCCGTCAGCAACCTGGGGTTCGTGCTGGCCGACATGGGCGAGCTTGAAAAGTCGCTCGAATTGGCCGGGGAGGCGCTGGCGGGTCGCCGGCGGGTGTTGGGTGACGATCACCCCGATACGTTCACTTCCCTCAGCAACATGGGCTCGCTACTAAGCCGCATGGGCAGAAACGAAGAGGCGCTCGAATACTATCGTGAAAGTCTGGAGGGTAATCGCCGCGTTCTCGGCGATGACCACCCGGAAACGCTGAACTCAATAAACAACATGGGGAATCTGCTCCAGAACATGGACCGGCTGGACGAGGCGCTGGCGTATCACCGCGAGGCGCTGGAGGGATGCCGCCGCGTTTTTGGCGACGACCATCCGAGTACGCTGGCCTCGGTTACCAACATCGGTGTCCTGTTCATCCTGAAGGGCGATCGCGAAGCAGCGTTGGAGCAGTTTCGCAAAGCATTGGATGGCTGGCAACGCTCCGTGGGTGAAGACCATCCCAGCACACTGCTGGCCGTCAGCTACGTCGGCGTCCTGCTCAACAACATGGGCCGGCTCGAAGAAGCCGAACCGTATTATCGGCGAGCCCTGGAGAGCAACCGCCGCGTCCTGGGTGAGGATCATCCCAGAACGATAACCGCGGTTTATAACATGGGCGGTTTGCTGCGGAATCTTGGTAAGCTGGAGGAGGCGGAGACGTACGGTGCCCAGGCGGTCGCCTGGGCGCGAAAGTCTCGGCCCGCGGGACATCCGGACATCGCGGCGTACCTGTACGGCTACGGCCTGACGCTGTCGAAGCTCGAGCGGTTTGCCGACGCCGACGCCGCCTTGCTTGAGGCCTACGAGATTCTCGGTGCGGCCCTCGGCGGGCAGCACCGGCGCGTGCTGCGGATCGTTAACGGCATCATCAGCAACTATGACGCCTGGCATGCCGCTGAACCCGCCGGCGGCCACGATACCCAGGCCGACGCGTGGCGCGCCAAGCTGGCCGCGGCCGCGGAACCACAAAAGGCGGAACCTCAGGCATCCGGCCCATGAACACAACTCGCGCCAGCCTGCTCGTACGCATCAAAGACGCCGACGCCGGCGAGGCGTGGGCGGAGTTCCACGAACTGTACGCGCCACTCATCTACCGCTACGCCCGCAAGCGGGGGTTAAACCACGAAGACGCTGACGACATTCGCTCCGAGTGCTACAAGGCGATCGTCCAGCAGATCGCGGACTTCAAGTACGACTACACCAAGGGCCGGTTCAAGGCCTGGCTGCGGACCATTGTCGATCGCCGCACAATCGACCTGTTCCGCAAGAAACGCGAGCATCAGGCCAACTCCGCTGACTTCGCCCAGCTCGAAGCCGCCCATCAATCTCCCGAGGAAGTCTGGGACGCCGAGTGGCAAAGCCAACATCTCAGGCACTGCGTGCAGCAACTTCGCGGCGAAGTCTCGCCGACCACCTTCAAGGTGTTTGACATCGTGGTGGTCCAGGACCGATCGGTTGCGGAGGCTTGCGCCGAGCTTGGCATGAACCCCAATCAGGTCTACAAGGCCAAGGCCCGCATGCTGGACCGGGTGCGCGAGAGAATGGCGGAGTTTGGGTGCCAGTGAGCATCGAGCAGCGCGGGGGCGGATACGCCACTAACGCCGGGCACGGCTCGACGACAACCCCGTTAACTGTGCAAAACCGCGGCGTTTTCCAAGGGCCGGCCCCGGCCCGTCAATAATCGATCAAAAAAAACGCTATCGCGAGGCTGATCTCGGCGGCTCGGCCGAATCCTCTTGTGGAATCGGGCAGGAGTTCAAGTGCGGCGTTGATCAGACCCGGCCCGGGATTGCCGTGAAGCACGCCGCGCCCGACCTGTTTTTCGATCGTGCAGTCAAGGAAACCAGCAATGTCAACGGTAGCAGGCTACGCACTCCCCTCCACGCGGCTTTACGACAATCCGGCGACGTTGGAGCAGCTCGAAGAGCAGAAGGCCCAGTTCATTCGCGTGATCGTTCACGAGCTCAAAGCTCCGGTGGCCGGGGCGAAGATGCTGATCGACGCGCTGCGGTTCAGCGACGCCGCGGCCGATTCGGCGGTTGCCGGCGTGATCGAGAGAATCTCGAATCGCATGGGGCGCATGTCTGAGCTGATCAGAGATCTGCTTGACATGGCGCGGCTGAAATCCGGGGACCTGTTCGGCGAAGTTCGCACGGTCAATCTCCGGGCGGAGACCGAACAAGGCTGCGAGGCCTATCGCGAACAGGCCGAGCAGAAGGGGCTGGCCCTGCACATCGATTTGCCGGACAGGCCGGTTTGCGCGCGGATCAACACCCGTGGCTACCAGATTGTGCTTTCCAACCTGGTGTCGAATGCGATCAAGTACACGCCGTCGGGCTCGGTTACAGTATCGCTGCGTCGGGAGGGCGGTTGGGCGGTGCTGGAGGTGGCCGACACGGGGATGGGCATCCCTGAGGCCGACGTGCCCAAGCTGTTCGCCGAGTTCTTCAGGGCGTCAAACGCCAAGGCCAGCGGCATCGAGGGCAGCGGCGTCGGGCTGACGGGGGCGAAAAGCCTGGTGGAGCGGTTCGGCGGCGAATTGACGCTCCAGACCCGCGAGAACGAAGGGACAACACTGACAGTACGCTTGCCCGCTGACCGGTGAACCCCAAAACGCCGCCACCTTCCGGCCGTCGTCCACGTGTGCCACGGCTCTATGAGCCGTGCTCTTCGGCCAACAAGCACGTCAGAAAATCATCCTGACACCTTTGCTACCGTGCAACCCAATCAGCTACATCATTAGTCCCGGTGGCGTCGCGCGAGATGTGACAGCGCCTTAGCGCCACGAAGGGTTTTGTGGTACGTCACCGTCAATATGATACCTTCGCTCGAAATCCACGGACATCACCAGAGCGCGAAGTTCACTCAAACTAGTGAGATCGCGCTCATAAACCCCATGTGCAACGTCCTGAGGTAAATAGTGCCTATAGCCTAGTGCGAAATCGACGATCATACGACTCTCCGGAGGGTCACTCAATCCCGAGCGTTGGATGGCTGCCAACAGTTCGGATAGCTGCAACTCGTTGAGCATTCCGTCGTCGTAGGAAACACCGACAAGCTCTTCCGTGGCGGCGCGGACGATCTGGCCATCCGCCCAGACCGCGTACAGAAGGCCTGACGCGGTGTCAATTTCATATTCTCCCTCCCCAGGCGGCCTGGCATCCGCACGATAAGCCCAGTAGATCGGCACTCCGGACCTGTCATTTGTCATGACGTCGTCCGGCGAAAGCATGTGGCACGCGCCTGTCGCCGCCGCTGCAACGAGTGCTAACACTAGTACTCGGAGTTGGCCACGACAATGCTGCTTTCCGATTCTCATGCGCATGACCATTCTCTCCGCATGCCCGCAGGCGTTCGGGAACAGAAAAGGAACAGAAAAGGTGTCAGGGCGCAGAAAAGGTGTCAAGTCAGAAAAAGGTGTCAGGAAGATTTTTAAGCACTCTCCATCGCCGAAGCACGGCTCACAGAGCCGTGGCACACCGTCCGTTCCAAGCTCTCCACACCTTCGCGTTGGCATCATGTTCATCACGCCGGTGCGTTGAATGTTCATCACAAAGGCGCGTTGCCATTGTACCCGATCGCCAGGTCGCGCACGATGACGCCATTCGCCGGGTCGTGCCGGCGCGGCGCGTGTCTTCGGTAATCCAGGAATCGTGAGTCACGGCCTTCGTGGCGTCTCTGGACCAGGGGCGGATCGCAATCTGTGCGGAGTCAGGCACTACGCCGCACTGCCCAGAGTTGGCCGGGTTTGATGACTCATGCGATCGGTGTGACTTACGTCAATGGGCGATACTGGATTCGAACCAGTGACCTCATGGATGTCGATCGAGCCAGATCGCTAGGCCGAGAAACTCGGAAGCTCCTACAAAGTCAAGAGTAACGCACATTCGCATTCTTCGCAAGTTGCCGCAAGTGACCGCATAAAAACGCGCCCCGTCGCGGTAGAACTGCGATGGCGATGGATAATTCGGTAATTACCGGGTTACGAAAAAGGGCACATGGCTGGTAGCTTCTCAGGCTGGCACAACCGATTCCTCCGGGCTATTCAAGAGCGGCGTTGTCAACCGACAATCGGCAGTCCCCCAGGCGCTGCACTTTTCAACCGGCGTTCATACGCCGCGCCCATCAGCTGCCTTCCATCTCTCACAGTGTTGAACGCACAGCCGGTAGACTCGTTCGTTGAAAGCCCATGGGATCACAGCGAGAACAACTGCTATCGCGAGGGCCTCCAATCCTCCTCGTCTTGGTGACATGTAGGTAGCCACGCCACCATTCACGCCAGACCACCACCGAATCGCATCTCGCGATGCAGATCACCAGCCGCTAACCGGCCATGTCATCGCCATCGGACTCGCGGCTGCCAGCAACGATCAAGCGTCACCCGCCGGTTCCGGCCAGCGCGTCGGCTGCAGTTGAAACGACACCTCGTAGGACATGCACCGCACGTGTGGCAGGTCGGCGATCGCGTATCGCAGCTTCAGGTTTGCCTCGCGGCATACGATGAGACCCTCAACGCGCTCATTCGGCTTGGCCAGCTTCTCCCGCACCCAGGACATGTATCGCAAGATCTGCCCGACGGTCGCGTCGCTGGTCTGATTGCGCTTCAACTCCACCACCAACCAGCGAGGTTCGCGTTTGTGGTGGGCCAGCAGGTCTATCTCGCCGACGGCCTTGGTCTGGTAATGCGACCCGATGGACTGGCCGTCCTCTTCGAGCAGGTCCCATCCTTTGCCCAGTTCAGTATTGTCCCAGTTCTCCTCCAGGAATTCGTGCAGGTGGGCTTCCAGTGCAAACACGCCCGGGCTGCCGGGAGCTGACGGTAGGCTGACCACCGTGTCCTCGTCCGGCGACTCAAAGGACTGGTCGTCATCCTCGCCCATGACCCGCCACCAGAGTATGTCCAGCGTCCACAGGTCGAGCTTCAGGGCCGATGCCACATCCAGAGCAATCGAGTTCATGGCGACGTAGGTCTCGCCGACCGTCGCCCCCTTCCGTTCAGGCCACAGCCCCAGTGCCTGCATGCCATCCTGTGACTTCCGGTTCCAGACGGCGTATCGGTCGGGATACACGACCATCAGGATGGCGGTCACGATGGCCTTTCCGAGAAATGGCACCTTCCGGGAGCCCTCCAGCACGTCGTCGATTCGTTCTGTAATGGGCCGCGACTCATCGACCAGTGCGCCGAGTGCGGCCCGCAACCGACCCAGGTCGGCGACGATGTCCGGCCCACGCCGATGCAGCCCCTCCCAGTGGCGGTTGTTCCTGAATCTGAGGAAGCTGAGGAAGTCCTCACTGGTCAGCTTCGGAATGTTGTGCTCGGCGAAAAGCTGGCCGTAGCGCTCAACGACTGCGTGCTTCGCCTCCAGGATATCGCGCCCCTGGTTATCTAGCCGTTCGACTGGATTGCTCATCACGCGATTCAGTATGGCCCGCAACCGATTCAGCGCATTTGGAGGGACTTCGCTTTTGTTCATCACAGTACCTTCTCCGCGGCTCGTACTCGAATTTCACCCGATAGCAACTTTGGTAGTCGAGCGTCCCGAATATCGACGAGCGTATACGATTCACATTCGTTCTCTCGCTTCTTTTGGAACCGCGGCTCGGCGCCTTCCGCGAAAGATCGGGTCAACGCTTCTGGCGGGACATCCATCGGCACATCGTGGACGTGGTTTCCCCCGCAGCTTGTCGGCTGCTTGCCAGGGCTTCTCCTCGACGCCGAGGTTGGCCCCGCCGTTGGCCAGTTCTTTTGCGTTTTTCTTCGATCTTCGCTGACGTGCCATGCGACCCCCGCGAACTGGTGGCCTATGTGTTTGTGACCTCGACGCCGGTCCCCATGATAACCGGTCACCCGAGGGCGGCATAGCGCCATCGGCGTCGGCGGCTGCGGGCCTAGCGGCGATGGCTTAGCGAAGGCCCGGCATGTGCGTGGCGGTGCGGCGATGAACGAAGATTCCGCGCCATTCGCTGGCTGCGTGCACAGGTGGAAGTTTCATCCGCGCGTCACGCTTCGGAATTCCGTTCTTACGACCGTTGTACGGCTGCACAAAAGTCGCATTGTCATGCCAGCGCGAGGCCGTGCTCTCCCCACCACAGCAGCGCCCCAATCTCTGCGTGCGCCTTGCCGCCTTCGTGCAGGCTCGCGGCCAGCCACACCGGAACAACACACGCCCATCCGCCGCAACCGCTTGCTAGCGGGTCCAGGGGTACTAGGGTGCCCGGCTGGACTAGAAAATCGCTCTGGCGCCGCGTACGTGCATGTATGGGTCACGCTGGGGGCGCCGGTGGCTCGGTGTGAACCTGGTGGCGCGGCCAATTCGATCGGCGCCGGGGAAACTCGAACGGGTCCCACCACGCCGAAGTCGCCGCTGAGGGGGGCGAAACACTGCGGGTCGACGGCCGGGACGTGTCGGGGGGTGTCACGTGTACCAACACACCGACCCGCGCAATCATGTTAACACACGCTGTGTCCGCCTGCAAAAGTGTCTTCGAGGAATGCGCGAACGAGGCGGGTCGGCGGCCGGGATCTGGGCGAGAGCACTGCGGATGCGCCGGCCCTCCGACCCGCGCCCACATGGTACGCACCGGATTAGCGCCAACAACCTAGCAAAACTCTGCCGCGCGAATGCGGTACACTTCCAGCATGCACCCGCGAAACCACCGGATATCGAACACGCTCACCGTCGCCGCCGTCGTGCTGGTCATGTTGGCGGCCGGGTCGTTGTTCGTCGGCGTCGATGTCGGTGGGCGCGTCGGTGTAGTCTGCGGTATCGCCTATGTGTTCCGCGGACGCATTGACCTCGCGCAGTATGCCGTCTGGCTCATTAACCCACGCCGGACGATGCCGCAACGCCTGGGGGATGCTGTCGGCCCGCCGCGTGTGCTTCGCAAGAGCGGGCGTGCTATCTCTGGGGTGGAACTCCCGCTGGTCTGGCCGGCCGCGGTGTGTGGCCTTACCGCGTACGTTGTGAGGCGTCGCGGTCGCATACCGCCCGGTCACTGCCGCTGCGGTTACGATCTCACGGGGAACGTCAGCGGGACGTGCCCGGAGTGCGGCGCGGTGGTCGCACCGCGCTGTCAGTTATCCGCCGAGTAGCGCGACGAAGGCGTCGATGTCCGCGTTGTTCAGCGTCGTGTCGTAATTGAGATCACCGAGTATATGTCGACAGTGTGCGTACGCCGTCTCGTAAGCCGCCAAATCCGTCAACGCGAGCACAAACGGATCAATGTCGCCATTGTTAACCACCTCATCGCAGTTAAGATCGCCATACTCACGCGACAGTAGTTCATACGCCCCTATATCCATGCGATGTCCCCCGTGGCCATCGCCGTCCCACTCGCGGTACAGGCCGTCCAGGTCCTCACACGGATACCAGGTGGGGCAAATTAGCCCGGGCAGCCCATGATCGACAGCCGGTGAACCCGGCTTCAGGTGATAGTCGTTGTCACTCCACGTCATTGGGTCGCCGTCCAGGCCGTTCGGATCGTGAAACAACGGATCTCCTTCAATGTTGGTCCCGAAGTCACAACCAGTGTCACACAGGCAGTAGTCCATGACGATATGTCGATGGTCTTCCGGATGGTCCCACAGAACGCAGCTCAACATGTCGGGTTTAGGATCACCGCCGGCGAATCCCTCGCGATATAGCAAGTCCCAGAACCACAAGGCCCTATTCGTCGCAATTGTACAGCCATTGACGGTCAGCGCTGAGTACGCTGTATCTGCATCATATATCGCGAATGCGCCGCCATACTCGCGCGCAGTATTCGACACAATGAGGCAGTTGTACACATTCGCCTCGTCGAATGACGCCACAGCGATCCCACCGCCACAGCCGGCGAAATTGCCCGCCATGACGCAATTTATGACCCATATGTTGCCGCTTGAATAGATGCCACCGCCTCGGGCATCGGCGCGGTTGTTCTCAAGGACGCACTGCCTTAATGCACCAGTAGCGCCCTGCACGAAGATCCCGCCGCCGTGTGAACTACTTCCGGCCCCTTCGCAGATGTTGTCTGCGATGTCGCAGGAATGCACGCTGAGATAAGTGTAAGCCATACATATGCCACCGCCCCCCCAGCGCGCGGAGTTACCCTTCACGTTTGAGTAGAGGAGTTCCGCGTACCCATGACTGTTGGCGTATACACCGCCGCCGTACCAGAGCGCCTCGTTGTTGGTGATCGTCGAGTTGACAATGCGGGGGGCCGCATACGAGCTTCCAAAGCGGCCAATGAATATGCCGCCGCCATCATACGCATAGCAGTCACGAATGATGCAGTTATCGATGGTAGGGGCGCTATCATTGTCGACATAAATCCCACCGCCGTAAATGGCGTTGCCGTTCTGTATCGTGACGCCCTGGAGGACCGCCTCGCGGGTCTCGCCGTTTTCTAACAGAAAGCCGCGGCCAGCGCCTTCGCAATCAATCACGCACTGCTCCGGCGTCGAAACAGATCGGATCGTGATCTGTTTGCCACTGACGTCGATATCTCGGTTGCCAACTCCGACATACGTGCCTTCAGCAAGCGTCACCACATCACCGTCGATGCAAGCGTCTACCGCAGCCTGAATCGTCGGATACTCGCTCGGGACGTGCCTTTCCGTCGCGTGCAGGTGGACACCAAGCGCTACGACTGCAACCGCCGTCAGAATGCTCCGCGCAATTCGCGTGTACATCGCTCTCCCCTTGTCACATGCACCGCCAGTTTCGTTGGCGGCTGAGTTCACCTGCTCCCTGTCAGCAGCGTCACGAAGGCGTCGATGTCCGCGTTATTGATCCACCCGTCGCTGTTACAGTCCGCGAGATACGGATTGCAGTCAGGGTACATCAAGATGTAAGTTGCCGTGTCTGTCAGCGCGAGCACGAACGGGTCAATGTCACCGTTGTTCACCACGCCGTCGCAGTTCAGGTCTCCGGTAAACGCGACTATCGCGAGCCTGAACCCGAGCAAGACTGTTTGCACGCCGGGGATGATCTCGAACCGGTACGATGAACGCAGGAATTCGACCCCACCGTCGAACTGCCCGCCGCGAAAGCCTCTGCCGGTGGCGGTAACTGCGTCCTCGTTCCACTCCTGGACGTTGCCACCCATATCGAACGCCCCATACGGGCTTGGGCTGTTCTCGAATTCGCCCACGACGGTTCGCGCGTACGGGAGGCCGATCGAGTGGCCGCCGTCCCAGAAGTTCGCGTTGTTACCGGGATCGGGTTCGATCACCTGATTGCTGGGCGGAGCGTCATTGCCCGTCGGGTAAGTGAAGTAGTTGCCTGTGACGCCGTCGTTGGCGTGATACGCGGCCTTGTACCACTCGTCCTCAGACGGAATGACCCAGGTGGCGTACGGGGCGCGAGTGATCGTGATCAGGTCCTCGTGACTGGTCGCACCGTCAAGCAGGTATGAGCCGCCCTCAGTCGTGCTCAGGTTCTGCGGGCCAACAGGTTGACCGTTGTGCACCCAGTTCGCGAATCGCGCGGCATCTCCCCACGATACGCGGTTGACTGGCTGATCCTCCCAGCCCGCCGCAACCCGATAGGTATAAGCGCCTGGCTCACCTAGTCGCTCGATCTTGCAGCCGTAGTCGTTGTCCCACATGACGGCGTCGTAGAGCTCGTGTGTATCCGTTGCTGCAACCGCATTCAGGAACTCGGCGTACTGGCCGGCAGTCACTTCGTACATGCCGATCTCGTAGCGATAACCCACTGCGCCGCAGATTCGGTCAGGGCCTACGCCGCCGGCGCCCGCGCCCGATAGCTCCCCCGCGTTGGCCGGGTTTCCGATGGCGACGGTGTCGATGACTACCTCTGCTCGCACGATCTTTGCGCATCCCAATGCCACAACCCAACGACCCGGGCAAGTGCAGCAACTGCACGCATATCCCTTTCCTCCTCGACTCGCGATGTGGATGCCGCTGCCTGCTACCCGCCGAGCAGCACCACAAGATAATCAATGTCTCCGTTATTAATCAGCCCGTCTTCGTTCGTATCGCCGTGCATGTGGTCACAGTCCGGGAACAGTTGCACGTACGCGCTCGGATCGGTGAGAGCGAGCACAAACGCATCGATGTCCCCGTTGTTAGCCAAGCCGTCGCAATTCAGGTCCCCAGTGCATGGGCTAACTGGGTTGTTTGCATCCGCCCCGTACTCGTAGACCCCGATGTCAATCATCTCGAACCAGTAACTCGACAGTCCCGTGTTTGGCGTGCTGGCGTCGTCGTGAAACCGGTTGTTGCCATCCAGGTCCAGGGGCGCTCTCTCCGCGAAGCACCCATCCCCATCCGCATCGGTGCCGTCACGGGCCGATAGCCAGACACTCCCGGCGTCGATGCAAGGCGAACCAGCCGTCAAGTGGTAATCCCCTGGCTGCCAGAAATCGTCGTTCGGGTCACCGGGCGTGCCGCCGTCATCCCAGCAGCCGAATGCCACAAATCGCGGCGAATCACTGAATACGCCCTCACCCGGAGCACCGCCCTCAACGCAACTAAACGCCACGCTTGGCACGTCACCAGTATTGGGATCAGCAAGTTGATCGGGAGGTTGTCCCACAGCACCGAGTTAGTGACTTGGACGGTCCCGGACACACCTCCACCGCCAGGGGCACTCTGATTTCCCACGACTACGCAGTTCGCCAACAGCCCAGTTCCGTCAACGGCCGCCCCCCGAACTGCGATACTCCCTTCCAATACAGAGTTAGTGATCACACCACCACCGTACACGGTCCCCCCTAAAGTGGGGCCAAGCAAGGCGTAGTTCTGCAGGCTCGCGCCATTATTCCGAAAGATGCACGAGTCAATCGCGTTGCTCCCACATATCGCGCCACCAAGCCACGCGCTGTTCTCTGCGAATTCGCAATGACTGATCTGTGCCGAGTCAATCATCAAGGCCCCACCACGCCCGGGGACGACAATAGCTTCACAGTTGTCGTTGAGTGCGAAGTTGCCAAGAAAGTGACAGTCGTCAATCTGGACCTCCGCGTCACTGCCCATAATGGCTCCACCACGTGCATTGCATCCGTACGCGAAGTTGGCCACAAATGAGGAGTTACTGACCTTGGCAGTTCCCCCTTCCAGGCGAATCGCGCCGCCCCGCCCCGCTTGATTTTCTGTGAACGTGCAGTTTGATATCGTCGCATCGCAATCGATAAGGCGCAGTACGCCGCTACCGTAAAGAGGGATCGACCAAACGGAGGCGCCGCAGTTTTCAGTGAAGTCAGTATTGTCACAAGACACCACGGTATCGCTCGCCTCGATAACGCCAGCCCACCTGCCATCGTTGCGCTCGAACCGCGAGTTCACGCAAGTGAAACTACCGCCCGTCTGCGATATGAGGCTGTGCATGCTGTAATCACCATTATCGGCAAAATCGCAGTCCGCGACAAACACATCAGCAGGGGCTGCTATCGTAATCATGGGCCAGCTGTATGGCGGATAACAATCAGTTATTTCGCAGTTGAGTAGGTTCATGGAGCCGCTGAGACTTAGGCCTGTGCAGCCTGTGAATGTAGAATAAGAAACAGTGCCTGTTCCGCCGAGTCCCACCGCGTCATGGCCAAAACCACCGATGGTAGTAAACTCACAGTTGCCAATGGTGAGCACTGGGCTCCATAAAAACACAGTCCAAGCGTCCATATTCCAGAGGCTAGTGAATGTACAGTCTTCGATGGTAAGAATCGGGCTCGACAGGTGTATCGCGGTTGTGTCTGGCGAGGACACGTCATGAAAACAACAATTGTAAATACTGATCATGCTGGCCTGCATGTGTATCACGGTATCTGAAGACCATAGCGCTGAGCCCAGGGACATGTCACGCACCGATAGTGGCACGGTCGGTCCGGTGAAGGAAAAGAGGACGACGGAGTCGTGTTGGGCGTCGTTGGGATCAATGTCACCGGATAGCGATGTGGGATGGAGTGTGGAATCGACAGCATTGGGGTCACCCGCACCGATGCCCGCGTATGCGCCGGCTAGAACGAGTGCCGTGCTTGCACGAAAGGCAGCATTGGGGTCGAGGGGTGTGACCAAACCGGCTTCATCGAAGTCCGGCGTGTATGTGCCCCCGGCAATGCGTATCTCGGTGAGGTTCGGGTCCGCCTCCGCCGCGTACAGGGCGTCCTGGAGGTAGCGATACGCCGTGTTCCAGGTCTGACCATCTCCACCGAGTGGAGCGTCATCATCGACATAGATGATCTCAGCGTTGAGCGATGGAACGAGAATCAAGCCCACTAGCCCCGCCAATACAAGGATCTTGCACATGTCCCATCCTCCTCGACTCGCGACGTGCACCCCTGCTGACTACTCGCCGAGAAGCGCGACAAACACGTCAATGTCACCATTGTTTACGAGCCCATCCGCATTCATGTCCGCGTACCCACGCACGCACTCGGGATGCTCGCCGCCGTACGCGGCCGGGTCGGTTATCGCCAAGACAAATGGGTCGATGTCTCCGTTGTTCAACACCTTATCGCAGTTCAGGTCGCCGAACGGAATCTCGTAGGGACCTAGATCGACTAGTCCGCGCATGACGCGCTGTGATGCGTCGAGGTCCCAAGGCACTTGTTCATCCAGGTCGCCGTCCTCATCAACGTCTGCGCGGTCGGGTGGTATCAGGTCGTTGCTGCCCATGTCAACGCACGGGGATGCGAACGACAATCGATAATCCTGCGGCGGATCGCGGAATGCCGGATCAGAATCGATCACCTGCGACCCCCAATCGACATAAGCGCCACCGCCGAACCAGAAGCGGAGGGGGTTTGTAATGCAGGAGTGCGAGATTCGAAACACGCGCAGATAATCCACCGCAACGTCGTCTCCGATCGCTGCCGTATTGTTGAAGAGAATGCCGTTGTGAAAGCCGAACGTGTAATCGCCGAGCGCGTACACACCACCACCGTAGAAATCGCAGCTATTGTTGCTCAGATTGCATCCGATGAGTTCAATGTCCGATTCGGTTACAGAGACCCCGCCGCCGTAGTATGTGGCGTGGTTACCGACGATCAGGCAGTTATGGATGGGATGCTCAACCTCTGTGGCGACATATAGTCCGCCACCCATCACATGCGCGACATTGTCGCGTATTTCACAATTGGCGATCCGCCCGCCGTCCACGGTAGTCGAGCCGGTATCACTCAGGGCCACTCCGCCGCCGCGCTCGGCCTCATTGTTGGCAATCACGCAAGAGGCGATGCAAGTGTCATCACCGAGAGTTATGATACCTCCACCAAGGCCCAGCCCATCGCTGCCATTGGCCAAGTTATGCTCGATCGTGCAGTGGCGAACAGTTGCCCGCTGTCCTACGAGAAGACCGCCTCCGCTTGGACTTTCATTATTCGTGATCGTACATCGTTCCATGATGGGGCGTTGATTGTAAAACCCCAGACGCGCCGCGCCGCCCCACTCTCCCGCCGAGTTATCGGTGAATGAGCACTCACTGATCTCCACGGCCCCAATGGCGTAAAGCGCGCCACCGCTGTTGTGCGTCGAGTGGTTGTTCCTGAAGCGACAGCGTACCACCTGGGAGCGACGGGGTTGCGTCGCATTGAATACGACGATGGACAGCGCCGCGCCTCCGCCGAACTCGATGCAGTTTGCGAAGGTGAGACCATCGACGGATGCAACATGATCATCCTCGCCCGTGAAGGCGAATCCTGTTCGAAGTCCTTCGCCATCGATTGTGCAGGTGTTGGGGTCGCCGAGGAGCGACCGGATGGTGATTGCTAACGGTGGCACATAGACACCCGTGTTGCCATCTCCGGTGTACGTGCCAGGCGCGAGCGTCACGACATCGCCGTCCACGCAGGCGTCCACGGCGGCCTGAATCGTCGTATACTGACTCGGCACATGCCGCTCTTCGGCGTGAGCAGTGCATGCGATGGCCACGACAGCAACCAGCGCGGACATCCCATATGAACGCCTCTGTCCCCAGGTCGGATGCCGCCGTTTTCGACTCCGAGCTCTCTGTGGGCATCGGCGATCAGTGCACTTGGCAATTCCCCTCGAACTGAGGATCAAGAATTGCCAGCATGCTTGCAGTCATGTCATGGGCCGAGCAGCCAGCAGCTCAACGTCGAGCCAAGATCTGCATGACTCTCCACACAACTCGGCATCGGACGCGATTGGGGGTGACTCCCGACATCGGTGTCCGCTGGCTGCTGGGCATCGGCTAAGTTGGTCCGCAGCCACGATACCCGCCACGGCGTGACTGTATCAAACCAACAACAGCCGCTGTCAACATCAGGAAGCTTGATCCCGAGCACACCGGTAAGTCAAACGAGCAGCCGTCGAAATCCGCAGGTGTACCTGGCAGTGTGTCGCAGCACTGGTCATCGCAGTTGTTGACTCCGTCGCCGTCACCGTCCAGCTGGCTGCACAAGCAGCCGGTTCCATCCACAGCCGCGCCGGGCGGCGTGCCGGGACATTCGTCCTGGCTGTCACGTACCCCATCACCGTCCTCGTCATCGTCCGCTGGTTCAGGTAGGTAGAGCTGCTGTGTTTCCTGAGCGCTCACCAGCCCATCGCTCAGGTCATGTTGGCCCTGCAAACAACCGCTTCCGTCCACCACCGGGTCCAACGGCGTGTCGGGACACTGGTCATCGCAGTTGTCGATTCCGTCTCGATCAGCATCCATCTGGCTGCATGAGCAACCGCTTTCGTCCACCTCTTGACCCGGGAGCGTGTCGGCGCACTCGTCGACGCAGTTGTCGATTCCGTCCTGGTCGTCATCCACCTGGCTGCACGCGCAGCCGCTTTCATCCACAGCCGCGCCGCGCGGCGTCCCGAGACATTCGTCGAGGCTGTCGGGGACTCCGTCATCATCACCGTCCGCGTCTTCAGGGGGCACCATAATGATGCAGTCGGTCGCAGAGAAGGCCGTGCCGTCCAGGAGAGCCCCGGAGAGAGTAAGTCGCACGGCCTCGCCGACTTGGACGTCAGTGGGCATTAGACTGGCCACCACGTCCGCCGTGGAAAACTGCATCGACAGGTCCATGATTCCGTCGCCACCAGCCGAATGGCAGTCGCATAACTGGCCTTCGAACGGCGTACCGATGTCCTCGTGTGAGAAACCGGGCTCCGGCGGTTCGCTCACCGGCTCGACGAAGCCGCCGACACCGTCAGCCCGCGCAAGCAAGAGAGTGGATAGGTCAACCTGCGACACGTCGAAATTCATCGCTCCAAGCAGGGCGACCGGCAACTTCCCCTGGCTCATGCTGTCCAGAGGATTGGGGCAGGAACCGGGCCTGATGTCGAGCGAAGGAGCTATTGAACTTCTCAGGACTCTCCAAGTGCCAGTGTTGATGCTGTCGGCGCTGAACCGCAACGTGTCGGTCTGACTGGCCCAGTCCCAGACGTATAGCTCATCCGCGTCGGAAACGAACAGGAACTTCGAGCCATCCGGAGAGACATCCATTAGTGACCGCAAACAAATACCGTTGGCGCACGCGGGCCGCACCTCGAAATCGTACGCGGCGCAAGGCCCGCCGGAAGCGAAGGCCTTACCAACGATCGCCCGTGGAGGACTGGTTCCTTCCGAGGTGCCATGGTGCCAGTAAACCGTTTGCCCATCTGCGCTCCAGTGGGGCTCGAAATCCTCATGGTTGTCATCGGTATCTTCGTACAGGCAGCGCCCACACTCGTCCCCCGCGGGTGGATCGTTGAGCGCACACGCCACATCCGCGACGAAGATGTCCATCGTGGGCGTCCAGCAACCGCGCTGGGCAGCCAGCGCCATGTTCCGACCGTCAGATGAAATGTCGAAGGAGCGCATCTCCCGATGTCCCAAGAAACCGCTCGGGATGACAACTGTCTCGTTGAGGGGATTGTCCGGATCATCCACGTCGATCCGCCGGATCTCGCGATGGCAGGTCTGCAGATTCACCGGATAGTATAGCGTCCGGTTGTCATACCACTGCAGCAGCCAGCAGTAGATGTCTGTTGCCTGACGCTTGCCACTGCCATCCAGATTCATGACCCACGTGGACACGCCGCCGACCGTGAATGCGATTCGGCTTCCGTCCGGCGAGATCTCTGGATCGCAGGCATCATCATCAACATCAGCGGTGAGGTTCGTCAGCTGCGTGCCATCAGGATTCATGATGTAGATGTCGTTGTGCCCGCCCGCCACCTGACGTGCCGAAAACACGATCTTCTCATCTGATTCTGATTCGGAGACGATTTGGAGATTGTCGGCAAAGGCAGGTCCGCCACCTTGCCATCCACGATAATAAAACCGGGCAACGCCATCATAGGCGGGATCGAGCGTGTTCGTCGTGGTCCAGAGGTGTTCCCAGTCAAACCCGCCGCCGCCGCCATCTCTGTCGATCCAATACTCCACACGGAGGTCCGGGCGAATCACGATGCGACCACGAACGCACTGTTCGCTCACGTACCCTCCTGGTATCACCAGTTGCTCCAGGCTGTTCGGGTCATGGTGGTTGATGAGCATTCGTATATTCCTGGCGTTGGACGCGCTCTTATTGAAGACCATGTCCACGAGACGGGACTTGCCCGGGTTGTCACTGAATGGTGACAAGCCGAAACCGACGTCCGTGTAGTGGCAACCACTACCTGAAAGCCACGCGTCCGACTCGATCACGAGTGACGTGCCGACGTACTCGGCTCTGTACACCTTATGCCAGGCGAAACCAGCCTGCATGTGGCCACCGCCGCCCATGGCCAGGCTTGGCGGCGGACACCCGCCGTCCTTCGTGACATACGGCGCGTGGTGCCCACCGTCCTCCGACGTGAACAGCCATTCGTCGTAAGTCCCGGGGGCATCCCAGCTCTCGGACAGCAGCACGTCGGCGTTTGCCGTTGGAACACCGATCGCCAGCACAATGAAGCCCATCCAACCCATACCCATGGTCACGGTTTGTGCGTTCATAGCAGATTTCCCTTCATGCTTGCCGATGTCTCGGCGACGATCGGAATCGAGCCGTGCAAACAAGTCCACCGCGTCCCACGGCGCTGCACTCGCTCCACCTGTCTGTACGCACTGATCAGAAAGACCTTACTCGCGATATCCGGCTTTCTCAGAGGTAGCGGTTCGACCGCTGCCCTATGAGCTTTGCCCGG
Organism: Phycisphaerae bacterium; assembly: GCA_963675745.2. Taxonomy (GTDB): domain Bacteria; phylum Planctomycetota; class Phycisphaerae; order UBA1845; family Fen-1342; genus JAFGRR01. The sequence continues at coordinate 115,193 of CAXXWX010000017.1, forward strand.
GGGAACTCAACACCAGCACGGGCGCTCGGCAAGGCCTTCGCCGCTCCCGGATGAGGCTGACGAGAGAGGTGCGCGCAGACGCACCGGGTAGCCCGTGTCGCGGACGGCGAGAGCTTGAACATCCAAGACTGGCCGGAGTTGCCAGCACCAAACCGCACCACTCTACTCCGGAAATCCGGGGCCATCGCTTCGAGCGCCGCCGGGCCCTTCCACCGCTGGTCGCATGAGCGTGGTTCCAGCGCACTTCCCGCCTCGCTATACTGCGGGAGTTGATCGTGCGATGCGCGCACCTGTCGTCGTCGACAGTCCGGGGCTTGAAACTTGGGGAAGTCGCCATGGGTCGACCGAATGAGGAGCAACTGGCCCGCTACGCAGCAGGTGACTGCGGCGAAGAAGAGGCTCAGGCGATCGAGGCGTACCTGGAGCAGTCGCCGGAAGCCCGGGAGTGGGTTGAGCGGGCCAGGGCAAACGCCGCCTGGCTTGATAGTATGCAGAAGGCTGTTGGGCAAACTGAGCCCGGCGCTGACGAAACGCAACAGGCGCTTGGCGCGACGGTGTCAGCCCCCGGCGACAAAGCCGCTGCCACCACGTCGCCGGGCTACACGCCGCAGATCGAAGGTTATGAGATCGTCCGCGAGTTAAGCCGTGGTGGCCAGGGCGTCGTGTACCAGGCTCTGCAACGCTCCACCAAGCGTAAGGTCGCCATCAAAGTCCTGCTTGAGGGGCCGTACGCCTCGAAATCGGCGCGCAAGCGCTTCGAGCGGGAGATCGAGCTGATCGCCCAGCTCAGGCACCCCAACATCATCTCGATCTTCCACTCCGGCACGACGCCGGAAAATCGACAGTTCTACGTGATGGATTACGTGCGGGGGATGCCGCTGCACCGCTATGTGCGTGAAAAGAAACTCGCGCTTGAAGACACACTCAAGCTGTTCGGGACAGTCAGCGAGGCGGTCCAGTTTGCCCATCAGAAGGGGATCATCCACCGCGACCTGAAGCCGACCAACATCCTGGTCGAGGCCGACGGGACGCCCAAGGTAATGGACTTCGGGCTGGCGAAGTTGCTGGCGGGCCCGGTTGAGACGCTGGTGTCGATCAGCCAGGAGGTTCTAGGTACGTTGCCGTACATGTCACCGGAGCAGGCGCGCGGGAATCCTGACGAGATCGATACGAGGACGGATATCTACGCGTTGGGCGTGATCCTGTACGAACTGCTGACCGGTCATTACCCGTACCCGGTGGTTGGGCAGGTTGTGGAGGTTCTGAGGCACATCACGGATACACCGCCAACGCCCCCGAGCCGCAGCTGGAAGCCGGACTCCGGGATTACTCAGCGAACTTCGAAGAAGGTCCGTGCTGGACAATGCCCGATCGATGATGAAGTACAGACGATCGTACTGCGGGCGCTGAGCAAGGAGCGGGAGCGACGGTATCAATCCGCCGGTGAGCTCGCCCGCGACGTTGGCCACTACCTGGCGGGCGAGCCAATCGAGGCCAAGCGCGACAGTGGCTGGTACGTGATCAAGAAGACCGTACGGCGGTACAAGGTCGCCGTCAGCGTCGCATTGCTATTCGTGACCCTGCTGGTCGTCTTCGGCGCCCTCATGTCTGTGCAGGCCGAGCGGAATCGACGGCTGGCCGACAGCGAGCGAGGGGCGAACGCCCTGGCCACGCGCAGGTCCCGCGAAGCCGAGGATGCGCTGCAGCTTGCAGAGGTCGCGCGAGCTCACGCGGAACAGCAGGCAGATCTGGCGCAGCGACAGCTTTATGCAATCCAGGTTGCTCAGGCTGATAACGCCTTTCGTAACGCGGAAGTGACCCGCATGAAGCGAGTGCTCGAAGAATGTTCCAGCCGCCTGCGCGGGTGGGAATGGTATTGGCTCAAGCGCATGTCCGATCGCAGTGAGAGGACCTTGCGCAGCGATGGGAAGCACGTTTATTGGTGTGTAGCGTTCAGCCCGAAAGGCGACTGGGTCGTTTTCGGCTGCTCAGACGGTACTCTCCGGTTTTGCAGCCCCGACAGTGCCAAGGAGTTTCGTCGTCTGGCAGCGCATAAAGCACTTATCAGCGATGTCGCGGTAACTCCGGGAGGGGACCATATCATTTCTGCAAGCGGCGACCGATCCATTCGGATATGGAACGTCTCATCTGGTAGCGAAGTGCGAACCCTCTCCGAGGGCGAATCTCAGTGGACTAGCGTCGCCATAAGCTCGAATGGTAAGTACATTGCCGCGGCGGGCCTCAACAACAACATTATCAAGGTATGGGATTGGGACATGGGCGAGGATCCGCTCGCGCTTGATGTTGCTGGCCACGGCGTGGAGTCCTTGGCTTTCCGCCCCGGCAGTACTCAGCTGTACGCTGTTGTTATGGATGTGTCGTATGCCACAGCGCATTTGCGCAGATGGGATGCAGCTACTGGAGAGACATTGGCGCCACTCGCCATTGAACGAGTTGGTGCCAATGTCGCGTTTAGCCCGGATGGGCAGCGATTCGTTATGAATGGCTCGCACACGACCGACCTCGCCGTTTTAGACGCAGAGACCGGTGCTGTAATAACATCCTTGGCGGGCAATAGTGGCTGGAGGAACGCCATCGCATATAGCGCGGATGGGTCTCTGATCGCCTCTTGCGCGGACGATCGGACACTCATGTTGTGGGACGCGACAACAGGCGAGTCGCTTGGGACAATGACTGGCCACGATGATATTGTGATCCAGCTGGCTTTTGATCCAAGTGGCCAGTATTTACTGTCTACCAGTTGGGACAAAACGGTCAAGTGGTGGGCCACGGGCGCATGTCGCGAGGTCCAGACACTGCGCCACTTGACGTCGACAAGGTTTCGGCCTTCGTTGAGCCGCGGCGCGGATCTGGCAATGAGCCCGGATGGCAAGCACATCGTTGTGTGGGACAATGATGGGCCGGACACGACCTTGTGGGATGCTGTCAGCGGGCAGAGGCTGCAGGAATTACCTGGTGCATATCGCCCAGTGACATTCAACCCGAAGGGGGCGCAGTTTGCTGTGACGGACGAATACGGAAATCCCACAATTTGGGATGTGGCTCCGCCAGAAAGGTCCGCACAATGCTGCGGCGCGACCACCGACACAGTCGTTGTATCGCATTTGGGCCAGATGGACTCCGACTTCTTTCCGGCGATGCCGACGGACTTCTGACGATATGGAGCGTCGCCGACGGCCATGAGCTAATGACACTGCAGGGTCATGATGGGGGCGTGACCTGCGTGGCGTTCGACCCGATCGGGCAACGAATCATATCTGGCGGCGCGGACTCCACACTCAAGATTTGGGACGCGAGCACTGGTGCGCAGATAAAGACGCTGGTCGGGCACAAAGTTGGGGTTTGCTGTGTTGTATTCAGCCCTGACGGCACACAGGTGGCATCCTGCTCCGGTGGCTCGAGGTCGACACCCGGAGACATCAAAATATGGAATGCTGCTGAGGGGACGGAGCAGCTGGCCTTTGAGAGTGCAGAGGGTGGCGCATGCGGCCTAGCTTTTAGCCCAGATGGGCAGCGAATCGTCGTGGCCAGCGTCGACGGAGTACTCAGATTCCACGATGCCGTTGGGGGCCATGAGCTTCTCGCGTTGCGCGGCTACCTCAAAGAGGCGACGTGCCTGGCACGGAGCGCCGATGGTAAACAGATCGCTGTGAGTGGTCGCCATAGTGGCAGCAATGTAGTGCAGATCTGGGGGATTACGGAACCTAGGGGCATCACCAGTAGGGCACGGCTGAAAAACGATCTTATCTCGCTAAAGCAGAGTAAGTATCTCGCGCTTTCAGGCGAGGCACAGAGCTTGTTGATGGCTGGGGATTTCGTGAAGGGTGCGGCGGGCATCCTGGAATTAGCTCAGTTCGTTCGCGACCACCTGGGGTTCGACGACTCAGTGTTCAGACGAGACATCGCTGGCTTTTGGCGTGCCTGTAAGGAGTCTCCGTCTAAGTTAGAGCCGGTAGCCCGCATTGTTGTGCCGATCGCCGAGGCGGTAGCAGGACCCGATCATCCGATGACGCTTGAGACACTGCACAACTTCGCGGATCTACTCGCACGGCAAGGGAAGCTCGCCGAGGCAGGGACGTATTTGCTGAATCGCTGCGACGGAAGCGAGACGTTTTCGGCAACGAGAGCCCGGAAACAGCGGTGTCAGCCCTGGGCCTTGCTAAGGTGCTGCTGCAGCAGGCCAACGACGCCGAGGCAGCGCCGTTGGTTCAGGAGCTTCTCGACCTAAAGGTGGAATCGATGATAGGGCGTCGATCGTACTTCGTTGAGTATTCTGCACAGCTGAGCGAGCAAATGACTGCGCGACAGCGGCTGGAAGAGGCGGAGATCTTCGCACGCAAAGCAGCACAACTAGGTCGGGAGCACCTATCCGCATCGGACCCCCTCCTCGCTATCGCCTACCTCAGTGGTGGGCTGTGCTTGCTTGAGTGCGGAAAGTATGATGAGGCAGAGACGGATTTGCTAGAAGCTCGGCGGATTTTCTGGGAAAGTGGCTCGCTGCGTGACAAGCAGCGGGAGCGCTGTGAACGTCAACTGGTCCGGCTCTATGAGGCATGGGAGAAGCCGAACAAGGCTGCCCTGTGGCGCGGCTGGCTTGAGCCTGCCGCAGGTAAAACACTCATGCTCATTCGGTCAGACGTCCGTGATGCGCTGGCGCGCTACCGCGGCAATACTGGCCATTATCCGAGCACGGCGGAAGGTGGGCTGCGGGCGCTGCTGGAGAAGCCAAAGGATGAGAAGGTGGCGGAAGCATGGAGCGGCCCTTATCTTCATGAAACGACTGCTTTGAAGGACGCGTGGGGACATGATCTCATTTACGTTGCCCACGGCAAGCATCACGAATACAGCTACGACCTGTCAAGCCCGGGCAAGAACGGAATTCCCGGCGACGAAGACGATATCACCAACTGGTAGAATGGTTTTTTTGACTCGCCAGGCGCTGCGATGCTTAACCGGCGTACATATCTGGTCTACTGCCGCAAAATCGGCCTCGCCGTATTGGCGGTTGCGGTACCCGTCGTCTGATCTCGGTCCAGAGTTGCATGTCGGTGTATACCCTTGGGGACCTCGCCGCATGGCCGCTTCGAAGTGACCGTACCGGAGTATACCTGCGACTCCCTCAGAGCCCAACATCGTCGCCACCACCCGGCCGGTCAGCCAGGGCGCTGCACTTTTCCACCGACCATCGGCATTCCCCCAGGCGCTGCACTTGTCAACCGGCATTCATACAAACCAGGATGTTGCGCGTGAGGCTATGCTGACCTGTGCGTACGGGTAGGTGGAGCGAGTGCAGCGCGAGGACAGGCGAAGCGCGCGCTTGACTGGCTTGGATTGAAGAAGCGCGAAAGGTACGCACGATGATGAGAGTTCACTGGTTCTGGAGAGCGCTGTCCGCAGTCACGGCCGGATCCGCCGTGCTCGGAGCAACTGTACTAGGTGTCTTCATTCCAACCCAGAAGATGTCTGCCGGTGGGTGGAAGCGACCGCGGGGCTCGACTTCTCACTCGCTTTCGCGCTGTCTGCGATGCTCCTGCTCATTTCTTGCCTGAGCATTCCAGCAACCATCTACGGCGTGCTGACCTTCCTCTATGGCTACGAATCGTCACGCGACAAAGAAACCCGTTGCCGAGAGTGCGGGTACATCCTGCGAGGAATCCTGGAACCGCGCTGTTCCGAGTGTGGCGAGCGAATATGACAGGGCACACAGGCGCGTTGGCGACCTTCTTGATCAGCGTTTACGAGTGGGTGTAGGCGGACGGATTGCCAGGTCGGACGCAGGACGCGATGCCACTTGGCCCCGGAGGCCGTGATCACATATGGCTGCAGGTCGAGGAACTGGCGGAACAGGGAGTTGAAGCCGATCTGCTCGAACAGTCGCAACTCGCTGCGAACGCTGTACAGGGCCCGCGGCAGCAGAGCTTCCATGAGCGGCTTCGGCTGAGTGCTTGGCGCGCCGTGTTCAGTATATGCCGGGGGCGAGGCGCCACCCCAAAGCCCCCTTCTTCGTTCACTCAGCGTCGCCGATGAGCTCGGTCATCAGCTCCCTTAAGCGCGCAGTGAGACGAGACTTGATGACGTAGACGTGGTTGGCGGTGATATTGAAGGTTTGGCGAACCTTGTCAACACTCCAGCCGTCGAGCACGAGTCGCTGATACGCCTCGCAAGTCTGCGGCTCAACCTCGTTGCGCAGCTTCTTTAGGCAGAAGCGTAGATGCGCGCCGAGCCAGATCTTCTCGAATTCGCCTTCCGGCAAGGCCTCGCGCTTCTGCGGGCGCTTGAAAACGGCGCTATCGACTTGGCACTCGCGCCGCCTTCGAAGCCGGTCGATCACGCGCCGCTTGACCATAACTTTCAGCCAACGTTTAAACGTGCCGCGGCGCTTGTCGTACTCGAATCGCTTGATGGACTGATTGACCTGAGCGAGGCACTCCTGGGCAATGTCCTCGGCGTCGTGGGTACTCAGACCGCACGTCCGGACGTAGCGCAGCAGGATGGGGCGGTAAATCGCCGTAAACTCCCGCCATGCCATAGAGTTGTCATCTGCTTTTAGGCGTAGGAGCAAGCTGACTCGGGTCGTTTCCACTGTTAACTGCGCTCCGCCGAACCAGACATCATTGTAACCTGGAAGCGCCCTCAACACCCGAACCTGATCTGCGTGGATGTCATGTGTGCCCAGTCAATGATCTGCGCCGCTGTTCCGTAAACCACTCCCGCATACACTCGCGGATCGCATTCGCCGTCTTCCCCGTCAACTGTTCGGGCAATTCAACCTCGGCCAACTCCATCACTGATACCGCCCAATCAATGATTTGCTCTTCCCGTTTCTGAGCTTCAGCCCGAGCGATCAACATCCCCTGTTCCCGCTCTGCCGCGTGTTGCTCAC
>CAXXWX010000018.1:0-31243 GCA_963675745.2 Phycisphaerae bacterium
TGAACACGTGGCCCGTTGTCGGCTTCATTGCGCTGAGGATCGCAGCCGCTGATGCGTTCGGGGTCGGCACGCCGTCGGGGAGTAGCCGGATCTTCCGCACCTTGCCCGTTGTGTTCGCGGTCTTGTGCTCGGTGAGAATGCAGACCCGCCGCTGGAGGTGTACCTCCCGCCACTCCAGTCGGCAGGCTTCACTCGGCCGGCAGCCGGTCCAGAAGATGAAGCGCAACATGCGGCCGGCTCGCTCGGGAAGCTCGTTGAAAACCTGCTCAAGCACATCGAGATTGATATCGCGCGGCCGGCGTACGGGTTTCTTCACCCTTGGCATCTTCGGCATGCGGGCAATCCACTCGTTCTCATGCGCCCATCGCAGTACGGCAGCCGCCGCGCGTACACAGTGGCGAACCATTTCCGCCGACAACGGCTTGTCGGTTTCCTTGGTGGTCCACTCGCCCGACGCTTTGTCCTTCACGGCGCGGGTCGCGCGTTGCTTGCTGAGGTGCACGGCGAACCGCGTCAAGGTGTCGTTACCGATGCAGTCGAGGCGATCCCGGCCCGCGTATTGAACAAACCGCCGGAGCCAATGCGAGTAGCAGTCTTGCTCGTTCAACGCCAACCAACCGTCAACCGCGCCCGCTACGGTCTGGGGCCGGGTGCCCGGTGTGGCCTCGAGGCGCTGCGCCATCAGCCGGTGAAACTTCGCGTGTGCTTGCCGCTGATCTTTTCCGAGATTGTGCGTTGTGCCGTCGATACGGACGCGCCAGTTTCCGCGCACAAGGTGTGGCTTGCTTGGTCGTGCCATGGTGATTATCTCCGCGAATGCCCGGCCCGCGCGAGGCGGTCCGGTGTGTGTGCGAACAGCCTCCAGGCGACCCGGTCAACCGTTCCAAGAAACGGCTGGGTCTTCGCAGATTCCCACGACTCGCCTGGAGGTGTTCGACTGGCGCGCAGGCGCGCGCATGGAAGCACGATATGTGAGGTTCTTGGATTCATGACGCCTTCATGATACGCCACGCCAGCCGAACCGCAAGCGGAAACCTGCCGCAATCGGCTGGCGCCGGTGGGGGTTGTGCGGATCGTGAAGTGCGGGCCGGTGGCCGGGACGTGGGGGGGGACACGTGCACCGGCGCGGCCGACCCGCGAGAATCATGATACGTGACCGGTCGGCGCCAGCAATTCGGTAAAAACCCCGTGGCCATTTCCCGGTACACTAAGGCATGCACCCGCTGAACCGCCGAATCTCGCGAGCGCTCGCCGTTGCCGCCGTCGTGCTGTTCACGTTGGCGGTCGGGTCGTTGTTCATCGGCGCCGACATCGCCGGCCGCGTCGGCGTGGTCTCTGGATTCGCCTACGCGTTCACCGAGCGCATGGACAGTTCAGCGTATGCCGTCTGGTTTGTGAATCCACGCCGCACCATGCCGCAACGTCTCGGGGATGCTGTCGGCTTGCCGTGTGTGCGGCGCACCAGCGCCGGCGCTATCGACGCGGTTGAAGTGCCGCTGGTGTGGCCGGCCGCGTTGTGCGCTGTCGCCGCGTACGTGGTGAGGCGTCGCGGCCGCATTCCGGCCGGTCATTGCATGTGCGGCTATGACCTACGCGGCAACACGTCCGGCGTCTGTCCAGAGTGCGGCCGCAAAGTGTAACACCCGGTTCGGATATCAGAGACCACATGAGAGAGTGTGCGGGGTGGCGCCGTGGCACAGCGCCACCCCTTGCCAAGCACACTACAAACTAGGACCGAGTTTCCAACGACACCGCCCACGACTGCGTGTCGCCGTTCGCCGGCGTCAGCGCGCCGCTCATAAGCGAAGCGCCATCGGAACGGAACTTCAATCGAAACGCGATCTGGTCATACTCGAATCGGGTGGACGTATCCAGATCAACCGTCGCACCCTCGCGCACGCCGAAAACGTAGGTCTTAGGATGGAATAGGACCACATCGCCGGCCGTACCAAGCGTCTGGCAGTGCTCACTCTCTACAACCGGCCTACCATACAAAGTCTCGAATGGTAGGTCACTCGCACCGCCGGTTGGCTGATACACGGGACTACCGGCGGTACCATCGACGATGGTCATGAACGGCAGTTCCTTGCAGGCCGTCGGATTCATCAGCCACATCGAGGTTGGCTTTAGCGCTGGGATCATTCGCGCGCGCATCTCCGCGATGTTCCGAAACACGAGCGTTGCCGCCGCTTGCCCGACTTCCTTTGAGGCTTCAATCAGAGAGTCGCCGGCATTCAGGATGCCCGTCGCATTGCCGCCCGCGCCAGAGCCCGCGATGATTTGCTTTTCCATCTCGAAGCGCATGGCCTCCGCAAAGATAGTGTCCATGCGCGTTCGCATCCACGGTGCTGAATCTTGCATGAACTCATTCGAGGCTCTGAACATCGCCGTGTGCTTTGAACACGACAGTGTCACCGCCCGCGCGGTCAGTGACTGCGACGGCGTGATCTCTGCGTTTTCGGCTGTGACCGAGAACGAGATACCGTACGGCGCGGTCGTGGCGTGACTCTCATCATGCCAGAGCGGGATCGACGCCGTGTCAGTCGGCATCATGATAGTATCGACCGCGCTTAGCACGGGCGTTGCCGGGTCGTACGTCGTCACGAACCGCTGGAGCATCGCGGTCGGCACAGCGAAGCCACCTTCCGAACCGATGCCGATGCTCTGCGCGGTTGCGTAGGCTGTGTCGAGTCTCCGATCCATCTTGCCATAGCGCGCGTTCTGATACACACCCTGGCACAGCTCCAGAATCGACTCATACTCGCCAGCAGCCGAGCCGCCGACTTCTTCGAGAAACGCGCCGCCAGCTTTGTGTGTGCCGAGACTCTTACCGAGCGGCATGCTGCAATCCACGCCCGTCTGACGGCCGCGTGAGCTGTGCAAGTACTTGTCAATTGCGGCAACGCGGTCCTTACTAGCGGATAGCGTTTCGACTTCAACATCAGTCAAATCACGGTGCGCGGCCTTGCAGCCATCACGAATCGCTTGCATGGAGTGTATCAGCGCCTCGCGTGACTCTTGAAGATGTTCGACCGCTTCCGGGTCCACCATCTTTAGTCCTTTGTTTACGTTCAACATAACAACATCCTTCTAAAGATACTCCGACTAGTCAGATACTCACGACGCCTCTGCGGGTCGCTTTGGCGCCCGGGTCAGCGTGTTACGCGCTACGGCCGGTCAGTCTTAGGACTCCGCGCCTCGTCGGCAACCGATAGTCGCGCCGCGTATTCAGTTGTCTACTGCTGAGCCGCCAAGAATTCGTCGAGCTCCGCAGCGAACATCCGCCGCAGTGCTGGCGACTCGTGTGTGATCGTAAGGTGCTTGCGCATCATATAGCGGGCGACAAACGCGCGGATGCGCAGTGGCGCCACATTAAACATAGTCTCATCCGGCGCGGCATCAGAGAGCCCGAGAGCGTAGTCAAGAACAGCCTCGGCCTCAGCCGCTATACCATCGCCGCGATGAAACAAACCATCCGGGTTGGCGGCCGGCTCGTCTACGGTGTCGATAGCCTCGAGTGACGCTAGCCGCACGTGCGGATAGTTGTGTTCGTTGTCGGCATCCGGCGAATGGAACGCGCCGTCATCGCGCCTGTGAAGCATTGTGAATGAGTTCATCGCGCTGGCATCCGGCGTGAATGCTATCGACGTTCCGAACGCCGCCGAATCCTCGCGCGCGAGGTTCATCACATACTGTGCCAGGTCGCCGTCCGGCGCATCGTGCGCAGCGGCGTATATGTGCAGGTCGGCGCGCACAACGTCATCGTCGCGGCGAGCATCACGGAACCGGCCAAGTGCCTTACCGAGCCCATCGCCGGATAAATCGGGGTGTGTGAACCGAGACTTTATGCCGCCGCCCGTCGCGTTAATCGCGCTCGCCACATCGCTAAGCATGCGACGGTCAACCCACTCATCATGGCCAACAGCTTCACCACGTGTGAGTATGGCCGCGCCGCGTATTAGACCGGCGCTGTACGCGCCGCCATGCGGGTCGATGCCGGTGGCGCCGCTGGCGATGCCGCGCGCGATAGGCCCACGATAGAGCCGTGACGGTTTTAGTAGTGCTTGTGCGCGTTTGTCCATTGTCAACGTCCTCAAAGTGAATCCACATCGAACGGTGGCGCGCCGTCTTCGAGATCATCAGGCGCGGCCCCACAGGTCCGCCGGTTCAAGAGTGCCCGCGTCAGCAGCACGCGGCTCCATGCCGCATGTGCCGCATGCTTGGCCACGCCGACGCCGTATCCCGTCGCCTCTGCCGCTTCCAGGGCCTCAGCCGCGACGTGATACGCGTCCTGCGCATCCAACAACAGGAGCATTGCAGCGACGTCGCAAGTCACATAACCGTAGGCATCAAGGTCGGCACAGGCGTCCCGCAGGACGCGCGCCAGCAGCGGGTCGGATATAACCGCATGGGCGTAAAGGTCGTGCCAGAGCCCAATGTCACTATCGCCGGCCCAGCCATCAGGCGGCCGGATGCGTCGCGCTCGGCTGACTGCTTGCTCATCAGTCATTGAAGAATCGCGCCTTTCCGCTGGTCGTCGCCTTTGCCGCTGGCACCCGGAAGTGTGTCCTCGCCGCCGGCGTCAAGCCAAACTCGCCGAGCAACTTTAGTGTCATGTTCCACAGGCGATCGCGCTGGCGCGCCAGTCTCGCGCGTGTCAAGTCGCCAAGCGGTAGATGCTCGCACCCGTCGCGTGCCTCGATATAGGCCGCCAGCGCGTCGCACAGAATCGCCAGTGCGGCGCCGTCGCTATCCGTTAGAACGCCAAGCCGTTGCACGTCCGCCGCAACAGCGCGCCACAGCTTGCCGCCGCGCTCCGAGATCCAGCGCGGCCGGCGGGGTGTGCCGGGGGTTGGCGCGAGCTCATCCCCGCGCGAAGCCGCCAGCCGGCTACCGCGCGCCTCAAGTATCAATCGCGGGGTTTTCCGTGGTGGCATTGTCCTGCCTCACTCTCTGAAGGCGCCACGCGGCCGCCATTGAACGTAAGCCGCTGCCGTGGCGCTCTGGTCCACCCGGGCGCCGTGCGTGCCGTACAGGTCGAAAGGCGGCCGGTTTTTGCATTTGATTCTCGCGAGTGTTTGCGTCGCTCCGCAAATGGTCCCGACATCGCAGGTCGTGGATTTCTGACCAGGCTTTACCCCCATTGCAATAGACGCCGCGCGCCCGGCAGAGATGGGACCGAGCGCGCGGCCCGCTATGACACTCGCCGACGTCGGAGCGCGTTCCTCCCCGACGCCAACGGTACAACGTTGACGCGGCCGGCGGGTGGCTGGGCCGCCGCCACGCCCCACAGCCACGGCGCCACCCAAGCGCCCGCCGTGCCGTCGCGCTAGGGGGAGACACCCCGCGCGACCTGTGTCCACAGTCGGTATCGCCACCGCACCCACGCGCGACGGCTTGGATGGACCGCCGCGCGGGATGAGGGGTTGCCGCCGACAACAAGCCGGCGGCGGGTGCCTTGGTGTCAATGTAGTGCCGCAACTATCACAACTACCGTCATGTGGTACATTGCCAGAGTCTCTAAGGTGGCAGCCTTGGCAGCCTTGGCATTCTAGGCGCGCGTTAGTACCTACATTGCCAAGGATGCCAACATTGCCAAGGATGCCAACATTTACCTTTAAGGGAGTTTTGGCAATGTAGCCTCTCACGGCGTGTCCCCCGCGCTGAGTCGTGGGTGCCCGGGTGGCAGCGCCGTTGCCCAGCCGACAAGCTGTCCCCCTTCGCGGATTTGCTTGGCCTTCGCGCCGACCTTGCCGCGTGCCCGATGCAATGTGCGGATCGCGACGCCTTCCGCCCGCGCCATTTCCTCCAGGTCTTTGGTCAGGACCGGCCCCGATTCGAGTTTGTCTTCAAGCCAGCTCACGGCCTCATCAAGCGCCCGCTCCGACGATGACGTGTCGCCGATCGTGGCTTCGGCCTTGAACACGTCATCGGCGGACATTTCAACAGCCCCTTCGAGCCACGCCACGACGCCCGGCGACTCGATACGGAAGCGCAGCCCCGGCTGTAGCGGGCCCAGGTTGGCCTTGCCGTGCAATAGCAGGCGCTCGCGCGGGTCTTGCGATTCCGCGTCCTTGGCAACGTACCATGCGTTGCGTGCAATGCCGCTAAAGGCCACCGAGCCCATTTGCCGCCCGATCGCGGATGGGCTCAGGCTCTTATTCAAGTGCGACACGAACACGACGGCGACGCCTTCGCGCTCGGCAAGTTCGGCGACCGGCCCCAAGACGTTGTAGGTCTCGGAATGCCTGTGCGTGTCAGCACGGCCCAGGAATGCCCCCAGCGGATCAATCACGACAAGCCGGCAATCGGGCGCCTCGCGGATTGCTTGGCGTAGTGCGGGCAGGTTTCGCCCAAGGTCGAAAAAACCCTCGGTGTCGTCTTCAGTATGCACGCCGCGCAGCGCGATAATCCGCGTGAGATCAGCCCGGGCAAGTTCAAGGCGCGGCCGCACGACGCGCGACAAATCGTCTTCGCAATGCAGCAAAACAACGCCGCCAACCGGCTGCGCTTGGAGCGGATTGTCCGGCCAACCGACGCCGCTTGAAACACGCGCCGCCAAGTCATGCATGAGAGTTGTCTTGCCGGCGCCGGGATGCGCGTTGAGCATTGTTACTGAGCCCATCGCGATCCGGCCCGGCCAAAGCCATTCAATCGCCGCCGATTCGATGCTCGCCATTGTCAGCAGCACCGCGGAGCCCGGCGCCGGCTTGGGTCGCTCGGGTTCGGTCTTCGCGGCAAGCGCCTCGATTTCCGCGCGGATTGCATCGGCGCTCAGCGTGTCGCGGTATTCGCCCGCAAACTCGACAAGGTCTTCACCGTCGCCAAGGTCGGGCAAGCGCAGAATGCGAATGGTCGGACGCGGCGTCAGACCCGCCAGCCGATCGGCAACGGCCTCCGCGTACTTGTGCCCGGCGTCATGATGATCCGGGAGTATCACAACGTCGCGCCCCGCGAGCGGTGTCCAGTCGGCATTGCCAGCCGACGATGATCCGCCCGACGTCGTGCATGGCAAGCCCAGCGCCCGGCCGGCCTCACAGCATTTTTCGCCCTCGACAACGTACAGCGTCCCATCGGCCGGCAGGTCCGCGAGGCGATAAAGCGCGAACGGTTTCGGCGGATCGGCGATCAGCCACCCGGCGCCGTTGCGTGAAACCGGGCGGTAGGTCTTGTCGCCGTCCAGGCGAATCCTTACGCGCGAATGATGTTCACCCCAGGTATAAATGGTCTCGACAACGCCGCCGACTTGCTTTGCCGCCGCGTCTGCCGCCGCCTCGACAGACTGATAGACCGGCGCCGGCTTGCGTGGTAGCTTCGGTGCCGGCCCATGATTTCCCGAACGCCCATTACCCGCCAGCGGAACGCCCAGCGCCGTGCACGCCGCCTTGAAATCTGTGCCGTGCACACGCCGATACATATCTATGACATCGCCGCTGACGCCACACGCCGCGCTATGACAACGGTAGCGCCAGACTCCGCTTTTCTCGTAGAGTTCGCCGCTTGGGTGGCGGTCATCGTGAAACGGGCATTTGACCTTTGTCCCGGTGATCGTCGCGCCGTGCTCTTTAAGCACACGCTCTAGCGCGGCACGATCGGACTTCAACGCATCGAGTGCAGCCGTCGCCGTCATGACGCGCCCCCTAGGCCCAGCCGCGCCGCGCACAAGTGATACTCGGCGTCTGCCTGCCGTGACCGCCGCGCCCGCTGGCGCTTACTCTCCGGGTCGCCGAAAAACTGCGCGCTCGGTATGCGCACTGGCGCTGACCGGCCGCGCCCCAACTTCACATAGCGGACCGACCCATCGGCCAACATGCGCTCGAGGGATTTCTCGCTGCACTGCAAGAACGCGGCCGCCTGCCGCTTGGTGAACATAGGCGGTGGAGTCGCCATAATGATATCAGTCTGGGTATCGCGCGCGCTCATGGTTAACACTCCCGGCGTTGAAAGTGCTAATCAGTGATCGCGCGGATTGCGACAGTGAGCCGCTTAGCGTTCTTAAACGCCTGCTTGGCCAGCGCGAGCTTCAGCTCCGCCACTTCGACGATTTTCTCGGCGAGCGCTGGAAGGCTCCTGAACGTTTTCGCGCGCAGCTCGCGCGGGGCCGACTCCCATAGATACTGCGATCTTGCGACCACCACATCCTCGCCCGGTTTGGCCGGGTCGTATTGCTCGACGAGGATGTTGAGGCGTGTCTGTCGCTTGTAGCGGCCGTAGTCAAGTAAGACGCACTCGTGTGAGCCAGACTCGACACGGACGAACGTGTGCACGCCGACGCGCTTAGTCTGCATAAACGCTTCAAAGGCGCGAACCGTTGCCAAGGCCTCGTCTTCGGCGGCTCGCATGGCGTCGGCGGATTCGGCAAGTTTGTCGTAGGGGATCTCATTCGTAGGCATGGCGTTCTCACTATTGCGTGGTTCTCGCATTAGTGCCAACCGCGCGTTAGCAGCGGCTAGCGGGCCGCAACACAGCGACCACTGTTGTTTGAAGTCTACAACAGCTCATATGGGAGTGCCAGCCCGCACCCGATTATTTTTCGTAGCCACGCGCCGGCCGCCTTCGCTAGTTCGCGGCGGGTGTCGATGGGCGGTTGTGACGTTGGCAATTTTGCCGAAGTCACTCCGCCTGTCCGCGCCCGCTGATTCGCCTTCGCTTGCGCCTCGACGGTCTCGCGCAACAGCAATGCCAATTCGATGCGTGTGATATCCGCAAGACGCTTATCGACGTTCCCCACAAAAGGGTCACCAGATATCTGGTGACCCTTTTGTCCGCGACCGATTGGCAACTTCTGCCGCGCCTTGGCTTCCTGTTTCAGCAACGGCTCTAGCCGAACGCGTGCACCTAAACTCCGGCCAAACCGGCCAAAAACCGGGGAAAACGGGCATATAAAGGTGCGCGCGAAAGTGCGTTTCGCAAGTGTATAGCCTTGCCAAATGCACATTGGGCCCGTGGCTTTGGGTGCCAGAGGTCGCAGGTTCAAATCCTGTCGCCCCGATTCGATGACCCCTCCCATATAGCGGCAGAAGCCAGCCCGACATTTCAGTTCGCCACGGCGCCAGTCACTTCGCGGGACAAATATCGCCAAAAACCACGCAAGGGGTGGCAGAAACTAACACGCTGTTTGCCTTCTCAGTTCGGCGTGTGTTAGGATTGCGGTATGCTGGTCGTACCGAGCACATCCCGCGTGAATAACCGACATCGACTCGCTAAGGCGAGCCGTCAGGCTGAGATCCCCGTACGCCTCCACGTTGTCGGTGCCGAGCTCAGTCTAGCGACGATGTCGTGGTCGGCCTACTGGAAGCCGGTTCGGGAATACGTGGAGTACGATCGCCGACTGGTGCATCGGCTGGTCCAGCTCAAGAAGTCCTGGCGGTCCATCCTGCGCTTTCCGACCAGCATGCTTCACCTACGGATGTACTGCTGGCGGTACTTTCTGCTGTTGCATCAGACGCTGCAGATCGCGCGCACCGAGCCGGAGCGTGGCGATCCGATCCCCATGCTACAGCGCATCGTCTCGTTCGAGTCGTTTCCAATCGAGGGTAGGGGACTGCCGGGGATCGCGGGCGGAGCGATGTCCAACCGACACCCGGTCTTCCTGCTCGGGCGTTTGGCGCCGAATCCTCCGCTGGCGACACCGCGGCACCTTCCGCTGGTTCTGCCACTTGGCCAGACAGATCCACACTACTGTTATCGCCAACTGCGTCTCTCGACGAAGATGGACAACAGCCTGCTCGTCTTTCCGGCGTCGAACATGTCTCAGCGGGCAGCGAGCTTCGGACCGATCGACCGTGCGGCGCGCTTGCTCAGCAGCAAGCCGGACCCACATTCCTATCCACGCGCCCGACTTCTTGCTCAGCGAGTCCTGATTCCCATGGCGATGGCGCAGCGCCGTGCCGAGGGGCGGTTTCGTAGCGGCGCCGTGTCGATACTCGATATCGGAGCGGGCACCGGTCACGTCGTGGCCAACGCTTGGCAGGAGGTGATGGCAAGTGGTCGCCTTGGAGCTCGGGTCAAGGCGTCACTACATTTCATCGACGCGACTGGACCGTGTGCCGGCCGGTCCTTCGGCTTGTCCCGCGAAGCGAACGGGATTGCCAGTATCGAGTGGACTACGGCTGACTATCGCACGCTGCTCGACGACGATGCTTGGTTGGACGCGCACCGTCCGATTGAATGGGCGTTCTTTTGTCGCGTCTTGTGTAACGCGAGTACGATCACACTGGAGCACGTGGACGTCTGCGAAGAGGACGACAACCACGTGCGGGCGGACTCCAATCCGGCGCGATGCCTTGCCCCACACCGACAACTTGATGGGCTGGCGGAGCTCGAGGTCCGCACGGTACGCAGACGCCTGGCAAACGGAATCGTGATGCCGCAGTGGTCTCTGACGAGCTATTTCGCCGCGATGAACGCCGCGAGTGCCCGCGACGTCGGCGTAGTCACTGACGATCAGTGCTGCATTCCGATTCGGCGCTTCAACCCGGCGGCCTTGATCACGGAGCGAGGCAAGAGCGTGCTGCATCAACTGCTAAACGTGGCGACCGCAACCGTGATCGAAGACCCTGACATCCTGCCAGCGGACCTCGTTGCGCATGCGCGGCAGTTCGGGCTCAACGAAGCCAGGATTATCCACTGCACGCAGGATGGCGTTCAGACCGAGGTCGAGCACTATATCGTTGCGAAGCAGAACATCGTGAAACACCTGCCCGGAGAGCGCCTATGGTAGAGGTCACTCTCCGTCAGCGAAAACCGCCAGTCTTGACGCCGTCGTCGTTGCCGTGTTTGCGGCAGGTGGCGACACTAAACGTCACCGAGGGCTGCGCGCTGGGTTGCAAGTACTGCTATATCCAGGGCTATTCGCATTACCCCGGCGCCGAGCGGGTCGTTCTGTATGAGAACCTGCCGGAACTCGTCGCGGCGGAGCTGCAACGAAAACGCCGCAAGCCGCGGCGCGTGTACTTCAGCCCGTCCAGCGATGCCTTTCAGTATCCGCCACAGATCCAGGACGTGTCGCTGAGGGTCATGCGCGTTCTGCTGGAGGCTGGCGTCGAGGTGGCGTTTCTCACGAAGGGCTTCGTGCGGCGGCCGGTTCTGGAGTTGTTTGCTGATCATGCCGACGCCGTCTTTGCCCAGATTGGGATCACGACGCTGGATCGCGGACTATGGCGGGCGATCGAGCCGTGCACGGCGCCGCCGGAGATGCGTATCGCGACAATCGACGCGCTGACCCGGATGGGCGTGCATACAACCGCCCGTCTCGACCCGCTGATTCCCGATCTCGCGGACACGGATGAGAATGTACTTCCGCTGCTGCGGACTCTAGCCAAGGCCGGCGTTCGCGACGCCGCTGCAAGTTACCTCTTCGTTCGGCCGCCGTTCCTGCGACAAGTCGCCTCGACGCTGGCAACAGTGGCGCCCGGGGCACCTTCGCCCGCGTCCTGGGCAACGCAGACATTTGCGGTCGGCGCCGGCGGCGGCCGGATGATTGGCCTCGATGAGCGAAGCCGCAGATTCGCTCGTTTGCAGGCACTGGGGGGCAGTGCCGGCGTTCGCATTCGGCCGTGTCGGTGCAAGAACCCCGAGTTGACCGATGAACCCTGCGCGATCGCCGGTCCTGCCAACAACGCCATACTTGACGTCCAGAATCAAGGCGAATTCACCTTCATGTCCCCGAACACCCAAGCATCGGTGTCTACGTAAACGTCTGTCACGCATCAAGTAACGCGTCCGTCACGCGTTTGGGCAATCTCCTGGCGGACTCCGCAAAAAGTTCTAACCGTGTCCAGTCACTTCGATACTGAAAAAACGCGATCGCCAGGGGGACCGGCATGTCGTTGTCTGCGCTTAACTTACGGTTACTGCCAGAATTCCAAACGGCGCAGCACAGACGACAGACGATTCGCGGCTGATGCGGCGAACTCCCTTTCTAGCAAGGACTTGTCGCAGTTCAAACGACGGGCGAGCGGTCTTCGCAAGGCCGATGCCTGGTTCGCGACTGCCACGGCGGTGTGCGCCAACGCCTATGGGGTTGGCGCCGCGATCTACCGTGTCCAGACCGCCTCACCGATGACTGCGTCGCCATCCACCTGGGGCAGCGTGTCGGCCTGAGTGGACCAGATGTCCATGCCACGGCGTGCAAGAAAAGCGTGCAGTCGCGTGGCTTGATGTGAGCGTGTGGTGAAGTAGCCGCTCGAACACACCTTCAGCCGGAACTGGTCGGCATAGGGCTGCACGTAGTACTTGTCCGTGAAGGCGTAAACGACCACCTCGTATTCACCGGCCAGCGCGACCGCGTCAATCGTACCTCCGCAGGCTCGGCCGGCGACAAGCAGCGGAAGCTCATCGGCTGGACGGCTCAGCACCACTAAACTCAGACTCGGTACCGCGTCATCGCTGCAGGCGTCGACGGCAACCGGCTCCCATAAGCAGCAACCGGTTGCCCCAAACCACGCCAGTGCCCCCAAGCCGGTCAGCATGATGGAATGTTGAATCTGTGACATTGCATACCTCCCTTTGTAACTCCTGCGCCTCAGCACGAGGCGGCGAGGATCTGCTCATCTCCAGTTATCATCGCGCGGCGAGCTCCGCCACGTGATAACCCGACGCAAATGGTCGACCCTCAAGGTCATGGCAACCACTCCGTATCACCAGCAGTCAATCGATGATCAGCCTCCAACAGTCCATGGGCACACGCCGCTCTGGGTCTAGCGAGCCCGAAGCGCTCCGGACATCGGGCATCGTATGCCGCCGTGGCCAGCGGTCGCAGATCCGAGCAGCGGTCGTCGAGAATGGCGCAGATGTTGGCGGCGAGAAGTCCGCCGGCAATCATGTTCGTACCAGGTAGTGTCAAGGCCGGATTGGCTGCGCAACTCGCGCTGTCGCGCTCTTCTGCCACTTTGTCCCGTAGCCCCGGAATCTGGTGCGCGAGACAGGCGGTGCGGCCGGGCAGACAGACTCGCACCTGTGTCGCCAGCGGCGCACTTCCGGCATCTACGAGCGGCACACCGTCCCGCAGACATTGCTCGCTGAGCCAGTAACGGGCAGCCCAGGTGTCCGGACAGGAAATACGCACGTGCGGCCGTGGCAGGTTACGCGGACGCGCTTCATACGGGATTGCGTACGGCCTGATCGAGGCGCCCCCAGCTACCGTGTCCGCAAGCCGGGCGGCGAAGGCGTGCGCCTTCGGCCGGCCTACGTCAGCGCTCGTGTAGGTGATCTG
Source organism: Phycisphaerae bacterium (assembly GCA_963675745.2). GTDB lineage: Bacteria > Planctomycetota > Phycisphaerae > UBA1845 > Fen-1342 > JAFGRR01. The sequence continues at coordinate 13,217 of CAXXWX010000018.1, forward strand.
CAAGCCGATGTTCTCGGGCGCGACGTTGTCGAAATCGAACAGGTTCAGCGTGCAGCCTGGCCCAAGCAATGGCACCAGTGCTTCGACCGTGTGGCAGCCAATGCCGCCGAGCCCGATCACGTCGATCACTTTGCCGCGAAGCGCGACGGCCTGTCCCAGCGCGGGATCGTGCCGTTCGCTACCTGACATGTCCGGCATGTCGCAGGTCACTACGGGAGCGGGCGGGGCGACCGCGCGGACACGACCGGCGTGGAGAACCGCTTCCTGTAGGGCCAGCCCGGCGGCTATGCGTGAGATCGGGGAGAAGGGCATTCCAGCCGCACGCGAGCCCGCGTCGGCGCGCGCCGCCGGATCTGTCAGCGCCGATCCGGTCCACATGTTCACGCGTGTCGAGCTCCATGTGACGGCCAGGCAGAGCGTTCCCTGAGACGTCGCCTGTCGTAGCCAGGTCTGCGCCGCAGACAGGTCGTTACTCAGGTCGATCACGATGTCGGCCGCCGGCATCTGGCGCCAAACCGTCGCGGGTAGCCAACTCCCGGGTTCCTGACAGAACGACGAACCGTCAAGCTCCTTGGCGAGATCGTTGAAGTACTGGATCGCCCCACACAGCCATACACGCCCGAACCCGACGCCTGTGAGTCCGCGGCAGAGCGCCGCGGCCGGGTGGTACGGCATGACGTTGGCAGGGACGTCGCCGATCTTGATCACCACCGACGTACGGGCCACTCGATCGACGCTCACGCCGACATCGATGACGCGCTGCAAGGCTGGTGCAAGGGGCATGTCTCACCTCACTTGACGACGTCGTTCATTCGCGTCAGGAAGTCGAATCCGCTCCGAGACTTCCTGCTCCAGTTGCCTTCGCAGCGCCGCGCGCTCCGCCGTCGTAGGCGATCGGTCGCCGACTAGTGCGAGCTGCACTGGAGCTGCTTCCACGCGGCTTCGCCCACACGAACGACACCAGAGCTTCTTCGCACCATGAATCGCAGACTCACCGGAGCCGTTCACGATCAGCGAGAAGGCGACAACACTGTTGACGCGCGCTCCGCGCTGTGTGAGCGTAGGTGCACCGGTGGGCGATCTCACCAGGCATGACTGTCGCGAACAGCCGCAGCCAATGGCATCGTGTGCGACGCTCTGCGGATTCGGGTGAACCGCTGCGACGTGCTCGACGAAAACCGAATTGAGGAACTCGACGTCGGTCGTCGACATGGCGCAGCCGCCGAGATGCCGATGAACGAAGACGATCGGGATGAGTCGGGCTCCTTGACTCTTGCCGAGCTGCCGAAACTCGCTCGCCGCCGCGAGTACTTGGTGGCCGGAGACTTCTACTGCATCCGACGCGACTTCCTGGCCTGGAAGGAGGATCATGGTCGTCACACGCTCTGGCTGTTTCTCGTCGGTGGCTCCGAGCAGGGCGTACTCCAGGTCGGGAGCGCCAAAGCCTCGCGTGAGCACGTCAGCGACGGCGAGACACTTCTCCCACGCCAGCCAGTCCATCGTGAGCGTGGACGTTGAGCCAACGTGCAGTGCTGGTGGGACAGCTGAAACACGTGGGCGTGATAGTGGCTTGCTGGGCAGGGGGCGCCGACTTCTGGCCGCAACCGTCTGCGAGTGCGCGCGTCGCGTGGTTCTGCCGCTGGCAATGCGGGCAGCAGCGTCCAGGAACAACACGACGGCCTCGGCGTCGGTCCATCGGTCCTCGAGCAAATGCGCATACTGCTGCCGGTTTCCGATACACATCGCGCCTACCGTCGACGTGCCGGCCGTTGACAGGAACGCGGCAGCGCCGGGTGCCCGTTGTGGCTTGTTCGCAAGCCACTCGCGCCGGGTTTGCCCTTTGATGCGGAGACCCACGTAGAACCGGGCACGCGGGTCTTTCGGCAATCCCGGCACATACGATTCGGGGCCACGGACAAGCACGAAGCGCCCGTTGCGATACTGCAACTGGTGTCCGACCCCGGAGTAAACCACGCTGTACGCACCTTCGGATCGCGGGTGATAGAACGAAAGGACGTCTTCGTATCCACGCTCAAGTTCGGCCGCGGAAATCACGCGGTGGTCAGGCCCACCAGCACGCATTTTCAGGACTCGCCGGGCTACGTTCCGTACGTGAGCAACGTACTCGGCCTGATGCAGCGGGCGCCTGTCGGGCTGCTGCATGTAGGTTGTTCCCCTGACCTCGGCGACCGGAATGGCGAAGGCCCAGTCAGCGCGCATCGGCTCCAGGGGAACGGCCAATCGGTTTCCCAGCATACAGGGCGTGCGGAACCAGGCCGCCAACTCGTCGACCGTAAACCGTGCGCGCGAGCGGACCGAAGTCGACTGATGTACCGAATGTAATCGCTCGGCGAACGAATCCAGCCGCTGCACTACTTCGCCTGGACACTGCAGCACGGTGTCGTCGCGGGATTCAAGGTACATGAGATACGGAACCAGGTCGCGAGCACAGAACGCCAGTTCAGCCGGATTCCAGGCGCGATTCATGGCTGGTCTGTCCGGATCATCAATGAGGTTCCGGGCCGTCCAATCCAGGAGCGCCTGCGCGTGCGCTGAGAGAGATCCGATCCGGTGCCAGCGGACCGGCGAGTCAGACTCGGCCACCAGAACGTCATCGCCGATCAGGTAGACCGGCCTACGGTCCGCCACCTCGAGGAAGCTCATCCCGACCAAGCCGTGCATGATCAGCTCTCCTATCGGATCCCACCGCGGTACGATTCCGAAATCACCACGGTGAGCACTTCGCAACCTGGCGTCGTGTCGCCGTTCGTGGCTATCGGCAGCGGACCATCAATCCCGAGTGGTGTGCCGGGTCGCTCCAGGTCGTCACCTGCGCGATAGAACTCGGCATCTAGCGGGCGCTTGCTGGAGAGCACGTCGACGATCACCTTCGCGGCGTGCGACGTCGGCGCATCCCCCTGAGCCTGCTCAAAGCCGGACCACCCAAAGCCCGCAGCATCCGCGCCCGACGCCTACTCGCCGGCTGGAACCACGACTACCTCCTCAGCCTCCTGATCCACGACCCAAAACCGAAAACCTGAGAATGCGATCGCCCTGCCCCCCAACCCAGAAGTGTCAACCTACGACAGGACCGCACAGTTGGCTGCTTCACCCGGGCTGACGTTGCGCCCCCCTCCCGAACAGGCCCTTCTCGTCGCTGTGCTCCGACTGGCCCCGGCAGATTCAAGATCTCGCCTTGAATCTGCCCGACAGCCACGTTATGGTACGGGCGATGATCGACCGAGACTTGGCCCCAAAACTGCGAGCGGCGGCGAAGCAGGTGCCGGCGGTGACGCTGACCGGCCCGCGTCAGAGCGGGAAATCTACGCTCTGTCGCATGGTCTTCCCGAAGCACGCGTACGCCAACCTCGAGGCCCCCGACGTTCGTGCCTTCGCCACCAATGACCCGCGCGGCTTCCTGTCTCAGTTCAGCAAGGGCGCGATCATCGACGAGATCCAGCGTGTGCCCGAGCTCACGTCCTATCTGCAGGGCCTGATCGATGAGGACGCTCAGCACGGCCGCTGGGTCCTGACCGGCTCGCAGAGCCTGACGATGATGGAGTCGGTCAGTCAGTCATTGGCTGGCCGAACTGCGGTGCTTCATCTGATGCCATTAGCCCGCAGCGAGTCCCGGCGATTCAGGCGGTACCCGAAATCGCTGGATGAAGCCCTCTTCACCGGCGGCTATCCGCGCATCCTGGATCAGCGACTTGAGGCTAGCGAGTGGCTCGGTTCGTACGTTCGGACGTACATCGAGCGCGACGTTCGTCTGATCTCGAATATCGGCGACCTCACCACGTTCCAGCGATTCGTCCAGCTGTGCGCCAGCCGGACGGCCCAACTGCTGAACCTCTCGTCGCTGGCGCTGGACGCCGGTGTTTCGCAACCAACCGCGAAGGCCTGGCTGTCGATCCTGGAAAGCACGTTCATTGCGTTTCGGTTGCAGCCGTATTTCGGGAACATCGGCAAGCGCCTGATCAAGACGCCTAAGTTGCACTTCTACGATACGGGCTTGGTGTGCTGGTTGCTGGGAATCCGCGATCCATCGCAACTCCGCCTGCACCCGCTCCGCGGCGCCATCTTCGAAACGTGGGTTCTCTCGGAGATCCTCAAGCACCGGCTAAATCGCGGCGAGCACGCCGGTCTCTACTTCTACCGTGATCGACATGGTCTTGAAGCGGATGTCGTCATCGAGGATGGGCAGAGGCTGACGGTTGTGGAGGCAAAGTCCGGCCAGACAGCCACGACAGAGCTGGTTAACGCAGGTCGACAGGTCGCGGAAATCCTCGGTGACGCGGCGCGAGTAGACCGCATCGTCGTGTTCGGCGGCGAACGCGGACAGCGACGGAGCAATGTGAGTATTCTGTCGTGGGATGCCGTGGACCAGCAGAAGTGGTAGACGGCAAAGCGGCGGATAGGTCTTGAAGCTGCGAATGCCTGTTGCTCTCACCTCCGTAGCGTGATTGCAGAGGAGGTGAATTCGGAGTATGTTCGGGTCGAGTCTCACTCCGGCAGTTGAAACTATGAAGCGGAGGTCGCCCCAGGGTGTGAGGCATCCCGGGGCCGTGGTACACCGTGGTCCGTTGTCCCGGACCATTGTTTCCACACAAGGAGCCTCCCATGAACTTCGTCGGTGTCGACCTCCACAAGAAGACCGCCGTGGTGTGCGTTGTGAACCAGGCCCGCCAGATCCTGGCGACCCGTCGTCTGGCGTGTAGCGACCCGGACGGCATCCGGAAGTGGTTTGCCACCCTGGAGTCGTTTCAGGTCGTGGTCGAGGCTACGGCCAGCTACGAATGGTTCGTGCAACTGGTCGAGCCGCTGGCGGACCGGGTGGTGCTGGCCCACCCTGGCAAGCTGCGGGTCATCGCAGAGACTACGCGCAAGAGCGACAAGCTCGACGCCAAGTGCTGGCTGAATTCCTCGCGCTCGACATGATTCCCGAAGCCTATCGGCCGGCGCCGCGACAGCGGGAGCACCGCCAGTGGGTTCGCCACCGTCAGTATCTGCGCGTCCGTGTTGCATCGATCCGGAACCGCCTGCGGCGGGCCTTCTCGAATTACAACGCGGATCGGCCGGCGCTGTTTACGGCGGCCGGACGGAAGGCAAGCGCGGCCATCGAGCTTTCAGGCGTCGACCGCTTCGCGGTGAACCAGCTCTGGCGTGAACTGGAGTTCTTTGAAGAGCAACTGGGCGAGGTGCACAAAGCTCTGCAGCAGTTCGCGGCAAAGGCGCCGTCGGCCGAGGCCGCGGCCCGCCGGTTGCTGCGGAGCATCCCGGGGGTCGGCGAGATCACCACGGAGGTGTTCCTGGCCGAGGTGGCCGACGTGCGCCGCTTCCGGTCGCAGAAGCGGGTCGTGGCCTACGCCGGGCTGGCGCCGACAGTTCGCGAATCGGCCGGTCGACGACACGAACTGGGCATTACGCACGCCGGTTCGCGGCTCCTGCGATGGGTGGTTTGCCAAGCGGCCTGGCAACTCGTGCTTCGGGATGCCCATTGGCGACGCATCTTCGAGGCGCTTGCCGCCCGGCGTGGTCGCAAGCGGGCGATCACGGCGGTGGCCCGCCGTTTGTTGTGCGTAATGACGTCGATGGTGATGAACGGGCAGGAGTATCGGCACGCCGCCTGACCGGGTGACGCGAAGAAACGGGGATTGACTGGGCCGGGGCGTTCTCGGCCGACCACGGAGAAGTCGAGTGAGGGACGTGGACGGAACGACTTTGCGGGCGACCCCGGCAGTGACCATGAGCGTGCGCCCTTCGCGACGCTCGGCGAGTTGAATGGTGGCGCCCGTCGCATTCGCTTTTCATGGGACGACTGCATCGTGGCCTGGGTCACGACGGTCGATCCCGAATAGATGGTTGAGCGTTCTGTTTCGCCGGCCCCCGCTCGAGATTACCAGGAGTGGCAACCCCAGCGGCAAGATGCCCGCAGAGGGTCTCCCTCCGCCTCAGGCTCTGGGAATGTGCGAGAGAGTGCCCGGCCGTGCGACGCCGGCTGAAATGGGCAGGTTGACCGACGCCGACGGCGACGGGAACGTGCGAAGGCTCTCTCGCCAAACCCTGCACGCCCCACTTGACTTCGTCCGCTTCGTCGATGGAGAGAAACCCGAGAAAGCCGCCGCCTGATCACAACGCCATCAACGACTTTTGACAATAGCTCGCGCATCCGTCTTCAGTGCCGCTTCGACGTCCCGGCAGGCCTCGCTCATCTGCTCCGGCTCCACCGGCCCCGACACGATCGGTGTCCCGCGTAGTTCCAACCGGGGCGATTTCAGCTTCGCGGGCATCTGGGAAGACATCCAAGACGTCTTCTAAACTCTTGTCATGCCGCCAGTAACGCTTCGGCGACGCGCTGTGGGAGGCTGGACGCCCCTGCCGCAAAAAGTTCTAACCGTGTCCAGTTGCTTCGATTCGAGACCCCTCTATAGCGGCAGGAATCTGCGCATGTTTTCAGCCTGCCACGGAATTCTCCGGTCGGGAGGTGATTTCTCGCGCTACTGCGCGACTCCGCCGCTCTGCAATGTGGCCGACCCTGTTCCTGGTCCAGTGTCGGCAACGGGCTGCGCGGCGGACTATCAGCCGGCGCAGCATCCTGGTTTCGGCAGATCGGCGCCGCCACGGCTAGACAGCCCGTAGAGGCGCATCACCTGCCGGTCAATCCTGCTCAGAAGCGCAGGGCGACGCGATGGCACCGTGTTGTCGTCAACAAGCGCGGCAGCACACTGCGCAACGGCAGCGCAGATCTTTGCATCTACTTGCTCGCCTGCTATGGGGAGCGGGGCGCGGCGTAGTGTCTCAAGCCGCAGTGCGTACTGTCCTTCGCCCATGGGAATCGCTCGATGTCTCAGATACTCCTGCATGGGCGAGCTGTTCAGGACGCCGAGCAGATAGTAGGGGTCGATAGCCTTCGAAGGGAACCCGATCACGATGACGCTATTGTGGCACAGAACGCCATCGGCATCGAACGCGAAGCTGCCAGGGCGGCCGATCGCGCTTGCAACGATCTTTGGCGCGGCCATTGCCGGTTTCACGTTCACCCTTCGCAAAGCGTACCACGGTCGCTCGGGGTGCATCCGTCGCTTCAATAGCGGCGACCGTTTCGAGGACAGATACTCGTAAGCGCGCGTGTATTTTCCGGAGAGCCTGTCTTCATCAAGGACGTTGCCCCGGCGATCGTACGGAAACACGCAGACATGCTGTGGCGCACATTTCCCATACGCGGAGATTCCACGACCGCGGAGCATGGGCACGATCGCGCCCTCTTCCAGCTCAATCTCCTTTCCGTCTGCCCGGGGCCGTGCGATGACGTGTCCGGAATTCGTCTCAGACACCCGCTGTAAAACGAAGATGTTGTCGGCGCCGGTGCATACTCCGTATGAGACGGCAACGGGCAGCCTCGCCAGCGCCGTCCCGACAGACTCCATTTGTTCGAGCAGCGTACGGCATTCGGGCGAGTGGAATCGCCATTCATCGGCCGCCAATGCGCATGATGGAATAGGACGCACGACGACCTCCCGATGAGGACCGGCTGATCGGAATAGCGAAGCCAGCTTGTCACGGCACCCACCAGCACCTCTCAGAGACACATATCGGGAACAGGATCGTTCGTTCGTTTTCCACGCCGTCAACAACGTTGAATGGGCGCTGGCGTCAGGGTAGATGTTCCGATCATCGAACTCCACAATCTCGATGACGCGACACTTACTCGATATGAGTTGCCGCAGTGCCCTGCCGCTCTTGTTGCGAAGAAACGCCCCGGAAACGACAGTCGCTAAGCAGCCGCCGGGAGTCAGCATCTCCAGGGCACGCTCTATGAAGAGCATGTAGAGGTCGAACTGGCCGCTCTGGGCAGTGGCAAACCTGCTGCGGTAATGCTCGATCTGGCGCTTTTGGCCTCGGTGGAGTCGCTCAAGGCGTACAAAGGGCGGGGCTCCGAGAATGACATTCGGCCGATCCGCTCGGCCCTCAATCGCGCGCACCCGCAGGAAGTCAGCGCAGCGAACGCCCCTGGCAACTGACTGGATTCGCCGGGTACCCTGGTAATCAGTGCGCTGGGTGAGACAGCTTTCCCAAGCGGTTAGTAAGAGGCTCTGAAGCGCGAGGGCTGCCGCGACGCGATCCACATCGAAGCCGCGGATGCCGCGCGAGAGGTGGTGCAGCACGTCCGGCGCTCTGAGTGTACCCCCCGTTCCAATGAGGAATCGCAACGCAGCCACCAGGAACCCTCCGGCACCGCAGGATGGATCGAGGATGCGCAGCGCGTCCGCCTCGACCCGCTGTTCGTCCGTCATGAACTTCAGCGCCCGGTGGGTCAGATAGTCAACCAACGGTGCCGGTGTGTAGTGGATACCAAGGTTGCGCCTGGTGCCTCTTGAGCGCCAAATGGTGGTCGCCTGCGTCTGTTCCACGGACAATTGATGGTAATCTCCAAACACGGTTACCGGTACGTTTGCTCCGTAGACGCAGCATGTCTCGTCGACCACACGAGATACCCAATCGCGTTTGACGATACTGCCAGGTATTCGCAGGTCGAAAGAGGATGGCCTGAGGGTGAACGTGGACCGCAAGAGCGGATCTTTGATCGCGCGACGTACGGCCCGGTAAAGGCCGTGAACCGACGGACGCGCCGCCCGGCGCAAGCACGCGCCGATGGACGGCGCGATCACTGGATTACGCGCGCAAATAAAGGTCTGCAGCAATGCAAGGTGGATGATGGCGTCGGTGGCGAACTCAATGGTCCGCGACCCGCTGCGTTTCGGACATGCGGCGCGCCACTCGGCGACGATTTCTCGTCGCAGTTCGCGGAGAAACCGTTGGTAAGTGCGCCGCTGCTCCGTCGAAGGGCCGGCGGCACCTTCCAGCAAGTATGGTAGTCTCCGACCGAGCGCCGTAGTAGCGGGCATTCCAACAGTCCATCGGCTGTGCCTCGTCCCGCACTCGCGGGACGCGCCGATGGCGGCGCTGCGGCACTGCTTGTCCAGTAGATTAATGGCCGCGCCACCCGAGATGGGCAACTCCGACGGAACTGATTGCTGCTCACTGCCGCGTTTAGTGAAGCTGCTGACGTGTTTCGTGAGCGCCGCGCCGACGCCGGACGCAACAACAGGCGACCGGCAATCACAGCACGCAGTTGCAGCGCCCGATGGCGGAGGCTAGCCCTACCGCGTCGAAGATAGCCCGCTCCTCAAGGCAGAGCCCCACATCAAGACCGGGCTGCATTTCACGGATCACGTCAAGTAGATGCCGATATATGCGTACCCGAATGTCGGCAGCGTAGCGTGCCCGGCCGTCGCCAGATTTGGTCATCGGTCGCCCCGAAACAAACGTGATAGCAGTTGAGACGCCCAGCTTCGCTTCGGTGAGGCGCGCCGCGTTCGGGTAGCTGCATATCCCACCGAGCGTGAGGCGATCGAGGCGCACGGTTGTGAGAAGCTCCATCAGGAATCGCTCATAGACACTCTGCCAGTCGGTGATCGGGATGATCGGCATGATCACCGCGCGCACCGGATATCCCGCCGCCGCGCATCGGCGCATCGCCTCGATTCGACGCTCGACGGGGGGCACGTTGGCTTCGAACTCGGCGACAACTTCGCGCGGGTTCAGACTCCACGACAGAATCGTGTGGCCGGCGTGCGGCGGGTCCATCAGATTCTCGACGTCCGCCGCCTTCGTCAGCACAACGAGGCGCGCCAGCGGATGGTCCGCAAAGAACGGGATCATGACGCGCGAATAGCCCGTCAGAGGATCCAACGCGAGTCCGTCCTGGAGCTTGCCCAGGTAGAACGCCGTCCGGCGACCGGCCTTGCGGGCAACGCGGTGTATCCGGTCCAGCACTTCGGGCAGGTTCAGGAATATCTTGACCGTCGGCGAGAAGTAGACGCCGCGCGTACCCGCCAGATAGCAGTACGTGCAGCCATACGGACAGAAGCCATACGGGGAAAAATGCCAGTAATTGGGGCAGCAGTTGTCGCGCTCCTGGCTGAGCCCGACGGCGCTCTTGTGCTCGCCCAGCACGAGCGTGTTCTTTCCACGCCGAAGTGCCTCCAGTGGGCCTGTGCAACCGAGATCAACCCGATTGTGCGGGCGGCCTTCCTGCTCCCAGACCTGCGCCTCAGGGTGAATCTGGCAGATACGCTCAACGAAACGCCGACGCTGCGAATTGGACCGGCTTCCCTTCGTCAGGACGATCCGCTTTGGGGAGAAATGGGCGGGTCTTCGGGGTACGTAGCGTTCGGTGCACGCAAAGAGCCCGCTCAAGTTCTGTTCCGCAGCCCTCATGCGCATGCCGCCTTGCACGCCGCGTCTCCCAGCGAGTGGAGCGAACCAATCCTAACATTAAGCGAACTGATGTTCAACCGTGCGGCGAAGGCCCAGCGGTTCCGTCTCATCCGCCGCGGGGTCCGGGCCGCCGCCATAGCATTCCGGGCTCTCCTGGCAACTGGGCCAAACGCGACGTAACATCCTGTCATGCCGCCAGTAACGCCTCGGAGATCCGTGGTGGCAGGTCGGCGGCGCCGGCCGCGAAAAGTTCTAACCCGGATTATTCACGGTTGAGTTGAAAGAGCGGCCTTCGTGTGGTCTAACTGGTTTTGACCAAACAAGTTGAACCGTGCACGGAGGCCGCCGATGTTTGAACAGACTGAAGCTCAGTTGTTCTTCTCGTTTTTCGCCGATCGCAAGCTGATTGTCCAGCGTCACGCCGGACAAATTTCCTCGGACGCCGGGCTGTTGCCGATTCGGCAGTTGGACCAGCGGCTGCGTTTTACCGCGCGGCTGGTCGCCGGCCTGAGCGATGACCGTCACGAACCGCGGCACACACAGCTCGAGATGTTGCGTCAGCGGCTCTACGGAATCCTGGCCGACTACGAAGACTGCAATGATCACGACACGCTCCGTGATGATCCGATCTTCAAGATCGTCGCCGATCGATTGCCCGAAGACGATCCGCTCGCCAGCCAGCCCACGCTATCGCGTTTCGAGAACGCCGTCACGATCGACACGCTGTGGCAAACGCTCGACTTCCTGGTCGCGACCGGGATCGAGCGGCTGCGGGAGAAGAACGAGGGCCAAATGCCCGATCGCCTCACGCTCGATCTCGACGCCACCGACGATCCGGCGCACGGGCAGCAGCAATTGGCGTTGTTCCACGGCTACTACGAGCAACACCAATACTTCCCGATCGTGATCAGCGAGCCGACCACGCAGCACGTGTTCTACGCCGCCCTGCGGCCGGGCAGTGTGCACGCCGCTCACGGTGCCGACGATGACCTGGAATTCGTGGTCGAGCGTCTGCACGCCGCCCGCGGCGACCTTGCGATTCACGTTCGCGGCGACAGCGGCTTCGGCGTGCCATCGATGTACAAAATCTGCGAGAAAAACCGACTGACGTACACGTTCGGCATCGGCGCCAACAAACGGCTGCAGGCCCTGGCCCAGCCGTTACTCGACCGAGCCGTCGCCGAATACGAACACACCGGCGTCAAGCAACGCTCGTTCACGCACTTCAGCTACCAGGCCGGCTCGTGGGATCGGCCACGCGCTGTGATCGCCAAGGCCGAGTGCCAGGCGGCCGGCACGAACCTGCGCTTCGTGGTCACCAATCTACAGGTGAACTCCGACGCCGACGCGCAGCGTGTTTACGACGACTACATCCAACGCGGCACAAGCGAACAACGCTTCGATGAACTCAAGAACGGTCTGCACGCCGACCGGCTGAGTTGTCATCGCTTCGTGGCCAACTTCTGGCGTCTGCTGCTGCACACGGCGGCGTTCAACCTGTTGAACTGGTTGCGTGATGACGAGCAGGTGCCGGAGACGTTGCGTACCGCCCAGCCGGCCACGTGGCGGAGTCGCGTGATCAAAGTGGCGGCAACGGTCATCCAGTCGGCTCGGCGGGTGGTCGTGGCGATTGCTGGCCAGTGGCCACACTGGTCGACTCTTCACACCGTCGCCGTCCGCAGTGGCGCCATCCCCGCCGGCCCGTAACCCCACCGAAAACCCGCGCCGTCCATCGGGGGAAAGGGGGTCCTGCGCGCCGAATCGCAACACACCCCTCCAATCAACGCCAAACCGCACCGCACCATACGCACACACCAAGCAAAAGCCTGACGGTGAATAATGCGGGCTAACCGTGTCCAGTTACTTCGATCTTTCGCAGAAACGGGCCCTTCGGCGAGAACGTCGAAGGGCTTTCTTATTTCGGGAACGAGAGTTACGCCGTCGAGGCGAACGTTCAAACACACGATCTCGAGCAAGCGGCGCTTGGCGCGGTGCCGACACTCTGGGACAGCGCTGCTGGACCCACGCGGGCGGTTGCGACGTTGCCGGCCGACCCAATCAATAGGTTTGTCGTCGCGCGCTTAGCAGGCACAGCGAGTGACTTGAGCCGAGCGCCTCGGAGTCGGTTGTGGGGCGGTGACAGTGGATTGGAGCGTTATCGCGTCACTCGCTTGTCACATTCTCCGCTCCGTCTTCGCACGGCGTGTCCGTGCTTTCGATCGTTTCGCGCGCAACAATGTCGCGATACAGCGGGAACTGCCCGTCGGCCTCCGGCGCGTGCAGCAGCCAGTTGGGGCCAGCCACGTACACATCGGAGGGCAGCTTCACGCCTTTGTCGGTTTCGCTGAACTTGACGGCCACGACCAGCGGCACATCCGCGTTGGCGGCGAGCTTCTCAGCGAGGTTCGCGACGCGGGCGGGGATGATGTCTAGGGGGAATCGTCGCCGATGTGGCCATGGCGCTCGACACGCGTAAGTTGTTCTTTGCCAGCAACAAGGACGGAATGAAGTGGAGGCACAGGCGGGTTTGGTCACTTGGACATTGTGCCTCCCGCACACGCCAGCCGCCATCATAATGGCTTGGCCGAGAAGGCGTTACGCACCATCGAGGGCCGCGCAACTTCCGGAGGACGAGCACAGTGGATACAATCCGGCGCGCCGAACAGAGCCACTCGGTGGGCAGGGGCTCGGAACTACTGCAGGACGTTGGATGCTATGAACGCGACAAAGCCGGTCAGCCTCAACCTCAACGTGCGAGGGCTCGGAGAGTCTCCCACGCTGGCAATCAAGGACAAGTGCCGAGCCCTCGTCCGCGAAGGCCAGCCTGTGTTCGATTTCGGCCTTGGTCAGTCGCCGTTTCCGGTGCCCCCTCCCGTCGTCGAAGCCCTCCGGCTGGCCGCCGTCGAAAAGGACTATCTTCCGGTGACGGGACTCCCTGCGTTGCGCGAGGCGGTGTCGGAATTCCATCGCGCAAAGGACCACGTGGACGCTCACCCCGATCGCGTCATCGTGGGACCTGGCTCGAAAGAGCTTATGTTCCTGCTCCAGATTGCCTATTACGGGGAAATCCTGATCCCCACGCCTTGCTGGGTTTCCTACATACCGCAGGCTCGAATCATCGGCCGTCGCATCAATCTCATTCAGACGAGCTGGGAATCCGAATGGAAGCTGAGCGCCGCGAAGCTGGCCGAGACAATTGAGCTGACAAACGACCAGCATCGTCCGCGCCTCCTCGTGCTCAACTATCCCTCGAATCCATCGGGCACGAGCTACTCGCGGGACGAGTTGAAGGAAGTCGCCGAAGTCGCCCGACGTTTTCAGATCATCGTGCTATCCGACGAGATCTACGGTCAGCTCCACCACGCTGGCGAGCACGTCTCGATTGGGCAGTTCTATCCTGAGGGCACGGTCCTGAGCTCGGGGCTGTCGAAGTGGTGCGGCGCGGGGGGGTGGCGGCTTGGGACGTTCGTATTCCCGCCCGATCTGGACTGGCTCTGCGACGCGATGGCCGCTATCGCAAGCGAAACGTACACGTCTGTCAGTGCTCCAATCCAACATGCGGCGGTACGTGCGTTTCACGGCGGTGTCGAGATCGAACGCTACCTGTGGCACGCCCGGCGTATTCTGGCGGCACTTGGAAGGCGGTGCACACGTACGCTGACGGAGGCAGGTGTGCGAGTGCACGCTCCGCAAGGCGCGTTTTATCTCTTCCTCGACTTCTCGCCATTCAGAGAGTTGATCGCCGATCGCGGACTTGCGACCGGTGCCGCGCTCTGCGACCGACTGCTTAGCGATGCGGGTGTCGCGATTCTCCCGGGTTCAGCGTTTGCCCGCCCACGCGAGGAGTTCACTGCGCGCTTGGCCTACATCGACTTTGACGGCGCGCGGGCGCTCGCCGCGAGCGAAAACATCCCGCTGGACCAGGATTTGCCAGACGACTTTCCGGACCGCTGGTGCGAAAACGTCATCGTCGGGAAGCAACGACTGGCAGCGTGGCTGAAGCCGTAGGTGGACCCGGTGACGCTACGCGTCCACCGGGTATTCAACGGCATCGGCCGATATGTTTCGCAGAGCAAGCGCAAACCCAACCGACCCGGCAGCCGTACCTTGCACGTCGCGGGCATGGGTTGCGACGGCGTAGTGAACACCTTTGACACGTTGAGTGGCGTCAAGGGCCGGCGAGCGATATCGATCCGTTTCTGCTGGCGCTTACGCCGACGCCAATGATCCCACCGCGCCGTCGTATGACGAGGAATACCCGACGAAGAACAACCGGCTGCTGTCGTACACGGAAGAGCGACACATGCCGTTACCGCAGGCGGGCAGCGACCGAGCCGCTCTCCGGACTCACTGCCCGGCGAGCCGTCCATGACAATCGTCGTCAGGAGTTCGGGCACGCCGACGAAGCTTGCCTCGAGACGAGAACCGGCCTCCGCGTCCGGAACTCAGGTTCCGAACGCCGCCTGAAACTCGGCGAAGTCCGCCATGTCTACATCGCCGTCCCCATCAATATCGCTGCGCTCAAAGTGCTCAGGATCGCATCCTGGATTCGCGTTCCCCGGGCCCGACATGCAGCCGACTAACAACGCGAAGTCGTCCGCGTCCACGTCACCATCTCCATCGATGTCCCCCGTAATCACACCCTCACACTCGTCGGGGATGCCGTTGCCGTTTGTGTCGGTGCTGGCCCCGAACTCGATGTCACAGGCGTCAGCCACGCCGTTGGTGTTACAGTCGGCCCCGATGCTACCGGTCTCATCGGCGCCCATATCGACGCGACACTGCTGCACGCGCGGTTCGCCGTCGAGGTCGGTTTCGTTCGGGTCATTGGGGTCAAACAGCGAGTTCGGGTCGCCCGCGTTAATGCACGGCGAGTTCGGCTCGAGGTGCCACGCGTCGCCCTGCAGCAGCGGGTCGTCCACGATGTTGCCCACGCCCGCGAAGCCGCCGCCTTCGATGCAACTGTATGTGATCGTCACGGCGCCGCGCACCTGTGGGTAGTTCGGTGCCGTGTTGCCCCACAGCACACAACTTGTCAGAACGGTAGCCCCTTGCGAGTTGTAGAGCGCACCGCCGTGAGACGTGGCGAAGTTATACGTGAAGGTGCAATTGACCACGATTGCCGCGTCCTCGCCCTGGTACATTCCGCCGCCCAGGTTGCCCTGATTCCCGTTGAACAGACAGTTAACGAGCAGCGCGGTGCTGCTCCGCGCCATCACGCCTCCCCCACTCGCGGCGTAGTTGTCCTGGAAGAGGCAGTTGGCCAGCACTGGAGCGCTATTCCGCTGGTAGAACCCGCCGCCGGAGACCGTGGCCGTGTTCGATTCGAACATGCATCTCGTCAGCGTCGGATCTCCGCTGTTGACGTACGCGCCGCCGCCGTCCGAAGCTGAATTGTCCGTGAATGTGCAGTCCAGCAGAGACGCGTTGTCCGCGGCGTTGTAGAACCCGCCGCCACTCTCAGACGAATTGTCGACAAACTGGCAATAGCTCACCTGCTCGTCACCCGTCCGGGAGTACATGCCGCCGCCCTGCAAGGCAGCGTTGTTCGATGAGAATATGCAATGGCTGATCGTGGGCGTGCCCGAGGTCTTATAGAGTCCGCCGCCGCGCCGGCGCGGGCTGTCGTCGACGTGATTCGCGTTCCCCGCGGTGACCGTGAAGCCGTCGAGCACTGCGTCGGCGTTTACACCCGACGCGGTGACAACGTGATAGGCGTTATCCTGCCACGCGAAGGCGTTCGGGTCGACCGGAGCGTTCGGGTCATCATTAGCGGCCAGGTCGCCGCTGAGCACCGCAAGGTAGGCGACCGGGTCACGCGTATCCGGGGCGTTCGGATCGACCAGACCTGCGTAGCCGCCCTGCAACGCGACACCATCGAGCATTGCGAAGGTCGCCGTGCGTGGGTCGTTGGGGTCGGTCTGCGCGGAGGGCCGGTATACGCCGCCGGCCACGCGGACCTCCACTACGTTTGGATCGGCCGTGGCAGCCGCCAGCGCCTCCTGCAAGTCGCGGTAGGGCGACTCCCAGCTAATGCCCGTGCCGCCCAGGAGGGCGTCATCATCCACGTAGCGCACTGGTCCCTCGCATGCGTCCGGCACGCCGTTGCCGTTGTTGTCAAGGCCGGGGTCGGCGGCGATATCGCACTCGTCAGGGATGCCATTACCGTTGCAATCGTGCCCGTAGAGTTCGCATTCGTCGGGCACGCCATTGGCGTTGCAGTCGTCGAAGGACTCGCACGCGTCGGGGATGCCGTTCCCATTGCAATCCGCGACCGGCACTTTGTAGATGTAGGCCGCCCCAGAGCCGTCACCGTTATCGTCGTCGCCCCATGCACCCAGGATCGCAAGATCGCCCGACAGGTCGACGCAGCGGCCGAAGTAGTCCTCCGCCGCCCCGTCGCTTGCCAGGATCTTGGTGACTTGGGTCCACGCCTGACCCGTGTATTCGAACACGTAGGCCGAGCCGGCGAATCGACCGAGGTCGTTGTCGTGGTACGCACCGACCAGGACGGTATCGCCGGCGACGGCCACGTCGTATCCGAACCACTCATTGGTCCCGATGTCCGCCGCCAGGAGCTTCTGCTCTTCGTTCCAGCTCATGCCATCGTGGCGGAACACGTAGGCCGCACCGGCGTTGACAGCCGCTTCGTCGTTGTAGTGGGCCCCAATTACGACGACGTCGCCGGACACGGACACACGGTGACCGAAGAAGTCACTGCCGGCGCCGTCGGATGCCAACAGCTTGGCTTCCTGCGTCCAGGTGCCCGAATAACGGAAGACATACGCCGAGCCGGACCACTGGCCGTAGTCACCGGAGCGCGATGCGCCGACGAGAACGACATCACCGTCAATGGCCACGTCCTCGCCGAAAGTGTCACCACTCTCACCGTCAGCCGCGACGAGCTTGGCTTCCTGCGTCCAGGTACTGCCTGAGCGACGGAAGATGTAGGCTGCGCCAGCCGCGCTGGCCACGTCGTCGTCACCTTGTGCCCCAACGATGATGACGTCGCCCTGGATCGCCACACTGATGCCGAACCAGTCATTCCCAGCGCCAACATCCGGCAGCAGTTCAGCCTCCTGTATCCAGGCGGCCGGCGGCTCGGGATCGTAGCGGTAGACGTATGCCGCCCCGGAATTGCCGCCGAAGTTGTCGGCGTAGTGCGCGCCGATTACGACGCGGTCACCGGAAACATCGACGCTGTAGCCGAAGTAGTCGCCCGGCGCCGCGTCCGAAGCGAGCAGCTCGGCTTCCTGCTGCCAACTGCCGTCCGTGTAGCGGAAGACATGCGCCGCGCCCGCGTTGTCGTCCGGCTGGTCGTCGCGCAGGTATGCCCCGACGACGGCCACGGTTCCATCGATGGCGACACCGTTGTAACCAAAGCGGTCATCCTCCATGCCGCCAACGGCAAGCAGCTTGGTGACCTCGGTAAGTTCGACTTCGCACTCGTCGAGTTCCCAGTTACCGTTGCAGTCCAGGCTCGGGTTGTCGGAGATGTCCTCGCTGTCAGGTATTCCATTAATGTTGCAGTCAGCGAAGTCGGAAGTCTCATCGGCCCCGATGTCGACGCGGTCGTGCAAGACACGCTCATCACCGTCGATGTCAATCTGGTTGGGATCGTTGGGATCGTATGGGAAGTTCGGATCGCCGGTATTGATGCAGGGCGAGATGTCGCGCAGGTGCAAGTCGCCGTAGTCGTCATTTACGCCGTCCCACAGCCCGTCGAAGCCAGGGGAGGGGGCGCGA
>CAXXWX010000019.1:0-511028 GCA_963675745.2 Phycisphaerae bacterium
TGGGGCGCCGCCACCGCGAGGTGTCCGCCGAAGAGAAAACCGTGCCCTACGAGATTGTCGGCGGTGCGGACGAGCTGGTACGCGTCAAGGTCCGCGACAAAGACTACGCCCCGCCCGAGATCTCAGCTATCGTGCTGCGTGATCTGAAGGCCACCGCCGAGCGATACCTCGGCCAGAGCGTTGAGCGCGCCGTGATTACCGTGCCGGCGTACTTCAACGACTCCCAGCGGCAAGCCACCAAGGAAGCCGGCCAGATTGCCGGCTTGAAGGTTGAGCGCATCATCAATGAGCCCACGGCCGCCGCACTGGCCTACGGCATCGCCCATGTCGACCAGAAGACGGCGAAGAAAATCGCCGTTTTTGACCTCGGCGGCGGCACGTTTGACATTTCCATCCTCGATGTGGCCGACAACGTGTTCGAGGTTTTGAGCACCAGCGGCGATACGCATCTGGGCGGTGACGACATCGATCAGGTGCTGATCGACCATCTGGCCGAGGGGTTCCGCCAGAAGGAAGGCATCGACCTGCGACAGGATCCAATGGCACTCCAGCGCCTGAAAGAGGCGGCCGAGCGCGCCAAGTGCGAGCTGTCGGGCAGCATGGAGACCACCATCAACTTGCCGTACATCACCGCCGACGCCGGTGGGCCCAAGCACTTGCAGATGACCATGACCCGGGCCAAGTTCGAGCAGCTTATCAACTCGCTGGTGGAGCGCTGCCGGGGGCCGGTCATGCAGGCGATCCAGGATTCCAAGCTCTCGCCTTCGGATGTGGACGAAATCGTGCTGGTGGGTGGCTCAACGCGCATCCCGCTGGTGCAGCAGTTGGTCAAGGAGATTTTCAGCCGCGAACCCAACCACACGATCAACCCGGACGAGGTTGTCGCGATGGGCGCCGCGATCCAGGGCGCCGTGCTGACCGGCGAAAAGTCCGACATGGTGCTGCTCGACGTGACCCCGCTGTCGCTGGGCGTCGAGACACTGGGCGGCATCATGACCGTGCTGATTCCGCGAAACACGACCATACCGACGAGCAAGAAGGAGACCTTCTCGACCGCCGCCGACAACCAGCCGGCTGTCGATATTCATGTGCTCCAGGGCGAACGCAAGATGGCCTTGGATAACCGCACGCTGGGGCGCTTTGAGCTGGCCGGCATCCCGCCGGCCCCGCGCGGTCGACCGCAGATCGCGGTTACGTTTGACATCGACGCCAACGGCATCCTGAATGTCTCGGCCCGGGATGAGGGCACGGGCAAGGAGCAGAAGATCGAGATCAAGTCATCGTCTGGTCTCGATGACGCGGAAATCGAACGCATGGTCCATGACGCCGAGACGCACGCCGCCGATGATGAGGCCAAACGCGAGCTCGTCGACCTGCGCAACAAGGCCGATCAGCTCGTCTACCAGACCGAATCAGCGCTCAAGGAGCATGGCGACAAGATCGACCAGGCGACCCGCGGCGAGATCGAGCAGTCCATCAATCGTCTTAAAGACGCTCAGAAGAGCGACGACAAGACGACGATCCAAAGCGCGATCGACGAGCTCAGCAAGACGTCCCACAAGCTGGCCGAGGAGATGTACAAGGCGACCGCCGCCGTCGGGTGCGGCCGGCGACGCACAGGCCGCGGGCGTGGGAGCCTCCGCCGCCGATGCCGGCGGCGAAGCGCCGAAGGCTGATGACGACGTCATAGACGCCGAGTTCGAGGTCAAAGAGTAGCGCCGCCGTCATCGCCGACGCCAGCTTTGGCATAACGTTACAATGCGGTAGCCGGGGTCTCTCGTCAGCCCCGGCCACCGCATTGTCTTTGCGCCGCGGCTCGTTCGATGCCGCGTTTGAACCACGGGACGATTGGGGCTTCTGCAATGTCGGATCAGCGGGCTGGCGAGGCCGGGCAGCTTGCGCGAAACCCGCTGTGGTGAAGTTGCCGCGATGTCTCCGGACGCTGGTCCGCACGCCCCGCGTCGAAAACCAGTGCCGCGACACCAGGAGTGGGCTTATAATGCCGGCGGTGACAGGGAGACGCACGGATGCGCGGCAGGATGGCATTAGCGGTTTGGCCGGCGGTATTCATGATGTGCTGGTTGCTCGCGGCGCCGGCACACGCGGTGCTCGTGCGTTTCGAGACGGGCGGGGCGCTGGAAGGCAAGCTGCTGGGGGTCAGTGAAACACACTACGAGGTCAGAACCGATTTGGGGGTGGTGTGGATTCAACGCAGCGCCGTCTCGCATATCGAGCACGCGCCTTCGCTCATCATGCGCTATCGCCATCGCCGCGAGCGCACCGGGGATACACCGGACGAACTCTACGCACTGGCCGAGTGGTGTCGGCCGCGTGGGCTGCTCGGCGAGCAGCGCGAACATCTGTGGCAGGCGCTACGCCTGGATCAGAACCACGCCGCCGCTCGCGCTGCGCTCGGTTTTGTCCGGGTGAGCGACCTGTGGATTGACGGCCGCGCGCTGCCCGCCTCGACAGTCGCTCAAGAGGCCCGCAATGCGCGTCGCATCGAGGCCTCGATCCAGGCCTGGTGGGAGAAGCGCGTTCGCGACATCATTCGCCGGCACTTTCTGCGTGAACAAGAGCAACTGAACACTGCCGGCCGCGAAGCTCTGGCGGAGATATCCGACCCGCTGGCGGCGACGCCGCTGTTTCTGGTGCTCAGCGAGACGCGTCAGGTCGTGGCACGGACGGCGATGGTCGATACGCTGGCGCGCTTCACTACCGAGGAGGCCGGCGAGTACCTGGTCGTGGCGGCGCTCGAGGATGCCGACGAGGAGGTACGGCAGAAAGCAACTGACCATCTGGTAAGCCGCGCCGACCCGCATGTCATCGCCGTATTGCGCAAGGCGCTTGCGGATGAATCTGAGCGGCTGGTGGCGCACGCAGCCAAGGTGTTGGCGGCGCTGCGCGACACTAATTCGGTGCCGGCGTTGATCGACGTGCTTACCGCGCGGAAAAAGCGGCTGGTCGAAGTGCCGTACCAGGCGCGTCAGCGGTACGTCTCGCTGCCCGGCCGCCGGTACTGGGGTGATCGCTATCGGTGGGTGCCGATTGTGAACTGGGTCGACCGCTCAGGTGTCAGCCTCGGCGCCATCGATCTGTGGGATCGCCTGCCGGCGTCGACGATTGGGTATTGGTACACGTCGACCACGCCGAAACCGACCGTAAAACAGAAGCAGGAAGTGACCGTCTACTTCAGCGATGTGCGCGACGCCCTGGTCGATATCACCGGCCAAGACTTCGGCTTCGACAAGGATGCTTGGCGCGAATGGTACAGAAAAAGCCGCCCGTAATGCTACGCCGGCCTCCCCGCAGTCTGCACGCGGTGGCTGCTCGTCCTGATCGTCCCCCGATTTAAGTTGCCGCCGCACGACGAGTGAGCGACAATGGTCGTAGTTCGGTGGGCACGGGGCAGTGTCCACGGGAAAGCCATCACTTCAAGCACCTCAACGGGGAGAAGTTGTCATGTCATCTGAAGTACGGGCGGGATGTGCCGTGCTGCTCTGTTGCGTGATGGGTAGCGTTGCCCAGGGGCAGCCGATCATTGATGGACGGGACTTTGACCGCGACCTGCCGTCGCCGGTCTGGGTGCAGACCATCGGCACGGATTTCGGCAATAATACTGACCCCAATGCAGATGCCGCCAACGGGTCGGAGATCGACGCGTTGTACGCGAAGGTCCAGAACGGCGTGCTGTACCTCGGCGTGGCCGGCAATCTCGAAACGAACTTCAACAAGCTCGAGCTGTTCTTCGATGTCCGACCGGGCGGGCAGAATCGCCTGCGCGGCGACAACCCCGACGTTGACTATGACGGGTTGAACCGCATGGGCGATGACGGCGGCGGGAACGGCCTGACGTTCGACGCCGGCTTCGAGCCCGACTACTACCTGACGTACAGCGGCGGCAGCGACCCGACCGAGCACCATCTGAGTGTCGCAGAGCTGCTCACCGCCGGGGGCGGCGCCGGCATGTACGTCGGTGGCGGGTTGAAGTCGGATGTCCCGGTCATCAGCGGCACGGGCATGCACTTTGGCGACATCAGCATCGCCTGCGATAACTCGAACGTGCTGGGTGTCAACGGGCTCGGATATCCCTTCGATGGCCCGCCTGACGACGTGACAACCGGTATCGAAATCGCGATTGACCTGCTGGAACTGGACTGGGATGGCGTGAGTTCGATTCGCGTGGCCGGCTTCGTCAACGGGCTCTATCACGACTTCGTGTCGAACCAGGTGATCGCCGGGCTGCCGGCGGGTTGGGGCAACCTGGGCGAGCCGCGCGCCGTCGACTTCTCAACGATCGCCGATGACCAGTTCATCACACTGCTCGCGGCGCAGAGTGACGACCTGGACGGTGATGGCTTCCTCGACGCGGCCGACACCGACCCGCACATCTTCAACCCCGAGCAGGCCGACCTGGCCACGCCCCCGGCCGGGTTCTACCAGCTCACGTATCTAGCGAGCAACGGCGATCCGGATATCTACCTGTCCACGGACGGTATGTGCAAGCTGACGTTGCCGACGCGCTTCGAGACGTTGTGGACAAACGTGACAGTGGACGGCGTATGGGCGGTGCAGAACGTGCCCGGTTATCCGGTGGAGCTCAACGAGTTCATGCATCCGGAGCAGCATCAGAGTTGTCTGTTCACGCTGGACGTGCCGGAAGGAACCCCCGCCGGCTCGGTGGACTACCAGATCGTCCTGACGCGCTCACCGCTGGATGCGTTCCCGGCCGGCGTGCCGATCGCGGCGGCGTCGGTCAGCGAGGTGGAAATCCTGGTGGGCGGCGTCGAGGAGGAAGAGGAGTCGCTGCGCATCGGCGACGGCGGCCTACTGCCGCTTGCTGATGATCACGCGTTTCCCACGCCGCGCTGGTTCATTCGCCTCAACTACCGGCAGGTAGACCTGACACGCTGGAGCGAGAACATGTCGTGTGTGCCGGGGGCGCTGGCCAGCAGCTTCGACTGGCTCAACCGCACGTACAAGCTGGGGCTCACGTCCACACCCGAGCAAATGCTGGGCGTGTTCAAGAAGATGCTGCATGTCAAGCGGGACGACGGTGCCACAAGGGAAGAGGCAATGGCGGCCAAGCTCGGCTTCATCAGCG
Source organism: Phycisphaerae bacterium (assembly GCA_963675745.2). Lineage (GTDB taxonomy): Bacteria > Planctomycetota > Phycisphaerae > UBA1845 > Fen-1342 > JAFGRR01. The sequence continues at coordinate 5,105 of CAXXWX010000019.1, forward strand.
ACAATGATCTGCCGCTGGTAGTCGAGGGCGGGCCCGTCAGCGGCCAGGCAGGGATCGAGGAGATTTACAGGCAGATGTCCAAGGGCCAGGATGTCGAGCTGTACTATGCCTTCCCCACGCAAGACAAGGGCATCGGTCGCCATTGCGTGAGCCTCGTCGGAATCGACAAGCGCAAGCAGAATGACGGATCCAGCAAGTACGACATTGTCGTGCTCGACGATGGAAAACAGACGGCGTCGGGCTTCGACGATGATGACGGCTATCCCTATGGTCGCAGGCGGCGCAGCGACATCGTGATCGGCGGGGACGGCCGCCTATGGATGCCGGGACTCGGGCGCGGCAACCGTCTCCTTGAAGGCTACACCGCCGAATCACCGACCGCGGCCGTGGCACGCGAAGGCGCCCGCGACTGGTCCGAAGACACGCGCGGAAAGGTCACCAGCGGGATGGGCGGCGGTGGGGCCGGCGCAGATGATGCGGAGGCGATCTACGAAGGCACGATCCAAGCCGCGTACGTGACGAAGAAGCTCGTGGCCATCATGGAAGACAAGCCGGGCGACCCGAACGACCCGAATGACCCGAGCGGGCCCGCCCTGGACCTGGCCGAGACGGCTGCGCTCATGGCACGCTACGCGCAGCGAGCCGGGCGCGATGTGGTCGTCTATGTCGGTGATCCCAATGACCAGCTCCCGGCCCTCTACGAGACCGACAGCTACCTGGCGCTGGTGGAGGCTGCACTGGCGGACGTCGAGAGCCTGCTCCCGCCCGATCTCGATCTCGATGACGTACCGGACAGCGTGGATAACTGCTGGCTGGCCAACCCCGATCAGGCCGACTGCGACGACAGCACGGTCGGCGACGTCTGCGAGCTTGACGCGGCGACCGACTGCGACAGCAACGGTTACCTGGACACCTGCGAATTCGTGGCCGGCACCGCCGAGGATTGCAATGGCAACGGCATCATCGACTTATGCGACATCGACAGCGGCTGGTCGAATGACCTGAATGAGAACTGGGTGCCCGACGAGTGTGACGGAGACACGCCCGGCGATCTGAATTGCGACGGATTCGTCAACAACGGCGACATCGACCCGTTCGTGTTGGCCCTGACCAACGCGAGCGGCTACCTGCTGTCTTACCCGGATTGCATCATCTACAACGCCGACTGCAACTTCGACGGCTTTGTCAACAATGCGGATATCGATCCGTTTGTCATGCTGCTGAGCGCGCCGTAGCGGCTGGTTGCGCTTGGTATGATTGCGGGTTGCGCTGCGCCGGTACCTGCCCGCGCATCAATACTCGTCGTAGCGCTGGCCGTTCTCGTCAAGGACGTTTGAATTGGCGGCTATCGTGCCGGTTTGACAGTTATACACCCAGCCCGCATCAGCCGCCGTGGCTTCGAAGCGCGGCAGGCGATCGTCGGAGTAAATGCAAACACCCGCAAAGCCCAGGCGCGGTTCGACCGGGCAGGCTGGAATCCCGTCACGCAAGTACGGTCCGAAGCGAAAACGCTCTGACTTCCGTTGCGACGTGACACCCGTGCGATCCGTATAGCGCGTGAGTTGGGCGATGAACGCGGCCTCGCTGCCGGCCGCGTGTTCGCCATCACCCATCTGCGCGGGCCAGGCGACGTGGTCATAGCAGTAGCGCTCGATGGCGCTACGCAGCGTTTCCAGGTGTGCTCTGGTAGCGGGTTTGGTGGGGATTGTCGCCGCGTGGCCGAGTCGCGGGACGATCAGCATGCCGCCGATGCTGATGACCACGGCCACGGCGATGAGTTCAATTACACCCAGGGTGCGAAACGCGTTGGTACGCATGCGTCGCTTCTCCACTTCTCCCCGGAAACTACGTACGCTCGTTACCTGGCGCGGGTCAGTTGCCCTGGGATGACGATGCCATCGTGTCCAAAGCGCCATGTTCATCGGCATCACACGCCAGTTCACAAGCCTGGGCGCGGGCCTTGTCCAGCAGATTCAGCGCTTTACTCAACAGGCCCTCGGGCTCGGCCCACTCGAGTCCCGTTCCGGACATCCCGGCGCGCAAGCCGACGTGCAACGATCCTTCAGGGTCCACGCGCTCCAGCACTTCTTCGCGCACATGCTCGAGCAGGCGTCTGGCCGTCGCCTGGCCCAGCACAGCCGTGGTACGCCGCATGGCGACCACAAAACGGTCGTCGGAGAAGCGCGCGAGCAAATCATCAGCACACAGGTACTTGCGCAGTGATTGGCCCAGGCGGCTGACGAGTTCGTCGCGCTCGGCCCATTGGCCGGCGTCATCCAGCCGGCGCAGGCCTTCAAGTGTCAGCACCAGGACGGCGACCGGTTCGTCGCGGTGGTCGCCCGACGTTTCGCGCAGGGCGGCGAGCAGTTCCGTACGCGTCAACAGGCCGGTTTGCGTGTCGGTTCGCCGTGCGGTGCGCAAGGCTTGCATGCCGCGCACGTGTACCCAGCACAATTGCAGCAGATCGCGCACCGCGTGGGCCACGCTGGGGCGGTCGTACTCGGAACGCTCGATGTCGGCGATGGCCACGAGGGCGCGGGCATGGCCGCGTTCGCAGAGCGGGAGTACCCACTGCCAGTGTTGCGCGTCGTCGGTCGGAACACCGGCGGCGCGGTGTCGCGGGGCGCTGTACACCTGTTGCGTACGGATGGCGCAGCCGAACGGCCCCGAATCCGCCGACTCCAGCGCGCGCGACCGGTCAGCGCGCGGCGCCAGGGGACGCACGCGCGCCGGTTCTTCGGAAACCTCGAATATCTCGACGTCACCTACGCCCAGACGATCCCGCAGCGCCTGGCGCACGAACCGCGCAAATGCCGGCCATACTGGGGCGCCGTCATCGGCCGCGCGCACCACGTCCGTGCCCGTCCAGACGCAGAAATCCGACACCAATCCGCCCAGCGTCCGCTCGATGGTGGGCTCGGGCTGTGTGTTACGCCCCCAGACGTGCTGCTGTGGTTCGGGCTGGAATCCGCGGCCGGACCTGGCGAGTCGACGCCGGCCGACCTCGCTGGCGCTCGGTTCTCGATCCGACGCGCCGGCGATTCGCCCAATCAGGACCAGCACGCTGGTGGATGCCAGCGTGAACGCCGCGTGCCCCAGCACCACGGCCCCGGAGAAACTCGCCAGCGCCATCGAGATGCTGACGGCGATCACCACGCCCAGGCCCGCGGCGACGCCGACGCCCAGCCCGCGCGCTATGAGCATGAACGAGCTGCACACCGCGAAGACCAGCAGGAACACCGTGGTCGAGCGCGTCGGGTGTGGCTCGGCGCCCGATAGCGAGTTCAACAGGCCGAGTGCGGTTACGATGATGGCGGCGGCCAGCAGTCGTAGCGGCAATTCGAAGCGATCTTCGCGGCGCATCATGCTGAACCCTCCATTGCGCATCCGCCGGCGTGGTGGCGGAGGCGCACCGATGCGAATCTACTGGCCACGATCGGGTACTGCGGTGCCAAGCCGGCGCTGGTCGGCGCGACCGCGTGCGTATCGGTGCCGTCCCTGGTTGCGTGCAAAGAAAGCTCCTTCGCGCTGCCGCGCGCACGAATGGCCAATAAACAGCCTGGCAGGTGACGTGGCTGCACAACCAGCGCACCTGCGGCCGTACGGCCACTCGGTACCGCTGATTTCATCGAACGGACTGATGACGTGCTTTGCACCAGATGTCACCCCGGCATCGGGAACGCGGGGCGCGGCGTAATTTGGGACGCAGGCGGCCGGACGTGCCTGATAATCAAATCAGCGCGTGCAGGGGCCGGCGCGGCCCCAACCACGCGGTTGATTGTGATTGCTCAGCCGGGCTGCTTAAACCAGGCGATGGTCTTGGCGAAACCCTCGGCGCGCTCGACCTTTGGCGACCAGCCGAGCTCGGTGCGCGCGCGGGTCAGATCGGGACGGCGGACTTTCGGATCGTCCGTGTTGCCCGGGATGTGGGTCACCTCGCTGCGACTGCCGAGCAGCCGGGTCACTTCACGGGCCGTGTCGAGCATTGAAATCTCGGCGTCGTTACCGATGTTGACCGGTCCGGTGACATCGCTGTTCATCAACCGTACCAGACCGTCGACCTGGTCGGAGACATAGCAGAAGCTGCGGGTCTGTCGGCCGTCACCGTGCACGGTGACCGGCTCACCGGCCAGAGCCTGGTTTATGAACGTGGGCAACGCGCGGCCGTCATCACCGCGCATGCGCGGCCCATAGGTGTTGAAGATGCGCACGATGCGCACCTCGACTCCGTGTACGCGCGAATAAGCCGTCAGCAGCGCCTCGGCGAAGCGCTTGCCCTCGTCATAACAGGAACGCGGCCCGATGGGGTTGACGTGCCCCCAGTAGGACTCCGGTTGCGGATGCACCTGCGGATCACCATAGACCTCGCTCGTGCTCGTTTGGAGCAGGCGTGCCCCGCACTTCCGGGCCAAATCGAGCAGATTTCGGATCCCCTGGGAACAGACGGCGAGAATCTCCAGCGAGATCCGATCAAAATCGACTGGCGAGGCCGGGCAGGCCAGGTTGTAAATCTGGTCCACCTTGCCCAGATCCGGCAATGGCTGCGTGATGTCGTGCTCGAAGAACCGGAAACGCTCGTGCGCCGCCAAGTCATCAGCATTACGCCGTTGGCCACTCGCGAAATTGTCCATGCCGACAACTTCATGCCCATCGTTGAGCAGCCGCTCAGCCAGGTGAAATCCGATAAACCCCGCGGCACCGGTCAGCAGAATGCGCACGCTGTTTCTCCCTGAACAAGGCCGGCCCGGATGCGCCCGGACGGTTTTCGTGTCACGGCCGGTCAGTATACGAGTTAGAATGCGCGGCGTCAGTCTGCCATGGCTGTATCCTGGCGCATGTGGCACCGGGTGAGGCGAGGCCTCTATCAGGCGGACCACCATGAAGACGCAACGGCACATATCGCTGCGCCAGTTGCTCGCCGAGCATACGGCAGCCGCGGCGGCCGAATTGTCCGCAACCGAGGATCAGGACGCCGTTCGTTGCCTGGCGTGTGGCCATCGCTGCAAGGTGCTCGAAGGACGCCACGGCGTGTGCCACGTGCGGTTCAATCGGGGTGGCGAACTGCGCGTGCCACATGGATACGTCTCGTCGCTGGCCGTTGATCCAATCGAGAAAAAACCATTCTATCACGCCTATCCCGGCCGGCCGGCGCTTTCGTTCGGCATGCTCGGCTGCGATCTGCACTGCTCCTATTGTCAAAACTGGATCACGAGCCAGACGCTGCGCGATGATGACGCGATCGCCGAGCCACAATTCGTCACACCCGAGCGCATCGTCGAACTGGCCCTCAAACACAACTGCCCGGTCATCACCAGCACGTACAACGAGCCGCTGATTACCACCGAATGGGCCGTGGAGATATTCAAGCTCGGCAAACAGCATGGGCTCACATGCGGTTACGTTTCCAACGGCAACGCGACGCCGGAAGTACTCGAGTACCTACGGCCACACATGGAGCTGTACAAGATTGATCTCAAGGCCTTCGAGGACAAGACCTATCGGCGTCTGGGGTGCGCTCTCTCGACAGTCACCGACACTGTGCGCCGAGCAAAGGCCCTGGATTACTGGGTTGAGATAGTCACGCTCGTCGTGCCGGGCCTGAACGATACGCCTGATGAGCTGCGTCGCATGGCGGATTTCATCGCGGAAGTCTCGGTCGAGATCCCCTGGCACGTGACGGCGTTTCACCCGCAGTACAAGATGACCGATCCGCCGCGAACGCCCGCCGAGACGCTGGCGCGCGCTTACGAAACCGGAAAGCAGGCCGGCTTGCACTACGTGTACGCCGGCAATCTGCCGGGCCTGGTCGGCGATCGCGAGCACACCGATTGTCACGTTTGCGGCCAACGCTTGATTACGCGCCGCGGATTTCACGTCACCGACAATTACCTGGATCACGGAGCCTGCCCGGCTTGTCGGACGGTGATCGCCGGCGTGTGGGAAAAGTGACGGGCGTCCCAAACTGTGGCACCGGTTTTCAACCGGCGAGAATCACTACGCGGCTGCCCTCGTCGGGTGCCCCCGCTCGTCGGGTGCCCCACCCCTTGGAGTGGGGGACTGACTCATGCCAAAACGAATGCGCCCGATCGATCAGTCCCCCACGGCAAGCCGTGGGGCACCGGCGTGGGGACCGGCTATGGCGTGTTGCTGCTGGTCGCCGCACCTCGTGACTCGAGCTCGGCGGTCTTCTGCGCGATGAATGCGACCGGCGAGTTGCGCTCCGCCAGCATCGGCCCCAGATAACACAGGGCCAGCGCCAGCGCCATGGTCACCAACCCGGCCAGTCCGACGATGCGGCGCGCCTCGGGGCTCAACCACGCGAACGGTGAGTTTACGGCGTCGAGCGCCGCATTAGCCATGTCCCGCAGCACCTGGCCGGGCGAGCGGCGCGGCCGCGGAGGTGCATCCGCGGGGCTGGCATCTTCTGCTGGGGGCGCAGCGGCCTTCGATTTCGCACGCCTGCCGGGAAGCAGCGACAGGAGCCTGCCGACCAGACCCCGCGTGCGCGTGGCGCCCGGCGCAGCCACCGGCTCAACAGATTGATCCTGAACCGGCTCCACGGCCGACGCCGGCGGCGTTTCGGAGGCGGGGGCGGGTGCCGGGTCGGCAGGTTCCACCTCGTCGGCTGCCTCGGCATCCTTCAGGGCCGCATCGGCCACGGGGGGGGCGGTTTTGGCAGGTGCGGCCGCCTCGGCAACGGGTTCCGGCGCGGGGTCGTCGCCGAGGCCGTCATCGAGGTCGGGAATGGCGTCTTGCTGGTCAGGCGACGTCTCGATTTCCGAGAGCGCGGCCTCGATTTCCTCTTCGGAGAGGATCGCATTGCTGCCGCTAATCGCCATGCCGTGTGGACCGCCTGCGCAAGGAGTTTCTCCCCGGTAGCATCGGCTTGCCGACGCGGCTGCTTCAACGTCAGCGGATGTTGACGCTCGCAAGCGAACCGATGCGCCGGCTGACAGCGTTCTCCCTGCCGCAAAAGCGTTGTTTTCGGACGCGCGGGGCGACACTCTCGGACCAAATCCGACGCAGAGGCAATCGACAGCCGGCCCGCGCCGGGTTACTAATGTGTGTCGGGAATTCGCCGCGGACCGGCCGACCGCGCCGCGGACCATTGATTGGAACTTCAAGGAGAGCACAGATGCGAATACTGACAGTCTTGGTCGTGGGGTTGATGGCCGCGATCGCGCCGGCCGGCGCGATGGCACAGTCCATCGATGGCGTATGCAAACACATTCCGGACGAAGCCGGATTCGTAATGGTCGTCCCCAACCTCGATACGCTGCTCAAAGGCGTGAACGGGTTCGTAAAGGCCATCGGTGTTGACAGCGATGGCGAGCTATCCGCCGACGACATGCTGGACAACTCGCCCGGCGGCGCGGAGTACTACGACACGGGCGCGCCATTCGCCATCGCCATGCTCGCCGAAGAGCAGGAAGTCGTGGTTATCGCCACTTTGAAGGATCCCAAGAAGTGGCTGAGTGAGACTGAGACCACCGAGGCCGAGGGTGGCCTGCTCTCGATCGACACGGGATGGGAGGAGTTCTTCGTCAAGCTCGACGGGAACACCATCGTGTTTGGCGCGAGCGAAGAGTCGGTGGGGGCGGCGGTCAAGTCCACCGGCAAGTTTGCGGCCTCGTTCAAGAAACACGCCGGCAAGATGGTCGCCGACAGTCAGGCGCTGATCTACATCGACGTGACTCAGTGGCAGGACACGGTCGACCAGACCTGGGGCATGGTGCAGATGATGGCCCCCATGATGGCCATGCAGATGGGGGGCGGCCAGATGCCGCCCGGCGCGATGGAAGGTGTCCAGTTCGCCCTGGAGAAGATCCGCGAGTTCATCAGTTCGGTTGAGACGGCGGTGATCGGCGGGCAGATTGGCCCGGATGGTCTGCACCTGAAGTTTGTCAACAGGCTCGATCCCGAAGCCAACCTGCCCAAGTACTTCGCCAAGATCAGCCCCGTCGACGCGGATCTGTTGCGTGGTCTGCCCAACGCCGCCGCCCCGCTCGTGTTTGGCTGTGAATGGAAAGAGCCGCCCCAGACCGAGTCGCTGCTCGACCAGTTGATCGCCAGGCTGCCCAGCGCCGACGCCAGTGCCGAAGGCGAACCGGATCAGCAGGCCTTGCAGGCCGCCGCTCTTAAGAAGAGCCTTAAACAGGCCTCGGCGATGATGAAAAAGACCACCGGCATTTCGGGCTTGATGGCCTCAAACGCCGAAGGCAAGCTGGGTTTTGTCGGCTACTACCTGGGCGAAGATGGACCGGCCTTGATGAAGGACGTCGAAGGCCTGTATGACCCCGAGACGGCCAAGGCATTTGGCGCCAAGGAAGTAACGCAGGGCAAGGAGGAAATCGCCGGCCAATCGCTCAGCCTGTACAGCTACACGCTTGATGCCAATGATCCCATGAAAGCCAAGGCCAACGCCGCCATGTTCGGCGAGAGCATGGACGTGCTGTTTGCCACCACAAAGCAGGGCGTGCTGTTCGCGTCCGGTTATGGCGAGCTGGCCCGCAAGCTGGCCGGGGCGGCCTTGAAGCCGGACGGCGACAGCCTGGCCGCGGCTCCCTCGGTCCAGGCCATCATGAAGGGCCTGCCGCCCAAGCCGCAGTTCTGCCTGCTGGTTGATCCGTTGGAGCTGATGAAGTTCGCGATGACCATGGCGGCGGCGATGGGCAACCCGGTTCCGCCGGCCGACATGGGCGACACCAAGTCCGCATACGCCGGCATGACCGGGTACTTCACCAAGGAAGAAATCCGGCTTGAGCTGAAGGTGCCCACCAAGGCCGTCGCGCCGGCCGTCGAATTCGGCAAGAAGATGGAAGAGGCCATGAGTGCCGGAACGGCCGAAGACGATGATGAGGGGTACGAAGATGACGACTTCGGCGAGGATGAGGAGCACGAGGGCCACGAAGACGAAGCGCCCGAGTAGCCTGTCCCGGTGAAACCGCTGAAAACTCGCGAACCCCCGCGCCCGGTCATATGCCGGGCGCGGGGGTCTGCTATGATGCGCGTTCATCGCGCCGTCATCGTCCGCACGGGCGCGGCCCGGCCGCGACCATTCGCGGCAGCGTAAGAAACCGGGAAGCCTGCCATGATCATCATTATGCAACCAGGGGCGACACAGGAACACATCGACCACGTTGTCGAGCACGTTCGTGAGGCGGGGCTGCGCGAACACGTGATTGTCGGAACCGAACGTAGCGTCGTGGCCGTCATCGGCGACGAGCGCAAGAGCGAACTGAGCGTGCTCGAGACCGCGCCCATGGTCGACCGGGTGCTGCCCGTGCTGGCGCCCTACAAGGTCGCCAGTCGCGCGGTTCACAAGGACACATCCGTCATTCCGCTCGGCTCACAGGCGCGGATCGGCGGTCAACAGATCGGGATCATCGCCGGCCCGTGCAGCGTCGAGTCACGCGTCCAGTTGCTCGAGATTGCCCACGCCGTAAAGGAGAACGGGGCGGTTGGGCTGCGCGGCGGCGCGTTCAAGCCGCGCACCAATCCCTACAAGTTTCAGGGGCTGGGCGAGCAAGGTCTCGAATTACTCGCCGAGGCCCGCGAGCAGACCGGGCTGGCCGTGGTCACCGAGGTGATGAGCATTGACCAGGTCGCGCTGGTCTCACGTTATGCGGATGTGCTCCAGATCGGCACGCGCAACATGCACAACTTCAATCTGTTGATGGCGTGTGGCAGGGCGGGTAAACCCGTGCTGCTCAAGCGCGGCTGGAGTGCCACGCTCGACGAATTTCTGCTGGCCGCCGAATACGTGATGACCGCCGGCAACTCCAATGTGATTCTGTGTGAGCGCGGCATTCGCACGACCGAGGACTACGTGCGCAACACGCTGCCGCTGGCCATCATCCCGGCGGTGAAACGCGCCAGTCACCTGCCGATTGTCGTCGATCCATCGCAAGGCACCGGGCATGCGTACATGGTGCCGGCGATGTGCCGCGCCGCGGTCGCCGCCGGTGCCGATGGCTTGCTGATCGAGGTTCACGCGGACCCGGAACACGCCCTGACCGACGGCGCCCAGTCGATCACGCCGCGGACGTTTGCCGAGATGATGAGTCAACTGCGTGCGATCGCCGAAGCGGTGGGCCGCCGCGTGTAGGAAACGGTCGCATTTTCTGCTGACGTGCGAATTGGGGATGCGCCGGCGGGGGGGCGCATGGTATATTGGCTAGCGTGCGCATTCTCGACCGGCGCGCAGTGCGCTGGAGCGGTCACCGGGGCGGTGGGCGCACAGTGGCTAACCGTACTTGCTTCAAAAGGAGCCGGCCATGCCGTCTGGGTTTGTTCTTGCACCATGCCGCAACCTATCACTCATACTGGCCTGCCTCTGCCTGGCCGCATCGACCGGGTTGGCCGCGGACGCACCGCCGAGCGTGAGGACTGCGATCGCCGCCGCACCGTATGAGATCAGCGCTGTGGAAGGCCGGCAAGAGTTGACTTTGGAGGGGTTCGGGCATCTGCAAGTCCCCGGTACGCCGCGGCTGCCTTCGCGGATCATCGCGATCGCAATTCCACCGGGGGCCGAGTTCGTCGGGTTGTCCTGCGATCCCGGCGCCGGCGTCGTGCTGCCGGGAACGTACGACATCGCGCCCGCGCGTCTGCCGCGCGTGATCGGCGAGGAGAATCCGGACGCTTATGCGCGCGACCTGGCACGCTATGAGGCCAGCCGCGCCCAGGTCTATGGCAGCAACGACGCCTACCCCGCCGCGCCGGCCGAGTTCGTCCGCACGGCCGGGTACCGGCGCTACAACCTGGTGGACGTGCGCGTCACCCCGTTTGCGTATCGGCCACTGTCGGGCGAGCTGACCTACTACCCAAACCTCCGCGTCAACGTGAATTACAGGATGGGCCAATCGACGCGCGGCCTCCCGGCCGGCAGCCTGACGCGCTGCGAAGCTACCGCCGCCGACATCGTTCACAACTATGCCGAGGCACAAAGCTGGTATCCCGGCGGCGTAGTTGCATCGCGCGGATTGCACGATTACGTGATCATCACACTCGACAGCCTGACGTCCGCTGTTGCGCCGTTGGTGAACTGGGAAACCGCCAAGGGCCGCACTGTCGAGGTCGTCACCACGTCGTGGATCGATAGCACCTACGCCGGCTACGATCTCGCTGAGAAGATGCGCAACTTCCTGCGCGACAAGTACCCGGCGGACCAGTGGGGCATCGAGGATGTACTGCTCGTCGGTCATTACGACGACGTGCAGATCCGCCGCACGGCGCAGGATCTTGGTTACGGCAGCCCGGAGACCGACTTCTACTTCGCTGAGCTGTCGCTGCCTGACGACGAGTCCTGGGACCGGGACGAAGATCGCAAGTGGGGTGAAACCAGCGACCCGACGGACTTCTACGCCGAAGTCAACGTCGGGCGCATCCCCTGGAGTGACGCCGCGACCGTGCAGAGCATCTGCGAAAAGTCGGTGGCGTATGAACAGAACAACGATCCGGCCTATAAGCGCAATATCCTGCTATTGGGCGCGTACTTCTGGACTACGCCCGATCCGGTAACCGACAACGCCAATCTGATGGAGGCCATCGCCGGCCAGGCGTGGATGGTCGACTGGACCGACACACGCATGTACGAGAAGAACGTGGACTGCTACTCGCCGATCCCGTGTGACTACGAGCTGCTGCACACCAACGTCATGGACCACTGGTCAAATGCGCCATACGCATTTGTAACCTGGGCCGGGCACGGTTCCCCAACGTCGTCACACATTTACGGCCTGGGCATGCCGGCCCTGATCCAGTCCTCTGATTGCCCGTCGCTGAACGACGATTATCCGGCGATCATCTTCGCTGATGCGTGCAGCAACCACGATACCGACTACGCCAACATCGGGCGCGCCATGTTGAAGCAGGGCGGCGTGGGTTTCCTCGGGGCCACCAAGGTGGCGCTGGGCATGCCTGCCTGGGACTCCCCGTACGATGGCTCGACCCAGTCGCTGGATTACTTCTTCACGACGCGGATCACATCGGGCGAAATGACCCAGGGGCAGGCCCACCAGTGGGCGATGCGCGAGATGTACACCCACATGCTGTGGAGCGCCCTCAAGTATGAGACCTTCGAGTGGGGCGCATTTCTCGGCAACCCCAACCTCGCCCTGCGCGAGGCACGCGCGCTGCGAATCGCCTTCCCCGAGGGCGTGCCGGACGCGCTGACACCCGGAGCGGTAACACAAATCGCAGTGCAGATCATCGACGATCAGCAGGCGTTTGTCCCCGGGACCGCCACGCTGCACTACCGCCATGACGGGGGCGTTTTCAACAGCGTGCCGCTGACCCCGCTCGGCGGCGGTTTCCACGAGGCCGTGTTGCCCGCGGCACATTGTGGTGACACTCCGGAGTTTTATTTCAGCGCCGAAGGCGACTCCGGCACGATCGAGACATCTCCCCTCGCCGCACCGTCAGTCGTGTTCACCCCATCCGCGGGACAGCGGACGGTCTGCTTCAACGACAACGCCGAGTTCGGGCAGGGTTGGTCTGCCGGGACGATCGGCGCCACGTCAGGCCAATGGGAGCGTGGCGTTCCCGTGAACGACCCGAATTGGGCATACGACCCACTCGCCGATTCGGACGGAAGCGGGAAGTGTTTCCTTACCCAGAACGAGATGGGCAATTCCGATGTCGACAACGGGGCGGTATTCATGATGTCACCCGTGATCGACATGTCGGTCGGCAGCATCACGATCAGCTATGACTACTACCTGCACCTTAGCGATGAGGATGGGACTGACGCCCTGGTCGTCGAGATCAGTAGCAATGGTGGCGGCGATCCGTGGATTGAGCTTGCCAGACATGATGCGAACCGCGGCCTGGCCTGGACCAATCACGTGATCACCCAGGACGATCTCGACGCCGCCCTGGTTACTCTCACCGACAACATGAGAGTCCGCTTTACGGCCAATGACGGCGATCCCCAGGGCGCCGTCGAGGCCGGCGTCGACGCCATCTCGGTCGTCAGCATCGAATGCGAGAGCATGCCTGATGGCGACGGTGACGGCGTGTTCGACATCTATGACAACTGTGTCGGCACGTACAACCCGCTTCAGGAGGACTCCGATTCCGATCTCGTCGGCGATGCCTGTGATGGCTGCCCTTACGACCCGTACAAGCTCGCCCCCGGATTCTGCGGCTGTGGCTACACCGAGGCCGACATCGACGGCGATGGCTGGCCGAACTGCGTGGACGATTGTCCATTCGACCCCAACAAGGTCGAGCCGGGCATATGTGGCTGCGGCACGCCTGACGACGACACGGACGCGGACGGCGTCGAGGATTGCATCGACGCGTGCCCCGATACGCCCGGCGGGACGCCGGTAACCACCGACGGGTGTCCGGACTGCAACGGCAACGGCATCTGGGATGTCGATGACATCGATTCCGGCTTCAGCGTCGACTGCAACCTCAACAACGTGCCCGACGATTGTGATTTCGCCGATGGAACCCTGACCGATGACAATGGCAACGGCATCGCTGACCAGTGCGAAGGGCAGCCCGGCGATCTCAATTGCGATGGTTTCGTGAACAACGGCGATATCGACGCGTTTGTGCTGGCGCTGACTCTGCCCGACGACTACGCGATCGCTTTCCCCGACTGTGACATGGCCCTGGCCGACTGCAACGAGGATGGGTACGCGAACAACGGTGACATCGACGCGTTTTTGGAATTGATCACCGGGTCGTAGCATCGCGGCCGAGGTAGTGTCGCCCCGCCACCCAGGCGTGCCGAGCGAGTGTGCCGGTTGCACTTCGGGCCACTCCTTATCGGACTATCTCTGCGCCGACAAGCCTCGCGATGCCCCCTGTCGCCGCAATCTTCCCCCAGATTAGCGGCAAACCGCTGTAAATCCGGATATCAAACTCGTTATACTCGCAATTGACGACAATTATGCAGAGTTATACCTATCGTAGCGCCTGTATTCTAAGGACTTGCGCGTAGGAAGAGATGGCGACAGCCCGGCGGCCTCTGAACGAGCTAGGTGGCTTCTCGTGTGTCCGTCTGGGCCGGCACCGATGCAACCCCGCGGAACACTCGGGTACCGCCAGGTGCCTGTGGAGGCATAACTGCTCAAGCGGGAGTCGTCAGTTCTGACGTCCCCGGAAAGGAGAATGGGAATAATGCTAGGCACAAAGACATGTTCACGGGATGCTGTCTGCGCATGTATCGCGCTGGCAGTGCTGGCGCTGGCGGTCGGCGCGGCTCCGGCTTCTGCTGAGGTGGCCGTCGATTACGCCTTTGAGCGCCCCGCGGTTACAACCGTGGAGCACGCCGGTCAGAAGTACGACCGCGTCACTATGCCTGGGGCGGCAACGGGCGGCAATGTCGGCGAGCCGGCACTGCCGGCCAAGGGCGCGCAAATCCTCTTGCCGGAAGGAACGGAAGTTGCGCAGGTAGAGGTGATCGCCGGCGAGAGAGTCCTGCTCGGTGAAGGCTTCCTGATCGAGCCCGTTGAGCGGCCGCACCGCCTCTCGGACGGCCCGCAGGCGGCCAACGTGCCCGAGCCCGACCTGGAAATCTACGGCTCCGAGCTCCCATTCCCCAAGCAACGCTACCAATCCGTGGGCACGTTCGGTTTCCGCGGCTACAACATCCTCACCCTGAAGCTGCAACCCGTCGAGTACCTGCCGGCAACCGGCGCCTTGTACTACTACCCGAACATGCAGGTCGTAGTACACACCCAGGCCGCCGCGCGCGCCAACAGCCTCCTGCGCGGGCTGGACAGCGACGCACAGGCCGTGCGCCGTCGCGTCGACAATCCGGGGCTGGTCGCGACATACCCGACCACCGGCACGCGTGGTCCGCGCTCGTACACCCTGCTCATCCTGACCACGCCGACGTTGGCCAGTTCGTTCACGGCGCTCAAGAATCATCATGACTCCAATGGAATCGCGACCGAAATCCATACAACTACCGACGTCGGCAGCACCAATCCCGACGACGTGCGCGACTACATCCTGGCCCGCTATCAGGCCGACGGGATTGAATACGTCCTCATCGGCGGCGACGACGATCTGATCCCCGCGAAGAACCTCTACGTGGAAGCCTGGTCCGGCGGCGATGTCGAGACCGCCATGCCGGGCGACATCTACTTCGCCTGCCTGGACGGCACCTGGAACTATGACAGCGACTCACGCTGGGGTGAGCCCACGGACGGCCCAGGCGGCGGCGACGTTGACCTGGTCGCCGAAGTGTACGTCGGCCGCGCCGCGGTCGGCACCACCACCGAGGCGACACGCTTCGTCAACAAGACCATCGAGTATCTCAACGGCCAACACAACAACCTCGACAAGGTGCTCAGTTGCGGCGAGTACCTCGGCTTCGGTGGCGTATCGGATTACGCCGGCGACATGATGGACCAGATCATCGACGGCTCCAGCGCGGACGGCTATACCACCGTTGGCATCCCGTCGAGTGAGTATGACGTGGACTACCTCTATGACCGCGACTGGCCCGGCAATGACTGGCCGAAATCAGAGCTAATCTCGCGCATCAACAGCGGCCTGCACATCATTAACCACCTGGGCCACGGCAGCGAAGGCTACGGGCTGAAGCTATACAGCAGCGACGTGACCGGTAGTCTGAACAACGACGACCTGTGCTTCATCTACTCGCAGGCGTGTCTGTGCGGCCATTTCGACGGTACCGACTGCTTTGCCGAGACGCTGACCATCAAAACCGATGACGCCGCATTCGCGGTGGTCATGAACGCGCGCTACGGTTGGGGGTCGAGCTACAGCACCGATGGCCCGTCACAACGATTCGACCGCCAGTTCTGGGATGCCGTTTTCAACGTGAGCGAGTCAAAGCCGGAATTGGGCCGCGCCAACCACGACTCGAAGGAAGACAACCTCTATCGCGTCAACGAATCGTGCATGCGCTGGTGCTACTACGAGACCACGCTGTTCGGTGACCCGACCATCCAGGTGGCCGGGGCTGAAGCCGGTGGGCTGGGCGTCACGCCACCGACCGGATTGGACTCGTCAGGACCGGTGGGTGGACCGTTTACACCAGTCAGCAAGGTTTACACCTTGGAGAACCTCGGCGACACGAGTTTCGTGTGGTCGGCGAACCCCAGTCAGTCATGGGTGTCACTCAGCGACAACACCGGAACCCTGGCCGCGTACGACACGACCGACGTCACGGTGTCGATCAATTCATATGCCGGCAACCTCCCCGCCGGGAACTACTCGGCCGTTGTTAACTTCTACAACTCCTCGACCGGCGTGGGGACTACCACGCGCACGGTCAACCTCGAAGTTATCCAGGTGCCCGCGCTTTATCTGAGCCTGCCGAGCGGCGCCCCTGCGTACGTCGATCCCGGCGTCGCCACGCCGATCACGGTTGAGATCCTGGACGGCAGCGAGAGCTACGTTGCCGGCTCCGGCCGTCTGTACTACCGCTTCGATGGCGGCACTTACAGCTATGTGACGCTCACGCCGCAAGGCGGCGATCTGTACGAGGGCGTGCTGCCGGCCGCCGATTGCGACGATAGCCCGGAATTCTACTTCTCGGCGACCGGCGACGGCGCCACCACCGTCTACGATCCCAGCGGTGCGCCCGGTAGCGTCTATTCCGCAACCGTCGGGACCTTCGGCGTAATCCTCGACGACAACTTCGAGACCGACCAGGGATGGACCACGGCCGTAAACGGCGCCAGCAGCGGTCAATGGCAACGCGGCGTGCCGGTCAACGATGGAAGTTGGGATTACGATCCCACATCGGACTCCGATGGCAGCGGCCAGTGCTTCCTGACCCAGAACGAGTACGGCAATACCGACGTCGATGACGGCTCCGTGCTGCTGATGTCGCCCGTGCTCGACATGTCGGGTGGCGGCATCACGATCGACTATGACTACTTCCTGCGCCTCACCGATGACGACGGCACCGACATGCTGCTTGTCGAGATCAGCAACAACGGCGGTGCGAGCGGCTGGATTGAGATCGCGCGGCACGATACCGACGGTGGACTGAGCTGGCGCAGCCATACCATCACGCAGGCCAACCTCGATTCCGCCGGCGTCACCCTCACCGACACCATGATGCTGCGCTTCACCGCCAACGATGGCGACGCGCAGAGCATCAACGAATCCGGACTCGACGCCGTATTGATCACCGGCATCAGTTGCGAGGTCAGTGACTCCGACGGCGACGGCTATCCCGACGATGTCGACAATTGCCCGACCGTCTGGAACCCCGATCAGACCAACTCTGATCCGGACGAGCATGGCGATGCCTGCGACAACTGCCCGTACGTCGCGAACTCCGACCAGCAAGATACCGACGGTGATGATGTCGGTGACGAGTGCGACGGCTGCCCCAACGATCCGGACAAGATCGATCCGGGTGTCTGCGGCTGCGGCGTTCCCGATACCGACAGCGACACCGATGGCACGCCTGACTGCATTGATGGCTGCCCCAACGATCCGGACAAGATCGATCCGGGTGTCTGTGGCTGCGGCGTTCCCGATACCGACAGCGACACCGATGGCACGCCCGACTGCATTGATGGCTGCCCGAACGATCCGGACAAGATCGATCCGGGTGTCTGCGGCTGCGGCGTTCCCGATACCGACAGCGACACCGATGGCACGCCCGACTGCATTGATGGCTGCCCCAACGATCCGGACAAGATCGATCCGGGTGTCTGTGGCTGCGGCGTTCCCGATACCGACAGTGACACCGATGGCACGCCCGACTGCATTGATGGCTGCCCCAACGATCCGGACAAGATTGAGCCGGGTGTCTGCGGCTGCGGCGTGCCGGATGATGACACTGACGGCGACGGCGTGGAGGACTGCATCGACCTGTGTGCCGATACGCCGCCGGGAACTCCCGTCAATGTTGATGGTTGTCCGGACTGTAACGGCAACGCGATCTGGGATGCCGATGACATCAGCAGCGGCTTCAGCCAGGACTGCAACTACAACGAGATCCCGGATGAGTGCGACATCGCCGAAGGCACTTCGGACGATGACAATGAGAACGGCATTCCGGATGAATGCGAAGGCCAGCTTGGTGACCTGAACTGCGACGGTCTGGTCAACAATGGCGATATCGACGCGTTCGTGCTGGCACTTACCGAGCCGGCCCAGTACGACGCAATGTATCCTGATTGCAGCCGGCTGCTGGCGGACTGCAATGAGGATGGTTTCGTGAACAACGCCGACATCGATGCGTTTGTCGCGATGCTCTCCAAGTAGGTAGCCCTGCCGAAATCAGTCCGGCACGCGGTAATTCACCCAAGCCCCCGGCTCTCTTGCCGGGGGCTTGTTTATGCGCGCTCGCCGGGATGTTGGCGACGGGGCACCAGCTCTCTTTTGTGTGGACTGCGTAACGGCGTCTATCTTGGTGGGCGGGCGGCGATCGGCATGCGGCGACCAAAGCCAAACGCCTTTGACGTGACCTTCAAGCCCGGAGCGGCCTGCTGACGCTTGTACTCGTTGAGCCGGATCAGACGCACCATGCGCTCGACCGTCGCGCGCTCGAAGCCGGCGGCGACAATCTCATCCACAGTCTGCATCTGTTCCTCAAACCGCTCCAGGATCTCGTCCAGCACGTCATATTCCGGCAAGGTGTCCTGGTCGGTTTGGTTTGGCTTCAGTTCAGCCGACGGCGGCTTGGTGATCGTGTTCTGCGGGATGAGCTCACGCCCGGCGCGCGCGTTTATGTGCCGTGCCAGGTCATAGACCATCGTCTTCGGCACATCGCTGATTACGGCCAGGCCGCCGCACATATCGCCGTACAGCGTGCAGTAGCCGACGGCCAGCTCGCTCTTGTTGCCGGTGGTGAGCAACAGGCTGCCGAACTTGTTGGACAGGGCCATGAGCAGGCCGCCGCGCACGCGGGCCTGGACGTTTTCTTCCGCCACGCCGCTCTCACTGTCGGCGAACTCGGCGGCGAGTTGCTTTTCGTATGCGGTGTGCATGGGCTCGATCTCAATGACGGCGAAGCGGATGCCGAGGTTTTCAGCCAACGCCCGTGCGTCGCTGATGCTGTGATCGCTGCTGTAGCGACTGGGCATCGCGATACCTTGGACGTTTTCGCATCCCAATGCTTCCACGGCCAGCACCGCCGTCACCGCCGAGTCGATACCGCCCGACAGTCCGATGACGACTTTTGCGAAGCCGCACTTGCGCACATAGTCACGCAGGCCCATCACCAGCGCGTCGTGCAGCGCGACGACTGTGCCCGGCAGCGGCTCCAGGCGCGCCGCGGCTGGATCGTCGAGATCCACCATGAGCAGATCTTCGCGGAACGACACTGCCTGGCCAATCACCGCGCCGTGCGCGTCGATCACGCAACTGGCCCCGTCGAAAAGCAGATCGTCATTACCGCCCACCTGGTTGACGTACGCGAAGGGGCAGTTGCCGCGACGGGCGCGCGCGGCCAGCATCTGCATCCGCCACGCCTGTTTGTCGAGCACGAAAGGCGACGCGGATATGTTCACCAGCAGATCCGCTCCCGCCGCGCACAGATCCGCGACGGGGTCCGCGTCGTATAGCGGCTTGCCCAGCATCGGTTCAGCAAGCAGGTCCTCGCAGATAGAGACGCCCAGTATTCGCCCACCGAACTCCACGACCGTTTGCGGCCCGGCCGGTTCGAAATAGCGGGCCTCGTCGAACACGTCATAGGTCGGCAGCAGACGCTTTCTCCAGCGGGCGACCACGCCGCCGCCGTGCAGAAGCGCCGCCGAGTTGTATATCGGGCGTCCAAACGCATTGGGGTTTGGTTCGGCAAAACCCACCAGAGCCGCCGTGGCGGTTGCCCGCTGAGCGATGCGCTCCAGCGCGGCCACATTACGACCAATAATCTCACGGCGTAACAGCAGGTCTTTGGCCGGGTATCCGATGATGGCCTGCTCGGGGAATATCACCAGATCGGCTTCCAGTTCCGCGGCCTGGTCCAGTCTCGCCAGGATGGCATCGGTGTTGGCGTCGATGTGGCCGATCGTGGGATTGGTCTGAATCAGTGCTAGTTTCAATCAACCACCGTCCGTCGTGTGTTCCGTGCGGAAGTAACGGCCCGCGGGGCGCCGGCCGCCGGGCGTAGTCTCCGCATTGAATGGCTCTATCTCGGGCCGAGCACCTGCCAGATTGTCACGCTCATCGTAGCCAACGCCGCCACCACCAGAATCGCCGCAACTGCGATGACCAGCATGAACCGACGGCTTTGCTCGCGTACCAGTGCTTCGAGCGTCTGGCGTTGCTCGCGCTCGCGCTCATGCAACCGTTCGAGTGTCCGCACCTGCGAATCCGCCGATCCGCGCAATGATCCCACCGCCTGGCCCAGCTCGCCCAGTGAGTTGGCCACGCGGTGTTCGGCTTCCTGTGATATCTCCAGGTGTCGCGAGAGCGACTGCACCGCCTCGGCCTGGGCGTTGAGCGACGCCGGAAACTGGCTCAGCGTCTCGGACAGCTTGCCGGAGTGATTGGCGGCGACGGCCACGTTTTCGGCCATGGTCTGGATTGAGGCGTCCTGGGACTTCTGTGCCTCGGTCAACTGGGTCAGGATCTCCCCCATATCGCTGACGGCGCCGTTCAGCTCGCGCGACCGTTCGTCCTGTTTCTGGAAGTGCGATTCGAGTGCGTCCATCAGCTCCAACACGCGGTTGTAGCGCTCCGCCAGTTCGCGTTTGCTGGGATTGCGCCGGAGGACTCGTGACGCGACGTTTGCCGGATCATCGACCGCGCTGGACGACATCGTGGCGCCGCCGATGTTCTGTTCGCTTCGGCTGGATCGGTCATCGCCGCGCAGCAGGTTACCGAGACGGTTCCAGATCGAGGGGCGGCTGCTCATTGTCATTCTCCGTGTCGCGCATGACCGGTGGCGCTGCGTCCGGGCGGCGGGCCATACGTGCCGGGCGGCGAGTGCCGCACTCTCAGAGCCGCGGCCGCCACGAGTCAGGCACATACAGCCCGCACGCATTATATGGCGTGACCGCTTTCTTCAAACCCGGCCGAGTCACTCATACCCGCGGCGCCCAGTCCCGCTGATGTTGCCGGCTTCACAATGGGGCTCGCCCAAACCAGCGAACTGACCTTATCATACCCGCAACATCGACCCGGTTGTTCGTATCCGCGGCGTGGGCCGCCAGACACAGCGAGCAGACACATGAGCAAGACACTCCTGATTCGTGGCGGTCGCATCATCGATCCTTCGCAGGAAATCGACGAGGTCGGTGGGGTCGCCGTCATGGATGACAAGATCGCGGCGATCGGGCGCAACACGCCGTCATCCGCCGACGAGATCATCGACGCCACCGGTTGCCTCGTAGTCCCCGGCCTGATCGACATGCATGTACACTTGCGCGAGCCGGGTGGCGAAGAAGCCGAGACGATCGAGACCGGCACGGCGGCCGCGGTGGCCGGTGGATTCACGGCCGTTGCTTGCATGCCCAATACCACGCCCGCCTTGGATAGCGATGCGGAGATCGAGTACGTATCGCGCCAGGCGGAACGGGTCGGACATTGCCGTGTGTACCCCATCGGCGCGCTGACCAAAGGCCGCCGGGGAGAAGAACTCGCCGAGATCGGGCTCATGTTGCGCGCCGGGGCCGTGGCCTTCAGCGACGACGGCGCGGGGATCGCAGATTCCGGCGTGTGTTTGCGCGCCATGCGTTATGTCAATATGCTCGGTGCGCTGTTTATCCAGCACGCCGAAGATGTATCACTCGCCGGCGGTGGGTGCATGAATGCCGGCGTGCTGGCCACCAAGCTCGGACTGCCCGGGATGCCGGGCATCGCCGAGCAGGTCATGGTCGAGCGTGACCTGACATTGGCCCGCGCCAGCGGCGTGCGCTATCACGTGGCACACGTCTCCACGCGCGGCGCCATCGACCTGATCAGACAGGCCAAGGCGCGCGACGAACGCGTCACCACCGAAGTCTGTCCCCACCACCTGCTGCTCAGCGACGAACTCTGCGAATCGTTCGATGCGAACTTCAAGATGAACCCGCCGCTGAGAGGCCATGATGACGTCGCCGCCTGCATTGAAGGTGTGCGCGACGGCACAATCGACTGCCTGGTTACCGATCACGCACCGCATCCGGCCCAGACCAAGCAACTCGAATTCCAACATGCCCCCTTCGGCGTGATCGGCCTTGAGACTGCACTGCCGCTCTACATCAAGGCACTGATCGAGCCGAACATCATCGAATGGTCGCGTCTGGTGGGAATGCTTTCTACACGCCCGGCTGCTCTGCTCCAGGTCTCCGGCGGCAGCCTGAGCGCCGGCAGCGTCGCCGATATCACGATCATCGATGCGCAACGGGAGTGGACGATCGAGCCCGAGCAGTTCCGCTCGAAGTCGCGTAACACACCATTCGCCGGCTGGCCTGTGCGCGGCCGCGCCGTCTGCACAATCGTCGCGGGCGAGCCGCGCTATCGCGCTGCCGAAACAGCACTGTAACGGCTTGCGCCGCGCTCAACGCAGGATAATCTCGACAAATGCGTCAATGTCGCCGTTGTTGGCCCAGCCGTCGCCGTTGATGTCGGCCAGCATCTCGTCGCACTCGGGGTATGTCGCCCGATACGTCGGCGGGTCGTGCAATACCATCACAAACGCGTCGATGTCACCGTTGTTGACCGAGCCATCACAGTCCAGGTCGCCGACCAGTCGATAACCCGCCGCGGCCGCGACGGGCTCGTCCATCAGAACGGTGGTCTCCAACTGCCCGGCGGGTTGCTCGATGCCCCCGGTTGTCCAACGGTCAAACCGATACGCACTCTCACCGATCACGGTCAACAACGGTGCGGTCAGCGTCACGCTGGTCGAAGTTGCGTAGAGGCGGTCAAATGGCGTCGTGCCAACTCCGGCCCCGCGCCGATCGGCCGTTGCCGTGATGGCCACGCCGGACGCCGGCTCCGAGCTGACGGACAGATCGTACGATTCGCCGAAGATCGCCTCGACGACACATGGGCCCGGCAGATCGGCGTACAACGTTGTGCCCGACAATTGCGGCTCATCGGCGACGCGCCACTCGAAGAAGTCCTCGCCGTCGTGTGTATCCGGTGCATAGAACACCACGTTGGGCTGGGCATATAGCCTGGTGAAAGGCGTGAACGCGGCGCCCTGGGCATCAAGGTCCGCTGGTGCCAGGTTGATGTAGGCGCCGGGCGGTATCGAGTGAACGTCAACGGTCGCCGCAAACATCGCGCGCAACGACGTGTGCTCTTGTGCGATCACGTAGACCTGCTGCTGATCGCGCGCCTGGGCGACGCCGTCAACTTCCCACCACACGAACGGGCTGCCTTCATGCGTCGCCAGTGCCGAGAATGACACCGACGTGTCATAAACATACTCGCGCGTAAACCAGGTCCAACCGTACGTATCACCATGCATGTCCGCCGGAATCACGTTGATGAACGCGCCGCTGTTGGGCCATGAATCCACGGCGATGTTGATCTCGGTCTCGAAGTCGAGCGCCACTATCACGGCGTTTTTCAGGTTGACCCGGCCATGGCCGAAGGTGTCGTCTTCGCCGGCGGGGCCGATGTCGTCGACGCTGGCATAGAGAATTCCCTGCACCTGGTCGGGCGTGAACTCGGTGTTGGCCGACCAGATCATGGCCACAACGCCGGCGGTAATCGGCGATGCCATGCTCGTGCCGCCCGCCAGTCCATAATCGCCGTTGTTGATCGTGCTGAGTATCGAGGTGCCCGGGGCCACAACATCAATCGGCCGGCCGTAGTTGGAGAAAGACGCTTTCGCATCGCTTGTCGATGTGGCGCCAACCACCACGTATTCACTGTGGTCCCAGTCGCCGAGATCGCTGTTGGCGTTGCCCGCGGCCCACAGCAGCAGGCCGCCGTTGGCCTTGATGTACGCTCCGGCTGAGCGTATCGCGGAAGCCCCCACCCCCTCAAAGCTGACGTTGATCACCTTCGCCCCATGATCAACCGCCCAGCGCGCCCCGCCGGTCAAGTCACTCAACAACGCCCCGTTGGTGTTGGTGACCTTGATCGGCATGATGTCGAAGTTCCAGCCGACACCCGCCACGCCGATGCCGTTGTCGCCATGAGCGGCGGCGCAGCCCGCGACGTGGGTTCCATGGCCGACATTGTCATCGGTGAGTTCGCCGGCGTAAGTCTCCTCAAGCTGGTCGGGATAAACGGTGTAGTAACCCGGCACATACAGTCCCTGAAGATCAGGGTGGTCGGCGTCACACCCCGTGTCGACAATCGCAACCGTGACGCCGGCTCCGGTCAGGTAGTCCCATGCCTGGTACGACTCTATTCTCGCATGGTGCCATTGCTCGCTGAGTCGCGGGTCGTTCGGTTCGGTCGCGACCGGATACAGCAGCCAATCCGGCTCGACATATTCATAGTCACCCGTCTCGAGCAGCGCCGCGGCGAACTCGGCGTCGCGCATGCCGCTCGGCACGGCGACCACATATTCATCCACCGCCGCCGCGTGCTTCAATACGTGTGGCGTCAGACGCGCACGGGCGACATCCGGCGCAGCGCCATCAACCATCGACCGGGCCTGGCCGGTGGCTTCGGCGGGCGGCTGCAATGGACGCACGATCAGACGCCCGGACAACTCGCGCACGCCGGCCACCTCGGTAAACCGCGGCTCAGCGGCCCCCGCCGTCACGACCGATAGCACCAAGACATACGCGACGACGAGCACCGGCGGGCATTGCGTTGCTCGCATCCGGGATCGGCACGATCTGGTCCGCATCACACTCTCCCTTACCCGCATGAGCGCGCCGCGGCGCGCATCTGCCGGCGCAGCACCAGAAACTACCAGATGATAGCTCGGCTGCTGCTGTTATAGCGACCGAAAAACCCGAAGGCAAAAGCACCGCCTATGTGGCGGGCTGTGGCCCTTTTATCAGACGACTGAGCCGCCCGGTCGCGCTGTCCCTGCTATCGTCGAACCAGCGCCGGCAGTCCAGCAACCCCACGCCGCACCTTGAAACCAGCTCGATATCCGGTTCTCATGGTGTTGCCAACCAGTAACCGGAGCGCCGCGCGGAAATGGACTTCCAAAACACGACCAAGCTCGATGACACACGGTTGGAGGCGCTCTTCCGGCGGCACACGGCGCCTTATCGTCACGATCATCTGACTGTGCGCGTCCGCGACAGTCGCGGCGCGGATTTCTCAGGAAGCTGTTACTACGACGATGCGCGCATCCTGATCAACCTCGGTCAGCACGTCCGCTACCCGTACCGGCTCGCGACACACCTGGCGAAGGCGCGGAGTTACCGTACACACTGGTCGCGCGATACGCTCTGTATCACAGTCAACAGCGCCTATCAGCTCGCGCTGTTCGTGTACCTGCACGAGCTGTATCACTACCTGGTCAAAAGCGCCGGGCGCGGACCACGGCGCAAGGAGGGCATGTGTGACCGGTTTGCGGGCCGTGTGCTGGCGGATGAATACGGTTGCGCCATAACCGATCGCCACGGCCGCCCGGCACCGCGTGCGCAGTGGGATTTCAAGGACCTGCACGCTTTCGTCGCCCGCGCACCGCGGGCACCCGCTCCCCCGGCGGGGCATCGCGAGATACCAGTCCGCATTCTCGGTTTGACGCCACCGCCGACGCCGCGCTGAGGTTGGTGGTACCTGAACGGGCTCGCACCCCGGTCTGGCGAACCGTGTAACGGCCGGCGCCTCGCCGGCCGTTGAGCGTCGAGGACGCTGTTGCGCCCCGCCGGCCCGCGCGGCGCGGGCGCGCGAAAGACGTCCGACTCGGGGGTCGGACGCTACGGGCGTCGGACGCCACGGGCAAGCGTGATTGGCTCTAGTCCTTGGGGAACAGCTCGAGAAACGCGTCGATGTCGCCGTTGTTCGTGACCCCGTCACCGTTGCAGTCGGTCAAGCTGATATCGCAATCGGGATACGATGCGGCGTAAGCGTCCGCATCGGTGATGGCCAGGACAAACGGATCGATATCGCCGTTACTGACCACGCCGTCACAGTTGGCGTCGCCCAGAACCGGCTCGATGATGATCTCGGTGCCGTATACCTTGATGCGGAAGTCCTGCCAGGTGGCCGTATCCGAAGCGCCATAGTCCGCGATGTTCACCTGCCAGGTGCCGCTCGACTCCTCGTCCCAGCAGCGCAGCGACGTGAAGATATAGTCAACGTAATCATCCTGCGCGTCGGCGCGCTCCACGGCGAGAATCGACTCGGTTCCGTCAGGCGACGTAAGCGTGATTCGCAGATCACCGACGTAGGGCGTGGTTACGTTGAGGATCAGCTCGACGCTCTCAATGCGGATGTTGTCGGCAATCTCTACGGTCTGCGATATGCCATTCGGGTCGGCGTCCGGCAGCACCTGATCAACCGTGATCACACCCGTATCAGCGGAGACTTCCGCGCCGACGGTCACCCAGGTTTCCGCGGCGGCGATGGCCGACAGCGCGTCGATCGCGCCGAAACCGTAGTTGTAGTTGACATCGCGGCCGGCACCGTTGACGGTCCAATCCACTTCGTTGGGATCGCACTTCCGCGCCGTCTCGATCAGCACGTGCTGCACGTCGCGCCAGGTCAGGTTTGGATTCGCCTCGAGCATAAGCGCGACGGTGCCCGCGGCCAGTGGGGATGCCGAGCTGGTGCCGCCAAAGGACGAGGTGTAACCGCTGCCCGCGGTGGTCGTGTAAACCCCGCGCGTGTTGCCGCTCGAGTGGGTCACCGCCAGCATCGAGGAACCCGTCTCGTTGTAATACGCGCGGTAGTCGCCGTCGCCGATCGAACCGATCGCAATGGTCATCCGGCTCGACGCGTACGGATCGTACTCGACGCGATCGCCGAGACCGCCGTTGCCGGCCGCCCAGACGAATATCTCACCAAGCCCATCGCGGCCGGTCGCGACGCTGTTCTCCAGCGCGGCGCGCTCGACGGATGAGAGGTAGGTGACTTCGCCGTTGTCCGATGGCCCCCACGAGTTGCTCTTGATGTCGTTGAGATCGTTGCGGTACTCAAACGCGGATGCAGTTTGCGTAGTCGACCCGTAAATCTGTCCGGAGATCTCGGCACCATACGCCAGCCCGACCCCACCCAGGCCATTGTTGGCAACGGCGCCAACGACACCGGCGCACGAGGTGGCGTGACTGGTCGTATAGCCGCCCGGCTGCGTGGCGTCGACCGAGAAGTTGCCGGCCAGGTCCGGGTGGTCGTATTGCCAGCCACCCTCGACTATGCCGACGATCACGCCGCTACCCGTGTAACCCAGGTCCCATGCGGGCTCCGCGTTTACGTCCGCGATCGGGAGCAGCGTGTTATTCAGGTGCCACTGGTTTGTGTAATGTGGGTCGGTTGGCGCGCGTAGCACCTTGGGCGCCGAGATGTCAACGTATGCTTCACGCACGTTCGGGTTGTCAGCCAGCGCCTCCGCCAGCAGAAGCGCATCGGCAACGCTGTCCGAGGTGATCACGTAATAGCCCGGAATCCCCTTGAGTGGACGGAATCCGCTGGTGGCACGGACGCCCTTCGGCAACGTGATGACCGACGGATCAGGCAACTGAACAACCACACGATTCAGCACTTCGTAACCATGGATCGGCCCCAGATTGCGGCCGTGCTTATCGACGCGCTCGGCGGCGTCAAGCGTGGCGGCGCTCCTGGCGGCATGCGGATTATCCAGCAGGAACACGCGCGCTCCGCGCGACGTTTTCACCGCCGCGGGCGTTCGGTCCGCCATGCCGGCGAAGACCACCATCGGAGTTGCCAGAATCAACGCCAGTGCCAAGCCGCTACGCATCTGCAATACTCCTTTGATACTTGAAGGCCGGCCACACGATTACATCGATGGAACTGCGACGGGGAGCCATCTTCAGCTCCCCTACAATATTAGCCCGCCCGGACGGGCAAAAGCAGGAAAAATAGAGGATTGCACTACATAAGTGCCCGCATAATAGCCCGATGCGATCCGATAAGGCCGGCGTTCCGATGCGTGCGGTGCGGCCGACCCGGACCTGCGTCTGAGGTCCGGATTACGCGTCACCGCCGGGATCAAGCAGTGGCCCCATAGCCCGCCTCATTGACCGGCTGTCATTGCGACACGGGCGCTAACAGGGTATCTTTATCGGCTTGTTGAATAACGATGGCGACGCGCTCCCCGCTGGCGAGCGTGACCTCCGGTGTCTTGCAAGCAGGAGACGATGACATGCGACGGGGAATCATAGTCGGTTTGGTGTTAATCACGGCTACGTTGCCGGCTCTTGGCCAGATGCGCCGGGCGCCGCGACGCCCGGAAGGTCAGCAGTACAAGGCGCAGAAGCTCCAGGGCGAGGAGGAGCTGCGCTACATCGCCGGTACGCTGGCACTGGACGAAAAACAGCAGCAACACGTCGAGGGCCTGATAGAGGAGTATGTGGCCTTCACAACCGCCCCGGCCGGTGAAGGCACGATGTCGCATATTGCCGACCTGCTCACGCAACTCGCCGAGGCGCGCAAGGCCGGTGACAAGGAGAAGGAAAAGCAGATCCAGCAACAGCTCGAGGACGCCCGGCCAGGCAAGAAGGCGCGAACCGACTTCCTCGAGGGTCTGCGGCAGATCCTCAACGACCAGCAAAAGGCCAGTCTCGAAGTCACTCTGAAATTCCTGGAAACCAACCCGTCGGGCAAGGTCCGCCCGCTCGACGTTTACCTGATTGCGATCGACCTCAAGCTGTCGCCGGAGCAGAAGAAGGCTCTCGACGGCGTCCATCGCGACTTCCGCAAACGGGTCGAGTCGATCCCGGATAAGTCCACCGTTCCGGACATGGTCGGCGACGGGTTCATCCTCGCTGTGCATGATGTGCTGAACAAGCAGCAGCAGGGCGATTTCGTAAAGCGGCTGGCGGCCCTGGTGCCCAATTTCAAGATGCCGGAACCGAAGGCCGAAACGGCCAAGCCGGCCGTCGCCCCCGCCCCCGCCCCCGGTGGCACGGAGAAACCCTGACGCACAACCGGACACGCCGGCGCGCATCGTGCCGCGCTGACATTCTCCGTTAAATACACAGCGGCGTGACACGTCCCGTGTCACGCCGCCGTCTTAGGCTCCCCCGCGTGGTAGCTATCCGCGCGGATTGCCTGCCGCCATGCGGCAGTCTCGGTCGCCCGGCGATATTCAGGTGTCCACGAAGCGGTCCCTCAACTCCTGCCAGGCCTGGCAGTTCTCATGATCACCACAGCACAAATCGCGAATCTCTTCGAAGTAGATTTCCGGCGTCAGATTGATGTCCTTCCGTAACGGGCACTTCAGCGCGATGCGCGGCTTGGTTGTGCCCGAGCCGGTAAGGAGTGAGCGGATATATACCTGGTTGCGTCCCGCCGGACACTTCATCTCATCGTTCAGACGGTTCTCCAGTACCGTCAAGTTAGTCGTCAACTCTTCCTCGGTCAGTGGCGGGCCAAACGCCTGCCCGACGCGGCCTGACCGGCTTCGATATTGACGCAGAGCGTCTCTCATCGTCATCGCGTACTCCACGAAACTGTGCTTACCGTGCCACCAAGAATGTGCATCGGCAACGTGCCCTCAGAGTGCTTAGTACGGGCGCCTGGCTCAAATTGCCGTGTTAAAACGCGATTTTCCGCTGCACGCCGCGAAAAAGCGATGTCCGCGGGTTGCCGGAGGGCGCAGACCAACTTGGCGCACCCGCTCCAACCGGCACCACCAATAGTGTACTTTGTCGTGGTGTATCAGGAGTGGCTGGAATTGGATGAATTCAAGACGAGAACGGGTATCAAATGAGTTCGGGGATAATCACACTCCACACCTTTTGCCACGCCCCATCATAGCGGCCACCAAGTGTCGTAGCGCGGCTGGCGCGAGTGGTTTATCGGTCGCCGTAGCCGTCCGGATGGGCGGTATGCCAGTGCCAGGCGGTGCTGATTACGTCCTTGATATTCCGATAACGTGGCTCCCAGCCCAGCGCCTCGCCGATCTTGCTCGCGTTCGCATATAACGCCGGCGGGTCGCCCGGTCGCCGGGGGCTGAGCTCGACGGGGATCTCGTGCCCCGTTATCTCGCGCGCCGCGCTGATGATCTCCTGCACGCTTTGTCCCTGCCCGGTGCCCACGTTGTACGCCTCGGCCTGTCCTTCCTTCAACGCTTCCAGCGCGCGCAGGTGCGCTTCGGCCAGGTCGTCAACGTGGATGTAATCCCGCACGCAGGTTCCGTCGGGCGTGGGGTAATCCGTCCCGAAGATGGCGATTTTCTGGCGTTGCCCAAGGGCCACTTCCAGCACGACCGGGATCAGGTGGAGGGTGGGCCGATAATCCTGCCCGATTGAACCGTCGCCGGCCGCGCCCGAGGCGTTGAAGTAGCGCAGCGCCGTCGAACCAAGCCCCCACGCCGACGCCGAGGCGCGCAGCGCCCACTCCATCACCAGTTTGGTCTCGCCATAGGGGTTGATCGGCGCCTTGGGCAGATCTTCGGTGATCGGCAATTCCGCGGGCACGCCGTAGACGGCACAACTGCTGCTGAACACCAGTTTGCGGACACCCTTGTCACGCATTTGCTCCAGCAGGCCGATCGTGTTGGCGACGTTGTTGCGGTAGTACATCAGCGGCTCATCCACCGACTCGCCGACATTCAGCGCGGCGGCGAAGTGCATGACCGCGTCGAACCCACCGCCGAGCAATTCGCCGATGCGCCCCGTGTCGGCCAGATCACCTTCAACAAGCGTGGCTTGGGGATCGACGGCGGCGCGATGTCCGGTGCTGAGGTTGTCAAACACGGTGACCGCATGTCCGCCGGCGACCAGCCGCTTGACGCAGTGGCTGCCAACGTATCCCGCTCCGCCAGTAACAAAGACCTTCATCTGCCGCTACTCCGCTGACACAATGATCGAGGTGTGGCGAGTCACACCCGCCAGCCGTCCGCGGCATATTAACGCAGCGGACCACCGGCCGCACCTGTTATCCGTTTGACCAAGTCACGACGGTGGGTGAATTGTCTTCACGTCGTGCCGCTGGTCGGATACATTCGCGGCGTGACGAGCGAATCTCCCGGCCAATCTGAGGCGCCCGCGCGCGAACCGCCTCCGGCGCCGCCGTCTGTTCCGCCGGCGCAGGCTGCCGGCGCGTCCACGTCGCCGCCGGCGCCGAAGTACGCTGCGCCGCCTGATGCGCAGCTCACGCCGGCCATGCGCCAGTACTGGGAACAAAAGCAGCAGGCTGCCGGCGCGATCCTGCTGTTTCGCATGGGCGATTTTTACGAGATGTTTTACGACGACGCCGAGCTCGGCGCCCGCGTGTTGGGGATTGCGCTGACCAGTCGCGATCGAGGCAAGACGCCGCTGGCCGGCATTCCGCACCACGCGCTCGAGACGTATCTGGCGCGGCTGGTCGAGGCCGGCTACAAGGTCGCAATCAGCGAGCAGATCGAGGACGCCCGCCAGGCCAAGGGGGTCGTCAAGCGCGCCATCGTGCGGATCGTCACACCCGGCACGCTCACCGACGACGCGCTGCTCGACCGCACGCAGAGCAACGTGCTCGCCGCCCTTTATCAGCAAGGTGACGAGGTCGGGCTGGCCACGCTCGAGCTTTCGACCGGGCGCTTTGTCGTGCAGGTTTGCCCGACAACGGCGGCGATCGACGAATTGACCCGTCTGGCACCCGCCGAGGTGCTGCTCCCCGAGCAACCCCACGCCGGCCGTTCGGCGCTCGATGCCGAGATCCGCGAGCATGTCGGG
Source organism: Phycisphaerae bacterium (assembly GCA_963675745.2). GTDB lineage: Bacteria > Planctomycetota > Phycisphaerae > UBA1845 > Fen-1342 > JAFGRR01. Next base: position 36,751 of record CAXXWX010000019.1, read on the forward strand.
GCGGCGGTTACGTACCGTTCGGTGAGCGACTTCGCCCCCCACTGGGCCACCCGCCTGATGGAGGAGCAGTTCGAGGTGGGCGGGCTCGAGGGGTTCGGCTTCGACAGTGTCGACGCGTCGCTCCAGGCGGCCGGCGCGCTATTGGCGTATGCGCGCGAGACACAAAAAGGCGCCGTTCGACACATACAGCCGCCCCGGCGACACAACGCCGGCGATCATATGACGCTCGATCCGGCGACACTGCGCTCGCTGGAGATCGCCAGGACGATCCGTGCCGGCGGGCGCGCCGGCTCATTGCTCGCCGCCGTCGATGAGACCTGCAACCCGATGGGGGCGCGGCTGCTGCGGCAATGGCTCTGCTATCCGCTCAAGCGCATCGACCTGATCGAGCAACGGCAGCGCCTCATCGAGGCGATCCGCGCCGAGGATACTACCCGCACGACGCTGCGCGATGCGCTGCGCAACATCGGTGACGTCGAACGCGTGGTCGGGCGCATAGGCGTGCAGCGCACACATCCGCGCGACCTTCGCAGCCTGGGCAACAGCCTCGCCCGGCTCACGACTGTTCGCGACGGCCTGCGCACGCTGCACACGCCCGACGCCGACGCGCGTGCCGATGCGCTGGCCGGGCTCGATGCGTTGGCCGAGACGCTCTGCACCGCCTTGCACGCCGACGCGCCGTTGACCGTGCGCGAAGGCGGGATTTTCGCGCCCGGCTTCAACGCCGAGCTGGACCGGCTGCGCGCCATCGGCACGGACGGCCAGCAGTGGCTCACCGAGTTTCAAACGCGCGAGTCGCAGCGCCTGGGCATCCCCACGCTAAAGGTCGGCTTCAACAAGGTCTTCGGCTATTACATCGAGATCACCAATCCCCACAAGGACCGCGCGCCGGCCGAATACGTGCGCAAGCAGACCGTCAAGAACGCCGAGCGGTATATCACCGATGAGCTCAAGCAGTACGAGAGCGACGCGCTTTCGGCGGAGTCCCGCGCGCACGAGCTGGAATATGAGCTGTTCATCTCGCTGCGCGATCATGTCGCCGAGCACATCCCCGCGCTACAGCGGGTCGCAACGGCGCTGGCCGAACTGGACGTGCTGGCGGGCTGGGCCGAATTGTCGCTGGCGCGCCAGTATTGCCGGCCCGAGTTTGTGGACGAGCCGCTATTGGAGATCGAGGAGGGGCGACATCCGGTCGTCGAGCGGACGCACGACAACTTCATCCCCAACGACGCCAGCCTGATCGCCGGCCGGCAGGCACTCGGGATCATCACCGGTCCAAACATGGCCGGCAAGAGCACGTACATTCGCCAGGTGGCGCTGCTGACCCTGCTCGCTCACTGCGGTTGTTGGGTGCCGGCGCGTCGCATGAAACTTGGCTTGGTCGATCGTATCTTCACGCGCGTCGGGGCCAGCGATGAGTTGGCGCGCGGCCAGTCCACGTTCATGGTCGAGATGCTGGAAGCCGCCAATATCGTGCACAACGCGACGCGCCAAAGCCTCGTGATCCTCGACGAGCTCGGGCGCGGCACGAGCACGTTCGATGGGCTGGCCCTCGCGTGGGCGGTCGCCGAACATCTTGCGACCAAGTGCCGGTGCCGCACACTGTTTGCCACGCATTACCACGAGATGACCGAGTTGGAGGAACTGCTCGACCCGGTGTTTAACCTGAATGTCGCCGTCCGCGAGTATGAAGATCAACTGGTCTTCCTGCACCGCATCGTCCGCGGCAGCGCCGACCGCAGCTATGGCCTGCACGTAGCCAAGTTGGCGGGCGTCCCCAAGCAGGTCATCGATCGGGCCAACGCGGTGCTGAACGAACTGGAGCAGACGTTCACGCGTGAATCACAACGACCGGCGCTGGCCGCCGTTCAACGGCGGCGCACGCGGCAACTGCGGCTGTTTGAAGAGCCCGAAGAGCTGATTGTGCGCCAGATCCGGGAGCTTGACGACACGCAACTGGACGCCGCCGGCGCCGCCGAGCTGGTTCGCCGCTGGCGCGCGTTGCTGGGCGGCTGAGCAAGCGGTTCCCGCCGAGCTTTGCCCATGGTGCTCGTGCCCGTAGACGGCGCTACACCTGCGATCACACCTGGACCGATAGTAATAGTTGGTCTCGTTACACCCTCAACACGGGAAGGAGCCGCTATGCGCGCCGTCGGGATCGTGCAAGCCCGAGGTGGCTCGAAACGACTGCCGAACAAGAACATCCGCCTGCTCGACGGTAAGCCGATGGTTTTGTACTCCTGCGAAGCCGCCACTTCGAGCGGCGTTCTGGAGGCGGTCTACGTCAACACCGATTCGCCCGAGATCGCGCTCGTCGCGCGTCGCGCGGGTGTCGAGTGTCCGGCCTTGCGACCGGCGCAGCTTGCCACCGATGATGCCAGTTCCGAAGACGCCAACCGCTGGCTGCTCGGGTTTCTGGCCGAGCGCGGTGAGCGCTTTGACGCGCTCGCGGTGCTCCAGGCGACCTCGCCGTTGCGGACAGCCCAAGACATCCGCGATGCCATGAGTGTGTTCGAGGACAACGCGCCCTGCGCTCTTAAATCCGTCTGCCCGACCAAACCGGCCCGCTGGCATGGCCTGCTTGGGCGCGGCGGCGTTTGGGAGCCGATCGCGGGCGACGAGACGCTGTTTCGGTTGAACGGCGCTATTTACATCCACACGTACGGCGACTACATGGACGGCCGCGCGCCGCGGAAGACCGTGGCGTTTCCGATGCCGGCCGGCCGTAGCGTGGACGTCGATACGCTCGATGACTTTCGTCACGCGGAATTCCTGATGTCGCACCAACAGGCAATCGCGGTTTAGAGGCTTGGCCTTACAGTGTCGCGGCCGACACCCGAGTCGGCCGTGGAATCGTTGCCGCCTTGATCGGATCTTCAGACAAATGGATGGCATGCCGCAGCCCGACACAGACAGATTCCCCGTTGTCCACGTAAACGGCCGCGCCATCGGTGCCGGACAGACCTGCTACGTGATCGCCGAAGCCGGCGTGAACCACGACGGAGACATTGACAGCGCCCTGGCACTGGTCGACGCGGCCGTGGCGACCGGCGCCGATGCGGTCAAGTTTCAGGCTTTTGATGCCCAGACGCTTGCGGCGGCGGCGGCTCCGGCTGCGGAGTATCAGCGGCAATCCGCCGGGCGGGACCAGCGCGGCATGCTCGCGGCGCTGGAGCTGGATGACAGCGCATTTGCAGCCATTCGCGCTCGCTGTCTTGGCCGGGGCATCGAGTTTCTCGCAACGCCCTTCAGCGTGCCTGATGTGGCGCGACTGATGTCCGTGGGCGTGTGCGCGATGAAAATCGCCTCAACCGATCTGAACAATCTGCCGCTGCTGCGCGAAGTGGTCGCCACCCGGCTGCCGCTGATAGTCTCGACCGGCGCCGCCACGCGCGATGAGATTCTCACAAACGTACAGCGGCTGCAATCGCTCGGCGCGCGTGAGCGTCTGGTCGTGATGCACTGCGTGAGCAGCTATCCTACGCCGCTGGATCACGCCAACCTGCGAGCGATCGGAACTTTGCGCCGCGCATTCAACATCCCGATCGGATTCAGCGACCACACCACCTCGCTGCAAACGGGGGGTTGGGCGGTGGCGGCCGGCGCCTGTGTAATTGAAAAGCACCTGACGCTCGACTGTGCCGCCGCCGGGCCGGATCACGCCATGTCACTCGAGCCGGCCCAATTCAGCGAATATGTGACCGGCATCCGTCTGGCGGAAACGGCCCTGGGAGACGGGGGCCTCGGCATGAGTGAGATTGAGCGCAACGTGCGGGCCGTGGCACGCAAGAGTGTTGTCACGGCGGTCGATGTGAACGCCGGCACGCCGCTAATGGCCACCATGCTCACGACGAAGCGTCCGGCGGGAGGCATCGAACCGGACCGCGTGGATGAGCTGCTTGGCCGGATGCTCAACCGCGATGCCGCCGCTGACACGGTGCTCACTTGGGATATGGTCGAATGACAGCGGCGCTCAGCTCGCGACAACGCAAGCGCGTGGCCGTTGTCACCGGGACTCGCGCCGAATACGGTTTGCTCCGCTCCGTCATGACAGCGCTTTGCGCGCAGCCCCGGATCGAGATGCAGCTTGTCGCGACCGGCATGCACCTGCTGCGAAAGTTCGGCCATACGGTCGACGACATCAAACGCGACGGCTGGCACATCGACGCGCGCGTGCGCATGCAGGCCGGTGACGACTCCGCTATCGACCAGGCGGAGGGCCTGGCGCGCGGCGTGCGCGGGATGGCGCGCTTTTTCCAGTCGGCGGACACCGACATTGTCGTGGTCCTCGGCGATCGCATCGAAGCCATGGCGGGAGCACTCGCCGCCGTCACAACCGGTCGCGTCGTCGCGCATATCCACGGCGGCGATGTGGCGACCGGTGACTTTGATGACGCGCTACGCCATGCGATTACCAAGCTGGCGCACCTGCACTTCACGGCCACACGCGATTCAACCCGCCGCGTGATCCGCCTGGGCGAAGCGCGGTCGCGTGTTTTTCAAGTCGGGGCTCCGGGCCTCGATCGAATGCGTGAGTTGCTCAACGGACATCGCCGGAGAAAGCGGCGCTCGCATCTGGCGATCGTGGCCCAACACGCCTTTGGGCGCCCGGCCAAGACCGAAGAGCGGGCCGCAACCCAGGTGCTGCGGGCGGTCGGCGACGCGGGCCTGCGCCGTCTCATTCTGTGTCCGAACAGCGATCGCGGACATACGGGTGTGCTGCGTGCCATCGAGCGCCACAAGCGCGCCGCCAACCCGGGTGATGTCAGAGTGGTCACATCGCTGCCGCGCGATGACTTTCTGCGCGAGCTGCTGTCGGCGGACGTGCTTGTGGGCAACTCCTCCGCCGGCATCATCGAGGCGCCCTTTGCCGGCACGCCGTCCATAAATGTCGGCCCGCGCCAGGCCGGACGCCAACCGGGGGGGAAATCCGTGCTTCAGGCGGCCGAGTCGTATGCCAGTGTGCGCCAAGCGCTAGCGCTGGCGCTGAATCGCCGACGCACCCGGGGCAGGCGCGGCGTCTATGGCGATGGGACGGCCGGCCCGCGCATCGCGCAGATCCTCGCTGACACGCGGCTCACTCGCGCGTTGGCTCAGAAGAGGATTACGTATTGATAACGTACCGCCGGCGCTGGGCGCGTTGCGGGCATCATCGATTGGGGACGAGGATGGCTCAGACCGCGATGCCCTGGGCCAGCACCTGCTTGGCGATGCCGACCAGGTATACCGATCCGGTCACGCAGACCAGATCGTCGCGCGTGACGCAATTAGTGGCGATCCGGTAGGCCTCTTCCAGCGTGGGGGCGACCTGCGCCATTTTCTGCGTCTTTTCCTGGAAACGCGCCAGCAGATCATTGGGGTCCGCCGAGCGCGGGTTGCCGATGCTCGTGAAGATCACCTTGTCGGCACCCAGACGCAACTGGTTCAGCATGCCGTCGATGTCCTTGTCGGCCGAGCAGCCGAATATCACGACCATCGAGTCGTAATTGAAGCTCTGGCCGATCGCGCGCATCAACGCCACAATGCTGGCGCCGTTGTGGGCGGCATCGACGACCGTGAGGGGCTGCTCGCGAATGCTCTCGAGCCGGCCAAGCACGTTTACATTTGCGAGTCCGTCAATCGAATCCTGGATGCTGATGTCCAGGCCCGATTCCCGCAGTGCATCCACAATCCCCAGAGCCACGCCGCAGTTATGCGCCTGGTGCTCACCCAGCAATGGAACCGGCAAATGGTCGAAGCGGGTGGTTCTGGTCGCCATGCACACGCGGTTCTGGGGTCCCTGCGCGCGGGACGACTCGAAGCGATAGCTGAACTCGATGTCATCGCCGATTATCCGCAGAGGGGCACCCACACGCTCGGCCTCGGCACGCAGCACGCGCTTGACCGCCAACAATTGTGGTGCGCTGATCGCCGGCACTCCTGGCTTGAAGATGCCGGCCTTCTCCGCGGCGATGCGTTCGAGGCTCGACCCGAGCTGGGCCATGTGGTCGTAACTGATGCTCGTGATTCCACAAGCCAGCGGCTTGACGACGTTTGTCGAGTCGAGTCGGCCGCCGAGACCGGTCTCGAGCACGACGATGTCCACCTTCTGCTTCACAAAATACAGGAATGCAATCGCCGTGAGGATGTCGAAGTAGGTTGGTCCGTGTTTATCAAGACGGCGGACAATTGGTGCGAGTTTGGCGACGAGCTTGGTGAAGTCAGACTCGCTGATCATCTGCCCGTCGATCGCGATGCGCTCACGGATGTCGACAAAGTGTGGCGACGTGTAGAGCCCAACACGCAGACCCGACTGCTGCAGCATCGAGGCGACCATGCTGCATGTGGAGCCCTTACCCTTGGTGCCGGCCACGTGGATGGCGCGCACCGCCTTATGGGGGTTGCCGATCTCGCCCAGAAGCCGTAACATCCTGGAGATGTTAAAGTTAGCGTGATTATAGGTCGGCCGCAGCATGCGTTCATAGTTGGTACGGCTGTTGAGGAACTGCTGGGCGGCGTGAAAGGTGCGGATGGCCGTGGAGCGCGCAGTGGTCTTGGCTGGCTTTCGGGCGACAGTCGATTTCTTGCGACTACGTTTTGGAGCTTGCTTAGTTACGGGCTTCGCCATGGCCGGATAATACCAGATTGTGTGAAAACCGTCAAGGCGACGCCGTGCGCACGACGTGTGCCGTAAGCGGTTGCGGGACAGCGGTTTATCGAAGGCCGCTCACAACGGGAGGCGACATTTCGGACATCATGTGGCGTAAATGGCCATTGCCGATTCAGGCCTGCCCAGGCGGATTCATTATTAGTACATTACGGGCTATAACGTCGCCGGGTGCGGTAAAATCCGATATTGTGAGGGATCAATGCAGACTGTTCAGGTGCCGTTAGCGGGCCGTTCATACTCAATCAACATCGGACCGCGCATTAGAAACGAACTTGGCGCGGTTATCGGGCAACTGCAACGCGTCGCCAAGCTGGTAGTCATTGCCGACCGGCACGTCGCCGACCTTCACCTGCCGGCACTGATCGAGGCATTGCCGCTCGAGCCGGCCGTGCTCACTTTCGAGCCGGGTGAGGCCAGCAAGTCGCTTGCGAGGTTTGCTGACCTCGTCGATGGTCTCGCCCGGGCGCGACTCGAACGCGGGGATCTCGTGGTGGCCTTTGGAGGGGGAGTCGCGGGCGACCTCGCCGGGTTCGTCGCGGCCACCTGGCTCAGGGGAATTCGCTTCATTCAGATCCCCACAACGATCGAGGCCGCCGTCGATGCGTCCGTGGGCGGCAAAACCGGGCTAAACCACGCCTCGGGCAAGAACCTCATCGGGGCTTTCCACCAGCCTTCCGCCGTCCTGATCGACACGGACTTCCTCGAAACCCTGGAGCAGCGTGATTTCATCGCCGGCCTCGGTGAGAGCATCAAACACGCGGTCATTCGCGATGCGGACTTCCTCGACTGGCACGAACGCCAGGCAGACGCGATCCTCACCCGAGACACGCGCGCCGTTACCGAGCTGATCGCCCGCAACTGCACGATCAAGGCCGACGTTGTCGCCCGCGATGAGCGCGAACAGAACCTGCGCGCGATTCTCAATTACGGCCACACCATCGGGCATGCGATTGAGCTGCTGGCCGGGTACGAACTGCGGCACGGCGAGTGTGTGGCCCTGGGTATGCTGGCCGAGAATGAGCTGGCCTGCACTAGAAAACTGCTCAAACGCCCAGTCGCCGACCGTATCAGGCGGGTGCTGGAACATCTGGGATTGCCCGCGCACCTGCCCAAACCCCTGGATTGCGACGCTATCGTCGAAGCGTGCCACATGGACAAGAAGAATCGCGGCGGACACATCAACGCGATTGTGGTAAGTGATCTGGGGAGGCCCACCCGCCTCTCAGACGTCGGCGACAATGAGATTCGTGACGCTATGACGGTCCTCGCCGGACCGCAGGCCTGATTCTCGGCCCGTTAGCACCGCTATTCGCCCGAGGTGCCGCCGGCCGTAAGTACGCGGCGTCAATCGGTCGATAGTTGTGGTCAGAGTAGCGGCGCATTGACTCGCATTATCGGTACTCGTAGCATTCGTTGTACGCCCGCAAGCGGTATGCGCGCCGCCTGCGGTTGCCCCGTCGAGCCACACCGGCCATGGAGTGCTGTGATGTCCAAGGCAGACACAATCCTATCGATCGTCAATAACCACCTCGACACCGAGCAATTCAAGCAGCGGCACTGGGAGGGCACGTTTCGGGAATACCTCGACATGGTTGCCCAGGACCCGCGCATTGCCCGCAATGCGTTTCAACGCATCTATGACATGATCATGCACTTCGGCACCGACAAGTACAAGCTGATGAAGCAGGATCTGGTCCACTACAAGTTCTTCGACGACCCCTTCGAAGAGGGCGCCGATGCTATCTACGGGCTTGACACCGCCATTATGCGCCTCGTCGAGTGCTTCAAGTCCGCCGCCCACGGCTACGGCACCGATCACCGTATCCTGCTGTTGCACGGGCCGGTCGGCTCGAGCAAAAGCACCATCGCGCGGCTGTTGAAGAAAGGCCTCGAGTACTACTCGCGGATCGATGACGGCGCTCTCTACACGTTCGCCTGGAAGGTGGCCGGCGCTGACGGCAAAGTCGATGTCCAGCCCTGCCCGATGCACGAGGACCCGCTGCGTCTGATCCCGACGGCGGCGCGCAAGGACGTACTGGCTTCGATCAACGCCGACCTGCCCACCGACAAGCAGGTCCGCATCGAAGGCGAGCTCGATCCTTTCTGCCGCAGGATGTTTCAAGACCTGCTCGTCGAGTACGGCGGCGACTGGCACAAGGTGATGGAGCATATTACCGTTCGCCGCCTGGTGCTCTCGGAAAAGGACCGCATCGGCGTCGGGACGTTCCAGCCGAAGGACGAGAAAAACCAGGACTCGACCGAGCTGACCGGCGACATCAATTACCGCAAGATCGCCCAGTATGGCTCTGACTCAGACCCGCGCGCGTTCAACTTCGATGGTGAGCTGAACATCGCCAACCGCGGGTTGTGCGAGTTCATCGAGGTGCTCAAGCTGGATGTGGCCTTCCTGTATGACCTGCTCGGCGCGTCGCAGGAGCACACCATCAAGCCGAAGAAGTTCGCGCAGACCGATATCGACGAAGTCATCATCGGCCACACCAACGAACCCGAATACAAGAAGCTCCAGAGCAACGAGCTCATGGAGGCGTTCCGCGATCGCACGATCAAGATCGACATCCCGTACAACACGCGTCTGGATGACGAAATCAAGATCTACGAGAAGGACTTCGGCAAGGACAAGGTGCGCGGTATCCACATCGCGCCGCACGCCGTCGAGATTGCCGCCATGTGGGCCGTGCTGACGCGCCTGGCCGAGCCCAAGAAAGCCGGCCTGACGCTGATGCAGAAACTCAAGCTGTATGGCGGCAAGAGCGTGCCGGGCTTTACCGAGGATTCGGTCAAGGAGCTGCGCGACGAAGCCCCGCGCGAGGGTATGGACGGCGTCAGCCCGCGCTACATCCAGGACAAGCTATCCAACGCGCTGGTCAGCGAGCAGGCCCAGCTCGACCGCGGTATCAATCCCTTTATGGTCATGAACGAGCTCGAAAGCGGCCTCGACCACCACAGCCTGATCACCGACGAGGAGCAGAAGAAGCGCTATCGCGAATTGCTCAGCGTTGTGCGCGAGGAATACGAGGAAATCCTCAAGACCGAGGTTCAGCGGGCCATCTCCGCCGACGAGGACGCCATCACGCGGCTGTGCGCGAACTACATCGACAACGTCCGGGCCTATACGCAGCACGAAAAGGTCCGCAACAAGTACACCGGCAAGGACGAGGAGCCGGACGAGCGCCTGATGCGGGCGATCGAGGAGAAGATCGAGATCGCCGATGCGCGCAAGGACGACTTCCGCCAGGAGATCATGAACTACATCGGCGCGTTGGCCCTCGACGGCAAGAAGTTCGAGTATCACACCAACGCCCGGCTGCACCGCGCGCTGGAACTCAAGTTGTTCGAAGACTCGCGCGATACGATCAAGTTAAAGAACATCGTTTCAGGCGTGGTCGACGACGAGACCCAAGCCAAGATCGACGTCGTCAAACAACGCCTGATCAAGTTCTTCGGCTACAACGAGACCAGCGCCACGGACGTGCTGAACTACGTCGCCAGCATCTTCGCGCGCGGTGATACGAAGCAGGGGGAGTGAGGGGGGCAGAAGGCAACGAGGCAACCAGGCAACCAGGGAACAGAAGGGAACAACAGGCGGCTCGGCAGCCAGGCGGTGGGCTGAAAGGGGGTGTGGTTGTGAGCGCGGAGATTCGGTCGTTTCGGGATCTTGTGGTGTGGCAGAAGGCGATGGAGTTGTGCCAGGGCGTGTACGGCATATCGCAGCGGTTTCCGCCCGATGAACGGTTCGGCCTGACCTCCCAAGTCCGACGCGCGGCTGTGTCGGTGCCATCGAACATCGCGGAGGGCTATGGCCGCAAACGCAAGCAGGATTACCTGCGTTTCCTGCATATCGCGCTCGGATCGCTCTGCGAACTTGAGACACAAGTGCTGCTGGCCATTCGCCTGGAATTCACAGACGACGATTCGGCTGTGCCGATTACGGGTCTGATCCGAGATGTTGATCGCCTGCTGAGCGCGCTGATCCGCTCTCTGAGCCGAACATACAAGGAGCCCACCTGAGAATGTGTGGCAGAGAACAGCCAATGCGATGGCTACCGCCGACCACTGCCCGAAACGAGCGCACCATGCCGCGTCGTTTTTCTGTTGCCTTGTTGCCTTGTTGCCTTGTTGCCTTCTGTTGCCTTCTGTCGCCTGAGCCGCCCATGATCGCCAAAATCGAAAAAGACCACCAACGCTTTCGCCAGATCATAAAAGGCAAGATCCGGAAGGACTTGCGCAAGTTCCTTACGCGCGGCGAGCTCATCGGCAAGGAGGGCAAACATCTCGTCAGCATCCCTTTGCCCGGTATTGATCTGCCGCACTTCCGCTACGGCGACAACAAAAACACCGGCGTCGGGCAGGGTGATGGCAAGGCCGGCGAAAAAGTCGATGGCGAGGGCGAAGGCGGCCTCGGCGGCGACGAGCCAGGAAAGCACATTCTCGAAGTCGATGTCAGCCTCGACGAACTCGCCGACATCCTCGGCGAAGAGCTCCAGCTCCCGCGCATCGAACCCAAGGGCCGGCACAACATCACCACCACGCGCGAACGCTACTCCAGCATTCGCCAGACCGGACCCGAGTCGCTGCGCCACTTCAAACGCACCTTTCGCCGGGCACTGCGACGCATGATCATGACCGGCGCCTACGACCCCGACGACCCCGTCATCGTCTTCGAGCGCGGCGACAAGCAGTACCGCAGTTGGAAGACGACCAAAAAGCCACAGTCCAACGCCGTCATCGTCTACATGATGGATGTATCCGGCTCGATGGGGCACGAGCAGAAGGAGCTGGTGCGGCTCGAAGCGTTCTGGATCGATGCCTGGCTGCGGCGCAATTATGAAGGCATCGAAAGCCGTTATATCGTCCACGACGTGAACGCCGCCGAGGTTGATCGCGAGACGTTCTTCCGCATCCGCGAGGATGGCGGCACCAAGATCAGCAGCGCGTTCAAACACGCCCGCGCACTGCTCGACGAGCACTACGCCCCGGACGAGTGGAATGTCTACCTGTTCCACTTTTCCGACGGCGACAATTCGTCCGAAGCCGACTCGCGCGAGTGTTGCGCGATTCTCAAGGACCACCTGCTGCCGTTCAGCAACCAGTTCGGCTATTGCCAGGTGGCCAGTGCCTACGGCAGCGGCGCCTTCATCAACGTTCTCCGCGAGCACCTCGCCGACGCCGAAAACATGGTCACGACGCGCGTGAACACCAAAGACGATATTCTGGACAGCATCAAGGCGTTTTTTGCGAAGGGGAGGTAGACAGCGACAGGAGCCAACGCCCGCTTGACGTCCAGCTAGGCGGAATGGCGTTCCCTCGTGACGCCGATGAGTTCCAGGAGGTGGCTTGTGAACCGGACGGATGATACGATCGTATAGGTGTGAGAGGAGGCGCCGATCCAGATGAACGCACAGGCGGCACTAACGATCGATCCGACGCAGAAGTTCCCGCACCTGGACCGGGCGCCGATTGTCGAGGCGGTGATCCACTGGCGCGCCAGAAGCGAAAAAGCACATCCGCGCGACGAACTGCTGAGGCAACTAAAAGAGAGGCTACCGGGCTACCCCGCAGCGCGATCCCAGCAGGAGATACAGTTCGAGACACAGATTGGCCCTGAGGGGGCCGCTCAAGCGCAACGCGCGCGATGGGATGGCTTCCGCTTCGAATCAACGGACCGGCGGCATATCGCGCAGTTCACGCACAACGGGTTTGTCTTCAGCCGGGTCACGCCTTACGAGGACTGGGACCGCTTCGCCGCTGAGGCCAAGCGGTTGTGGCAAATCCACGTCGAGTTGGCCCAGCCGTCAGAGATTGAACGACTGGGCGTGCGTTTCATCAATCGCATCGTTCCGATTGACTTGGCCAAGCTGGACGAGATACTCACGCTGCCGCCGCAATCGCCGAACGGGCTGTCGTTGCCGATCGGGGAATTCCTGCATCGCAATCTGTTCGATGTGCCTGGGCACGCGTATCGCGTTCATGTGATCCAGACGAGCCAGCCGCCCGCGCCGCCAGAGACGGACGCGCTCAGCCTCATCCTGGACCTCGACGTGTTCACGACGAAGACCATTGAGTTGGATGATGCGACGTTGGACGCCCGTTTGTGCGAAATGCGCTGGTTGAAGAACATGGCTTTCTATTCGCTCCTCACCGAGCAGACAATCGAACGATTCAAGGAGGCCAGGCCATGAGGGAGGCAGTCATCATTCGCGGCGTCAGCGGTGTGGCCCAATACATCGAAGACGCAACGCGCCGTGACCGCCGCTACCTCCACAAGTCCTCGGCGTTCGGTATTCAGAGTGTGCTGCGCGACGAACTTGCTGAGGCTTGGGAAGAGTGCCATCAACCCAATTGGGACGGCTATGATGCATTGCCCGTCTCACGGGATGCGCTGCGGAACATGTACACGTTCTTGGAGGCAATGCCGCTCGGATTCCCTCGTCCGACGATCGGGGCCGATCCGCATGGTCACCTCTCGGTCGAGTGGTATCGAAGCCCGCGACGCGTGCTGTCCGTGAGCGTCAGTGACGACGACCTGTTGCACTATGCCGCACTACTTGGCTCCAACAGCACGTGTGGAACTGAGACGTACTTCGGCGAGGTTCCCGAGAGCATTCTCAACCTGGTGCGGCGGGTCTACTCATGATCGACTCGCGTAGCGTGCCGGACGTTGAGTCGGACGAGGTACTCGCCCGGTTCATTCTCTTTAGCAGACACATCCGTAGCAGCGACGACACGATTAGACCCGACGCATTCGTCCCGCATCCCCATGACGAACTCTCTGTGACGCGCCATCGCGATGCGACGGAGGACGAAGTTTGGGGCGCGGGCAGGGCAGTTGCAGAAATACAGCAACGGACACTGCATGGGCGCGGCGATGTCATCGCTGACACCTTCATGAGGCAGGGCCTGGCGACTCAGGCAGCGCCTGTCTTGGGGCATGCCGCCCTGCCGGACAACCCGAACCACGCCAACGTGATCGGCTGGCCAAAGGACGACAAGGGGCGGCAGAGGTTACTCGCGCTAAGAGTCGCGCAAGAAGCCAATCTGGTTCGACATTCCATTCTGTCGTAACGTACCAATGCCGAGGTGGGCTGAGCACGAAGTGGTTGACGCTCCAACCCTGGTGGGTGCCCCACACCGTGCGTGGCAGGCGTGCACGATTGGCCGGCGCCACCAGTTGCCCCACCGGCGCCTTGCTGGCCGCCGAACTTGAAGCACCCCAAACGCGACGGCTTGGCCGGTATTCTCCGTGGACAATCTCACCTGCCCATGCCAGAATAAACCGCAGTGTGGCAGCCGCGCGGGGTGGGTCTGCCAACGCGGGGTTCGGAGGATTACTCATGTCAGAGGGGACGGCGGAGCGCATTGTCATCCAGTGCGAGGCGTGTTCAGCGCGCTACAAAGTGCCGGCGGCCACGATCGGGAAACGCACCAGGTGCAAGAAGTGCGGCACGGCCTTCACAATCGATCCACCCGACCAACCCAAGCCGGGCTTGGAGCAATCGGCGGCGCCCGAGCAGACGCCCGACGAGCCACCGATCAGCTTTGAGTGTGAGGTTTGCGGCGCAACCCTGAAAGCCCGCGCCGCGGCGATTGGGAAACGCGTCAGGTGCAAGTCCTGCGGCGGTATTCAGACCGTACCCGAGCCGCCCGAGCCCGGCGGCGTCGGTGACGACGACGTCTGGGGCGCCCTCGCCGAGGGACAGGCCGTTCAACTCGCACCCGCCGACGACAGCACAACCGGCCGGCCGTGCCCATCCTGCGGCGGAAGCATGCCCGGTGGGGGCACGCTTTGCACCGCGTGCGGATACAACATCCAGACCGGCATCGCCGCAGCGCCGTCGGTGACACGCGACCCAACGACGGCGCAGCGATCCAGCGAGGGTTTCCTTAACAAGCTCGGCGTACGTGTGATCCTAGGTTGTGGCCTGAGCATTATCGCCGCCGGACTCGGCACGATCCTCTGGATCGTGGTGCTGGCGTTGACGGGCTACGAGAGCGGCTTTGTGGCCTGGGGCATCGGCGGGCTGGCCGGCCTGGGTATGGCGCTCGGCTTCCGTGGCGTACATCCATTGGCCGGCATCGGCGCCGCGCTGTTCGCCACCGGCGGCATCCTCATCGCCAAGATGATCATGGTGCTGGTGATTCTTGCTCCATCGCTGATGTACGCTGTCGATGAAACGCTGCCCCCGCGCCAGGCGCTGACCGAGCACCTGGCGAATCGGGCATTCTGGGATGACCCCGAGGATCGGCCCCCGGAAGCACACCAGGCCGAGGCCATGGCTCGCGTTGCTGAAATGACCGACGAGGAGGTCCTCGAGGAATTGGACGTGGCGCGCGATTACGCCAGCTCCCAAACAGGCGGTGCTACAATCGGCGATGTGTTCGGGCTCATCGATCTGCTGTTCTTTGGGCTGGCGATCATAACCGCGTACCGACTCGGAGCGCGCGGATTCTCATCGGCACCATCCTGAACAGGCTTCGAGGGCGGATGCCGCGCCGATCGCCTTGGAGGTCTGCGTGTGCAAACGCGTCGGCTTAGCCGGTGCCACAGAGGGCGACACCACCCACCCTGTGGCCTTGTGGCCCTGTGGCCTCGTGGCCTTTTCACCTACCCACTCAGCAGCGCGACAAACGCATCAATGTCGCCGTTGTTGACGAAGCCGTCGGCGTTTACGTCGGCCAGCATGATGTCGCAGTCGGGGAAGGCGGCGGCGTAGCCGGCCGCGTCGCTGATCGCCAGCACGAATGCGTCGATATCTCCGTTATTGATGGAGCCGTCGCAGTTCATGTCGCCGACCTGGTGGAAAGTGACGGTCGCGAACTGGTCGCCGGGAACGGTGGTCATGTCGGGCGTCTCGCCGAGATTGGACCAGCCGCCGCCGAGGCCGGGCAGCCATTGGTTGCTGACGTCGCCGTTGGACTCGAAGATGAAGACGCACACGCGAATGGGATCGACGATCGGCGTGGCGAGGCCGATGTCAACCAGCGGGACGAGCAACTCCAGTCCGGTAGTCGCCGTGTCAGCTCCCGTGGCGCTGGTATCGGTGACGCCGGCGGTGTTGGTGTTATCAAACGCGCACTCCATCTGGTTGGGGTTTGAGCCGCCGGTGATCACACCATCGCCGTCGTTGACGGTGCCCTGGCCCCGATAGGTCTTGTCCACCCCGCCGCCGGTCAGCAACTCATATTGATCGACCCAGAACGTCGCGCTGTTGGCGTTGACGAAGTAAAGGTGATCCGGCGCAAAGCCCGCATCGAATTCGAGACCGGTGAGCAACGGCGGTTGCTCCGGCGGTGTGGAGGCGCCATCCAGGTCGAGCACGGTCTGCCCGCCGCTAACCGTGTCGAAAAACAAGGCCAGCCCCGTGCCATCGGTTGCGAGGTTGCCGGTGATACCCACGCTGAGCATCTCGCCGCTGACGTCGATAAAGAGCTGGTCTAATTCAGAGACGTTGTCGCCCAGGCCGGTGGCATTGTCCTGCGTGGCAACCAGGGCACCGGCGCCGAGGTCGGTCGGAATCTCGCGCCCGTCCACCGCGGAGCCGCCGCCGTCGGGCGGGTCAATCTGCACTTCCATGATGCGATAGGAGTATGCCGCCATCCCCATTGGATAGGAGTCTTTGTTCGCCTCGGTTAGCGCCGGCAGGCTCACCTCGTTGAGCACATCGTAGGGCGTCGTGGTGCCGCCGGGGATCGGGAAGTCGCTCAGATCGAGGCTGACCGACTCGCTGTAGCCGCTGAGGTTGATGACAACGAGCATTTGCTGGTCGTCATGGTGGCGGACGAACGAGTAGACCGCTTCGTTGTTGTTGTAGACGGAGTAATACGCGCCACGGCGCAGGGCGATATGGGCCTTGCGGGCGGCGATCAGCAGCCGGTATTCCTCGAGCAGCGACCCGCTCACGCCGAGCTGCTCTTCGACGCTGCGCCCGTCGTTGTTCTGCGAGAAGCGGTTGTTGTAGGCCGGCGGGTAGAGCACGTCGTAGTTCGACATCGGTGCGCCGGCGATGGCTTTCCACTTGAACGGCTCGCGCATCGGGATGTCCTTGGCGTCGCCGGCGTAGCTGTCCTGTTTCCACCCGAGCATGCCCAATTCGTCGCCGTAGTAGATGATCGGCGGGTGCGCAAGCGTCATCAGCACGGCGGCGGCAACCTTCCCCTTGGCCATGCTGCCGCCGATCGCCGTCGCCAGCCGGTCAACGTCATGGTCGCCGATAATGCCGACAAACAGCCGATCGGCGGGCTGCAACGCCGCCGCCGCCTCGGCCTGGCTGTAGAGCGAGGCGGCCAGCTCGTTTGCCAGCGCGTCACGCGCGCCGAACTCGAGCGGCTTGGTCATGGTCGCATCATGCGCCGGCATCAGCTCGACACCCCAACTGCCCCAGTCGGCCTGCTCGGCAAACGTGAACACGTCGGGATTGACCGATTGAAGGGCCTGTTTCCAGGGCACCCAAAAGCTGTCGATGTTATAGCCCCAGCCGTCCGGGCCCGAGGAGTAGTATTCCCACACGTGATCGAGCCGGTAGCCGTCCACACCGTCGGCGAAATTGCCGTCGTTGTCCGGGTCGAGCCAGTGTTGGGCCCAGGTCGTCACCAGATTGACCGGTGACGGGTGGCGCAGGTCCCAGTGGATGAAGCCGACCGTATCGCCGTTCCACGTCGTGTAGCTGCTGCCCAGGTACCACGTGTTGGCGGAGTTCTCGAAGGCGAGCCAGTCGTCGTACGGGCTACTCGGGTTGCCGTAGGCGCTCTGAAACCAGATCGAGTCGTGGCTGATGCCGTAGGCTACGTAGTCGATGAAGACCTTGATGCCGCGCGCATGGGCGGCTTCGACGAAGCTGATGAACTGGGCCTCGCTGCCGAACCGCGTGTTGAGCGTATCCGCCGCGCCGTGCTGATAACCGTGATACGCGGGTGAGGGGAAGATCGGGTTCATCCAGATAGCGGTGACGCCGAGGTATTCGAGATAGTCGAGCGAGGCGATCATGCCGTCGAAGTCGCCATAGTGCGGGTCGCCGGCATCCCAGGGCTCATTCGGATCGAACCCGCTGTCGCGCCAGGCGATGGGCATGAAGTGATAGAAGACGTCATCGACCGGCTCGCCGGCCGGGCCGGGCGTCACGAGCGCGCCCGCGCAACATATAACACAGATAGTCCTCAGGATTGCCGGCAGGCGCATCGCGATCTCCGTAGGTGGTTACATTCGCTCATCTCCCATGCTAGCGAAGTGAGCGGCCACAGCAAAGGATAATGCCCCCGCTTGCCGGCGCCGTGACACTTCCGGCGGCAATCCCGCGTCCGTGGTTTCCGAGTTACTTGCCCCGTAGGGGCACCTGAATACAGCCCAGCACGCAGTGCTGGGTTTGGGTCGCGTAACCGGCCGCCAAGTCCCGCACGGGACGACTGAAAGCTCAGCCGTCCCGGTGGGACTCGGTTTTCACGTGGCCACGATTGCCCCAGCACTGCGTGCTGGGCTATGTTCATTGCGCCTCTGCGGGACGACATCGCCACGATCCGCCGATTGTGTCACCGGACTCCCGCTTGCGCCCAATCGACCTCTCAAGCCATCGCGCTGGACACGGTGTGGCAGCGTGGCAGGGGTTCGCGGGGGCTCGATCCGGCCCTGCCGGATCTGTCTGATCAGCGCACGTTGAAGTATCGCGCGTCGGGATGATAAGTGGCGATGGCGCTGGTTGTCTGTTCCGGCTCAAACTGGAACTCGTCGCTGAGGGTTACGCCGATGCGCTCCGGGTTGAGCAGAGCCATGAACGCCCGTTGGTCCTCCAGGTTGGGGCAGGCCGGGTAGCCGAAACTGTAACGACTACCCTGGTAGCCCTGCTGGAAGAGCTTGCGCAACTCGCGGGCGTCGCGTCCGGCCACGCCTAGTTCCATGCGAATCTGCCGGTGGATGTACTCGGCCAGCGCTTCGGCGAGCTCGACGCCCAGCCCGTGCAGGTACAGGTACTGCCGGTACTCGTCCGCAGCGAACCAGTCACGGGCGACTTCGCTCACGCGCGGTCCGGCCGTCACGATCGACAGGGCGCAAACATCCACCGTCCCGTCCTCCAGCGGGCGCCAGAAGTCGGACAGGCACCAGAACGGCTTACGCATCTGGCGCGGGAACTTGAACCGCCAGACTTCGTTGCCATGCCACTCGGGGCGGTCGATGGTCCCGTGTGGCGGCTCGAAGATGACCAGGTCGTCGCCGTCGGAATTGCACGGCCAATAGCCATACACGGTCCGGGGCAGGAGAATCTCGTCGCGCTCGCACCGCGCGACAAGTTCGCGGTAAATCGGGCGCACTTCGCGGTCGATGTACTTCTTGAACTCGCCGGCGGATCGCCCCTTCTTGCGGAAGCCCCATTGCACCTGGAAGAGCATGACCTCGTTGATGTAACCCAGCGCCGCGCGCAGCGGCACATCCACCACACGCGCCCCCCAGAAAGGCGGCTTCGGCACCGGCCATGTGTGACCGATGTCCGAGCGCATCGGCCTGGCCTCGAATGCCGCGCGCGCGGCGGCGGCGGCTTCCTTGGCCTCACGCGCCAGCGGCGCCAGCTTCTCGTCCAGCGGCTTGAGCCCATACCGCTTCTCCATCTCGTGGGCCAACTGCTCAATCGAGCTGACCTCGGTAGCGGCGGCTGTAACGATCGCCTCTTCGGCCAGTTCTTCTTCATCGGCCGCGACTGATGTGCCGGCTGCGATCCGTTCCATGGCGCGCAGGCCGTCGAAGGCGTCCTTGGCGTAGTGCACCTCGCCGCGGTACACGCCGCGCAGTTCTTCTTCGACGTACTTACGGGTCAGCGCCGCGCCGCCGAGGATCACCGGGACGGTCACGCCGCGCTCGTTGAGCACTTCCAGATCCTCGCGCATCACGACGGTGGACTTGACCAGCAGCCCGCTGAGGCCGATCGCGTCGGCCTGGTGCTCGTGCCAGGCCTGGATGATGTTGTTGATCGGTTGCTTGATGCCCAGGTTGTAGACGGTGTACCCGTTGTTGCTGAGGATGATATCCACCAGGTTTTTGCCGATGTCGTGTACGTCGCCGCGGACGGTGGCCAGCACTATTTTGGCGCGCGCGTCGGTGTCGGACTTCTCCATGTGTGGTTCGAGGTGCGCCACCGCCGCCTTCATCGTCTCGGCCGACCTGAGCACGAAAGGCAGTTGCATCTGCCCCGATCCAAACAGCTCGCCGACCGTTTTCATGCCCGCCAGCAGAAACTCGTTGATGATGTAGAACGGCTGGTATTTCTCCATCGCCCGGTCGAGATCCTCGGCCAGGCCCTGTTTCTGGCCGTCGATGATTCGTTGGCTGAGTCGCTCTTCCAGCGGCAAGTCGGTGATGCGCGCCTTTTCGCCAAGCGTTTCGCCTTCGGAGAAGAGCGCCATGAAGCGTTCGAGTGGATCGCCGCTCTCGCGCCGGTCGTGAATCAGATCCAGCGCGGCCGTCCAGCGCTCATCGCCGATCTGGTGGCGCGGGAGGATCTTGCTGGCGTGAACGATGGCGGCGGTCAGGCCATGCCCGCGCGCCTCGTGCAGGAAGGCCGAGTTGAGCACGACCCGCGCCGCCGGCTGCAACCCGAAGCTCACGTTGCTGACACCCAGAATCGACTGGCAGTTGGGAAACGCGTCCATCACCCGCTTGATGCCTGCCAGTGTCTCCAGGGCCAGGCGGCGGTCGGCCTCGTTTCCGGTCGTGATCGGAAAGGTCAGGCAATCGAAGAAGATGTCTTCATCGCGCAGCCCGTGTTTCTCTGTCAGCAGACCGTGCAGTCGCCGGGCAACGGCCAGCTTCCGATCGGCTGTTTTCGCCATGGCCTCAGCCGGGTCATCATCGATCGTCAGGGCCACGACGGCCGCCCCGTATTGCAGGCACAAGCCGGCGATCTTCGCCAGGCGCTCTTCGCCGTCTTCCAGGTTCACCGAATTGATGATGCACTTGCCGCCGGTGAGTTTCAGCCCGGCCTCCAGCACATCGGCCTGGGTGCTGTCGAGCATCAGGGGCAAGGTAATGTCGCTGGCGAAGCGGTCCGCCACCAGTTGCATGTCCGCCACCCCATCGCGCCCGACGTAATCGACACAAACGTCCAACACGTGTGACTCGGGGACTTGCTGCTGGGCCGTCTGCACCAGACCCTCGATGTCCCCCTCGGCCAGCAAGCGCTTGAACATGCGCGAGCCGTTTGTGTTGCAGCGCTCGCCGACAATCAGGAAGCTCTTGTCCTGACGCATGGTCACGGCTTGGTACAGGCTGCTGACCGACGGCTCATGGACCGGTTTGCGCGGCTTGGGTGTCAGGCCGCGGACCGCGGCCGCCACCGCCGCGATGTGCTCCGCGGTTGTGCCACAACATCCCCCCACGATATTCACGCCGTCTGATTCGACAAATTCCCGTAGCCAGCGGGCGAGTTCGTCGGGAGAGAGCGGGAAATGGGCGTGTCCATCCACGACCTGCGGCAGGCCGGCGTTGGGCTGCACGCTGATCGCGCGCGTGCAGTGGGCCGCCAGGTACCTCACGTGCTCCCCCATCTCCCGCGGTCCGGTTGCGCAGTTCATCCCGATCACGTCGACTTCGGGATACGCCTCGATCGCGGTCAGCGCCCCGGCGATCTCCGTGCCCAGCAGCATCGTGCCGGTCGTCTCCACCGTGACCTGCACGATCAGCGGCACGCGCACCCCGCAGGTGTCAAACCCGCTGCGCGCGGCCTGGATCGCCGCCTTGACTTGCAGGATGTCCTGGCAGGTTTCGATGATCAGTACGTCAACGCCGGCGTCGAGCAGAGCGCGGGCCTGCTCGGAGTAGCTGGCGACCAGCGCATCATAGGTCGTCTGGCGCAGCGAAGGCAGCTTGGTTCCCGGGCCGATTGAGCCGGCGACATAGCGAGGGTGGGCCGGCGTGCTGAAGGCCTCGGCGGCCCGCCGCGCGATCTCCACCGCCCGCCGATTCAAGTCGCAGACGCGCTCGGCCAGATCAAACTCCGCCAGAACGATCCGGTTCGATCCGAAAGTGTTGGTTTCGACGATGTCGGCGCCGGCCTCGAAAAAACCGCTGTGAATCCGCTCAATCACGTCCGGGCGGGTTTCGCAGAGAATCTCCGAGCAGTTCTCCAGCCCACGATAATCGCTGAGCGGCAGATCAAACGCGTGAATCGACGTGCCCATCGCGCCATCAAAGACCATGACGCCACCGGCAAGCTGTTCCAGAAATCGTCTTCCAGAGTCCCGCAACTTGGCTCCTTTGTCGGATAGTATAGCGCGACGACCGACGCGCACCCCGGCCCGGACATATCGGATGCTGTTCGGCGACCGCGGCCCCGGCGGATGCGGACCGGAATGGCGCGGCTCGGCGACCGCTTGCCACATTCTCGCAACGCGATATTATAACAGGTTACGAAACCGGGCGCCGCTAGCTACTATCGCCGCGATTTGCTGGAGATTTGACACCGATGACAGATGTATTGCAGGATCTTGCCCCGTTCTTTGATCTGCCGGAACCGACGATCGAGGCGGTTAATGCCATGGCCGACACCGTTCACGAGTCGTCGGCAACCTGGGAGAAGTTTGAGGGGCTCCTGCGCGAGCGGGTCGACGCGGGCGACACGGGGCCACTCAAGCTGGCGACCGGTTTCTTCATGCTCGGCCGGTTCGGCGAGGCACTCGAGTGGTTTGGCAAGGCGGGGAACGACAAGTACGGCCATTACTACGCGTCGTTGTCGGCGTTGGCGCTCGGGCGCACCGATGAGGCGCTGGCGCTGCTGGGCCAGGCACAATCCGCCGGTTGGGACGCGTTCGACGCCGATATGCGCGCGGTTGAGGTGCACGTCCGCGCCGGCGATATCGATGCCGCGCAAAAGCTCGTCGAGCGCCACGCGCGCGTCGGCGAGGATCGTGCCGACTGGTATTACGCGCGCGCCTTGGTCACCGAAGCGCGTGACAATCGGGAAGAGGCTGTCACGCTCTATGACAAGGCACTCACGCTGAGTCCCGACCATGAGCGCGCGCTTTTCCGCTGCGCCTGGCTGTATGACATGCGCGGCGACGACGAGCTGGCCATAGAGCTGTACCGCAAACTGACCACCCGGCCGCGGGCACGCATCAACGCGCTCATGAACACCGCCGTGATCTACGAGGATCTGGGCCAGTACGCCGAGGCGATCTCATGTCTGCGGCGGGTGTTGCACGTCTGCCCCAACCACGCCCGAGCGCGACTGTTCCTGAAGGACGTGGAGAGCAGCCGCGAGATGATCATCGATGAGCACGCCGACAGTGAGGTCGACGCGCGCAGCCGGCTGCTGGACGCCCCGATCAGCGAGTTCGAGCTGTCGGTCCGGGCGCGCAACTGCCTTAAGAAGATGAACATCAATACCCTCGGCCAGCTCATCCAACTGACCGAATCCGAATTGCTGGCCTACAAGAACTTCGGCGAGGCCTCGCTCAACGAGATCAAGCAGTTGTTGGCGCGCAAGGGGCTGCGCCTCGGCCAGCGGCCCGACGAGATCGACCCGACGACCATCTCCACCGATGATATCGGCGTGCGCGTGGTTGTCCCGCCCGGACGTGAGGCGATTCTCAACAAGTCGGTCGCCGAGCTGGAGTTGTCGGTTCGCTCGCGGCGCTGTCTCCAGCGGCTCAACATCGTCACGTTGGGCGACCTGATTCAGCACAACGAGCCGGAACTGCTCGCCACCCGCAACTTCGGCGTGACCTCGCTCAACGAGATCAAGGCCCGACTGGCCGAGATCGGCATGACGCTCGCGCCCAAGCAGCCTGACTGATGGCTGACACCGGTGACGGTGGCTTTCGCTTCGTCGTTACACACTCCAGCGGCCGCGCGCGGCGCGGCCGACTGACCACCCCGCACGGCACCATCGAGACCCCCGCGTTCATGCCCGTCGGCACGCGCGCCACGCTCAAAGGGCTCACGCCACGGCAAGTGCGCGAGACTGGCACCCAGATCGTGCTGGCCAACACCTACCACCTGATGTTGCGCCCCGGCAGCGACGTCGTCGCGCATTTTGGCGGCTTGCACAGCTTCATGGGCTGGGATGGACCGATTCTGACCGACAGTGGCGGCTTTCAGGTGTTCTCACTGGCCCAGTTGCGCAGGCTGGACGACGACGGCGTCGAGTTCCGTTCGCACATCGATGGCGCCCTCATCAGCCTGACGCCCGAGTCATCAATCCACGCTCAGAACCAACTCGGCGCGGACATCATCATGGCTTTCGACGAATGCCCGCCGCTGCCCGCCGAGCGCGCTGCCATCGCCGCGGCCGTGCGCCGAACCGTGGCCTGGGGACGCCGCAGCAAAGGTGCCCATACGCGCGCGGAGCAAGCGCTTTACGGCATTGTGCAGGGCGGGCTCGAGCTGGACCAGCGACGAGCGTGCCTTGCCCAGCTTGCCGAGATCGGTTTCGACGGCTACGCCATCGGCGGCCTGTCGGTGGGTGAGCCGCCCGCCGAGATGCACGCCCTGCTCGCGGAGTTCGCGCACGAACTGCCCTCGGATTGCCCACGCTATTTGATGGGGGTCGGGCGTCCGGTGGATATTGTCGAGGCGGTCGCGGCCGGGGTAGACCAGTTCGATTGCGTATTGCCGACCCGTAACGGTCGTAAGGCCTACGCGTTCACCAGCGCTGGTGTGCGGCGTCTGCGCAACGCCGAACACAAGCTGTCCGAGCAACCGCTGGATAGCGCCTGTGACTGCTACTGCTGCCGCCACTTCACGCGCGGCTACTTGCGACACCTGTTCATGTCGGCGGAGCTGCTTGGCCCCACGCTGGTTTCGCTCCATAATGTGCACTTCTATCAGGATCTGATGCGGCAAGCGCGGGACGCGATCGAGGCCGATCGTTTCGAAACCTGGCGGCAAGAGTTTCTCACCAGCCCGGCGGCCTGCTGCAACGAGGACAACGCATGAACGATCTTCTGGCACAAATCGCGGACGCAGCCGCCCAGGACGCCGCCCCGTCGGAAGCGGCCCCGGCGCAGACAACCACCAATCAGCCGGTCACACCATCCGGCACCCAGCCGCCCCCGACGCGCCCGCAAGGCAGCATCTACGACTTTCTCGTGCCCATGGGCCTGATGCTGGCTGTGGTCTACTACATCATGTGGCGCGGCAGCCGCAAGGACCGCCAGAAACAGCAGGACATGCTTAACGCCATCAAGCGCAATGATCGTGTGCAAACGATCGGCGGCGTTCTGGGCACTGTTGTCGATGCGCGCGACGATGAGGTAATCGTCAAAGTTGACGAAACCAATAACGTCAAGATCCGCTTCAGCCGCAGCGCAATAAAAGAGGTCATCAGCGCGGATGCGTCCTAGCACTGTATCCGCCGGAGGCGTTTCGTGTTTCGCGCGACGCTTCAGTGCAACATAACGTGTAACGGCCGGCGCCTCGCCGGCCGCCTGATATCGGAAACGCCGTTTAACCGCGACGGCCTGCGAGGCGCAGGCCGCTACAGCGCCGCAGGCGCGGAACAATCGAACTGGACACGGCACTAGCGCACGTTGGCACATGCCCCTGAGCCTGGGTGGCACAGGCGGCCCGCCTGTTATGTTATGAAATCGACCGCGCAGTATCTCGACCCCGACGTGATCAGCCAGGTCACGCGCCTCGATCTGCGTGCCCGGTTCATTGTCGAGGGCTTTCTGGCCGGGCTGCACCGCTCTCCGTTCCACGGCTTCTCCGTCGAGTTTTCCGAGCACCGCAAGTACACGCCCGGCGATGATCTGCGCTCGATCGACTGGAACGTCTTTGCCCGCACCGATCGGCTGTACACGCGGCGCTACCAAGCCGAGACGCACCTCGCGTGCAACCTGCTGGTCGATACCTCGGCCAGCATGGGCTATGTGGGCGCGCTCAAAGACGGGCTGCCGGGGAACCCGACCGCCGAGAGCACGCCGGCATCAGCCAAGCTGAGCTACGCGATTCACCTGGCGGCAGCGCTTGGCTACCTGGTCGTACACCAGCAGGACGCCGTCGGTTTGGGAGTAATCAGCGACGGGCTGACACACCTGTTGCCCTCCCGCGCGCGGCGTGCCCATCTGGCCGAAATCCTCGGCGTGCTCAGCGCTATCGAGCCGAGCGGGGGAAGCCACACCGGCGAGCGGCCCGACGATACTCCCGCCGTACGCTTTGGCGCCGGGTTGATCAGCGGGATTCACGAGGCCGTGGCGCGCGTGCCCCAGCGCGGGTTGATCGTGCTGTTGAGTGACCTGATCGCCCCGCCCGACGCGCTGCTCGAGGCCCTGCACCACATTCGTTTCCGCGGACATGATCTGATCGTGATGCACATTCTCGATGCGGCGGAAGTCCACTTCGACTTCGCCGGGAATGTCGAGCTTGAAGACCCCGAAACGCGCGGCCGGCTGCGCGCCGACGCGCCGGCCGTGCGCGAGCGCTACCGGGCCGAGCTGCAAAGCTGGCGCGAGAAGCTGGCCACAAACCTCGCCGAAGCGCGCATCGATTATGTCCCACTCGACACATCCATGCCGTTCGACAGAGCGCTGACCGAATTCCTGGTCCAGCGCAGCCGCCGGCAGTAGCGGCCGCTACGCTTGAAACGAATGTCATCCGGTGAGGGCATCAAACTCGGCTTCATCAATGATCGTGACGCCGAGGGATTGAGCCTTGGTGAGCTTGCTGCCCGGGGCCGCGCCGGCGAGCAGGTAATCCGTCTTCTTGCTGACACTGCCGGTGGTCTTACCGCCGAGCTGTTTAATGCGCGCGGCGGCCTCGGCCCGCGAGTACTTTTCCAGCGTCCCGGTGATGACAAAGGTCTTGCCGGCCAGCGGCGCTCGCGCGGTCGACGACTTCTGTGGTTGCGTCATGTTCACGCCGACGGATTTCAGGTCGGCTATCGTGTCCCGGCCGGCGGCGCTATCGAGCCAGGCGCGCAACGACCCGGCTACCTCGGGCCCGACGCCCTCGATCTCCTGCAACTCCTCGGCGCCGGCGGCGGCCACTGCCTCCATCGTTCCGAAATGGGCCGCGATCAACTCAGCCGTGTTGGCGCCGACGTGGCGGATGTTCAGGGCGGCCAATACACGCGCCAGCGGCTGTTGCTTGCTGGCTTCGATGCCGGCCAGCAGGTTGTCAGCGCTCTTTTCGCCAACGCGTTCGAGACCCATCAGTGTGTCACGCTGTTTATGCAAGCGGTACAGATCCCCATAGCTCTGCACAAGACCGTGCTTACTTAGCATCTCGACCATGACCGTCCCGGCGCCTTCAATGTCCATCTGGTTGCGGCCGCAAAAGAAACGCAGCCGCTCCACCCACTGCGCGGGGCAGGCGTGATTGACGCAGCGGAGATACACACCACCCTCATCCCGCTCGACCGCGCCGCCGCACTCCGGACATGCGGACGGGCGCTGCACGGCGTCAGCATCCGGGTCGCGCTGCTGCTCGTCCACATCGATGACCTGTGGGATGATCTCGCCGGCCTTTTCCACCGTGACGGTATCACCGATATGCAGCCCCAACCTCTCGACCTGATCGAAGTTGTGCAGGCTCGCACGTTTCACGGTCGTGCCCGCCAGCTCCACCGGTTTCAGATTGGCCACCGGCGTGATAGTGCCGAGCTTGCCAACCTGAAAAGTCACCGACTCGAGCACGGTCTGCGCCTGCTCGGCGGCGAACTTGTACGCGATGCACCATTTCGGCGCTTTGCTTGTCTCGCCCAGCCTGTCGCGCTGGGCCAACTGGTCGACCTTGACCACCAGCCCATCCACGTCATAGTCCAGCTCGAAGCGCTTTGTGTTCCACTGATCCAGCGATTCAATAACCGCCTCGATGTCACCATAGCGCGTCATCAACGGGCTGATCGGCAGCCCGAACTTCCGCAGCCGCGCGAACAGCTCGCTTGCCAGTTCCACCTTCTCCAGGCGCGGCTCGATCTGCCCGAAACCGTGCGCCACAAAGCGCAAGCCGCGTTCGGCCACCAGCCGTGCGTCGAGTTGTTTGAGCGTGCCCGCCGTCGCATTGCGCGGGTTCTTGAACGGCTCATCGCCATTGGTGACGCGGCGTTGGTTGGTGGCCTCGAAGTCCGGCCGCGGCCAATAGACCTCGCCGCGCACTTCCAGCACGCCGGGCCAACCGTCGCCGTCGAGCGTTAGCGGAATGCCGCGAATGGTACGCAGATTCTGCGTTACGTCATCGCCGGTGGTGCCGTCGCCGCGCGTAGCGCCTCGGACGAACCGGCCGCGCTCGTAGCGCAGTGACACCGCGACCCCGTCGACCTTCGGATCGACGACATAGGTGTACTCATTGCCTTCGAGACCCTTGCGCACACGGCCGTCAAACTCGCGCAGCTCGGCCGGCGAGTAAGTGTTGTCCACGGACAGCATGCGAATCGTGTGCGTAACGTGCCCAAAACCCGCCAGCGGCCGCTCGCCGACGCGTTGAGTTGGTGAATCGGGTGTGACCAGATCGGGATTGTCCAACTCCAGGTCGCGCAACTCGCGCATCAACGCGTCGTACTGCTGATCCGATATTTCCGGCGTGTTTTCGACGAAATACAGTCGATCGTGTCGCCGCAACTCGTCGCGCAGCGCTGTAACACGAGTGGCAGCGTCGGTCCGGGCGCGCTTACCCATCGTCGGTGTCGCCAACCGTGGCGAGCGGTGCGGGCTGCGTTTTCAGGGAGAATTCCACGTTTGTCAGGGCCAGCTCGCACTCCGCTGAGCGCCCCACCTTGCTGACGACGTTGGCGGTGCCCGACAAGTACACGTCATACGTGTCGTCCGGCGGGAAGATCAGCGACAGGGCGCAGCTCTCGTGGCGTGTCTTTGTGCCGCCGCCGTGCTGCGACGTGAAATCCACCGACTGGACGGCCCGTACGGCGCGTGTGCGGCGGTTGCGCGCCAGCAGTTCGAGCGTGACGCGGGCGTCTGGGAAGCCTGTGGGTGGTGTGGCCGAGGTGCGGCACTCGATATCGAACGTGACAGAGAGCTGGGCCGCGATCTGGTGCTCGCTGCGGTTGGTGAATGCATGTCCGAGCTGCAGCGTGGCCATTGCCTGGCCGCCATCGGCCGCCGCCGCGCTCACGTCGGCGCGGCCGTCGGCGGTGGCACTGGCATCGGAAGACGCGCTGCCGCCGGCGACGGTCGCACGCTGCGCTTCGAATTGCGTGATCGCGAAGGGCGCGTCGCCGGGAACCGTAGTGAGCGCATCACGCGTGGAGTCCAGCGCGATCGGTCGCACATGTGTCTTCAACACGTGAGTGACCCCACCCATTTCACAGCCGGTGGCCAGCAACGCTGATAGAGCGATGGGTGCAAAGAGCATTCGCATATGTCGCATTGAAATCTCTCCCAGGGAGCCTGTGGCACATTGAAGCACGCCGCCGCGCCAGTGGCAAGCGCCACGCGTTCGGCTGTGGACAACCCTTCGCTTCTTAGCGCCTCGCTTCGCAGCGGCTCGCTTCGTAGCGGCCGACCCCCGAGTCGGCTGTTGTCGCGATGAGCAACTTCGCGGCAGCGCATCAGCCCGGCCATTCGATCAGCGTCAGGTGAAATGCCCACAGGCCCTGCATCACCAGCATCGCGCCCAACAGCATATGGCGCGTCAGCGGACGCCACTCGCGCGCCATCCATATGCCGAGCACCACCAAAGTCGGGACGGCCGTGGCCATGTAGCGCGCGATGGGCACAATCCCAAAAGCCGCGCCCCCGGAGGCCAGATACGCCTGCGCAAAAGTCAGCGGACCCACAAGCAACAGCGGGCGAAACCGCGCCGGCACGCGCCACATGCCCGCGATGCTGACGAACAACATGAAGAAAGTCAGCGGCATGTTCCATGTGCGCGGATTGACCAGCTCCACCAACCCAAGCGGAAAACTGATGACCACCTGCGCCAGATGCTTGAACTGATACCACACGCGCGCCATCAGCAAATACTCAATCCAATCGCCGCGATCCTTGTCCGGCACCCAGCCATTGCGGAAGTTCTCGGCATACACAAAAGCCGAGCCGTACTCGTGGTGCAGGAACGCCGCATACAGCGCGATGCCCGCGCCGGCCACGAGGCCAAGCGGGATCAGCATGGCAAGTCTGCGCCGGATGGGCGTGGAATCGTCGAGCCCGTAGGCCAACAGGAAGACCGGCACCATCACCACGGCCGTGGGGCGCGTCGCCGTTGCGAACCCACACGCCAGCGCCGCGGCCCAGAACCACCGGCGGTCGACACACATGCACACGATGACAAATGTCAGCAACGTCATGCACTCGGCGTAGCCCAGCGCGAGATAGCATGACGACGGCAGGCACATCGTGCAGGCCGCCACGACCAGGGCCGCGTGATGATCCACCTTGCCCCGGATCCAGACATAGAGCAGGATCACCGCGACCAGCGTGGCGAGATGCGCGACGAGGACCATGG
The DNA here is from genome assembly GCA_963675745.2 of Phycisphaerae bacterium. Classification (GTDB taxonomy): domain Bacteria; phylum Planctomycetota; class Phycisphaerae; order UBA1845; family Fen-1342; genus JAFGRR01. Next base: position 66,795 of record CAXXWX010000019.1, read on the forward strand.
CGACGTTTGTACCCAGCAGCGTGGCAAACGGTCGGCAGATGAGCGGATAAAGCGGAAAGAAAGCTATGTTCTGCTCCAGGCGCTCGCCCGGCTCCGGAGTCACGTATTTGTAACCACCGGTGACAATGCTCTTGTAATGCTGGCCGTCGAAACGCAGCAGTGGATTGAGGTCCAGCATGTACGTGGCCAGCCAGCGTGATTGCTCGGACGACGGGTCGTCGAGCTGGGCCTGCATGTCACGCGCGTAGTATTCAAACGGGTGGTACATGGCGAACGTCATGCGGAAGCTGATGAAAGTCCCCGCGTACGCGCCCGTCCAGATCACCAGCCGCGTCAGCAGGTAGACCGCCGCGACCCACGCCAGCCCGCGACGCAGACTCACCGCTGATGGTGCGGCGGTTGGAGAGTCAGAGAAGAGCAGTTTTGAGTGTGCCATCAGTTATGCTACGTTTTGCATGCCACCGCTTAACCGTCGGGCATTCCCGCGAGCAGCACGAAGCGCCCGGTATCGGCGCCCTCCACGCGGTGTGAGTAAAACAAATCTGTTCGCTCCATCGTACACAGCCCGCTCACTTCGATGTTCTCGCTGCGCACGCCGGCACGTTCGAACTGCCTTTGGTTCGCCTGCCAAAGGTCGAAGTATATGCGGCCCGCGCGCGTGGCGAAAAGGTCATCATGGTCCGGCAGCGCGTTGGCGGCCGCCGCGCGAACATCCTCTTTGACCTCGTAACTGCGCGGTCCGGCGGAAGGGCCGATGCCGACCAGCAGATTGCCCGGCCGGCAGTCAAAGCGCGCCGCCATCAGCCCGACGACTTTCGCGCCGATACCGGCCACCGTACAGCGCCAACTCGCGTGTAACATCCCCACGACGCGTCGAACAGGGTCATAAGCGAGCACCAGCGGGCAGTCGGCCGAAAAGGACATAAGCGCCACGCCGCGCGCGGCCGTGATCAGCCCATCCACGCGTTGAACCGGTCCGGCGGGCCGCGTCGCATCCACGACGGCGATCTCGGTGTCGTGTACCTGGCAAGAATAGCGAAGTTGCTCTGCATCAAGACCGAGATCGCAGGCCATGGTCGCGCGGGCGGACGCCGCGGCAGAACCATGCTCGGAATCGCGCAGCCGGAAGTCCTGCGGCTTGGTTGAGTAGGCGTGTACCAGACCTGGCTGAGCATCCAGGTGTTCAAACCGGGCATATCGCCGACCGTTGCGCTCGAATAGCCGCATCAGTGGTCGCCCGGTTTGAGAAGCACCTTCGCCATGCCCGGTCGGGCGGCGGCCTCGAACGCCGCCGGCCCATCGGAAAGTGCGAATGCCGCACTGATCAACGGCTCGACATCCACAAAACCGCGCTCCAGCATCTGTAAGGCATCGCGAAACGGCCCGCAGCGGTTTCCCAGGAGACGAATCTCGTTGATCACGAGCGGCGCGAGGTCGATCGGCTCCGGCTGTGCATATGTGCTCTTGAGCACGATCGTGCCGCGCGGGCGAACCAGGCGAAGCGCTAGCGCGAGGCCGTCCGGCGCGCCCGAGCACTCCACGACCACGTCCTGATCCGCCGCCGGCTTTACGTTCTCCAGCGTGAGCGTGTCCAACTCGAACTTCTTGGCCAGGGCCAGTGATTTCGGGTTTCTGCCAACAAGCGTCAGACGGCAGTGGTAGCGCGCCAGCACCTGGCCGACGAGCAGCCCGAGCCGCCCCGATCCGATCACGGTCACACGCATGCGCGGATCGATCGGACAATGCCGCGGGATTTGCAACGCCGCGGCGAGCGGTTCGACAAAGACGGCCTGCTCGTCGCTGACACCTGCCGGAACGATATGGCAGTTTCTTGCCGGCACGACCACATGCGTGGCAAACGCGCCGTCTCGACCACTGATGCCGACGACGGTGCGCATGCGGCAGTGTGTCTCCAGGCCGCGCCGGCACATGTCGCAGTCATGGCAGACGCAGTTGATCTCGGCCACGACGCGCTTGCCCAGTAGCTCCTCAGGCCCCTCGATAACGGTCCCCGAAAACTCGTGCCCCGGCACGCCCGTGAAGTCCAGGTAGCCGCGCACGATTTCGAGATCCGTCGCACAGATGCCGGCCAGGTGAACTCGAATCAGCACATCGTCAGCGCCGCGCTGCGGGAGCGGGTGGTCGCGGACAAAGGTGACTTGCCCCGGCTGGTCCTGGTTGACGATAAGGGCTTCCATGAGAACCGGTACTCCAACCGTCTCTGATGCGGTGTGGATGTGTGTCGACGATCGGTGGCGGCCTATTGGCCGCGGAAGAAACGCTGGAGATCGACCCAGGTGCGCTTGGCGCGACTTGTGCGGCGCTCGCGCGACTCCGGCGTCTGGCCGGCGCGGGCGAATAGATCAGCGCTGTTGGCCGCCTGCCACGCCTGCCAGGCCTGTTGATCGCAATCATGATCATAGCCCGTCAGCCGGACCAGTGATTCCTCGCACATCTGGACCACCGCAAACTCTAGGTCGCCCAATCCGTCGATCAGGGCAGTAACCACGACCGGGTCGCCGTCAAACCCGCCCAATGCCCGTGCCGCCTCGATGCGCACCGGCCGGCTCGGATCGGAGCGCAACAGCCTGATGCACAACTGGCGCACCGGCGGAAAGAATTCAACCGGCAGCCGCGCCGGGCAGCGGTCGGCCAGCGCACTCAGCGCCTCCCGGCGCGCGAACTCGTCCGGCGGCCGAATCTCATCCGGCGGGCGCTTCTCGTATTCGAGAATGTTCACAAACGTCGAGACCACATTGTCACGCTCGCTCCGGGCCAGCGCCCGGATGGCGATGCAGCGAAGCTGCGAGTCCGCCTCGAGTCCGGCGATAGCCTTGAACCCCTCGATCGCCCAGTCGCGGTCGCGGTTGCGGCTCCGGGCGACATGGGTGATCGCCTCGCGGCGGGTGCCGGTATCCTGCTCCGACATCGCGACCAGCATGTATTCCTCGGTGCTGCCCAACCGGCCGAGGCCGCCGCGCGCGCACCCGAACAGCGGCGTGAGGCACGCGCAAGCCAGCAGCAAGCCGGCCACATTGTGCCTGGCGGTGCCGTGGTAGGACACGCTCGGTCTCATATCAGCGGGTTTCTCCCGGTGCCACCGGCGACGCGATATAGCGTTCGGGTTCGACATACTCAACGTGCTCGATCGCGCGATCGAGAAAGCGTGAGCCGACCTGCTTGAATCGCTCAGGGTTGTCGCTCACGTAACACCGCATCGTACCCAGCCCCGTGGCGTGGCTCAAGCAGCCGTCCTCTTCGAGGACGCTGCGCACGGCGCGGGCAGTTTCCCGCCCGCTTTCGACGATCGCCACCTGCGGGCCGAGCGCATCGGCAATGGCCGCGCGCAGCAGCGGATAATGCGTGCATCCCAAGACCACGACGCGCACGCCTCGGGGGCGCAGCCGGGAGAGATAATCTTCACACGCCAGCTTCACCAGTGGATCGTCGCACGCGCGGCCTTCCTCGACCAGCGGCACGAACAACGGACAGGCCAGCGGTACCACTTCGGCATCGGGTGCCAGCGCGTGAATGGCGCGCGGGTAGGCGCCGCTGTTGGTGGTGGCCTCGGTGCCGATAACCGCAATCGCTCCCCCGCCGGCCAACTCGACCGCGGCTCGCGCTCCGGGCTCGACGACTCCGATTATCGGAACCGGTAGCTCGGCCACCAGGTGGTCCATGGCCAGTGCGCTGGCCGTATTGCACGCCGCGACGATCAGTTTGGGGGCAAACCCCAACAGAAAGCCCGCCGTCTCGTGGGCGAAATGGGCCACCGTCTGTCGTGACTTCATGCCGTACGGCACGCGGGCCGTATCGCCGAAGTACACAACATCTTCATGCGGCAACAGACGTTGGATGTGCTGGACGACCGAAAGCCCCCCCAGCCCTGAGTCGAAGACACCGATCGGGTTGTTCACGCGGTCCTCCCTGACCAGTCGGCGTGTAGTGCTTGTCACGAGCGCAGCGTCACCGAGCCCGCCGGCGGGTTCGAGCTACCGCGGCTCGACGAGCCGACGTACGAATTTCGCGATCACCACGGCGGCGACCGCTCCGACCAGCATTATACCGCCTGCCACCGCCAGCATTTGTGGATTCTGCTGCCAGGCCAATCGAACGCTGTCGGCATAAAAGTCATAGACGTCCAGCGCCGGCTTGTTGAGCCACAACGCGGCCACGAACCCCAGCGCTAGCCAGGGCCCGAATGGAATCATCATGCTGCGCTTGAGCAGCAGGCCGAGCAGCCAGCCCGCCAGCGCCAACGCCACTGACAACGCCAGCCCCAGCAACGCAATGTCCCAGCCACCGAGCGCGCCGGCGGCGCCAAGAATGTATATGTCGCCCACGCCGAAGGCTTCGCGCCCGAACACGAGCGTAAAGCCGATGCGCAACACCCATCCCCGCCGATGCACCGACGACCGCGCCCAGAGCGGCGTACGCCACGCCTCCAATCGGAGCGATCCCACCCCCGGGTGACCAGGTGGCCAGATGACTCCACGTATTGCCTATAACCGGGACCCAGGCGGCGAGAAGTCCGGCGGCCACGCCCGCGATGATGATCGGCGCCAGCCAGCCGGCTTCCGACAGGGCCAGTGCCCGCGCCTGCGCTTCCTCTTCATCGATGGCGGCCTCAAGCTCGTCATCAGCTTCGCGTTTCTGCCCGCCGATCAACACCGTCATGACGAAGATGACACCCAGAACAACGGGTACCGGCAGCAAGACGAGCAACGGCGTGCTGTGTGGATCGAGCAGCGGCTTGACCAGCAGCCACGCGGACAGACCCGCGAGCGTCGCCGCCGCCAGCGATCCGAGCGCGACGTGCGGCGCCTGGGTGACATGCGGTCGCTCAGTGTCCGGCGTCTCGGGTTCGGCGTCGTCCTCCTGGCTATCAGGCCGCCACGCCGTCAACCAGAGCATCACAGCGCTAACAACCAGGGCCGCGACCGCGGCAAGCCCCAACGGCTGGGCAGGCGTGGATGGCGGCAGCATCTGGTGCGGCCATACAGCATGGATCAGCAGACCCGCCCAGACCGCCGCATTCGTCACACGCGTATCGATCATGTATGAAACCAGGTCAGTCGCCGAGCAGGCGATCATCGTCGCGATCAGCGCCAGCCACGCCAGCAACAGCGGACTGTCGGCCGGCCAGCTCAGCACTCCCAGCCCGGCTCGGCTGTCGGCACCGAACAGCAGGTGAAATACCAGGCAGTAAAGCAGCCCCGTGAGCGCTTCCACCAGCGGGTATTGCAGCGATATCGCCGACCCGCAAGCACGGCAACGCCCACGCAGCAGCACCCAACTGAAAACCGGGAGGTTGTCATACCACGAGATCGTCGCCGAACATGCCGGACAAAACGAACGCGCGGGTTTGTGTATCGACAGACCCCGCGGCATGCGGTAGATGACGACGTTCAGAAAGCTGCCCACGCACAGGCCGAGCAGCCAGACGAAAACGCCTATGATGAGCATCGCGCCAGGTGTCATCACTCCGGTTCCGCGGGTGGCGCGGTCTCGCCGACCGCCGTCAGCACCGCTTCGACAACCGCCTCCACCGACTTGCCATGCGTGTCGACCGTATGACTTGAGATGCTCTTATACAACGGAACCCGGGAATTGAGAATGCTGGCAACCTCAGCCAGGCCCCCCAGATCGGACAATGCTGGACGTTGTGTAACGCTGCGCGGGTCGGACTGTATGCGTTCATACAGCACCTCGGCAGGCGCCGTCAGCCAGATGCAGCGGCCGGCCGCCTGAAGGCGCCGGCGATTATCCGCCGACAGCACTGCCCCACCGCCAACGCTCACAACCTGCCGTGCCCCGGCCGTCAGGCGCGCGATGACCCGCGTCTCGCGCTCACGAAAGGCCGGCTCGCCGTCGCCGGCGAATATGTCACAGATGCTGCGCCCCGCCTCGCGCTCGACCTCGTCATCCGTGTCCACAAAACGCCAACCCAGACGATCCGCCAGCAATTGGCCGACACTGGTCTTACCGCACGCGCGATACCCGATCAGGATGATGTTGCTGGCTGGATCGGCCCGGCAGGTCACCTGTACACCGTGTGGCGCAAGGTGGCGGCCGGATTCTCGAGTTCGAACAGAACCGCGTGCAGCCGCTCGTGCCCCTGGCCGGGGTTCACGCACAACGACCGACCGACCAGATCGCGGTAACTCCCGGTCACCTCGACCGACTCGTGTACATGGCCGTGCAGCGCCAGCAAAGGCTGCCGTTGCTCGATAAATCGCCGAATCGCGCGAGAGCCGATGGGGGCCTCGACCTGCGGCAGACGGTCCAGCTTGCTGTCGTACGGCGGCGCGTGGCACACGAAGATCCACGGCGGCGGGATCTGCGGTGCGGAAGCCAACTCCTCCTCAATGGACGCGTGCCCGCCAAAGTGGGTCTCACCGCTCACCTGTCGAACCACAGCCGCGTCATCGCATACCAGACCATCACCGTCGGGGGGTATCGGATCGCCCGGGAGGTCCAGACGCTCGAAGTCCTTTACATAATGCGGCGTCCACGGCGTGTGGTGATAGCCGGTTATGCTCGTGCCACCTACGCGCCACGCCGTCTCGAGCGACAGGGTCACGACGTGGCCGGCGGCAGCGTGCTGCTCAACGAGGCGCGCCGTTGCCGTCCAATCGTGATTGCCCAGCAAGACCGCAACTTCGAGGTTACGCAGTTCCTGGCGCCACCGTGTCACGCGCGGAATGAACGTCTCATTGATATAGGCGGCCTGAGACCTGACCGGATCATCGACCTGCCCGTCGGCAAACAGATCTCCGCCCAGTATCAGTATCTCGGGACGCTCCCTGGTCAGCAGCTCGGTTAGTTGCTCGTAAAGGGGGGCACTGCCGTGAAGATCAGTCGTGAAACAAACCAGCATGAAAAGCCCAGACATTGCGTACGTGTTGGTGAAAAGCCGCGCTCTTAGTACGCGGCATTCTCTAGCCGTCGATCGAAGTTGTCTACGGCTTGTTGGGCCTGATTCACCACGTCGTCGAGCGTTTCCAGCGCGGTTCGCCCACCGGTGGCCGGGGCGAATGGGTTGAATGCCGGGTCGTCACGTGTCGAACAGCCGGCAGCCACGCACAGTCCGGCGGCGCAGAGTACCGGCCCGACGACGCACCACAGGAGGGATCGTCGGGCCAGTATTAGATTCCCCGGTGGTTCGGGCGCAGCGGAGTTGGCAGAAGGTTTGAGCATGGGCGCTCCGTGCGTCACGCTGGCCGGGTTGTCTTGCATCGGGGACCGAGGTCACCTGGAATGCGCTTGGGTCCAGCTCGGCCCCGACTATATCCTCACTATCGACCGAATATCATCCGTGGTGAAGGCAAAACCCGGCGCCCAAGCTGTTTATGGGACAAGCACTTACGTCCGCTATTGCGGATTCGGGCGCGGGTCGTATCATCCTCCGCACGGTGTTCGCGCGCCCGCTGGGAGAATCCATGGCGATGTTCGAAGCGATCGTAACGGGGAGTTTCTCCGCCACGCACCAGCTACGCCTGGCTGACGGCACGCTCGAACCGCTGCACACGCATGATTGGAATGTGCGGGTGACATTCGCGGGCGACGAGCTTGAAACCACCGGCTGGCTGGTGGACTTTACGACGATCCGCGCTCGCCTGGCGGCGCTACTGACCACGCTGCGTGATCGCAACCTCGGCGAGTTGCCCGCCTTCGCACGGTGTAATCCCTCGGCCGAGCTGGTCGCCCGGCACATTGCCGAACAGCTTTCGACCGATCAGTCGCCACGGGCGTCTCTTACGTGCGTCGAGGTTGAGGAGGAACCGGGTTGTTTTGCCCGCTTTATTCCGAGTTAGCACCCGGCCCAGAAGCATTCGTGGTTTGACGCGAGCGCCATCGCCTCTAACATGCACGCCATGAACCGCTGCCTGGCTGCCATTCCGATCGCACTGCTGGTCATCGCCAGCGGTTGCACGACGGCGGAGCGTCCGGCGCTGGGCCCCTTGCCCGACCCGATCCTGAGCACGCGTCCGCCGCGCGCGCTGCCCTCGCCGAGACAGGTTCCCCTGACGCCGCTCCCGAAACCCGTGCCGATTCGGCGCGCCCCCCAGATCGGGCCCAAGGCGATCGTCGTGGATCCGGGACACGGGGGCAAGGATCCCGGCGCGCCGGGTGTGGGCGCAATCCCGGAGAAGACCGTTAACCTCAAGATCGCGAATCAGGTCGCCGGTGAACTGAGGGCGCGCGGGGCGCATGTGACGCTCACGCGCAGCGACGACCGCTTTATCACGCTGAATGCGCGCGCACAGCAAGCCGAGCGGCACAACGCCGATTTGTTCGTCTCGATCCACGCTGACGCGGCGCGGCGGGCCAGTGCCAGCGGCACAACGGTGTACATCGCGCGCAACGCCTCGCGCCAGAGCATCAGCGCCGCCGAGGCCATCACCGCCGCCTTTGAGCGCGCCGGGATCAAATGCCGCGGTGTTCAGCGCGCCGGCTATCGCGTGCTCGTCGGCCACTCGCGGCCGGCGGTCCTGATCGAGTGCGGATTCCTCTCAAACCCGACCGAGGCCCGGCTGCTGGCCCAGGCACCGTATCAATCCAAGATCGCGGCGGCGATCGTCGATGGTATCAATGACCACTTCCGCGGCGCCAATATCGTCGGACGCTAGCGCGGTTTCAGAAGAGACCGGTCACGTGGCTGTGTGCCACGGCTCTGTGAGCCGTGAGGTTGGCATCGAGACTGCACTGCTCAAGAGCGGTGGCACGCTGGATCGTTTCCGAAAACGCCTTGGTTCTCTCTCGGGTTCCACCGCCTCGCTCACATAGCACTGTAGCGGCCTGCGCCTCGCAGGCCGTCGATGTCAAACGGTGTTCGCGCTATACGGCGGCTGGCGGGGCGCGGGCCGTTACGCGCTGTGTCACCAGGCCTCGAGGTCGCCGACAATCTCCTCGACCAGATCCTTAATGGTCAGCACGCCCAGGCAGTCGCCGCGGCGGTTGCAGACGATCGCCATTGCCTCGTGGGCCCGTTGCAGCTTGCGCAGCGCGGCCGGCACCGTATGGCCGGCGTTCAGCCGAACCGCGTCGCGCGCGAGTTCGGCGATCGGACGCTCCGCCTCGTCGGTCAACACGTCGAAAACGTTTACCACGCCGATGATATGGCGTGGATTCCCGCGATACACGGGAAGGCGCGAGAAGTGGGCCATGCGCGCGATGCGCAGGAAGTCCGCGCGCGGCAGATCGGCGGAGACCATTGCCACCCGGGGGCGGGGGATCATCACGCGCGCCACCCGGGTGCGCGCCAGGCTCATCACGCGTTCGAAGGTCTCGCGCTGAAACGTGGAGAGACCGCCGCGCTCCGCCCCCTCGAGCAACAGCTTACGCATGCGTGCCCGCGGCAGCAGGTCGCGCTCAGCCTCGGCCTGGACGGGATCGATGAAACGCAGCAATCCGCGCGTCAGGCGCATGAGCGCCGCCAGCAAGCCCGTCAGACGCACCACGCGCATCCACACCGCGAGCGGAATCGAGCAGGCATACATCATGCGATTCGCGCGGCGCCGGAATCGTTCTTTCGGCAGAATGTTGCCGAAGACCAGTATCGCCGGCGTCACGATCGCAGTCGTGTAGAGTTCCGCCGTACTGGTACTGACCGCGGCGCGCAACCAGAGGGCAGTGATCAACGCCGCCGCCAGGTAGTCGGCGATGTTCGTCCCGACCAGTGCGGTGATAACCAGCCATTCAAAGCGTTCGGTCAGTGGTAACAGACGCCGGGCCGCGTGATTGCCGCGCGAGCTATCCACGCGCAAGCGCACGTTGTTCAGCGCATACACGCCCATTTCGGTGCCGGAGAAGAACCCGCTCAGCAACACCGCCAGCAGCGCCCCCGCCAACAGCAGCAACGAGACCATCAAGGCGTGCCCCCCTCTTCATCGCCGTTCTCCGCGAGCAGGCGCAGGTCCAGCCGCTCTATCCGCCGCTGCGCCAGTTCCGTGACTTCCAGCTCGATGTTCGCAATCTGCACCCGATCACCGACCCGTGCCGGCCGCCCCAGCCGTGCGGTGACCAGTCCGCCGACGGTCGTGACCCGCTCCGGCAGTGCCGGCAGTTGAAAGGTCTCGGACCAGTAGTGCACGCTGAGTCGCCCGCTGATGTCATATTCGCGCTCACTGCGGCGCTCGATCTCGGGACGCTGCTTCTCCTCGTGAGGCCCGTAGATCTCGCCGACAATGTTCTCCAGCACATCCTCCAACGCTACCAGTCCGGCCACGCCGCCGAACTCGTCGACCGCAATGGCGATTTGTGAATGCGTGTCGCGGAAGTGGTGCAGTACCTGCTCGCACGTGATCAGCTCCGGCACGAAGCGTACCGGCGTCACCAGGTCGCGCAGCGACTTGTCGCGCTCGAAGAAGAGCACTTTCGCGTATATCAGGCCGATGATCTGATCGATCGCCCCGTCATAGACGGGAATCTTCTTCAGCCGAGTACGCCGCATCAGATCGAGCAGTCCGGCCAGGGGGGCGTTTACATCGTGGGCGGCGATCTCGACACGCGGGACCATGACTTCACGCACGCGAATCTGTCCGAGGTTGATGATCTCCCGCAGCATCTCATCCTCGGCCGCCTCAAGCAGTCCACCGTGCCGGTTGACCTCCAGGAGAGCCTTCAACTCATCGGGGCGGATACCGTGCGGCGACACGTGGGCCCCGCTCTTGTCGGCGAAAAGAACGCGGTTGATCGGTTCGACCAGCAAGAGATCAATCAGACGTCCGATTGGGCCGCAGGGATAGCCGGCCACTTTCACCAACACTGCTGAATAGGGTGCCAGTCGGCCGGCGAGACTTACGCCCAGCACCTTGGGTACGACCTCGCCAAAGACCACAACCAGCAGAATGCTGAGCAGACCCACAACCGGGACGATCCAATCGCCGACGCGCGCCGCCAGATGGTGGTTGAGCACGAATGACACCGAAAACATCAGAATGTTGACGGCCGTATTGGCGACAAGAATCACCATCAGCGTGTGTTTGGGGTTCGCCATGCACGAGGCGGCGAGCCGGCGGAAGCGGTTGGGACTGGTCGCGTCATGATGGATTTGCGTCGGGGAACGGGAGAACAGCACGGCCTCGCTGCCCGAGAACAGGCCCGACAACACCAGTAGGCCCAGAATCGTCAGACCGCTGAGCGCGCCACCCATCCAGGTTAACTCGCCGGCCGCAAGGAGCATTGAAGGGAAGCTGTTCATGTTCGCTCGCGCGGAGGCAACGTCCGCGTGCGCACCGTAGCGGGCAGGCACGCGCGCGACAAGCCTGCCGGGGTCCTCCAACAATCATGCCCGCCGCGCTCGATACATATCCAGGACATGCGCGACAATCAGGCGGGCGACACTTATAATGGAAGCAGCGCCCGGCGCGCAGCGGGCAATACGCCAGTCGACGCCACGTTGAGCCTATCGAGGAGGCACCGGGAAGGAATGGCCATGTTTTCCAGCCACCGTCGCCGCGGGCGACTGATCACGCTGGCGGTTTTCGCCCTGCTGGTGGCAGGTGTGGCGGGCCAGGAGCGTCTCAACATCTGGGGCACGCCGCCCCGCGAGGAGGCCCATCGCACCAAGGCCGCCGAGGGTTTCCCTCCGCTGCCACTGCCGGTTGTGCCGCAACGGCGTACCGAGAAGAAGCGCCCGCCGGCGCCGCCCAAGCTGGTGGCCAACGTTGGTGGATTCGGCCATGCCGGTTGGAAAGGCTCGCCCGGCGCCGTCGACCAGCTTCTGAAGAATGCGCGACGTCGTCTGAATGTCTGGTACGGCTGGGAGCAGCTCGGCTTGGGCGAGATCGTCCGCAAACACGCCGCCGGTGTCGATCACCACACGCCGGTGTTGTACTTCTGCGCGTACTATCCTCTGGACCTGAGCGATGACGCGCGCGACGCCTTGCGCAGCTACGCGCTGGGCGGCGGCACGCTGGTCATCAACTGCTGCGGGCAGCGGTCGGCATTCGAGTCCGCCGCGGCTGAGCTGGGCAAGATGTTCCCGCAATACCCGCTGCGTCCCCTGCCGCCCGACCATCCGCTGTATCACGCGTACTACGCGATTGAGCAGGTGCGCTATCCACTGCCATCCGATAACCCGCTGGACACCGGTGCCGCCGGGACCGGTCCGCCCCGCCTGCGCGCCATCACGCTCGGCACGCGTGCGGCGGTAATCGTCAGCCTGGAGGATCTCGCCTGCGGCTGGAACGAGTGGAACAATCCACGCGTCGCGCGCGTCAGCGCCGCCGACTCCACGCAACTCGGGCTGAATCTGATCACGTATGTTACGGCCGAGCAGCGTTATGCCCGTTTTCTTGCGGAGACGCGTGAGATCGCCGGTCCCAGCGTGCGCCCGCGCCAGCAGCTTACGCTGGTGCAGTTGATCCACGACGGGAATTGGAATCCGAACCCGTCAGCCGTGCCGTTCTTCCTGGCCGAGCTGGCGTCGAACACGTCAATCGCGGTCAACTTCAAGCGCCAGACGATGGAGATCAAGGACCCCAGCCTGTTCAGCCAGCCACTGCTCTACATGACCGGTTCGTGGGCGCCGAATCTGTCCAGCGAGGAGATCGCCCTGCTGCGGCGCTTTCTGACCAACGGCGGCGTGTTGATCGCCGACAGCGCGGCGGGCCGCGCTGAGTTTGACCGCGGCTTTCGGGAGATGTGCGCCGCGCTGTTGCCGGATCATCCGCTCCGCAGATTACCCGCTGATCACGCTGTTTTCACGAGTTTCTATTCGATCACGCAACTGCGCGCAAACCACAAGCCGGACCCGATCGAGCCGGAGTTGGAAGGTGTGTTCGTTGGTGGTCGGCCATTGATTATCTACAGTCCGCTGGGCCTGAGCGACGGCTGGGCCCGGCAATTCAGCGCCTATGCGCGGGCCTACGCCGCGCCGGATGCGGTTAAACTGGGCACGAATCTGGTCGTGTACGCCATGCAGTGATCGACGAACAAGAAGCGGTGGCGCGGCCCGTCATCATGACCGGTTGGAAACCGGTCCCACAACGGCTGACGCCTGCGTCGGCCGCAGACCGCCAACAGCACCCGGAGCACCATGACCCAATCCCAAACCACGATCGACACCGCCGCCCGCCAGGAGTTGGAGCTTATCCAGAACCTGGTGGCCACCCGGCAACGCATGCGCCAGGAAATCGGCAAGCGCATCATCGGCCAGGAACACATTATCGAGGACTTGCTGACCGCCATGTTCGCCCAGGGCCACGCCCTGCTGATCGGCGTGCCCGGCCTGGCGAAGACCATGATGGTCCACACCATCGCCGACATCATGGATCTCGCGTTCTCGCGTATCCAGTTCACGCCCGATCTGATGCCCGCCGACATCACCGGCACCGAGGTACTCGAAGAGGATCGCAGCAGTGGCAAGCGCGCGTTCCGCTTCATGCCCGGCCCGGTCTTTGCCAACATCGTGCTGGCTGATGAAATCAACCGCACGCCACCCAAAACCCAGGCCGCCCTGCTCGAGGCGATGCAGGAGCGGGCCGTATCTGTCGCCGGCACAACGCGACCACTGCCCGCGCCGTTCTTTGTGCTCGCCACGCAGAACCCGATCGAGCAGGAGGGCACCTACCCCCTGCCCGAGGCCCAGCTTGACCGCTTTATGTTCGCGCTGCGCATCGATTATCCGTCGGCAGAGGAAGAGCTGGCGATCGCCCGTGCGACCACCGGGCAGACGATCGCCTCGGTGAACAAGCTGGTCAGCGCCGAGCAGGTAGTCTACTTGCAGACTCTGGTCCGCCGCGTGCCCGTATCCGACCACGTTGCCAGCTACGCGGTGCGCCTGGCTCGGGCGACGCGTCCGAATCTGCCCGAGGCGCCCGACACGGTGCGTCGCTTCGTAGCCTGGGGCGCCGGCCCGCGCGCCGTGCAGTATCTGGTGCTCGGCGCCAAGGCCCGCGCGATCCTCAACGGCACCACGAACGTCTCATGCGAACATATCCGCGGCGTGGCCCCGATTGTCCTGCGTCACCGCGTGCTGACGAATTTTGCCGCCGAGGCTGAGGGCGTCGACTCTGACCAGCTCGTGCAACGGCTGCTGCAAAGCGTTCCTGAGAATCCGCGGGCTTGACCTCTGAGCTGGGAACCATGCCGCGCTCACACGCCAACCCGTTGCTTGACCCCCAGACGCTCGAACGTGTACGCGGGCTCGCCCTCGTGGCTCGTCGAGTTGTCGAGGGTGCGCTGCACGGATTACACCGCTCGCCGCTGCACGGCTTGTCGATCGAGTTCGCACAGCACCGTGAGTATTCACCTGGCGATGAGCTCAAACACCTCGACTGGCGCGTCATTGCCCGCAGTGACCGTTACGTCATCAAGCAGTACCAGCAGGAGACCAATCTGCGCGCCGTGCTCTTTGTCGATTGCTCCAAGTCCATGGCCTACGGTGCCCACAAGCTCCCAGGCACAAGCGTCACAGCCGCGCCCCGTGGTGGTCGGGAACCGCCGGACCTCGCGGCATCGCCTGATCAGCTCGCCGGTCAGTCTGACCAGCTCGGAGCTGGTCCCGGCGACTTGGCGATCGACGTATCGGCGGCCAGTGATATTGAACGCGATGCCGGCTCATCCGAGCGCGTGGTGCCGGCTGATCCTCACGAGAAGCTGCATTACGCGAAGACGCTTGCCGCCGCCCTGACGCACCTGCTGCTTGGCCAGGGAGATTCGGTCGGGCTGGTGCTGACCAGCTACAAGACCGTCGCGCACGTGCCGCCGCGCGCCACCCCCGGACATCTGATGACCATCTGCCACACGCTCGAGCGCGCCCGGGCCCGGGGCTTTACCGATCTGTCGGGCGTCATGCGGCAGTTTGCCACTCGTCTCAAGCGCCGCAGCCTGGTCATCGTGATCAGCGACCTGCTCGACGACCCCGACCAGGTGCTCAGTGCCCTCGGCCAGCTCCACCACCGCGGTCACGAGGTAATAGTCTTTCAGACGCTCGATCCGCGCGAGCTCACCTTTGACCTGGGCCTGGCGGCCGTTGGTGTGACAATCATCCGCGATCTCGAGACCGGCGCCGAATTCGAAGCCGAGCCACAGCTCATCCACGACCTGGTCAGAAAGGAGATCAACACCTTCTTTGATCACCTCGACAACGGCGCTCGCCGCCACGGCGTACACCTGATCCGTTGCCAGACAACCGACCCCGCCGAACGCGTCCTTACCGACTACCTGCACTCGAGATTGAAACGGGGCCGACTATGATCGTGGCTCGATCCTGTCAGACTCGCGGGTTCACCTGTGCGCCACGGCTCTATGAGCCGTGCTTCGCGCCGCGTGCTTGCACCACCGATGCCCAATGACCCTGCTATCCCCCCTGGCTCTGCTTTTTGCTCTGACGGCCGCCGTGCCGTTGATTCTGCATTTGTACCAGCGCCGGCACCGCAGCGTGATTGTTTTCTCGACCAACCGTTTCTTCACCGCCTCCGTAATTCGCTCGCAACGCCGGCTACAGCTTCAGCGACTGCTGCTGCTCGTGCTGCGCATGGCGGCCTGCGGGTTTTTGGCCCTGGCGCTGGCGCGCCCCGTGCTGACCTGGTCCGGCATCATCGGCGGCGAACCAGGCACACGCGACCTGGTGATCCTGCTTGATGACAGTCTCTCCATGCAGGCCGTGGACGCGGTGGCGGGCGTTGGTGTTCCATCAACCGGACGGCAGGGGCTCGTGGATAGAGAACGCCGCTCCGTTTCCACGCGCCGCCAGCAAACGCGATTTGACCGCGCGCGCGACCTCGCCCTTCAGACGCTGGATGAACTTGCCGCTCACGATCGGGCCGCGATCATCACTTTCACCGGGCGGGCGCTGGGTCACGAGTCGCGCGCCGGACTCACGCCGACCGACAACCTGCTGATGTTGACCGACGAATTGGAGCAAATGCGCCCGACCTTCGCGGCCGGCGACGCTTTCTCGGCCCTGCAAACAGCGGCCCGCGTGCTGGAGCACAGCGAACGGCGCACGCGTTTGATGGTCGTCCTCAGTGATTTCCAGGATTCGGATTGGCGGCGCGGCGGTTGGCCACAACCCTTGCACCCGGTGGCGACCGCGTACATCGACGTGGGCCCGCCGGCGTTCGCCAACGTGTCCGCCGATCAACTCCTGCTGAGCCAGGCCAGTGCCATCGTCGAACAACCCAACCTGCTTCGGTTGCGACTGATCAACCACGACCGGCAGACGCGCTCCGTCGAGCTGGCCTTGCGCGTCGACGGCGTCGAGCAGTTGCGCCGGACGGTCGAGCTCGTCGCCCAGAGCCCGCGAATCGAACACCTGCCTGTTACCTTCGACACTCCCGGCCTGCACCGCCTGACACTCGACATCCTCCACCGCGACGCATTGGCCGCCGACAACACGCTGCACGCCACCGTCTGCGTCAACGATCGCCTGCCCGTGTTGATCATCAGCGGTGATTCGGACCGTCCGCGCGATCGCTCGGGGGCGTTTTATCTACGCGCCGCGGCGCGCGCAGTCAGCCCCGATGGCGAGAGCATCCAGACCGACCTCATTCGGCCCGACGCCCTGCCCGGCACAACCCTCGACAACAGCCGCGTCATCGTCCTCAGCAATGTCGCCAGCCTGCCGCTGCCCCAGCTCGAACGCCTCGAACGCTTCGTGATGGCCGGCGGCGGACTCGCCATCTTCCTCGGCAACAGCGCCGACACCGATTTCTACAACAACATCATGGGGGCCGAAACGCGGCCGCTCGGTGGGCTGATGCCCGGCCAGATTCGCGCGCTCGTCGGCGGCCGGGAAGGTGAGCTGCCGCTCAACGTGGTCGAGGCCGACCTGGACCACCCGATTCTGCAACGCTTCGAAGGCGCGCTGCGCGGCGCACTGGCCGCCGTCAATATCTACCGTGCCCACGTCGTCCAACCGCGCGCCGCATGGGTGCTGGCGCGACTTAACGATCAGGCGCCGCTTATCCTCCAGCGAAACTACGGCGAAGGCCGCGTAGTGCTGTTCACCTGCCCGCCGCAACCCACCTGGACCGATCTACCGCTCAAGGGCACGTTTATCCCGCTGGTCAGTCGCACTCTCAGCTACCTCGCCGGCGGTGTCGAATCGCAGCGTGGGGTTGAGGTCGGCCGTGAGCTGACGATAGGCCATGGGTCTTCCGCCACCGAGACACCAATCTATGTCACAAAGCCCGACGGTGTGCGCGTAACCGCGCGTATTGCGGTGGAACGCCAGCCCTCGGTGTCGGGGCCGCGCGTCTATCTACCGGCCGCGATGGTCGACCGACCCGGAATCTATGAGATCGACCGACCGCCGGCTTCCGACCCGCGCGCGATGATGTTGCGCGCGGTAAACGCGCCGCGATGCGAGTCAAGTTCGACGCCGGTTGAGCGCACGGCTCATGCTGGTGCCGCCGGCGATTGGAATGTCACCGATGTGGCCCCGAGTGGGGAGGGTTCGCCGCAGCGTTCGATCATCGCCCCGCTGTCAGCCAGTGCCGCCGCCGGACGCGGCATATGGGATATGCTGCTCTGGGTAGCGCTGGCCATTGTGCTGCTCGAACCGCTCATCGCCAATCGCCGCACCCTCAAGCGCGTCGCACCGACGCGCGCGGTCAAGCGGAGGGCGGCGTGATGACAGCGACCGGTAACACGCTTGCGGACCTGGTGCTTCGCTGGCCGGAGATCGGCGTCGTCGGCAGCCTGGCCATCGCGCTCGGCTTCGCGGTCGTCGTGTTTGCCTACACGACCGGACTGAGGGCGCAACAACACGCGCCGCAAGCGCGCTTCGGGTTGCTGACGCTGCGCCTCATGGCCGGCGCATGCGCTGCGCTGGCGCTGGCCCACCCGGCGTGCATTCAGGAAACCGCCACCTTCGAAAAGCCGCATCTTGCCGTTGTTCTCGATGACAGCATTTCCATGTCCACGCCATCGCCAGATTCCTCAGGCGACCATGAGAGCACGCGTTATACCCGGGCTACGACGATTCTGCGCGAGAAACTGTCGCCCCATCTGGCCGAGACTCATCAAGTCGCTGTCTTTGACGTCCAGGCCCGCGCGCTCGAACCCGACGCACTCCCCGCAGCACCGACGGCCGAACGCAGCCCGCTCTCCGATACGCTGACCCGCATCCAGCGCACATTCACCGGCCGCGCCCTGGCCGGCATAGTGATGCTCTCCGATGGCGCTGAAATCACCGACCAACCCGACGCCAATCGGCTCGACGACCTGCGCGTGCCCGTTCATGCGATCGAGCTTGTCGATCCCGCGGCTCGTGCAACCGGGCCGCCGGACCTGGCCATCGAAGCGATCAGCGCCAGCCAGCGGACGATTGTCGGCAACACGGTTCGCGCGACCGTCGATCTGACGGCGACAGGCGATGTTGGCGATGCCGGCGTCCCGTTGACCATACTCACGGGCGATCGCACTGTCGCGAGCACGACGGTTCGTTGGCGCCCGGGCGCCGTCACCGCGCGCGCCGAACTGGAGTTTGTCCCACGGCGACCGGGTCAATACAGCTACACGGTTGAACTGGGCGGCCTGCCCGACGAGGTGGATCTGGCGAACAACCGCGACGTCTTTCCGCTCACGGTTCGCGCTCGGGCGCTGACCGTCTTCTACCTTGATGGCGTGCTCCGCTGGGAAGGCAAGTTCGTTCGTCAGGCGCTCAACGCCGACCCCGACCTGAACGTGGTCTCGACTGTCCGGACTGTCCCTCCCGGCACAGACCGTGGCTCGCAAGGCATCATCACCGCGCACCAGCTCGCCGACGTTGATGTCGTGATCCTTGGCGACATCGAGGCCGACTTCTTTTCAACCGACGAGCTCGACGCGTTGACGTCCTGGGTCACAGATGGCGGCGGGGCGCTGGTCGTCACCGGCGGGTATCGCAGTTTCGGTCCCGCCGGGTTCGGCCGCTCGCCGCTGCGCCACATTCTGCCGGTCGAATTCAGCGCCGATCCCAACCCTCAGATCGAGCGGCCTTTCAGCCTGAAGCTGACGGAAGCCGGCCGCCAGCACTCCATTTTCAGCCTGACCCGCGACCGCGTTCGCGACGCCGCCTTCTATCACGCGTTACCGCCACTCGACGGCTGTTCCCGGATTGCCGCGGTCAAGCCCGGCGCACAGGTTCTCGCGATCAACCCCACCGTGACCGGCCCCGACGGAAGTCAAGGCTACCCGGTAATGGTCACCCAGCGCGTCGGTGCCGGGCAGACGCTGGTTTTCAGCGTGGACACAACCTGGCGCTGGCGCACAATCGTCGGCGGCTTTACCGGCGAGGCCGCTTTCTACACAACTTTCTGGGGCCAACTGGTCCGCGCACTTGTCGGGGGTGATGAAGACACCACCAACCCCCTGCTCGTCTCCACCGACGCCACGCGTTACAAGCCGGGACAAACCATCGAACTGGCCATCCAGATGGCAACCGGCGCGGACGAACCGGTCGAGGAGCGCGGTACGGCTTCAGAGGTGCCGCCGATGAGCGCGGGGGTCTACAACCTCAGCGCGCGTGCGTTCACCGAGTCCGGGCGCCACCTGAAGATCCCGCTTACCGACCTGGGTAACGGTCGCCAGCGCGGATCGCTCTCGGCCCGTGCCGCCGGCCGCCTCGATATAAGTGTGATCGCCGAGCCGCCGGCGGTGGCTGAGGATGCCCTTCAAACAGGCGACGTCTACACGCGTACAATCACGGTCTTCGTTGATCACGCCGATCCGGAACGACGCAACCCCCGTCCCGATCCGCAGTGGCTGGCCCGCGTCGCGCAACTCACCGGCGGCCACGTCGTCACGCCTGACCAACTCGATGCCTGGATCACCGGGCTGCCGGCGGAACGTGTTGCCGTCGTGCAGACCGCTACCACCGGCTGGCGTGGCGACCATCTGCTTGGCGGCTTGTGCCTGCTGCTGCTCTGCACCGAGTGGGTCCTCCGGCGTTGGAGTCAACTGGTATGAACCCGTCCGAACAGAAAATCGCCACCATGCTCGGCGCCGTGTTCCGCCATTGGCGGCGCGAACAGCTCGGCTGGTTCACTACGACAACTGCCGCCGCGATTCTCGCCTGGCTGCTGACCCTGATTATTCTGGACAATCTGGCCATGCTACCGGCGGCTGTGCTGCTGATTGCCTGGGCAGCCCTCCTGCTGACCTTAACCGTCCGGTCCATTCTGCTGCTTCACCGGTTGACCAGCGGGCGACCTTCGGCGACCCGGTTGGCGCTGCTTTACGAACGCCGAGCGGACAATCATGACAACCGTCTGATCAACTCGGTGGAGTTTCTCGGATCGCGCCGGGCTCGGCGTAATGCGCTGGCCCAAGCCGCCGTCGTCGAAAACGCCGCCGCACTCGATCTGCGCACGGCGCGCCTGGCGGGTGATCTGCGCGCGTCGCGTCGTTTGGCGAAGGCCGCCGTCGCTTTGCTGGTGGTGATGATTGCCTACTCGTCGGCTCGCCCGCTGTGGGTCGGTAATGCCATCGCCCGGCTCTTCACGCCGTTTGCCCCGGTCACTCACCTGCTGGCCACCGTCCCCATCGTATCGCCCGGCGACGCCGACCTGATCGAAGGCCAGCCGTTCAACATCAAGGCTGCCATCGAGGTAACGCGTTACAGCACGGTCCCGCGACGAGTCCTGCTCGAATACCGCGTCGCCGATCTCACCTGGCAGGAATTCACCATGCGACCGCGCGGCGAGAGCGAATTCAGCTACGAATTCAGCGCGGTGCGGCGATCGTTCGCATACCGCGTACGCGCCGGCCGCTCACTCAGCCCCACATATCATGCCAGCGTGCAACCCCGACCGCGCGTTGAGGCTCTGCAACTCACCGTTACGCGGCCAGCCTATGCCGGCGCCCAGACCAGACGGTTGCCGCCCAACATCGGCGACGCGACGGTGCTCGCCGGATCACAGGTCGGCATCGAGATTACGGCGTCGGCCCCGCTGTCCGCGGCACACGTGGAGTTCTCCAGCGGCCGCCGAGTGGCGATTCCAATCGCACCGGCCGACCTGCACCGGGGACAGGTGTCGTTGGCGGTGTCAAACACGGATGCGTACACAATCCATGTCGCGGATACCGCCGGTCTTGCGAACATCAACCCGCCCCAGTACGCGCTGACCGTGACACCCGATCAGGTCCCGCTGGCCATCGTTACCCGGCCCGGGCGCGACCTGATCCTCCCTGGCAACGCGTCGCTGGAACTCACCATCGAAGCTCAGGATGACATCGGCCTGACGACCATCGAGCTGCAAACGCGCGCCCCCGACAGAGACTGGTCGACTGATCAGGAGTGGCCGGTGGAACCCAGCGGGGCGCGGCACTTCCTACAGAGAGCCGCGATCGACCTCGGCACGCTCGGACTGAATGTCGGTGATACGCTGCTCTATCGCGTCGTGGCGCATGACAACTGCCGGCCGGCCCCCAACCTGGGGATCGGCCGCACCTGGGCGGTGACCATCGCCGAGCCGGATGATAGCGCCGCATTGCTGGCGGCCCAGACCAGGCGTCTGCTCGAAGCCCTGCACCGGATTCTCGCGCTGCAGCGCGAGAACCGCGCCGCCGTGGACATGGATCGCCCAACCGGGCCCGTACGCGGCCGACAGGAACAGATCCGCGATCTCACCGCCGCGCTCGTCGCCGAGCACGCTCAGGATCTGCGCCCGCGCGAGCACGTGATCGCCGAGCTTGTGGCGTTGGCGGATGGGCCGATGCTCGACGCGGTTCAGAAACTCGGGGACTACGCGGGCGACTACAAGCAGCGCTTCAAGCTCAAGCCCGCCCTGCTGGAGTTGATGGATCACATCATCGCCCGATTGGCGTCCCTCGTGGGGCAACTCGAACAGTCACTCGCCAGCGCCGCCCAGGCCCAGCGCGTGCTGGAGCAACTTCAGACCGAGCAGCGCGAGCAGGCGCTTCAGGATATCCGCGAACTGCTCACCAGGCTGCGCGACTTTCTGCCCGAGCAGGACAAGGTCATCGAGCAGACCGAGGAGTTGGCCCGCAAGGGCGACGACCTGACATCCGGGGATATCGAGACGATTGAACGCCTCAAAGGCATCGAAGACCGCTGGGCGGAGATTTTCCTGGACAGCGTTCGCGATATCACCAAGCTCACCGAACAGGGTTTTGCCGACGAAACGATCGCCAACGATTACAAGGAGATGGTCGAACAGATCGAGGAAGCGAGTCTCAACCTAACGCCTGATCTCGTCGAGCTGGCCGTCCCGCGTGAACAGTCCGGACGCGAGTTAGCCGAATCCCTCGTCGAGGAAATGGAGATGTGGCTTCCAAACTCACCCGACTACATTCAGTGGGTCATGGAAGAGCCTCTCGATTTCCCGGAGATACCTATGGTTGACCTGCCCGACCAGCTCTGGGATTTCATCGGCGACTTGATCGAGGAGCAGGACGAGCTCAACGATGCCGCCGAAGACGTCACCAGCGCCTGGGCCGATTCACTGGCCGAAGGTGCCGGCTGGGAAGTAGCCGGCGGGCCGATCAGTAATTTCAGCGCGGTCGGGAAAACCGGGAACCAACTCCCCGACAACAACGAACTGTCCGGGCGCTCCGGCGACGGCCGTTCGGGTCGCAGCCAGGGCCAGCTCGTCGAGGACATTGCCAAGGGTCTCCAGGGGCGCAACACGCCGACTCGTATTACCAACGACCCGTACGAGGAGGGTGTCGTCAAGGAACTACAGCAGTTGGCCACCAGCGGCGCGACCGGCGGTGGCAAGGCGCGCGGCGCCGGGCAGGAGGGTCTTCAGGGCGAGAGTCCGCCGCCGCTCTTGAAGGACATGAACTTCATGCGTGACTGGCAGCAGCGCATCCGCCAGAAGGCCGAACGCGTTGCCGGCCAGCTCAAGATGTTGCGCATCAACCTCCCCGACCTCGAACGGGCCCTCGAACTCATGCGTGAGGCTGAACAGGCGGGCGTGGAAGGCCGCTACGCCGAGATGTTTCGCAAACAGCAGATGGTCATGCAACGCCTGCGTCGCAGCGGGGAGCTGGCCGCCCGTGAAATCGCGCTGACGATAGAACGCGCGTACCACCTGCCCGCCGAGCAGCGCCGCAAAGTGCTCGACGGTCTGGAGGAACCCCTCCCCGAGGAGTATCAGCCGGCCGTCTACCGTTATTTTCAACAACTGAGTGAGTTGCCATGACCAGGCGGCAGACAATCGCGCTCGCCGGCATGTCCCGGCTCCTGCGGTGCCGGTTACCAGGGCATATGTGGCACCGGCTTCCAGCCGGTGGATGTTGGCAAACTAAGCACACCGTCTCGTGGGGCGCGGTCGCCCGCCACACGGCCGCCCTGCTGGCACTGCTCTTCGCCACAGCTCCCGGCATCGCAGACGATTGGTGGGATGCCAAGTGGGACTATCGCGCGCGTCTCGATTGCCCCGCGGGCGCCGGTGACGTTGCCTACGCGACGATCAACACCGCCGGTCGCACGGCCGAAGACGGTTGTGATCTGCGTCTGGTGGATAGCGCCGGTCGCCTGCGTCCCTTCGAAATCCTCCACCACGATCCACAGCTTGCCACGCTGATCTGTTTTCAGGTTCCGCCGGGCGAGGCATCGAGCGTCTGGCTCTACTACGGCAACAGCCGCGCGCGCCCTATAGAGACCAACTATCCGACTCGCAAGTCACAGCATGAAGCACGTGAGCGCTGGGAACAGGTCGAACAGGAACGCCAGCGCATCATCGGCCTGCGTCGCCCACAGGAACGCCGCCTGCACGAACTGCGGCGCAAACTTGACGAGGCCGAAAGCGCCGGCCAGGAGCCAACCGCCCGCAGTTATCGTCAGCAGATCGCGCGCATCGAAGAGCAGCTTGCCGACATCGGCCCCGTGCCCGAGAACCCCCGGCCGACCACGACCGGTCCGTGGCAGCGTCATCGGGGTGTTCTGCTACGCACCTACCGCAAGGCCAAGGAGACCCACCCGGCCACGCTGCGCGAATTCAACGCGCTCAAGCGACACAGCGAAGCTGAAGGCGCCGCATTTCGCGGCGCAATCTCCGACGGCTTCAATCCGTTCGGCACCAGCGACAACTATCTCAGCGAATACGACGGCTTCCTGCAAATCCCCGATGATGGTGAATACGGCTTCTGTACCGTCAGCGATGACGGAAGCTGGCTCTACATCAATGATCGGCTGATCGTCGAGTGGCCGGGAAGCCACCGTTTCGAAGAAGGCGCGCACGGCGAGAAGAACGGCACGCTGCGCCTCAAGCAGGGCATCGCACACATACGGTATTACCACGAGGAAGGCACCGGTGGGCAGATGGCGTATGTGGCCTGGAAACCGCCCGGCGCCGAGCGCTTCGCGCCGATCCCCCGGCGTCAGTGGCTAAGTGTGCGCGAGGCGAGCGCCGGCGCGTACCAGCCCCGCCGGGCGCCCCTCATGGCCGTCCCGGATGTCCAGGTGCTCCACACGTTCTGGGCGCCCGACTCTGAAGGGCTTCAGGCGACCATGCTGCAATGCGAAGATCACAGTTATGTGGAGCGCGGCGAGATCGAATCGGTGCGCTGGTCATTCGCCGATGGGCTCGAAGCCGATGGGCCGTCCGTGCAACACGCGTTGTTTCGCACAGGTCGGCCGACCATCACGCTCACCGTCACCGATCGTCGCGGGCGCGAAGACAGCATCACCTGCGCGCCGCGTATCTTTCAGGTCGATGTGGTCGCCGCCTACTTCCGCTATGGCAGCCCGGAGGAGTATCAGCAGTCGGCGGCGGATTATGATGTCGAACACATGAACCGCGACGACCTGGACCAATACGCGCGCTTCTGGAACCTGGTGGAAGACTGGCCGCAGCATGCCCGCGCCGCTGATGCGTTTGTTCGTCGTTTCCCGGATCACGCCGACGCACCGAGTCTTGCGGCTACGGGTGCCAAGGCATACCTCGATCCGGGCATCTACGATGCGGCACGCGCCGACCAGCTCTTGCGGACGATCAGCGAGAGCACCGAGCGGACGAACGCCCGACGACGGGCGCGCCTTGACCGTGCGCATCTGCTCGCCTGGCATCTCGGTCAGCCGGCCGCGGCCAGGAGCGTCTACGACGAGATATATGCGGCAGTTGAGGATGACCAGCGCAAAGGCCCACGCATCATGGCGCGCGAGTGTCTGATCGGGGTTGCCGACGTGGCGTTGCTGGAAGGTCAATACGAGCAGGCGGAACGCGGCTATCGTGACGTCCCGCCCGTCGAGCGGCGTACGATTGAGCTGCCGGAATTGCTGTCCAAGACCGGCGGCAACGCCTACGTGGTCGACGATCTCATCCGCCGCGGGGAATACGAGTGGGCCCGCCGCGCGCTTGACCGCTGGGAAGACGAGTTTCCCGTGCAGAAGCTGGAGGGCTATACGTTTTTTCTGCGCGGCAAGGTGCTGTTCATCGAGGCTCCCGGCGAACTGGCCCTGCGCTACCTCGAGCTGGCCGAAAGCGTTGCCCCGAAAGCGGTTCACGTGCCGGAGGCGGTTTGGCTGCGCGCCAACTGCTTGATGGCGCTGGGGCGCTATGAAGAGGCCGCCCTGCAATTCACGCGCATCGCGCACGAGTTTACCTACTCGGAGTTCTTCGGGCGCGTCGATGAAAAGCTCAGGGAATGTCGCGAGGCAATGGAAGATGCTCCCCCGCCCGAGTAAGCGCACCGTTGGCCAGGCCTTGTGCCTTTGGTCACTGCTGTGCTGCGCGTTCGCAATGCCCGGTACACCACCGCACGCCACAAGCCAACCGACAACCAGGCCCGGGGAACGCGCCAACCTGCCGGCCAATGGCAGATTCGAGCAGGTCAACGCCAAGACCGGCCTGCCGGTTGGCTGGACCAGCCAACGGCCGGACAACGTCAAGACCACACTCAGCGATGATCGCTTGCGCCGCCGCGTCGTCGAAATGACCGGCGACAAAAAACTGATGGGCGGCTATGGCGTTGATCTGCTTAGCGGTCGGATTCCCTGCAAGGCCAACACGTACTACCGTTGCACCGGCTACACGCGCTCCGACGGCCCGAACATGAAGGTTTTTGTGAAGGGCTATGCGCGCGTTACACGGCGCGTCGAGGGCAAGCTGGAAACGTTCGACGACCAGGTTTACCAGACACGCAAGGACATCGCGCCGACCGAGGAATGGACGCCCTTCTCGCTGGACTTCCACATCGTACCGTCCGACGTTTTCAGCGATCATCAGCATGAAATCGAGTATGTGCGCATCAAGCTCTGGGCGTACTGGCCGGCGGGCACGTGTTGGTTCGACGACATCCGCTTCGTGGAGCTCGACCCGCTGGCGGCGTCGCAACAGCGCGACAAGCGTCCGGTGACCCATATGGACGTGCCGCCGCGACTGCTGCCCAGCGTGGAAGACGACGGCGCGGTTGACGAAGCCGACCTGTGGCGTGCCGCGCTGAACGCTTTTAACGACGGGCGCGCGGCGGAGGCCTGGCCGGTGGTCGACGAACTGCTGTCGCGTGCGCCGGAGAACATCGACTACCACGTGCTGGCGGCCCGCTGTCTAGTAAAGCTAGAAAAACTGGATTTGGCGGAAAAGCAGGTGTCGTGGCTCTTGGCCGGCCAGCGCAAGCTCGAGCCGTGGCAGCGCGACTGGACGCTTGTGGTCCGCGGCAAACTGCTGTGGCTACGCGAACGCCGGGCCGACGCTGTCGCATGTCTTGAAGACGTTGTCCGCTCTGCTGCGTCCGAGCACGCCCGGGCGGCCGCACGCCAATTGCTGCTCGACATGAGGCAGACGTCGCAGCCGTCCAAGCCGTAGCGACGCCGGACGCACATCCCCCCCACCTGTTTCACGTGAAACACAAATCGCACGCCGGCCAGCTCGGCAATGGCGGCGGTAGTATTGACACTCGGGGCATCTGGCGCTCTACTTCACACATACACCATATGGAGGACAGTATGTCAAAACCAACGCAGCGTCTCGGCCGCGGCCTGAGCACCCTGGTGGGCAGCCGACCAACCGCAGCCATCCCACCAACGGACGTGACTGATAGCGATCGCGATGAACACACGGTGGACGTCCCCGTTGATGCCATTCGTGTGAACCCCAGACAGCCGCGGACCGTCTTCGACGATCAAGCGCTGGAAGGTCTCGCCGAGTCAATTAAAACTCACGGCCTCATGCAGCCGGTGGTCGTCCGGCCGTTGGGAAATGGGCGGTACGAGCTCATCGCCGGCGAACGGCGTTGGCGCGCGTGTCGCCTGGCTGGTGTGACCTCCGTAGCCGCGGCTGTTCGCAAATGCTCGGACGCCGAGGCGCTTGAACTGGCCCTGGTGGAAAACCTCCAGCGGGAGGATCTGAATCCGATAGAGCGCGCCATGGCCTATCGCACGTATATCGACGAGATGCGCGTCACCGCCGAGGTGCTGGCGACGCGGACCGCCCAGAGTCGGGCTAATATCGCTAACTACTTGCGCCTACTTAATTTTGGCGATGAGATTCGCGCGATGGTCAATGATGGCCAACTGGGAATGGGGCAGGCGCGTGCAATTGCCGGCATTAGTGACGCACAGCGTCAGTTGGCTGTGGCACGCATGGCGGTACGGCGAAACCTGTCCGTACGCCAGGTGGAACGTTTGGCCACGGGAAGCCAGCCTGTGCGCGCCAAGGAAGACGGTGCAAGCGGTGCGGAGCGACACCAGAGTGAGGTTGAGGCGGCGCTGAGCAAGTCGCTGGGCATGGCGGTGAAGCTGCATTCCGGCCGCCGAAAGAACTCCGGGCGCGTTGTGATACACTACAAAGACCTCGAGGAGTTTGATCGCATCGCGCAGAGGCTTGGGGGAAAGAGGGAGTTGGAGTAAGACCGATGTCCAATCCGCGCCCGGCCCAGCAGGCGGGCCGATTCTACCCGCAGGATGAGAACTCCTGTAGAGGGTTGCTCGGCAAGTGTTTTGAGGGTACGAGCGGCGTGCCGGCTGCTGTCGGGGCGGTCGTGCCGCACGCCGGGTGGGTGTATAGCGGCGCGACGGCCGCGCTGGGGATTGCGGGCGTGGTTGGCTCTAATCCGGACACGGTGGTGATCTTCGGGGCTGTTCACGTGATGTGCCGTGATATCGCAAGCGTTTTTGATCTGGGTGCATGGGCGACGCCATTGGGGTCGCTCGAGGTGGATGAGGCCCTTGCGGCGGCGTTGGTCGGATCGGAACTCATGCGGGCGAATCGGCAGGCGCATGAGCGAGAGCATTCGATCGAGGTTCAGCTTCCGTTGCTGAAGTACGCCGGTGGGGATATGAAGATTGTACCGGTGATGGTCGCACCGTGTGTGGAGGCGGTGGAGGTGGGGCGAGAGGTGGGGCGTGTGGTACGCAACTGCGGCAAGCGGGTCGCTTTTCTGGCGTCAACGGACTTGACGCACTATGGTCCGGCGTTTCAGTATGAGCCGGCGGGGCATGGTCGGGAGGGCATTCGGTGGGCGAAGGATGTGAACGACCGGCGTTTGATCGGGCTGATTGAGCAGGGGGATGGTGAGGGTGTTATTGCGGACGCCGAGGCGCATAGGAGCGCATGCGGTGCCGGGGCGGTGGCGGCGCTGCTGGGGGCGATGGAGGAACTGAGGTACTCGGGGTACGAGGAGTTGCGGCACACGACGAGTGCGGATGTTGAGCTGGCGCGCGGGGGGAGTGCGGTCAATTCTGTTGGCTATGAGGCGGGGATATTCCGGGTTTGACAAATGTGTTTCACGTGAAACGTTTATCACACGTGGACGGCGTGGATGTCATGGTTGATGACCTGGGCATAGATCGTGCCAGAGATGCGCTGCGGATAAGCGCATCAAGCGTAAAGGTTTGCAATAGCAGAGCTTACAATCGAGGCTGCGAGCGGGAGCGCGCACGACCGCTCGCAAACGAACTGTGCATAGACAGCAACTTGTCCCCTCAATCCCTCCATTGACGGCCCGTCGTTTAGCATGTACCGCGCAGCAACTGCTGGCAAGCACCGCCGCTATCCGGGGCGATCGCCAGTCTCCGCGCGGGGCTCAGTTTGGTGCTAGTCGAGTGGCTTCACATTCTGGGCCTTGGGGCCCTTGTCTCCCTGGATTACCTCGAACTCCACGCGCTGGCCTTCGTTGAGTGACCGGTGACCATCGGCGATGATCGCGGTCTGGTGCACAAACACGTCCGCACCGTCGTCAGAACTGATGAAGCCAAACCCTTTTGTGTCATTGAACCACTTGACCGTACCCGTTGCCATTGGACATCTACCTTGCTGCTGCGCCGAGGATCGGATCCGGTGGAAACAAACGTTGTTTCGTAGCGATTCGAGACACGGAGACCCATCCGTTCAGCGTTTAGACAGCGAAGTATGGCCCGTGTGGGATTCGGCGTCAAGAACACTCGGCCGCGAAGATTGGATGGTTCGGGGCGATGGCCGGCCGGGATCATGCGGGTGAATTGCATTAACGGCGGGGATCTACGGCTGGTTGAGTCGCGCCTCGACCTGCTGGAGCAACATTGCTGACTCGGTGCGCGTTGCATCAAGGGCCAGTGCGGCGCGCAGTGCCTCGGCGGCTTCGGGTAGCTCGGCGAGTCTGTAATGCATGACGCCGAGGTTGTGAAGCGTGGCCACGTCGCGCGGCCGCTCGACGCGCGCACGCACAAAGTAGTCGCGCGCGGCCGCGTAGTCGCCGAGCTTAGACGCGATCGTGCCCAGATAATAAAGGGCATCGGCATCACGCGGCGCGATGCGCAGAATGTGGTCATACTGGTCGCGCGCCGCCTCGAATTGTTGCGTGAGCAGCAACAGGCGGGCATATGCGGCGCGTAACGCCAAATCGTCGGGAGCCAGTGCCACAGCGCGGGCGAACAACTCGGCGGCGCGCGCGGGTTTACCACGCGCCTGTTGAGTTTCGGCGAACATGGCGAGCAGTTTGTAGTCGTCGGCGTGCCGCGCGACGGCGGGCTCCAGGACGGCGGCGGCCTGGTCGAACTGGCGGGCAAGTATGAGCATCTGGGCCACTCGTCCGATCAGGCCACGATTGTCGGGGTCGGCGCCTATGGCGCGCTGGTACTCAACAAGCGCCTCCGCCGTGCGCCCCTCGGCCTTGAGCATGTTACCGAGCTCGATTCGGTGGGGCGTATCGCCGGGCTCATACTCGAGACCGGCCCGGCAGGTTTTAATGGCGGACTGGCGATCGCCCAACTGCTGGTACGCGTATGTCTGGCCAAAAAGCACGCCCGACGGCACGCGCACATCGAAGCCACACAGGCGATTTACGCTCCCGAGGGTGAACCCGACGAGCAGGGCCAGCACGACGGCAACCGTCGTTCGCGGATATGAACGCCATTGCCAGGCGCGCATCAACACCCACGCCGCCGCCACCACCAGGATCGGGATGGCGGGCGTGCGAAAGCGGGGGGAATACCAGAAGAACGCCGTCACAAACACGGGCACAAATAACAGCAGCCATTCTGGGCCGTAGCGCAGCGGCCGGCACAGCAGAATCAGCATCCCGACCAGGGCCGGCGCGACGACCAGGGGCGTGGTGAGCGGCATCAGGCGTAGCCAGCGGTTGAAGCCCAGCATCATCTCGATGGTGGGTTGGTAGATATCGCCATAATGGCGTGAGGAGACAAACCCGTAGAGTTTACGGCTGACCAGCCACAGAAATGTCGCCGGGTTGTCACGCCAATACTGCACCGCCTGGTCGCGGAAATAGCGGTCAACCGCCTTCCAGGTGGCATGGCGGCCGGTTTTCTGCTCGTAAACGCGAGCGGCGTCGGCGTGCATGAGGTCGCGGCGCGTGCTGATCTCCGGCAGCGGAGCATAGACGCCTTCGGCACCCGGGTGATTGCCGAGTCGCAGCGTGATGCCGCCCACGGCTTGCACGGGGAATAGTTCGCCGCTGGCATGGAGGTTGTGCAGCGTGGCCGGCGCGATGACTATCAGGGCTGTTGCGGTCGGCAGTGCGGCTTTCCATAGTGTGTGGGGCTCGCGTCGCCGGCTCAGCAGCAGCCATAGCGGCACAAGTCCCAGCAGGAGCAGGGCGGGGGCGTAGGCCAGGCAGAGCAATCCGACGGCGCCGCCGGCCAGCAGGTGGCTGAGCGTGGTGGCCCGGGTTTGCAGCCGGACGAAAGATGCCCAGGTCACGGTTACCAGCAGCAAATGCAGTGAACTGGCGAGGATGCGCAGTGAGGACGAGGCCGGCTCCTGCATGAGCAGCAATATCGCGGCGGCCACGAGCCCGACGCGCGCGCTGAAACGCCGACGGCACACCGAGGCCAGCAGCCAGGCGGTTGCCAGGTCGGACAGCAACTGGAGCACGTAGACGGTGGTGAGTCCGCCGCCCACGGCGCGGATGGCTCCCAGAACGTAGGGATATAGCGGGGCGGAGAAGAAGGGGGCGTCCTGGATCAATCCGCCGGTGCTGATGCGTTCGGCCCAATCCCAGTAGACCGCGGCATCGTTAAGCGGCACCTGTGCCAGCGGGTTGGTGTTTACGTACACGCTGAGAACGATGAGGCGGCAGGCCAGGCTAAGCAGGCACATCGCCGCCAGGATCAGCCGGAACCGTCGCGCGGCACCGAGCTGTTCCTGCGGCGGCTGACTGGCATCGGTGGCAGATGACGTGACAGCGGCTGGCCGATTCTTGTCTGTGCGTCTGCCCATCGCGTACTCGCCCGGAACACAGCCTATCGGCGTGGCGCCGAATCGACACACGCAGATTATCGGCTTGGGGCGTTACGTGCCAGGATAGTCAACGGGGCACAGCGCGAGCGGCTTGGGCCGCAGGTATCCGGCGCGTGTTGTCGCGGCGGCGTCAGACTTGGCCATCGGCGCGGCGTGCGGCCAGTCGTGCTCAGTCCACTGTCTCCAGCAGTGCGGCCTCTGCCTGCACATGACGCCATCGATGGTCCGCCACTCGGCCGGCGCATTCGTTCAGTTCGCCCGCGACGGCGTTCCAGGTTGATTCGCCTACCCGGCCGGTGTCGGCCGATTCGACGGTTGCCGGGTCGGGTGAGAAGCGGCCGGCGACAATCGCCTCACCGATCTGGCGATACGCTTGCCGGAAGGGCATGCCCTGCCGTACGAGATCGAGGGCTGCGTGCGTGGCGTAAATTTCCGGCCGCAGCGCCGCGGCCATGCGGTCGGCGTTGAGCTTGAAATCGGCGAGCACGCGGCCGGCGGCGGTCAGCATGTCCACTAGCTCATGCGCCGTGCGTATGGCGGGTTCCTTGGTCAATTGCAGGTCGCGATGATAGCCGGAGGGGAGTTTTCCGCTGACCCATTCCAACTCGGTCAGTCGCGCGCGAAGGCGCGCGCCGCGCGCCCGCAGCAGCTCCAGCACGTCCGGGTTTTTCTTCTGCGGCATGATTGATGAGCCGGTCGTCATGTCGGCGGGCAGCTCGAAGAACCCGTACGCCGGACTAGCGAATAGCAGCATATCGCAGCTCAGTTTTTCCAACAGCGCGCCGATGTCGGCGGCGACGCGCAGGAAGTACTTCTCCATGCGGCCGCGACTGTTTTGCACGTCGACCGGACTACGCTGCACGCGCCGGAAGCCGAGCAGCGCGGCGGTATAGTCTCGATCGAGCGGCAGCGGCACGCCGAAGCCGGCGCCGGTGCCGAGCGGGCAGGCGTCGAGCCGGGTGAGCAAATCGAGCCCGGCATACATTTGCTCGAGGGCGGCTTCGATGACGGCGTGCAACCACTGCCCGACGCTGGACGGCATTGCCAGTTCCATGTGCGTGTAGCCCGGCATGGCGAGTGCGCCGTCGCGGCGGGCACGCCGAAGCGCGATGCGGCCTAAGTCGGCCAGCAGGTTTAGCCAGGCCAGCGCGTGGTTTCGCATGAACAAGCGCATCGCCGTCGCGACCTGGTCGTTGCGCGAACGGCCGGTGTGAATCTTCTCGCCGGCGCTGCCGCACTCCGCGATCAGCCGTGCTTCGATGGCGGTGTGGCAATCTTCCAGCTCGGCGGGGATTGGGAACGTACCGGCCAGAGCGTCACGGTCGCACTCGGCCAGGGACCGCAGCAGCAATTGCAGCTCTTCGGCGCTGAGCAGTCCGGCGCGATTTAGCGTACGGGCATGTGCGGCGGAGCCCAGGCAATCCCAGTGCAGGAGTTGCAGATCCCAATGTGGATCGTCACCGACGGTGAACCGGTGGGTTGCCGCGTCGAGGCCGGTTCCCTTTTCCCAAAGCCGTGCCGGCGCTGGTTTGGTCATTGCACTCGGCCTCCCGCGTTGGTGTGCGCGGCCACGGCAGCCGGGCCGGCGCCGCGCGCCATACGCTCGAAGTATGCCAACGCGCAGAGCTGATAGCCGGCCGCACCCCGCGCCAGCTCGTCGGAGCACACGTGTTCGTCTGGTGTATGTGAGCGCGAGGAGTCGCCGGGGCCGATCTTGATCGTCGGAATCCCCGCGAGGTAGATCATGTCGCTCATGGAGGGACTACCGGCGGGGGTGACACCCGACAGGGCGCTGCAAACCGCGGCGACAATCGGCGCGGCCGGGTCGGTCTCCACCGGTATGAGTCTGTCGCTGTGGATCAGCAATTCGCATTGCAGGTATGCGCGCAGGCGTTGATACAAGTCCGCGTGTGATTCGCGTGGCGTGGTGCGCACATCGAGGAAGAACTCGCAGTGGTCAGGGATGACGTTGCGAGCACGGCCGCCGCTGATCATGGTCACGTGGCCTTGGCAGGGGCCGAGCAGCGGGTGTGACGGTCCCCAATCGAAGTCTCGCAGCCGCAGCAACTGCGCGGCGGCGTTGAGAATGGCGTTGTCGGCGTTTGTCGGCGCGACATTCGCGGGGTGGGCCGCGCGGCCGCGCGCGATCCCACGCAGGATCAGCAAGCCGCGTTGGGCGATCATCGGCTGCATGCGCGTCGGTTCGCCGACGAGTGCGGCGTCGAGCGGTTGGAGTTGATCCACGATCGTGCCGAGTCCGGCGCCGCTGTTTTCTTCTTCCCCGGTCAGGGCCAGCACCAGCGTACCGCCGAGACGTTCGCCACGGTCGAGCCGCGCTTTCAGAGTTAGTGCGGCTTCGATCAACGTGACAACGCAGCCCTTGGCGTCGTTGGCACCGAGGCCGATCAGACGCTCACCTTCGTGGCGGAGCGTGAACGGATCGCCGGTCCAGCCTTCGCCGGGTGGAACGGTGTCGAGATGCGAATTGAAGAGCAACCGCGGCCGCGGCTGATCGCCGATTTCGCACCAGAGGTTGTTGCCGCTGCGCTGCACGCGCAGGCCGGCGTCACACAGCTCGGCGCTCACTGCGTCGGCCAATGCGGCTTCCTGGCCCGAGAGGCTGGGCACGGCGACCAATCTCGCCAGGCGCGGGATCACGCTTGCACCGTTTGGTTTTCGAGCAGCGGTTGTTCGGCGGTCCGCTGCCGGACCAGCAGCGTGCCGCAGCCTTCGTTGGTGAAGACTTCGCTCAGGATCGTGTCGGGGGCTGTGCCGTTGACAATGTGGGCGCGCGGCACGCCGCCGTTCAGGGCGTCGGCGCACGCGGCGAGCTTGGGTAGCATGCCGCCGCTGACGTGGCCGGCATCGATCAGCGCGCGCAGCTCCGCGAGATCGAGGTGCTCCTGCAACGTGCGCGGGTCGTTGACGTCGAGCAGCACGCCATCGACGGTGCTGACCAGAAAGTACTTCGCGGCGCCCAGCTTGATCGCGATTCGCGCGGCGACGGTGTCGGCGTTGATGTTCAGCACCTGCCCGTTCTCATCCGCGGCGAGCGAACACACGACCGGCACGAACTCCTCGGCCAACAGGTTGCGCAGCAGGGCGACATCGACCTGCTCCACATCGCCCACGTGTCCGAAGTCGATCTCGCGGGTCTCTCCGCTGCCGGGGTCGTTTACCGCCTGACGCGGCCGGCGCGAGGCGGCGACCAGACCGGCGTCGATCCCGCTCAGACCGACCGCGGAGACGCCCGTGCGGCGAAACGCCGCCACCACGTCCGTATTGACCGTTCCCGCCAGCCCCATCTTGACGACTTCGAGGGTGTCGGTGTCGGTGATGCGGCGGCCGGCAAAGAGGTTGGGCGCGAGGCCGAGCCGCTTGCTGAGTGCGCTGACCTGTTCGCCGCCGCCGTGCACGACGACGAGCTGGATGCCCAACTGTGCCAGCAGGGCCAGTTGATCGACCAGATTGTCCAGCACGCGGCCGGGCGAGCACAGTTGCCCGCCGAGCTTGACCACGAACACGCGTTTTCGGTACGCGCGGATGTATGGCGCCGCGGTACGCAGGGCGTTGAGATTGTGCTGCAAGTGCATGGTTCTCGCTCCCGCCGGCTAATCGCACTCTGCCTGTGGCGGTTGGCCGAGCAGTTCGTTCAGGATTGCGGCCTGCGTCCACATGCGGTTTTCGGCCTGATCGACGACCACGCTCCGGGGGTCGTCGAGCGCGGCGTCGGCGATCACGACGTTTCGCCGAACGGGGAGGCAGTGCATCAGGATGGCGTCGGCGTGCAGGTGGTCCGGCGTAACGGTCCAGTTCGCATGCTCGGCAAAACTCTGCTTCTGCGCGGCCGCGTCACCGTATAAGGCCGCGCTGCCCCAGCTCTTGACGTAGACGACGTCCGCAGCGCGACAGGCGGCGGGCTGGTCGTGCGTTACTTCCAGTTTTGTGCCGGCGTCGTGGCACCAGGTGGAAGCGCGGTCGAGAATTCCGGCAGACAGCTCGTAGCCGGGCGGATGGGCAATCGTGACCTGCATTCCCGCGGCGGCGGCGGCCAGCACGGCCGAGTGCGGAACCGCCATCGGCAGACCCTTTGCCTGCGGGGCCCAGGCAAGCGTAAAGCGTTTGCCGGCGGTGCCGGAGAGCTTTTCGTCGATCGTCATCCAATCGGCCAGACCCTGGCAGGGGTGTTCGGCGGCGGATTCCATGTTGATCACCGGTACGGTGGCGAACCGGCCGAACGCGCGGATTACCTGGTCGAGCGCGTCTTCGGCGGCATTACGCATGGCGGCAAACGTTCGCACCGCCAGCGCGTTGCCGTAGCGGCTGAGCACGGGCGCGGCTTCGCGGATGTGCTCGGCGGCGGGGCCATCCATCACCACGCCGTCGCGATACTCTAGCTGCCAGGTGTCGCCACCGACGTTCAGGCAGATGGCGTGTCCGCCGTAACGCAGCATGGCGGCCTCGAAAGAGGTGCGTGTGCGCAGCGACGGATTGAAGAACACCGTTGTGAGGATTCGTTCGCGCAGCGCCGCCGCCGTGGCGTCGCCGCTCTTCAGACAGCGGGCGGCTTGCACGAGTTGCGCGAGGTGCTGCGGGTCGTAGTCGAGCATACTGAGGTAGTGTTGCATGGCTAGGCTGCCTCCAGTTGGCGCAGGGTGTCGGCCAGGTCGTCCAGTACGGAAAGCGGCGCGTTCAGAGCGTGCGGCGTGTTTGTTTTCGCGCTATTCATGGAAACCTGCTATAGGGGGCGTGCCGCCGGACTCCAGAGACCGGCGGTCTCCGGCAGGTCGCACATCAGGTTCATGTTCTGGATGGCGGTACCGGACATTCCTTTTCCGAGGTTGTCGAGCGCTGCCATCGCGACGACCTGCCGGTCACTAACCGCCACGCAGAGATCACAGAAGTTCGAGCCGGCGACGTTTTGCAGTTCGGGTGGCTCGTCGAGGATGCGAACAAACGGCCGACCTGCGTAGAACGCTTCACAGCGCTGCTTCATCTGCCTGGTGTCGGATGGCTCGCGCAGCTCGAAATGGGCGGTTATGTAGATGCCGCGCGTGGCGTCGATGCTCTGCGCGACGAAGCTGGTTTGCAGACGTCGGCCGGTCGGGTCGCCGAGCGCCTGCAAAACCTCCGGCTCATGTTGATGGGCCAGCGGTTTGTAGGCGCGGAAATTCGATCGCCGCGTCGCGTGGTGCGTCGTTTCCTTGAGCTGACGCCCCGAGCCGGACGAGCCGGTTTTCGCGTCGATGACCAGCTTGCCGGCGGCGCTCTCGTCGATCAACGGGGCGGTGGCGAGGATGGCGCCGGTCGCCAGGCAACCCGGATTGGCGATGAAGCGGGCGCCTTGAATGTCTTGGTGGAACAACTCCGGCAGGCCGTAGACGAACTGCGATCGACGCTCGGGCAGCCACGGCGTATGCGGATAGTGCTGTTCGTGAGTTGGCTGGTGAGTTAGACGCAGGTCGCCGGAGAGATCGACGATGCGCAGCCTGTCAGTGCCGCTCGCGCCGTCCGCCGATTGCAGCAGTGCCTCGATCGCCGCCGCACTCGCACCGTGCGGCAACGCTGAGAATACCACGGCCGTTTCGGCGTCGAGCAGCGCGGGCAGGTCAATCTCGGGCGACATGCGCAAGTCGTAAAAGCCGCGCAGATGCGGGTGTACATCGCCGATGGCCGCACCGGCGTGGGAAGTGGTCGTGACGGCGACGACGCGCGCGGCGGGATGCTGAACCAGCAGGCGCAGCAGCTCACCGGCCCCAAACCCGCTGCCTCCCAGAATCGCGACGTTTACGGGCATGCTCATGACGCCACCACCGTTGCACGCTGCGCGTCTAGCCGGCACGCGATGAACTCGCCCAGATTACGGCCGCTGGTGCGCGCATTGATCGCCTTCAGTTTCAACCGCTGTTCGATGTAGCGCACTCCGACCGCATTGTCGGTGGCGGGTCCGCTGATGACGTCGATGTCGAGACCAAACTGCTCGTGCAGGATTCTCTTGGCGCCCCAGGCGCCGACCGGATCGTTGGCGCACATGACGACGGCCGCTCCGAGGTGCATCAGGTCGGCGTCGGCGAGTATTTCCGCCACACCATACTCGCCGTGCACGCCGTCGCCGAGCTCCGCCACGATGACGTCGGCGCCCAGTTGCGTGACGTGTGTGAAGAGAGCGCGTGTCACGCTGACGGCGTTGTGGCTGCTCGTCGAGGCCGCGCCGGCGTCGCCGAACGAGACCGCCCAGCGCGCGCCGTAGTCCATCATCTTGAGCGTATCACGGCGCAATGCCACGCCCGTCAGCTTACAGCCGGCGACCGCGTTGCCACGTCGGGCCAGCTCGCGGATCAACTGGGCCGCGGCGGTTGTTTTGCCGCTGTTCATGCAGGTTCCCGCCACGTAGATGACCGGCACCGGTGGCGGGGCGGTGTCCGCGACAGGGATGGCGTTCATGCCGATATGAGCCGGCACACCTTCGCGCTTCTCAAACTGGGGAAAGACAAGCACGCTGCCGAGGATCTCGACGTCGAATGGTGGTCCGACGTCGGGGTTGATCGACGTGCAGTGTCCGATCACGCCGCCGAGGTTCAGCATTTGTAGCCGATCGCCGACGCGGACCTGCGCCGGTACGACGCCGGTATAGCCGTGCAGTGCGCTGCGCGCTCCGAGCACGCCGGCGATGATGTCGCCGTCGTGCAGCGTCACAAGCCGGCCGTGGAGGTCTTCGAGCTGGTTGTACGCGGTTTTCTCGCCCAGCACGCGGCCGGCGACGATGTAACCTTCGCGCGCGACGACGGTCTCGATCAGGCGGGCGTCGCGTCGCAACGGCACGTTGCCGGTGACGGAGGCAATCTTGTCAATCCAGACCCGCATCACACCGACTCCCACGCATCCGGGCCCGGGCCAGCAGCCAATCCTGCAAGCCATAGATCTTCGCGAAGGCGGCCGCTTCCGCTCCGGTCCACAGCGCGCTGCCTTCGCCGTAGAGGCCGATCTCCGGATCAAGCAGCGAGTAAGGGCTGGTGCTTCCCAGAACCGTGGCCTGCCCGGCGGTCAGCCGCACCTGCACGTCGCCGCACACGGGCTGCTGCGAGGATTCGAGGAAGGCTTCGATGTCGCGCATCAGCGGATCGAAGAAGCGGGCCTCGTGCAAGGCCGCCGCATACAACTCTCCCAAGGTGCGCTTCCAGGTAAGCTGCTGGCGCGACAGCACGAGCTTCTCCAGCTCGCGATGGGCGGCGATCAGCAAGGTGGCCGCCGGCGCCTCGAAGGCCACGCGTCCCTTGATTCCCAGGATTGTGTCGCCGACGTGGACGCCGCGACCGACGCCGTATTCGCCGGCGCAGTTGTCCAGGAGACCGATCAGCCGGATCGGATCCAGCGCCTCATGATCCAGCGCTACGGGCACGCCACGCTCGAAGCTGATCGTCAGCTCCCGCGCATCGCGCGGTGCCTGCGCTGGCGAGCGCGTCAGTACATAGGCTTCCTCGGGCAGCACGCCGTCGCTGCGGTGGGTTTCGGCGCCGCCGATGGTCACGCCCCACAGCCCCCGATTGATCGAGTACTTCGTGGTTCGGGCCTCAATGGTAATTCCGTGCTCGGCGAGGCACGCCGTCTCCTGCTCGCGGGACAGCGCCTGACTGCGCACCGGCGTGAGGATCTCCACGTCTGGCGCAAACACGCGAAACGCCACGTCAAACCGGATTTGGTCGTTGCCGGCGCCGGTCGAACCGTGGGCCAACGCCTGGGCGTCGATCTCGGTGGCGTACAACGCGCAGCGTTTGGCCTGCACCATCCGTTCGGCGGAGACGCACAGCGGATACACGTCGCCGCGGAGGGCGTTGGCGAAGATCAGGTGCTTGAGATAGTCGTTGAAGAGCTCGTGGCGCGCGTCGATCGTGACATGCCGCGCGACGTTCAGCGAATGGGCCCGGGCTTCGACCGCCGCGACTTCGTCAGCGGCGTTGTCGGTCTGGACCATCACGGTGTGTACGTCGTAACCCTGCTCGGCGAGCCAGACCGCGCAGTAGGTTGTGTCGAGGCCACCTGAAAAAGCCAGAACCGCTGTGCGAGTCACCGTTATGTCTCCGTGTGTGGCACTTGTCCGTCGGGGCCTGCGTTCGTGTGGCCCGATGGCGCGCCTTTGAACAGGGCCAGGACACGTCCCTGGGCCGCCCGGCTGCGGACCGCGACAAAGACCGTGTCATCACCCGCCACGGTGCCGGCGATCTCGGGCACGTTTTTGCCGTCGAGCTCGACAGCCACCGTCGCGGCCCCACCGGGCGGGGTTTTGATGACGACCAGATTGGCTCCTATCGGCTCAATCGAAACGATTAATTCACTACTATGTAAACCGAGACCATTCGCGTCGCCCAGGGTGGTGACGCGTGAGGCAGGGATATAGCAACCATCCACGCGTACCAGCCCCAACTCACGCACGTCGCGGCTGATACTGGCCTGGGTGACCTGAAAACCCTGGTTTCGCAGAAGTGTTGCCATTTCTTCCTGGTTGGCCAGTCGCCGCCGCCTTACCAACTTCAGAAGGGCCGCCTGCCGCGTTCGTCGCTCTTTCATTGGGCACCATTTCTGAATAAACCATAGAAATTGCAAGTATATGCATATTGGCAGCGAGTTCAAGGGGTCTGGGCGGATTTCTTTGCGGGGGCCGTGCCAGCCGATCCGGCGGGGGTATTCGAAATACGCAAGTTGCGGTCGGATGGCGGGCAGGGGGCATGCGGGGGCGGCTCAATTTTCGCGTCCGATAT
The DNA here is from genome assembly GCA_963675745.2 of Phycisphaerae bacterium. Classification (GTDB taxonomy): domain Bacteria; phylum Planctomycetota; class Phycisphaerae; order UBA1845; family Fen-1342; genus JAFGRR01. The sequence continues at coordinate 107,131 of CAXXWX010000019.1, forward strand.
GCCCGATAGCCAGTTTATACGGAGCCTTACGACAAGATGCCGTGACTTGGCGAGTGAGTCGAGTCGGTTGGAGGATGTGCTTTGGAAGGAATGAAGCTGCTGACGGTTGAAGAGGTTACGGGGATGCTCCGGATGTGTCGCGATACGGTCTATCGTCTCGCGAGTGAGGGGAAGCTTCCCGGGCGGAAGATCGGGCGCACCTGGCGTTTCCCGGCGGACGAGCTGGAACGCTGGCTTCGCGAGCGGCCGAGCGGTGATGCCGGTCCCACCAGCAATTGTTCGTCTCTCGATACGCGGGAGGCCGGATCGTGAGCCGGGCCGACGACCGGCATCGAATCCACGTTGGGCCGGCGTTGCCGGGAGGCCGGTTGGATGAACCAGCGCGCCCGGCAGGGGTCGGGTCGATGAAGATCGGCCTGCCGACACTCCGCGGCAAAATCGCAGCCCTCGGTATTGGGGTGTCCGTCCTCACGGCCCTGGTCTTCGGCTACGTCGCGCATGTAAGCAAGGCGCGGCTTCTGGAGAGGAGCCTGATGGGGGACGTTCATCCGTCCGACGTCACCTCCCTGCTCAACGAAGACCTGGCGACGATGGCGCTCATCGGGCTAGGCGTTTGCACCGCGATCGGGATTCTGACGGCGATAGTCGCTCGCGCCCTGGTCGCGCCGCTGGCGATCGTGACCAAAGCGGCCAACAGGTTGACGGCGGGCGAGCGGTGGGTGCGTTGCCGAATGGACCGCTCAGACGAAATCGGCCAGCTCGGCACTGCGCTCGACACGGTGGCAAGCACTATGGAAGAAGCCCTCGTGGGGCTCGAAGAGGTTGTGCGGCGACGCACATGCGACCTGGAGCAGGCGGTTGCCGAACACAAGGCGACCACCGAGGCGCTACAGGCGAGCGAAGAGCGGTTTCGCGCCGTGTTCGAGAGCACCACGGATTGTGTTCTGGTTTGGGACCGCGACCACAACTGTCTGTATGCCAACCAGGCGGCCATTGACCATGTCGGAACCACCCGGGATCGCGTTGTTGGCAAGAACATCCGCGACGGGCTGTGGCAGAACGCGGACTTCGTGCGTTTGTGGGTTCAGCGTATCGACACGGTTTTCGAAACAGGCGAGGGAATGCGGGTCGAGGACGAAGCGCTGGTTGGCGACCGATTGGTATACAGCGAGTCGGTCCTTTCGCCTATCCGCCGAACCGACGGTGGCGTTTTCGCCGTGGGAGCTGTCCACCGCGACGTGACTGAACGCAGGCGCACGGAGTTGGCGCTGGTCGCCGAGCGCGAGCAACTCATCTCGATGTTCGACGGTATCGATGAGGTCGTTTACGTCGCTGATCCGACGACACATGAACTATTGTACCTGAACAAACCTGCCAAAGAGCATTGGGGTGACCGTGTGGGAGAGAAGTGTCACTGTGTACTGCAAGAGCGGGACACACCTTGCCCCTTCTGCACGAATGATCGTCTTTTCGGCGACAATGGCCGACCGTCGCACATCTGGGAGTTCCAAAACGAAAAGAACCGGCGCTGGTACCGCTGCATCGACAAGGCCATACGCTGGCCGAACGGGCGGATGGTGCGTTTTGAGCTGGCCATAGATATCACAGAGCGCAAGCAGGCAGATGAGGAGGTCGAGCGGCAAGCTGTTCGATTGCAGGCGGCAAACCGCGAGTTGGAGGCGTTCGCGTACTCGGTTTCACATGATCTACGCGCCCCCTTGCGTTCGATCAGCGGCTTCGCGCAGATCATCGCCAAACGTCACCGTCGCGACCTGAACGAGGAAGGGCGGCATTACTTCGACAACATCGTACAGGCCGGTGAGCACATGGGCGTTCTGATCGAAGATCTGCTCAGCTACTCTCGTTTGGGGCGCGGAGCCCTGCGTCGTCAGCCTGTGCCGCTGGGCGAGGTTCTGGCGCGAGTACTGGACAACCTAGCCGAGCGCGTAACCGAGGCCAAGGCAAGTGTCGCGATCCCGGACGACCTGCCGGTACTGAACAGCGATCCGACACTGCTCGGGGCCATGCTGACAAACCTGTTTGAAAACGCGCTGAAGTACCGCAGCAGTGCGCGTCCCGCCGAGGTCGCTATGCATTGCCGTTGCGATGACGACAACATTGTCATTGGCGTAAGCGACAACGGCATCGGCATACCGCCGGAGTATCACGAGAAGGTCTTCGACGTTTTTCAGCGGTTGCACAGCCAGGACGATTACCCCGGAACCGGCGTTGGCCTGGCGATCGTGAAGAAAGTCGCCGGCCTGCTGGGCGGTCGCGCGTGGGTGGAATCTGAACCGGGTGAAGGTAGTACGTTCTACGTGGAGCTGCCGGTCGAAAGCGTGGCGGCTGAACCTACTCTCGCACTGAGCAGGAGTTGATGGGATGGTGACACCAGCGCGGATATTGCTTGTGGAAGACAACCGGATGGACGTAGAGCTGACGATGGACGCGTTTCGTGGAGCCCGTCTCGGGAACACGGTGCACGTGGCGCGCAATGGTGAGCAGGCGCTCGACTACCTGTTCGGTCGCGGTGAGTACGCCGATCGCGCGGCTCATCCGTTGCCGGACCTGATCCTGTTGGACCTGAAGATGCCCGGGATCGATGGCTTCGAGGTGCTGCGCCAAATCAAGGCGGCCCCCGGGCTGCGGCGCCTGCCCGTCGTGATCCTGACTTCATCGAAGGAGGAAGGTGACCGGGCCATGAGCTATGACGGCGGGGCGAACAGCTACCTGGTCAAGCCAATCGGCTTTGAGGGGTTTCTCGAGGTTGTACGGCGGGTGGAGGACTACTGGCTGAGTTTGAACGTCGGCCCACCGGTCGAACAGCAAGCCACGTGTCAAACATCATAAGGACCGGCCCGAGATGTCCAACCCTATTCGCGTTCTCTACGTCGATGACTACCCGCTGGATCGCGCGCTGGTGCGTGATGCCCTGGTGAAGGAGCACGGGGGCTTTGCGCTGGTTGAGGCGGCGTCGCGCGAGGAGTTCGAGGCGCGACTCGCGGACGGCGCGTACGACGTTGTGTTGAGTGACTACAACATTCTCGGATACGACGGCCTGAGCGTGATGGACGCCGTGCAGACGCACGCGCCTGGAGTGCCGGTCATTCTCGTCACTGGCACCGGATCCGAGGAAATCGCGGTCGAGGCCATGCGGCGCGGCGCCGCGGACTACGTGATCAAGACACCCAAGCACATTCATCGCCTGCCGATGACAATCAGAGCAGCGCTCGACAAGCGCCGTATGATCGCCGAGCAAGCGCAGGCCGGCGAGGCGCTCCGCGCGAGCGAACAACGCTATCGGCAACTGGTCGAACTGGCTCAGGAAGGCATCTGGGCGCTCGATACCAAGGCGCGGACCACGTATGTCAATCCGCGCATGGCCGTAATGCTGGGCTATACAGTCGATGAGATGCTGGACCGTCCACTCTTCGATTTCATGGACGAGAAGCAGGTCCGGCGGGCGCAGGCCTGTTTTGACAGGCGCCAGTCAGGCATCACCGAGCACCACGAATTCGAGTTCCGGCGGAAGGACGGGGCCGCGATCATCGCGGAGGTGGCTACCGCGCCGTTGGAGGACGCGGCGGGTCGTTTCGTCGGGGCTTTCGCCGTCGTCTCAGATATTACGCGGCGCAAGCAAGTCGAGCTGGCGCTGCGCGAGAGCGAGGAGCGATTCCGGCTTGTCGGCCAGGCGACGCAGGACTACATATGGGATTGGAGGCGCGCCACGAATCGCGTGTGGCGCAACGAGGCCTTCTACGAGCATTTCGGGCCACAAGCGCCAGACGAGGAATTGTTTGACTACTGGCTCCAGCGGGTGCATCCGGATGACCGGGAACGCGTCTTGAAGCGCGTGATGGCCGCCACGGAAGGCGCTGAGCAAAACTGGACGAGCGAGTACCGCCTGCGGCGAGCCGACGGCAAGTACGCCCACGTGATCGACCGTGGCTTCGCTGTACGTGACGCGCAAGGCCGCACCGGCCGCGTCGTGGGCGCGATACAGGATATCACGCAGCGCAAGCAGGCGGAGGCGGCGCTGCACGAGAGCAAGAGGCTTCTGGATGCCACGGGGCGCATGGCCCGGGTGGGAGGCTGGGAGTTGAACGCCGAAACGCTGGAGGTGAGGTGGACCGAAGAGACCTATCGCATTCATGAGGTTCCGCCCGGTCACCAGCCGTCGTTGCAGGAGGCGATAAACTTCTTTCACCCCGAGGATCGCGGGCGATTGTCGAGGGCCATTCAGCGGGCGTTGGAGGAAGGCGCGCCCTACGACATGGAGATCCGCTTCATCACGGCCAAGGGACATCACCTGTGGACGCGCATGGTTTGTCAACCCGAAAATGTGGACGGCAAGACCGTAAGGCTGGTGGGGACGTTCCAGGATATCACCGATCGCAAGCGGGCCGAGGATGCGCTGCAGCAGAGCGAGGCACGCTTCCGGCGTGTCGTCGAGCATGTCAGTGATGCGCTCATGGTAGACGATGCAAGTGGGCGCGTCGTTTTTGCCAATGACCGTTTCCTGGAGCTGTTTGGCATCAAACACGAGCAGATCGGGTGCATCCGGCTCGAAGACTACGTAGCGCCGAAGTTCCGACAGGTGCTGCGCGATCGACACGATCGGCGCGTGCGCGGCGAATGTGTGCCCGCGCGCTTCGAGTACGAAGGGCAGCGACAGGATGGCAGCCATCTGTGGCTCGAGGTTGACGTTGTCGTACTCAAGGAGCCCGATGGACGCGTCACCGGCACGCAGTCGGCGATCCGCGACATCACCGAGCGCAAGAATGCGGTGGAAGCACTACGGCAAAGCCAGGAACGTCTAAAGCTGGCGCTGCGTGGGGCCGACCTTGGCACGTGGGACTGGAACGTGCAAACCGGCGCGGTCACGTTTGACAAGCGTTGGGCAGAGATGCTGGGGTACACGGTGGATGAGATCGAGCCGCATGTTCGCTCGTGGGAGAAGCTCCTCCACACAGACGATGTGCCGCACGTGAAGGAGGTGCTTAACGCGCACCTGGAAGGTGGGACGCCGGTTTACGAAACTGAGCACCGGTTGCGCCATAAGTCGGGGCATTGGGTGTGGATATTGGACAGAGGGAAGGTGATCGAGCGCGACGCGGCCGGCAAGCCTCTGCGCGCTTGCGGAACACATCTGGACATCACCGAGAGGAAGCGCGCCGAGGAGGAACATCGGAAGCTGGAGGGACAGCTTCGCCAGGCGCAGAAGCTCGAAGCCGTGGGAACGCTGGCGGCGGGTGTTGCCCATGACTTCAACAATGCGCTGATGGCCATCCTTGGTTATGCCGAGGCCGCGCGCTTGGCGCTGCCCCGCAATCACAAGGTCCACGCCGATCTCGACGGTATCGTGAAGGGCGGCGAGCAGGCTTCGGCGGTGACGAAGTCGTTGCTGATGTTCAGCCGCGAAGCCGCGGCGGAGAAGAGCCCGGTGAACCTGGCCCAGGTGGTGCGGAACGTGGCGAAGATGCTGAGCCGCATGTTGCCGGCCGCGGTCGAGATGACCGTCGAGGCACCGGAGTCGGATGAGCTGGTGATAGAGGGTGATACGGTCCAGCTCAATCAGGTACTAGTGAATCTGGCCATCAACGCGCGCGATGCCATGCAGGATGGCGGACAGTTGCGCATTACGGTCAGCTCACGGCCCGATGATGCCGCGGATGTCTGGTCGACAATCGCCGCGCGCGGTCTGGGCACAGTGCGGCTCGTCGTTGAAGACAGCGGCACAGGTATGCCGGCGGAGGTGACCGCCCGGGTTTGCGACCCCTTCTTCACGACCAAAGAGAGAGAACGGGGGACCGGCCTGGGGATGGCGGTGGTGCATGGGATTGTTGAGTCGCATCGCGGTCACATGCAGATTGAGTCCGAAGTAGGCCGGGGTACATGTGTGACAATCGAGTTCCCGCGTTGCTGTCCCGCGGCCCAGGCTAGTAGCGCGGCCGTCGCTCCGGCGGTGGCCAGGGGAGGCGGCGCGACGATCCTGGTGGCAGAGGACAACGCGCAGGTCCGCGCGGTCATTGCCAGCGCCCTGACAGCGGCGGGCTACGAGGTGATTCAGGTCGCCGATGGAATAGGCGCGATGAAGGTGATCGAAACACCGGGTAACCGCGTTCGGCTCGCCATTCTGGATGTTGATATGCCCAAGATGTCGGGCAAAGTTTGCTTGGCGAGGATACGAGAAGCGCACCCGGAATTCCCGGTGATCATGATGAGCGGATTCTATGATGTGAGTCACTGCGGGCATGAGATCGAGGGGGTGAGCCTGTTGCAGAAACCGTTCCAGATCGCGGAGCTCACGCGCCGCGTCGGCGAAATGTTCGATGTTGTCGCCACGCGCGAGGACTAGCCCCGTGCTGCACAGCATGGTCCTTCTGGTTGACGACCACGCACTCGTGCGACAGATGCTGCAGGAGCGGCTGGAGCGCGAGCCATCGATCTCGGTTGTGGGAACGGCGGCAAACGCTGACGACGCAATCGAGGCTGCCCGCCGGCACCGGCCGGACATCATTGTGATGGATATTGATATGCCGGGCCTCGTTTGCTTCGACGCCGCCCGGCAGATCATTGCCGAGCGGCCCGAAACGCGTTTCGTGTTTCTCACCGCGTACAGCCATGATCATTACATTGAGGAGGCGCTGCGGATCGGCGCATACGGGTATTTGACCAAGGATGAACCACCCGATCGCGTGGCTGCCGCCGTGCGTGCGGTTGCCCGCGGGGAGGCGAGTTTCTCCGACGAGGTACGTGCCCGCATCGTGATCGACTCCAAGCGCACGAGGCTCGGGGCGGCGCGGCACACTCGTCTGTCATCACTGTCGACGCGTGAGATCGAGACTCTACGGTATATCAGCCGGGGACTACCCATGAAAGAAATCGCCATTCTCATGGGAGTGGGGCGGCGCACCGCCGAGAAGCACAGCGAGAACCTGATGCGCAAGCTGGATATTCACGACCGCGTCGAGTTGGCCCGCTTCGCGATCCGCGAGGGTGTTTCAGAGGCGTGAGCGCTGAGTCTCTGCTCCTCTCTGGCAGTTATCGACCCGTCTACCCTACGTAACCCAACGAATAGCCCCGGCCGCCTGCGTAACCGATTGTCATAGTGCAGGCGGGCGCGGCGTGCGGCACTGCCCTGTTCTCCGGTGCCCGGTCCAGGGCTCATGCGGACCGGGCGTTCGCCCTCCCTGCTGGAACTGACAGGAGCAGGCTAACGTGGGAGCAAGGCGGATGGAAGAAGCGATGCCACAGCAGATTCGGACGTCGCCATCGCCCCTGGTGCTGGCACAGATCGTCACTCTGCTCGGGGACCGACCGGACCCGGCTCGGGCCGAGGTCCAGTTTCCGCTGCGCGGCTGCCGGGCGTTGACCTATGTTCGCGGTTTCGAGGGTGGGCGAACTCGAGCCGAAATCGTGGACCTTGGTTTGGCCGAGGTCTCCTTTCTGGCGGCGCGCCCCTGGGAAGTTGGAACCGAACTCGTCGTAGAGTTACACCATATCGCGCTCGGCTGGCACCGATGGCAATGTCGCGTCACCGGCATAGAGCGACAGGGCGAGGCGGAATATCGGATTAACTGCTGCTTTGAGACGCAAGCAGCGGATGAGGAGCTGTCGCCCGCCGCAGCTCGCTCGTCGAGCGACCGCGGCCGCGCCTGTCATGATCGCCGGCGGGTGCAGGGTGAGTCCGGGAGGGCATGAACATGCGCGAGTCACTGCGAGTCCTGCTGATCGAGGACTCCGAGGCTGATGCGCTTCTCCTGCTGGACGAATTGCAGAAGGGAGAATACGAGGTGGTCTCAGGGCGCGCGTGGACGCTCGATGCTGTACGCGCTGCGCTTACGGGGGAACGCTGGGACATCGTGATCGCCGACTACATCCTGCCGTGTTTCAACGGATTAGACGCCCTGAGAGTCGTTCAGCAGAACGCGACTGACGTGCCGTTTTTGCTGGTGTCTGGTGAGATTGGCGAGGAGCGCGCGGTCGAGGTAATGAAGGCCGGCGCGCGCGATTACCTGCCGAAGGGCCAGCTTGCGCGCCTGCGGGCGGTCATTGAGCGCGAGTTGCGAGACGCCGAGGAGCGCAGGGCTCGCCAGCGAACTGAAGCGGTGCTGCATGAATCGCAAGTGTGCCACCGCGCGATTGTCGAGACGGCGCGCGACGCCATCATTACGGCGGATGCCGCCGGCGTCATTCGCTTCTGGAACGCCGCGGCGGAGCGCATTTTTGGATTCACGGCCGGTGAAGTCCTCGGTCGGAACATGCTGGAGTTGATTGTTCCCCCCCAATATCGCGACGCGAAGAGAATGGGCCTGGCCGAGTTCAGCCGGTCCCGCACCGGGCGCGCTATCGGCCGGACGGTCGAACTGACCGCGCTGCGCAAGGACAATACGGAGTTTCCGATTGACCTCTCGCTGTCGCACTACGAAGGCGCGGACGGTCCCGTCGTCGTGGCCGTGATTCGCGACATTACCGATCGCCAGGCGAACGAGAGTCGCCTGCGGCATAGCGAACAGCGACTGAAGACGATCCTCGACACGGTCCAAGCCGGCATCGTGATTGTGGATGCGCAGACCCATGAGATCGTGGAGGCAAACCCAGCGGCATTGCGGATGATCGGAGCGGCCGAAGGGGAAGTTGTTGGCCGGGTTTGTCACAAGTTCATCTGCCCTGCGGAGGTAGGACATTGCCCCATCACTGACCTGGGACAATCGGTGGACAACTCGGAACGTGTGCTGTTGACGGCGAAAGGGCAGGAGTTGCCCATCCAAAAGACGGTTACGCCGCTGGTGCTGGATGATCGCGAATTCCTGATTGACAGCTTTGTCGATATCAGCGACCGCAAGCGTGTGGAAGACCAACTGCGGCTTGCCAAAGAGCTGGCGGAGACCGCCAGTCGAGCCAAGAGCGAGTTTCTGGCAAACATGAGCCACGAAATCCGCACACCGCTGACGGCCATTCTCGGCTTCTCGGAGTTGCTGAGTGCCGAGGCGCTATGCTGCACGAGCTGCGCTGTGCATGCGGGTTGTCGCCCCGATCACGCTCCAATCGGGAAAGCACAGGGCAATCCGGCGTCGACGCGCCTGTGATACCACCCTCCACCAGGCCTGGCTGTGGTTCGCCTTCAACACGATCCGAAAGGAGGGCTGTTGGGCCCGGGACGACTACCAAGCAAAACGCAAGGCCGGTGTCGAGCACTACACCGCGCTACGGGGCATTGCCGATCGGTGGGTCAAAATCGCCTACCGCTGCTGGCACGACCGCACGCCCTACGACGAGGCGTTCCACCAGCAACGCCGCACCGAGAGATCAAGACCAAGGACGACAAAATGACGCCCCCGCGATATAAGAACTACATAGCCAGTCCCCCATGAGGCCGAGCAGATCGGACTCAGACGCGGGTGTGTTGTGAACAAACAAATACAGGTTGCTTGCGTCCAGCTCCTCCAGCGGGTCCCTCGTCAGCCACCGCCCAAGCCGCGGATCGTAATACCGCCTGCCCCAATATCCAAGCCCCGTCTCATCATCCCAATACTTCGTGCTGAAGCGGAGCGGGTTCTCGGCCGCGTAGTCGCCGGTGGTCGTGACGGCGTTGCCGTAGGGGTCGTATTCGTAGTGGGCGACGATGGCGTCCGACGCCGTGTTCGGGTCGTTCGGGTCGGCGGCGCTCAGGTCGAAGAGCTGGTCGACGTTGCCGTTGGCGTCCTGGAAGACCACGAAGTCGCCGTGCGGGTCGTTGGGGTCGTTCGGGTCGTCGGGGTCGCTGATGGCGAGCAGGCCGCCGATGCCGCCGGCACCATCGAGGCCTGACCGGTCGGAAACCGGTCCCAGAAGACCAGACAGATCCAGGCCCCAGGTGTACTTGCGAATGGCGGGCGGGACGCCCGCGCCACCCTGATTCAGTCCGTCGAGCTCCATGATCGGTCGCCAGCCGTCGTAGATGAGCTTCGTCAACGCCGTCGGGTTGTTCGGATCCCATGCACCGCCGCCGGCGTTCGGGTCCCACGGCTCCGTCGCCGTGGCGTTCCACGCCGACGTGCCAGTGTTCCAATTGTACACGATCTTCGCGATCCGGCGGCGTGCCATGGATTTGAACCCCCTTTGGCACCAGATCGACCGAGCATCGTTGGCGCGAGGCAAGCCAGGAGCCACGCCGGCGAGTCATACCCGGTGCGGGCATTCTGCGCTGCGGTCGGCGTTCCCAAAACGTAACGGAGAGGGCGGGATTCGATCGGGCCGGTGTTGCTAAGTTGTTCCTGGAGTGCCACTTACGGCTTAAATCGCGTGGCTATCGAGACTTGGCGATTCTCCGTTCTTTACTGTTCTCACACGGTTTTTTTGCCGTCTTGATCTCCAATCTGCGGACACCTTGCGGACACCGGCGCGGCGGCCTCCGGCTGGCGTTCCCTACTCAAGGACAGATGGGTACGCCGGGGTGGCGTGTCACGCCTCACCGCCGACCTGCGGTGATGAGTGCAATGCCCGCCAAAAGAAGGATGGCCGCGGACGGCTCGGGAAGGAACGTGATTCCTGCTATCGTCTCGCTACCGGTGTAGAGCTGCTCGATGCTGTTGGGGTCGCCGAAGGTGCCGCGTTGAATGCCGCCGCCATAGGTCCAGATAATCTTGTCGTTCAGGTAGTCGTAGGTGAGGTCGCGCAGCGTTGGGATGAACTCGCCGACGTAGAAGAATTCTCGATTCGAGCCGTTGAGATTGGAGCGGACGACGTGTTCGTCTTCGGTCCAGAACACCTTGTCGTGGATCAGGTCGAGCGTGACGCCACCCCACCAATGGTCGCGGCTGTACAGGAACTCGATGTTGGTGCCATCCAGGTTACTGCGTTTGAAGGAGCCGGACTCAACCCAGTAGAGCTTCTCGTGGATGTAGTCGACCGCCACCCCATCGCCGGTGTTGTCCGTGTAGGCGAGGATCTGCTCGTCCGTGCCGTCGAGATTGGCGGAGCGAATCGACGAGATTGAGAGATCCGTATTGGCTGAGTAGTACATTCGCCCGCCGATTGGGTCGATGGACACGTCCGCTGGAGTGGGTGTCTGTATCGCGACATCCAAACCGGTTCCATCCTGCTGGATACAGTGGATCTTGTTGTGCAGTCGCTCGATGAAATAGAGCTCACCGCCGACCGGATCGACGTCCATCCCCCAGTAGAGGCGGCTGCCATGCGAGTGGATCGACTGGGCGCTGCCGCCGTCGGCATCCATGCGGTAGATGTGGTCGAACAGACCGTCCTCGGTGAAGAAGATCGTCCCGGGGTCGGCGTCGGCCGCAGCAGCCGTCACGGCGAGCAACAGGCTCGCGAGCAAGGCGTAGTGACGTGAGTGAGCACGCATTATAGGGCCCCAACTCGCGGGTCTACCCGCGTTACCCGCCGGCTTAGTTATCGAGCCGTACGCTATCGCGCCGGACTTCCGCCGATGCACATCGTCGCCTCTTGAGATGGTACGCCGGTGAGGGCGTGGTTTTCAAGCGGCTTCCTGGCGCCATGGTGCCGTTTCTGGACAGCCCGCCGGTTTCGCCTTGCCATAGGCCATCGTGCCCGAGGCGCTGGATGGCCGCTTCGAACCGTTAATGAACCACCTTTCCCTCTCCAGCTGCGCTCTCTCATCGAAACACGCCGGGCCTCCCCTACGCCGGCGCCTTCCAGCGAGCCGCTCAGATCCTGGCCCCAGGTGTATTTGCGCATGATTTCGTCGCCGTCCGTGCCGTCGAGTTCCAGCACCGGCCGCCAGCCATGGCGGATGAACTCGCGGTCAGCCGTCGTGGTCCACGCGCCGCTTGCGCACGTCTCGACCACCTTCCACACCCGGCGACCCAGATAGTCGTAGGTGAATGTCACGCGAATACTGCCTTGAGCGGCCAATGTGTGACATCTTAGCCGGGACCTGAGGCCGAAAACGCCGCTCTGGGACGGTTCCTCCCTGTCACACCTTTCCGCTCCTGGTGGTAGCTCCCTTGAACTCCAGGGAACAGACACTCTGCAGCCCACTTTCCGCCTACTCGCAGAGTGACGCGTATACGGCGGCCGCACAGATGTCATGAACCCTCGTGCCAAACATGCAGGCCAGCCTTCACGCGTAGTCGAGGCCCCTCTACGAAGTGTGGCGCCGTCTGGTTAGGAGGACCGACCAATAGGCCCCAATGTCCAAACCCGCCGCCCCACACTATGGCTGTCCAGCCCTCGGGCAATGCACACACTTCGGCAGGAGCCCACTCACGGACAGGACCGGGAAGGCCATTCGGATCGACCACGACTGTGGAGTCGCCGATACGATCTCGCCACGCTCGGATGACCTCCGTATCGACATTCCGTGTCGCCCAATCCCTGACTCCACGCAGAAACGGCCTTGATGAAGGTTCTCGCGACATGTACAGCACGCCGATGGAAACAGCTGCCCCCACCAGCAGAATCGTCACGCATAGACGTCGCCCTCCGGCGTTGCGGCCTTCTCCACCACCAATTACGAGCGCAACTGCGAGAGTCAAAGGAAGCAATGGCGAAAGAGCAGCAATGACAAACGGGAAAAGGGCCTTCCACACGGACTTGCTTCCGAAGGTCAAGTGGGTCAGCCCTTCGCGATATTGAATGTCAATGCTCCAAATGACGCACCCAACCGCAAACGCCACGCTAGCGATCGACGCGACGCCCGCGATCGCCAACCTCCTCTTCGTCGGTGCCGAAATCGTACGTTCCGTGTTCGCTGAATCTTTGGGTGTGTCCATCATCAACTCGCTCCTGGCCGAATGGTGTTGCCAAGTATGTCCACGCGGCCGCGCTGTTTGACGAGTATCAGCGAATCGGATGAGGGCGCGCTGGCGGCGCTGGCGGTGCGGGCGGCGGGAACGTCATGCCTCCATAATGTCCTCGAAGAGTCTCGCCGGTCTTTTGTGAGCATGGATCGCACTCCAATATCCCGAGCACTCTCGCCGGTACCGGATCTCCAAAGTAGCCTCGCCCTGTCCACATAAGCGCCCCCGGCCGGTAGGCATTGTATCTCCACCACTTCCAGAGGGTTACCGTGTTAACAGCCATGCTTAGCGAATTACCACATTGCCTATTAACTAATCCCCACAAGTAGTAGTTGACCTCAGTTGCCTTGAAGCAACGTCCATCCACTGTTACCGTCCCTGCGCAGCTTTCGCTGGGACACTTCCCCACCGGCTTTATGGTCGGAGCACCCAGATGGGTTATATCCCAACCACCCGCACTATAGACCGCCTCGCAGACGCTCGTTTTTTGTTTCGTCGTCATTCCATCGAACTGATCCTCAATTGTTGAGCGCATGGTCTTGAGTGCATCAGTAATATCGGGGCCACAATAGTCGCAGCAGCCCATGAGCCCTAGCAGATCCGACTCGGACAAAGGCGCGTTGTGGACGAACAAGTATAGATTGCTTGCATCCAGTTCACCAATCGGATCCGTCGTCAGCCAGCGCCCCAACCACGGCAAGTAGTACCGATAACCGTAGTACACCAGCCCCGTCTCGTCGTCGTGCCACTTTGTGCTGAAGCGGAACGGGTTTGTGTCGGCGTAGGCGCCGTCGCTGTGCAGGACCGTGCCGTAGGGCGAGTAGCGGTAGTTGGCGGCGAGCGACCATGTGAACGCCGGCGTGGCGTATTCGACGACCTGGCCGACGTTGCCGAGGGCGTCGTAACAGTAGAGGTACGTCTTGTCGTCGGCGGTCGTGGCTGTGCCCTGCGTGTCGAGGGTAGCAAGCAAGCCACCGATGCCGCCGAGGCCTGACCGGTTGGAAACCGGTCCCACAAGACTTGACCGGTTGGAAACCGGTCCCACATGGTAGGAAGATGCCTGGCCTCCGGATTGACCAGCCAGGTCCAGTCCCCAGGTGTACTTTCGAATGGCGGGCGGGACGCCTGCCCCACGCTTATTCAGTCCGTCGAGCTCCATGATCGGTCGCCAGCCGTCGTGGATGAGCTTCGTCAACGCCGTCGGGTTGTTCGGATCCCATGCACCGCCGCCGGCGTTCGGGTCCCACGGCACCGTCGCCGTGGCGTTCCACGCCGACGTGCCGGTGTTCCAATCGTACACGATCTTCGCGGTCCGGCGGCGTGCCATGGAATTGAACCCCCTTGCGCAGCAGATCGACCGAGCATCCTGGGCGCGAGGCAAGCCAGCAGCCACGCCGGCGAGTCATGCCCGGTGCGGGCATTCTGCGCTGCGGTCGGCGTATCCCAAAACGTAACGGAGAGGGCGGGATTCGAACCCGCGGATAGGTTGCCCTATCACCGGTTTTCGAAACCGGCCCCTTCAGCCACTCGGGCACCTCTCCAAGGCAGTTTTGACCTAAACCCTTGACCTAAACTCCACCCTCTGCTATGGTGTTTCCCGCACTGAGAGCCAGGACAGAAGGACGGAGTATCAGCCATGGCACGTCCTCGCATATGGGTCAACCGGCACGGAAAACCCGTTAAGACGAACACCGGCATATCCTTCAATAAAGCACGGCGCAGATTCTACATTATCCGATCCGATGGGAAGCGCCAAGAATTCAGAACTTGGGAAGACGCCCGCGCTGGACTCGCCACTGAGAAGGCCAACTCGATTCCAACCGAGGAACTCGCTCGCATAGCGGCTGTCGCCCGGTACCGAAGTGACCTCGCCCATGAAGCGTTGTACGGCGACGCGCGATTCCATGAGATTCTCGACGAAATGACGATCGGAGGGCCGCAAATCGTCCAGTCAGTTTCCCACGCTGAAGCTGTCGTGGGCTTCGCGGAAGCCGCGAACACCTTGGCCGATCAAGTCGATGTGCCGCGAATGAAGATCGGCGTTGACCCCGTCACACCGATTGGCGGCCCGCGCCTCCGTGATGTCATCCAGAAATGGAAGCAACACAAGGTCGAGGAGGCCGGGGGGCGCACGACCCGGCATCACGGGGATGGTGAGCGATTGTGGGGCGAGTTCGTCAAGCAGGTCGGGAATCTGTTCATCGCCCAACTAAGCCCAGCCCACTTTCGCACGTTCCACTCGTGGGTCGCTCGTGAGGGCGCAAAGCACAGCCCCAAGTGGCAGGGCAGCCGCGTCGCTATTGTAAAGGGGGTTCTACGGTTCGTTCGCAAGCGGTATCCTGAATGGCCGTGGCCCGTGGGGATCTTGGAGTGGGCCGACAGCTACATGGTCAGGCCTTACCGGTCGCCTGCGGTGAACCGTGAGCCCATGCCAGCCAAGACGTTCGCCGCTCTTGTCGAACAGTGCCGCACGTGGACGCACATCAGCACTACAGCACACGACGCCACGACACAGAGCGGAAGGGCAAAGCGACTACAGGCCATCAGAACACGCCGAGACGGGTGCCAATTCGAGGCGATTTTGCGCTTGGGGCTAAATTGCGGCCTCGATCCGGTCGACATCGAACGGCTCACGTGGAACGACCTCCGGCTCACCGCCGCCACTCCTCACATGCGGTTCGCCCGCCGCAAGATCGAGCGCGCGGTCGGCATGGCTGTCGAGCGGATTACACCGCTACTACCAAGTACGGTTGAAGCCGTGGAGCGGTGGCGGTCTGGTGGTGAGCCACATGGTGAATGGGTCTTCCGGACGGCCCGTGCTGGACGGTACTCGCGAAATCGTGTGGCCCAAACGATGAAGCGGCTACGCGAAGAATCAGGCGTCGACGGAAGTTGGTCGTTCAAGCATCTGAGAAACGTCGGCCCGACCCTGGCTCGGCGGGCGCGGCTATCGAACGACGAGCGCGAGGCATTCCTCGGGCACGTTGTCGGCGGGACATCCAGATTCTACGAGGGGGATGTCGACGAAACGTACCTGATTCCGCTCGTCGATCTGATCGGCGAGCAGTACTTCGACGGCGAGAAGGTGGAAGCTGGCCCAGGTGGCACAATCCAGTAGGCGAAAACGACATGGATGCTCGCCGACCACAGTATTGGCATCTTCCGACTGGCACGTGAAACGCAACGCACACGTGGTGGCCGATGCGTGCTCGGCGATCGAGCAAGCGTACTTCGGCGTAGCCGAAGCGGGGGAAGAAGGGCAGCGATAAGGCGGGGGAGCCACGTTTCGATCTGGGCGCAGGCGTCCGCGGTTCGGTGGTAGACGGCCGCACGAGGTCATCAGTTTCGTGCATCCAGATCTGCAACGCTTCGATCAGGCCCCGGGCTCGGCGACGAATTTTCGCCCCGGCGATCCTAGTCGCTGATACCCGCTTGCCCGCGAGAATCCGGCTACTACAAATGCGACGACGATAGCCAGAAAAAGAGCAGCAAGCCCAAGAAGCCCGACACACGGAACACGGCAAAGACGTGTTACTTCTGCCGCATCTGCCTCCGGCACCGGGATAGTGGGTCGGGAGCCGGGCAGAGTAGCACGGGCGCGCGGGCAAGACCACAGCTCTCCAGGCCCAGGCAGATATGGGCCGAGTTGGACTCCTGAGGTCTCCCTCATGCACGCGGTCGCGCAGCGTAACGGGTTGCGCCATGTCCAGCAGGCTTGCGGGTCACGTCAGCAGAGCCCTACACTCGCGGGGGCTGCCCGGCGTCACGACCAGGGCCGATCACTGTGCGTAACGCGTTACGCTATCCGCCCATACCACGGCCACAGATAGTCATACTCCGGTTTCGCCCTAAGCTCCGCCCGGAATACGCTCAGCATGTCGGACAGCTTCTGCAGCAGCAGAAGGTTGCCTGACTCTGTCCTCAGCTGCTGCACCGGGTGCCGGGTTACATATTGCTGCTCAAGAGCCGGTTCGTAGTTGTGAAGCACCATGATGTTTCGCGACCACGCCGGACGGAACGCCACCGCCAGCTGCGGCCTGAAAGGGATGCCCAGTTCGACGTGCCGCCAGCGGCACTCGCGGGGGAGCTTCCGCGGGACCACGCTGGAATACTTGTGCCAGAGCGCACGACACGCCCCGCTCGTGCGCCCTGGGTTGTCCTCGTCACCGAGGATCATGTCGTCGAGGGGATTCTCCTCCAGCCAGGCCTGATCGGGAAAGCCGCCGTCCAGTTCGACGTCGTAGTCGCGGCAGGCGAAGAACGAAACGGGGAGGGACAGCTCCTCCGCAACGTCCCGCGGATGCAGAAATTGGACGCCCTCGCCCCACTCACGCTCGACGCCCACGTCGTTCCTGAACCACTTAATCATCGGCGGCGTGAAGTCCAGGTGCTTGAGAATCTGCTTTGACACGTAGTCGTTGAAATACACCTGCTTCTTCACGCCGAACCTCGCGTGCTCTCCCGCGGTCGCGGCCGATGCACAACTGAGAGGGTACTTAATCGGCGGCGGAAACTCCGAGGGGCGGGCTTTGATGAACGCGCGCCAAGCTCCGAGCGGCTGCACTCGCTTGCGACGCAGCTGCAGCACGGGCTCGAACACCTCAGGCGGCAGGTCTACAAGGAACTGCGCGCGGTAAGGGAACGCCTTCGCCAGCATCCCAAGGAGTGTGCGGGGGCCAAACTGCGGCACGTTGTGCCATCGCTTTTGCACCCCAGCCGTCCATTTGATTCGCCAGCCGCGATCGAAGCGCGGCTGGGGTTGGTCAAGATGTACGGCGTCGTCGGTCATACCGAGCACGGCAACACGGATGACGTACTCGACGTCACCGCTGGTCTGTTGGCGGGGAAATACGTCCACGAACGCGACGCCGTCTCGAATACCGCCCGCCCGTTGGGCTTTTTGCACGCAGCGATCACCATCAAGCAGCTGGGCGACCCGCCGCTCCAGGATCCCGGCGTCGGCGTGGCCCTTTGGCAATGGCACGGTGATCTCCACCTCGCCGAGCGCGAGCCTCGCCTTTGGCTTTTTCCGCTTCGGTGCTTCGCGGCGGGCGTGCAGGGCAGGTTGCACCGCGTGGTGCCAGATAATTCTCGCAAGGTACAGATGTCGGCGGAACCAGCACCACGGGCAGCCGACGTAGCGGCAGTGCCGGTTGTGGTTCTCGCCGGGCGTGTTACACGTCAGCAACTGCTCGGCGCGCGACGGCGTCAGCAAGCCATGCTCTTCCCACCGTCGAACCTGTCGCCGCCAGAGAGAGCGGACGCCGCTCACCAGTACCATCCACTTCTTGGGGTTGTCCCGCTGCACGTATGGTAACACCCGTTTGAGGTACTCGACGAGCAGCAGGCAGCGGAACAGCGTGAACCGGACGCCTTGCTGGTCGAGGTGCGTGGGCTTGCGCGGCGACTGTATTGAAAGCCGCCGAAATGGCCGCGCGTCGGGCTTGCGCGCTTGCACCTGTGTCTGGTATGCTGGGAACGGCATTATTCTTGTCCTTCGGCGTCGCGGCTCTCACGGAAATGTGGTCGCGACGCCGTTTTTCAAACTTGCCTGCCCGCATCGACGCGAGGCAGGTATGCACTCATAACCGTACACAGTCGCGGGGCCGTGTGTCAAAAATGGGGGCTACAGTATCTCAGTTCTGTGGACGTGCTGGCGTCCTCGACGGTCGGGCGATCCGTGCTCTTTAATGCAGCGGGGTTATCAGTGTCCTCGCCGCAGCGGGATCTCAGTGCTCTTCAATGTCGCGGCGGCATTGGGGGCCTCGGCGGCGTAGCTGAGCATCTGAATGATGGACGATCACCATATACTCGCCTGGCGAGGACCATATAGACTCACCAGGCGACCGCAGGTCACCTGGGGGATGTCTTCAGAGCAAGCTCTCCGAACGATAGTGAGGAGAGCGAAGATGTACAAAGTACATACTCGAAGAGTATGTACGTAAGTACTTCTAGTCATTTCCGGCGATTCGGCATGGCCATCTGCATGGGGGCCATCCAAGCGGCGGCATCCGCACGCTGGGAGGTTTTTCCAGACTTTTTTGAGTGCGCGGACACCTCCGGTTTCACCAGTACAAACGCCGTTTCTGGCTCGCCGACGGGGGTTACCAGTTGTTGCCGCAAGTATTGCGAGCAAATGTGGATTTGCGCATTCCTCAAAGCTGACGTAGGCTTTCTGAAGGGGGATGTGAGGATGCGCATGACTGCCAGTGGCGAACTCATAGACTGGCTCAATCGACGGATCGTACGGCGGCTGGCGACGGAGGCCATGGCAGCGGCGACCGGTGATCGGCCACTGTGGACGCGTAAATGTCGGCTGCTGCTCACCGGGCGCACCATCGTGGAGGTTGAGCGGGCCGCCGGGTGGCCGGCGGGGCGACTGAGCTGGAGCCTCAGCACCGGTTCCCGGCCGAGGATCGAACGCGGCTTGGCGCTGGCGGCGGCGCTCGGCGTTGCTCCCGAATACCTGTTCGATGATGCAGTCTTACTTGAGAATGTGGCCGGATATGCCACCACGGCCAGGCAGCGTAACGCGGCGCACGAGGACTAGACGATGGCGGTGTCTCCGGAACAACTTCAGCTGCTCATAATTCACTTGGTGCGCGACATTGACACAGTCCAAGCGGCCGAGCCCCGCCTTGACGAGACGCTGTTCGACCGGCAATCCGAGATCGTGGAGTCGGCGTGCTGGCGCGCGTCGCGATCTTTCTACCGTCGCACGGGGGAGCTCATACCCCAGGAGCGCTTTGGTCCGGCCCTCCGGAGCGTTCTGAAGGAGCGGTTCCCAGACCACGACATGCCCGACGGCGTGGTCGCCGACACGATGCGGGAGATCTTCACCGTCGATCCGGCGGCGCTGGAGCATCGGCTGATCCGCCCGGTGCTGGAGGAGTTCATTCTCACGAGGTCCGTTGAGCCGCACGTTAATAAGCTGGTCCACGGGCGCGCGGATTACGCCGACGTCATCACCGACATGAGTAAGGCTGCGGAGGCGGCGCGGATCTCGGCCGCCAAGCCTGAGAATCTCCGCGCGCTGGGGCTAGACGTCTTTGCGGACGCGGGGCGCATCCCCACCGGTTGCCGCCCGATCGATGAGGTCTTCGGGGGCGGCATTTGCGTGGGGGAGACGGTTGGCCTGCTGGGGCCGATGAAAGGCGGCAAGACTTCGTTGTGCCAGTCACTGGCCTGCGAGTTTGTAAAGAAAGATGCCAAGCATCGGGTGACCTACGTGACCTACGAGGAGTCAGGCCGCCAGCAGTGGCGCAAGCTGCTGATCAGCTACATGGATAAGCATCACCGCAGGGAGGTCGAGGGTAAGCGGCCGCACGAGATTGCCGACGATATCAAGGTTGACCTGCGCGCCGCGCACGAGCGATTAGCTGCCCAGCTCAATTTGATCGACATGTCCGGGGCGATGGATGGCCAGGGCTATGGCGGCCCGCCCGAGCTGGCGACTTGCCTGGAAGGACTGTATCGAGATGGGAGGCTGGGACAGTTAGTGATCATCGACCACGTTCTGCCGCTGGTACGCCAGTACATGGCTATGCAGGGCCTGGATCAATCGAAGCAGATGCGTCACAAGATTCAAGAAGTGGCCATCATGGCCAAGGGGCTGGCCCCGCGCCTGAAAGTGTGCATGGTGCTGGCCCATCAAACGGACGCCAAAGGCAATAGACGGGGCATCCACAAGCCCACGCACACAAACTCGGCCGAGAACAAGCTCTTCGCCGAGTACCTGCACGACTGTCTGTGCCTGGGAGCCAAGCAGAGCGACGACGAGCCGATCGCCTGGTTGAACCTGTCGGCCAGCCGTAACCGGGAGACTAGGGCTGTCCTGGTTCGCATCGCGGGCGAGCGCTGTCGCGTCGAGCTTGTGCAGGACTACGTAGCGGATGAGGGAACCGGCCAGTTTATCCATGCCGAAGATTTGATGCACGGGCACGTTGCCCCCGAGGAGGTAACCGGGCGCATGCCCAGGCGTGACGGTCCGCCCTGGCTCAACGAACCCGGTTATCCGCGCATTGCCGGCGACTAGAGGCGTAACGCGTTACGTTATGGCCCGCGTTCTCATCGTTGTCGAGCAGCCGCATTTGCGCTCCGGCCGCCACCGCGCTATAAAGATGGCCGGACCGCGAGTGAGCGCTCGCGGCACGGCCTTAACCACCGGCTTGTTGGAGAAGATCGGCGCATGGCTGCCAGGCCGAGGATAGCAGCGACGTCACCCGCGATTCAAGAACGCTCAACCCGGCCCAGCTCGCCGCAGCAACGTTGCACGGCAACGGAGCGCTGCTGGTTCTGGCGCCCGGCGCGGCCGTGTCGGCTATAAAGATGGCCGGACCGCGAGTGAGCGCTCGCGGCACGGCCTTAACCACCGGCTTGTTGGAGAAGACCGATGGCTGCCAGCCAGGATAGCGCGACTCACCCGCGATTCAAGAAGCTCAACCCGGCCCAGCTCGCCGCAGCAACGCACGGCAACGGAGCGCTGCTGGTTCTGGCGGGCGCGGGTGTCGGAAAGACGATGACGCTGGCTCATTGCGTTGCACACCTCATTCTCAAGGGCGTCAAACCCGAACGCATCCTCCTGCTGACGTTCACCCGCAAGGCGGCGAAGGAGATGATCGACCGCGTCGGGCGGATTGTCGGCCTGAGCTTGGCCAAGCGGGTCGTCGCCGGGACGTTCCACAGCGTCGGCCTGAAACTGCTCCGTAAGCACGCCACTGCCGTCGGCCTCCGACGCGATTTCACTGTCATGGACCAAGCGGATGCGGCGGATCTGCTGAACCTGGTGCGGGCCGAACTGGGTCACGCCGAGAGCACGACTCTCTTCCCGAAGAAGGGCACGCTCATCGCCATCTACAGCAGAGTGGTCAATGGTCAACGCCGCCTCGATGACGTGCTCAACCAGCACTTTCCAGACTGTGTGCGGCACCGGGATGCCATTGCCGAGATCTTCGAAGGCTACGTCGAGCGTAAACACGCCGCCAACGTCGTTGATTTCGACGACCTGCTGCTGATGTGGCGGATGCTGGCCACCAGTCCACAAACGGGAGCCGCGGTGGCCGGACGGTTCGAGCATATCCTGGTCGACGAGTTTCAGGATACGTGCGTTTTGCAGAATGAGATCCTGGTGAACATGCAACGCCACTGCAAGAACATCTTCGCGGTCGGCGACGACCACCAGGCGATCTATCAGTTCCGCGAAGCGACAATTGAGAACATCCTGAACTTTGACAAGAGCTTTCCGGGCGCGCAGATTGTCAAGATCGAGCAGAACTACCGCTCGCACCAGCGCATCCTGGATGTCGCCAACGCCATCATGGACGTGCCTGATGAACGGTATCGCAAACAGCTCTGGTCCACGCGCAAGGATGGTCCCAGCCCCGTGCTCGTCGCCTGCGATGATGAGAGTGAGCAGGCTACCTATGTCGTCGACCGCATTCTCGAACACCGTGAGGACGGCACGCCGCTGGCCGAGCAAGTGGTACTCTTCCGCGCGTCGTACGCCTCAAACCTGCTCGAACTGGAGCTGAGCCGCCGGGGCGTCCCTTTTGTCAAGTACGGGGGTAATCGCTTCGCCGAGGCGGCGCACGTCAAGGACCTACTCGCAACGGTGCGCATCCTGGCGAACCCGCGCGATGAAGTCTCCTGGCATCGCGTCCTGCAGCTCCTGACGGGCATCGGCCCTGGTCATGCGAAGCGGATCATTGACGCCCTGGACATCGGCAAGGATGGCCCCTCTCCGGTGCAGCGACTCATCGATGATCCGCCTGCGGTACCGGCGGCCTCCCGTAAACAGCTCGACCAGCTGCGCAATGCACTCGCCGAGTGTTCCGGCAGCGACGACGGCGGCCCTGTCGGCCCGCAGGTCGGGCGGCTGCGGACGTTCTACACGCCGATCCTGGAACTGAAGTACGACAACGTAGACGCCCGCCAGCGTGACCTCGATACGCTGGAGGAGGTCGCCGGTCGTTACACGTCGCGCGGCGATTTCATCAGCGAGCTGAGCCTCGACCCCATCGAGCAGGGAACCCGTCCCAACAACATCTCCGGAGATTCCAGCGACGACGTCTTGAAGCTGAGTACCGTGCACAGCTTCAAGGGCGGTGAGGCCGACATTACCTATCTCATTTCCGCCAACGATGGAATGCTGCCATCGAGCAAGGCGTTCGGCGACGCCGACGCGATGGCGGAGGAGCGCCGGATCGCCTACGTGGCCGTGACCCGCCCGCGCCATCGACTGTACGTCTCGTACTGCGCCCGGCAGCTGAATCACAGGGAGCACCGCTATGGTGCTGCGCACCTCAGTCGCTTCCTGGTAGATGCCGCTGGGACGTGCTTTGAGAGGCAGGTTGCTCGTGCAGACGACCGTGAGGCTGATGACTCTGACGAGTGCCTCGGGTCGGTGACTGCTGATGCACGGGAATTGTGGAGATGATCAACGTTCATTCGGGTAGGTCATGGCGGTCATCGCACTCCGAACTTCCGCTATCACGAGCCTGCAACGAAGGAGTAGACCAATGAGTTTCAGCAACATCCAGCCCGACAACTTGATTCTGCACGAGGATTTCGACAGGTACCTTGGCTACTACTACGACAAGACAATACACCCGGAGGACGTTAACGAAGTGGCGTGCCAGCTGGCCTGCGTGCTTGACAGATACGACGTGTCCGTCGCTGAGGCGGAGCAGGTCCTTGTTGAACACAACACCGTGACGCTGACGCCAGAGACCGCCCGCCAGCTTGCGGCGGAGGTGGTCCACGTCCACAGCCACAAGAAGAGCCAAACAACGGCGCGCGGGTCGATTTTCGGTGTGGAGGTGCACTAGGACATGGAGTCTGATGCAGTACCTGACACATTGCCCGAGTGGTACGACCCGCAGGCCGCTCTGGTGCACACCATGTTGCCCAGCCTGCGTTTACTGTGCGCCATCCAACGCGAGCCGCACCGCGGTGAACACTGCCCGGGGATTTCAGCAGCACGGGATCGCGAAATGACGCGGCACGAGCGCCCGCCCGAGTCGTGGACCAACATCGACTTCATGGTGGATTTTCTCATGGTCGGAGCGGGACTGCCTGATCGCTTTTACTACGCGTTGGGTTCACTGGCTCGCGGTTGCTTGCCCGGTAATGCCGACCCGCCGGACTGGTACGACAACTCCACGCGGGCGTACATCCGCAGGCTCCCGCTGGACTGGGCTACCTTGGCGGCCCGCCGCGAGCAGTTCAGGGCGTGGCGCGGTCCGGCCCTGCGGTGTGCCGAACGGTGCGGTGCCGACGAGAAAACTGTGCTGGAGGTGCTCGTCGTGATCTGCTTCGCGCCAGAAGTGGCCGATGTCGAACTCGACTTCGGGTCACTGGCTTCCGAGGTCGCTGTGCGCTCGCGCGAGTCGGTGCGGCGGGATCAGGGCTATGTCGATCCTTGGGAATTGGCGCGCATCTGAGAATCGACACGCAACGCAGCCGGTTGTTTTCGTTGCCGTTCGGAGTGACGGGTGAGCAGCGCCATCATGCATAATCGCCCGGTAGCCGCGTGACGGCAAAGTCGATGACATCCCGGCGCTCTGCCACTCCGTCAGCGTCCAGGACGTCTAATCCGGCTCCATCATCGTCGGGCGAGACGTATTGTGGCGCTTCCGATGGGGGCTGCGGTTCCTGGGGTAACCTGTTTGGTGTTGTCCAACATCCGTCGTCGTCCCTTACCCACATCGCGCCGCTCCGGTTGGGGAGGGCCTCGGGGCCGTAGACGTAGACGAGCAGACGGGCTTCAACCACGGAGCGGTTGGCGAGGTTCGCCTCGAACATGTCCCGTGGAGTGAATGTGAGCGTGTGCGCGGGCACGCGGCATTCACGGCCGCTGAGGAAGCGGATTGTTGGCTCTGCGCCCTCGGTGAGCACCTGGCCGAGGCCATGCAGTCGAGATCGAACGTATTGCCGCTTGCGAAACGCGTATTTCATGGTCTGGCCCTCCACGTCGCGTACATGACCAGATTACCAAGTGCCCAAATAACCACCCAAAATCGCGCGTAGGTCGCGCAGCTTCCGCCGTGCCGACCCCTTGGATTGTGCGTGTATTCTCTGGGGTATGGTCTACATAGCGAACCCGGCCACCTCTCAATCGCCGTTTGCTCGCGCGGTCCATCCAGCGCGCATTCTGGAGTGGAATCAGCGCCACGCTCGACGGGTTGCCCGGAGATCTCAATTGCGACGGCTTGATCAACTGCGGCGATATTGATCCGTCGTTGCGCTGCTGTCCTCTTGGTAGCCGTCCCTGAGCAGTTCGCAAAGCGGCGGCGTTTTATTGCTGAAATCGCGTCTGGCGTGTGGGTGGACTCGGTCCGGCGCTTGTGACGCGCGCCCCCGTTCGCTAGAGCATTTCAGATTTTAGACTAGCGCCGGGAGCGCGCACGCGCTTATAGAAGATCGCAGCACAAGGAGGTGTTGCGATGCGAGCGTATTCGATTGACTTGCGCAAACGTGTGCTGGCGGACTGTGACGCGGGCTTGGGAACCAAGGCCGTCGCGGAGAAGTACCAGGTCAGTCCCGCGATTGTGCGGCGCTGGAAACAACGTCGGCGGGAGAATGGTGAGTTGGGGCCGCGACCCTGGAATGCGGGTCGCAAACGGATTGTCGACCGAGACGCGGTGGCGGCCGCGGTGCGGGCCCAGCCGGATGCCACGCTACGGGAACTGCGTGAAGCCCTGGGGATCAATGTCTCGCTCCAGACGATTCACAGCATCCTGCGGGAGCTGAAGATCTCCTTTAAAAAAAGTCCTCCACGCCGCGGAACAAGACCGCCCCGACGTCGCCCAGAAGCGTGCGCAATGGAAAGCGTGGCAAGTCGGACTCGACCCCCGGCGACTCGTCTTCCTCGACGAAACGTGGGCGAAAACGAACATGATTCGGCGGTATGGACGTTGTCCGACGCATCAACGCTTGGTGGATAAGACGCCCCACGGGCACTGGAAGACAACGACGTTCTTGGCGGCCTTGCGTCACGATGGCCTGACGGCGCCACTGGTGGTCGATGGGGCGATCAACGGGGCGATCTTCCTCGCATACGTGCGACAGCACTTGGCACCGACCTTGCGGACCGGCGACATCGTGATCATGGACAATTTGTCAGCCCACAAGGTGGAGGGAGTGCGTGCCGCCATCGAGGGCGTCGGGGCCCACCTGGTCTACCTGCCGCCGTACAGCCCCGATTTGAACCCGATCGAGCAGGTCTTCGCCAAGCTACGTCGGTTGCTGCAAACCGCCCGCGAACGGACGATCAGCGCGCTCTGGCGCCGCATCGGCATCGCCATCGATGCCTTCCCACCCCATGAGTGCACCAACTACCTCCGCCACTGTGGGTACCGCTACACAATTACTTGAAATGCTCTAGCATGAGTGATACGCCTCTGCCCCCACGGGCACCGAGGCGGGGTGCCGCGCCATGTGGGGGTGTAAGTCACAAATCGAGGAGGTTTGGGGCATGCGCCGGGTTGCTACATTGGCAGGCATGTGGGGGTTGGTGTTGGCATGCGCATCTGGAGTGCAGGCAGAAGTAGTGATTGACACCGTCACCGTCGGCAATCCGGGCAACACGCCCGACAATAGATATCAAACGCCCGGCTGCGGCGGTGTGGGCTACGTGTACAGCATCGGGAAGTACGAGGTAACCACAGGCCAGTACGTCGAGTTTCTCAACGCTGTCGCGCAGATCGACACCTACGGCCTGTACAACTCGAATATGAACGGGGCCGTCTATGGGTGCCAGATCACGCAGCACGGTACCAGCGGGAGTTACTGGTACGATCTGAGCGGGCGTCCGAGCGGAACGGAAGCCGATTGGGCAGGCCGTCCGGTGAATTACGTAGGTTGGGGAGACGCGGCGCGGTTTGCCAACTGGATGCATAATGGCCAGGGGGCCGGCGACACGGAGACGGGCTCGTACGACCTCAACGGTGCGATGACCAATGCCGAACTGCTTACCATCACGAGGGAACCAGGGGCTACATGGGTGATTCCTTCCGATGACGAGTGGTACAAATCAGCGTATCACAAGAACGACGGCGCAACAGGGAACTACTTCGACCATCCGACGAGCAGCAATAGCATGCCGAGCAATGACCTCGTTGAGCCAACCGATCCGGGCAACAACGCCACGTTCTACGGCGGTGACCCACCGGGCTACACTATCGGTGGTCCGTACTACCGCACGGAAGTCGGTGCCCACGAGAACTCCGAGAGTCCCTACAACACGTTAGACCAGGCCGGAAACGTCTGGGAGTGGAATGAGGCCATACTTTATGGCGCGTATCGCGGGATGCGTGGCGGCTCCATTGATAGCGGCGGCAGCAGCTTACACGCCTCGGTCGCCGGTTTCGGCGCAGCGCCGCCGTTTGAGTACGGCGCTGTCGGCTTTCGCATCGCCTTCGTCCCCGAACTCGTCATTGGCGACCTGAACTGCGACGGACGCCTGGATAACGGCGATATCGATGCATTCGTTTTCGCATTGTCGTACCCCGATCAATACCCCGATGAGTTCCCGGCTTGCGACATCGCCCTTGGCGACATCAACGGCGACGGCTGGATGAACAACGGCGATATCGACGCATTCGTGGCGCTGCTCGGCGGGTAGTCGACGGTATAATGCACATCGCGAGTCGAGGAGGAAGAGGCATGCGTAGAGTAGCTGTATTGGTGGGTCTGATGTTCGTGTGCGCGCACACCGTGCAGGCAGAGGTGATCATCGACACAGTCACGGTCGGCAATCTGGGCAACGCCGGGGAGCTTTCCGGCGAAGGCGCGGGTGGTTACGGCCCGGACCGCATCTGCGGGGCGGTGGATTACGTCTACAGGATCGGCACGTACGAGGTGACCGCCGGTCAGTACACCGAGTTCCTCAACGCTGTGGCGGGCACGGACACGTTTGGCTTGTACAACACGGACATGTGGTCGAACAGTTACGGTTGCAAGATCGAACGGACCGGTTCGCCGGGTAGCTACAGCTACAACGTGGAGGCCGACTGGGCGAACAGGCCAGTGAATTATGTAAGCTACTGGGACTCGTGCCGGTTTGCGAACTGGCTGCACAACGACCAGCCTACCGGCCAGCCGGGCGCGGGCACGACGGAGACGGGGGCCTACACGCTGGACGGCTACAATGGCCAAGACGGCCGGGAAATCCAGCGTAATGGCGGCTGGGATTGGGCAGTGACGAGCGAGGATGAGTGGTACAAGGCGGCGTACCACAAGAACGACGGCGTGACGGGCAACTACTGGGACTACCCGATGGGCAGCAGCGTGGTGCCGAACAACAGCAATCCGGGCGGCGACACGGGCAACTCGGCGAATTTCTACGACGGGGATTACGCGATCGGCGCGCCTTACTGGCGGACGAATGCGGGCTTCTTCAGCTCGTCCGACAGCTCGTACGGGACGTTCGACCAGGGCGGGAACGTGTGGGAGTGGAATGAGTCAGTTGTGATCGAGGGGTCGGGTTACTCGGAGCGCGGCCAGCGGGGCGGGTCGTTCAGACATGGCGATGGCGGTGACTACGCCCTGCGCGCGTCGGTTCGCAGCTACTACGGCGGCTATCCGTCGATCGAAAGCTTCTTCATCGGGTTCCGTGTGTCTGAGGTTCCTGAGCCCGCAACGATTGTGATGTTGGCCTTGACTGGCGTGGAAATCCTACGAAGAAGAAGGGCGTAGGGATTGCACTATATCCTCTGGACTCTCTTCGTTTCTGACAACGGCGTAGCGCGCACCGTCGCGATGAAGCACCGTTCGCCCCAGCGCTGGGACTGCAGCAGCGCCAACCGGAATCGGTCGCGCGCCCCCAATTAGCTGGATCCACGCGAATCATCCTCAGACGCCACCAGCGAGAGCCTGAGCGCATCAGAAGCACCATCCGGGCTCGGAGCACACCTGCGGCCCGTTACGCGCCACAGGCGCGCTATGCGCGTCAGAGCACCCTTCCAGCGGCGGATCCCAACACGTTCAGCACCAATGGGCCGCCTCGCGGTGCCGCACGGCAGTATTACCCGGAATCAGCTTCTCAGATCACTGGCCATCGCTGTCACCGTGCGGCGGCGAGAGCCTCATCCGAAAGCCTCCACCGACGTGCCCGTGCTGAGCGGCGTAATGGCCGATCGGCGGCCGGAACGCCTGATACACCGCCACCGTGCTCTCGTCATACTCCCCGAGGATGCGGCGACCGCCGGCGGGCCAGGCCGCTCTCTGTTCGAGGCAGGGTTGCAGCTGCAGATTCATCCTGCCCTCGCCAGCGTCCGCTCAGGTTTGCGCAGCGATCAGCCGCCTCTTGTCCGAGCCACGGCGTGACGCTCGAACAGCCGCGCGGCCAGCGTGTGGACGTAGTCCCGCCCCTTTGCGGAGTTCTCCAGTCCTTCATACCAGTCGGCCGGGATCGCTTCGACGCCGTGCAGTGCCCCGGCGATCGCGCCCGTCATCGCGCCGATCGTGTCGGTGTCGCCGCCGAGCATGACGGCGTACGCGACGGCCTGCTCAAACGAGTCATGGTGCGCAAGGAACGCGTAGATTGCCGCCGGTACCGAGCCGTGGGCGCGGATGTCGTTGCCCAGATCCGCCACCACACGGTCGACTGTCGGTTCGGCGTCAAGCAGGCTGCCAATGCTCGCCAGCCTCCGGGTAAACTCGTCCGCGTCGGGGCGTACGAACGCCACCAACTGACCCAGGAAGCCGACGGGATCGAATTCGCCGAGTTGGGTGCGAACCGCAAGCGCCACGGCACACGCCTGCAACGCCGCGCCCTCCTTGCCGAGCGCGTGGGCGTGGGTGATGGCTGCCGACCCTTCCGCCGCACGCCTGAGTTCTGCAAGGTCGTGGTGATGGAACGCGCCAACCGGGGCGACACGCATTGCGGCACCGTTGCCGAACGATCCGTCGGGGAAGACGAGCGTCGCCGCCTGGCCCCAGGGATAGCCCTGACGTAGCGCGGCGAGGACGTGGTGCGCCCCAGCTCCGTAGCCGCGGAACGGCTCGTAGTTCT
Source organism: Phycisphaerae bacterium (assembly GCA_963675745.2). Lineage (GTDB taxonomy): Bacteria > Planctomycetota > Phycisphaerae > UBA1845 > Fen-1342 > JAFGRR01. The sequence continues at coordinate 136,912 of CAXXWX010000019.1, forward strand.
CGGCAAACCGCCGAGCCATGTCCGCGCCGTCGAACTGGCCCCTTTCGACGAGTGACTCCGTCACGCCAATCATCATCTGCGTGTCGTCGGTGTAGCGGCTCCGGCGAATCCAACCAGCCGTGTCGTCGGTGTCTGTGCCCAATCGCGCGGCCACCACCTCGTGGGGCTGGCCCTCGAAGGGCGCGCCGAGCATGTCGCCGACCATCGTGCCGAGCAGCGCACCGGCGAAGCGTGATTCCAGAGATGCGGTCGACATGTTCAGACTCCGTCCGTCATCAACCCGCCCAGCTCCGGGCACTGTCGCCGCTCGACGTCAACGTTGCCCTGCTGCCCGCCGACTGGCGACAAGCAGATCATCGGCGATCTCAAGCAGGCCGTCTGCGTTCTCGACATTCTCCCGCCACCGAGCGGGAATCGCGTCCAGACCGTTGTACGCGCCGCTGATCGCACCGGCGATACACGCAATGCCGTCCGAATCCCCAACGGTGTTGGCCCCCGTCAGCACTGTCTCGCCGTAGTCGCCGGGCGTCCGGCAGAAGCAGTACAGGGCGCTGGCAACCGCCTCGTCGCCGATCCATGCCTCACCTAGAACACCGCTTCTGAGGACGTCGTCGGGTGGCTTGGCGAGCACGACCGGCACACGCTCAATCAGGCTTACGATCTCATCGTTGTCCTCCATCGACCGCAATACGCCAATCAGCCGGGTTGGGTACTCTCGGGGGTCGTCCCCGAGCAGCGCCCAAGCCACCGGTAAAGCCGCACCGGCGGCGGCGGCGAGCGCCGTCGAATGCCCATGGGTGAGCAGCGAGCTAGCGCGCGCGACTTCGATGAGCTTCAATTCGTCGTCGTGGTAGAACGGGCCGATGGGAGCCGTCCGCATCGCACTGCCGCAACCCTTCGACCCCGTCACGCCCGCTTCACGCCACGGGATGCCCGCTTCTAGGTTCTCGCAGCCGGTTCGGCACGTATGACCCGGCGCGCGGTCGTTGTCGGGTGAGTTGTTCCAGCGCACAGACTCCTCCGCCATCACGCCCATGAGTTCATCAAGAGGCTGATGCCCAACTCGAATGAGCGCCCGAGCAACCGCCAGGCTCATCTGGGTATCGTCGGTGTACGTCCCGGCCGGGTGCCGGTCCGGTTCGAAATCCGTCACGCCGTCGGGGCCGAACTTCTCGCGAATAGCATCCAGCGATATCAGGAACTCCGTCGGACGCCCGAGAGCGTCGCCGACGGCCAGGCCGATGACCGCGCCTTGAAACCGGCTCAGCATGTCAGGCGTCGTCATGGTTGGGGCTCCCTGGTCTGCTCTGGCAGCTGCCGGTGCTGTAGCGCGTTCCTGCTTAATAAACGCAACAAAACGCGTACTATCATAGGGGAGCTTATCTATTGGCTATCCCGATCCCTGCCAATAGGCAAGCCTACAGCAAGACGCCGGGGGCCTTGGGCCAGTTCGCCACGATCTGGACAACCTCCCGCACCCACGCACATTCGCACTGGACAGGGCACCGCTTCAATTCCTCGCGGCGCAGACAATACGTAGGGCATTCGTCAGTTCCCGTCATACGCTTCGCAAAAACGGGGCCATCGTACAGGTCCACGAACTCGCCTACGTGGACGGCGAGCGTTCCCTCACACGAGTGATTGAACAGCAAGTGTCCTGCCACCAGGTCATCGAAAGAGGCTTGATAGCCGACTATCTCAACACTCGAATCGGCTAGAAAACCCTCGCGCTCTGCCCACAGAAAGCCGCACATCGGGCAGCGCTTGAATACGGAAGGCTCTTGCTGAGTTGAAACCACGGCAGCCTCATCTCTCACGGAGATGTCCCGTGTGCTGCAGCCATCACGCTGATTGTACCAGAACCGCCGTATCAAGCGCCGCCGCGAATGGTGATCACACCTGGCAGCAACGCCGCGGCCGTGAGTGTTCCTCGTAGCCGACGTCTGGCGATCATTGCCGCGTGGGCCGCAACCCGTCGACCCAATGTTCCCGTAACGGAGATTCGCCATGCCGAACGACCCATTCTGCGCCCAGATTGTCGACTACGTTCTGAGCGGGCACGCGTTCCTGCATTGCCCAACGACTGAGAAGACCCGCTTTCTGGCCGAGCTGAAGACCGTTGCCGAGGCCCTGCCCGAAGGTGGCCGTACTGTCTTCGTGTGGTCGCACGCCACCGGATGGCGTGACGCCGACGGCAACCCCGCCAAGTCCGCATCCGGTACCGACTTCGGCCAACCGGACCCGCAGGCTGTCGCGCAGCAGATCCTCGATCTGCCTGAGAACGCTATCTTCACATTGATGGGCTTTGGCCACTACATCCAACACAAAACGTACTCCTATGCCGATGTCGTTGTTGCTTGGTTGTGTGAGATCCGCGACGTGCTGGCGGCCACGGGGCGTACCGTCATCTTCCTCGGCCCCGAGTTCGACGTGCCGCCCGCCCTGGCCAACGACGTAACGACAGTCGAGTTCCCGTTGCCGGACGACGGTGCTATCGAGCAGAGCGTGAAGTTCGTCATGGACGGCCATGAATTCGACGAAACCGCGGTGCCCCTCATCGTCGGGGCCTGCCGCGGCATGACGCAGCAGCAGGTCGAGGATCGCGTGGCGTTGGCGTTGAGGAAGTTCAAGACACTAAACGGCGATGCGGCCAAGCTTATCTTGAATGAGAAGGCCGAGGTCCTCCGTCGCAGCGGCCTGCTCAAGTACCAGGAGCCTCCGGAGGGCGGCCTGACCCAGATCGGAGGTGCCGACGCCATCAAGGAGCACATTCGACGCGATAAGGCGTGTTTCACACCTGAAGCGAAGGCATTCGGGATCGATACGCCGCGTGGCCTCATGCTCACCGGCATCTCGGGTTGCGGCAAGACGGCGATCTCTCTCGCCGCCGCCGCCGAATTAGGCGTGCCGCTGATCCAGTTCGACGTCGGCAACATGATGAGCAAATGGGTCGGCGAGAGCGAGGGCAATACCCGTAACGCGTTACGACAGGTGGAGGCGATGGCCCCCTGCGTGTTGCAGATCGACGAAGTCGAAAAGGGCTTCGGCACCGTGGGCGGCGACGGCGACAGCGGGGCCAGCCTGCGGACGTTCGGTACGTTGCTCAAGTGGATGAGCGAGCGAACCTGCCCCGTGTACATCGTCATGACCGCCAATGACGTCTCGAATCTGCCGCCGGAGTTCACGCGAAAGGGCCGGATCGACGAGATCTTCGGCGTCTGCCTGCCGACGCCCGAGGAACGCCGGGAGATCTTCGCCATTCACCTGCGGCTGCGGCAGCGTGACCCAGAGATGTCTGATCTGGATGCTCCGGTGGCGGCGACCGACGCGTACACCGGGGCCGACATCGAGCAGGTGGTGGTCACCGGCCTCAAGCTGGCGTTTCACGACAGCAAAGAGTTGACCACCGAGCATCTGTTGCAGGCCGCACCAGAGGTTCGGCCGCTGTCGCAGACCGACCCTGAGCGGGTGGCTGCGATGACGGAGTGGTTGAACGGCCACGCGAAGCCCGCGAGCAGTGTAGGGCCAGGCAACGACGGGCGGGCCACCAATACGAATGGGCGGAAGCCACGTCGGTCATCGCGCAACTGACTGAGAGATTGCTCCGTGGGGACAATCAGATGATCCCATCATCCTGAGCCCAATCATGTTCGTCGTACGACGCGAAGATCGCCGCGTCCAGCACGCAAGGATAGACACGACACGTCCGGCACAACGCCTGCACGCCGTTCAGCACAAAACCGTAGTAGTTGGCGTCTGACAGGCCGGCCGCGGTCAGTTTCACGGGGAACCCCAAATCGTTGAGCCACTTCGTGATCCGGCTGTCCAAGGGGATTTCGTAGCGGGTGAGCCCCGCCGACTGGAGCAGGTTGCGCGCCTGCTTGGGACCGAACCCTGCGAGATGGTTGACGACAAACTCAGCCGCCGCACGCTCCGTGGCAACGTCGCCGCCGGGCTCCAACCGCCGCACCCAGCACATCGTTTCCTTCCACAACCCGCCCTCCAGCTGATGCAGGTTCTCCGTGACCTCGGCTGCAATCCGCTTCCATCGACGGAGGCCACCGAACTGTCTCAGTGTTCGTTCCGAGAAACCCGTAAGGTCGGTCCGCGCCATGCACGTGGCGTAGCTCAGGGGGAATGGCGTCTCGTTCATGAACCGCGTCACGGCAGAGTCGGGGCCTGACCGTTGCTGTGTCGTTAGAAGGCAGGATACGAGACGGAACCACAACCGGGGTTTCGTCACTTTCGGCCGATCGCGCTGTACGTTCATTTTGATACGGTTCTGAACGAAGCATCTGTGCTTCTGCTCGCTCAGTAGGTCACGGACGCGTCGCACATCTTGCGCGCTGATACGCCAGATGATCCTCATCGTAAGCTCACCTTCCAGAAGGAGGCCACCATGACTACAATCGCCGCGCCCAGTGTACCCCCGGCATCGATCGCCGAGGACATCGGGCCAATCAACCTCTACAAACTCGGCATGCTGTTCGTGATCAAGTGCCGCTATTGGTCTTGCCGGGCTGGCAACGACGCTGACGACCTGGAACTCAGCTCGGACCGGATCGACGCCAAGGCCATTGCCTCGTTCGGCACCAAGGATCTGCTCGACCCGATCATGACCCGCAAACGATTCCAGCAGATCGAGAAGAAGGCTCGGCATGCATTGGAAAAGCACTCGCGGCCGTTCGCCGCCGCCAACGCTCATTTCGTGCCCTGGAACCACGTTCAGGCGGTCATCGAGCAACTGGAGGCCCTGCGGACCGAGTTCGACGAGGCCACGCAGCAGTTCATCGCCGCCTACCCGGCCCTGCGCGCCGAGTGGCAGGCTCTGCACCCTGGGATCCCCGATGCGTGCTACCCGTTGCCCATGGCGCTGCCCGCCAAGTTCTGCTTGTCCTGGCACGCGTTCAAGGTGACCGGTGCTCCGGAGTTGACGCCGGTAGAGGACATCGAGATGGAGCTGGAGCAGCGGCGGGCTCGCGACGAGCAGGTCCAGTTGATGGAGCAGAACCTCCACCGCGAGTGCCAGCAGTTCGTCGAGCAGTATATTCTGGGTTTTCGCGGGGAGGTGGCCGAGTTCTGCGACCAGGTGATTACTCAGAAAGGCCAGGTCCACGGCAAAACGCTCACCGCCATCCGCGACCGCATCGATCGCTTCAACGCCATGAACGTCTTCGGCGACGCTGATGCGGCGGTGAAGCTCACGCAGCTCAAGCAGCAGATCGCCGGGCTAACCGGGCAGAATCTCGCGCAGCAGCCCGCTGTCGCCGCCAAGCTGAGCCAGGCGTGCCAGATGCTCAAGAACCACATCCTGAATCGCGACGCCGTCAGCCAGCTTACGGGACGGTTGAAGCGGCGGGTGGTGTTGGATTGACGCGCGTGCGCCGAGCGCATGCCCATCAACTCGCTTCCAAGGAGTCCGTCATAAATACCACCACCACCGCGCCGAACACACTGCGACTCGGCGGCCTGCTGCTGGAGCAGGTCACACCAGCGAGCGATGTTCTGATCGCCCGCACTGAACATTGCAGGTGCGCCGCATCACGTCACCCTCGTGCAAGTCCAAGACGTCGACGACGATGGCGGAGTTCGACAAGTCGCCGTCCACGATCCGGACGCCCAGTTCAGCAACTTCGCGGGGGCTGATCCGGGAGGCGACGGCCCGTTCTGTACTCTCACTATTCCGGGATGTCCGGGCGAGTGGGTGCTGCTGATCTCGCCGTTCTGCCGGTAGAACCCGCAGCGTTAATCAGCCAGGGTACGGCCCAGCAGCTGGATGTGACGGCCACGCTGAGTCAAGCGTGTCAGGAATGCCCTCCGACGCCTGCCGAGATTAGTCGAGCCGCCGCGGTATAATGAACATGCCCGCCTGCAGAACTGGCTACCGGGCGTACCGTACGGCAACCGCCGGAGGAGGCCAGGACGACGCAATGCGACAGACCGCACCCGCTACGGCTCTCGCGACGATGATCCTCACCGGCGGGCTTGTGGCTCCAGCCGCCGGGCAGGGTCCACAGTTTCTGCCAGCACAGCACGTCGGTACCGTCCAACATGCCTCAATCGACGAGGCGTCCGGACTGGCAGCCAGCCGCGCAAACCCCGGTGTGCTGTGGGTCCACAACGACTCGGGCGATACGGCCCGTGTTTTCGCGATGAACGTCCAGGGCACGCACCTGGGCATCTACAACCTCAGCGGCGCGTCGGCCACTGACTGGGAAGACACGGCGGTCGGCCCCGGGCCGGTCGAGGGTCAATCATACCTCTACCTCGGCGACATCGGCGACAACAACGCTGTGCGGTCCACCATCCGCGTGTACCGTGCTCCCGAACCTGCCGTCAGTCCGTCGCAGCCACCCGTGAATGTCGACCTGTCGGACGTCGCCACGACCACGCTCCAGTACCCGGACGGCCCGCGCGACGCCGAGACGCTGATGATTGATCAGGCGACCGCGGACCTGTACATCGTCTCCAAGCGCGAGACGCCCTCGCGGCTCTATCGGGCCGCGTTCCCGCAATCGACGAGCGAGACGATCTGCTTCCACGGGACGGGCCGCGGCTACTACACGGTTAGCGAAGGATCCTCCCAGCCCATTTACTACTACGAGCGCGTACCCGAGCCCGGAGACCTCGACAGCGATGGCGACGTCGATGTTGGTGATTCCGTAGTCCTGGCGGACTGCCTCTCCGGGCCGGCCGCGGTTCCCGCACTCGGCTGCGAGGACGCTGATCTGACCACCGACAGCGACGTCGACGTGGCCGACCTCGCGAAATTCCAGCAGCTACTCATTGGACCCTGAGAGAATTGCGGTGGAGAGCCTCACCACGCGGCATGCCTGGTCAAGTGCGTCGGCAACGCTTTGCGCTGGTGCATAACCCCGGGAACTCCCTGCGGCGCTTGTCGCCACCGAGGCCGTCCTGGCCTGCCGTCGCACGAATGTATCCGCTTGCGTGTCGGACACCCTCGGCGACCTCCGTATCGCGACGGGCACGCGGTCTGCCTGCCTTGTCGGGTTTGCGATACCCGTTGTCCGTCGCGGACGCAGCCGGTTGCCCGATGGTCACGGAACCTCAGCGGCGGGGGCAGCATCTGAACGGTGGTCGGGCACCTGCCAACCGGGTAGGTCAGTCATCCCCGGTTCGGCGGCACACGGAGAAGGGCTGCCCCCACCTGAGGTGGGGGTGGTCGAACAGGATATGTTCAGCTTGGGAAGCGAGGATCAGCCCCTGACCGATGGCTCTCAAAGCACTGCACTTTAGGGAGGTTAGCGTGATTCGTGGACTTCGCAAGCTGGCGCATTTTGACGCGTTTCGGCGCGTCTTGTGGCAGCACTACCACTTTAGGCACCCCGGCGCTCGGGCGCTCCCGCCCTGGCGCGCGGTCGCGTACAGCACCAGGCCGCTGCGTGCCTCCGCCGCGGTTTACAAAACCGCTGGCTAGATCCGTAACCAACGAATACACAGCGAGTTATGGCGAAATCGAATCGCCCGCCCGCTCATGCCCCGCAGTTCGTCTCCGAATGACGCTGAAGACAGCGAGTTGTCGCGCGTCATTGCCGCATGTCACCACAGCCGAGGCCCCGCCGATGCGAGCCTCAGCCGGGTTCCTGGTGACGGAGTATACGGGGCAGGCGCTGGCTGACGGTTGAGTACCCGCCGGCTTGTGGGGTGTACGTGAACGGCCGAGCTTCTCGATACGTGCATTGCCAGATTCGATTCGGGTGGGTCCGTTACACACCCGGCGGAAGTCCACTGAAGTTCGTGCGGTGCGTGTGTTCGTACGCCTCATGTACCGGTGCCAACCGGTTGCCACCGGCCAGCCCCAATGGCTTGCGCGCTGCTCGCGTCAATTGTCACTGCTCGACAGGCGCTATTCTGGATTGCCGTACAGGACAAAGGCGGACCAGTAGTATGGGTGCTCGTAGGGGTGGTCGGAGTCGGCGGAGTCGGGGACTGGTTGATGGGCCACCTCCGCACCGCGTTCTTCCGGCGGCGTGTCGTCAACCATGGCTAGTGGGCCGCTGTTCTGCAACTTCCTCAGCTCATCCCGTGTCAGATTGCGCAGCCAGTGCTTGGCCTCGTCGAGCGCCGCCAGCTTCGAGAGGCATTCGCCAGGCTGATACGTGCGCCGGTGCGCCGTGCGTGGTTCGTCGAACCGGCCCAGCAGATTCTCGTACAGCCGCACCATCAGCAGGCTGGTCGCTGTGTCATCCACCTTCCACAAGCTGGCGACCACCGTCGGTACGCCCGCCGCGTGGAAGCCCAGCGGGAGCATCATCACGCTGTCGCCGCGTTTGATGCCACGGCCGGTGTCACACGCGCTCAACACGGCCAACTCGCAGCCCTTGAGCTTGCCAAGCCAGTGACTGAGCAACTCGTCGAGTGTCAGAAAGCCTATGTCGTCCGGCGAGGGACTCTCCGGCATTGTTAACGCTAGACTGGCGTCATAGGGCCGCTCGCGACTGCCCGTCAGGCCGTGCGTCGCCAAGTGCAGGAAGCGTGGCACACGCTGGCGCAACGACTCGCGCAACTGCGGAGCGGTGGCGGCATCACCGATGAGCACGATCGCTCCATCGCCGAAGAGCCCGGCGATCGATTCCGCCTCACGCTTCGTACCGGGCAGCGGCGGCAGGGATCCGCCGAACAGACGCACCTGGTCAAGGGCCGAAACCTCAGCGGCCTTGCTCTCAAGCGAACGTGTGGCCGACGCGATCGCTCGAAGACCATTGGCCGGCGCGCTGCGGTCAAGCTGCACACCCATGCGACCGGGAGCCAGCATTGTCTCGACCTCCTCGCCGTCGCGCCACAGCGTCACCGCGACGTCGCGCGAGTCGGCGCCGCGCTCGCCGGCCTGGACCGCCTTGTTGACCTTGTCGATGGAGCCAACCAGCGCTTGGTAATCGGCTGCGTCCTGCTCGGCATAGCTGAGGATCACATCACCTCGCCGCAGGCCGGCTTGTGCAGCGTTGGAGCCTTCCACCACCATCGAGACGAGCACGCCTTTGTCGGGATAATCCGGATCGGCGGGCGCATCACGATCGAAAATCGGGGCACCCAGCACGACCACGTTATCTGTGCCTCGCGCGGTCGAGCGTCTTTCTTGCATACGCAGATAGGCTGTTGCTGAGGGCGCGTACGCGATGGGGATGTCGATCCCGAGCGCCTTGAACGGAATTCCATCAAGCAGGCCGTCAGTGAGAATTACGAGGCGCTTGGCGCCGACGATGCTCTCCCGGATCTCATCAGGCACCAGCTTTTCGATCAGCTCCTCAGCATTGAGCGCCGGTGTTATGGTGTTCGGCCGCGTTGCAAGTTGTTGTCGCACCGCCCGTACCCGTTCGGCCAATTCGCCAACCTCACCCACTCCCGCAGCCAGAAACACGCTACGCACTTCGCCGCAGCCCGCTGGTGGTGTAACAATCAGTAGTACGGTGTCCGCGCTCCAGGCGTAGGTCAGCACTATCTCGTCGCGTTTCAACCGTGCGCGAATCTCGCCCGTGCTCAGCACCTGCGCGACGGGAAACAGGCCGCGCAGGGCAATGAGTACATCGCTGCCGGCCTGCATCAATGTCTGTCTCTTATGCGCCACATCGTTGACCAAACCCGCGATTTCCTGGTCAAACCGCGCCAGTTTGGCTTTCCGATCATCCGGTGCGACATCGGAGCGCGATTCGAGTGCCTGACGCTCCTTTTGCCGAGCGACAAGCAGAATCTCCACGTCGTTGAGGCTGATGCGCGACTGCGCCTCATCTGCCAGAGCCATCTCCAAACGGCGCGCACGTTCAGGTTCTCCGAGAACGTGGATTTCTGCAGCCATGCTACGCGCGGGGCGTTCGAGCAGATCAAGCAACGCCCGTGCCCGGCCGCGTTCGAGAATTCCTGTCGCTTCGTTGCGTCGATTAGCTTGCAAAAGCACGCGAGCGTATGAGATTGCACGTCGGTTCAGATCGAGCTCCTGGGCGAACGCCGCTCGCTCTCGCTCACCGCCGACGATCTGGGTTCGCATCCGTTCGCTAATCTCAAACGCCTCGCGCGAGAACGGCTCGGCCTCGGCCAGCGCTCCACGGGTTTGGAGGATGCCCGCGAGGTTGTATAGGTAGTGCGCTACGTCAGGATGGTCGCCGGGGAAGAGGCGCTGTGCCATCGCCAGTGCGTCCTGTTGAATCGACTCGGCTTGCACAAGCCTACCGCGGTTCTTTAGGATGACCGCGAGGTCGTTCAGACTGCTGGCGATGCGCGGGTGATCGCCGGGGAAAAGCCGCTGGCGCATCGCCAGCACATCACGAAGAAGCGCTTCAACCTCGGCCAATTCCCCGCGTTTCTCCAGCGTGTGTGCCAAGTTACTCAGGCTCGTCGCGACGCTGGGGTGATCGCCTGGGAAAAGTCTCTGACGCATCGCGAGCGCGTCCCGGTCGAGCAGCTCAGCCTCGTTCAGCATCCCGCGAGCCGACAGGAGGGACGCGAGGTTGCTTAGACTGGTTGCCACTTCGTGGTGGTCGCCGGGAAACAACCGCTGGCGCATCGCGAGAGCATCACGGTCGAGCAGCTCGGCCTCCGCCAGTGCGCCGCGGGACGACAAGACGAACGCGAGCGTGCTTAGGCTGGTCGCCACGGCCGGATGGTCGCCGGGGAAGAGCCGCCTGTACATCGCCAGCGCGTCGCGACACAGCGGTTCGGCCTCTGCCGGCGCCCCGGCGCTCTGGAGGTTGATCGCAAGGTCGTTCAGGCACCGGGCAACCTCCGGGTGATCGCCGGAAAAAAGCCGCCGGGTCATTGCCAGGGCGTCGCGGTGAAGTTGCTCGGCCTCGGCCAGCACCCCGCGATCTTGGAGGATCGACGCTAGACCACTCATGCGTGCCACGACAAGTGGATGATCGCCAGGATGCTGCTGTCGGCACGCCCTTAGCGCCTCACGGTAGAGCTGCTCGGACTCGGCCAGCGCTCCGCGTTCCTTGAGAATGGCCGCGAGATTGTATCGACGGGCCGGGATGTCTGGATGGCCGTCGGGGAAGAGTCGCTGCGTCATTGCCAACGCTTCGCGGAGATGCGGCTCGGCCTCCGCCAGCGCCCCGCGGAAGAAGAGGATGCCCGCGAGATTGTTCAGACTGGTCGCAACTTGAGGGTGATCCCCAGGGAACAGCCGCTGACGCATGCCCAACGCCTGTCGGAAAAGCAGTTCAGCCTCGCCGAACTCCCCGCGGGCTTGTAGGACGTGCGCGAGGTTGTTCAAGCTGGTCGCCACCGCGACACTGTCACCGGGAAACAACCGCTGGTACATCGCCAGTGCGTCACGGTGGAGTGATTCGGCTTCCCCCAACGCTCCTCGCGCTTCAAGGATGTTCGCCAGTCCAAGTAAGCCACTCGCCAGATCCGGATGGTCGCCTGAATGCTGTTGCTGCTTCGATGCCAGCGCCTCGCGGTAGAGCGACTCAGCAGCCTCTAATTGGCCACGGGCGGCGAGGACGCGCGCGAGACCGGTCAGGCTGGCTGCCAGGTCAGGATGGCCGCCGGGGAAAAGCCGCTGTCGCATCGCGAGGGCGTCACGATGCAGCGCCTCGGCTTCGGGCAGCGCGCCGCGCTCCTCAATGATGCGCGCGAGGTTGCTCAAGCTGTTGGCCACGTCGCGATGGTCGCGCGGGAAGAGACGGCGCCGCATCGCCAGTGCGTGGTAGCAGAGTTGCTCGGACTCTTCCCGCGCGCCGCGTGCGAAGATGGCAGACGCGATGCTTTGCAGGCTCTGCGCCACATCGGGGTGATCGCCGGCGTAGTGCCGCCGGCGCAGCATCAGCGCTGCACACAGCGCGCGCTCACTAACGGCGTGTCGTCCACTGGCCCATCCGATTGCCCCAATGTCATTGAGACAGGTTGCCAATTCGGGATGCGCGGGGGGGAAGATCCGGCGACGCACAACTAGCTGACTGACCGCTAACGGCAATGCCCGTTCGTATTCACCCGCTGCGTAGAGCCGGCCTTGCTCAGCCTTGTGTGTCTCGCTCGACGCCAACTCCCGTCGCGCGGCGGTCGTCAGCGTGCGCAGGTGCTTCAATGTCACTACTTGTTGTTGGGCATCGACGACCTCGTACCAATCCTGCGGCTGCCCAGCATCAAGCCGAATCTGCACGACATGCTCGGCCAGCCTAATGGCCTCCTCCAACGCCGGCTCCCGCATGGCTCCCGTGTCACCGAGGATGACCTGTTTCCGTAGCCCCTCAATCCGTTGCTTCGATTCCCCGATCTGGCCCGCAGTGGGCTCTGGCAGCGTTGGTGGTTTCGGAAGCGTCTCCGGATGACGCACCATTTCGAGCACTTCCTCCAGCGTCGGAGTCGGCGCCAGGCTGGCGATGATCTCCTCCACCGTCGGCGGATTCAGCCCGGCGATGTACGCATCAAGATCAAACGCCTCCCCGATTGAGCGGAACTCCTGTTCGCTCATGGGCCGCTCAGCATTCGGCTGCGACGTAACGTCAGTTGGATTGACAGGCGTATTCTTCCGCGATCGGTCATCCTGGTCCTGTACCGACGCCGCGCCCGGCGCAACCATGGCCACGAGCAGCAGCGCACCGCTCCCGAGACACAACGCAGTGTGTGACGACATGGTGACGGCCCTCCAAGTCAATGTACCGTACGCCGGAAATGCCCCGCCTGCCGTACTATTGTGGCCGCCACGCCCCGCTTCCACAACCTGGCCCAGCAGACCTCGCCGCGCGACCAGCAACACGGCCGCCGTACCAAGCGAATTGCCCTGATCGGAGCGCGCGGGCGCGGCACGCCGCCACCTAGCTGGGCCGTCGTGCCTGCGCCGCGTTGGATGTACTCGCCGACTACACGGAAAAGACTTCCCAGAGGTTCGTGAGGATCGCCGACACGAACTCGCCCGCGCTGTAGAGCAACGGCTGAATGATGGCGTGCTGATACATGTGCAATCTCCTCGTGGCGTAAGTGGCCAGGCGATGAATCCGGACCATCCGAATTCCTGCTCGCTGTCGCCTTTTGACGGTGGTAAGCGGTCGCAGTTGTCTCGCTCAAGCAACCGCCTGCCTTTCACCCCCTCATGCGTAATTGCGGGCGGACATTGCGGGAATTCTTCATTTTCTATAGAAAGGGGCGTAAGTAGCACTGCTGCATCAATCGCTACGGCGACGCGATCCAGGCCGTAACGCAGCAGCCGTAGCACGTCAATCAGGCTGACCCGCTCCGGTGTCGTCTCCAGATGCACCGCGATCGCCGTCGTCACCGCGCAAGCCAGGTTGTAGATCAACGCAAATGCCAGCAGTTCCCGCTCGACACCATCAGCATGTTGACTCCGCAAGACACGCATCCCCAACGTCTGCTTCAAATGCCGCAGATTGACCTCCACCTGCCAGCGACGATAGTACAACTCCGCCAACTCCGCCGCCGGATACACCTCGGCATCGAGCAACGTGGTAACCAAAGTGATCTGCCGTGTGCGATAGCCACGCCAACGCACCTCTCGCTTGACCCAATGGTCCTGTACCACGTTGCATCGCGCATCCATCGGAAGTAAAGGTGATCGCGATTTCGCAGGTCGGCGGCCTGCACCACTGATACACGCGAGTAGCCTGACAGTGTGCGTCCGTGCTAAAGGCCACGGACCCCAATCCCGAGAGTGAAGATGTCCTCGGCGCCGTCTGCGCCCGTTGTGCTGGTCAGGCCCTTGTCCGGGTCTCTCCTGTTGAACAGGCGCGATCGGCGCCGCCGGTTCGCCGGCCTTGCACAAGGCCAGTCGTCCGAATTCGCCCGGATGAGATTCTCAGTAACGACAGCATCGCGTGACAGAGTTTTTCTGGGTGTCTCCCACCAGTGCGCTCGCTTATCCTAACTGATACGACTCTTCGGTGAGTGTATTGATATCGGGGACCAACGATCGCACGGGCGATAGGATGCCGTGCGCAAGCGTGTACCTCGGTCATCGAACCTCGCCGGGGGCTTCGAAAGTGCAGACACGGTGTCGATGGAGGGTGACGTCGTGTTGGGCCGCCGCTCGCGCAACTGCTGTGATCTTCAGGGCCGGGTTCAGTTTTCCTCCGGCTGGCGGCTGATCCGCATTTGCACAGAATCCAAGTCACTCTCGAATCTGCGTAAGGACACACGTCTCGAGCGCCGTGTCGCTGCAACGAGTCACATGACGCGTTGACACGCTCGTGTCCGCGTCGAACCGAGAGCAGTGTATCTACGTCCACCGGCCAGCAACACTTACTGGCCATCGCATACCCTTCCAGGGTAGGGAGAGGCTACGATGAAAACGAGATTTGCGATCCTGGGAATCGTCTCGATCGGGCTGTTCATCACGCCCGCGATGGCGACACCACTCGGCAACGCGTTTTCGTACCAGGGGCATGTGATCGACGACGGCGTTCCAGTCGATGGATCGATCGCCATGGTCTTCACACTGTACGATGATGAGGTGAGCGGACCGCCGCTTGGTATGGTTGTTTTCGACGGCATCCCGCCCAATCCACCGCCGGTTGATGTCGCCAACGGGCTGTTCATGGTCGAGTTGGACTTCGGCGTCGAGGTGTTTAACGGCGAGGATCGCTGGCTTGAGCTCACCGTTGATGGTGAAACGGTCACGCCGCGCCAGCGGATCACCGCCGTGCCGTACGCCCTCCAGACACGCGGGCTGTTTGTACGGGACAACGGCATGGTGGGCGTCGGGACTACTGACCCGCTGGCCATGCTTCATGTCGGTGGCGCGGCGGGCGCCGACGGCCTCATGTTCCCGGACGGCACGCTTCAGACGACGGCCTATACCGGTGGTGGAACCGGCGACCTGTGGACCGACGACGGCGATGATATCTTCAATACGAACGCCGGCAATGTTGGCATCGGAGTGCCGTTGCCGGCCGAGCGTCTCGACGTCGACGGTACGGCGCAGATGACGGGCTTCAAGCTACCGACCGGCGCCACGGCCGGGCATGTGCTCACCTCGGATGCAGCGGGCACGGGCACATGGCAACCAACCCCCGAGGGCTATTGGTCCGCCAACGGTGACAACATTTCCAACGACAACGCAGGTAATGTCGGAATCGGAACGGCCACGCCGAAGAGCCTGCTGCATCTCGCAGATGAGGTGTCCGGCCTGGCGTACCCGCTGAGATTGTCCAACGTTGGCAGCGTTGGGGCAGGCAAAGCCACTGGGATTCTGTTCTATTACGGAACAGACGGCCTTGATCGAGGCAAGGGCGGCATTGCCTATGAATACTCCAGCTCATGGAATCGCGGCAACTTCCATATACTCCAGAACTCAGGCGGTGATGACTCGATCGCGGATTTGAACGACGCCGTCATGACGATCCAGAATGACGGTTATGTTGGGATCGGCATGACCAACCCGGACGAGATGCTGACGGTGGCTGGCACGATGCACTCCACCACCGGTGGCTTCAAGCTGCCCGACGGCACAATCGTCGATGACGCGGGTGACTTGGGTGGCGGCACGTCACTTTGGAATGAAGCCGGCAGCGATATTTACTACGACAGTGGCAAAGTCGGTGTCGGGGCTGCGACGCCCAATTCCAGACTGCACGTGAACGGTGATGGCATCGACCCGTCCCTGCGGGTCCAGGTAAACGGCAGTTCGAAGCTCATTGTGGCCGCCGGGGGAGGCGTCAGCGTAGGCGCAAACCAGACCAACCCGCCGGCCAGTGGACTCTATGTCGCTGGAGACGTTGGCATCGGTGTAACAAGCCCTGGGGCCAGGCTGCATGTTGCCGGGGCCGCCGGAACGGACGGCATCATGTTCCCCGACGGCACGCTTCAGACGACCGCATATACCGGCGGCGCGGGCGGTGGTTTCTGGGACAACAATGGTGCCGACATCTACAACACCAATGCCGGTTATGTAGGCATCGGGACAACGTCTCCAGCCGCCGGTCTGCACGTGAGTTCATCGCAGTCTTGGGAAGACGCCATTATCGAGAGCAGCTCAACGAATCTCACGCAGGTCCGTCTGGCCAACACCAGCGGGGGATCGGGCGCGGGGGTGGAGCAGCGGTTCTTCTTGCAGGTGAATGGTACCGGTGTCGGTGACCGCGCTGGCAACTTCGAGATCTGGGCCAACGGACCATCCGGAAACTACAATGTGTTCGCCAGCAACCCGGCCGGCGCTGTCGGCATCAACAGATCCACCCCGACGCACCAACTCCACGTCGTCGCCGACGGCGCCCGCCACGCTGTCGCGGGATACACGAGCGCCGTCAACCACGCCGGCGTTTACGGCCAGACGAGCGTTAACCCGAGCACGGACAACGAAGCACCAGCCGTGATGGGGGTTCAGATGGCCGCAAACGTGCTCGGGGCTCTGGGCTACGCTTGGGCGGACCTTCGGTACACAATCGCCACGGGGGTCTACGGTGAAGGGGCTGGCTCCGATTATGCCGGGTACTTCAACGGCAATGTGAACATTACCGGCATGCTGACCAAGGCCAGCGGGTCCTTCCGGATCGACCATCCGCTCGATCCTGAGAACATGACACTGTCACATTCGTTCGTCGAATCGCCTGACATGATGAACATCTACAACGGCAACGTATGCACCGATGGCGACGGCAAGGCCACCATTGCGCTCCCGGACTGGTTCGAAGCGCTGAATCGCGACTACCGTTATCAACTCACCGTGATCGACGACAGCGATGACTTCGTCCAAGCCAAGATTGCCCGCGAGGTCCGGGACGGGAGCTTTGACATTCGCACCAGCAAGCCGCGCACCAAGGTCTCCTGGCAGGTCACCGGGATTCGGCAAGACGCATACGCCAATGCCAATCGCGTACAAGTTGAGGAAGACAAGCCCGAGTGGGCCCGTGGACGCTATCTGCACCCAGAAGCGTTCGGCCTGACGCGCGCGCGCGGCATCGGTCCGCACGCTGATAGCGCGGGCGCGGACTAGACGATCGGCCCACGCGACGCGCCAGGTGGACAGCGGGCCGATGCCGGCCGCAGTGTCCGACGCTCAGGCGCGCCAGGGAGGCACCTCACAATGAGATCCGCCATTAAGACAATAGTAGCGATCACCGTCCTGACGCTCACTGTGCTTTCGGTCGATCTACCGACACGCGCTGACGACGGCGTTACGGGCGAACCCAACCATCCAGCCGCACGCAACCCGGGCGCGACGGTGCCGTGGTATTCGCATGACGCCGGCGGGGCGCGCGGCACGTCGAGTTCATATCAGGTACTCGGGACAGTCGGGCAACCGGATGCCAGCACTGTACTGATAACACCCGGCGGTCTGCAACTCACGGCAGGTTTCTGGCAACCCTTCATCACCCCACAGATCGACCGCGTATCGCCGCCATTGCTGGATTCGGCCGGCGGAACGCCGATTCAGATCTTCGGGCAGGGCTTTGGCCCCGGCCTGACGGTGCGCATCAACGGCGCCACTGTCACCAACCTGGTAGTGATTGATCAATGGCGGATGACGGCGTTGGCACCCGCGAACCCGGCGGGCACCTACGACGTTGATATCATCCAGACCGCCGCAGGTGCAGCCGTTGCGACGCTGCCCGAGGCCGTATCGTACGGGACCGCACGCGCACGACCGATCGCGGACCTCGAATCCGCTCACCTCGGTGACCGAATCGTGTTCAGCTGGTCAAATCCGCTGGTGTACGACCAGATCTTCATCAGCGGTTCGGATGGGTCAGAGTACACGTTGCCCGGCGACGCAACCTCGTTCGTCGTATCTCCCGCTCCGCCCGACCTGTCGGCCGAGTACACTTTGACGCCCTCAATTCAGGGCGAGCCCGCCCATGCTTCGGTCGCCACTGTCGTTCACCCCACAATCAACATGACTTGCGAGCGTGAGGGGGTCGACCGGCTTGGGCACATAACCAATCGGTCAATCAGGCTGCGCGGGGATGCGCGCGACGTTGCGGGTGCATACTTCAGCACAACACTGCCGTACGATTACGGATTCAAACTGGTGGCGTTGCTGAAGCGCGGCTCTAACACAACCAACACCGGCGCGCTACGCGCCGACCTGTACGACATCAGTGATCCCAATATAACCGTCGCGACGGCCAGCTATGGTGATCTTGCAAAGTTCACGAGCTTCAAGCTCGAGGTGGCGCAGTTTACCGGGCTACTGCCTGCCGGAGACTACGGCGTTCGGTTGTATGTCGATGGTGGCGCGCCGGACATCGTCGAATTCGAGGTGATGGAGTACTTCAAAGACGGAGAGACGTTACCTGACCCAGGGCCTCCTTATCCGTGCCCGCCTTACGCGGCGTTCTTCGTGTCACCCAATGTGTGCGGCGAAATACCGCCGGTGGTGTCCGGGATCGAGTTGAATCGCGTCACGGAAGCGGAAAACGGTGTTCTGGGTGTGGTCGCCGAAGCAATCGCTGACGACCCTGACGGCGAGGTAGTGGAGTATGAGTGGCGGCTGGTGTCGGAATCGCCACTGTCTGAGAAGTCCGACGACTCCTCAGTCATCGCGCGCGTAACCCTGACGCCGGTGGAGCTCATGTTCATCTGGCAGTGGTACTTCACGGTTCCTGAATACGGCGACTACAACGTCCGTGTGTGGGTGCGCGACAACGATGGACTGCGCGCCTGGGGCAGCAAGACGCTGCAAGTCTATCCGCCGGGCGACCCGCCTGCCGCTGGGCAAGGACCGAGAGTCAGTCACCTGTCGCCCGACCCGAATGACGGGCCACTATCACTGGTCCCCGGTGTCAGCGCGCTCGATCCCAACACACCGGCTGTCTTTCAGGAGTTTCGCGCGTACGTGCAGTCACAGCCGGGCACGATGGTCGCCAACGTCAGCATGGAGTTGCGCGACGCGGATGACGATACGTTGTTGGCGCCAGCGGAATCGGCGACGACCGCACTGACTGGTGCAGCCGGCTTCTGGCATGCCCGGTTCAACATTAGCGCGCTGCCACGCCGCGAGCAGGTTGTGCTGCGTATCCACGCCAGCGATTCGGCGGGAATACCCAGCGCAACCGATTGGCTACTCACGTTGAGCCCCATTTTCGACGCGGACTGCCTCAACTACGTGAAAACCGACCTAACTTACGATCCGAACGCCGGCCAATATGACGTGGCATTTACACTGCCTGACGACCCGAATTGGTTCAACTGCCCAATCACGATACCAGTGATCGACGTTGAGTTGCAAAACCGAGTTGTGGCGTCGTTTAAGACGGCGTTTCGACTGCTCGAGGGCCTGTGGTCCAGCGAGAAGCTCCGCGGCGAGATCATCGCTGAGTTCTTCAGCATTGATGTGCTGGACAAGTCGTGGGAAGCAAACGCAGTCGGTGAGCCGACCGAGGCGCCGGAATTCGGCGCGGATTATGAGCTCGTGAGCACACGGAAACTGCACGACACGCTGAAGTTCGACAAGTATCTGCTCAATGACTATCCGCTGTACGAAATGCTGTTCTTCCGAGTGACGCTCGATGTACGTATCCTGGCTTGGTACGACACGCTGCTCAAAAACGTCTTGCTGAATCTGTTTGGCGACGAGCCGTGCGTTGGCCTGAGCGCGACGGCGCTCCCCTGCGGCCGGGCAGACGCGGAGGGGACGGTCAAGGTGTCGGCGGTCGTGGCCTGGGTCGAGGGAGGCGCCCATGGCAAGATTCTCGGGGCCTTTCCGATCACGCTCGATTACGTGCCGCCGGCCTCGATTAGGCCCACCTTCGGCTGGTGCTTCAAGTTCAACATCAGTTGGTTTGCACGGGTCTGCTATGACGTGTGGTTCTCATCCGGTTGCGAGGAGATCGGCGGCGACCTCATCAATACCCACATCCAGGGACCGGGCGACAGGGATACCTGTAGCCAGATTGAGCCGTGCGATTTCGGCGACATCGAACTCTCGCGTCCGCTGCGCCAGGCAAACGCGCCATTTCACAGTCCGGATCAGGCAAGCAGCCCAGACGGACAACACACCATCGCCGTGTGGATCGACAACGGTGATCCGAATGGGCCGACCTACAAACCCGACGTATTCTTCAAGGTTGACTCCGGCGGCGGCTGGTCCGACGCCGGATCGGTCTGGGAGTCCGACGAGCACACCGATCGCGACCCGCGTGTCGTGTTCGTGAATGACACAACCGCCGTCCTGCTCTGGATCCGCAATGAGCTGACGCACGCAGAGACTGCGGCGCTTACTGGTGATGTCGCTGGGCTGAACACATACTTCAAGAGCCAGGAGGTCTACTACGCGATGTGGCTGGCTGGCGTGGGTTGGACCCCGCCTCAACGCGTGACCAACAATACATTTGCCGAGCAGATGCCCAAGCTCGCCGCCGACTCTTTGGGGCGCGCCTGGGCGACGTGGTTCCGCGTCGACGCCGCCGAGCCGTTTCTCGAGGACCCCATCGGTGATCCGGTGCTCCAGGTGTATGAAACATCTCTGCTTGCGCTCGCACTCGACCCGGCGCTGGGCCCGATCGGACCCGAGCAGCTCATTACCGGTGACGACGCGGCAGTGCCGGCCGCTGATTATGCCGGGGAAGTTGCATTCTCCCCGCTCGGCGGGGAGGACGCAGGCATGGTGGTATGGGTCCGTGAGCGACAGGATGGGACGCGAGACCTGATGTACTCACAGTGCGAGGCAGGCATGTGGACCACGCCGGCCGTCGCATACGACGGCACGACCTACCCCGGTATCGACATGCCGAGCCTGGCGCTCAGCAGCCGTGACAGCGCCGTCGTTGGGTTCATCAGCGATCCAAACACCACAGTGGAGGCTGTCCGCGTCGGGTTGACCGGCGGCGAGCTCCTGGCCGGACATATCACGCGCGACGGCCCGAGCTTTAATTTCACGCCGCCACCGACGGTCAACTTCCTGCGCTGCGTAACCAGCACTGATCCTGCGGTGGTCACATCCAACCCGTACTACGCACGCTGGCCGCAGGTACTGCACCTTGGCGGCAACAAGTTCGGCGTGATCGCCCGGAGCATGTCCAACCCGCGCCAGTATGACCCCGACGGGGAAGTCGGTTTTGCAGTAGCGGATTTTGCGCTGCCAGACGCCACTTGGCATGTGGCCAATCTCACTGACGACGATCAGATCGACGCGGAAATCGGTGCCACGGTGGTCGGCGACAAAGTGCGTGTGATTCGCACAATCGGCCCAGAGCTGATTACAACCGGCGTTGTCGACGTCATCGACTTCGACCTGCTGCCCGATCTCGCTATCGTCGACGCACAGCTTTCAAACCGCTTCGCGGCACCAGGGCAGTTGCTGCGCGTGCACGTGGCAACGCGCAATCTCGGGTTCCGCTCGGCCTCCGCAAGCCACCAGGACACCGTTGTGCGCGTCGGGTACGTCGATGACGCTTCGTTTGTGGAGTTGGGCAACGTCGCGTTTACGTTTGACGTCGCTCCTGGAGAGATCGCGCAGGTTGCGGTGGATATCGTCACACCGCTAGACGTCAGCTTGCTACGCATCCAGGTAGATCCGTTGGGCGAGGAGACCGTCCTCGACAACAACGAACTCGGCATCGCAATCGGCGTACAACCGCCGCAAGGGCTCACGTGCCGTGTTGTCCCGGTCGGGGACCAGGAGTATATTCGGCTGCGGTGGGACAACGCAGACATCTACGACCGGATCCTCGTGTACCGCGATGGACAGCGCATTGCTCAACTGCGCGGCGATGCGACGGAGTATGCTGACACAGATGCCGAGTTTGGACCGCATTCCTGGTCATTGCGGGGCGTCGTCCTCAGCACCCGTTCGCCGCAGGCTAGCGCAATCTGCGACGGCAGCGTATGCCCGCTCGGCGACCTCGACTGCGATGGCGAGACCAGCAATGAGGATCTGTCGTTGTTCCTCGGTTGCATCTCTGGGCCATATGAGCCATATGACTTCGGCTGTGAACTCGCCGACATGTCCGGCGACGGTGACGTTGATCTGGCTGACTGCATGAGGTTTCAGCGTCGATTCAGCGCGACGGCATGGACAGTCGGCGACCTCAACTGCGACGGCTGGGTGAATAACGGCGACATCGACCCATTCGTGTTCGCCTTGTCGTATCCCGAACTGTACGCCGACGAGTACCCGGGTTGTAACATCATGCTCGGCGATATCAACGGCGACGGTTGGATGAACAACGGCGACATCGATGCGTTCGTCGAACTGCTGGCCGGCCAATAGGCCGCCGCCGGTGGGGGAACAGGTGTACCGCCGGGCTCGGCGCGCTCAATGAGCGTGTTGGGGACGGGGTGTGCGATGCCGTGAGCAGGAGTTGCTGACCACTAACCCCAGGCCATGCCTGAATCCCCTCCGCGCTGCGCGCATGGAACGCCGTTACCGCGGCTACTCATCCCCGTTTGCGGGGCTCGCCGCCGGCTCGCTGGTGGGTTGCGTCGTCGCCGGCCGGCTCTCCGTCGTCGTTGGGTGTGTGGTGGCTTGCCACTCCTCCAGCTTCGCGCGCCACTCGGCGGCCTTGGCGTCGTAGCCTCCGTCCTGCTCTGAGGTATGCCAGCCGTCGTAGAGCTTGACGATGCGATACAGCGCTGCGCGTTTGCGGGCGTCACTTGCAGCAGAGTCATCCTTCATTCCCCTGTAGCCCTCCAGGAGCATCGGCTCCGCCTCCGGCAACCTACCCTGTCCAGCAACCGACTCGCCCAGCATGCTCATCGTGTTGAACCGCAGCCAGTGGTCGGACATCACCTTCTCGCGAATGTCCAGGCACTCGCGCAACAACGGCTCCGCTTCCTGGTACCTTTGCTGTTGGATGAGGTTCCAGCCCAGCATTGCAAGCGCGTATGCAACAGAAGGGGCGCTGCTCGGCTGCGCGCTTCGTTGGGCGTCCAATGCTTGGCGGTAAAAGGGCTCCGCTTCGGCATGCTGACCCAGAGATTCCAGGCACAGGGCCACGTTGTTCAGGCTCGTCTCCACGGCAGGATGATCTCTGGGATGGAGCCGCTGGGTCATCGCCAGTGCCGCTTCATACTTGGGCAGCGCCTCCGCCGACCGGCCCAAGGCTTCCAGGCAATGCGCCACATTGTGCAGGCTCGCCGCTACGTCGGGATGGTCGCCTTGATAGAGCCGCTGCTCTATCTCCAGCGCTGCTTCATACATGCGCAGCGCCTCGGCCGACCGGCCCAGTGAGTGTAGGCAATAGGCCACGTCGCTCAGGCTTTGCACCACCTTGGGATGGTTGCTTGGCAACGCTCGTTGGCGTATTTCCAGCGCCGCCTGGTACTTGGGCAGCGCCTCCTCCGACCGGTCCAGGGACACCAGGCAGTTGGCGAAGCACGTTAGTAGTTGTGCCGTGCCGGGGTGGCTGTCCGGGTACAGACGTTGGAACATCTCTACTGCGGCTTCGAACTTGGGCAGGGCCTCCGCCGACCGTCCAAGAGAATGCAGGCAACTTGCCAGGTTCACCAGACTCTCGGCCACGTCCCCGTTGTCGCCTTCAAAGAGCCGCTGGTTCATCGCCAGAGCCGCTTCATTCATGGGTAGCGCCTCGGCTGAGCGGCCAAGCTGCTGGAGGCAAACGCCCACGTAGTTCAGGCTCCTGGCTATTTCGGAGTGATCCCCCTCGTAGAGCCGGCGATTGATCTCCAAGGCTGCCTCAAGGTTGGGCAAGGCCTCGGCAGGCCGGCCCAAGTGTTGCAGGGAGCCGGCCACCGACATCAGAGCGTGTGCCACGGATCGGTGGTCGCCGTTATAGTCGCGCTGAAATATCTCGAGCGCCTTTCTCTGTTTCGGTAGCGCCTCCGCTGGTCGGCCCAAGTAGCTCAGACAATCAGCCGCAAGCAACATGCCCCACGCGACACCGGGACTATCTCCCTGGTCGAGCCGCTTGCGCATCTCCAGCGCCGCTTCATACGTGGCCAACGACTTCGCGTAGCGGCCAAGACGAGTCAGACACCGCCCTACCTCCATCATGGCTCGCGCGACGGTGGGGTGATCGCCATCGTGAAGCTGCTGACTGATTTTCAGTGCCCGCTCGGCGACCCGGAGTGCCTCCTCGTCGCGGGCATTGCCAGAGAGAATCAGCGAGATGGTCAACCGCAAAGCGACCTCGGTCTCTGGCTGGTCCTTCAATTGGCCGGCGTCGAGCAATTCAACGGCCTGGTTCATCGCATCCGCAACTAAGAAACCTCCATGGCCACCATAGTAGGGGTTGCACGTGACGAGGGCCTCCGTTACGAACTTGTTGATCGTTTCGGCCTTCTTGCGTTCGCTCTCCGCCGCCGACGTTGCCGCTTCGGCCAGTTCGCGTTGCTTCTGTTCCGAAAGCAGGGCTGCCTCGGCCCGCTCGCGCTCATGAACGGCCTGCCGCCAGTAAATGGTTGAGATCACGAGCGCCGCCAGAACCACCACCAGGAACGATGCCGCCACGGCGACCGCCACGCGGTAGCGCTGCAGGTTCTTGCGCAACACATACCATCCACTGTCCCGCTTCGCCTCGATTGGCTCGCCGGCGAGGTAGTGCCGCACATCGCGTCCGAGCTCGCCCGCCGACTGGTAACGCCGCTCGGGTGCCTTACTCAGGCACTTGAGCACGATCGTCTCAACCTCGTCGTTGATCTGCCGACGGATCGTGCTCGGCCGTGCCGGTTCGGCCTGCAAAATGTTGTCGAGCACATCACGCATGTTGCCGGCCACCTCGTACGGGAAGCGCCCGGTCAACATCTGGTAGAGAATCACTCCCAGCGAGTAAACGTCCGTGCGGATGTCAATGTTCCCCGGCACGCCCTCGGCCTGCTCCGGGCTGGCCCACGGCAGGCTGCCCACGAACTGGCCGGTTAGCGTCATCAGCGACGCGCCCGTCTCACTGCCCGAGCGTGCCAGGCCGAAGTCCAGAACGTGCGGCTGACCGTTCGCGTCGACTCGGATGTTGCCGGGCTTGAGGTCGCGGTGGATCACGCCGCGCAGGTGGGCCGCGTTGACGGCTTCACAGATCTTACCGAACAGCTCAAGCGTCTCGTCGATGCTCGGCTTGTTGCGCTCGATGTGTTCATCCAGCGCCCGTCCCGAGACGTAGTCCATGACGAAGTAATGGCTGCCGGCGGCCTCGCCGCTGTCGTGCACCGTGACGATGTTTGGATGCTTGAGCTGGCCGAGGATGGTAACCTCGCGATCGAAGCGGGCCCGGTCGGCAGCGCCCCCAAAGGGCCCCTCCTTCATGACCTTGATGGCCACCTTGCGTCTGGTGGACTGCTGGATGGCTTGGTAGACCACGCCCTGCCCCCCGCGGTGCAGTTCGCGGATGATTGTGTAACCGGCGATCGAGCCGGGATGGGTGGGGAGTGTAGCGGACGTGTCGCCGTGACCCTCCGTGGTGTCCTCGGGTGACAGCGTCTGCGTCACGTCGTCGTTGGCCGCGGCGCGCTGGCGAGCCTGCTCGACAAGCCGCAGTGCGGCGAGTTGCTGGCCGAGTTCCGGCATCAGTTCGGGATGTGCAGCGGCGATCTCCTCATCCAGCACTAGCTCGCCTTCAGACCGCCGTCGCGCAACGTCCGCGACGACCTCGGTAACGCGCGCGCTTCGGCTGTCAGCACCTCCGTCTCGGACCGCTGAGTCTTCAGCAGTCATCCATCTACTCCCCGTTGCCTGCGCCGAAACAGCCAAGTTCAGTATATGGCGAACACCAGGGCCGTGGAAAGCCGGCAGCGGGGGAGCTTACGCCGTGGGTGGTACGTGGCAGGTAATGAGCAAGGCGGGCGATTCGGTGAATCGCCCGCCCGCGGAGGCCTGGGGTTTTCGGTTAGAACCAGGGAAAAATGAACAAGAAATTGAGCCAGTAAAACGGATCGGGCCACATATCAGACTCCTTTGCATGATCAGGTTTCGCGTGGCTCTCGGCGTCCACAGTCCCTCTAATGCGATCTGGGCGCCGCGCGCTCTCGCCGATTCGAAAAACCTCCAACTACCCGGCTCACCATCGTCACAACGTCGGCCGTGATGGAGGCGCATTGTCGCGTTTGACCGTGTCACCAGCAGAGCGACCACGCGATCCATGATCTTGGGACTCCCCCGCCGTCAGGATCTTCACCACACCCCGCTACTTTCGCACCAGGCGGGGCTAATCCGATTCGTCTTGTGACGCGCGACCCGATTCAATGGCATGGCGCGTACGCTTCTGCCCCCACGAGCATTGAGGCGGGGCGGCCACGCCATGTGGGGGCGAAGATCGTGAGTTGAGGAGATTGGGGGCATGTGTAGGGCTGATATATTGGCTGTGCTCGTGGGCTTGGTTCAGGTGTGCGTAAGCACAACGCTGTCGGACGTGTTCAACATGCCCGACAGCCTGACCAGCCTGGGCACCGTCACGGTGGGCAACCCAGGCAACGCGCCAGACACGCGCTATGATCCGAACGGGTATGGTAGCGTGGACTACGTGTACAACATCGGCGAGCACGGGGTGACGGCCGTGCAGTACGCGGAGTTCCTCAACGCCGTGGCCGCAATGGACACTTACGGCCTGTACAACACGAACATGTTGTCGAGCAGTAGCCGCTGTAAGATCGAACGCAGCGGCTCGTCACCCAATTACACGTATAGCGTGGCCGGCGACTGGGCCGACCGGCCGGTGAACTACGTATCGTGGGGTGACGCGGCGCGGTTCGCCAACTGGCTACACAACGACCAACCGACCGGGGTGCAGGGACTGAGTACGACCGAGGACGGGGCGTACTTCCTGGACGGCGCGACGAGCAACGAAGAACTGCTCGCCGTGACGCGCGAGGTCGACTGGAACTGGGCGATCACCAGTGAGGACGAGTGGTACATGGCTGCGTATCACCAGAACGACGGCGTGACGGGCAACCACTTCGACTATCCAACGAGCAGCGACAGCGTGCCGAGCAGCTGGAGGTTCTTTCGAGTCAAAGAGAGCGCGCCGTGCCCGGACTGCATTGATTGGAATGTGGACGCTGAGAGCCACGTGAGACCCCCTGAAACATAGGAGCCTGTTATGTGGCCTGACCCGTGGTGGTTGTTCAACTTCTTCTCCATCTTCCCCTGGTGGTAATGCAGACCTGAAGAACCGGCGGGCGGGCGATTCTACGAATCGCCTGCCTCGCGTGTTTCAGGCCTAATGTGTCGCCTACGTAGCCCACCCTCCCCCGATTCCACCTTTCCCCGGCCCGCGTGCTCACCATATACTACATTGGGCCAATTCAAGCGCAAGCCATGGGGAGCGTGTCGATGGTTAGCGAGGACTCGGCATCAAAGGACGGCGATGCGGCCAGCCGCGAGGAGCGCATCGTCCAGGTCATCGCGGATGTCGCGCGACGCCGGTCGGAAGGCGAGAAACTACCTGATGCACACATCACGGCGGAGCACGCGGACCTGATGCCCGAATTGGGTGAGCAGCTCGCCGCGTTGCACCGCGTCGAGCAGGGTCATCAGCGCGCCAAGATCAACGCCGACGTGACGCAAACGCGGCAGCCCGAGGACAGCGCAAACATCGACACCCAGCCGGCCCTATCGCCGTTGAGTCAACCGGATTCAATCGCCGGCTACACGATTGTCCATGAGCTGCACCGCGGCGGACAGGGTGTTGTGTACCAGGCCATTCAGCAGTCCACCAAACGCAAAGTGGCCATCAAGGTCATGAAGGAGGGGCCGTTCGGCGATGCGGCCGAGCAAGCCCGTTTCCAGCGCGAGATCCAGATCCTCGGTCAGTTCCAGCACCCCAATATCGTGGCCATCCACGACAGCGGTATTGCCGCCGGCAGCCACTACTTTGTCATGGACTACATCCGCGGCGAGCCGCTCGATGCATACATGGCCTCGAGTAAGCGGTCGATCGACGACACGCTTCAGCTATTCGCAAAGATCTGCGACGCGGTCAACGCGGCGCATCTGCGCGGCATCATTCACCGCGACCTGAAACCGGGCAATATCCGCATTGACACCGAGGGCGAGCCACACATTCTCGACTTCGGACTGGCGAAGGTCACCTCGGGTACGGACGCAACGCAGATGACCATGACCGGGATGTTCCTGGGGTCATTGCCGTGGGCCAGCCCGGAGCAGGCCGAGGGGGCGCCGGATCAGATCGATGTGCGGACGGACGTGTATTCGCTGGGCGTGCTGCTGTATCAGATGCTGACGGGCAGATTCCCATACGAAGTCGTCGGGAACATGCGTGATGTGTTGGACAACATCCTGAAGGCCACGCCAGCCAGGCCGAGCACCGTTCGCCGTCAAATCAATGATGAGGTCGAGACGATCGCCCTCAAGTGCCTGAGCAAGGAGAAGGAACGGCGTTATCAGTCTGCGGGCGAGTTGGCCCGCGACGTCCAGCGTTACCTGAAAGGCGAGCCGATCGAAGCCAAACGCGACAGTGGCTGGTACGTGCTCAAGAAGAGCCTGCGGCGGCATCGTGCCGCTGTTGCGGTAGCGGCGGCGTTTTTGCTCATACTTGGGGCCGGGTTGGCGACGTCACTCAGCCTGTGGCGGCAAGCAGTGCGCGAGCGGGATAGGGCGGTGGCGGCGGAGCAAAGCGAGGGCCGGCAGCGAAGGCGGGCCGAGGATGAGGCCCACAACGCGCGACTGGCCGAAGCCGAGCAACGCCGCCTGGCTCAGGCCGAACAGCGCGAGCGGAAGAAGGCGGAGGCAATCAACCGATTCGTGGGGAAGACGCTCGTGTCGTCAGATCCCCACCAAGGTGGCGAGTACGGGTTCCTGGTGGCAGATGCGATGGAACAGGCCATCGACCTGCTCGATGCCGGCGAGTTGCGCGACCAGCCGGAAATTGAAACCGCCCTGAGGCTGAAGATCGCCCAGATCCTCGCCGGCAATGCACGCTCGGAGTTGGCGCTGAGACTTGCCGAGCGCGCCCTGGAAACAGATCAGGCGCTCCATCCAGGTGATCATCCTGACGTGGCTGCGAGCCTGAGCGCGGTGGGTAACTGCTTGCGCTTGCGGGGTCAGTTGCAGGAGGCGCTGGTCAGGCTCCAGGCAGCGCTCGAGATGCGCCAACGGCTCTTCTCCGGCGACCATCGCGATGTCGCGGCGAGTCTGAACGACGTCGGTGGTTGCCTCGAAGCCCTGGGCTCACCCGTATACGCGATTACCAAGTTCGAAGCCGCCCTGGGGATGTACCAACGACTTTACCCCGGCGACCACAGCAAGGTGGCGGCAGCACTGAGCAACACGGCCTCCTGCATGAAGTCCCTGGGACGACTCGATGAGGCGCTTACGATGTTTGAATCGGCGCTGGCTATGCGACAGCGACTGTTCGAAGGCGATCATCCTGACATTGCGGCAAGCCTGAACAACTTGGGTGGATGCCTGGAGGCCCTAGGCCGGCCCTCTGATGCCCTGCCCATGTATGAGGCGGCGCTGGGAATGCGCCAGCGCTTGTTCCCAGGGGACCACCCCGGCGTGGCAACGAGTCTGAACAACGTGGCCGAGTGTCTGCAATACCTGGGTAGATACGAAGAGGCGCTACCCAAGCATGAAACGGCGCTGGAGATGTGGCAGCGGCTCTTTCCGGGCGATCACCCTGATGTGGCGGTGGGCCTGAACAATCTGGCCTCCGCCCTGCGTTCTATTGGTCGGCTGGAGGAGGCGCTGCCAAAGTACGAAGCGGCGCTGGAGATGAGGCGGCGTCTCTTCAAGGGTGATCATCCCGCCGTGGCGCGAAGCCTGAACAACGTGGCCCGGTGTCTGGACAGCATGGGCCGCTCGGACGAGGCTTTGCCCAAGTTCGAGGCAGCGCTCGAGATGTACCAACGGCTCATCGCGGACGACCATTCCGTCGTGGCGACGTGCCTGAACAACGTGGCTGCATGCTTGGACAACCTCCGGCGCCACGCCGAGGCAGTGCCGAAATACGAGGCGGCGCTGGAGATGTTCAAACGAGTTCTGCCGCCCGGCCAGCGCGTGCTGACGGTTGTTGCCGGTGCGATGATCCTCCAATGAGTCCCCTGCCGCCGTAGTCAATCCCAAAGCGTCATCGAGTTCGCGATCGGCCAGCAATCCAGCATCGGATGTGATCCGCGAACCGTGAAACGCGAGCTTCAGGCCGCCGTCAAACCCGACTCGCAACGCCGCCTTGCGCCTTTCACCCATTGGGTTCTCCGCCGGTTTTGTGCTGCGATGCCGAAAAGCCCGTGATTTATAGCTCCAAATCTATGTCAAGTATAACACACTGTAGACATTATCTGGGAAATCCGGGTTCAGCCCCCCTCCGAGGAAGCAGTCCGGCCAGCGCGGGAAGTGTTGGAATGGCACTGCTCCAACCGTTTGGTCTCCGCGTGACGGTGTGTGCTAGCCGCGGCGGCATGCGTAGCCGCGACCCAAACGCTGGTCATGACCAGGCGTCCGAGTAATAGGAGATCGCCGTTACGACCAACACCGCACATCACGAGGAAGCGATGCCTGGCTTGGCCACCCGCGTTCCGTTGTCAGCTCCCCGCGATTATGCTCTTATTCGGCCCCATGAGACTGCTCTACGTCACCGATCTTCACGGGCACCACGCCAAGTACCGGAAAGTCCTTCGCCTCGCGCGCGACCAGAGCGTCGACATCGTCGTCAACGGCGGGGACATGTTGCCCAAGTCCGGCGACCTGCACGCGGTGCAGGCCGAGTTCCTCGACCGGTTTCTGGACGCGCACCTGGGCGAGTACGACGCGGCCGGGATTCACTACGTGGCGCTGCTGGGCAACGACGATCTCCGCGTCTACGACGAGCGGTATAGCGAGATTTGCTCTCGCCATCCGATGGCGACAGACCTGGCGCAGTCGCGTCTGGAAGTCGGCGATTTCGACCTGATCGGCATGAACTGGGTGGTGGATTACCCGTTCCGCTTGAAGGACCGCTGCCGCATGGACACGGAGGCCTATAGCTTTGGCCCGCAGCTCGGGGCTGCCTTGCTCTCCCTGCCCGACGGCTTCGAGGATGTCCCCGATTGGCCGACACAGGCTCGAGCATGGCCGACCATCGAGGAAGAACTCGACCGCCTGCCATCGGCGCGGAACCCGGAAACCGCGATCTACGTAGTCCATATGCCCCCGGCGAACCTCGGCCTGGACGTGTGCGGGAACGGGGACACGGTCGGGTCAGGGGCGGTGTATCGGTTCATTGAGCGCCGCCGCCCGATGCTGGCCCTGCACGGGCACATCCACGAGTCCCCCGACGTAAGCGGCGTCTGGCGCGCCAGGCTCGGGCGGACATGGTGCGTCCAACCCGGACAGATGAAGCCGCTCGCGTGCGTGCTGATCGAGCTGCCGGAGATGACGATGGAACGGCGCGTCAGGTAGGCCCAGTCGCCCGTACCGCGTGCAGAAGCTCGGGACACCGTCACACCGGACGGCGGCACCGTCACTCATCACAAGTCCCAGCGGGCAGGCCACTTGCATGTTCGCTGTGACGGCTGTGACGGCTGTGACGCCTAGGGGACCCGGCAGATCAGTAACCACCTCGCTTCCTGGCCTGATCGAGACGTTTATAGCGCCCGGCGATACCGGTGAGCCAGAGCCGTCACTCCTGTCACATCCGTCACAGATTGGGCTGTGCCAGCGGAGCCAGGCCCGGTGGTGCCGTAGGCCGTCATTCCCGTCACCAGCAAAATCACGCCGCAACGACGCCGAAATCATGCCACTCGCCAGACGCTCGATTCAGACACCTGAGCTGTCGTCTGTGACGCGAAGTTTCCACCATCGTCCCTTGCCAGTTCGTCCCCTGTCGACATCCACGCCCAAACGGCGGAGGTTAGGAGCGAACTCCATCACGCACGTCCCCATTTCCGCGGGACTCTTGGGCCAGCCTTTCGCGCGGCGAACGGTGGCGTTCGACCAACGGTCGTCGTTCAAGTCCGCCAACAGGCGGCTCGCGCTGCCCTTCCAGTATCGGATCTTCTCGATCATTCGTCGCAAAGCCACTGCCACTGCCGAACTTTCGAAGACCTGGTTCGCCATCACGTCCCGGTTTCCCTTGTAGGCCTCCTGGAAGCGGCCCGACTTCCAACCCAGAGCCGGTTCCGCAGCGGTTACCCACCGGGCGACGTCAGCCATTCGTGGCAGCGTGGACAGCTTGACATTGGCTACGTTGGCGATCGCCGCCGACACAGCGTTGAACAGCGCCCCGAGGATTCCCGGCCGCGCGATCTCGAATGATGCCCACAGCTCCTTTTCGGCCCGCCGTTTCTCATCCTCCAGAGGCGGCACGGTGATGGAGAGGCAGCGGTCCAGCAGGTCACTGCGTGTCGCCGGATCCGAGATCCCGTTCAACGAGATCGGCCGGGTCGCCTGAAAGAGCTGCTCGTCCTCGTCGGTGAAAAGCGCTCTCGTGGCGAAGCCGCCGCCGGTTGCGACGCGACACAGCCCGTCTGAGAGCCAAACCGGGATCGAACTCAGATTGTCATACGAGAGAACCCACGCGTTATTCGCGGCGATGCAGAGATCACGGAGGCTGCCAGGTGCGGCGCGGACCGGCGAGAATGACGGGTCTACCAGAGCACGCAGCATCCGGGCCGCGGTGCTCTTCGTTGAGCCCGGTTCCCCGAGCCGTACCGGCCAAGACGACGGCGAAGAAGACGATCAAGCGGCGCAAGTTCAAAACAACGGCCAACGAACTGATTCTGGCCACTATCAAGAAAGCCGGAGCGAAAGGCGTGACCGGGGGCCCAGCTCAGCAGAGTTTGGAAAGCAAACAAGCGATCTGGAGAGGTGTACAAACAACTCGGCCCCCTGGTTCAGGCGAAGAAGATCAAGCGACAGAATATCAGAGGCGGACGAGGAAGCGTTTATACGCTGTGAAGATCGGTTAGGTTTGTGTCGCCAGCGGTGGGCGGCGAGCAAGTCGCCGCATCTCGATCCGAGGTTGTGGGTCGGGGCGCGCAATAGTGGGCATGCCCGAATGGCTGGCTCGATGTAATTCCACCGGAAGCCGACGTGCTGACCTCAACGCGGCTCGACATGCGGCCAGTCGGCGACGGCGCTGCAGTTTTTCACCGGCGGCCATGGCGACCCAAACCTATGACCCAAACTCGAACGCGAAGCCCCCGTACGGCGTCAAAAACGCGGATTTTAGCCCCCCTGGGCAATTTCGAAACCGGCCCCCTTCAGCCACTCGGGCACCTCTCCAGGTCGATTAGACATATCTACCAGCGGTGAGCCGCCGCAGGTCGGCGCACTCGGCCGGGTTACCCAATCAGGGCGCGAATACACCGGGATCGAGATCGATACGATTCATCGCACGCCCGCGTCGATCGCCGGGATTCGATGGCGGTGTCAGCCTGGCGAGCCATCACCCGCGCCGTTCACCATCCACGCCGCAAGACACCGAGTTTATTTCAGATCCAGGCGCGAAGCAAGTCACACGTGTGTCGGCCCGTGACGACGGCGCGGTGACAGCACCGGCGGAAATTCCGCGTCCGTGTTCTCCAAGTTATTCGCCCTGCAGGGGACGACCGAAAGCTCAGCCGTCCCAGTGGGACTCGGTTTTCACGTGGCTACGATTGCCCCAGCACTTCGTGCTTGGCTATGTTCATTGCGTCCCTAATGCGGGACGGCATGGCTACGATCCGCAGATTGTGTCACGGATGCCGTGGCGGTGACGATACTCGCTCAGCGCGTGTGTGTACGCCCGCCTGGACGCGGTTTGCCGGCTCCTGGTTCGCCGCGCGAACCTGTGGCTGTGGCGAGGCTGTCGCGGCACAGAACACATCCCACGGCTCGCCAGCGGCCGCGGCGCCGGGGGCGGATTGGCGGCCAGCGATTTGCCACGGATGCTATAATATCCGGGTTGAGTCATCAGGCTGGGGAGTGATGCGGCAGGCGATAGACATCGGCCTTGAGCGGTTGAGGGGGGCCTGGCAGCGCGTCAGGGGACGCCTGCCGGTTGTGCGCGCCGATTGGGAGGCGCGGGGCCGAGGTGCTCGCCGTCGCCCGGGGCGCACCGGCGAACGGTCATCGTCGGCGGGGGCGCGCTGTTGGCGGCGATCATTCTCGTCGTCATAGCGGCGACATGGACCGCGCGGGCGTTTCGGTCCGCCCGCCCCCTCGCCCGTGGTGACGCGCGAAGGGGGAGTGGCGCTATCTGGTGGTTTGTGATAAGTGCAAGCGGCGAACGTACTTCGCCCAGCACCCGGCAACCGTGCTTCCCGCGCGTGGACCGCTGCTCAAATGCGAGCAGTGCGGGCAGTTCAGCGCTGCATGGTATCGGCGTGGCAGCATGGCGGTGCCGCCCGGCGGGTGGTGAATCGTCCGGAGGAACTAATGTCAGTGCGAATGGTTCGCCGTGGGTTCACGCTGATCGAGTTGCTGACGGTGGTTGCGATTATCGCACTGCTGGTCTCGATCCTGCTGCCGAGCATGTCGCGGGCGCGCGAGCAGGCCAAGCGCGTTTATTGTTCGTCGAATCTGCGGAGCATCGGCCAGGCCGCGCTGGCATATGCGAACGAGGACGAACACGAGCTGTTAATCCCCATTCATCAGTCGATGGTCACGTACAAACCCAGCTCCGATTACTGGCTCTGGCGCACGGCGATGTGGGTTTTCGTTCGGCGGTCGCTCAGCACCAGAATCGTTCCTGACCAACCAGGGGCCGCGTGAGTTGGGACAGGACGAGCATTGGACAGCCCAGACGCGCCCGCTTAACCAGTTCATCTTCAAAACCGTTTACGAGGCGGACGCGCGCGAGCTGAAGCTCTATCGTTGCCCGTCCGATCGAGGCTACCCCGATCACCCTGACATCGATGATTCGCCGATCGAGAATGCGGGGCGGAGGTGTTACGACACGCTGGGGAGCAGCTACCGCGCGAGTCTTTACGGCATATTCCCCGGGCCGGCGACCGGGTATGACGGAGCCTTTGCGATCGGCCCCTGGGGGCACAGCCTGTCCTCCATCCCGCAGCCATCGATGGTAGCGGCGTTTGGCGAGCCGTCTTTTTTCAACATGATCGGTCAGGGACAACGGCACGGTGAATCCGGACCCGGTGATCGCGATCGGCTGGCACAAGCAGTGGATGGTGGACAACCTGGTATTCTGTGACGGGTCGTCCAAGCCGACGCGCGCGACGGGCCACGAGTCAATCATGGACGAAGTGGTCAACGCGCGCATGGAAGTCGGACGGAATTGGGATTTGATTTCGCGCGGTCCGGGTTGGCGTTTTGACCTGTGGCCGACGCCGGGAGCCCGGATCTGGGCGCACGACCCCGAGAGTCAATTCTGGAACGCGCCGTATACGGATCAGCCGGATGAGCGTTGGCGCCATTGGCCGTTTGTCGGTGCTCAAGACAATCGGAGCGGCGTCTGAGAGCGAGGGGGGGACGCCGCACGGCGTCGTGAATCTCCTGAGAAATGAGTGGTGTGCGAGGTCGTCAGTCGGCTGACCACGACCCCATCTGGCTGTTGGCACCACGATTTGGCTTGACCGGGCCGGATCAGATCATCGCGGGGGACGATGACCAAACGACCAGCGTCACAAGCAAGGCCGTCACTACTCCCCAAAGCAAGGCGGTCAGGCGGCCGCCCCACTCAAGTTCGCTTCGAGTAAACGGCGTCGCGAAGATTCGCGGGAGCATTATCATGCCTCCGCGCCCAGGATCACGAATTCGTAATACTGGGTGATGACACAAACCAGCTCATATACGAGCCCTGTGATGGTGGCGAACATATCACACCTTCCGCTTCCATCCGAAGCTCCGCCATCTGGATTTGTCCAGTTAGGCTATCGGTGACATAGGGTGAGCACCTTAATAGCGCTGCGGCAAAAACATGCCGGCGCAGCGTGTTTAACGCACCCTTAATGGCGATTGCGGATGGAACAGGTGGGCAATGGTGGTGGCGGGAGGGGCTATTTGATCTCGGTCATCCGGACCGCGCAGCGATTCTTCGCGGAGATCAGGGGCGGCCTCGAGGACACGCTGGGTCTCGTACGCGTCAGCGAAGTCCGGCAGAGGAATGGTCGGCTCTTCGCCGCCCAGGACCGCCATCATGTCGGCGACCATGTTTACGAAGGTGTGTTCGTAACCGATTACGTGCGCATCGGGCCACCACGCGCCGGCGTAGGGGTGGTTGCCGGCCGAGGTACACATGATACGACGCCAGCCGGCTTCCTGCTCATCGTCCTCGGCGTTATAGAACCAGAGGATGTTCATGTCCTCGAATGAGAACTTGAGCGCGCCTTTTTCGCCGTTGATCTCAATCGTATTGGCGTTCTGGTTGCCGGTGGCCAGGCGCGAGGCTTCGAACGAGGCCACGCCGCCACCTTGCAGCTTGGCCAGAAACAGCACGGTGTCGTCAACATCCACCTTGGCCCTGGTCGGCCGACGACGGCGACCGCCCGGCTTGCCGGTCGGCGTCGGCAGAAAACGCTCGGTAACAAACGTCTCCGAGATCGCGCCGCTGACCTCGGTGACTTCCAATCCGCTGATGAAGCGCGCCATGTCGACGATGTGAGCGTTCAGGTCGCCATGCGCACCGGAGCCGGCGTATTTCTTCTGAAACCGCCACACGTGCGGCACGTCGGGTGTGCCCCAGCTTTGCAGATAGCACGCGCGGATGTGATATATGCGCCCCAGACGGCCATCTTTCACGAACTGGTGGGCCAGCGCAACGGCGGGACAACGACGGTGGTTGTACCAGACAAACGTGTTGCATTTGCGCGAGCGGGAGGCGGCGTTCTTCATCTGCCGCGCTTCCTTGAGAGTGCCGGCCAGCGGCTTTTCGCACGCCACGTGCTTGCCGGCTGACAATGACGCCAGCGCCAGCTCGGCATGGTTGTAGTTGGGGGTCGAGATGTCGACCAGGTCGATATCAGAGTCCTTCAGGGCTTCCTTCCAAGAGGTGTTGTAGCTTTTCCAGCCCCAACGGTCGGCAAACGGGGCCAGGGCAATCAGATCGCGGCCGACTATGGTGTGCATCACCGGTTTGAGCGGCAGGTTGAAGAACCGTGGAGCTTTCAGATAGGCATTACTGTGAGCGCGCCCCATGAACTTCTGACCGATCAAAGCGATGTTGCAGACGCTGGACATGCGCTCTCCTTCGCTGCGAAGGCCCCTTTTGCTCCGGCGAAATGGTATACAGAACCCGGCGACGCTTCGCAAGTCCTTGTCAGTAAAGCAAATCGGATTTTGGAGGCAGGCTGGCGCGCCTGATGAAAGTCGAGCCGCGCGACGCGCGCTGAGCCGCCGATCGCGCTGTTGCGCGATCCGGCGCTGGAGCATCGCGCGCGCCCGCGCGCGACGCCGAGTTCCAATGCTAGCCCTCGAGATTCAGCGCGGACACTCGCTCCCCCTCACCGCCGGATGAGCGCGAGTCCCCGTTCCGGGAGCCGCTCGAAGATGACGACGGCCTTCCGTCCTCGGAGACCGTGGCCTCTTTGGCGATCTTCTTCACGATCAACGTCCACGTCTCGCGCTGGTGCTTCAGGATTCGGATGGCGTCGTCGAGCGCGTTGAGTTCTCGACGGATGTTGGCATCGACCAGCCGCATGTAGCAGTAGTTGTACAGCGCGGTCATCTGATCGGCGACCTCGGGGTTCACGTCGCGGTTCAGGCCGGCGGACAGTTGAAGGCATATCCGCTGGGCGCGATCGAGGCTGTTGAAACTCGCCTCATAGTCACCGTCCGCGAGGGCCTGGCGGCCCTTCAGCGCAAAACGGACCGCCCCGTCAAGCAGCATGACCTGCAACTGCGCGGGGCTCGCCGTCAGGACGGCGTTCCTGAGATACTCCTGCGATGCGTTGGCCGTTTGCTTCATGCGGTCATATCGGTCCAAGTGAGGTCGGCGTTCAATACCGCGCACGCGGGCCGACGGTCACCGTGTTTGCCGTCGGGGGTCGCGCGTGTTCGGTCACAGTTAGCTACTCGTGCTCGACGTGCGTGTCGTGAATGACGCCGCGATGCTGGCCAACTGGCTCAGTGCGGTTTGCTGTGACTGCATCGCGGCCAGGGCTTGCTCCATCGCAATGAACTGGTTCGTCAGCCGTTCACGTTTGCGATCCAGTAGTTCTGTGAGCGCGTCGGCTCGGTTCGTGAGCGACTCGGCCTGATCATCGAGGGCCTCGTCACGCCGATCGATCAGCCCGTCCGTGTCAGTGATGGCCTTGATGGCCTCTTCGAGGTCGGCGGCGCGTCCGATCTCGGAGTCGCTGAAGAAGCGTTCGACTCCGAGCGGGTCGGCCTCGTATGCCTCACGGAAGGCGGTTTCGTCGAACTCGAGCGTGCCGCCGTTGCCGAGCGTGATGCCGAGATCCGACAAGCGGGAGATGGAACCCGCGCTGCCGGTCGCGGTGCTTTGGATCATGTCGTACAGTCGGTTGTCGATCGAGCGGGCGGTGCCGTCGCCGTGCAGTATTGCGGCCTGCTCCGTCTCGGTGTCGAACTCCATCAGCTCGCCGACGCGTTTGGTGGCGGCGTTGAAATCACTGACGAAACCACCCACCGCCGTCACGACGCGCTCGATGTCGGTGCCGACGGTAACGGTCACCGGCTCATCGCTGACGTTGCTGACGTTCAGGGTCATGCCGTCGACGACGTTTGAGAAGGTGTTGGTGCTGCTGGTCAGCAGCAATCCGCCATCGGCGCCGTCGCCGAGCAGAATGCTCGCGTCGCGCGCCTGGGTCAAGGCGGAGAATCCCAGGCCGGTCTGCCCGGCGTCAACGATCAGTTCCCCGGCCGCCCCGGTAACTGTCGATTTGATGCTAAGGCGATACGGCGCGATGCTGGTCCCATCATTGAACACACTGGCAGTTGCCGACGAGGCGTTATCGTTGATCTCGGCGGCGATTTCCTCGAGAGTTTCATGGCCGCTGAGCTCCAGGTTGAATTCGAGCGAGCCGTCGATCTGTCCGTCATCGCTTTCACCGGCGATGTTGAGATTGCGCGCCACCAGGCCGTCTTCATCCTCAATGATCAGTGGCAGTTCTCCGCCGCTGGAATCGATGATGACAATCCCGTCGCCGGTGTCGTTGATGCGGGCCTGGATGGAGTCCGGCGTGGCCTTGTTTATTTCGGTGAGAACGTCCTGGATGGTCGTGATGGAGGAGCTGTAGAGACTCACCGTGGACGCGAAGCCGGTTCCCGAAGTGATCTTTATCTTACCCTGCCCGACGCCTTGCCCGGCGTTCAATTCGGACAGCAAGGTGCCCTCGGAAATGTACCGTCGCTGCAAGTTGACGCTCTGGATCGTGTCACCGGTCTGGGCGATGCCCATGGCGGTCGCAAAGCTGTCGTCGCCGACATCGCTGATAGTGATCGGCGAATCGTCGAGCATGTTCGAAAACTCGACACGCAGGCCGGTGGAGTCGTATCCGACGTCGATACCCAGCGTGTCCGCCTGGGCGTTGATCAGCTCAATGACATCGCGCAGCGTCTGGGCCTGCGTGGCATCGATGGTTGCGATCTGACCGTTGGCTTCAATCTGAAAGATGCCACCGACGAAACCCTGCCCGCCGTTGAGCGAGGAAAGCAGAACCGTGTTGATGCCGCCGGCCACGCGGCGTCCGGTGACGGTCTCCCCATGCGTATACGTGCCTTCCTGCAAACCAAGATCGGCCAGCGCGTGCGAGTATTCGCCGGCGATGAGGTCGAAGGTCGCGTGCGTGCCATCCGTGCCATCGATGAGTTCGATGTGCCGGCCGTCATCTGAAAGCTGTGCCTGGAAATACGGCACGTCGCTGTCCGCTGCGAAGTTGGATTCGGCGAAATTGATCGCCGCCAGCGCGTCGCCGAGCGTGTCCATGTGCAGAATGCCGTCACCGGTCAGCTTGTCGCTATCGGCGGTGCCGGCGATGCCGAGGTCACGCGCGGCGTGCGTGTCGCCGACGTCTTCAATGGAGAACTCGTAGCGCGAGGGATCATCTTCGTCGAGGGGTTCGGAGGCGTCGATGATGTTGATGTGGTTGTCGGACATGACGAAGGTGATGCGGTTGTCGCCCGTTTCGGACTCCCTGGTGGCGTCCTCGATGAGCGTTTT
Organism: Phycisphaerae bacterium; assembly: GCA_963675745.2. Lineage (GTDB taxonomy): Bacteria > Planctomycetota > Phycisphaerae > UBA1845 > Fen-1342 > JAFGRR01. Next base: position 176,772 of record CAXXWX010000019.1, read on the forward strand.
CACATCGCCGATTGTGCGGGCCCCGGACAGGTCGATCTCGGTTGAGAACCCGTCGCGCGTTGAGATGCGGATGGTGCCGAGGTCCACGCCGGTGCCGTGATTGAGGCGTTCAAGGCGTGTGCTGGACTTTACGAAGACGCTCATATCCACCGCGACCTCGATGGTATCGGCGCCGCCCTCGCCGCCGGCGCGGATGGTGAAGTCGCTTCCACCGCGTGAGCGCCCCAGTCCCAGCCCCCCGCTCAAGGCCTTCAGCGGCGAGTTTTCGGTAAGGTACGTCAGCTCGGTGCCGGCCAGTTGTCCGGTACCGAAGGTGGTCTCACCGAAGCCGAGGTCGGCGGCGGTCTGGCCGCCATCAACCTCGCGGATACGGATCTGGCCGCCGGTGTCCTCGGTCAACAGCAGGTGGTCGCCCTCGATGGCCGCCGTGATGTCGACGTCGGCGGCGTTGATGCTGTCGATGATGTCGTCAAGCGAGCGAGCGCCGCTCGTGCTGATCGTGGCCTGATTGCCGGCGGCATCGGTCAGGGTAAACGAGCCCGCCCGCACGCCCGCATAGCCGTTGAGCTCATCCAGGCTGGTTGTGAAGTTGGCCCGGGCGCTGGCTGACTCGATGGTCAACTGGCCGGCGGGGATGGGCGTGTGCAGACTGTTGAAGCCGCGGCTGACAAGCTGGTGGCTTGAGGCCAGTGAATTGACGCGAAATGTGTACGATCCGGGGGCCACGCCGTCGTTCGTGGAAACGGACAAGACGTCGGGCGCTGAGGAGGTGCTCGTCGTGCCCTGGAAAAAAGTGGAGTTCTTCAGCGACGAAATGCGCGAGAGCATGGCGCTGATACGCGCAGAAATCTCCGCAAAGGCCGTCTTTTGCGCGTTGATCAGGCCGACCCGCTCCAGCAGGCGGTCGCGGGGTTGCGCTTCAATCGACATCAACTGGTCGACGAGCGTTCCGTAGTCAATGCCGGACATAAGCCCGACACCTGAGGTGATGCTGCCCACTTCATGCCTCCCAGGGACGCAGTGGTTGCCGATGGTCGCGCGGTGCGCCGGCTTTCAGCATGCAAGGTGGGTGCCAGGCCACGCCGCCGGCGTGTGTCTCATAACCTGTCGCGCCTGGCTGCACCCACGGCGCAGTCAGGCGGTGCATCGGCGCTCTCGCCGTGCCGCTTGAGTAAGCCGCACCCGGACGATCGAGCAACGCCAGTTGTGACTCGGGCCATCAATGTAACGGCCTGCGCCCCGCAGGCCGCGGGGCCGCGGAAACACCGTCGCGCGCCGATGGCCTGCGACGTACGTGCCTCTACCGGGCTTCTGCACGACGCCGTTAGAAAGGACGCCGGTTTTCCGAGTTGCGACTGCTTGCGTGGCGCGGGACACTGCTGACATGGTCGGCTTCGGGTAAACGATCGAACGCCATCAGTCACAGGAAGGGGGCTGGTATGTCCGCCGTGCAGTGTCCGGGGTGCGGCACTCGGTACAGGGTTAAGCCGGAATCCGCCGGGAAACGCTCGAAATGCCGGAAGTGTGGAACGGCGTTCCGGATTCCAGCGGCGCGCCCGACTGATGAGCGTTTGCAGGTGGAAATCCCGGACAGTGATGCGCTGGCCGACGGCACGACAATCGCCATTCAGCTGGCGATGGACGTTCCGGCGTCGATCCCCGCCGCCGGGCTCGGCCCGTCTGACATGCCGGTCGGTTATGCCGAGGATCAGGCGGCATCGGCGGGTGGGGGATACGGCGGTTTCTTCCGCTCGATGGCGCTGTCGGCGGCGTTTCCGGCGCGCCTGGGAGATCTGGTCACGTTCATATTCGTTGGCGTGCTTTTGGCGCTGGCGGCGACGATCCTACCTTTTGGCATGTGTATCGGTACGCTCGCGTGTCTGATCATCGTCGGGTGGTATCTGTCGTTTCTGCTGAACATCGTGGTCGGCGCCACCGCCGGTGATAGAGACCTCCCCTCGCTGACGCTGACCGAGGGCACCTGGGATGGAATCGTGTTTCCGTTCATCAAGATGTTCGCGGCGAGCGCCGTGGCCTTGCTCCCGTTTGTCGTATTCATGTGCTGTTCGGTCGCATTCGGCGGACTCGTGCTCAGCAGCGGCAGTGGACCCAGCGGCATCGGACAGCAGATTGCCGCCGGCGGCGTACTCGTGTCCACCGTGCTGTTGCTGATGCTTGCCGGCTTTGTCTGGCCGATCGTGGTGTTGGTGGTGGCCGTTGGCGGTATTGCGGCGCTGGCCCGCATCGATCTGATCTTCCGCACGATCATCCTGTCATTCCCGGCCTATCTGCTGATCGTGCTCACTGTCTGGCTGGCGATCGGGCTGAAGTTCGCCTCCGCTGCCGCTGTGGCCGCCGCCGCCGGTTCGGGCCCGATGGTGAGCTTTGGCGCGCTGGCAATCGCGGCGCTGATGGCGTTCGTCAAGCTATACTTCGATATCATCGCGATGCGCGCGATCGGGTTTTACTACCATCACTTCAAGCACAGGTTTGCCTGGTCGTGGGGCTAGGGCAAGGTGAATGAACCTGCAAGCTTCGAGGGGCGCCGTCTTCGGTACCGCGCGCCGGGCAAAGAGCAGCTAACCTCCCAGGAGTGCATACGATGATGTTTCAACGCGCCTATTCCGGCGCCAAATGGGAAACAGCGGTGGGATACTGCCGCGCGGTACGCGCCGGTAGCCACATCTACGTAACCGGCACGGCGCCGGTCGCCGACGATGGCAGCGTCGTCGCCCCCGGTGACGCTTACGCGCAGACGCGGCGGTGTTTCGAGCTTATCCGCCAGGCGCTGGCATACCTGGGCAGCGATCTGTCGCAGATCGTCCGCACGCGCATGTATGTTACCGACATCAGCCGCTGGGAAGATTACGGCCGCGCTCACCATGAGGCGGTCGGCAAATACCCGCCGGCAACCACGATGGTCGAAGTGCGCGCACTGATAGACCCGCTGATGATGATCGAGATCGAGGCGGATGCGGTCTCCCCGGACTCGCCGTAGCGCGCGGTTTCAGCAGAGGTCTGTCACCTGGTAGTGTGCCACGGTTCTGTGAGCCGTGAGGTTTGCGTCGAAGCCACGCTGCTCAAGAGCAGTGGCACGCCGGATGTTTTCCCAAAGCGCTTTAGTGGCCGTCATCCTCGCGCGGCGCCCACGTGGGCATGTTCACACCGGTGAGGCGCGTAAGGCAGACGACCTGGAGCGTGATGACAACGACGGCGATGGCCATCGCCGCCACGCCGCGTATGTCGGCGACCGCCCCGAGCGCCACAATCAGCGCCGATGCGCAGGCGGGCGCGTGCGGGCATCTTATGCGCACCAGCAACAGGCAGGTGCCCGCCAGTGCCAGTGATGCTCCGATTAGCGGCGCCCACTCGCCGGCCGTCGATGCGGCGCCCGAGGCCCCCAGGAACAGGCTGACCTCGCGCCCCGCAAGCCCACAGCCTATTCCCGTGAAATGGCCCAGGATTACGGAGCGCGGCGCGGCGGCTTGTGCAAACGGTTTGACGGACAGAGTAAACGCCGTCGGGCCCAGCGCCGGGAAGATCAGGGGCAGATCGGTCAGCCAGGCGATGAATCCGACAATCAGGATCGTCACCCCCCCGTTCAGCGCGGCGAGGAACGCGACAATGCGCTGCTCATCGTAAGCGGCCAGCATCGACGGTATGGACCAGCGGGCGCGTAACGCCAGCCATCTCAGCCGCAGCGTGGACATTCGTCGGGTCTGCTGCATGCGCCGTGCTCCCATATTCCCGTGCGGCCAGCGATATCGCACGGCGGCTCGCTTATTCCGGCCAATTGCCGGAAAGCGTATGCGCACCGCGCACGGAATTACATGTGGAGCCAACCGCGGCGCTTGGCGCAGCCGCACCGCTCCCCTCGTGCCATCGGCTGTCATGGACAGTGGCTTGATGAGGCTCCGCGCGGCGCTCCCGCCGACAATCTTGCGGTGTGCGGCGGTCGTGCCGGCGGGCGCATGTATTACCGGAAGGTTGTCATTCCCCGACTTTCCATTCCAGTATGCCGCCGGAGAAGTCCGGCTGGAGCTGCACCTCGATCATCAGCCCATCGGTCGTTACGGGGTCGAATGTCACGCGGTTGTACCGATCACCGGCCGTGCCGCACGGTGACGCGTTGCCGACGGGCTGCCACTGGTCGCCGACCCGGTATTGCAACTGCCACGAAGACGGCACGCGGCACCCGCCATCTTTCTGCCGGTCATCAAACCAGTAGACCTCGGTCCAGGATACGTTGCGCGGTTTATCGAATTCATAACGCACCCACTCCCGCGAGCCGCGCCGATCCCACCAGGTGAACCGGGGAATGCTGTGATCGCCTGAGCCGGCGGGCTCTATCCGATCGTGTAGTGCCCTGGTCGTATCGCGCGCAAAACAGTGTGAGGCGCTGGGCGTGATACCGCCGACCGGTGGCGCCTCAACCAGTGTGGGTGATTCGGGCAGCCACACGACCATCTCCCCCGGTGCCCGATTTGCCCACGCGTAATAGGGGATCGCCAGGAACTCGACCGGCTCTACGGCCATGGCCGGCCGGTAAAGCGCGCCGCTCCAGTCGTCCCACTCCTCGTGGGCCACGCCCATCGCCGTACCGCGCAGCACTGTTACTCCGCCGAGCGTATCCGGCCGGTGTTCGGCTACCAGCGCCGCGGTGCGCGGGAGTGCCAGGTTGCGCACGGTGCCGTTGTTGTCCGCGCCTTCGAGGCAATAGACGATCGGGCCGCGCTGCAAGGCGACGCGCCCGCGGTCGGCGGCGACCTGCGGATGCGCTTCAATGCGCTGGATCGACATCGGTAGAACGAGTTCGACAACGTCGCCACGCTGCCACTGCCGCCGCACTGTGACGTAACCGTCGCGCACGGGGGAGTCTGTGACCGGCTGGCCGTTCAGCACCACCTGTGCCCCGTGGCACCAGCCCGGAATGCGAACATGCAACGCAAACTCGACCGGCGCTTCCGGTTCGAGTGTCAGCCGAACGGCGCCTTGCCAGGGGTAGCGCGTTTGCTGTTTGAGCACGATTGGCGTGTCGAGCAGGGTGATGTCCGCGCGGCCGGCGATGAACAGGTTGACATAGAGCGCGTCGTCCGCCTGCGCGTAGATGTAACCGCCCAGCGACAGCAGCAGCCGGGCCAGGTTGGGTGGGCAACATGCGCACCCGAACCATTCAACGCGGCGATTATCGCCTCGGCTCGCCAGCGGATTCGTGTAGAAAAAGTGCTTACCGTCCAGCGCGATGCCCGAGAGCACGCCGTTATAGAGCGCGCGTTCGAGCACATCCACGTAGCGCGCGTCGCGATATAGCAGGTTCAGCCGGTGATTCCACAGCACCATCCCGATCGCCGCACAGGTTTCCGCGTAGGCCTGGTCATTGGGCAGATCGTAGGCGACGGTGAAGCCCTCGTTGTGGCCCGACGGGCCGATGCCGCCGGTGATGTACATTTTCCGGCCGATCAGGTCGTCCCAGATCCGCGCCATGGCGTCCAAATAGCCCTGGTCACCGGTGATCGCCGCGACATCGGCCATACCGCAGTAGAGGTACATCGCGCGGACGGCGTGGCCGACGATTGTGTCATGGTTGCGAGCCGGCGCGTGATCCTGGCAATAGTCGCCGTAGAGTTCCCGGCCTTCGGCCCGGCCGCGCTGGTCGAGGAAGAACTCGGCCAGGTTGAGGTAGCGCTCGTCGCCGGTGTGCTGGGCCAGGGCCACGAGCGCCAGCTCGATCTCCTCGTGGCCGGGCACCTCGACCCGCTTGCCGGGGCCGAAGCGCGCGTCGATCAGATCCGCGAAACGGATGGCCACATCCAGCAGCTTCCGCTCGCCGGTGGCCTGGTGGTAGGCGATTCCGGCTTCGAAAAGGTGCCCGGCGCAATAGAGCTCATGGCGGTTGCGCACGTCGGACCACTTCTCTTCACCGGTCAGCGAGTAGAAAGTGTTGAGATAACCATCCTGCTCCTGGGCCTTGGCGATGCGGGCGATGAGCTGGTCCATTTCGCCGCGCAGGTCGGCGTCGGGCCGCGTCGCGAGTGCATAGCCGGCCGCCTCAATGGCCTTGTAGACGTCCGAGTCGTTGAAGAAGGCGCCTTCGTGGTCGCCCGCCAGCGCGCCGGCGGCCTTATCGAAGTTGCTGAGTCGCCCGGTTTCGTCGCACATCCTGAAGATGTGCGGCAGCGTCTGCTTGCGCGTGGTCTCGACGCGCGCAGCCCAGAACTCATCCTCGATCGTCACGTCTGTCAGCGGAACCGCGCGGAGCGCGTCAGGCGCGGCGCTCGCGGATCGGATGTCGTGCAACGTCAATCCTCCCAGCAGTATTAATCCCAGGGCAAAACGCATCGGTCCGCACCTCCGGACAATGAAACCATTCAGCAGCAAACGCCGAGGCGGCATCTTAGGCGTGCGCACGAGATGCTCGCAAGCGTGCAATGGAAGGCCGATCAGCCGCTCGACGTGCCGGCAGCGGACGCCTGGCGAGCGAATAATCGCGGATCGCCACTGACGGCCGTTCCGCCGAGCCTTATACTTGGTGGGTATAGCGGCCGATTCCCGATCAGGGGGTCTAGCGGTGGACCAAGACGATCTGAGGTTGCAGCTTGAGCGGCTCGCGAAGCGTCTGGATCGCGTCGAGGAGATGCTGAACATCCGCGGCGATGTGGATGCCCCCGGCGAATCGGACGAGCCATCTCCAACGGCGGCGGAACAGGCTGCCCAGGCGCCGCCGGGTCCGGCCTGGGCTGACAAGCTCTCCGAGATAGCCGCAAAGCGTCGGGCCGACGAAATCACGGATGAGCCGGGCGAGCCGACCGAGACAGTCAAGCCGAGCGCGGTGTCAGCCGAGCGCCGCCGTGAGGGCCCATCACTGGAGTTCACCATCGGCGGTCGCTGGATGGCGTGGGCCGGGGCGATCATCGTAGTCATCGCCGTGGCGTTTTTCGTCAAGCTCGCGGTGGACGAGGGCTGGTTCGGCCGCCTGCCGCCGCTGGCCAAATGCCTGCTGGCCGCGGGTTTTGGCGGGCTGTTGATCGCCGCCGGTGAGTGGGCGCTGCGTTATGTCGGCCGTCCCGCGGCGGTTGGGTTATTCGGCGCCGGAATCGGCACTCTCTATCTCACATCCTATGCTACGTTCCGATTCTTCAACCTGCTGGACGAATCGGGCGCTTTCATTCTGCTGGCGTTGACCGCGTTGTTCGGCATCATGCTGACCGTCAGGGCCCGTATGCTCACGATCGGCGTGCTTTCCCTGACCGGCGGTTATCTCGCCCCCATTCTGCTGAGTGGCGCCTCCACATTCGTGACCGCATTGCCGACCTACCTTACCGCGCTGCTGGCCATCGCACTGGCGCTCTCGACCTGGCGCGATCGCCCCTTTCGCTCGTTGCGCTACGTGGCGTTATGTGCGCATGCCGCCGTGGCCGCATTGTGGGCGCTCAGCGAAGGCCGGGAACACGTCACCGTAGCGCTGAGCTTCATGTCACTGTGGTGGCTGATGATTGCCGGTGAGGCCATGCTGACGGCGTGGCGTGGCGAAACCGCGACCGGCAATACGGTCATGAGCCTGCTATCAACGCTGTGGTTCGTGACGGTCGGCTGCTGGGTGCTGGCGGATATTGACCCGGGCGGGCGTGACTGGACGGGGTTATTCACGCTGCTGGTTGCGCTGGCCGCCGCCACGATGGCCTATGCGAACGGGCCGCGCCTGGAGGCGCTGCGCGCGCCGCCGCAAACGGCCATTGCCAAGCTGGCGATGGCGCTGTGGGCTCAGGTTGGTGTGTTGCTCGCGGTGGCGATTGCGCTGCAGTTCGAAGACTACGGCCAGTCGATCGGCTGGCTGGCGCTGGCGTTGGCAGCGGTGGAGATCGGCCGGCGGTTGCCCTCCGGCAACGTGGCCGCGTTTGGACTCCTGGTTGGAGCCCTCGCTTTGATCAGAGTTGCGGCACTCGACCCGTTTCTGCCGGCGTTGCGCACGGAGCTGTGTTCCCTGGGCGATGTCAGCATCACTCACTGGTCATTGCTGGCGCTGGCGGCCATCTGTGCAACCCACGCGGCGGCGCATCGAATACGCCTCGAGCGCAAGCACCTCACCAACTCGCTCCGCGCTTTTCTATCGTGCCTGAGCGTCGCCGGGTGGTTGGGGCTCTGTGTTGTTCAATGCGAGGATCTGGCGGTTCCGGGCGGCTGGCTGATCGCGGCGGTGTTGCTGCTTGGCTTTGAGCGACTCGGCCGCGCGCAGCGATATCTCGAGGCGGCGCTGCTGGTGCTGGCGCTGACGGCGGCACACTGGTTGATCAATGATGCCATCCTGGGCCGCCTGAGCCCCGGCTGGAGTCCAACCAGCACTTGGCCGCTGCTGAACGCACAGATGGCGGTCGCGGCGGCCATCACCGCCGCCGGCTGGTGGGCCGCCAGAATCCTGAGCCTGCGGGAAATCAGCACTGATGAACCGCAACGCCACAGTCACGACGTGGCGTGGCAGGCCGTGCTGGTCTGCGGGGCGGTTCTGATGCTGATCAGCCTGAGCATGGAGGTCGATCGGGCCGTCGAGCGCGTCGTCGCCGGCGTGGATGTTGAGTGGTCGGTGCGGCACGTGCGCCAATTGCTGCTCACCATACTGTGGGCCGTTGGCGGTCTGGGACTCGGCATGGTGGGCCGCGCGCTTGCCGGCCGACAGCGCGACGGCCAGATGTTCGGTGTGAATCTCGTTATCCGCTTTGCCTGGGGCATGCTGCTGGCGTGCGCCGGGAAGTGGATCATCATCGATTGCGTGGTGGTCGGCCGGCTGATGGACCTCGAACGTGCCGCGACGGTCGCGTGGCCGCTGCTGAACACCCAGATGCTGGCCGGTGGTGTGGTCATCGGCGCATTGCTCGTCTTCTACATCACTTCCGGCGTCGCGGCGGCCGTCGGCACGGCAGCGCGGGACGAAGGCCGATCGGGCTGGCTCACCGCCGCGGCCTGGTTGCCGGTTGCCGGGTGCCTGATGTTGCTCTGGGGTCTGACGTTCGAGCTTGATCGAGCGATCGGCCGCTGGGAGGCCTCGCGGCCGGAAGACTGGTCACCGCTCTGGCCCGCGTTTCAACTGCGCCTGCTCTGGTGGACCGCGCTGTGTGCGGTCGGCGGGCTGACCATGTTCGTTTATGGTCGATTCCGTGCGCGCGGGCCGATGGTCTCGGGCGGTGTGCGCCTGCTGTTTGCCATGGTGTGTGTCTGGCTCGTGCTTGACACGCTCGTCGAGCGCATCAATCAGGGAGTGGCTCTTGTGCCGGTTGTATTCAACCTCCAGTTTGCCGTCGGCGCGTTGTTGATAGTGCTATTGGTGATTGCAATCCGCCTGGCCCGCGCGGAAGTCGTAGGCGCGATCGTGCCGCACAGCGTGCCGCTCGCGTGGATGCTGGTTGGAATGCTCGGTCTCTGGCTGGGGACGCTCGAGCTGGATCGCCTTTTCGCCCCCGAGGCCGGACGCATACAGCGGGCCGCGATGGCCCGTCACACGGCGCTCAGCGTTTACTGGAGCGTCTATGCCATCGTGCTCGTGGCCCTTGGATTCACCTACCGTTCGACCTGGTGCCGCTACGCCGGCCTGGCGCTGCTTGCCTTCGGTTTGGCCAAGGTGCTGATCATCGACATGTCGGAGGTGCGTTACATCTATCGTGTGTTCTCGCTGCTGGGTGTTGGCCTGCTGCTCGTGGCCACATCGGTCGCCTACGGAAAACTGGCGCCGCGCCTGCTGGCGCGTCCCGACCCGCCGCCGCCGGGACCGTGACGCGTCAAGTCTGCAAGCAACGCAAGCGACGGGAAAGGTAGCGTAGGTCGAGCACAGAGAGGCCTGCCGGCGGATCAGGTCACCTATTCCCGTTGGCCAGCTGCATGCTGGCCACGGGTTTCGGCGACCGTGACCGGCGCGCTCCCACGCGGTATACTCACCGTTATGTCGCACGGTGATATTGGTTGCCACGCACCGGACGCCGTGCCGGAGCCTGTGGTGAGAAACGCCGCGATACATCGCGATTCGCCAGCGCCCCGTGGGCGGAGGCGCCCTATTGGGGGGGCAGCAGCATGAGCAGGTACGGGTTCTCGATTCGTTGTCCACATTGCTTCGAATGGAGTGACTGGCCAGACGCCGACCCTAAGGCGTACGTGCTTGAGTCGGAGGAGGACCGCCAGGAAATCGTCCAGCGGCTCTATAACGATCCACAGGGGTTCGCGGACAAGCGGATGCTTCGCTGCCAGTCACCGGGAGGTGATTGTCCTGCGCCATTTGAGGCCTTTATCTGCCCCGACCGCGACAGCGCACACGCGTTCGTAGAACAGATCCCGACCTGGGCGTTACGGCGCGCGTTTCGCCTGCATAAGTTGAACCACCAATCACGCTGGCCAGAGTATGTCGCGGTCATCTGTTGCACTAAGCCCGTCGCTCGGCAGCGCTATATCGAGCTTGAGAGGCTAATTGACAGGACGCTGCTTAGTCGGTCGATCGTTGGCATGGCAGAGGAAGTGGGCGCTCCGATCACGGTCTACGCTGCGAAGTTCTTCGAAGTTTACGGAAAAGTGCATAAGTTCTGGATCCCCGTCGAGGCATACCATCCGGATCGACCGCACATTCCTCCGCGGTATAACCTCTTCTGCGAAGAGTGCCGCGAGGCCACGATCGGGCCGCTTCTGGATAAGTTCGACGGCAGCGTGTCCACGGAGTCGTGCCCAATTGGATTTGGGCGCGATGGGCTCTGCGCCGGAGGCGAGGCCGCGTGTGAGGAAGGCGACTGGAATCGTTGTCCTGCGTTCCTTCAAGCGCGTCGGGATCACGGTCTTTGCTATTTGTCATACCAGCAGATCATCGACGAGCTTGAGCGTAAATGGGGCCAAAACGAGCTTAAGGAACCGAAGAACGAGAGGTGGCACTGCTGGGCGGGCTTTCGCGAGATCGCCGTGCCGATAGTCGTCCATGACCATCTGGTCGCCGTTGCCATGAGCGGCCAGATTGTCGAACGCCGGAGCAAGTTGCCGGACGTGCCCACGCTTGTCAAAGAGCATAAGCTTCTGGCCCCGGGCGAAGCGCGTCTGGAATCCCTCGTGCAGTTGCTAGGAGGCCAACGACCGCCGCGTGACGATCGTGAACGGCACACGTTGGGATTCTGCCTCACGCAGAAGGAGATCGCCGAGCGTGCAGGCCTGTTGCAGAAGAACATCGCCCGGATCGTCCTTGCCGCCACCGCGCACTACGGACATAAGCGCGCCCGCAGCGAAGCAGTGTTTCGCCACGAATTGCTCAGCCATGTCAACTCTCCTTCCAGCAGCCCGGTTTGGTACGAAGATCTGCTCTTGACGGTCTTGGAGCGCATGCGCGAGTTCTGGGCATTCAAGGCCACGTATCTGCTGCGCTGGGAACACGGGGCTGGCCGATTGTCGGCCACGGCGCGTAGCACTCAATCCGCCCCAGGGTTGGTGTTCTCCGATGGCGAGAAGGTGCTTGGAACAATCAAGGGTGGCCCAGCACAGACCCATCCGCTTCCCTACCTGTTTGATATCGCGCGCCAGGTTAGCCCTCCGAACACGTGGGTCAGGCGTTTTGGCGACATCTTGATGAATGCGCGCGTCGACCCTGACCTCCAGATCCCCCCGGGGCACGTCTACTTTCTCGTATCGATTCCCTTTGCGGATGAGAGCTACGCGTTTGTCTTCGCAGTGCGGGATAACGAGGTGGTGAGCCCCCTGCGCCGTCTGCTCACAGCCGGGATAAGCGAGATCTGTCAGGAGGCCATCCTGGAAACCACGACGGCGGTGGCCCACGCGCTACGCGAATTGTATCAGCGGTTTGCCCGCGAGGAGCATATCAAGTATGACGCGTGGCGCCGGCTATCGGAACGCGTTGCCCACAAGATTGGCAACCGGGTATTCGCGGCATTGGGTGCGCATCGACGCCTGAAGCCGGCCATCACGGACAAGGCCGGCGATGCGCTGGACAAGATCCAGAGATGTCTCGTGCAGATCAATCGCGCGTGCAACGACTTCAAGCGCTTCAGCCGTTTGCCGCCGACTCGATTCGAGCAGACGAACATCGCCGCGTTGGTTAGGGAAGAGTTGCGCGAACACCAGGGCGATCTTGGGGACCGCTTCGTGGACGCTGATATCGCATCGGATTTGCCAACGTGTACGTGGGATGGCGACCAGATTCGGTATGCGCTTGCCGAGTTGCTCGACAACGCCGTTCACCACACCGCGGACCGTGACGCGTTGCGCATCAAGGTTCATCGCGCCGATGAGGATGATCCACCGAGCATCCGGATTCTCATCGAAAACCCCGGCGTGGGAATCGACACGAGCCTCAAAGACAAAGTGTACGAACCATTCTTCACAACGCGACCAGACGGATCAGGGTTGGGACTTGCCATTGTCCACCAGATCGTCACACAGCACGGCGGAAAGATTCGGGAAGACGGCGAGCCTGGTCGGTACGCTCGCTTCGTGATCGAGTTACCGGTTCACCCTGAAATGGAGTAACGCGCCATGCGAGTTCTCGTGGTCGATGACCTGCCAGACGTGCTGGAAGAAATAACACGTGAGATTGTATCACGGTCCCCCCTGGGCGATGAAGTGCTCGAGGTGGTGCCAATATCCGACTACAGAGAGGTGCTGGCGCCTGAGTGGACGCAGTCGTTCGAGTTCCTGATTACTGACATGCGCATGGGCGCGCAGGGATTCGAGGGCCTTGCCGTGATTGAGCATGCTGGGCGACGCGCCGACGTCGTAATCGTCCTTACGGCCTACGCCAGTATTCCAAACTGCGTGCAGGCAATGCGCGCCGGGGCATGGGACTACATCGAGAAGTCGCCCGACGACGGGGATCCGTACGAACGCCTGCTTGACTCAATGGCTGCCGGATACGAGCATCGCAGCGAGCACCCGCAGCGCGGGCAGCCCAACCCGGACGACGCATGGGTGCAACAGAATCTTGGCCAACTTATGCTCGATTACCCTGGGGAGGTCGTCGCAGTCCTCTACGAGAGCGTCATCGATCACGATCCCAGCTTCGCGAGGGTCTCGGCTCGCGTCAAGAAACAACACCCGCTTTCCCAGGCGACGTTCGTTGCTATCCCCGACGCACAAGCGGAGGAGGAGGCAATATGAACGCGATGCAAGGCCCGCCGCCCGGCTGGAACGGTATGACTTTCCAGAACGGCCGGCCTTATGGTGTGGATATCAGGCTCACACCACCATCCAGCCGCCGTCCCCCATGGATCGCCATTAGAATCGCCCGGGCTGGGACCACCGCTTTCAAGTGGATTCCTGGGAAGCTAGACACCGGCGCAAGCCGGACGGTGCTCACGCTCAGCGATGCCGAAACGCTCGGCATACGTAGGCCATGCCGGTCCGCGCTGAGCAAGGAGGAACTCCACGCAGCCAACAAGACGAAATTGACGTGTTATTTTCATCGCGTAACCCTGCGCGTGGGCGCGAACCAGGGCACTCAGATTCAATTCCCGCTTGTGGTCGGCGTGGCCAAGAAGCTCTCCCACACTCTGTTCGGTTTCGACTGGACCTGGCATTGCTGCCTCGCAATCGATGCCACTTCCGTGCACTTGTTGCGGAACTGAAAAGAGGTTGCCAGGAGTGGTCAGAACGGCACGTCTTGCTGCGCCCGACATGCCCTTCCAGATTGCTTCGCCCACCGGGTTCGCACTCCGCCGCCGCGGGATGCAACGGCTGGATCCCCCCCAAAGCGGCCGCTTTTTCACCCGGCGTAATTGCGATAAGATGCTCGCTTGCCGGCGATAGCGCGGGCGCGGTGGGAAGGGATTGGAGCCTTCACCGACCCGGCGCCGTTGTCGATCCACTTGCCAGGTACGCATATGGCACCAGATTTGCTCGACACTCAGGTGGAAGCTCTCACGCAACAACTTGGACGCGACATGTTTGCCCGCATGCGCGCGCTCGCTGCCGGCCCCCTTCAGTACGAATGGTGGGAAGAGCAGATGATGCAGCAGTTCATGCAGTACGAGTGGCTCAAGGTCCAGGCCTTTCGCTTCATCGACGCGCTGCCGACTCTGCACGACGATGTCGAGGTCGCCCGGCACATGCGCGAGTATTTCGTGCATCCCAGCCACCGTGCGCGCGGCGGCGACCATAACGGCCACAACGGCGAGGCCGCCGCCGCCCTGGCGGAATTGCAGCCCCGGCGGTTTGAGGCGGCACTCTACGGGCTCGTCTCGCGGCTGATGGACTTTCACGAGCTTGACGGCTTGCGCGCCCGCTTCTTCGTGAACTTCTCGCGCTGGTCGACGCGCATGATGGCCGGGGGTTTCATCGCCGGCTCGAATATCACACAAGCCGTGCGGGCCATCCGCACGATGCGCGCGGGCCAATTGGCGTTCACGATTGATGTGCTCGGCGAGGCCGCCGTCTCGGGCATCGAGGCCGAGCAATACCAGCAGACGTATCTGAACCTGATCGCCGAACTGCCCAAGCGCGCCGCCGAGTGGCCCGAGGTGCCGCTGGTGGATTGTGCCGACGGAGAGCCGATCCCGCGCGTCAACGTGTCGGTCAAGGTCACTTCGCTCTACCCCGGTTTTGATGCGCTCGCGGGCCAGGCCGGCATCGACCGTGGTAAGGAGCTGCTGCGGCCGCTGCTGCGCAAAGCCATGGAAGGCGGTGTGCATCTGCACATCGACATGGAACACTACGCCATAAAGAACCTCACGCTCGACCTTTGTGAGCAGCTCTTCATGGAGGACGAGTTCCGCGGCTATCCCCACTTCGGCATCGTGCTACAGGCGTATCTCAAGGACGGTGACGAAGACGCCCGGCGGACCGTCGAATACGCCAAGCGGCGCGGCACGCCCCTCTGGGTGCGGCTGGTCAAGGGGGCCTATTGGGACTCCGAGACCGTCTGGGCCCGGCAACGCGGGTGGCCGTGCCCGGTCTGGGAACAGAAATGGCAGTCGGATGCCTGCTTCGAGCGCATGACGCGCGTGTTGCTGGAGAATCACGAGCACGTCTACAGCGCGTTCGCCAGTCACAACATCCGCAGCCTGTGCCACGCCCGCGCGCTGAAACAGTTGCTCGGGGTTCCACAGCGGGCGTTTGAGTGGCAGATGCTGTACGGCATGGGCGACGCGATGAAGCGCGCCGCCGTCCAGCTTGGCGAACGCTGCCGGGTGTACACGCCGTTCGGTGAGCTGATGCCGGGCATGGCGTATTTCATCCGCCGCCTGCTGGAAAACACCGCCAACGAGTCGTTCTTGCGGCACAGCGCGGATGAAGCGGAAGAGCCGCTGTTGCTGGAGAATCCCGAGGCCACCGGTCGGTACACGACCCCGCCCGAGCCCCCCCGCTTTGCCCGCTTCGAGTTCGAGGAACCGATTATGGAGCCGTTTGAGAACGTACCTAACACCGATTTCGCGCTCGATGAAAACCGCCGAGCCATGCTGGCCGCCCTCGGCCGGGTGCGGGCCGAGATGGGTGGCGCGTATCCACTGGTCATCGGGGGAACGCCGCTCACAACCGGTGCGAAACATGATTCTGTGAACCCGTCGCGTCCCAGCGAGATCATCGGCAGCGTTGCCCAGGCCGGCGGTGCGGAGGTTGATCGGGCGGTCAGCGCCGCCGCGGAGGCCTTCGACTTCTGGCGGCGCACGAACGCGGGCGAGCGTGCGGATCTGCTGCGCCGGGCCGGTACCCTGATCGCCGAACGTCGCTTCGAGCTGGCCGCGCTGGCCGCGCTGGAGTGTGGCAAGCCCTGGCGCGATGCCGACGCCGACATCTCCGAAGCCATCGACTACTGCCACTACCATGCGGCCGAAATTGTCCGCATGACCGACAACATTCGGCGACGCGACATTGCCGGCGAGCTCAACGAGTATTACCACACGCCCCGTGGGGTGGTGGCGGTGATGAGCCACTGGAACTTCCCGCTGGCGATTGCGACGTGCCAGATCAGCGCGGCTCTCGTGACGGGCAACACGGTCGTGTTCAAGCCGGCCAATCCCGCCGCCGTGATGGGGGCGCGGCTCGTGGCGATCTTTGAAGAGGCCGGTCTTCCCGCGGGCGTGTTGAACTTCGTGCCGGGCAGCGATGAGGAGGCCGGCGAAGCACTCGCGTTTCATCCGGGTGTGGCAACAGTCGCCTGCACCGGGCCGCTGGTCAGTGGTACGCGTCTGCACGAGATCGCCGCCGGCGCCAGGACGACTCCGCCGGGCTTCAAGAAGTTCATCATGGAGTTGGGCGGCAAGAACGCGATTATCATCGATTCCGACGCCGATCTCGACGAGGCCATCAAGGGGCTGCTCGAGAGCGCGTTTGCCTACGCGGGGCAGAAGTGCTCGGCGTGTTCGCGCGCGATTGTGGTCGGTTCGACCTACGACCGCCTGATGGAGCGCTTTGTCGAAGCCGCGCGTTCGAAGGGGGTGGGCCCCGCGGATGAGCCGACCACCGCCATCCCGCCGGTGATTGACAAGGCCGCGTTCGAGCGCATTCGCGAGTACATAAAGGTGGGTAAGGCCGACGGCACGTGCGTGCTCGAGACCGACACGGCGGCGCGGATCGACGCGAGTGGTGGCGGGTATTACATCGCGCCGACCATCTTCACGAACATCGCGCCGAGCTCACGCCTGGCGCGCGAGGAGATCTTCGGCCCCGTGCTGGTCGTCTTCCGGGCGCTGGATTTCGACGAGGCGATCAGGCTGTTCAACAACTGCGACTACGCACTCACCGGCGGCATTTACTCGCGCAGTCCGGCCAACATCGACAAGGCGCGCGATGAATGCCAGTGCGGCAATTTCTACATCAACCGCGTCATCACCGGCGCCAAGGTTGATCTCCAGCCCTTTGGTGGCTTCAAATCATCCGGGATCGACAGCAAGGTTGGCGGCCCCGACTATCTGATTCAGTTCTGCCAGCCGCGAACCGTCACGGAGAACACGCTGCGCCGCGGTTTCGCTCCGAGCGAGGAAGTCCAGGAAGCCATCGGCTAGCGCGCCTTCAGAAACGGTCCGGCGTGCCACTGCGCTTGGGTGGTGCGGCATCCGAGCTGCTCGCGGCGCGAACCGGTGATTTGCCTTGTCCGGGTTCCTGCCAAGCAGTACGCTATCAGTTGTGCGCGTCGGCCCCGAACTCCGGCAGGTTGCAGCACGATACACGCTCATCGGGACAGGAGAACAAGCCATGTCACCCATCACCAGGCTCTGTCGTTTTTCGGTATGTGCCGCCGCGCTTATGTTCAGCGCCACATCGGGGAATGCTGTCGCCGATTGGCACGAACTCGACATCGTTTATACGCAGACCATCACGGCCATCGTAACTCCGGATGAATTTCAAAGCTGGGCCGATGGCGTGCGCGTGCAGACCGTTGGCGAGTTCACGGCCAGCGCCGACGGATCGCGGATTGCGTTCATCGTCGCCTTCTACACGGGCGGAGCCGGAGGCGATCCGCATCTGTACGTGGCCAATGGTGACGGATCGGGGCTAACCGATTTGACCGGCAGCATTCATGCCGACGCCGATTCCACGCCGCGCCACCTGAGGCTGAACGACGATGGCTCGCGCCTGTTCTTCCTTGCGAATGACGACGACCATGACGGAACCACGTGCTTTTACTTTGATTTGGCCACCGGCGTGTGCCATGTGGCGTGCCACGGTATGGACGGGCTCGGCTACAAGAAGGACTATGTACTGAACGCCGCCGGCACGCGTGTGTACTTTCGATACGACGGCGGCAGTGACATCAATGAGCGCGGGCTTTACTACTCGAATGTGCCGGGAGATCCGGCCCCATACATGCCGCTTTCCGCGGTCACGGACGTGAACGACGTCTACCGCATCGATCTTGTCGGCGGCGCGCCCGATGCGGGCAAGCTGCTGTTCGTCTTCGGAGGCTGGGGCACGGGCGGTGGGTCGCTCAGCGATCCGCGCACCATGTGGGTTGCGAATTCAGACGGTACGGCCACACAGACGCCGGCTGAGGAGCACAGCTACATCTGGGACAAGGATCCGTTTGAATACAGGCTGATGAGCCAGGACGGCCAGTATGCGCTTTACTACACAAAGGACTGGATCGATGGCGGGGACACACTCCACGGCCTGCACGTGATCGACACCGAGTCCGGCGCGAAGCACACGATCGACGAAGGCGCTACCTACGATCCAGCCATGCTGTCTCCCGATGGTGAGTTGCTCCTTGTACGCGGTGGGCAATACAGCATGGCGCTCGTCGATTGGCAGGCCGGCACAGCGCGCGATACTTACTTTCCCGGCATTGGCATCAGTTATTCCAACGTCAGTAACCTGACATACGACGCCAAACACTACTTCATCGCCGGCCGCACCGATCCAGAGCAGGTGCCCAAAGACGCCTTCATCTACCGCGTCGATCTGGTCGACCCCGACTACTCCATGGCCCCGAAGATCGAGAAGATCGAGCTGAGCGATCGCGGGCTGCTGCTCGCCGATCCGGTGCCCGAATACACGGTTCGCGCCACGGTCAGCGACGCACAGGGTGATGCGACAGTTGTCTGGGTCGGCCAGGACGACCTGATGGACGGGCTCTCGCAGTTCAACGGTATCTCCAAGGGCCCGATCCGCTACTTGTCGGAGTTGAAAGACGATGCCACGGACGGCGATGCGCTGGCCGGGGACAGCGTGTACACGTATGACACGGTCCGCGTGCGCGACTCGAGTGATTTCTTTGACCAGTTCACGCTGCCATACAACATCAGCTATCGTATCATCGCCAAGGATGCCGACGGCAACTTCGGCCTTGCCGATGCAAGGCTCTTGATTACCGACGATCCCGCCGACCTGGATGCGGCACCGGCCGATCCCAATGATGTTGATCCGAACGATGCCGACCCGAACGATGCCGACCCGAACGATGCGGACCCGAACGATGCGGACCCGAACGACGTGGATCCGAATGATGCTGATCCCAATGACGCGGATCCGAACGACGCCGATCCCAACGATGCGGACCCGAACAGTGCTGATCCCAATGATGCCGATCCGAATAGTGCGCAACCCGACGGGTCAGCCGATCCCAACGGCGGGATGGCTGGTGATTTTCCGAACGCTGTTCCCTCGGGCTGCCCGGGCGGCGCGTGCGGCGGTGGCCTGTATGCGTTTATACCGCTGACGATCGCCTGCCTGTTTGCCGCCAGACTCGAGGCCCGGCGCCGTCGGAAGCACTGATACCCACGGTGCGCCGTAGCGTCCGCCCCCATGGCGGACGCGGGCTGCCGAGAGCGGCTGGTGCGAGATTCCCATCTCGCACCCGAAGCCTGCGGGAATCCTCTCCTGCATCCGCCGCCCGCGGGAACGGATTCCCGCAGAGGAAGGTGCGAGATAGGAATCTCGCACCAGCACGCCCCTCGGCTGCCACAGGGGGCAGCCGCTATGAGATGCGGGGGTGGTTGTTACGGAACGATATAGCCATTGGGGTAATCCAGCATCCCGTTGGAAGCGTTCTCCAGGACCGAACCACTGGGATACCACAGCTCGATCTCGCGCGACTGGCGATCCGTCAGCAGTTCAACATGCCCGTCGAACATCAGCGTTCTGATGCCGCCGCTGTTGTCCTGTGCCGTGCTCGGCGGTTCATCGGAGCCGGGCGTAGCGCCGTGCACTGCCGTCAAGGGCGGCTTGGGGCCGGGGATCGTCTTGAGGATGTGGCGATACGAGTACTGCAAGTTCCATCCGTCCGACGGGCTTCCATACGTGATTAGCGTGCCGTCCCAGTTGCACGATCCTTCCGCCACGCCGTATGCGGTCGTGCCTGCCCACCATGCCCCCATGGCTGTGAACGCGCCGAAAACAGCTGAAAAGGGATCGCAGTCGTGATCGATGAAACCGCCGGGGTCGACGACAAAACGCGTGCCATCGGCAATGAAGACCTTTCGCCCCGCCGGCCCGACCTGGTCCAGCCGAGATCGGTAGTCGCTGGGGCTGCTGACATTCCAGTTGTCAAGCGCACGCTTGGGGGTCACCGACTGAGGGATCCACTCCATCGTGGCGAGTTCCTCTCCCGCATAATCGTCTCCCCACAATCCGAAATACGCGGGCATGAGATAGCTGCACGCCGGCCACGGATTCTGATGTATGAGCGCGTTACGGTCCGGCAAGCTGCCCGTAATGTACGGCACGGACATCCACGGATTCTGCGGGCAGCGGTAGTTCGTCCACAACGCGTACCAACGTTCCGCGCGGATCTCCGGCAGGGGCGTCACTTCGGCGTCGTACATGGCCAGCGGAGTCATCCAATCGTAGGTCTGCACCGGGAGATTGCTCTCGTTGAGTTCGTTGGGATCCGCGTGCCACGAGAACAGTTTCACCGACACCGCCACGCCGCTCGTGTTGACGCCCGGGATGTAATCGTCGTTGTCCAGTGCGTACATCTGCAAGCCGATACCGAAGCGCTGGAGGATGGTGGCACAGGTGGCCGCCATCACGCGCGCGCGTGTCGCCCGCATGGCCGCCGGTAGCAGTGTCACCATAAGCAGCAGCATGCCCAGCGTCAGCCCCAGTTCCGCGCGCGTCAACGCGCGCCGTCGCCGGCCACGGCATGATAGGTTCGCGGCGTTCCCCTGGTTTTCCGCTGCGTGATAATCGCTCAGATGTGTCATTGACATGGTCTATCCCCTTTTTGCCCACGCCATGATGTCCGGCACGCCGCACAGCGGTGCCCGGTTCAACATCAGTATAACGCGCGGCCAGTGGCTCCCCAAGATCTGGGTGCACTAACGAAGGTCGCGCGGCATATTTTCGTCGGGCTTGGAGGTCCGACGTTACTGCGCGAGGGCGTCGGCGATGTACTCGATTACGTGGCGCGGCTTGGCACCCGTATGGTGCTCGATGTGATGCCGGCAACTGAAACCGCTGATGGCGATGTCGGCGTCGCCGCGATTGCGGACCGCCGGGAACAGCCGCTGCTCGCCGACGGCCTTGGCCACGTCGTAGTGCTCAACCTCATGGCCGAACGCGCCCGCCATGCCACAACAGCCGCTGTCGATCTCCGCCGCGCCGCCGCAGGTGCAGGCGCGTAGCGCGTTCATCGCATCCCCCGTGCCGGTGATGGCCTTCTGATGACAATGCCCGTGGTAGAGCAGCGGTCGCCGACCGTCCTTGAAGTTCAATGCGTCGGGGCGCTCGGCGAGCGTGTGGCCGACCAGCGTTTCGATCGTCCGGGCCAGTTCCGCGATACGCCGTGCCTGCGGCGTGCGTACGAACTGCGGCAGTTCATCGGTTAATGCCGACACGCAGCTCGGCTCGGTGCCGACGATCGGCAGTCCTTCTTCGGCGAAGGGCGTGAGAATCTCGACGTTGTCCTGCGCCAGCAGTTTCGCCTCATTCAGCAGGCCCTTGCTGATCAATGGCCGTCCACAGCAAACCGTCGGCGGCACGAGCACTTGATATCCGAGCGCCTCGAGTACTTTCACCGTCGCCTTGCCGACCTGTGGCGTGTAACAGTTCACCCAGGTGTCAACAAAATAGACGATGCGGGGCTTGCCCACGTTTTGCGGCGCGCGTTTCGCGAACCAGCGCCGGAACGTCGGGCTGGCGAATCTGGGCGGCGGGACACGGCGGTCGAGCCCGTAAAAGTGCTCCATGAACACGCGCGCGATCGGGTTCTGCATCATCCAGTTGGACAGCGGCGCGAAGAGGCTGCCCCAGGTTGCCAGCTCGATCGAGCGCGCGATGAGCCGGCTGCGCCGCGGGACGCCGGCGCGCTCATTGCGCGCGTGGAGCC
Organism: Phycisphaerae bacterium; assembly: GCA_963675745.2. GTDB lineage: Bacteria > Planctomycetota > Phycisphaerae > UBA1845 > Fen-1342 > JAFGRR01. The sequence continues at coordinate 198,502 of CAXXWX010000019.1, forward strand.
ACTCGGCTTTCAGCTTGGCCATGTCCGTGCCGGTCGGGCACTCTGTCTTGCAGGCCTTACAGCTCAGGCAGAGGTCGAAGACGTCTTCGAGTTGCGGGTCGGCGAGGCCGTCGAGCAGTGGTTTGTTTGAAAGAGCGTGGCGCAGAGCGTTGGCTCGCGCTCGCGTGGTGTGCGTCTCGTCGCCGGTCGCCATGTACGACGGGCACATGGTGCCGACCAGGCGTTGGCGGCACTGTCCGATGCCGCTGCACATGTCGGCGAGCCCGGCCATGCCGCCGTGCGCGCCAAAATCGAGCACCGTCGACGGCTGCTGTGACTCGAACCCCTCGCCGTAACGCAGATTCGCGTCCATCGGCAAGGGCTCGACGATCTTGCCGGGATTGAGAATGCCCTGTGGATCGAAGGCCGTTTTTACCTTGCGAAACGCCTCCACCAGCTTCGGGCCGTAGAGTTTCGCGATCCACTCCGAGCGCACGATCCCGTCGCCGTGCTCGCCGCTCATGGCCCCGCCAAACTCGTGTACCAACGAGCTGACGCGCTCGCCGATGCTGCGCAGGCGGGCGATGTCTTCGCGCTGTCTGAGGTTCAGCGCTGGGCGAACGTGCAGCAGGCCGACGCTGGCGTGGGCGTAATAGCCGACTTCCTCAACACCTTCCTCGCGCAGAACCTGTTGCAGGCGTGCGATGTAGTCGTGCAGTTTCTCCGGGGGAACGGCGCAATCATCCACGAAGTCGTACGGCTGGAGCGGCCCGGGTCGTGACATCAGCAGTCCGGTTCCCGCCTTGCGCACATCCCACACGTCGGCCTGACGCGCGGGATCGGTAATCACCGGCCAGGCATAGCCGATCTTCCTGGCGCGCAGATCGGCCGCCACCTCGCGCAGTCGCCGGTCCAGTGCGTCGGCATTGTCCGCATAAAACTCGACCGCCAGCACCGCCGCCGGATCGCCTTCCAGGAACCAGCGCCGGCGCTCCATCGCCGGATTGCCCCTGGTCTGGTCGAGGATGAACTTGTCGACCAGCTCGACGGCGGCCGGCTTGAGCTGCAGCAGGGCCGGCACCGAGGCCATGGCTTCGAGCAGGTCGGCGTAGTGGACGGCGATAAGACCCGGGTGCTTCGGCAGCGGCAGCAGGTTCAGCGTCGTCCCGGCCACGATGCACAGTGTGCCCTCACTGCCGACCACGAGTTGCTCGACATTCACACGCGCGTTATCGACGTTCAGGCGATCCAGTGCGTAACCGCCGTTGTGGCGCATCACCTTCGGAAAGCGCGCGGCGACTTCACCGGCGTATTCGCGCTTGATCGATGTCAGGGCCTCCTCACACCGTCGTGCCGCGGCGTTATTGGCGGAATCGCCGTTCACGCCCCAGCGACAGGTTGAACCGTCGGCAAGCACAACGTCGATGTCGATTACGTGGTCGCATGTTCGGCCCACGACAATCGAGCGCGCTCCGCACGAATTGTTGCCGATCATTCCGCCGACAGTTGCGCGGCTCGAGGTCGCGACGTCCGGCGCGAAGTGCAGGCCGTGTGGTTTCAGTTGCGCGTTCAGCTCGTCGAGCACGACGCCGGGCTCGACTCGCGCGCTGCGCGTTTCGGGGTTGATCTCCAGAATACGGCCCAGGTAGCGTGAGCAATCGAGTTGTACGCCGTGATTAACCACCGCGCCCGTGAGCCCGGTGCCGGCGCCGCGTGGCGTGATTGGGACGCCGTGCTGGGCGCATAGTCGCACCACGGCCGAGATGTCCGCCACGGTCTTCGGCAGCACGACGATATCAGGCACGATTTCGTAAATGCTGGCGTCGGTGGCGTAGAGCGCTCTGGTGAGGGCATCGCAGCGCACCTCTCCGGCGATGGCTGCCTGTAACTCGCTCGCAAGCGCCGCGGCGCCGGCTGAATCATCAATCATTGCACCACTCCAGTGTGGCCGCGCGGATCGCGGCCGATCATGGAGCCACATCATCGTGCCGACGCCGGTGACGGTCAATTGCGGCGGACTGTGGCGGTCAGTTCGCGGGGGGCCCCGCGCGCGGACGGCCTTCTCCCGACGCCGGTGTCGCCGTATCATCGTTTATCATGACTACGATCGACGTGCTTTATGACCTTACCTGTGCGGCGAGCGATGCGGCGCGTTTTGCGCGCGACATCGCCCTCGAACAGACCGTTGAGGTTCCCGAAGCGGTTGCCACCGCCGCCGACCTGCCGGCGGGGATCGTCGGCGAGGTGGCGGATATCCAACCGCGCGCCGGTGCCGCCGGCTGTTTTCGCGCCACGATTCGGTACGGCGCCGACCTTGCCGCGCTGCAATTGCCCCAACTGCTCAACCTGCTCTACGGGAATATCTCGATCAAGAACAACGTCCGCATCGTGGATGTTAGCCTGCCGGCGGAGTTCATCGCCAACTTCAAGGGGCCCAACTACGGCGATAGCGGCCTGCGCAGACTGCTGGGCGTGTACGATCGCCCGTTGCTGGCCACCGCCATCAAGCCGCGCGGGGCGCGACTCGACCACCTGACGTCCATCGTGCGCGACTTCGCCCTCGGCGGCGGCGACATCATCAAGGACGATCACAACCTCGTCGATCTCTCATTCGACGCGTTCGAAACGCGGGTTACCGCCTGTCAGAGGGCTGTTGAGGAAGCCAATGCCGGCACGGGGCACCATGCGCTCTATTTCCCGATGTTGATGCCGCCCGCTGATCAGCTCGAGCGCCACATCGACTTTCTGCTGAGCCGTGGCATCCGCGGCGTGCTGGTGTGCCCGTTCATTCAGGGCGTTGACACGATTCGGCATCTGGCCGAAACGCATCGCCTGGCAATCATGGCCCACCCCGCCTTCTGCGGGACGTTCCTGCACGACGAGACGCACGGCATCGCCGCACATGTGTTGCTCGGCACGCTGCTGCGCCTGGCGGCCGCCGACGCGTCGATCTTCCCCAACCACGGTGGTCGTTTTGCCTTTACGCGCGAGCGGTGTGCGTCGATCAGCCGCGCTCTGCGCGAGCCGCTGGGGAATCTGAAGCCCGCCATGCCCGTGCCGGCCGGCGGGATGCGCTTCGAGAGCATCCCCGACATGGCCGAGCTGTATCAGGCCGATGCTATTTTCCTCATCGGTGGGGCCCTGCTGAGCCACTCGCGCAGCCTGCGTGATAGCACGGCGGCATTCGTCGAACGCGTCGGCGAACACTTCAGCCCGCGATACACCCCGCCCGAGCGCGACTTGTTCCCGCTGGGCAGCGCGTGCGAACACGGTGTCAGCGAGCTGGTCGAGGGAATCAGGACGCACCTGCGATTCAACGCCGACTTCACCTGGCAGGGCCGCAGCGCCGTGGCATACAAGTCTTCTGCGGAGCTCCCGTTTCGTGACGTTGAGCGTACTGAACTGGTCGGAAAAACCGGTGAGCCGGCGGCGTTTGACCTGCGCTATTTCCAGATCGCTCCGCAAGGCTTCACCAGCCTTGAGAGGCACCGTCACATTCACGCCGTCATTTGTGCCCGCGGTCGGGGTGTGCTGCTGGTCGACGAGCGGCGCATCGAATTGCGGCCGCTGGACGTGGCGTACATTGAGCCGAACGCCGTTCACCAGCTCCGCAACGAATCCACGGAGCCGCTGGGGTTCTTCTGCATCGTCGATCGCGAGCGCGATCAGCCGCGTCGGCCATAGGTGCCTCGCGACGGCCGGCCCGCCGGGCTTTGGCGACGCGCTTGGCGCAGACGCGCGGCGGGACAAGCCAGGCTCATCCCGCCGCGGTTGCATCATGCGACCAGGTCACCCAGACGGGTGATGGTGGTACGAAGGCAGCGGGCCTATACGAGACCCTGATCCAGCATCGCGTTGGCGACCTTTAGGAAGCCGGCGATGTTGGCCCCGTTCACGTAGTTGCCGGGCGTGCCGTATTTCTCGGCGGTCGTGCGGCAATTCTCGTGGATGTTGATCATGATATTGTGCAGCTTCTCGTCGACCTCTTCGCGCGACCAGGCGAGCCGCATCGAGTTCTGGCTCATTTCGAGCCCCGAGACCGCGACGCCGCCGGCGTTGGCCGCTTTGCCTGGGCCGTAGAGGATCTTGCTTTCCAGGAAGATGTTCACGCCGCCCGGCACGGTCGGCATGTTGGCACCCTCGGAAACGCAGACGCACCCGTTCTTCACGAGGGTGTTGGCGTCCTCGTCGCTGATCTCGTTCTGCGTCGCGCTGGGCAGGGCCACGTCGCAGGGAACCGCCCACAGCGCGTTGCGGTTGGAGTTTGCGTCGGTCTCCTGGAACTTGGCCTTCGGGTACTTCTTGACATACTCGCGGATACGGCCGCGCTTGACGTTCTTGAGGTCCATCACGTATTCGAGTTTTTCGCGATCGATACCGTCTTCATCGACGATGAATCCGTTGGAGTCGGAGAAGGTCAGGACCTTGCCGCCCAACGCCAGCACCTTCTCGGCCGCGTACTGGGCCACGTTGCCCGAACCGGAGACAACCACGCGCTTGCCCTTGAAGCCCTCTCCGCGGGTCTTGAGCATCTCTTCGGCGAAATATACGGCGCCGTAGCCGGTGGCTTCGGGACGAATGAGGCTGCCACCCCAATTGAGTCCCTTGCCGGTCAGGACGCCCTCGAATTTGCGCGTGAGTTTCTTGTACTGGCCGAAGAGGAAGCCGATTTCTCGGCCGCCCACGCCGATATCGCCGGCGGGGACGTCGGTGTCGGCGCCCAGATGACGGAAGAGCTCGCTCATGAAGCTCTGGCAGAAGCGCATGACTTCAGCGTCGGACTTGCCCTTGGGGTCGAAGTCGCTGCCGCCCTTGCCACCGCCGATCGGCAGCGTCGTCAGGCCGTTCTTGAAGATCTGCTCGAAGCCGAGGAACTTGATGATGCCCAGGTTTACGGAGGGGTGGAACCGCAGGCCGCCCTTGTAGGGGCCGATGGCGCTGTTGAACTCGACGCGCATACCGCGGTTGACGTGAACCTCACCGCGATCATCCTGCCACGGCACGCGGAACATGATGACACGTTCCGGCTCCACAATCCGCTCGAGGATCTTAGCGCTGCGGAACTCCGGGTGGCGATCCAGGACTGGCATCAGAGACTCGGCCACCTCGCCGACGGCCTGGTGGAATTCCTTTTCCGCGGGATTCCTCGCCGTCACATAGTCCATGAATGCCTTGTACGCTTGGTCTGTGCTGGCCATTTCTTACTCCATGCGGTGCGCGGACTCTCGTCCAACCCAATCGGGGAAAGAGAAAATTGGTAGGAACCAAAACGTTTGGCATGTATGCAGCACGCTCTTTCTGAGAAGCGGTGCTTCGCGGATTCAACGACCACCGCCGTAACTCGCCGGTAACGATCGCGCGCCCGCGGAAACCGTCGTCGCCACCCTGTCAGGGGCAACGATGAAAAAACGTGCAAGCGACTATTCTTGCACATCCGCGGGCTGCTTGGCAAGGCGTCGGCGCCTATTTCCCCGGAATTCCGGCCCATACTCGGCAGGTGGCCGTCGGCGACCACGGGGCGCCGGCCGGCGACCAGCGCCCCGCCCGCCTGTCCCCGGTTTCGCCGCTTGGTTACAATCAGCATCGGTAATCACCGGGCGACGCTATCGCGGGAGCCGGCCGTGGATCTGTGGAAGAAATTCGATCAGAACATCATCAGCCACAGTGCCGCCCACCACCTGATGGCCATCGATGATCTGTTCAGTAAATTCGGTTACGCCCGGGTCTCGGATGTGGCCCGGCTGTTGAACATCACGCGCGGCAGCGTCTCGATTTCTCTGCAACCGCTCAAGAAATCCGGCCTGGTCATCCAGGACGAGAATCGGCACGTGCGGCTCTCAGCCGCCGGTCAGGGCCTGGTGGATGCCATCAAGACCAAGCGCGAGCTGATTCGACGGCTGTTGACCGATCTTCTCGGAGTGCCGGCGGCCGAAGCCGAGACCGATGCCTGCAAGATAGAGCATCTGATCAGCAACCAGACGGCGCAGCGGCTGGTGCTGTTTCTGCGTTTTATTGACGAGGGTAAAGAGCCGGCCGCCGGGTTCCTCGCCGCGCTGCGTGGATTTCACGAGGAGTGTTCTCGGGATCCGGCAATCTGCCCGACATGTGACACGCAGTGCCGCGCGGAGAATGTGAGGCCCGAGTAGGGCCCCGCCGGCGTGCTGGTGGCAAACGGCCGACTCGGGGTCGGCCGCTACCGGTTGGCCGCTACCGTTGGCCGCTACCAGTCGGCTGCTTTGATAGGCGCAACGTGCTTCAGAAGATTGTGGGCCCTGCAAGAGGGAGAACGTGGTGGCCACGCTGACGAACTCTGATCTGGTCGACGAGCTCAACGTCGTATTCGCGGAGGAGACGGAGGCGGCCATTCGCTATCTGCACCTGCTCACCGCGGTGCGCGGGATGGATCGGCTCATCGTTGAGCCGGTGCTGAGACAGGCGTTTGAAGAGACAATCCAGCACGCCCAGATGATCGGTCAGAAGTTGCGCACGCTGGGCGCGGTTCCCAAGCTGCGGATTACGCTCGATTGCCCGCCCGAGCCGCTCACCGGCAAGCAGGCCATCGAAATCGCCCTGACGTTCGAAGAGGCGGCGCTGGAAGCCTATGGCGACATGCTCAAGCGGGTCGAAGGCGACGTTGTGCTGGAGGAGTTTGTCCGCGCGCAGGTGGCCGCCGAATCACAACACGTCGCCGAGTTGAAGGAACTGCTCGACTGATCTCACGGGCTCGGCTGAGTCGTGTTCCCCGCGCCGGGAGCCCGCCACGCGTCATCGATGCCTGGAATCAAGCGCTCCGCCTGTTCGCGGTGGTCTCGCGCTTCGTCGGTCAGTCCGGCGGCCGATAGCAGCTCTGCCAGAAGAAAGTGCGCGGCGCCGTCCCTTGGATCGAGTTTTAAGGCGGTCCGCAGTGATGCGATCGCTTCCTCCGGCCTGTCCTGGGCCATCAGGGCCGCACCGAGCCCGGTGTGTGCCGGCGCGATTTGTGGCGCCAGCGCGATGACGGCCCGAAAGGACGCCTCGGCGTCGGTTACCCGATTGAGCTCCAGTTGCACGCGTGCCAGGTCAAGGTGGTCGGCAAACTGGTTGGGATCGGCGGCAACCGCTTCCTCCAGGTAGGCCGCGGCGCGACCCGGCTGCCCCGCACGGTAGTACGCCTCGCCGAGGATGCTCGCCTGGCGCGCGTAGTCCACATCTCTCACACCCCACAGAGCCGAGTTGGAAAGCACCACCAGCAGCACGAGCGCGGCTCCGGCCAGGCGCAATTGTTTGTACCGCCGAAATCGCACGGCCGCAATCAGCCAGAACACGGCCTGGGCGGCATAGATCGCCAACAGCGGTACGAGCGGGATGCGAAATCGCCCGGTCACAAAAAACGCCACGATCGTCAGTGCGTACAGGGCGATGATCCAGCGCGGCAGGCCGGCCAGGGGAGTCGGCCTGGCGGGCAGGAACATGCCGATCAGCGCCAGCGGAAGCAATACGCCGCCTGGAAACGCGACGCCGGGGTTGTGCTGCCAAAACAGAGTCGCCGCCAACGGCGACCATAGTCGATCGAGATACATCGAGCGATTCGACTCAATCTCGAAGCCGTTCAGCAGGTAGTACACCTTGCGCACGGTCAATCCGAGCGCGCCAGCCGGGTTCTCGCGCCAATACGCGAGTCCTCGGGCAAACCAGAATCGCGATACCGCGGAGTCAGTCATCGGGTGGCCGCTGAGCGCCTCGGCGTTGGCGCGCGAGGACCACCAGACGTTGTCAACGTATTTCTCGTGCCGCACCCAGGCCGGCGGGATAAAAGCGACCGCGGTTTTGCCATCCGCTTCCGCATGATTGCCGATGTAGAAGTTGGCCCCGCCTTGGGTGCTGATCAGCACCCACTCGCCGCCGATGACACGGTTGTGTAGAGTGACTGGCAGTATCGGCAGCATAAGACCCGCGCCGAATACCAGGACGTGCGCGAGCGTTCTGCGATTCTCGTCGGCGCGCCGCCTCTTCCACAGCCACCACAGCACTATGGCCGGCGCAATAACCAGGAACGTCGGTCGCGTGATCGCGCTACAGCCCAACAGCCCGCCACAGAACAGCCAGCGCGCGGCGGTCGGCCGGGCCGCGGCCGCATGCAGCGCCAGCAACATCGCCAGGAACAAAAAGACCGCCAATGACGGGATCAGTAGCTCGTTCTCGAAGTAGATCAACGGTCCGTACAGGGCGCAGATGAAGCCGGCGAGCGCGCCGGCCGCGGCATTCACCATACGTCTGCCGAGGAGCACCACGAGAACGCAACTGATTGCACCGAGCAGGTGCTGGACAACACGCGCCCCCAGGAAACTCTCACCGGTGAGTCGGTAAGCGCCGGCCAGGAACAACGGATACAGCGGCGCGCGAAAGAACGGGTGTTTTTCGGTCCACTCTCCGGCCGCCAGGGTTTGCGCCCATTCGGCGTGCCAGCGCGCGTCGGTCTGAAACACGTTGAACAGCGGGCCGGCTGACACCTGGTGCATGTAGAGCAGGCGCACGCCGACGGCCAGCACGAACACCGCAACTATGATCAACGGTCGCTCAGCGCTGATCAGGCCTCGGAGTGTTCCCGGCCGTTCACTCATGGCGCAATCTCTCGGTGCATCCGGCCGCGCGGGCGTTTCCAGCATGCGAGCGGCTGCGCGGATGCTGATTTGGCCAAGTTGGCCGGCGACCCGGTCAACGTTCTGGCTTTGCGCGGCATTCTGCTAGAATACGGAGCCATATGTCAGGCGACAAGGAAGCCCGGCACCAGACCCCTTTCATGAGGGCGCGATGAAGAGCGCGGATCCCGTGACGGACGCACAAGACGAACAGCTCATGCAGGCGACCGCCGGACACCCCTGGCGCCTGGGCCGCTTCCCCACGCTGATGCCGCAGCGCATCGAGGAGATTCTACTCGTCTCCAGTCCTTATGATTCCTTCATCCTCGAGGAAGACGGCCTGTTGACCGAGCTGATCTCGTCGGAATACTCGGATCTCGGTCTGACGCACTCGCCCAACGTCACGCGGGTTTCGACGGCGGGTAATGCGCTGTCCGCCATCGAACACCAGAAATTCGATCTAGTAATCGCGATGCAGCGGCTTGGTGACATGGATGTCAGCCGTTTTGCGAGCACCGTGCGTGAAGTGGACAAGGATCTGCCAATCGCAATGCTGGTTTCCAGTGACCTGGAGCTGAAGCGCTTCGCCGAGGTCGCCGGCAGGTTCGAGGGTGGTACGGCCTACGTATGGCACGGCGACGCCAAGCTCTTTCTCGCGATTATCAAGGTGCTCGAGGATCGGCTCAACGTCGAACATGACACGCGTGCCGCCGGCGTCGGCACTATTATTTTCCTCGAGGACTCGATCCAGTACCGTTCGCTGCTGCTGCCCATTCTCTACAGTGAGTTGGTCAACCAGACCCGCTCGGTGCTCGCCGACGGCATTAACCGCATGCACAAGACACTCCGCATGCGTGCCCGCCCCAAGATCCTCGTGGCCGATACCTACGAGCAGGGCGTGGAGTATTACTCGCGCTACCGCAAGTACCTGTTCGGCGTTATCGCCGACGTGCGTTTCCCGCGCGAGGGGATTCACGATCCGCGCGCCGGGCTCGACTTCATCCGCATGGTCAAGGCTGATTACCGCGACATGCCTGCGTTGCTGCAATCTTCGGAGGAGCGCAACCGCGAGTTGGCCGAGGCGGTCGGCGCGCAGTTTCTCCACAAACGCTCCCCGACGCTGTTGCAGGACGTGCGCGACTTCATGTTGGGCAATTTCGGCTTCGGCGACTTCGTATTTCGCCTGCCCGACCATCACGAAATCACACGCGCCGCCGACCTGCGCGCCATGCGCATGGCCCTCGAGGATGTGCCGGCCGAGTCGATTGAATACCACGCGCGACGGAATCACTTCTCCAACTGGCTGCGCGCGCGAACCGAGTTCGAGCTCGCCGCGCGCCTGCGGCCCCGCCGCGTATCCGAATTCGGCAATTTCGAAGACCTCAGACGCTACCTGATCGACTCGTGCGAAGAGGCCCTGCGACGCAACCGGCGCGGCGTCGTCGAGGATTTCTCACGCCTTCGTTTTGACGAGGGTGTCCATTTCGCACGCATCGGCGGTGGTTCGCTCGGCGGCAAGGCCCGCGGACTGGCGTTTGTCGACGCGTTGATTGCTCGACACAAGTTGCACCAGGCTTACAAGGGTGTGCAAATCTCGGTGCCGCGATCCGTCGTGATCGGGACCGATGTCTTCGACGGTTTTCTGGCCACAAACAACCTCTGGCCGGTTATCCACGGCGAGGCCACGGACCGCGAGTTGCGCGCCGCGTTTCTCCGCGCGGAGTTTCCCAAACGCGTGCTCAAAGACCTGCGGGCGTTTCTGCACGTGGTGCGCGATCCGATCGCCGTGCGCTCATCCAGTCTGCTCGAAGACTCCCAGTACCACCCGTTTGCGGGGATCTATGAAACGTTCATGATCCCGAACAACGAGTACAACGGCCGCCAGCGCCTGGCGCGCCTGGCCGATGCCATCAAGCTGGTGTACGCATCGGCCCACTTCGCCGGCGTACGGCGCTACCTTCAGAACACCCCGTACCGAATTGAAGAGCAAAAGATGGCGGTCGTTATGCAGCCCGTCGTGGGCCAACGGCGCGGCCGGAACTACTATCCGAGCTTTGCCGGAACCGCACGCTCCTTCAACTTCTACCCCGTCGGACATATGCGTCCCGAAGATGGCATCGCGTCCGTCGTGTTGGGGTTGGGGGGCATGGTCGTCGATGGTGGGGCCGCGCTGCGCTTCTGCCCGGCGCATCCGCGGATACTCCCGCAGTTCGGCGAAATGGAGGAGTTTCTGAATCAATCGCAGCGGTCGTTTCTCGCCATTGATCTTGAAAGCGACGCGCGTGGATTGGGTAGCGAGAACTTCAGAAGCTTGGTGAACCTCGATCTGGAAGTTGCCGAGCGCGACGGCACCCTAGCCCCGGTCGGCTCGGTCTGGTCACCAGAGAATGACGCCCTCTACGATGGGATCCATCGTGCCGGCGTGCGCGTGGTCACCTTTGCCCATGTGTTGAAATCCGAAATCTTCCCGCTTGCCAAAATACTCCGCCAACTGCTGGCCATCGGCAAGGCCGGCCTCAACGCGCCTGTCGACGTGGAATTCGCCGCCAATCTCGACACCGACCCGATGCAGTTTGTCGTGCTTCAGATTCGCCCCTGTGTCGGCAACGGCGACCAGCGCGACATCGACGTGGACGGCCTGCCGCGTGACGAACTACTGTGCGACAGCCCGCAGGCGCTTGGCAACGGTGTGATCACCGGTGTCAGTGATATCCTCTACGTGCGTCCGGAGCACTTCGATCCGGCCAGGACCGAGACAATCGCGCACGAGATCGGCGTGTTAAACGCTGATTTGGCAGCCGAACGGCGCAACTGTATGCTCATTGGCCCGGGGCGTTGGGGGACCACCACCAACTGGCTCGGCATTCCAGTGAACTGGTCGCAAATCTCGACGGCGCGGGTGATCGTCGAGGCCGCCCTGGACAACTTCACGATTGACCCATCCCAGGGCAGCCATTTCTTCCACAACCTCACCTCGTTCGGCATCGCCTATCTGTCGGTGAACGCCCACGCGGGCGTGGGTTTCATCGATTGGGACTGGCTGCACGCGCAGCCCGCCGAGTGCGAAACGGACCTCGTGCGCCATGTCCGTCTGCCCGAGTCACTTGAAGCCCGCGTGGATGGACGCTCTTCCCACGCGGCGGTTCTGAAACGTGCGCGGCGCGTGGACTGTTGAGGGCTGCCCAGGGCAAGAGCGCCGGGTGCGCGTAGCGGCGTTTTCAGGAAACAGTCGGTGGCCGTTGTCGCCGGCCAGCGGCGCAGGTGGTTGAGTTCGCGGCTGGCGAGCAGCCTGTGTCGTCAGATTGTCAATGAGACCGGGTCAACTCGCGTCGCCGTCCAGAATCCTGCCGATTCCGCCGAGAATGCTGCCTTCTCCGGTGCGCTTGCCGGCGACGCCGCCGGTGGCGTGTATGCGGTCGGCCAGCCGCGCAAAGGGCAGCGACTGGAGCCACACATTCCCCGGTCCGGTCAGTGAGGCGAAGAACAGTCCCTCGCCGCCGAAGAGCGAGTTCTTAATTCCCCCGACGAACTTGATTTCGTAGTTGACGGATGGCTCAAAGGCCACGATGCACCCGGTGTCGACCTTGAGCGTGTCGCCGGGCGCCAACTGGCGGTGGTGCAGTGTTCCGCCAGCGTGTACGAATGCGATGCCGTCGCCGGTGAGCCTTTGCAGGATGAAGCCCTCGCCGCCGAACAACCCGGCACCGATGCGCTTGGTAAAGGCGATGCCGATGGACACGCCGCGCGCCGCCGCCAGGAACGAGTCCTTCTGGCACAGCATTTCACCGCCGAGCTGGGCCAGGTCCATAGGCACGATGCTGCCGGGATAAGGAGCGGCGAATGCGACCTGGTGTTTGCCCTGCCCCTCATTCGTGAACGTGGTCATGAAGAGCGACTCGCCGGTGAGCACGCGTTTACCGGCGGTCATGAGCTTGTTGAGTATGCCCTGGTCCTGCGCGCTAGGATCGCCGAATTTGGTCTGCATCGTGATTGCGCTGGTCATGTACATCATCGCGCCGGCCTCGGCGATGACCATCTCGCCCGGGTCGAGTTCGACCTCGACAAACTGCATGTCGTCGCCGGTGATGACATAGTCGATTTCGTCGCTGCCGCGGCGGTTGGGCGGCGGTGTCGGGGCGGTGGTGTCGCGTTCGATGTTCAGACCCGGGGCCTGTCGCGCGGCGACCCACGTTGACATTCCCGGGCCGAATACCAGCGTCTCATCCCCGTCCAGCGCGGGCAGCTTGGCGATCAGTTCCGCCTTGGTTATGGGACCAACAGATTTCCCATCCTGTACGTAGTGCCACTGGCCATCTGCCATGATCTTCTCCGTTCGCTGAAATCACGTGTGAATTCGCGACTCACCGATCGTTATTCACCGTGCATCGCGAACCACATTAACTGGCACGGGGATAAGCCGGAAGTAGAAATCCCGGCCGCGTTTCGAATCGGGCAAGCCGAATGCCAGCAGCGGCCCCCAAACCTGCAACCTATCCACGCCCGATTCCCCCCGCCGGATCGACCGAGACCGCGCGAGACCAAGCCCCGCTCAGACGCTATGTCGGAGAGGCTCCATCGCCTTGTTACTTGAGCGACGGGTCGGGCTCGTCCGATGGCGGCTCTTCGCGGGTCTCTTCAACGGGCGAGTCCTGATACTCCACCGCATCCGATTCGATCGGCACCGTTGATATCCCCGGCGGCGTGATCACCACCCCGGGCGACTCGGCCGGTTGCTCGTACACCGGCGTCTCGGCGGGCGCCACGTACGTGGTCGTCGGGGCCGGCTGTACCGGCAGGGAGGGGCCGACGATTATCATCGTCTCGCGCGGAGGTACCTGCGTCATGCTCCGCTCGCGTTCGACAAGCCGATTGCGGTTGCCGAAGTGGTTGAACTGCACGACCAGGCCGTGGGGTATGCTGACTACGTTGTCATTGCCAAAGACCTCGATGCGCGGGATGCGCACACCTTCCTCGATGAACACCTCGTTCTGATTGCCGATGATCGATAGCTTGCACAGTCGCGACCACTTCTCGATCGTCACCACGTTGCTGTTGCCCGTTATGCCCGTGTCGCCGAAGAACTCGCCGGTGCGCGTCGTTCCATGAGCGATGATACCGGTGGGCGCGCAGCCCGCGGCGCAGAGGATCAGGGCCGACAGAAATACTATGGTTATGGTGTTTCTCATCGCGACACCCTCGCTGCTGTGTGATGACCACGTCTGATTCATATACGCAACCACTGCCTTTTACCTATCGCGACAGCAAGTGTACAAGCGCCGCCAAAGCGTGACCAGCGTCTCGCAGGGCGATGGTTCCCAATTTACTACCGGCCGCGGTGGGTGTTGCCTCAGTCAAACGCCTCGCCTCTGACCGGGCCAGGGGCGCAGTCGGGGAAGCGTTCGACGAAGCGTGCCCCGCATAACGACAGGTCCGCCGGGCGTGGTTCACTCGCCGCCACGTCCAGCCTGGACACCGCCTCGAACGCCGGGTTCTCGATGCCGAGCAAATCCGCGCAGCGCGCCAGCAGATCATATCGCGACAGACGCTCCGGGCCTGCGACGTGCAGAATCCCCGTTTCCCCACTTCGCCCCAGAGCGACCAGTGCCCGAGCGGCGTCCTCGAACCAGAGGGGTGTTCGATGCTCGTCGACAAACAGTCGCAGGGGCTGGTGTGCGCGCAGGGCCGCCAACTGCGTCGCGAACGTCGTCGGCCGGTCTGTCAGCGGCAATCCATACATCAGCGGCAGGCGTGCGACCAGCGCGCGCTCGGCGCCGGTTACCAGTTGCTCTGCGGCAAGCTTGCTGCGGCCATAGTCGCTCAGCGGTCGCGGCGGGTCAGTCTCCCGATATGGCGCCGCCGTCCCATCAAACACCATGTCGGTCGAGCCATAAACCAGCCGCGCGCCACAGGCCTCGGCAGCTTGCAGCAGGAACCGAGTCCCATCAACATTGACGCGCCGTGCGAGGTCGGGATTGGCATGCGCCTCGCCGACGGCGGTCACCGCGCCCAGATGCACAATCACCGTCGGACGAAAGGCCGCCACACTGCCCTGCACGGCACGCTTGTCGGCCAGGTCGATCCGCTCGGCGGTCATCTGCGGCGTGGCGATTGAGTGCCGGTGAGTCCAGGCCAGCAGCTTCGGTTGCGGGGTAACTCCGGACAGCAGCCGCAGAACGTATCCGCCAAGCTGCCCTGACGCCCCGGTAATCAACCAACGCTCGTCATCCATGCGGCACCCCACGTGGGTCGGGTCGTCTGCATCCAACCGCGCTCCTGACGTGTATAGACTATAGCGGCCGTGCGCAATTCTGCGAACGTGGTCGGCGGATGGCCCATGGGCCGCCACGCTTCTTCGTTGGGTCGTGCGGTGGCGTAGTGCGGTATCACGCGTAGAATGCCATGCCGCGGGGGCCGGTCGACTTACTCGTGCGGAGATTACCCGTGAGCAGACTCATGGTATTGGGGATCGTGACGCTGATCTGGGTTGTCAGCGGCGACGCATTGGCGCGCGAGCCGCGCCCGGTGCGCGAAGTCCGCTCGGAAAACGAACGCTACGTCTTGCGCGTCGAGATGGGGCGTCCAACCTCGTCGAAAGCGCGCGCGGCGCGCGGGACGCTGCTTTCGCGCGGCGAGACCGGATCGACCGAGAGGCTGTGGGACAGACCGCTGGTCAACGATGTTGCGCCGCTGCACGCACTGGTGCGCGACGACGGCCGGTTTGTCATAACGCTCGACGAATACCGACGCGGCGGCGCCCGCCACGCACTTGTCATCTACGGTCCGCAAGGCGCGCTATTGCGTCACTTCACCCTGCCCGACCTGCTCCAGCGTTCGGACTGGCCGCACGTTAGAGTGGATGGCTCCACCGTAAGCTGGCTCGATGAGGCCGAATTCACCTTTGATGACAAGAGCCAGCAGTTTGTCATTCGCCTGAACTGGGACCGGACCATCCGCGTGGACCTGCTGACGATGCAGCTCGTCCCAGAGGGCCAGGATTCGGCGAATGCGGCCGGGGCGGGCATCCCGGCGAACGCGCTCGTGGCGATTTACGACAGTGACCCAGCGGCACTGGCCAAGCGATCCGGCGTGACGCCGTCGCCGCCGACCGCCGAAACGCCGGCCGCCGTGGGCGAGGAAGCCGACGATGGCGCAGCCGAAGTTGAGCCGCCCGTCGTGGACCCGGCTGACAGCGATGCCCACCAGCCGGACGAAGCTGCCTCAGACGCCGAGCCCGATCAACCCGCCAAGTCTCCAGAACCACCCGAGTTTGAATCGGCGGGTTTCCAGAACATCCCGGCCCCCAACCCGGACCAGCCGACCGATTATGTGTCGTGGATGAATGATCAGGTACGCGGCGAAAGCGCGCCCGGCGCCTCGACCTACAACGAAGCTGTCGGACTTTATCAGGGCTGGGAAGGATCGGCTGACCTCATCAGGGCCGCGACGAAGGGTGATCCCGCCGTCCTGACCAACCCCGACCTCAAAACCTGGCTTGACCGGAATCAGATCGCGATTGCCCGCTTCCGCGAGGCCGCACGCGCCCCGCACGCCGGCTTTGAATACCACGCCGACAAGAGCGGGGCGGCAATCTCGGTGGTGTTGCCCCACCTGTCGCCCATTCGCAATCTGGCGCGGGCGACCATCGTCGCCGGAAAGCTGCACGAATCAAAGGGGGAGGTCAACCAGGCGGTCGACGCCTATCTCGATGTGACCGCCGCCGGCGCTCACGCCAGCCGGGGCATTACTTTGATCGAGAACCTCGTGGGAATCGCGATGCAATCGCTGGGCCATAAGGCCTTGCTGGATGCGTACGCGGCGCCCAACGCCGACGAGATCGACTATGTCAGCATCGCCCGGCGTATGAGCTCGCCACAAATGGCCCTGCGCCCGATGAAAGAGGCTGTGGCGGCCGAACACGCCTTTGCGCTCGACATGCTCCAACGGGTGTTCAAGCGTGACGAAACCAGCGGCCGTTACGTCGCAAGCGGCGGCATGGTTGGGGAGGTGTTGGCATACATGGCGGCAGAAACTGACACGGAGGAGGATGAGGTGTTTCGACAGGCGATCGGCAACGTTGACTACGATGTGACGCTCGCTGAACTAAACACCTATTATGACGGCCTTTCCGTTGCCGCCGAACTGCCCTACGATCAGGCGCGCGAACTGCTGGCGGACATTGAAAGTCAGGTTAGCGGTCCCGACAGCAACCCCGTGCTCAGAATGTTCGTACCGGAGTTCACCCGCGCCTACTTCGTCCGCGCGCGGGCTGACACTCAGGAGCGCGGCGCGCATCTGCTCACCGAGCTGCGCGCCTATCGCCAGGAGCACGGGGCCTACCCGAAGTCTCTCGACGTCTTCGGCGACCGCGACTTTGTGTTCGATCCACTCACCGGCGCCTCGTTCGTATACCGGCGCGACGGTGACGATATCACGCTGTATTCGCTCGGCGTCGATGGAATCGACAGCGGCGGCGTACATGACAAGAGCGGCGAACGCAGCGACTACGTAATCTGGCCACGCCCGGATGATGAGTAGCCGGCAGGTCAGCGGTCAGCGGTTAGAGGTCAGAGGTTAGCGGTCAGGGGTTAGCGGTCAGTGGTCGGCGGTCAGCGGTTGGTGGTTGGCGGTTGGTGGTTGGCGGTCGGTTTGGGGGATTGGTCTCCGGTGGATCAGTTTGCGCGGGTGTTGTTTCTTTGTGCTGAGATTCGAGATCTGAGATTTGAGATCCGAGATCTGAGATTTGAGATCTGAGATCTGAGATCTGAACACTTAACACTTAACACTTAACTCTGAACTCTGAACACTGAACTCTGAAAACTGACCACGGAAAACTACACCAGCCTGCAAACGGCGATCTGGTAAATCTCGCGTCCTTCGCGCAGGTACTTGACTTCGAAATTCGTCTGCAAACCCGCTTGTCCGACGCCGAATTCCGGATCGTCGAATGGCACCTGTTCTAGCCGCTCGTGAGCGGACAACAGCGACTCGATCTGCTGGAAGTATTCCGCGTGATCCGTCTGTACCGCCCAGCGCCCGCCGGGGATCAGGCAATCAACCGCCGCGTCAACGAACGGCTGCTGAATCAGCCGCCGCTTGTGGTGACGCTTTTTCGGCCACGGGTCGGGGTGGTACACGTGCAGGGCGGTCAGTGAATCGCGCGGGCAGACCACGCGAATGAAATACGCCGCGTCGGTGCGCAGCATCCTGACGTTGCCGACACCCCAACGGCGCATGCGATCGACGGCAAACTTGTAGAACTCGTTAGCCCACTCGATCCCCAGAAAGTCGCGTTCGGGGTGTGCTCGCGCGCGGTCGAGCAGAAAGCCGGCCTTGCCCGTGCCGATCTCGAGCTCCAGCGGCGCCGCGCGCGGGAAAACACGTTCCCAGGCGAAGTCCTCCAGCTCGCTCGGTTCAATGGCGATCGGAATCACGCTCACAACGCCACACACTATCAGACATTGGTCTCGAAAACAGCCGTGACTGAAGGACGCCCGGCCCGATACCGATGACAGGCACAGCCGCACGGCTCGGCGTCGGCATGAGACTATATGTAGGGCAAGATCTGGCATGCCGCAACCATCCACAAATACCCGCGAACGTCGCGACGGCCCGCGACGCACAACCGCGTTTGCGTTCTGGGTGCACAACGGGGAGCACGGCGATCCGCGCGGGGCCTGGATGCTGAACATCGGCCCGCACGGGGGTGCGTTTCTGCTGGCCAGTGACCAGCGGCCCGCCGTCGGCCAGCGGCTCGAACTCTCGGAAATGCACACTTCGTCGCGCGTCGTGCGCGAAGGAGCCTGCTCGCTACCCTGCCACGCCGAGGTGGTGCGCGTGGAGTCCGGGGAGTCGCTGACCTGCCAGATTGCCGTCCGATTCGCGGATCAATCACCGATCGCCGGCGGAACAGCCCCCCGAGACCGTGACAACGTGGCCGTTACCCCTCGATCGTTGCCGGCCGCCGCCCTGAGCGTCCCACCATTCGGTTTGCCGGCCGACACCCCACGCGCGCAGACCGCAAACGCAACCACAACGCTCCGCCCCTGAGCGCCTTGCCCCTTCTCGCAGCCCCCGCTCCCTGTTCCCCGTTCCCTGTTCCCTGTTCCCTGCCCTCTACACCCCCGTCCCATCCCGCGCATAACATACAGGGTGAGTAAACCGCAGGGACCGACTGGGAGATTGTCATGGGCCGACTGTACAACGATCTGACAGAGACGATCGGCAACACGCCGCTTGTCCGCATTAACCGCATCATCGAATCCGGCGCGCGCGTCTACGCGAAACTCGAGTTTTTCAACCCCTTATCCAGCGTCAAGGACCGCATCGGATTGGCGATGATCAGTGCCGCCCTTGAGGAAGGCACGCTGACCGCCGACGGCACCGTTGTGGAACCCACGTCGGGAAACACCGGCATCGCGCTGGCCTTCGTCTGCGCGGCCAAGGGGCTGCGACTTGTTTTGACCATGCCGGAGAGCATGAGCATCGAACGCCGCGCCGTGCTGCGGCAACTCGGCGCCGAATTGGTGCTCACCCCGGCGGCCGAGGGCATGCCGGGCGCCATCCGCAAGGCGCGTGAAATCGCCGACGCCACGCCCGGTGCGTACGTTCCGCAGCAATTCGAGAATCACGCCAACCCGCAAATCCACCGCGCCACCACCGCCGAGGAGATCTGGCGCGACACCGACGGTGCGGTCGATGTCTTCATAGCGGGCGTCGGCACCGGCGGCACGCTCACCGGCGTCGGCGAGGTGCTCAAGCAACGAAATCCCGCCGTCCGGTGCATCGCGGTTGAGCCGGCGGACTCGCCCGTGATCACGCAAACCCGCGATGGGCAGACTGCCCAACCCGGCCCGCACAAGATCCAGGGCATCGGCGCCGGGTTCATCCCTGATAACCTGAACATGGACGTCATCGACGATGTGATTCAGATCAGCAACGATGATGCTTTCACCTGGGCCCGCCACGCCGCCCGAGAAGAGGGTATACTGTGCGGAATCAGTTCCGGTGCGGCGTTGTGTGCGGCTGCCAAGGTCGCGGCCCGGCCGGAGAGCGATGGCAAGCTCATTGTCGTACTGCTCGCATCCGCCGGCGAGCGCTACTTGTCAACGGCGCTATTCCAGCAAGAAACTTGAGACAGGGGCAACATGACGCATCAGAAAGCCACAAACATCACCTGGCACGAGGGCCACGTCGAACGAAAGGACCGCAACAAACTGCTCAAACAGACCGGCGCCACCATCTGGTTCACCGGTCTGAGCGCCTCAGGCAAGAGCACCATCGCGTTTACGCTCGAACACGCGCTCATCGAGCGCGGACACCTGGCCTACGCACTGGATGGCGACAACATCCGCCACGGGCTCAACAAGAACCTAGGCTTCTCGCCCGAAGATCGCAACGAGAACATCCGCCGTATCGGCGAGGTCGCCAAGCTCTTCGCTGATACGGGCGTGCTCGCGTTGACGAGCTTCATCAGCCCGTATCGCGCGGACCGCGATCAGGCGCGCACGCTTCATGAAGAGGCCGGGTTGAAGTTCGTCGAAGTCTTTGTGAAGGCTTCCGTCGAGCTTTGCGAGCAGCGCGATCCCAAAGGGCTCTACAAGAAGGCCCGCGCCGGCGAGATCCCCGAGTTCACCGGCGTCTCGGCGCCGTACGAAGAGCCGCTCAAACCCGAGGTTGTGCTCGACGTCAGCGCGCTCTCGCCCCAGGAAGCCGCCGCGCAGTTGATCGACTATCTTGAAGAGCAGGGCCTGTTAAAGGCCTGATGGCTGTTCATCCACAGCGGTTTCAAGAGAATCCTGCCACCACGCGGTGTGCCACGGCTCTGTGAGCCGTGTCATGCTTGGCGGCCGCGCCGCTGCGCGGTGCTTTAATCGCGCGGCAGGCCCAGCTTCGCGGCACTGGCCCGGAGTCTCTCCGCCGTTCGTGTGAGCGCTTCGGGCACGACCTTCACGTCGGCCAGCACGGCCATGTAGTTAACGTCGCCCGCCCAGCGCGGCACGACATGGCAGTGCAGATGATCGGGCAGGCCCGCCCCCGCGCAGTGGCCGAGATTAAAGCCGACGTTAAAGCCCTGGGCGTTTACGGCGTGTGCGAGCACCAGCTTGGCGTCGCGCACGCGGTGCAACAGCTCGAGCAACTCGTCATCCGCCAGGTCTTCGAGTGACGCGCCATGCCGCAGCGGCGCCACCATCAGGTGTCCGTTGCTGTAGGGGAAGCGGTTCAACGCCACGATCGTGCGCGGACCACGCCACAATACATGGTTTTTTGCGTCGGCCTCGGCATGGTCGCGGTAGTGGCAAAGAAAACACGCGGGCGCATCATCCGCCAGCGTCCGGATATATTCCATGCGCCACGGCGCCCAAAGATTCTCCTGGAATTCGCTCATACGGCGTTCGCTATCTGGTATCGCCGACGTAACCCGTGTTCTGCACGTGCGGCAGTACACGAATGCGCTGCGTTGCGCGAAACTCCCGGTTATCCGAGGTTACCACCAGCAGGCCCAGGGCATGCTCGCCGGCGGTGGTAAGTGTTCGTTGGCCATTGACGCTCGTCGCGATCGGGTCACCATCCAGCGTCCAGAGGAAACTCGCCGTCTCGTACCAATCGGAAGGGCACACAGCCCAGAAACCCAGGTGCAACGGCTCGATGCCGATCGCGGATGATACGCGGATAGATACGGATCGTGGCGGTGTGCTCACGCGAGACGGCGGCGTCGTACGTCGGCTGGGCGGCTGCACACGGCCACCCGCCGGTGCTGAAGCGTGCTGGGGCGTGGGTGAGGTCTGAGGCTGCCGCACCGTCGGCATACGCCCGGAAAGAAAGGCCAGCCCTTCAGCGTTTCCATCAATGGCCTGGCGGCGCACGAGTGTTTGAGAGGGGGTGCTGGGCGAGACCTTGGCGACGCGCCCGAAGAAGTCCGCGGCCAGCTCGGGCGTCCGTTCATGCCCCAGCCCCTTGATGAACACCCAGGCGAAATTCTGAAACCCGTGCGACTGGTACCAGCGGATCGCCTGCTGCGACTCGCGCTTGCAGATGGCGAAGTCGTTCTCGGTGATCAGCACGAGGACCGGGTGGTAGCGCGAGCGCGGGGCCAGCGCGTCATCCATCAGCGGCGCCGAGTAATTGGCCTGCCGCGCCGCAAGCGCTGTGAATACGTCGGGATGTTGGTTCACCATGTAATGCGCCATGTAGCCGCCCGAAGAAAAGCCGGTGGCCAGCACATTATTCCTGTCGGCGGCGGTGTTGGTGAAGACCTGGTCGAGAATGTCGAGCACGGTGTGCTCGTCGAGCTTGAACCAAGGGTGTTTGGTGCGGATGGGGAACTCGGCGAGCACATCCATCGACGCCAACTCGGGCGAGACCACGATAAACCCATAGCGGTCCGCCTCGCGTTCCCATTCGTGCGCCTGCGACGTGGCGTTGTCGAAGGGACGCATGCCATGAAAAGTGACGACCAGGGGCCATCTGCGGGCGGCGCGTTCGGCGTCGTCGGCCGCCACGTAGTCCTTGGGCAGGTATAGCCAGTATTTGCGCTGCGACTTGGGTTCGATGAGGCGCCGCTGCTGGCCGTCCCCGCGCGGCTGCGGAACCGCGCAGCCCATCGGCAGGGTGAGTGCCAGGGCGGCGAGCGCATACATTGTCCAAGTCGCCGCCCCGCGGCAACCTCCATGTTGCCCAGCCGCGCGTGGTTTGATCAATGTGCTCAAGCTCCTCTGCGTTTGAACCGCCCCGCCGATGGTCGCTGGCGCATCCAGGTACGGGGAACCTCCACAACATTGTAGCGTCGGCGATCCGCGCGCCAAAACCCGCCAGACGGGCTAAAAACGCGCACAGACCGCGTCACACCGCCCATCAAGCCGAAACGCGGACTGACATCAGGGGGCATTCGTCGCGCCCGAGAGCCACATCAGCGCGTCCAAGCGGCGGCAACGAGGCCACGCCGTGCGCAATACCGCGTTTGTGGATTCTCGATTCCCGGAGGCGATGCCCCTATAATCACGCCCCACTGGCCAACATGTTCATACACAGGGTAGCCACCAAACAGCCATGATTATCACGATCGATGGACCGGCGGGAGCTGGAAAAACAACCACGGCGCGGCGCCTTGCCGAGCGACTGGGCATCCCCTACCTCGACACCGGCGCGATGTACCGCGTCGTAACACTCGCAGCGCTCAGCGACGGTATCGATCTGGCCGACGAGGAAGCCCTCACGCGCACCGCGGCGCGCGATGATTACGATTTACAGCTCAAGTCCGACGGCATTCGCGTGCAACTCCGCGGCCGCGACGTAACTGACGCAATCCGTACCATGCGCGTAAACGACCACACGCGCTACATTGCCGGATCGCCCGGCGTGCGCCGGTTGCTTATCGAGAAGCAGCGCAGCATTGCGGAGCGCGTCGGTTCGCTGGTAACAGAGGGTCGTGATCAGGGCACCGCCGCCTTTCCCGAGGCCGACGTGAAGTTCTTCATCCTGGCGGACCTTGATACGCGTGGCCGGCGCCGCCTGGATGAATTAAGCGACGCCCGGAACGTAACTCTTGAGGAGGTAAAGGGGAACCTGGCCCAGCGTGACCGCACTGACGCCGGCCGGCCGGTCGCCCCACTGGTCAAGCCCGACGACGCCATCGAGATCGACACCTCGCATCTGCCGGTCGAAGCCGTCGTCGAGACGATGCTCTCGCACCTGCGGCGTGCGGGACTCTGGCAGGTGGAGAAACAGCCGTGAGCCGCATGCGGCCGCATTATCGCATTGGCCGCCGCATCTGCCACTGCGTGTTCACGACACTGCTGCGGGGGCGCACGTTTGGTGTCCGCAACGTGCCGGTTGAGGGCGGGGTGCTGCTGGTCTGCAACCACCAGAGCTTCCTGGACCCGATGCTGGCGACGCTGGCGCTGCCGCGGGAATGCTGTTACATGGCGCGCGATTCGCTGTTCAGGAACGAGACGTTCGCCAGGCTCATCCGAGCGTTCAACGCGTTTCCCATCAAACGTGGCACCGCAGATCTGAAAGGTATCAGGGAGGCGCTACAGCGCCTGAAGGCGGGCATGCTGGTCACCGCGTTTCCCGAAGGCACGCGCACGCTGGACGGGAGTGTTGGCCCGATGCATGCCGGTACGATTCTCATGTCGCGCCGGGCCAAAGTGCCGGTCGTGCCGGCGACCATCCTGGGGGCGTACAAGGCCTGGCCGCGACACGCCAGGTTTCCCCGGCCGGTGCCGATCATCGTCTCATATGGCGAGCCACTATGGCCCGCGCAGGCCGCCGAGCTCAGCGATGAGCAGGCCATCACAGTGGTTCGCGACCGTATCGTGGACATGTATGAGCGCTATCGGCGCCACCCGTTGCTCGCGCACGGAGGCCGGTGAGCCCCGCGGCGCCTCAATTCGCTGGTTAGTGCGCGCTGACGAGTCAGTCTCCCGCCAAAACCGCCGCGCGATTGAAGACATCTTCGGCGTGCGGCACGTTGAGCAGCTCGAGGTAGATTCGCGTGTCCACGGTCACCGCGACCTGCCCGTGGCCCAGGTCGGCGACGTTGAGCGGGTTGCCGCGGTAGTTGGTTGCCCGCAAGTCGGTGACGTTGACGCCGTCCAGGATCACCTGGGGCGTGTCGCCCGACGCCCTGGGCCAGAGCGTGGCGAAGCGGTTGCCTTGGGCGCGGTCTTCCGACAAGTAGACAGTGACACGGCCGGCTGCATCCGCGACATGCACACGCGCCACGGGGAGGAGATGGTCAGTGCCGGCGCCATCGGTGAAGAGCATGAAGTCCTTGCCCGGGTGGGCGACCGTCTTGCGCACGTGTTCGTCAAAATGCCCTGCGAGACGCAGGGCCTCGTATCGTGAGATCAGGTGCAGATTCTCGTCGCGCAGCGGCCAGGTGCGGAAGGTGCTCAGCCACGTCTCGAAGATCGGCGGCATCTCGTGGGCGATGCACTTCACCAGCGCGTATTCAAGCTCGTCAGGCGTCGTCTGTGGCGTCAGCGGTCGCGAGATCTGCACCCAGCCGATCTGGGGCTGGATGAAAGCGAGCTGTTTCTCGCGCCGCTCAATCGACGTGACATTGCGGTCAACCTCGTTCTTGAGCGGAGCCCCGTCCTGCGGCAAGTAGTCGATCTGCCCGTCCGACCCGATCATCGTCCACTGCAATCCAGCCGCCGAATTACTCGATACCTCAAACCAGTCGGGCTTGCGCGTCAGCTTCTGCCAGAGGATGTGGGGCTGCACGGCGGTCGCGAACCACGACGGTTCCTGCGGGTGCTCCAGGCCATCGGTGTACACGTAGTCGAAATTGAGCGTGTCCAGCAGGGCCGCCTGGTTGGTGCAGACTTCGGCAAGGCCGCCGCGCTCGATGTCGACCCAATAGCGATTCGGGCCGGTTTTGACGAGGTGCCCGATGTCGGTACCGGCGCTGTGTGCTTGCGGCCCGAGGCCGTCGGAGCTCGGCTGGTATTTGGCGCGTACAAACGGCCCCGTGAAGCCGTAAGGCGCGCTGGTGCGCACGCCTGAATACTCGATGAGCTCGCGCCCGATCAGTATCTCGCGCTGATCCGGCGCGGTGGGCCAATCGGCGGTGGTGGTGGTCGTTTCGATCAGGCCATCGATCTGATCGGCGGGAAGATCGGCGGCGAGCGTCGTGGTCCGGTCGTGATACAGTGCAATATCGCAGCCGTCCTCGACGTATTCGCACTCAGGACCGATGTAGAGGCGCGTCGGAAACAGGTGCGCGCCGACGACGATTCCCTCGGCGTGGCACTGATCGATCCACGACACAAGCGCACTTCGTGAGCCCCAGCCATCCGCCACCTCCGAGCGCTTCAGGTGACTCTGCCAACTGGGCGTGTAGAGCATTATTCGGCCGGCGCCCGCCTCGCGCGTATAGTCGAGCGCCTCCTGGCAATTCTCGGCGTCAACGTCGATCCAGAAGATTCCCGCGTGGTGCACCGCCGCATTCGTCTTGCCGGCCGCGCCGCGTGGCAGGTCGTTGTCCGTCTCGACTTTGTCGAGGGCGGCGTAGACCGACGCCGGATCGGCGTCGCAGGCGAACAGCGCCACCTTGCGACCCGCGATGCCGGGGCCACCCGGCGCTGGAAGATTCGGCCGGGCCTGGGCAATCATGTAGCCGGCCTCACCGGCGCCCACCGACGTGAGTGTGGCGATGTCGAGCGCGTAAATGACGAGATAACGCCGGCGGCCATCGTCCTCGAACTCCAGGAAACGGTACGCCGTGTGGTCGATCCCATTGAGCGGCTGGAGCTCGGCGAAACGGACTTCGTCGAACCCGGTTTCGACTGTGATGCTGTCGAGCGTTACCAGGAGATAGTCCGGCCGCGCCTCGATGCGAACGTTGGCGACCGGTGCGCCGGGCGCCTGGCCGAAGGTGTATTCCCAATGGTCTTCGGCGAACGTCACCGCTGTTGGGGAGGTCTCGCTGCCTTCAATCAGCAGGCGGCAGAAGTAGGCGGCCCACTCACCCGCACTGTATCGCGAACGGTTGACCCCCGTGGCCCGGTCGAGAATCGAGATCACAGCGCCCCGATCGTCGATAGTCAGCGAGAGTCCGGAGCAGGTATAGGTTTGCGACGCCGCCATGGCCGCCGGCACCATGCCCAGCGACAAGAGCAGTGCGGCGCACGTGGTGAAACCGCGCGGGCGGCAGTCATTGGCGCTTTTCAGACGAGATGCTGGTGCGGCCATTTGGCGCTCCGTTCGGTTAGCGCGGCAGCGTGATCCGCCAGGCCTCGCGCTGGCCGGTGGGGTTGATTCCCTGGCCGACAATCACCTGTCCGTCGGCCGAGATTGCGACAGCGCGCTCGAGTTGCCAACCGGCCAGCTCGGCCCCGCCGCCCGCCGCCGCGTAGGCCGCGGCTAGACTGCGCATCCCCGCGGCTTCGTCCCAGACAAACGCCTCGGACCCTGTATCGCTCAAGCCGGCACCAACCACGCGCTGTCCGTCGCCGGACACTGCGTAGGCGGTGCTCTGGAACTCGCCGCCGGGAAGGTCGCCGAGCCCCACCATGCCGCTGGCGCCCGTCCAGACAAATGCCTGACGGCCGTCCGGCGAATCACTGTAACCCACGATCGTGGTGCCGTCGACGGAAATGCCGGTCGCCTGGCTGCGTGCTCCGTCTTCGAGGAATCCCAGGGGCACGAGGCCGGTTGCGGTCGTCCAGTAGCAAGCCTCGTCGCCCGATTCGGACGCCCCATAGCCGACGATCACGTCACCGGCGCCGGACACCCCGGTGGCGCAGCTCTCAAATACACCTCCCGGCAGATCGCCGAGACCGATCATTCCATCGGTGGCGGTCCAGGAGAACGCCTCGAATCCATCCGCGGATTCACTGAAGCCAACGACAACGCGGCCGTTGGCCGAGACCGCGTACGCGCCGCTGCGATATTCGCCGCCGGGCAGGTCACCGAGCGCGGTGAATCCGTCGGTCGCGGTGTATGCGAAGGCCGTGAACCCATCATCACCGAGCGCGTGTCCGACGACGAGGTCGCCATCAGCGGTCGTGCCGAAGGCGTGGCTGTAGACGCCGGCGGCCGACATGGCACCGAGCAACTCGAATGTGCCATCAGCGTGCCAGATCGCGCCCTGCACGAGACCATCCTCAACACCGCGCTGCCGCCCCACGACGACTGCGCCAAAGGCCGAGATGCCAAATGCCTCGTTGGTCGCCTCGTCAGCTAGTCCCGCGCCAAGGCCACCAAAGGCCGTTGGTGCCGGGTCACCCCGATAGGAGCTCCAAAACTCCGGGTCGTCCACATCGCGATATACCGACATCGTGACGCTGACATCGGCGCTCTGCCCGTCGGTGGTGATGACTGAAAGCTCGCCCGCATAGTCACCCGAATACAAACCGGTGCGGTCAATTGACACGACGATGTCTTGACCGTCGCCGGCATCCTCACCAGAGTTCGGCGACGCCACGATCCAGGGCGTGTCCGTGACGACCGAGAAGGCCAGCGTGCCCCCGCCCGTGTTTCGGATGCTGAGCGTCTGTGGCTCGGCACCAAGTTCGTAAGAGAGCAGCAGCGGCGACACTGACAGGACCGGTGGTGCCGCCGGTGGCTCATTCGGGTCGTTGGGATCGGTGATCGGAACACCCGGGTCGTCGCGTGGCTCGCCGGGATAGTCGGGCGCATCATTGGGGTCGGCGCCCGGCTCGGTGGGGCTGTCGGCGGCATCGTTCGGATCGGGCGCGGGTTCTCCGTCGGTGGCCCCGCCCCCACCATCGTTCGGGTCCGCGCCTACCGGATCGTACGGCGGCGAATTGACGGAGTACGGCGTCTCAGTGGCGCCACCGGCGCCGGGCACAATCGACACATTGAGAGCGATCGTGATAGTCTCGATGCCGACAATCACGACATCAAGCGTCGCCTGGTAGTCTCCAGGGGGCAGCCCTGTGCGATCGACGTGCACGTCGAACGCGAGCACTTCAGCTTCGGAGTAGCCTGCATCGGGCGTGACCCAGAGCCAGTCGTCGTACACGTGAACCATGTAGTGAACGCGATTGCCCGGCGTGTTGATCAATTCGAAACGCAGATCGTTAAACTCGCCGCCGAAATCGAGTGTCGCGGCGATGCTTTGCTGTCCGGCGCCAATTACGATGAGCGGCACTTCGGGATATGCGATATCGGGCGAAGTTCCGACGGGAACACACCCGACCCAGGTGCTGATCGAGAGCAGCAGACACAGCGCGGTGATTCTCCCCCCTCGCACCAGATGTCGCGTAGCGGCACGCATGTTCACCAACCAATGTGCTATCAACATCCCCGAGGTCGCCCGCCGAGCCGTTCGCTCGCACGGATCACCAGTTTCAAGTGTGCGAATGCCGGAGGTCTGAAGGCAAATATCCTCGGCTCAGGTATGGGCGATGCGGGATATCGCCTGCCCGACCGAGAAAACATGCTGCGCACGATCAGTCACAAGCGTCCGATCACACGGCGCACCGCCGCCGGCTCATCAGTGGGCCCCAAGGCTCTGACGACGCCGCCACGCGCCCTGGAACCGCCGGTCCGGATTGCCCCTCGGCGTTTGAGTGTGTTAGAATCCAGGTAGCAGTCGCGTCGAGACTCCGGGGCGGGTTTGGGGGCTGCGGCGCAGTTCGAGAGGCGGCGGGGAAAGTGAAATGAGAATACGACCACGAGGAATGACGCCCGCATCTGTACCGGTTGCGGCTGGGCTGCGCACGCACTTCGCGTTGACAGCCACACATAAGTACTCCGGCGAATGACGCGGGTGGCGATGAAAACTGGACATATGCACCATGCAGCCCACTTGCTCCAGGCAAGGAGAATCCGATGTTAAGGAACTGCACTAGTCTGGTCATCGTGGTAACACTCGCTGCGTCGATTGCGTCCGCGGCCGATTACGTCGATTTGGGCGACGTTGCCGTCGGTGGTGATGGCACCGGCTCGGCGGTTGATAGAAGCGGGCTGCACATCGCCTCCGGGCAACTTGTGGACCCCAATACCTCCGGCGGACACACTGAAGGAGGGCCTCTGTTCACGGCCATCGACGGCACTGCCGGCGCGGTCGACTTCCCGCTGGTTGACGGTGTGTTCATTCCGGACAGGACGACGCAGATTCGTTCTGATGGAGCGACCTTCGACTTCCCGAACACGGAGGGCGACAACCATGACTCCATCCGTAACGCCGCCTCGCACTTCTCCAAGGCGGAGTCCGAGGTGCTGCCCATCGAACTCGCAGATCAGCCAGGTGTGTATCGGCGGGGACTCGGTATGCACACGAATGCTGGCATCACGTTTGACCTGAACGCCGTGCGGGATGCCGGGTACGAGTTCAATCGGTTTGTGGGAGTGGCCGGCATCAACTTCAATGCCATCGACAATGTGTACACCGATTTCACGGTGTGGGTGCTGCTGGATGGCGAGGTGCAGTACCAGCAGTCGTTCAGGCGGGGCGGACTGATCGTTGACGCAATCGTGGTGCCGATCACGGAGTCCGACGGGTTCCTGACCGTGGTGACGACCGATTACAATGTCTCCAACAGCGTTGATCACGCGGCGATCGCTGATGTGGCCTTGCTGTTGACCCCTCCCGCGGCCTGCTGCATTCCAGGGCAGGAATGCCAGGTGTTGCTCGAACCCGACTGCTTCGCACTGGGGGGCCGTTGGCTGGAGTATGAGCCCAACTGTGCCGGCAACCCGTGCGAGCCTTACACCTTCTACGCGCCCGGCGAATCGAATGGCTGGGATACCTCCACGCTGATGGCCGATCAGTTGGATGGCACCTACCACTACGACATCATCGGCTTTGCGGACCCATCCCCGGCCGAGGCCCTCTTCGATATTCTCGCTGTCGAGGGCGATTGGAATTCCAAGGTCCACGCGGCGGGCAACCAGTGGCTGATCCTCGACCCGAACGGCGACAACACGCTGATCCTGGACACCAACACGTATGCGGATGGCTGGTCGCCGGACACGAATCGTGTCATGGTCGCCTACGAGCCATCCACCTCGTGGACGGCGGTCGGCAACTGGCAGTCACAGGTCGGCGGGAGTGATTGGGACAACGCCAACCCGAACACGGCTATGACGCCTGCCGGCGGTGACACTTACTCATTCCAGGCCGTGCTGGCCGAGGGCGGCTACGAGTACAAGGCGGTTGTCACCGGCACCTGGAACGGCATCGGCACCAATAGTCGCAACGTCAACGCCGACAGCCTCAGTTTCAACGTCCCGGCCGAAGGCGCAACCGCGGTCATGTGGGTTGATGTCATCGATGGCGCTATCAGGGTCGACGTGCTGCCTCACGCGGCTTGCTGTATTCCCGGGCAGGGATGTCAGGTCTTGGACGAGCCAGATTGCCTCAGCCAGGGCGGTCGCTGGCTCGAGAGTGAGCCGAATTGCGCCGGCAACCCCTGCGAGCCTTACACCTTCTACGCGCCGGGTGAATCGAACGGTTGGGACGGCGCCGCATTAATGGCCGACCCGGTTGACGGCACGTACCGCTACGACATCGTCGGCTTCGTTGATCCGTCGCCGCCGACCACCAACTTCGACATTCTCAGCGTCGAGGGTGATTGGGGTTCGAAGGTCCACCCTGAGGGTAACCAGTGGCTGATCCTCGACCCCAACGGCGATAACACGCTGATCCTGGACACCAGGTACCCATTCGATATTTGGTCGCCTCAAACCAACCGCGTGCAGGTGGCCTACGAGCCGTCCACTTCGTGGACCGCGGTCGGCAATTGGCAGTCGCAGGTCGGCGGTAGTGACTGGGACAACGCCAATCCGAACACGCTCATGACGCTCGACAGCGGCAGCGTGTATCGGTTCGACACATTCCTGGTGCCGGGCGACTACGAGTACAAGGCGGTCGTCACCGGCACATGGGACGGTATCGGCCTCAACAGCCGCAACGTCAACGCTACCAGCCTTCCCTTCAACATCCAGGCTGGAGGCGGAGATGCCACCATGTGGGTTGACGTCATCAAGGGCACAGTCATGGTCGATATCGTGCCGCCTTGCCGGGAGCCGGCCGACTCGAACTGCGATGGCTTCGTCAACAACGGCGACATAGATGCGTTTGTGGTCGCCATGTCAACGGGCGAGAGCGACTGGCGACAGTACCTCATCGATCACGGGCACAATGTCTGTGATTACAGGTGCGCGAATGACACGAACGGCGACGGATTCGTGAACGGTGGTGACATAGACCCATTCATCCTCATGCTCACCACCCAGTAGCCGGCGCGGCAGGCGCCCAAGATCATGTGCCTTGTACCTCATCGGCGAGCAGATGAGCCTTGATGCGCGCGCCCACAGGTGCTATCGTACAGGGTCCAGGAGCAGGGACGCTGTGTCGCGGCCGACAGGCGGCCGCGGCGGGAAGTGGCCTGTGTACGGACGCACCTCGAAGGGCAATACCAGCATGCGTGCCATGTCGATGCCGCTGCGTCGTCACGCATTCACCCTGGCCGAATTGTTGGTGGTCGTCGGTGTGATCGCGCTATTGATCGCGCTGTTGCTCCCGCCGCTGCAATTGGCCCGCGCCCAGGCCTTGCAGGCTCAATGCGGCGCCCACGAGCAGCAGATCGGCCTGGCCCTCGAAATTGCCCGCTCTGATTTTGAGTTCTACCCGTTGTGGGATGACGGTGGCAGCCCCATCCGCTACACCTGGATCGACGTCCTGGTGCAGCGCGGCTACATGCCAGCCGCGCGCGCCGGCTATTGCCCCGCCGACCGCCGGCCCGATCCACTTAACGAGGCCCGCGCCCGCGCGACCGATCGCCGTCTGATTTACCCACCCAACCCCACGCGCGGCGGCGTCGATTACAGCTATGGCATCAGCGTACCGCTGTCGTGCGGCGGCTGGGCCTGGCGGTCGGATGCCAGCCCGCCCGGCGATCAGCGCGCCCGTAAACTCGTCCATCACGAAACCTACACCTCACGCCGCGTGTTGGCCGCCGACGGGAACTGGAACGCCATTTACAATCTCAGCGGAGCCGCGCTCGAATCGCAGATCTGGAACGACCCCACGCAGTTTGAGAACACGGTCGCCTGGCGCCATCCCCACAACGCCGCGCTGCTGCTATTCCAGGATGGACACGTCGCGCGCGCCAGTTACAACTCGCTCGACGAGCGTGAGCCCATCGACACGGTGCGCCAGTTCATCTGGTATCCGGCCGAGTCGATCGACATCGGGCCCGAGTCGCGCTACCGCGACAATTGGTACCCGTGCGTGGCGCCACCCAACCCCTACAGCACCCCGCCCGGCAACGTCATGCCGCAGGAGCTCTTTCCACGCTACTACACCGAGCGCCAGCTCTGGACGCGGATATATCACAAGTAAATGCAGAATGAGGAATGATGAATGCAGAAGCGCTGCGCGGCGTTCTCTTAGTCCGGGGATCGCCGTAGCGAGTTTCTGCATTCATCATTCCTCATTCTGCATTCGTCGTCACCCCTTGACTCCGCTGATCACCACGCCGCGTATGAACGCTTTCTGTGCCAGGAAAAACAGCACAACCGTGGGAATCAGCATCATGACCGAAGCGGCCATCAGCAATTGCGGGTCATCGGTTTGGAACGTGCTCTTGAAGTTTTGCAGGCCGAGCGCGATCGTCTGCTTGTGATCAGAGTTGATGTAGAGCAACGGCCCGAGAAAGTCGTTCCACGCCCCGATAAACGAGAAAACCGCCACCGTGACGATAATCGGTTTGCAGAGCGGCATCATGATCAGCCACCAGGTTGCCAGCGGGCCGCAGCCGTCGATGCGCGCCGAGTCTTCCAGGTCGACCGGAATGGTCATCATGAACTGGCGATAAAGAAACACGAAGAACGCGGCACTCGACAAAAACGCCGGCAGCGTCAGGGGCAGATACGTATCAATCCAGCCGAACGTCGCGTACATCACGAATGTCGGAATGCTGGTTACCTGTCCGGGGATCATCATGGTGGACAGCAGAATCAGAAACAGCACGTTGCTGCCGCGGAAATTCAGACGCGCGAACGCATAGCCGACCAGCCCGCAACTGAGCACCGTGCCCAGCACCACCAGCGAGGCGATCAGCAGCGTGTTCGCCAGATAGAGATCGAAGCGCTGTTCGCGCCAGGCCTTGACGAAATTGATCCACTGGGGCCTGAGCGGCCGCTGTTCGACGATTCGATCCGCCGTCACCGCCAGCGTGCCGGAGACACGTACCGCGACCGCTGCGCGCGGATCGGCGGGCAGCGGCTGACTGACCGGCTCGATCTGCACGGGCTGCCCCAGCAACTGTGCGTGGTATTCCACATGCGATTCACGCGCGAGCGCCGCCGCCGGCACCCGCGCCGTACGCGCTTCGCCGAGCACCTCGACGCGCACCATGCCGGGGGTTTCGCCGGCGCCCAGCTTGGCGACTTCAATCCGCTGCGGCGACAGGTAGAAGCGTGTTTTGAACGCCTCGCGCAGCTCGCCGACCGGTACACGAAGTCCGTCATCCGGACAGAGCAATTCGATTGTCAGGAAACCGGCCGGCTTGCTGCCGCCGATCAACCGCG
The DNA here is from genome assembly GCA_963675745.2 of Phycisphaerae bacterium. Lineage (GTDB taxonomy): Bacteria > Planctomycetota > Phycisphaerae > UBA1845 > Fen-1342 > JAFGRR01. Next base: position 232,110 of record CAXXWX010000019.1, read on the forward strand.
CCGGAATCAGCCGCTCGCGATAGCGCACGCGCGTCTGGCCGGTGGCCTCGACGATCTCCGGGGCAACCTCGGCGATCGGCGCGGCCAGCAGAGTCATGATCCGCGCGCTACCCTCGGTCGGCAGGTGTTCAACGTCGAGTTTGACCGGCACCTCCCGGCCCAGAACCGACCAGTACACGGTCCGCTCCGTCACGCGCTCGAGCGCTTTGGCCGGCACTTCCGCCTGCCGGCGCGTGCCGACCAGCGCCAGCTCGACCGTCGCCTCTCCGGCAGTCGGATCGGCGAGCGGCTCAACACGGCGGGTGCGGCCGTCGATCATGGCAACGTAGCGGTCGGATGTGGTTGCGGCGACTTCCCCGGCCGGCAGCTCGAGCAGCAGTTCCTCATCGCCACGATCGTGGAGAACCTTCAGACGCCGCACACGCGTGCCGGACGCCATCCCGTCATCGAACACCTTCACGGGCAGTGATTGTCCGGCGATGGTGACCGACGCTTTGGGCACGACGGGCAGCCAATCCGGCGGATAGGCTTCGACGCGCTCCTTGGTCTTGAGGCTGGCGATGAGCATCCAGTAAAAGGGCAGCAGAACCGGCAGTGCCCCGCCCACCAGGATCACGTAAATGACCAGCCGATAGGCGAACGACTCACGCCGGCCTTCGCTCCCGCGCCTCATGCCTTCCTCCCCTTGGCCGATTCGTAATAGACCCACATCGGCGACGACTTCATGATCAACGCGGTGAAGGCCAGGATGATGACGAACAGAATCCACGCCAACGCCGAGGCATAGCCCAGGCGGTATTTGAAAAACGCCTCGCGGAACAGGTGCAAACCATAAAACAGCGCCGAGTCGCTGGGGCCGGTCCCGCCGTCGAAGAGCACAAACGCCACGTTGAACACCTGAAACGAGCCGATGACACCCATGATCAGGTTGAAGAAGATCACCGGCGAGAGCATGGGGATCGTCACGTTTCGCAGACGCTGCCAGCGACTCGCTCCGTCGATCTCGGCGGCCTCGTAGAGCTGTGTCGGGATGCTCTGCAAGCCGGCCAGGTAGATGATCATGCCACCCCCGACAGCCCACAGCGCCATTACCACGAATATGTAGGGCGTCACGTGCTCGTCATCCAGCCAGGCAATCGGATAGCGCGCGCCGATCATGTCCGCCAGCGTCTGAATCCACCCGGGGCGCAACCACCACGTCGGATGCAGGTACGTCAACTGCGACCCGTTACTAAGCGCTGCCTGAGCCTGATACACTGCGGACAGCACCCATCCACGATCCGGCGCCACCATCCACCACCATACGGCCGCCGCGCCCAGCGACAGTCCAATAGCTGGGAAGACACGCCCGACCGCGCGGCCGCTCCGGTCGGCAGGCCCGCGCTTGAGCAATCGAATGGCCAGCACGAGCGTCACGGCACCGACGACGATCGCGAAGAGCTGCGCCGGATTGGCCGGATTCGCCCAGGCGAGCATGCGGTTTACCCAGCCGTGGTTCTTGTCAAACAGGTGCCACCACAAGACCGCCGCCGCCACCGACGGCAGCACCGCCGGGATGTAGTACAGCGTGCGAAAAACCGCGATCCCCTTGACGGCCTGGTTCATCAGGATCGCGACCGCCAGCCCGGCGACCAGCCCGGCCGGCACCGCCAGCAGCGCATAGCGGAGGGTCACCCACAGCGAGGTCCAGAATTTCGGGTCGGTTCCGCTCAGCGCGACCTGGTAGTTCTCCACACCGATAAACTCCGCCTGTGTGAAATCCGACAAGGACTGCCACTGGGCGAACGACAGCGTGATCGACACCAGGATCGGAAACGCCGCGAAGATCAGGAATCCAAGCACCCACGGTGCGATCAACGCATAACCCCAACGCTCCTCGGCGAGCTGTAATTTCGAGCGCCCTTTCCGTGGCCGTGAGATCAGGCGGTAGATCAGCACTACGATCGGCACCAAGGCCAGCAGCAGGGCCGCGATACCAAAGGTGTGGGCGCCGCGCACCGCGCGATCGCGGTGCAGGACGATATTGCCACGCTTGGTGATCCGGGCGGCGGCATCGGCCGGCGTCAGCTCCGTGCGCGGACGCAGCAGCAGATCGTGAAATGTGTCGTTGATCACCTCGTAGATGTCGCCGTAATACGCCGTCGTGCTGTAGGGCGCCAGCGCATAGCCGTTGTCGATGTCATGCGTCAAAACCCAGCGACTGGCCGGCTTCTGCGTCGGGTCCACCACCCCGCGCTCCCGCAGGATCGACCGGCGGGTGGGCAGAAATACCTGGTGATTGCGCATGATGCGCATGCCTTCATCGCTGACGAGGAACTTCAGGTATGCCAGCGCCGCCTCCGGAGCCGCCGACCCCGATGTGACGCCCATGCCGTTCGGGAAATTGACCGACGCGCGCGTGCCGTCCGGGCCGCGCGGCAAGACGGCGACGTCCCAATCCAGTTCACGGGCCTGATCGTTGAGCGTCGCGGCGTAGAACACACCCCACAACATCATGCCCAGCGTGCCCTTGCTGAAACTGATATTGCGCGCGTTTTCGCCCTCACCGGTCGGCACGACGCCGTCCGTGTACTTGAGGTCATAAAGGAACTGGAGCGCCTCGATGGTGCGCGGGTCGTCGGCCACGACCCTGTCTCCGGCCTCATTGACCAGGCGCCCGCCATTCTGCCGGATGAAGCACTCCACCCCGTGCTGCCACCAGGCGAACTGAAATCCGTAGCTGCTGACGCGTGTTTCGTCGAAACCCGCCTGATCGGGGCGCCGGCCCTGCACATCGCGCGTCAGCGCCAGGGCTTTTTCGCGCAAATCGTCCCAATCCCAGTTCTCCGTCGGGTACGGGACGTTGTAACGATCAAACAGGTCCTTGGAATAATAAATAATGAACGGCGTGTAGCTTACGGGAATCGCATACAGCTTCTTCTGACCGTCAACCGTCCGCAGAAACGGCTTCGCCATCGCTTCGATGTAGTCAGGCGGCGGCTGGCCGGGCTCATCAAACAGAATCGACCCGAACGCTCGGCGCAACACAGGGTCGTCGGCGATAAACGGCACCAGGTCGCGCAAAACGCCGGACTGGATGTAGTAGTCCGCCGTGTCACAGGGCACTTGCAGCAGATCAGGGGCGCAACCGGCGGCGATCATCGTGTCCGCTTTGCGCGTCACGTTGCTGCGGATTACGTTCAGGTGAATATCGGGATGCAGCCGCTCAAACGCCGCCCGCAGTTCCTTCATCTCGGCCCGGTCGCGCTTGTACCCGCCCTTGCAGAAGGTGATGACGGTCTTGTCGGGTGGAATCTCGGTCGTCCCGCGTGAGAACAGGCCGCAGGCGACGGCGATGACCAGGCACCCGCCGACGAGGGCGGTAATCCATGGATCGCTGTTCGAGATGGTCTGCCAGATCATCCGCATCTGAGCGAAGATACCGTTTCATGTCGCGGCTAGCAAAACATACACGCGATTTCATGGCTACGCCGACGACACGCGCCAAACGCCCGCCGGCTCTGATAACACACCCGCGGCAAACCCACGAGACCACGCGCCGGCCAATAACCCATGACTTGCCGCGAATCACCAATAGCCGATTTAAGCGTATCACGAAACCGCGGCCAACGGCGTTTGCCGGGCCACCCGGTTTTCACTTGGGTAGCGGCCCGTTACAGTGTTTAGCGATACGCGCCGGGTGAACGCGCCAGGCCGTGGCACGTTCCCGCGCCCTCCCACACAGGAGCACGTCGTTATGCGCGAATTCAGTCCGCTCGCCATATTCCTCGGAATCGTGATCGGCATCGTTTTCGGTGCCGCCAACGCGTACATCGGGCTGAAAGTCGGCATGACGGTCAGTGCGTCGATCCCCGCCGCCGTCATCTCGATGGGCATCCTGCGGGCCCTGCTGAAACGCGGCACGATTCTCGAAAACAACATGGTGCAGACGATCGGCTCAGTCGGCGAGAGCCTCGCCGCCGGCATGATCTTCGTTATCCCGGCGCTCTTCATCTTCGCCGTCGCCGAGCACAAGCCCGACATGGCCCCGAATTTCTGGGAAATCGCGGTCTGGGGCGGACTGGGTGGCTTGCTTGGTGTCCTGTTCATGGTGCCCCTCCGCCGCATGCTGATCGTCAAAGAGCACGGCAAGCTGCCGTTCCCCGAGGGCACGGCCTGTGCAGAGGTGCTCGAATCAGGTGATCGCGGCGGCAAGGCGGCCAAGACCGTGTTCGCCGGGTTGGGTGTCGGCGCCCTGTTTGAGCTGGTTCGCGGACTGGGTTTTTTCAGAGACGTGGCCACACAAAGACTGCCCCTGCTGCGCACCGCCGCCGGGCTCGACACGTCGCCGGCGCTGCTCGGCGTCGGGTACATCCTGGGAATCCGCGTGGCCGGCTATATGCTCGGTGGAGCGGTGCTCGGCTGGTTCGTCATCATCCCCGCCATCGCTTTCTTCGGGGCGAGTAACCCCGACGTCATCTTCCCCGCCGCCGACCGCATCGCCGAGATGGCCCCCGACGACATCTGGGGCAAATACGTTCGTTACATCGGTGCCGGGGCCGTCGTTTTCGGCGGAATCATCTCGCTGCTGCGCAGCCTGGGCACCATTGGCGGGTCGGTCTTCCATCTGTTCGGCGGGCGCGGCAGCAGCGAACGCACCGACCGCGACATCCCGACCTTCGTGCTCCTGCTGCTTGTCATCGGCCTCGGTGCGGCGATGTGGTATCTGCCGGGCGTCAAGATCGCGGGGCCAGACGGGCCGGCGACGGTCCCGCTGCTGCACGAGTTATTCAAGCACATTCCGGTGATCGCCTGCGTGATCGGATTCGGATTCTTCTTCGTAACCGTGTCGTCACGCCTCGTCGGTATCGTCGGCAGCTCTTCCAACCCAGCTTCCGGCATGACTATCGCGACCATCCTCGGCACGGCCCTCATCATCGTCGCCCTGTCACAGACGATGGGGCTAGATGCCACCGCCCAGAAAGTCGCCATCATCGCCGTCGGTTCGCTCGTGTGCATCGCGATCTGCATCGCCGGCGACACCTCACAAGACCTGAAAACCGGCTACCTTGTCAAGGCTACCCCCTGGAAGCAGCAGATCGGCGAGCTGATCGGCGTGTTGACTGCGACGGTCGCGCTGGCGGGCGTGATCTGGCTCATTAAGGGTCAATACGGATTCTCGGAGACCGTTGACACGCCCAATCCCGTGCCAGCTTATCAAGCCAATCTCATGAAGATGGTCGTGCAGGGCGTGGTTGACCAGCAGTTGCCCTGGAACTTCATCTTCATCGGCATGGCCGCCGCCCTGATCGTCGAGATGCTTGGCCTGCCCGCTCTGCCATTCGCCGTCGGACTCTATCTGCCGCTCAACCTGTCAATGCCAATCATGGCTGGAGGCGTCATTCGCTGGGCCATCGATCGCATCCATCGCGGCCGCAAGTCGTCGGAAGCGCAAGACCCCGGCATCCTGGCCTCTTCCGGTCTGGTGGCCGGACACGGTGTGATGGGTGTGGTACTGGTCGGCGTCACGGCGCTGATTGGTTGGTGGTGGGCCGACCCGTACTTCGCCGAGCCCAAGTATTACGAACCCGCCAAGGCCTGGGTCGCGTTCGACAAGACCCATGACACTTGGGTCCATCAGGATGGCGACCAGCCGACCGCTTACTTCGATGACGTGACGGAGGATTGGGTTGTCGGTACCCCGCCGGTACCTGAGACGCAACCGGCCGCGGCAGGCGAAGGCGCGTCACACGCAGTGCGCCCCAAGGGTGAACGCGTCTGGCCCAAGCACCTCATGCCGTGGCTCTCGACGCGCGTCGGCTTCCTGGACATGGAGTATGGCCTGCGCCAGCTACAATGGGAGCAAGCGCTGCCGGAAGACCCGGCGGAAGCCGCCAAGATCGATCCCGAGACCGTCTTCCGCGGCAAGTACGCGATCGACTGGTTCAAGCTGCTGCCGTTGGGGCCGTTTGCGCTCATGGCGTTGTGGCTGTTCATCGTGGCGCTGCGCCGACCACCGGAGGTGTCAGTGAGCGTCGCCGGCGCTGCCCCGACGCCCTTGGGGCCGGCCGCACATCCTGACTACACACCCCCGGCAGAACCAGCCGTACCGTCGGGGTCGCCGCCCGCGGAGCCCGCGCCGCTCGGCGGAAGAGTTGCCCCCGATTCGGGTCATAGCGCCGGAGGACACCAAACCGATCCTGATGGACGAACCCGAAGAGCAGCTTCTAAGCGAGTCGCCGCCGCCACGGCCGGCGCCCGATGCGGCAAGGAAATCAATCTTCTCATCCGAACAGACGCCGGATGACGAAGATAAGCCGGATGAGGGTTGAAACATAGACAGCCCGCCGTGCCGGCTTGAACATGGCGGGGGCGCCACGGCTTGCGGTCGGGCACAGACTGCGCGCGGAGCATAGCGTGCCTGATGCCGTGCGAGCGCGTGATCCTATGCCTGGTCGGTCACGAAGGGCTCCCAGCGCTCGCGCGGCGGCGGCGCGGTCAGCAGACTGACAACCACCAAGAGCGCGATCGATGCCACCATCGCCGGCAAAACCGCGTCCAGGGCCGCGATGCTCGCCGGTATGCGCCCGTATTCCAGCAGTGTGTTCCAGCCGATCGTGACGCCGATTCCGCTCGCTATCCCGGCCGCGGCCCCCGCTCCAGTCGCCCGCCTCCAGAAGAATGTCGCCATGAGCGCCGGCGTTATCGAAGCCCCGTACACCGTGTAGGCCCAGAGTGCGACTTCGAAGAATCTGGCACTGAACACCGACACAAAGAACGCGACGCCGCCCAACACCACGACAGCAATCCGCGAGGCAAAAACCAACCTGTGCTGCGCTGCCTGCGGATTGACAAACCGGTGATACACGTCGCGCACCAGCGAGTTTGAACACACGAGCAGGAATGAATCCGCCGTCGACACGATAATCGCCACCGCCGCCGCCAGCACGGCCGCCGCCAGTGCCATCGGGAAGTGCCGATAGGCCGCGATGATGATGACGTGTCCAAAGCGATCTTCAGCCAGATTCGGTTCAACCGCGCTGGCCACAAGCGCCAGCAGAATGATCGCCACCTCCACTATCGCCACCGCCCCGACCAGCAGCCACGCCGCACGCTTCGCCGTGCGCGGGTCGCGGGCGGCGAAGAACCGTTGATACAGATTGGCCTCGCCCATCACCAGCAGCATAGCCGGCAGCATGTAATTGACAGCCCGAATACCGCCGATCGGGCCGAACAGCTTGAGCTTGTCTGGAGCGTCGGCGAAAGCCGTTTCCATCCCCGCAACCCCACCGACGTTGCCGAACAACAGTGGCAGGCCGATGGCGATGCCGATCAGTATCACGATACCGTTGATCACGTCGGTGTACGCGACTGAGACGAGGCCGCCGAGCACCGTGTAGCCGATGATGAACACCGCGGCCAACACGCTGCCCCACGATGCGTCTGCCCACGCAGTGTGCGCGCGCAGAAAACCGTCCAGTTCGGCGAAGTGCGCCCCGCACCACTCGGCCAGGCCCGGGTAGATCGTGTGGATCACAGCCCCGCCGGCGCGATACTGATAGCTGACGATGGTCAGATAGGCCGTGATGATCGCCACCGTGCCGAGGATACGCGGTACCACGCCAAAACGCCGTTCCAGAATATCCTGCACGGTGAGTTTTTCGAATCGGCGCACGCGTCCGGCCACTGTCGCCAGAATGAATATCCCCACCACGCTGCCAATCGGCATCAAGACCATCGCCAGGCCGAGCTGGTACGTCTTTTGCGCGTTACCGATCAGGCTGCCCGTGCCAATCCAGGTTGCCAGCATCGTGCCGACGAGGATTGGAATGGACAGGCGGCGTCCCGCCACCGCGAAATCTTCCTGCGTCCGAATTCGCCGTGAATGCCAGGCGCCGTACCCGATCAGTGCCAGCAGGTACGTGAGAATCAACACCGCAATCAAGTGCGGCGAGTTCGCGGCGGATGCGAGCAGTACCATGGCTGCGGCCTCAAGTGCGTACAAGCAGGATTCGATGTGACACTACCGCAGTCTAGCGCCCACCACATACGGATGTCCACCGTGGGGCGCGAGCGTGGCAGCGCGAAGCGCTCCTCCGTTTGCGCGCCGCACACCGGAAAATCCTGACCGCTCCAGGGCGTTGACAGGCACGCCCCGCGTGGGTATCACCATGCCGATTAGACGTGATCAATGCACTGGCGCGCACCGCGCTTCTGGGAGACAGAACGATGGCCAATATGCTGGCTGCATTCTTCGAAACATGGCAGATCATTCTCATCGTCGTGCTGGTCATCATCGTTGTGGTCCTGATGATCATCAAGAAGAAACAGCAGGGCTAGGGTCGTTTCCGCCTCGGCTGTTTCGTGCGCATGCTTCTGTGGCGACACGCATAGTATTCTGGCGGCCCGCGCCTCGCGGGCCGTCGGCGCTACAGCATCTTCGGAAATGGCTTGATGTGCCACTGCTCTTGAGCAGTGCGGTTTCGATGCCAATCTCACGGCTCACAGAGCCGCGGCACCCTGCTAAGTCACAGGCCTCCACGAAAACCGCGCTAGCCGGCACTTTCGATGCCCGACGCCCGGCGCGTTGCGGCCATTATCCACCACGTCGCCATAAGCGCGTACGGCCCGGCCGTCGCCCTTGGGTTACGTCTCATCCGTCTTCAGACGCGACAGGGCGAACGTCGCGGCGAATCCCGATGCCACCAGTATTGCTGCGATTGAGGCGTTGGCGACGGTGTAGTCGCTCTGCTTACGCTGATTCCAGTGATCCAGAACATATTCGGCAAGCACTTCAACCTCATCGTTTCCAGCGCCGACTTGGACGCCGGAGATTCCCGGAATGCCCCGCGCCTCTGCGAAAGACCGCAGTGCCGGGGGATCCAGCCGTTCCAGAGCCTTTGCGCCCGGCTTCTGCCCGAACGGCCACAGGCCGATCACCGACCCCAGCAGGATACCCAGCAGCACGCCATGCGTGGCCCGCCGATAGTGGTGCAGCAGGTACTTGAGCAGGTTGGATAGGCCGACAATCCCGATCACCGCGCCAATGCCGACCGGCACGACAATCCACAGCGCCTCGCGCACGAGTTGCCAGTCGCGCCCGCGCAGCGCGTCCTTCAGTTCGTCCACCGTGCCCACGATGCGCTCGTACTGATCGAGGATCAGCAACATGTACGACCCGGAGATGCCGGGTAGCACCATGGTCGTTGAGCCAACCAGCCCGGACACAAAATCCATGCCGGTGTTGTGCGGCAGGCCGCCGCCCGCCATGAAACGCAGCAACACCACGCCGACCATCAGCAGCAGCCCCGCCAGCGTGGCAATTACCGCGTCAGAGCGCCAGGGCGTCAGCGAGCGCGACAAAAGCGGCGCCCCGCCGAGCGTCAGCCCGATGAACAGCGCGAACATCGCGACCGTGAAATGCAGTAACAGATAGAGGATCACACCCGCCAGGCCGACAATCGCACCGGCCGCGCACAGCCCCACGATTCCCAGAAATACTACGCGGCGAACCGAAAAACGCAGCGCCGAAATGTCGGCGACGCTGTCGATGAACTCGTCGTAGACCCCCATCGCCAGGATCATGGTGCCGCCTGATACGCCCGGGATCAGGTTGGCGATCCCCATCAGCACACCGGCAACCGCCGCCCGTGCCGTGCCTAGAATCCCATGCCGGCGTGGCCCTGCCGCCCGCTCGCCATCCGATGCTGCTGTCGGGGGTGTCTCTGTCTGATCGCTCATGGCGGCAGACTCTAAGCAAACCGCGCCGTGGTGTCTATGTCGCCGCCGACCCGGTATACTGCCGCCAGTCACATCGCACGTTCGTCACAGGTACTGTTGCGGGAGCGAATCGTTGTCCGCACCACCACCGACCGATCCAACCTGGCCTCAGTTTGCGCGTTCGGTCATCTCGAATGCCGTGCGCGAAACCGCCGCGCCGCGCATCCCGCCGCCCGCGGATGCTGGCCGTGCGCACAGCGGCGCGTTTGTCACCCTGCGCAAAGCTGAGCGGCTGCGCGGGTGCATGGGCACGCTTGACCCGTCAATGACCCTGGTTGAAGCGGTGCGCCACGCCGCGGTCAACGCCGCCCTGCACGATCCGCGCTTCCCTCCACTGCGGCCCGAGGAGCTTCATGACGTCACTGTCGAAGTGTCCGTCCTCTCCGAGCCGCACGCCATGCAATCACTTGATGATCTTGTGCTGGGTCGTCACGGGATCATTGTCGAGGCTGGGCACCGGCGCGGCCTGTTTCTTCCACAGGTTGCCACCGACCACAACCTCGACAAGATCGCGTTTCTGAGCCGATGTTGTTCCGAGAAGGCCGGACTGGCCGCTGATGCCTGGCGTCAGCCCGATACCTCCGTCCAGATCTTCGAAGCCGAGAAGTTCAGCGAGTGACTGTGTTCGGCGGCGCTTCACTCGGCCGGAGTGCTACGCTGGCCGGCGTCCTCGTGTGCGATCCCCAGAATCAGCGCCACACCCACGCCCAACACCGCCACCACCGTCTCTTCAGACAGAATCCAGCCGGCTTGCGCCGCGTACGCCACCAGAACCGTTGCCAGTGCTACCTGCACTTTCCGGCTGACGAGCGGCCATAGCCAGCGCCGCCATGTCCCTTCGTTATTGCTCATGCCGTCATTCCTCACCGTCACTGTTTGCGTCGGAAGTCGCGTTGTCAGCCGAGGCGCCCACCTGCTCTCCCAGCGCGGTCGCCCAGCCATCCTTGATCCGCTCAAAACGTCGATCGAGCGATTTGATGATTAGATCCACCGGCGATTGGTCGGCGTACAATTTCGCATCCACTCCCGCCAGGCGCAGCGCCTTGGCACGCTCAAACTGCAACGCCCAGAATTCCAACAAGTCACGTTCGTTCCACGCCTCGTTCAGTGCCTCTCGTTGGGCGGCGTTCAGCGTCGCATCATCCTGCTCGAGGCGGTGCAACAGATCGCGGTGCAACATGATCCGCAACCCCTCGTGCTGACGCTGGAAGACGAACTGCTGTACCTCGTCGGCGCGCTGCTGGGCGTTGAGCGCCAGACGCAGCGACGGTGCCGTGCAACCTCCCACCAGCAGCACCATAAGAACCAGCACCAGCGCTCGGCGGCAGAACCGGTGCAACGTGACGCCGTGACTCTCTTGTGCATTCACTGCCAGATCCTCACAAACCCGCGCGGCTGCGCGCCGCGGTCCCCGTTCACGATTCTCGCTTCGCGCGATGACCATGCCCTCAACCTCCCAGTTCGCCGAGCAACCGCACGGCACACACAAAACCGTCCGTCCATTTCTCAGCACTGATCGCCTCGGCGAGCTGCTGAACGGTGTCGCGCAGGGCGCTGTCGGACAGCCAGCCACCCGCCGGCGCTTCGCGCGAGAGCGTGGCGTCGTTGTAGTCGCGCGCCGCTGGTGTCTGTGTCTGCTGTACGTGCTGGGCTTCGATAAGCAGTGCGTCGATCACCTGCCGCGCCGCGCGGACAAAGGTGCGCGCCGTGTTCTGATCCAACTGTTCCGCGAATGTCACGAGGTCCATCGTATGCCTCCGTTGTACAAGGCCGCGCTACCCGCGGCCGGGGTCCGATGTGCCGGCCGATTGCTACGCCTGGTCCAGCACCTCGAGTTGGTGCGAAAGACGGGCAAACCACTCGGCCTCTGTTTCCCGCTGCGAACGCAGTTCCTCACGCAGCGCGGTCAGCGCCGCCGTGTTTGTTCCGATCACGTCAAGCAGGCGGTCATTAATGTCGATGAGCTGGGCTGCATGCGATTGCGACGCCTCGACGGCACGCGATGTTCGTACGCGCTCCTGACGCTCATACCACCACATCACGAATAGCAGCCCCGCGATCCCCAGCGATGGAATCTGCTCCACGACCGCGTCGAGCATCACGGCACCAACTCGTACCACACGGTCAACTGGAAGTCCTTGTCGAGTCCGTCCATGCTGTTCGTGAACACCAGCGCTTCGCCGATTTTGGTTGTCACCCCATACTCGCGCCCGAAGAACAGGTCATGCGGGGCATAGCTGTCGATTCGCAGCCAGCCAAGAATGGTCGTCGGCGTCTCCTCCCCCAGACGCGACTTCAATGTCAGCCTGCCGGTGTCCGTGCCGCTGTACAGCACGCGCGTGATCAGCACGCGCTTGCCGGCAACAGCCGCCACAAGTTCGGCGTTAATCTGAGACCCCGAGTGTTGCGCCGTGGCAATCGCCATCTTCTGTATCTCCTGTGTCTCAACAATGGTCGCGCAGGTACGCCGGATGCCGCGCTCAAAGTCCGTCGAGTTCGTCTCCGGTGAACTTGCGCGCACTCCCCGAATACCGCGGCGAATCGTCCACCGCCGTCGGGCCGGCAATCGGGCGCGCCGCCGGTAGGTTGATCGCGCCGCGCGCCACTCCCTTGAACCACTCAGTGGTGGCCAGGTACACATCACGGACGCGACCCGGAATGTCACCCACGAACGGCGAGCTCTTCCACGCACCGTACTCAGCAAAATCCAACACTCGCGCCTGTAAGGTCGCTTCAAGGTCCGCGTTGGCGCTGATGTTGATCGGTGTCGCGTAACGCACTGACAAATAGCTGTCGGCTTCCGACTGGGCTTCGTCAATGATCTGTTGCGCGACGCTCGCTGATGCCGTCTTGCCATCAACCCTGTCTGTGAGCCGCGCGTAGAGCAAACTGCCCAGCCGGGCAGTGAGATCCGCGGTCGTGATGTATGCCACTGTCGCTCTCCTCGGCGGCGCGCCCGGGGTCACGTGGACCCCGGTGCGACACCGCTGTGGGAAAAGGCTCCCCCGCTCGCGTTTCTGTTATGTCAGCGTCACCAGGCAGGCGTTTTGCCAGAAGCCATACCCCGCCTCGTGAATCGCCTTCACGCCGTACTGGTGCTGGTTCTCATTGATCTCGAGCTCACTGCCCTCGGCCAGGGCCTGCACCTGGACGGGAAGCTCTTCCTGGAATATGAACGGGCGCGTCTCGCCATCACCACGAAAGATGGCGAACTTGGTCGTCCAGCTCAGTCGCGGATTGGCGACCCACTCGACACGAAACGGCTCCGGCCCGGCCAGTGGATTAACCGTGCCATCACCGGGCTTGCCGGTCAGGGCGGCCAACGTCGCCGGCAGGAAGGGCATCGGTACCATCACCATGAAATCACGCGACGACTCGTTCAGCGGCTCACCCGCGTCATCCTTGAGCCCCATCAGTTGCGTGATGCCGTGGACGATCCCCTCGTACATCTCGATTTCGGTTGGCGCGGTTGGTGTCGCGACGTCATGCGTGATGCTGTTGCTCTGCGCGCCCGAATCACCCTCATTGTGGTCCGTGGCAAAAAAATTGCTGCCGTCGTACGCCGCTGAGCTCTCGCCGGCTTGCAGCAGCGTCGTCAACAGCTTGTTGGGATGGGTGGCCACGCGCCGCGCCATCTCGTTGACGCGCACCATGATCTGCCCGGTCTTGTCACGCCGCTGTTCATCGGCATCGACACGTATCGTCGACTCCCACACCTTGTTGACGATCGTCACGCCCTGCGCGCTCAGCGGCTTGACGCGGCGACCACCAACCCACTCGCGCACCTGGGGGACCATCCCCAGCCAGCGATACGTCTCACTTTCCTGCGCGCTGGAGAAATGCAGCGCCAGTTTGGTCCACCACGCGGCTTGCGCGTACTCCTCGAGTCGGCGGTAAAACCGCCCGATGATCGCGCGCGACGTTAATCCTGTCTCAGTCACAACTGCCATGTTCTTGTCTCCCAATCGGTCTCTGCTTGTCTCTTTTGATTCGTCAGCCAGGTCGTTCAGTCAGTTCTCAGTGTTCAGTTGTCAGTTTCAGCAGCGACAACACCCGCCGAGATCAGCGAACCTGTAACGCGAATCAGCGCCACGGCCGCAGCATCTGTGTTCGCTGTTTCTGTTCCTGAAGACTGAACACTGAAAACTCCTCCGTTACTGCCATGGCTGACAGCGCACGCGCGCGAGGTTGGTTCCTTCGAGCCCGATCAGCACACCGATCGCGCTGTTCCCGCTCGACGTAAGCGTCAACGTGCCGTCGTCGCTGGCGTACACAACGCTGCCCACGTCGCTCTGCGTAACCCCGCTCAGCGTGTGGACAATGTCCACGACCTGGTGCAGGCGCGCCGCAATACCGCCGGCCGCGTGTCCCGCAATCGTGTTGTCCGCCTGACGGTAGGCCACGCCCACGAACGTGTCTGCGGCGACAAGCGGTCGCGCGTATCCCGTGCTGGCGTTCAATCCGACCAAGGCCCCCTTGAAGATCACAACGTCATCATCGACCGGCACGTCGATCAGTTCCTGTGTGGCAAAAAACTCCACTTCGCGATCCGCAGTCAACGCCATTGGTGATATCTCCTTCATGTTGGGTGACAGCTTCCGCCGCCAAATGATCAAATGCTCGTGGACACCGAGCCACGCCGTACGCGGCCCGCAAGCACCGCGCGCTCATACGCCGTCAGATCCTCAACTTCGATCCCCGCGCGCCGAAAGGCATCGGCGTTGCGCGCGTAGGTCAGCTCGACATCCGATCGTGCCAGCACGTCGCCGCGCGCATCGAGTTCCACGACGCGCCCCGGCGGCAGCAAGACAGGCGCGCGCGCCAACCGGGCCGCCGTCGCTTGCGGATCGCGCAGGTAGTCCTCGCGCCAATCCATGCTGTTGGCGTCGAGGATCTTCCCCACGCGCATGCCACGCTCGACAAACGTGTCGGCCTCTTGTCCAGCGAGTTGCCGCCGCAGCCGCGCCACTTCTTCCTGTGCAGCATCCAATTCGCGTTCGGCCAGCAGCGCCGCTTCGAGCGTGATCTGGTCTTCGGAGTCGCCGTTGATAGCTGCGGGCTGAACGCCGCGTGAGGCGGCGAGCGGCGTAACATCGTGCATCGCAGGGTCATTGGTAAGTGCCACCGGCCCCAACGCCGCCACATCACCATGATCCTCGTCGGCCCAGTAGATCACGGGCGAGAAGTAGCGGTACTCCCCGGCCGCCAGCAGTGTCTTGGCTCGATCCGTCCACGTGACGTCCACGGCCCACAGACCGTCATCGCGCACCTCGAGCCTGCCGATCCAACCCGCCGCCGGTCGCAAACCGTCCGCGCGTGTGTTGAGATGCTCAAAGCTCTGGTGCTCATAGTCGATCGCCAGCTTGCGCCCCAGGCCGTCGAACCACCGCTTGGCCGAGTCCGCGTGCCGGCGCGTGAATTCAAAGCTGCCGCCCGACACCGGGTGTTCAACCTCTATCGCCCCAAACGGAATGAGCAGCCATTCACTCACCGGCTCGGCTCGGCGTGTCGCCAGGACACTGTACGTGTTGGCATCGCAGTCAACGCACATGTCGGCGGCTTGCACGAGTTCATGGGCACGCAGGCGGTCAAGCGCATCGGTCATGATCTCGCTGACACGCCCGAAATCAGCCTCAACCCCGCTGCTTAGCAGCGCCAACGCCTCTCTGAGCCCATCACCGATGATCGGCGGTGGTGGGAATGCTGCCCGCGGAGGCTCGCAGGTGTTTCTGGTTGTATCTGTGCGTTCCAAGCTGATCACCTCGCTTTCTGCGTTTCGTTGTCCATCCCGCCGCACGACGCGCGGCTCAACTCGCCTTGACCCGGCGCCGCTTACTCTCGGCGGGCGCTTGAACCATGAGCTCGACGTTCCCCTTGCTGCTGCACCGACCGGTCGAACGAAACCCCAGCGCCTCGTAAAAGCGGCGCGGATTGCCCGAGCTCATGTCGAGCTTGCAGCGCACCTCGGTCGATCCTGTCTGACGAATCAGCGCACGCCCCACTCCCAGCCCCCGATACGCCGGATGCACCAGCACGTTGATCAGCCGCTTGCCGGCGGTCTGTATCGCGATGCCGACCAAAATCGCGTCGACTTCCGCAATGAAAACGCGGTGGTGCTTGCCGGACAGGATGTCCGCGAGTTGGCCGCGCCGCATGAAGTAGTCCTTGCGCAAAACCGTGTCGAAGAAGAACAGCAACGGCTCGACGTCCGTCGGCCCCACCCGCCGCACACTGAGGTTCGCCACACGCCTTGGTTCCGCCGTGGCGCTATCGTTTTTCCGCGTGCGTTTGTTCACGATTGGCCCTCCCGCGAGACGGTGGTTTCGCCACTCTGAGCCTGCGGGATGCCCAACGCCTGGTGCAACCATGGCAGCGGTATGGACAGTCCCAGGTCGTTGACCGCAACGGCCAACGTCTCGGCCAGGACTTTCGTATCCACCGATTGCACCAACGACCGCCGAAAGTGCGGCACGGGAACATCATCGCCAAAGCGCGCCTGCACGATCGGCTTGAGCACATCGCGGCGCAGCGTGTCTGCCTCGTCGTTTATGTCGTCGACAAGCAGGTCTTCGCGGACGCGGTCGTGGACCTCCGCCGCCGCACGCGAGCCCGTGTTTCCCATGTCGGTCGTCAGGTGTTGCCCCAGCCAGAGAATGGTTATCTCGGTATTGCAGTAGTCCTGGAGTGGCAGGTAAGGCTTGTCACCGCCCTTGGATTCGAGAAAGTCCATCTCGACGTTCTTGCTGAACGCCGCCACCGCGTCGGTGCCCAAACGCGTGAGCATCTTCAGCAGCTCACTCTTGTCGGGCTCCGGCGTGCCGGGTTCATAACGCGCGACCCGCACGGGCATGCCGGCGATCTGCGAGTAGATAAGCCAATCTTTGAAGCTCAGGTTCTGGGCCACATAGAGCAGCACGGAGGCACGCAGCAACCCATCCTCAAAGTGTCGTCCCGGACGCGGGCGCGGCTTGTGAACGATCCATTTGGTCGGGTGTTCGTCGAGCGCAATCCCGAATGAGGCGCTGTCCGCCGTGCGCACGCACAGCCGCCACGGCTGCTGCGGGTCGGCGACCAGGCGCGAGTACGGCACGGGCACAACATCCACCAGCCGACCACGCTCCCACACCAGTTCGGCAACGGATATGCCATAGCCGATTGCGTTGGCCAGGTGGTCGAGCGCTTCACGGAATCGGTCAAGCCCCGCAAGCGTTGCTCGGCAATGTTCAACCGCGGCAGCCGCATCCCCCGCGATACTCCGGTGATCGGCGCTCTTGCAGTCTGGCGGCGACTGCAACTGCCCGGGTGAGAGCTCCCACTCCAGTCCGGTCAGCGCCAGGCGGCGCGTCGCCTCGACGGCGGCCAGCCGCGGCCATTTTTGCAGCATCTCGGAGAACAGTTCGAATTGCAGTTGCGGCGCGCCGGAGTCGGCGCTTTGCAGGAAGCTCAGCAGGCGGGCGGGCGTGATGCCCACGCTGGGGTACATGCGCAAGCTGTCCTCGCGCCAGGGCCGGATCACACGGCCATCGCACGCCGGCGCGGTTTTCTCTCCCGGCAGCAGCGATCCCAGGGTCTTTAGCAGGCTGAGGGCATGACGGCGGGTCTTCTTGAGCACGGCGGCAGCCTCCTTCACGCGGGGGGGCTGACCGCGCCCACGCCGCATGCATCAAGAATAGCACAGAAGTCTAGCTATTCTAGGACTAGCCGTCGGCCTGGCGCCGTCTGCGCCGCATTGCGCTGTTCTGGTGGACTATCCCCCTGCCAAGTCACCGGCCCCAACGAGTGGAAATTGTCCCCCGCACCTCGCGCCCGGGGCCGCACGCTCCTCTCGGGCGCGGATTACTCGGGCACGCCGTCGGCGGTGCGTTGTCGCGCCGCCCCTACGCGCGTGCTGCCGCACTCCGGGCACTTCACGGTCTCACTCGTGTCCGCCGGCACAAACCGCTCGTTACACGCGCGGCATTCCCATACCGGATAGCAATCACGCGACCCCGTGTCAGGGCACACCGCCGGATAAACCCGTTGGGCATCCATGGGCAGCTCGAATTCGGCGCCGGTCGACAGGCTGCGCACTATCACGACAGCCGGAGTCGCCTTGCCCCCTGGTTGAGCGCTTAGCATGACGTAGACCACGCCGGCGGTCAGGAGCAACGCAAGCCCGATCGTCGCCATCAGCCAATGATGGCGACGCAGGCGCCGGGCAAATGCGCCGACAGAGACATCGCCGTCGCCGTCAATCGCCGAGTGGAGCGTTCTTAGTGATTGTGATCCATCACGACGCATGCTCGATCCTCGTCCGCCATCTAATATGGTACCGGCGCGAATTGGGCAAGGCGTCAAACCTCACTCCTCAAATGCCGCCGCCTCCCTCGCTCTCCATCTCCGGCCTGCTACACTACCACTACCATGAGCTTCCGCACCGGCATCGGCTACGATCTCCACCGCACCACCGAACAGCGCCCGCTCGTGCTCGGCGGCGTGACGATTGACGCCCCGTTCGGCCTCGCCGGCCATAGCGATGCTGATGTCGTGCTGCATGCGCTATGCGACGCACTGCTGGGGGCCGCGGGCCTCGGCGACATCGGCGAGCTCTTCCCGGATACCGATCCCACTTACGAGAATGCGGACAGTTGTGTGTTCGTCCACGAAGTCCTGCGACGCGTCCGCGCCGCCGGCTTCGAACCGGTCAACGTCGACATCATCATCCACGCCCAAAAGCCCAAGCTCGGCGAACACAAGTCGACCATCCGGGCGTCACTCGCCAAGCTGTGCAGCCTGCCCTCCGAAGCCGTCGGCGTGAAGGCCACCACCAACGAGGGCCTCGACGCCATCGGTCGCGGCGAGGCACTCGCCTGCTGGGCAACCGTGTTGCTGGCATCCCGCTGAGGTGACGTCACGCACGTCGCGCAGTCCACCTGCCTGCCGCCTCAAATCCGGCCGGCGAGCGATATGTAGGCGCTGGGGCGGCCTGCCGCTATATTTCCCCTGGAAGCCCCGCGGCGGTGCGGTTCGCGCGTCGGCTACGAGTGGGAGCGTTTTGCGTTGCTGGCTTGGTCGGTGATTAACGCATTGGCCCGAAACTGGGCCATCGTTGCCATCGCCACGACGATCATCACACTCGTCGTGGTGCCGGTGCTGATCCTCCTGAAATACGTGCGCATCTCGCTGAACATCATGCGCACCACAAAGCCCCCCCTATCCCGCAATCCGCTGGATTTCACCCGGCTGAGCGGCGAATCCGTCAACTTCCCCGCCTATGACGGGCTGCCGCTCGAAGGCATGCTGGTCCGAGCCGATGACGCCGTCGAGCGGCGCGGCATGATCGTATTTGCACATGAGTTCTGTTCGGACATGTACTCCTGCGCGCGTTATTGTCGGCCCCTGCGCGACCTCGGGTACGACGTGTTTGCGTTCGACTTCCGCGCGCACGGCCAGTCAGAGTGCCCACCCGACTACACCCCGCGCCAATGGGCCAGTGATCGTGAGCTCGATGACATGCGCGGCGCGATTGCATTCATCCAGACCTGGCTGGAAGAACGCGGATATTCACGCGAAGTGGGCGTGGTCGGCGTCTCGCGCGGCGCGTGCGCCGCCTTGTTGGTAGCCGAGGAAAACCCGGACATTCGCGTGATCTGGGCCGACGGCGCTTTCAGCACCGATACTACCATCGAATATTTCATGAAGCGTTGGGCGTACATCTTCGCCAAGGTGCGCGTGGTATACGAAAACCATCCGCCGGTGTTTTGGCGCTTCCTGCGCTGGTCGATGATGGTGTTCGCACGGCGAGAATTCGGGTGCCGCTTCCCGTCGGTACGCAAGGCGATCAAGCGCATGTCGCCGCGGCCGATCTTTTTCGTCCACGGGGAGAAAGACTCGTACCTTCCGGTGGAGCAAAGCCGGCGTCTGTACGCCCTGGCGGGTCAGCCCAAACACCTGTGGCTGGCGCCGGGAGCACGGCACAATCAGGCGTGCCTGCTGCACCCTGAGCGTTATGCCGAGCTGTCCAGCGCGTTCTTCGACCGCCATCTTGCTAAAATACACCCTGCGGCCCCCGAGCGCGAGTTCACGCCGCCGGCGGTGGCGTCGGTTCCCTCGTCCGCTTGAGCGGCACCACGGTTGCACGATGGCCAACCTTCTCGAAAAACTGGCGGCCCGCCTGGCGTTTCTGCACGCCGATCGTGTGCATCGGGGCTTTCTTGCCGCTCTGCAAGACGTGGAATGCGCGCAAACCCGCGCGCTGGAAACAGCGTTGGCGCAGGTTGCGCGCAGCGACTTCGGCCGCCAACACCGCCTGGCTGCCGTGCGTACGATTGATGACCTGCGTCAAGCGTTGCCGATCCAAACGTACGAGGATTATCGGCCCCATATCGAGCGCGTCGCGAATGGGGACACCGGGGCCCTCTTTTCACCTGGCCAGCAGATCCTCATGTTCGCAACCAGCAGCGGAACGACCGCCAAGCGAAAGCTCGTCCCCGTCACGCCGCGATTTGTCAAAGACTATAGGCGTGGTTGGCATGTGTTCGGGCTAAAGCTGCTGCGCGACCATCCGACGGCCGTTCTGCGCACGATTCTGCAATGCACCAGTCGGCATGATGAGGATCACACGCGCGCCGGGATTCCCATCGGGGCCATTACGGGCCTGTTGGCTCGATCGCAGAAGCGAATCGTGCGCCGTTTTTACGCGGGCCGCCCCGAGCTCACCCACATCACCGACCCGCGCGCCCGCTACTACGCGTTGATGCGGTGCGCCATCGAGCGCGACGTGGGTTTCGCCGTTACCGCCAACCCCGCCACGCTGATTCGCCTCGCCCAGACGGCGGATGACGAGAGTGAGTGTCTTATACGAGATGTTCACGATGGGACGCTGTCAGCCGACATTGTCAGCGACGATGCACCGCGCATGGCCCTTCAGGAGCGCCTCAGGCCCAACTCGCGGCGTGCGGCCGAGCTTGAGGATCTTCGCCGAGAACACGCCCATCTGCGACCGCGTGATTATTGGCGCGTGTCCTTTGTATCGTGCTGGACGGGGGGCAGCATGGGCCACTACCTGGGCCGCCTGGCCGACTGGTGGGGCGACGTGCCCGTACGCGACATCGGATTGCTGGCCAGTGAAGGGCGCGTCAGCATCCCATTCGACGATGGCAGCCCCGCCGGCGTGCTGGATGTCACGGCGGCGTGCTTCGAGTTCATACCGATCGAGCAGGCCGAGGCGCAAGACCCGCCGGCGCTGAGCGCGCGCGAACTCGAAGTCGGTCGCAAGTACGTTGTCGTGCTCAGCAACACGACCGGGATGCTGCGCTACCGGCTTGACGATGTGGTGCGCGTGACCGGATTCCTGCACCAGGTCCCGGTGGTCGAGTTTCTCCATCGGGCTGGACGAGTGTCTTCGGTCGCCGGCGAGAAAATCACCGAAAACCAGTTGGTCTCGGCCGTACGCCGGGCATGCGCGGATCTCGGAATAGGCGGTTTCGACTTCGTCGCCGCCCCCGTCTGGGATGAAGTGCCCTTCTACCGACTCAGTTGTCCGGTGGAAGACACGCGGCTGGCCGCGGCGGTTGATCAGGCGCTGTCCGACGAGAACGAGGAATATTGCTCAAGGCGCAAGTCCGGTCGATTAGGTGGCTTACGGCTACGGCTGATCGACCGGGAACAGATCGCCGCGATGGATCGACGCTTCACGCAAGCGCATGGGGCGACGGCTGAGCAGTACAAGCGTCCCTGCCTGCATACCGAACCGGGAGCCGACGACGCGGCTCTCGGCATACCTTCCGCGGCAGAAGCCGCGAGCAGATAACCACCCTCTTTTTACATAATTTTCATCACCAAGCGCCATTGACTGCCACACCCCAGCAATTTAACATCTGGCCACAATCGCATGTCAAAATAGATAAAATAGAGCAGATATGGGTTTCTTTGTACGCTTCTAAAGTTAAGATAGGTGTGTAACGATATAACCGATGTCACCTGATAAAACGCGCCGGGTCGCCATGGCAGGATCCACCCCTCACATCGCGCTGCCGCGACCTGCACAAAGCGAGGCAGGAGCAGATCATGGAGCGAGGCAGTCGGAAGCGGGAAGCGATAACGGCGGTCTGGGATACTTACACACGCACTCGCTCTGATGAGGCCCGCAACAAGCTCGTCGAGCACTACATGCCGATCGTCACTAAGCTGGCGGAAATCATGTCACGCCGACTTTGGCCCCGGGTATCAGCCGATGAGCTGGCCAGCGCCGGCTTCGACGGGCTGATAGCGGCTGTCGCGGCGTTCGATCGAGATCGGGGGGTCAAGTTCGAGACTTATTGCCGACAGCGCATTGTCGGTGCCATCCGCGACTGGCAGCGTGAAATCGACCCGCTGGGACGCTCCGGGCGGAGCTTCGAGCGGACACTGCTGGCAACGGAAAGCCGCTTTCAGGCCGAACAGGGGCGTTTGCCGACCGTGTCCGAGCTTGCCGGCGCCATGGACATGCCTCTGGGCAAGTTCACCAAGATGAAACGAACCGTACTTGCATCGCACTGCGTGCCGTTGGAGACGACGATGGACCGCCGCGAAGAGCACAGGGTGGGGTCATTAGTGCCGGCCGACCCTCGACCGGGACCTGCCCAACACACTGAGCGCGAGTTGATTCGGGAGCATCTGACCAGGGGGCTGAAAGAACAGGATCGGCTAGTCATCGTCTTGTATTACTACGAGCGCCTGACCATGGCGGAGATCGGCGCGGTGCTCGGCGTGAGCGAGTCGCGCGTCTGTCAACGTCACGCGGAGATCATCGAACAGTTGCGGGCGCGCTTCGGCAAGCAACCCTGCGACCTGGTGGCCTGAGCAGCTCGCCTGAGAACAGACTGCCTCCCTTCCCCCTCGAGTCCGGGAGCCTCGCTGCAATGCATCGAGGCTCCCGCGATGTTTCGCCCCCATCCATTCCGACGAGCCGGCGCAGCACAAGTGTCTTCGCTGACGCGTCTGCGCAAGTTCTTAGTATTGAACGAGTTCGGCGCCGTCGATGACTCGGTCCCAGTCAAAGGCCGGGCCGGGATCCACCTTGCCGCGCGTGATGTGCCAGTGACCCAAAAGCCCACTATACGCGGCCATCTCATCATCGCTCAGTACCGTCGTGCGCAGATTCCCATCCGCATCACGCGGATAGTCCATCTCGATTCTGGGCAACACCGCGCACAGCGTGGCGGTCAGCTTGACGAGTGAATCGTACTGCGCGTCCGTCAGGTCGTATTGGCTCAGCTCACGTCCGTTGATCGTGCCCTGGACGATGTCGTTGCGGGCTGGGTACGCGACAAAACCGGGAGTGCGCACCCCGGGATCACCAATCCAAGCAGGATAATTGACGTATGCGCGTCCTTCGTCGTCACGGGCATACCACTCATCCAGCGTCTTGGTGTCGCCATACGCCCCGATATTCGCGATCTCGACCCCGATACTGCGATCGTTGGCACTGCCGGCGTGCCACGCGCGCTCCTTGAGATCGAGGGTTTGATAGATCGTGCCGTCCACGTCGAGCATGAAATGGACGCTCAGGCCGCGCATGTCCTGCAATACGCGAAAGCACCGCCGCGACGAGCCGCAGGCATCGTAGTGGATCACAAACAGGTCGACCCATTCCTGCAATCGCTCCAGGCTCCAGCCCGATTCCCGCACCTCCGCCAGCACCTCATCGGGCAAATGTCGCCGATACGTGCTGTAGCGAATTGGCTGCTTGCTGACCGGCTTGGTTGGGCTCTGCTGATCGCTGAAACGGCACTCGGCCCGGTAGGCGTCATAGCCTCCGGGGTCCATCCACAGCACGACAGGTGCCCCGGTGTGAAAAAGCTGCCCGCAGACCACTATTTCATCGCCGAGACGCGTCACGGGGGCGCCTGGGTGGCCGTAGGGCCCCGGGGCAACGCAACCCGCGGTTGCGAGAAACAGAGCCAGCGCGCCAACTAATTGCCAGATCAACGCTCGATTGCCAGTCGTTTTCATGGATTCTCCTGCTTGCGGAACACAACTACACCCCGCGCGGCTGTCAGGGTGATGGTTCGGATGGGGCCGTGGTCGGGTGTTGCGCGGCATCGCGGAGGGCGGCCCGCAGATTCTCGTGTTTCGGCAGATCCTCGAAGTCGAACAGCTTCATTTCTTCGAGCACCTGGTCATATGTCCAGCCATCATGATCTATGCGATAAAGGCCGATCGCCAGACCCGTGCGATTGGCGCCGGCGGCACAGTGTACCAGCGTCGGATCACCGCCCTGGTCGTCCAGCAACGCCATCAACTCGCGTCTTTGTTCCGCCGTGCTTGTCCCATCGCCGCGCATCGGTACGTTGTGCCATTCGATGCCGAGGCGCTCGGCCGCCGCCCGTTCGTCAATGCACTCCGGCGACTGTGAATCGAGTAGCGAAATCACGCGCTTGATGCCGTAGCGCTCGCGCAGGTTATGAAGCTGCCGGGCCGAAACCGCGCCGCTACGGTAAAGCTGTCCCTCGACAACCGGGGCGAAGCGTTTGGGCAGCGCGGTGGCGGCGCGGTACACGGGCACCGCCGCGACCACGGCGATCAACGCCAACAGGCCGCCAATCAGGCCAATGCGTCTACGTCTGGTCTGTCGATTCACGCGTGCTTCACCATTTGGGGGCGACTCGCCTCGATCGAGATCGCGCGGCCGCACGGCCGGCGCTGAGCGACTATTGTGGTCGCGAGCGGCGTTTAGGGGAAGCGCGCACATTTGCACGCGACCTCCTGACCGGTAGTATGAGGCCGGGCAGAGGATTGAAGGGTTGGAGGATTCATGAGATTCACACGCTTCCTTGGGGGGTTGGCAAGCCAGCGGCGTGCAAGCGGGCCGCCGGGCGCTGCGCCATGATCCAGGGTTCTTACCGAGATTACGCCGATGCCTGACTGGCTTACCGTGCAGTTAACGATGGAATTAGTGGGCATCGGGCTCGTGGCCGGGCTGGTAGGCGGGATGCTGGGCGTCGGCGGCGGGATTGTCATGATCCCAGCCATGGCGTTCCTGCTGGGCGAGGGCGCAGACGCGATCTTTGGTGTCGAGTCGTTCCACGTCTACAAACTCGGGGCGATTGCCACAACCGTCGTGCTGTCCATACCCGCCATCAGGCGACACCGCCGTGCCGGTGCCATTGTACCTGGCGTGGTGCTCGGCATGGTCCCCCTGGCGGTTGTCGGCGTCGTACTTGGCGTTCTGCTGACGCGCGTGTTTGCCGCCGAACAAACGCTGACGCTGCGGCGGTTGTTCGGCGTATTCCTGGAGCTTGTTGCCGGCTTTAACCTGTACCAGGCATGGGCGTTGAAACGCGGGCACAACGCGACCGCCCGAGCTTGCCCAGTCGGACGCAGAAGCTGGCTGTACGGCATCGCGGCGGGTCTGCCGTCCGGCTTGATCTCCGGTCTGCTCGGGGTAGGTGGGGGCATCGTAGCCGTCCCGGTACAGCGCATGGCGTTTGGCATCAGCTTGCGCAATGCCATCGCTAACTCGTCCGCCGCGATTCTGCCCATCGCGGTTGCGACAACCGTGGCCATGAGCTGGAGAGTGGCCAGCGCCGCAACCGACATCACCGTCTCGTCGGGATTCGTGCTGACCGCCTGCCTCGCGCCGGGGGCACTGGTAGGTGCCTGGTGCGGCGCCGGCCTGACACATCGCGTGCCGGTGCCCACGCTGCGGGTGGCGTTTCAGGTGTTGCTGGCAATCGCCGGCGCAAGGCTGATCGTGGCGCACTGAGGGCGGCCGGGCCGTGCGCCGGCGGCTGACGTTTCGGCCCGGCGCGCGTATCATGCGCACAAGGTTGTGCGCCGCGCGGGCCCGATCGGCGGGTCAATCCACACACAGGCGTGCGCTGCTGGAGGATTTTGATGAGTCGCCCGAAAACCATCATGATCGACCTTGATGGTGTCATCGCCACCGAAGAACGCACCTTCGACCGGCCCTGCGCCAAGCCGCTTGACGGCGCGCGCGCGGCCCTCCAGGGCCTGCACAATGCCGGCCACACGATCGTGATCTATACCGCCCGCGGCTGGGCCGAATACCGCTATACGAAGGAGTGGCTTGATAACCACGGCATCGCGTACGACGCACTGCACATGGGCAAGCCGATCGGCGACATCTGGATCGACGACCGCGCGATCGGCCATGAGAGCTGGCCGCAGACACTCAAGTTGCTCGAAGAGAAGGCGGGGATTACGGCGCAGGCCTAGCGTCGGCGCTTTCGATCGTCCACCCACCTCGCGCGGATCACAAAGTCCGTTGCGCGCGCCTGTATGACTCATGTCAGGGAGTCTGCGATGTTGCGGGACCACTACCCCTATTATCTGGCCGGCGCACCCGTCGATGCCAACCGGGATCTTGTGGTTACGAACAAGTTCACCGGCCGGCCGGCCACGTCTGTCGCCGTGGCCGATGAAGATGCGATTGACCGCGCCATAGACGCCGCCGTATCGGCATTTGAGCAGACGCGCCGGCTACCCGGTTACGCGCGTCAGGCCGTGTTGCAACACGTGGTGCGGCGGGTGACCGAGCAGCACGAGCAGCTAGCCCGCGCACTGGCGATCGAGGCCGGCAAGCCGATACGCGACGCGCGCGGTGAAGTCACACGGCTGGTCGATACATTTCGCTATGCGGCGGAAGAGGCCGTTCGGCTCGGCGGCGAGTATCTGCCGCTCGACATCAGCGCCCGTTCAGCGGGCTACGAAGGACTAGTTCGCCGGTTTGCGCTGGGGCCGTGCAGCTTCATCACCCCCTTCAACTTCCCGCTGAACCTGGTGGCGCACAAAGTCGCGCCGGCCATCGCGGTGGGCTGTCCGTGGGTGCTCAAGCCGGCCTCACGCACGCCCGTGGGCGCGTTGTTGCTGGCTGAGATACTCGCCGAGACCGATTGGCCGCGCGCCGCATTCTCGATCCTCCCGTGTCCGCGCGCGCACGCTGACCGGTTCGTTACCGATGAGCGTTTGAAGCTGCTGAGTTTCACCGGGTCGGCAGACGTCGGGTGGCAACTCAAGTCCCGGGCTGGAAAGAAACGTGTCGCGCTCGAACTGGGCGGCAACGCCGCCTGCATTGTGGATGCCGATACCGACCTCGATTTTGCCGCCGACCGCATCACTTTGGGGGCGTTTTACCAGTCCGGCCAGAGTTGCATCAGCGTGCAGCGCGTGATCGCCCACCGCGCCGTTTATGCGGCGCTCAAGAGCAAGCTCGTCGAGTGCGCTGCAAAACTCAAGGCCGGTGACCCGCTGGAGGAAGACACGTTCCTGGGGCCGCTCATCAGCGAGAGCGAGGCCGTTCGTGTCGAGTCATGGGTCAATCAGGCGATTGATGCCGGGGCGACCCTGGCTTGTGGCGGCAGACGCGACGGATCGATCTTCTCCGCGACCTATTTGGAGAACGTCGCACGAGAGCAACGTGTCAATTGCGATGAGGTCTTCGGCCCGGTGGCGACGCTTCAGCCGTTCGATGATTTTGAGGAAGCGATTGGCATTGCCAACGACACGCGCTATGGTCTCCAGGCGGGCGTGTTCACCAGGAACATCGAGCACGCGTTTCGCGCCTACAATGAGCTGGAGGTTGGTGGAGTCGTCGTCAACGACGTGCCCAGTTGGCGCGCCGACCACATGCCGTATGGCGGCGTGAAGGACAGCGGGCTCGGTCGAGAGGGCATCCGTTTCGCGATGGAGGAGATGACCGAGCTGAAGCTGCTCGTGCTGAACAACATCGGCCAACCGGGCTCATAGAGTCGATGGCGATCCCGCGAGGGCGGCGGCCACTGTAGCGGCCTGCGCCTCGCAGGCCGTCGGATGTTGGCGAGGCCACTCCGCGCCAACCGCCGGCGAAGCGCGGGAGGCCACGAATCTTGTGCGCAGCGCGGCCGTCAATCGGCCCGCAACGGCAGGGCTCCCTGCGCTCGACCTACCGTCCGTTTGTGCGCGGGGCGGCGTACAGGCTGGTAAGGCACGTCCAGCGCAGCGATTCGTGCCGGTTTGACTGCATGGTTGCCATGGACAGCCTTCTTGTATACCGGGATGAAGCGCTCGACGGCGCGACCAATATGGCGCGCGATGAGCACCTCTTGCACAACCCCGACATTGCGCCAGCGGCCTTGCGCGTCTACGGCTGGTCGCCGCCGACGATCAGCCTGGGATACTTTCAGCGCTTTGAGGATGTCGCGCGTCTGCCCGACGAAGTCCAGGGCCTCGCGGTCGTACGGCGGCAGACCGGCGGCGGGGCGATTCTGCACGATCGGGAGGTGACGTATTGCCTGGTCATTGGCGCCGACCTGCCCGTCGCACGCCGGGCGCCCGACGCGCTCTACAGACTTGCCCACCAGGCCTGGGCGGAGGCACTGCGGACCGGCGGCAGAGATACACAGATGGCCCCCGATTCGTACCCCATGCCCTCGCCGCGCACCGGTCCGTTCTTCTGCTTCGAAAAGCCTGGGCGCACGGATCTGATGATTGATGGCGGGAAGTTGCTCGGCAGCGCGCAGCGGCGCATGCCGCGCGTTCCGGAAGACCATCAGGGACGGCCTGCCGGTGTTGCCGGTCGCGTGTTGCAGCATGGTTCACTGTTGCTGGGCCGGCGGTTCGCCGCACACCCGGGACATGATCTTGGCGAGCCCCCTCCGGCAGCGGTGGAGCAATGGGTTAGCGAGTTCATCAATCGTGTTGCCCGAGCCCTGGCGCTGGACCCCGAGCCGGCGAGTTGGAGTGCGGATCAACTGGCGGATGTGTCCCGGCGGCGCGAGCGTTACGCGGGTGACGCATGGACGCGGCGGCGTTGATCCGCGCTTGCCCGAGCGGCATTCCGGCATATGCCGCGCACGGTTAACATATCGCCATGGCAGTTTACACAGGATCGAAACCGGGTCGGCCGCGGCTGGCACTGTTCGTCGCGGCGGCGGCGCTGGCTTGCACTCTGGGGATGGCGTGGCTCCAGGTCCGCGCCAAGCGCATGCTGCAATCCGAGGTTGCCATCGACGGCACGCCCCTGATTGTGCGCCCGCCGTTGGGCTGGCATCAGGCGGAGAATGAGCCCGGTCGTTTTTTTCTGCCGGCACCCGCGCCACAACGCCGACGCGGCATCGCGTTCAGCAAGGATGTGCGGGTCAGCTACAAGCGACAGCGTTTCTTCGTGTCGCCGGTGACACCCGACCGGCATCTGCCGACCACGCTTGCCGGCTTGCCCGCGGTGCAGTCGCGTGTCAGAAAGCCGACCGAGCGGCAGCCGCGGCTGGTCGACCACGTCGTCAGCCGGGTCACGTGTTCGCCGCGTGGCGATGTGATCCGCATCGACTATGTGACGCGGACCGGTCTGACAATGGCCGACCTCGAGCTGCTCGACCAGATCGCCGCGTCAGTCCGCATCCAACTGCCGAACGCCAACGCCGATCCCAGCCAGGCCCTTGAGCGGGTCGGCGTTTCGGTTCCCTTGGAAGACGACTGGATCGCGGCATTGCCGGATGTCGAGCAGGTCGCTGGTTGCTACATCGGCGGCACCATCAAGGGCATTCCAGCCTGGTCCCTCGGGATCTACCGCACCTGGCTCGCGCATGGTCGTGAGCCGGATGATCTGCTCACCGATTTCGCCGCACTTTATTGGGAAGCGGAAGCCGACGCACTCACTGTGGTACACACACAACGCGGCGATGGTGTTCAGATCGCCCATGTGACCACGCCAATCCCCGGACAACATCCCATCGCGGCGGCGTGGCTGGTGAGCAAGTCGGCGTCAGAGGCGGTGATCATACCGGTCTTTGCAACGCTCGACGTGGCGATCATCTCGGGTGAGGCCGCCGCCGCTCAGATCGTCGAGGCGCTCGAGTTTACGGCGACGGGTGGCATTCCAGACATCGCCGCCGCCGAGGCCGCCGGGCGCGAACTGGCCGGCGTGATCCACGAGCAGGGTGTGCAGACCTGGTGGGGCAGCGCTCCACAGCGGACCTACTACCTGGTTCACACGGTGCGCGGCCGCGAGGCCTGGCTCTCCGAACGCGCGCCGGTCGGAGAGCGTCCGGTCCGCGGTTACCGGGGCGCCGAGTTCAACCTGCATCCGGACGGTGACCGCCGGCAGTCCTGGTCGGTGGATATGTCTGACGCCCAGCCGTGGCGTTACCAGTTCTATTTTGAGGAGAATGTGAGCGGCCGACTCGGTCGGCGGCGACTCCAGAATCAGGCGACCGAATCACGCAAAGCCGGCAGCGGGCACGTATCACGGACGCGCGTGAACTCCGGCCTCCACTCGGAGACGGACTTCACGCCAGGCGCGGCGTTTATCTGCCCGGCGGTCGATTCGATCGCGGAGTACCTGGTCGCGAGCGAGACCGAGGGCGCCTGGATGATTGAAGGCTCGGACCTGATCGGGCGCGGCAGCCACACGCGCTTGTTGCGACCGATGTCGACGGACGACCCGGATGACCGCCGCGTACTTGCTCAAAGCGACGTTTTTCCATTTGGCGTAGTGCTGACCTATGATGCGGACGCGACACTGCGCGCTGCCGTTTATCCGAGCGCCGCGCTCGAACGGGTCTCGCGCGAAGAGGCCGAAGCGCGCTTTCCCGAGCTGCGCGGCGTGTCGTTTGAAGGCCTGAGCAGACCATAGGCCGACGCGTCGCTCGCGTTGGCGTCCGGGCGGAATTGCGCCCCGGCGGGGATCACCGGTGGGTTGGCGGGAATCGTATTCAGTGTAATCGCACGGATTGGCGAGATTGCGAAGACAGTTGTGACTTGCGTAAGATACTCGGGCTGCATGGATGATCAGCAAACAGGCTAGTTGACGCGCCGTGCCCATGAAGACACTGGAATTGCCCACATCACCTGCGACAGTTGCCGGAGTGCAGACCCCTGCGGGGCGGCCGGCCGATAGGTTATCAGACCACTCGCGCGTCGGCACCAGTTCATTTGACGGAATTACCTGGACATACCGCAACGGCTTTGACCTCGTCTTGAGCCGCGTCGCCGCGTCGGCGTGGGCCGATCCGCGCGCCCAAGGCTGGGAGTGCGTTAAACAGAATCTGGCACGCTCGGTGTGGCGCGCCAGAATCGGCGAACAAACCTACTACCTCAAGTACTACATGACCGGCGGCTGGCTCGATCACCTCAAAGCCTGGGTCCGCGGACCCGCCTGCCAGGCTGAATGGCGCAGCGGGTTGTTCGCGTTCGGCGCGGGCATCGACGTCGTGCCGCCAGCCGGCTTCGCCGACAAGCTGCGCGCCTTCGGACACCCATGCGCGCTGCTGGTCACCGAGGCGCTTGAGCCGACCACGCCGCTGAATGAGTTCTGGGCCACGCTGCAAACAGACGAAGACGATCAACGTCGTCGTGCCGACACCGCACAACTGATCGAAACGCTCGCCGAGCTCATCGCGCGCGCGCACCAGTCCGGCTTCGAGCACACGGACATGCACGCCGAGAACATCCTGGTGCAGCGCGTCGGCCCGCGGCGCTACCGGGCCGTATTCGTCGACCTGCACAGCGCCAGGCTCGACACCCCGATCAGTGATCGGGCGGTATTACGCAACCTGGCGCAGCTCAACCAGTGGTTTCGCCGACACGCATCGATAGGCGACCGGCTGCGGTTTCTCCGGGCCTATCTGCGCTGGCGCGGCGAATTCGAGCACACCCTGCCCCATGGCCGCGCCATGCACACGTCGTTCGAGAGCATCATTCCGGCGCTGGCCCGGGCCGCCGAACGCCACGCGGCCCGATTGTGCGCGCAACGCGACCGTCGCGCGCTGCGCAACGGGCGCTACTTTGGCAAGCTGCGCACGGGAAGTGGCTGGCGGGCGCGTGTTTTCCTGGCGTGCAAACGACCGCGCGCGGATTCGCACGCGTCGCGCCTGCAACTGTCACGGGAATGGTGGCGCGCGCAACTGAGTAATCCGCTGCGCTGGTTCACGGCGGATGGCGCCGAGGACTGCAAGAACTCGCACTCGGCGCAGGTGCGCCGCGCTGTATTGGTCGTTGACAGACAGACGAGCCTACCGGTGATCATCAAACGCCCGTTGGCGCGCGACTGGTGGCGCCGGCTGCGCATGTTGCTGCCGCCATCGCGCAGTATGCGCGGTTGGCGCATCGGCAATGCACTGCTGCACCGTGATCAAGCCGCCGCGCGCCCGCTCGCCGTGCTCGAAAAACGCATCGGCCCGTTGGTCCTTGACAGCGTGCTGCTTACCGAGGCGCTCCCCGGTGCGTGCGATCTCGAAGCACACCTCACACGACAGCACGGCGCCCTCGCGCCGGGCGACTGGTTCCGGCACAAGCGCTCGCTCTGCGAAGCCCTGGTTCGGCACATCCGGCAGTTTGAGCGGCGCGGCTTTGCGCATCTGGATTGCAAGGCCGGTAACATCCTGGTCGCGCCGCACCCGCGGCAGAAGCTGCTCTGGATTGACATGGACGGCGTACGTCGGGTTCGCCGGTTGACGCGCCGCCAGCGTCTCAGGGCCTTGTCACGCCTGCACGTCAGCCTGTTGAGCGTGCCCGGGCTGACGCGCACCGACTCGGGACGTTTTCTGAAGGCGTATTGCTATACGTATGGCGGAAACATCGATGCCTGGCGCGGACTCTGGCGTGAACTGGAGGCCCTGATTCAGCGCAAGCGGCACAAACGCGAAGCCCGCCGCACGTGGAAGCTGAAACACTACGGCAGATCATAAGCCCGCGGTTGTGCCGCCCGACGGCGTTTACTTAGCTACCTCCGCAACCTCGCGGACGACCGGCAGGAAGAGCTTCTCATCGAGCCCCATTTCATCGATATACTCGGCGATTTGATGAATCGCGTTTAGACAGCGCAGGTCGTCGTGCGTATCCGTGCCGATGCAGACGCGCAGCTTGTGGTTCGGGACTATTTTGAACCAGGGGTCGTCCTTGCTCAGCGGCAGCAGCTTTGAGTTGATCTCGTAGAAGATCCGCGCGTTGGACAACGTGCGCACCACCTGGTCCATCGACGTATTCGGGAACTGCGTGGCAATCTCGGCGTGGGCCAGTCCGACCGGGCAGGGGAATCGCCGGGCCTGGTTGGCCAATGTTGTCAAACCCGCCCAGTCAACAAACTCGAAGAACACGTAGTCCACGCCGTCCAGCATCCGGCAGATGGTGGGCAGCATGTTCTTGTTGAGCGGCCAGTTGATTTCGGCTCCGCAGAACACGTCCATCCGACCGGCCCATCTTTTGCGCGCCGCGCGCACCTGCTCCACGTAGGTACGCCGCTCAGCACCAAACATCCGCTCGAAGTCGCGCTCGGACTTTACCTCGCGCGAGGAGGGGGTGCAGAACAGGTGATCGGTTATCCCCACGCCGTGCACGGGCAACTCGAGTTCCAGGTGGGCCTCGATGATCTCGTCAATGGAATAGGCACCATCTGAGAACGGCGTGTGGTTGTGCAGGTTATGGACTGTCTGAATCATCCTTCCTCCCAGAAGCGTGGCTCCGCCGCGCGCTACGCGTGACACATTGCCCGAAACACCTCGGTATCCACCCCCGGCCGGGAGACGTCACGGCATATCGGACGAATCCACGGTGCTACCATCATCAACGAGCCAGCCGGCGAACTACTGTGCCGCCCTAGGCCGTAAACACTCGCCACCCGCGCGACGAGCGGAAAATCCTAGCGTGCGCCACTGTGTGCGTCCAGATAAGCCGTCTGACAGGACCGGCGCTACTGGGGTCGTGAGTACAATCCTCCACAGCCGGGCCTTACCGGCTGGCTGATGGCATTGGCACAAAACCTCAGCGGCGCCGAAGCATGCCATCGCGTCATGTGTTTCACGTTCCCCGCTGCACACCGGCTCGCAGCCGCGCCGCCAGTGCAACTGATCATGAGTATACACCCACACGCCGCCCTTGGCGAGCGCTGTTTCCGGACACTCGTGCTCGGATCGGGTCTCTGCCCCGGGGCCGTCGCCCCGCTTTCCGGAAAATTCGATTTCGGCGCGAACCGCGATCCGCCGCCCCCGTATGTACGGGTGAAACACACAGCGACTTGTTAAAACCTCCTGTAACTCCTCCTCTTCCCGCCCCCGCGGCGTGGCCAACGAAGCTTGGCCACGCCGCGGGGTGTTTTTATGCCACGCCGGTCTCTGTGGATCTGGCGGCCTGAGGCACAACGAGCGTTATCGAGCCCATTCTTGCCTGATGGCGGGGCGCGGCGGTCGCGGGTACGCTGAAAGCCGTGCAATTGAACACCCGGGTTGGCGAGCAGGGAGGATAGCCATGCTGCCCTGGCTTACGGTACCGGTCGCGTTGCTGGCGCTTCAGACAGGACCTGTCGCCGCCGCCGACTATTTCCGCATCCGCGTAATTGACGAACAAACCGGCCGGGGCGTGCCCTTGGTTGAGCTGCGCACCGTCAATAGCGTGTGCTACTACACAGACTCCGCCGGATTCATCGCGTTTCACGAGCCGGGACTCATGGACCAGGAGGTCCATTTCTCAATCTCCGCCCACGGGTACGAGTACCCGGCGGATGGATTCGGATATCGCGGCGTGCGGCTCAAGATATCGCCCGGCGGTGAGGCCACGATCAAGATCAAGCGTCTGAATATCGCCGAGCGCATCTATCGCGTAACGGGCGGGGCGGTTTACCGTGACAGCGTGCTGCTGGGGCGGCCGGTTCCGACCGAGCGGCCGGTGTTGAACGGACTGGTGTTCGGGCAGGACAGCGTGGTTAACACGGTCTATCACGGGGGCATCTACTGGTTCTGGGGCGACACGAGCCGCCCGGCCTATCCGCTGGGGAACTTCCAGGTGGCGGGCGCTACATCGCGGCTGCCGGATGATGGCGGGCTGCCGCCGGATGCCGGTGTGGACCTGACGTACTTTGTCGATGAAGGCGGTTTTGCGCGCGAGATGGCGCCCATTCCGGGTCCGGGACCGACGTGGATCGACGGGCTCGTGACGCTACGCGGAGCCGATGGTACAGAGCGGATGTTCGCGGCGTATGCCAAGGTCCGGGCCGACATGACGGCTACCGGGCGCGGGCTGCTCGAGTTTGACGACGACGCCAAGCAGCTTAAGCGCATCGCCGAGTTTGATCTCAAGGCACCAATAAGCCCGGGTGGCCACACGTTCCTTCACGATGTTGACGGGGTGCGCCACATCTACTACACGCGGCCGTTTCCGGTGATTCGCGTGCCCGCCGACCCCGACAAGCTGGCCGACCTGTTGAACTACGAGTGCTTCACATGCCTGCGGCCCGGAAGCAGTGTCGAAGAACCGGGGCTCGACCGTGACGCGGATGGCGCGCTCCGCTGGGCATGGAAGCGCGACGCCCCACCCTTGATTCCACGCGTGCAGGAGGACTTGATCAAAAGCGGCCGGATGGACCTGCGCGAGGCACGGTTCCGGCTTCACGATATCCAGACCGGCAAGCCGGTGATCGTACACGGCGGCTCGGTGTACTGGAATGCGCATCGCCGTCGTTGGGTGATGATAGCGTCCGAGATATTCGGGACCTCAATGCTCGGAGAGATCTGGCTGGCCGAGGCGGATACGCCGTTGGGGCCGTGGCGTTTTGCGTGCAAGATCGTCACGCACGAGCGCTACAGCTTTTACAACCCGAAGCAACACCCGATGTTTGATGAAGACGACGGCCGCGTGATCTATTTCGAGGGAACATACACGAGCACGTTTTCCGGCAACCCCGTCAAGACGCCGCGCTACGACTATAACCAGATCATGTATCGGCTGGATCTCGCCGACCCGCGCACAGTTTTGCCCGTGGCCGTGTACACGAGCGACGAGGGCGTAAGCACGGGCGTTGATACCGGGGATGACGCACGCCCTGCCCGCATGCCGGCGTTTTTCGCTCTGGATCGCCCGATCCCGGATAGTGTTGCTGTTTACGAAGAGTCCTCGGGCCAGCGCCCCGGCACACTTGAAGCGCGGCCGGTGGATACCGACGCTGGTCGGCGTCCGATCTTTTTTGCCCTGCCGGCCGAGCTCGATTCGCCACCTTCCGCGACGGCGCCGTTGTATGCGCACATCCACGCCGATGGCCGCCGGATTTACGCCGTCGAGGGCGGCCATGTGCCGACCGGCTTTGAGCGCAGCGGGCAACCTGTCTGCAGAGTGTGGCGCGATCCGCTGAGCGCAGCGCAGACTGATTGATCGTCACAAGGCGCAGACCCGCGCGGATTACGCGCCGCGGCCGCGACAACGGCCGTTTCCGCTGGTGGTGTTTTGTGTATCACGCTGCGCTTCAGCGTAACGTGTAACGGCCGGCGCCTCGCCGGCCGCCGAGCGTCAGAAGCGTCGTCTCGCGCCGACGGCCTGCGAGGCGCAGGCCGCTCCAGTGCCATACGCGCGAAACAGCCTGACTGGAAACGACACTAATCGTACAGCAAGTATTTCTCCCGCTGTTTCATGAATGTCTTCAGCTCTTCCGACCACAGCGCGGTGTACGGCGTGGCGCCGCTTGAGGTCTTGACCTGGCCGAGGACTTTCTTGTTGAACAGCAGGCGGTCAACGTGGTCGACATCGAATGAGTCGCCGAATAGATCCTTGAGTTCGCGCGTGATTGACAGCCCGGTTTCGAGTGGGTCGAACGCGTCGCGATCCGTCAGCACGATCTGCACGCCGCCACATTCGACGCCCTTGTGCTTGCTCGATTCAGGCACGAACCGGTAGGGAAGAAAGCGAATCCCCGCCAGCCCCAGCCCGTTCAGCCGGGCCGCCAGTTTGCGGCCGTCAATCCACGGGGCGCCGAATCTCTCGAACGGCGTGTCGGTCCCGCGCCCGACGGACACATCACAGGCCTCGATCAGCCCGATGGCGGGATACACGGTCGCCTGGGTCAGCGAGCGCATATTGGGTGACGGGTCGACCCAGGTGAGCAGTGTTTCGTCGAGCCACATGCTGCGCCGCCAACCCTCCATCTGGATAACGTCGAGGTCGACACCGATCTTCCTTTCGGCGTTGAACATCTGAGCCAGTTCGCCGGCGGTCATCCCGTGGACAAGTGGGATGCGGTGATACGCGGTGAACTTGCCGTCTCGGTCGCTTAGCGGACCAAACACCCGCACGCCGGTGATGGGATTGGGCCGATCGAGGACAACGAAGCTGATATCGTGCGCGGCGGCGGCCTCCATCGCCATCCCCATGGTGGCTATGTACGTGTAGAAGCGTGTGCCGATGTCCTGGATATCGAAGACGATTACATCGACACCCTCCAGCATCTCGGCGGTGGGCCGTCGTGTCTCGCCGTACAGGCTGAAAACCCGCAGTCCGGTCTTCTGATCGGTCGAGTCGGGCACGAGCTCGTCAAACGTGCCGCGGATGCCGTGTTCCGGAGCGAAGAGGGCCACCAGGTTGACGTTTGGGGATTCGTGCATCAGCGATAGTGTTGACCGGCCGCGGCGATCCAGGCCGGTGTGGTTGGTGATCAGCCCGACCTTGCGCCCGCGAAGTGCCGCAAAGTCGTCGCGCGCGAGCACATCGATACCACAGTACACGCCGCCATCGATGTCCTGGTTGTCGTCGGCCGGCGACACGCCGATCATTGTGGCGGCGACAAGCGCCACCAGGATGGCACACCCGGTTCTGTGAAGCATTGATTTGATCTCCCGTGTTTGTGGCGCACGCGGCGACGACTTCACGGTGCCGTCGGCGCAGGGCTTTGCAACGGCCTCCATAAACGCACATCCTACGGCGGATGCCGGGCGCGGGCAAAACGCCGAACAGCGACGCCGCATTTGAAGTCTCACGCCCCGAGCTGCGCGGGGCGGCCGGGGCTGACTCTTGCAGCGCAGCACCCGGCCGTTTAGCCTCAAGGGCGGATTGCCGGTCGACTCTAGTGTGCCAAGCGCAGGGTGCTGGAATATGTCCGACACACCGCCGAGCCACGCGCCCGCGAACGAGGAGCGTTATCTGGCGCGCCTCAACAGGTACGTGACCGCACTGCGGAACGACAAGCCCGATTGCGTGCCGATTCGCCCGTTTGTGGCCGAGTTCGCCGCCCGGTACGCCGGCTATACATGCCAGGACGTGACCCACGATTATGAAAAGGCGTTTGCGGCTGTTCGCCGGTGTGCCGCCGATTTTGACTGGGACGCGGTTGTCAGCAACATGGTCTACGTCTGGACCGGGCTGACGCAGGCGATTGGGCTGAAGTATTACGGCGTGCCTGGAATCGACGTGCCGCCCGATGTTGGCTTCCAGTACCGCGAGCCCGCCGAGCACGAAGCGTTCATGCGCGACGACGAATACGACGCGCTGATCGACGATCCAACGGGTTTCCTGCTCGACGTATGGCTGCCGCGCGTGTCGACGGATGTCGCTGTGCCCGGCGCGCCGGTCACACGGCGCCACAACCTGTCGCTGCTCAAGGGGGGGCTGGCGATGCTGAGCTACTTCAATGCGTTTGGCCCGCAGAACGAGCGTCTGCGCACGGAATGTGGCACCGTTTCAGCCATCGCGGGAATCCTGAAGGCCCCGTTTGACATCATCGCCGACAAGTTGCGCGGGTATGTGGGTCTGACGAAGGACATGGTCCGCCAGCCGCGGAAAGTGCTGGCCGCGTGCGAGGCGCTGATGCCCCATCTGCTGCACGTGGCGCTTTCCGGTGCCGATCCGGACAAGCGTGTCCCGGTAGGCTTCTGGATGCACCGCGGCTGCGTGCCGTTCGTGCGCCCCGAGCAGTTTGAATCACACTACTGGCCGACGTTGAGACCTATCATCGAGGAGCTGTGGAGCCGCGGTCATCAGACGCTCTTCTACGCCGAAGGTGACTGGGGACACCATCTGCAACGGTTTGCCGAGCTGCCGGACGGTTGCATTGTCTATCACGTGGATCGCGGCGATATCTTCGAGACGCATCGCAAGCTGGGGCACAAGTTCTGCCTGAGCGGCGGCGTTCCGAACACCTTGCTGAGCTATGGAACGCCGGACCAGGTGCGGGCCCGCTGCAAGCAGGTTATTGATGGTGTGGCGCGCGACGGCGGCTTTGTCATGGACGCCAGCGCCATCATCCAGAATGATGCGCGCGAGGAGAACGTGCGCGCGATGACCGAATTCACGCGCGACTACGGCACGTACTCAACTTCCTCAACCGGCGCTGCAACAATCCCCGGTGCCGCGGCGGATACGGCGGCCCGGTCACCGGCGCCTGGTGCCGCCACCTGGCCGGCGCGGGGCGCCCGGGATGTGCCGCCGGGCGTGTGTATTCCCTGGGAGCAGAAGCGTGCCGAGTTGGCGGCGATATCCGGGGATGCGGAGTTGGTGCAACGCGTCTGGGAGGACATCGATGCGCTTGCGCACATGTTTATCTGGCACTGCCTCCTGTCGTTTTAGCGCTTCTTAAGAAACGCTCCGGCGTGCCACCGCTCTTGAGAGGATTGCGCGACCGGGAGCGTGCCCGTTGTATTGGGCCTGTGACCGAAGTCATTACAACGGATTCTTCCGCCCACGCCCCACCGGCCACTACCGCCGAATTGCAGAAAGCGGTCAACCGACTCGCCGCAGCAGGTCCATCGCGCGCGGAAAGACTGTCATGATTCCCGCGGCGACACGCACGCTGAAGCTGGTCCAGACCTCCGGTCGCGGGCGGCGCAGACAGCTCACTATCGCGCGCGCCACACGCTCGGGTCGTTGAAACATCCACGCCGGACCGCCCAGTTCGGACGCGTTCGCAACGCCGGCACTGGCCTCCGCCGCGCGCTCGAAGAACTCGGTCCGAGTGCTCACCGGGTGAACCGAGGATACGTGAATGCCGTGCCGCCTGAGGTCCATGCGCATCGACCGGCATATGTGATGCTGGGCGGCCTTGGTCGCGGAGTAGGCCCCGAACGCCGGCAGCGTGAACCGCGCCACGCAACTTGAACACATCAGCAGGTGCCCATGGCGTCCATCGGCTATCAGACGCCGGGCCGCTTCAGCGAGCAGCTCGACGCCGGCGAAGAAATTCACCTCGAAAATACGGCGCAGCCCGGCTTCGTCCAGTTCGTGCGTCGGCGTCTTGAAACCGTAGCCGGCGTTGGCATACACCACGTCGAACCGGCCGAATCGCCGCTCGGCCGCATCCAGCATGCGCGCCGTCATGCCACGCTCGGCCACGTCGCCGCACACCAGTTCGGCGTTGCGGCCGCGCGCGCGTACGGCGGCGGCGACTTGTGCCAGGGTCTCCTCGCGCCGACCATTCAGAACCACGTGCATGCCGGATTCAGCGCAAGCGCGTGCCGTCGCGGCCCCGATTCCGCTGCCGGCCCCGGTGATCACAACAACCTTGTCGGTCAGATCGCGACCCATGAGAGTCTCCCGCATGCATGGATTACCTTCGGCAAGACTGTATTCTAGCCGTATATGAAGCGACAGATCATCATCGGCGATATTCACGGTTGTATCGACGAACTGCGCGACCTGCTGAGTGCGGTTGCGCCCACCGCCGACGATGAGATCATCGCCACCGGCGACCTGGTCAACCGCGGCCCGGACAACGAGGCTGTGCTTCGCCTCTTTCGCGACAGCCCCTCGTTTCGTTCTGTCAGGGGCAACGTCGAACACAACCACGCACTGATTCCCGGCGGACGTTTCGCCCCCACGCGCGCCTACCAGCTCACCCGGGATCAACTCGGTTCGCGCTATGAGCGGTGGCTGGGCTTCATGGCCGCACTGCCGCTCTGCATCGAATTGCCGCAGGCGATCGTGCTGCACGGCGCGTTTGAACCCCAAGTAACGCTGCGTGACCAGCGCGAGGATGTTCTGTTGGGGCAGCCGCACGCCGAGGCCGAGTTGAAGGCCCAATACAAACGCCCGTGGTATGAGTTGTACGATGGCGCCGTACCGGTGGTGGTCGGTCACCACGACTATCAGTGCGACAATCAACCGCTCATCCGCGACGGCCGAGTCTACGCCATCGATACGGGTTGTGTGCGCGGCGGCCGGTTGACAGCGCTGGTCCTGCCGGATTTCCGCATCGTTTCGGTTCCGGCGCGGGACACTTACTGGCCCAAGGCGGGCACCTCGTAGCCGGCAACCTCAATCGTCGGATGAATCGGGTGCATCGGTTGGCTCCGGAAACGGGAACTCCACGCCGGAGATGTGTACCTTGCCCGTCCTCAGCAGATCATCAATCAACGGCAAACAGGCCCCGCACTTGCTCCCACAGCCGGTGATTACGGATAGCTCCTGGGCGCAGGTGATACCGCGCTGGCGCGCGATCCGCAGCAAATCCGCGAATTTCAGATCGAGGCAGACACAACGGAGTTCAACCATGTGGGAATTATAACAGGCGGCCCTGACCGCACCGACAGCACCCCGTTGCGGAAATCGCGGAGACCGAGCCCTAGTCTTTGATTGCCAGCAGGCCTTTCCAGGCCTCGTCATTGCGCCAGTGCTCGAAGTGCCGGCCGTCGAGGTACAGCGCGGGCACACCTTTGAGTTCAAGCTGGTTGCCCAGCGCCACGTGCCGCGCGACGTGGTCGCTTGCCTCTGGTGAGTTCATCGCGGCTATGAACTTGTCGCGATCGAGCCCGAGCTCGACGGCCCAGTCGGCAAAACGGTCGAGCTCGATATCGTGCTGGCGCTCGAACAGCAGCGCGCGCATTTGGGAATAGGCCTGGGCCCCACCAACGATCAGGGCCGCACGCGCCGCACGGGCCGCCTGGCAGGACCACGGGTGCCCGCCGCTTTCCCGGTAACGCTCATTGCACGCCGGGTCCTGCGGATAGAGGCGGTGGGTCAAGCGAAAACGGCCGGCGTATAGCTCCTGCATGGCGCTGATCTTGTCATTGGCCAGCTTGCAGGCCGGGCAATTGAAATCGCTGAACACCACGAGCGTGTGCGGCGCATCGGGACTGCCGTACAGCGGATCGTCCTCGCCTACCGGAATGTCCCGGACCGGCTGTTGCGTGAAGCTCCAGCGAGCATACGCCGGGTCATCGATCACCGCGCGATAGGCCTGCTCAAAGCGCTTCTGCGCGGCGACGGCCATACCGAACTGGCCGACCACGATTATCAGCAACGCCGCCAGCCCGCACGCGGTAAGCGTCGCGCCCACCAGCGGATGAGATGGGTGCGGCGGTGTGGGATCAAACTTGCGCCGCGGCCAGCTCGCCACGGTAACCACCAGTAACAGGCCGTTGAGCACATGCGTGGCCAGACACAGCCCGCACCAGCGGCGCAGCTCGGTCGCCATGACGATGATCAACCCGATTGACTCGTACGCGCCATAGCCGATCAATACCAGCATCACCAGGTGCCACCAGCGCCGTCTCCAGGTGGGCAACCCAACAAACGCATACCAGATTCCGATGAACGAGAAGTACATCATTCCCAGTGCGCCCCAGGAAATGCCGGCGCGCGGCTGCGCGCCGGCGCTCGAGCGCCCCGCAAAGGCTCGCTCCGAGTGCAGCACGGACGTACAGTCAAACACGGCGTCCGCATCCGCTTCGCTACCGCACAGCATCTCGGCCAGCGGCCCGACGGCTTTGCCGCTCATGCTGATCTGAAAGGCCGTCAGGCTGAGCAACCACCCGGCCGCCGCCGCGCCTACAGCGCTCCAGCGGATGATGGTCCGCACCGTGATCTGTCGCGGGCTCGGCGTTAAAGCGGACGTATCGTCGGTCGACATATGGCTCACTCGCTCTCGGCGGTGCTTCCCGGGCTCGCCTGCTGCAAGACCACGCAGTACATGCCAGACGTCGGATACGGGTCGGCATGTCTCGGTCTCAGGAAGTCGTTACGGGCGCCGAGCGTCTTTAATGGAAGGCCATGATACTGGATTGGCGCGTATTTGCCGTCCCCGACAGACCGGTCACGCGGATTGAGTGTGGCCAGGCCGTCGCGCGCCCGCGGCGCGAAGGGTGCAAGCGGGCGGCGCATTCGCAATCGTTGCGCAGCGCGGCCGGGTGTGTGTCAGGGTGAGATCGGCGGGAAGGTTGCTGGGCCGTGGCCGGTGGCAAACTCGAAGTAAACGCTCCAGCGCACGATCACGCACACGTAGAGCCCGAGCAAGAGCCACGTACCAAGTTCCGCAACCGGGTGCTTTCGCAGGCACAGCATGATGGTCGTCCCCAGGCCCACCAGCGCGAATTTGTAGGCCACCACCCCGCCGATCGAACCCCCCAGGAACCACGCGGCTACCGGATTGAGCTCAACGAAGTGACTGCTGAAGCACTCGAGCAATGTGAAACGAAGATCCAGGATATTGAACAGCCAAACCAGCGCAAGTCCGGCGAATATACGCCGGCTGCGTGTCAGCCAGCGCAGATACCGATCATGCAACGAGCCGGCCAGCGCGCCGCACGCCGCAAACATCGGTGAAGCTGTCAGACGCCCAAGACGCTTGGACCGGACGCCGGTCAGCGTCAGATCACTGTGTCGATAACCACTGGCCATACTTCAATCCCGTACGCCTCGCGATGGCGAGCACGCTGTGGTGGAATCGGCTCAGACTAAATGTGCGAATACCCGTGCCGACGTGCCAAACAAAATCCGGTGGGCGGGGCCGCGACGGTCAGCCCGGCAGTCGCCGCGCCCATATCAGACTGTGAAGACATATCGGTCGTTTGCCGGCACGTCTGAAGAGAACCGGCCGCCGTCCGGCAAGCCTTCCGTGCGGCCCGGCATCCTCCGCCCGACGGCTCACCTTGAAGCCGCGCGCCGGCGCCGCTATAGTCGCTGGCAAGCCGGCGGGCTGCTCAAAGGCCATACACGTGCCACCAATCAACAGTCGGCAGCCATGCGCGCGGCGGAGAGTCAAGCGATGAAAGTCGTCATTCTGTGCGGTGGCCTCGGTAC
Source organism: Phycisphaerae bacterium (assembly GCA_963675745.2). Lineage (GTDB taxonomy): Bacteria > Planctomycetota > Phycisphaerae > UBA1845 > Fen-1342 > JAFGRR01. The sequence goes on from CAXXWX010000019.1 coordinate 275,592, forward strand.
TCGCATGCGCGAGGAAACCGAGTTCCGCCCCAAACCCCTGGTGCACATCGGCCCCCGGCCGGTGCTGTGGCATATCATGAAGAACTATGCCCACTTCAACCACCGGCACTTCGTGCTGTGCCTCGGGTATCGCGGCGACATGATCAAGGAGTATTTCCTGAACTACGAGGCGATGAGCAGTGATTTCACCATCCGCCTCGGCGACCGCACCGGAATCACTCATCACGGCACGCACACCGAGCAGGACTTCGACGTCACATTGGCCGACACCGGCCAGAACACCATGACCGGCGGCCGCATCAAGCGCATTCAGCGCTATATCGACAACGAGACGTTCCTCTGTACTTACGGCGACGGGTTGGCCGACGTGGATATCGGAGAGCTGGTCGCTTTTCACAAGAACCATGGCCGCATCGCCACGCTGACAACCATGAAACCGCGCTCGCGCTTTGGCATTCTCAAGCTCGACGGGGCCGGCCGCGTCGAGCACTTTCACGAGAAGCCCGTGCTTGATGATTGGGTAAATGCCGGCTTCTTCGTCTTCAATCGCCAGGTCTTTGACTATCTCGGAGATGACGATTGCATCCTGGAGCGTGAGCCGCTCGAGCAACTGGCCGGCGATGATCAGCTCATGGCCTTTCGCCACGAGGGTTGCTTCTACACCATGGATACCTACCGCGAATACAAGGCCCTCAACGAGATGTGGGAGTCGGGGCAGGTTCCCTGGAAGGTATGGGAATGACCACGGCGCTTGAGAGCACATTCAAGGGCCGCTCCGTCTTCATCACCGGCCATACCGGCTTCAAGGGTTCATGGCTGGCGATCTGGCTCGCGCGCATGGGCGCGCGCGTGACGGGCTATGCCCTCGCGCCGGTAACGGACCCGAGCAATTTCGAGCTGGCGGGTGTGCGTGATCTGTTGGCGGCACACCATGAGGCGGATGTGCGCGACGCCGCTCGCCTGGACACCGCCGTCCGCGACGCCGATCCGGAGTTTGTATTTCATCTGGCGGCCCAGGCGATCGTGCGCGAGAGTTACGCAGCGCCGCGCGAGACGTTCGATGTCAACCTGCTCGGCACGGCGGGTCTGCTCGATGCGGTCCGCGCGCGCGGCAAACCCTGCGTGGTCGTGGTCGTAACCAGCGATAAGTGCTATGAAAACCGTGAACAGGTCTGGGGCTACCGCGAAGGTGACGCGCTGGGCGGACATGATCCGTACAGCGCCAGCAAAGGCGCCACGGAGATTCTCGCCGCCGCCTATCGCCGCTCTTTCTTCGATCCGAGCCACGTCGGGCAGCACGGCATCAAGCTGGCAACGGCTCGCGCGGGCAATGTCATCGGCGGCGGTGACTGGGCCAAGGATCGCATCGTGGCCGACACCGCGCGCAGTCTGAGCGCCGCCGTGCCGGTCCCCGTGCGCAATCCGCAAGCGGTGCGCCCGTGGCAACATGTTCTCGAGCCGCTGAGCGGCTACCTGATGCTGGCGGCCAGGATGCACGCCGACGATGACCCGCGCTGGTGCGATGCGTGGAATTTCGGCCCGCTGCCCGGCGATGATATCGCGGTGGGTGATTTGCTCGACCGTTTCATCGCCACCTGGGGCACGGGCAGTTGGGAAGATGTTCATGATCCGCGCCAGCCGCACGAGGCGAATGTGCTCCGCCTGGCGATCGACAAGGCTCTCTGGACGCTGGGTTGGCAGCCGCGCTGGAACCTCGACGAGACAATTCGCCGCACGGCCGGCTGGTATCGTCAGTACTATCTCGAAGGGAAAGCCAACACATTGCCGGCCTGCGAAGCCGATATCGAAGCGTATGAGAACGCCGAGCCTCAGCCGCCGGCGGGACGGCTCTAGTTTCCCGTCCAATAGAGTGTGCGGTGTGCCACGGCTCTGTGAGCCGTGAGGACGCACCGCCGGGAGAACACGGCTCATAGAGCCGTGGCACACAATGAGTTTCACTGAACCGGGCATCAATCGCCGATGAGTGACCGTGCCGACAAGTTACGCCAGCGTATTCTGTCGCTGGTTGACGAATACCACGACGAGGCCTTTGCGCCGCCCGAGTTTGTCGCGGGCGAAACGCCCGTGCCGGTTGCCGGGCGCGTGTTTGACGCCGAGGATCTGTCTCATCTCATCGACGCCTCGCTGGACTTCTGGCTGACCGCCGGCCGGTATGCCAAGGAGTTTGAGCGGCAATTGGCGCAGCAGTTCGGCGTGCGCTTCGCCACATTGGTGAACTCCGGTTCGTCGGCGAATCTCGTCGCCCTGTGCGCCCTCACATCGCCCACGCTCGCCGACCGCGCGATCAAGCCCGGCGACGAGGTCATCACCGTTGCCGCCGGCTTCCCGACGACTGTCAACCCGATCATCCAGGCCGGCTGCGTGCCGGTATTCGTCGATGTGACTGTGCCAACCTATAACGTCGACGCAAACATGCTGGAAGACGCGCGCAGTGAGCGCACCCGGGCGGTGGCTCTCGCCCACACCCTGGGCAACCCGTTCGATCTGGCGGCGGTTACGGCCTTCTGTCAGAAGCACGGGTTGTGGTTGATTGAGGATTGCTGCGACGCGCTGGGCGCGACTTACGATGGCCGGCCGGCCGGCGCGTTCGGCGACCTGGCAACGGTCAGCTTTTACCCGGCTCACCACATTACGATGGGCGAAGGTGGCGCGGTTGTAACCGACACCGGCAAGCTGCGCCGCCTGGTCGAGTCGTTCCGCGACTGGGGCCGTGATTGCTGGTGCGAGCCCGGCAAGGACAACACCTGCGGCCGCCGCTTTGATTGGCAACTCGGCAGCCTGCCGGAAGGCTATGACCACAAGTACACGTATTCACACATCGGTTACAACCTCAAAGCCACCGATATGCAGGCCGCTGTCGGCGTGGCACAGCTCAAGAAATTGCCGGGCTTCATCGCGGCCCGCAAGCGCAATTTCGGGTTGCTGCGCGACGGATTGAGCGACCTGGCGGAACTGCTTGTCCTGCCCGAAGCGACGCCGAAGTCCGACCCGAGCTGGTTCGGCTTCCCGTTGGCGGTGCGTCCCGAGGCGCCCTTCGCGCGCGATGCGCTGGTCAGGCATCTGAACGAATGCAAGGTCGGTACGCGGCTGCTGTTTGGCGGAAACCTGACGCGCCAGCCGGCGTACGCCAATGTCAGCCATCGTGTCGTCGGAGATCTGGCGAACTCTGATTTCGTGATGAACCGGGTGTTCTGGATCGGCGTCTATCCGGGGTTGAGCGAACCGATGATTCAGTACGTCATCGATTGCATCCACGATTTCGTACGGGACAACAAATGAGCGCCGCCGACCTGAACAGCTATCCACCGATTGTCCGAGACGATCTGCCGCCGATTGCCGACGCGCTGCGGGCGGCGCGCCAACGCCTTTCCGGCAAAACCGTGCTGATCACCGGGGCCAGCGGTTTTTTGCCGGCGTACATCGTTGATACGCTCGCGTATCTCAACGACGCCGGCCTGCTTGACCAACCCTGCCGGCAGATTCTGCTGGAACGCTCCGCGGATGCGATCACGGCGCGCCTGGGCCATCTGCGAGATCGCTCTGATATCACGGTGATGGTTCAGGACGTATGTGACCCGATCACGCTCGACCGGCAGCCGCACATGATTGTCCACGCGGCTTCGCCGGCCTCGCCGAAGTTCTTCCGCAAGGACCCGGTCGGCTGCATAGATGCCAACACGCTGGGAACGCGGAATCTGCTCGAGCTGGCCCGCGCGGACGCCTGTGAGAGTTTTCTGTACTTCAGCAGCAGTGAAATCTACGGCACGCCCGACCCCGACGCGATTCCTACCCCCGAGACATACGTCGGCCGCGTCGATTGCACCGGAAAACGCGCCTGCTATGCCGAAGCCAAGCGACTTGGCGAGAGCTACTGCGTGGCGTATCACGAACAGTACAGCGTTCCGGCCAAGATGGTCCGCCCGTTTCACGTTCATGGCCCCGGCCTGCGCATCGATGACGGGCGCATCATCGCCGCCCTGATCAGTATGGGGCTCGCCGGCAAACCGCTGGAACTGATGAGCGCCGGCACGGCGACGCGCACATACGGCTATGTGTCCGACGCGATAGTGGGTTTTCTTCTGGTGTTGCTGAGCGATCACGATGGCCAGGCGTTCAACGTCGGCGTCGACAAGCCCGAGACAACCGTGCTCGAGCTCGCTACGATCATCGCCAGGCTTTTCGGCCAGACCGAGCCGGTGAAGGTGAGTCAGGCTCCCGGCGCCGAGACGATCAAGGGTGCCCCGGACAGAGCTTGTCCGGATCTGACCAAGATAAGAACGCTGCTCGGCTATAATCCGCTGGTCGCACTTGAGGACGGGCTGGCGCGCACGATCGCGTGGCACCGCCGGTGAGCGACGCTACGAATAAGCCGCAATCGGAGCAACGGATGGTGCCCAAACCCATCACGGAACTTGTCGAGTCCTTCCGGTCCGGCGCGCTGCCGCGTGACGACTATTGGAAGGCGATGCAGCAGCACCATCGCACGCTCCAGGACTATGCGCGGTTGATTCAAAGCCCTGATCTCGACCGGATCGAAATCCGCGCCAGCGGAGTTTTCGTCGTGTTCGGCTCGGGCGTGCGCATGTACTGGCGGCCCGACGACACCCGCAGCGTTCCCAGCGTAACGGTCAACAACGGCAGCTATGAGCCGACCGAACGCCGCTTGCTGGAGAGCCTCGCCGCCGGCGCTCAGTTAATCCTCGACATCGGCGCCAACGCCGGCTACATGGCCTTGCACATGGCGCGCGCGGTCGCGCCGCGCAGTGGCAAGATCCTCGCGTTTGAACCCGTGCCGAGCACCTATGGCGAGTTGTGCGCGAACGTGGCGGTCAATGACCTGGAGGAGACGGTCAGCACGATCAACGTGGCCCTCGGGGATCGCGACGGCAGCCTGGCCTTTTATGTGCCGGCATTTCACGGCAGCGTGGCCGCCTCGGCGCGGCCGCTCTTTCCCAACGAGGAAAACAAGCATGTTCAGGTCCGCATGGTGCGTCTCGACGACTATGCCGCCGAACACCCCTTCAGCCGGATCGATCTGGTCAAGTGCGATGTCGAAGGGGCCGAGCTGCTCGTGCTGCGCGGCGGGCTTGAAACGCTCAAGCGGCATCGGCCGATCCTGATGCTCGAGATGCTGCGCAAGTGGGCGGCGGCGTATGACTATCATCCGAACGACATTATCGACCTGCTGCGCTCGCTCGACTACGCCTGCTGGTCGTATGAGAACGGCCGCTTCGTCGAGTACACCAAGATGGACGACGATTGTGAGCAGACGAATTTCTTCTTCATGCAGCCGGATAAGCACGCCGGCGTGCGTGAGATGCTCGAACAGCGCATGGCGTCGTAGAGAACCCAGCCGCAGCGTCCGGCCGCTGCTGACTGCTCGGGGATGTGACAGGATTCGATGACAGACGCGCGTCACAACGCCAACACCGATCTTGCCGAAATCGCCCGGCGAATCCGCGTCCACGCGATCCGGATGGTCAACCGGGCCGGCGCGCCGCACATCGGCACCTCGCTCTCAATGGCCGACATACTCGCGGTGATGTACTTCAACGTGCTGCGCATCGATCCGCGAAACCCTGACCAGCCGCAGCGCGACCGCTTCATCATCAGCAAAGGACACGGCGCCGCGGCCTACTTCGCCGCCTTGGCGCTGCGCGGCTTTTTCCCCGAGAAGTGGCTCGAGTCTTACAGCCAGGACGGCGCCAAGCTGGCCGGCCATGTCACCAGTCACGGTGTGCCGGGCGTGGAGTTCTCCTCGGGCTCGCTCGGGCACGGCCTCTCCGTAGCCTGTGGCATCGCCCTGGCAGCCCGGGCCGACAAGCAGGATCAGCGTGCGTTTGCCCTGCTGAGCGACGGCGAGTGTGATGAAGGCTCCACGTGGGAGGCGGCGCTCTTCGCCGGTCACCACCAACTCGATAACCTCACGGCCATCATCGATTACAACAAGATCCAGAGCTTCGGCACCGTCAAGGACGTGCTCGACCTCGAACCCCTCGCCGACAAGTGGCGCAGCTTTGGCTGGTCTGCGCACGAGGTGGACGGCCACGACGTCGCGGCGTTGTCAAGCGTGCTCACCGGGCTGCCGCGCGAGACCGGCAAACCGACGGCGATTATTGCCCACACCATCAAGGGCAAGGGCGTCTCATATATGGAGAACCAACTGCTCTATCACTATCGCACGCCCAAAGGCGACGACTTCGCCAAGGCGCTGGCCGAGCTCGGAGCGACGCCGTGAGAACCGCGTTTATCGAAACGCTCTGCGAGTGTGCCGCGGAGGACGAGCGCATCTGGCTGCTGTGCGGCGACCTTGGATTCTCGGTGCTGGAGCGGTTCTCCGAGAAGTTCCCCGAGCGCTATATCAACGCCGGCGTCGCCGAGCAGAACATGACGGGCCTCGCCGCCGGGCTGGCCCTCTCGGGTAAGATCGCCTTCACCTACTCGATCGCGAATTTCCCGACTTTCCGTTGCCTCGAACAGATTCGCAACGACGTCTGCTATCACGCCGCCAACGTCAAAGTCGTTGCGGTCGGTGGCGGCTTTGCCTATGGATCTCTGGGTTACACGCACCACGGAATCGAAGACCTGGCCATCATGCGCGTTCTGCCCGGCATGACGGTGCTGGCCCCCGGCGACCCGGTCGAGGCGCGCCTGGCCACCCGCGCCGCTGTCGAGACCGCCGGCCCTGTGTATCTGCGTCTCGGCAAAGCCGGCGAGCCGCTTGTTCACGAACACGTGCCGGCCTTCGAACTCGGCAAAGCCATACGTGTGCGCGAAGGCACCGACCTGACACTCATCAGCACCGGCGGTATGCTCCGGACCACCGTTGACACGGCGGCGGCGCTTGCCGCGAAGGGCATTAGGGCGCGCGTTCTCAGTATGCACACGCTCAAGCCGCTCGACGACGCGGCCATTGTCGCCGCCGCGCGCGAGACCGGCGCGATTATCACGGTCGAGGAACACCGTAAGACCGGCGGACTCGGCTCGGCCGTCGCGGAGACGTTAGCTGAATCCGGTATGGCGGTGAAATTCACCCGCTGGGCCGCCCCCGACGAGCTCTGCCACGAGATTGGTGGCCAGGAGTTCCTGCGCAACCTCGGCGGCGATCTTTGCGAAATGGCGATCAAGCTGCTCACGGGGTAACATCATCGCGTGCCACGGCTCTGTGAGCCGTGTTATCCAAACCCGGCGCACGGCCAGCAGAGCCGTGGCACACGCCGGCCAGCGCCAGAGACCGCCTGTGAACGAAACCAGACGGAAGCTGATCTCGGTCAACACGCCTTGCTTCCGCGAGGAGGACACGGTTCGCGAGTGTTACGAGACGGTCAAGCGCCTCTTCGCTGAGCAGTTGCCCGACTACGATTACGAGCACATCTTTTGTGACAACGCCTCACCCGATCGTACCGCCGAGATTCTCCGCGAGATTGCCGACCACGATCCGCGCGTCAAGGTCATCCTCAACAGCCGTAATTTCGGCCCCTTCGCCAATATCTTCAACGGCCTGATGAGCGCCGGCGGCGACGCGGTGGTCGTCATGCTGCCGTGCGATCTTCAGGACCCGCCCGAGGTAATCGTCGAATTCGTCAAACGCTGGGAAGCGGGCTACAAGGTGGTCTGCGGCATTCGTGCTCAGCGGCAAGAGTCCTTCCTGATGCGTAACGTCCGCAAAGCCTACTATCGCATGGTCAACCGCTTTGCGAACATCGACATTCCCAAGGACGTCGGAGAGTTCCAGCTCATCGATCGCGCCGTGGTGGAGGCCCTGCGCCGCTGTGATGACTACTACCCGTACATCCGCGGCATGATCGCCAACGCCGGATTTTCGACGACGGGCGTGGCGTACACGTGGCAGACGCGCAAGCGCGGCATCACCAGCAATAACCTCTACAGCCTGATTGATCAGGGGCTTAACGGCCTGATCTCATTCACGAACATCCCGCTACGGCTCTGCCTGGGTTTCGGCCTGCTGCTGTCGATTCTCAGCATCACATACGCCATCGTGAATCTGCTGATCAACCTGATCTTCTTCCGCAAATTCGCCGAACCGGGCATCCCGACGCTGATAGTCGCATTATTCTTCTTCTCTGGCGTGCAGCTCTTCTTCTTCGGCGTGCTGGGCGAGTACATCGGCGCGATCCACTCGCAGGTGCGCCGGCGTCCGCTGGTAACCGAACAGGAACGCATCAACTTCGACCCCTGACATCCAATTCCGCCCCCGCGCGGCTGTGACCTCGCCGCCTCGTTGCCTTGTTGCCTTGTTGCCCAGCCGTTACCATAAACGGAATGCTGCGCGCACTGCTGGACATAACTCTACGAATCTCCTCGGGTCTGGGCCTGCTGCTGCTATTGGCGGCCCACGGGGAGGCATGCGCGTGGTTTGAACCGCCGGCCGAGAACCCGGATGCGCGTCAAGCCGCCGACCCTCGGACAGACGATCAGTCTTCCGGCGACGAACCCGCCGAGCCGCCACGGCCCACACTGGTGTCGTTCCTGCCGGACATTGCCGCACCGCCGCGGCGTCCGGCGCCGAGCGAGAGCGGCACGGTGTTGCCGCTGGAACGCCGAGATGTGACGGCGGCGGAGTGTGGGACGCGTGTTGAAGGCCCGCCACGAGCCGTGCCAGGCAAGGTGTTTGGTTACCCGATAGCTCATCGCCTGACCGAGATTCTGGTGCTGGCGGGCGAGCCAACGGGGACGGCCTGGTACCAGGCGGGCAGCGCGCCGACTGATCCCTCACTCGGCACGGCGATCCTGGTTATCGGTCCGCCGCGCGTATAAGCTATCATCTCCTCAACGCCCGATAATCCAGGCGCACGCTGAACCCCATCATGACGGGCTCGCGTACCGCCACGAACTAAACAGCGATCACATTGCCTCACAATCAAAGGGAAGCCACTCATGTGGGAAAAGAACCTAGGGCAGCGCATGCTGCTGATCGGGATCGTACTCCTGGTCTCAGTACTCTTTCTGTTCACATACAGCTACGAGACGGGCGAGTTTGACACTCGCCTGCGCGCCGGCCTCGATATCGCCGGTGGCGTCTCGATGATCTTCGAGATCAACGACGAAGGTGTCGAGAACTGGACCAACCTCGCCGAAGAAATGAAGCAACTCCTGCAGCGCCGCGTCGACCCGGCAGGCGTCTACGGCCTCGAATGGCGCGTCCACGGACGCAACCGTATCGAGGTACAAATGCCGCTGCCGCCGCCTGGGATAAAGTTGCTGCGCCAGGACTATGACGAGGCGCGCAAGCAACTCGTCGACCGCAACGTTACGCGCGGCGAGCTGGAAGCGGCACTCGAGCTGACCGGTGAAGAACGCGCAGCGCGTATGCACGAGTTGGCCGACGGACAGGCGTCGCGCGAAGAGGCCCTGCTCAGCGCGGCGAAGGCCAGCGATACATACCGAGCCGCCCTGGCCGCTCTGAACGAGGCACGCGCCGCCACCACCGGTGACGTAGCACCGGAGAACATCCGCGAACTCGAGTTGGCGCTGCGCGACTCAGAAGAAGATCTCGAGGACTCAATCGAGGCGGTGCGCGCGACGAACTTCCCGTTCAGCCTGCTGGAGGAGGTGCTCGCCCGCGATGCTTCCAAGACTCGTGATGCGCAGCTCAACGAGCTGATTGAGGGGCATCCCAACCTAAAGGCCGACATCGAGAACGTTGTTGCCAAACACGCAGCCTGGAGCGAGAAACGCACTTTCCTGGACGGTCCGGCGGACTTGCAGCGCTTGCTCCGCGGGGCCGGCGTGCTCACCTTCCGTATTCTGGCCGAACCGGCGCCGGAGAACCTGACGCGCTACGACGCACTGCGCGAGGATCTGGCCAAACGCGGTCCCAAGCTGGCGCGGACGTCCACCGAGGCCTGGTTCGAGATCGACGATCCGGTCAATTTCTTCAATCTCGATTCTCCCAACGACCTCCAGGGCAAGGATCCCAAGGACTTCGAACGCTCCGGCACGATGATCGTCGCCAAGCGCGGCGAAACCTGGTATGTCCTGGCACGCACCGACCCGAGTGCAGAGATGAAGGGCGACAGCAAACGCTCATGGCAACTGCGCGGCGTGCGGCAGGACCGCGATGAGCTCGGCCGCCCGAGCGTCAATTTCTTCTTCGACGTGCGCGGCGGTAATCTGTTCGGTCAACTCACCGGCGCCAACGTCGAAAAGCAACTGTGTATCTTCATCGATGATGTCGCCTATTCCGCGGCGCGCATCGCCGAGAAGATCCATAGCTCGGGCCGCATCACCGGCGATTTCAGCCAGGCGAAGGTCTTGTACCTGGTCCAGACCATGCAGGCCGGTGCCCTGCCCGCGCGCCTCAAAGACACGCCGATCAGCGAGCGCACGTTGGGTTCGAGCCTGGGGGCGGCAAACCTGCACCGGGCCCTGCGCGCGGGGGTCGTGGGTGTGATCGCGGTCATGCTCGTCATGCTCGTCTACTACATGTGGGCTGGCGCGATTGCCAACGTGGCCTTGTGCTTCAACATCCTGCTGGTGCTGGCAGCCATGTCGATGCTTAACGCGCGGATAACGCTCGCCGGCATCGCGGGCATCATCCTGACCATCGGTATGAGCGTCGATGCCAACGTGCTCATCTTCGAGCGCATGCGTGAGGAGAAGGCCCGCGGATCGTCATTGCGCATGATGATCAAGAACGGCTACGACAAGGCGTTTTCGACGATTATCGATGCCAACATCACAACCCTGCTGATATGCGTGATTCTCTATTACGTCGGTAGTGAGGAAGTGAAGGGCTTCGGCCTGACGCTCGGCTGGGGTATTGTCATCAGTCTGTTCACCGCCCTCTTCGTCACGCGCACGATTTTCTCGACGTTGCTCAAGTATCACGTCATCAAGGACGTGGCGATGCTGCATCTGATCGGCGTGCCCAAGGTCGACTGGTACGCCAAGCGGAAGTTGTTCCTGCCACTCTCGCTTGCCGTTCTGGTCGTGGGCCTGGGGCTGCTGTTCAACCGCGGAACCGATGCGCTCGATGTCGAGTTCCGTGGCGGCGTCAGCGCCGAGCTCGAATTGCTCCAGTCACACATGACGGTTTATGACAACCAGGAGAATGCCCGTGAGATCGAAGTCAACGATATCACGTTGCGCGATGACCTGATCGCCAAGGTCGCCGATGACATAAGCCGCGACGGCGCGCGACTTGTGGAGGCCACCGTGGCGGATGTGCCTGGCGATCCGCGCAGCTTCGTGGTCGCGCTGCCCGGCGTCTCGTCAGCGCGACTGGCGGCCCTGCTGGCCGAGCCGATGGAGGACCATGATCCGAAGCTGATCGCCCGAGCCGGCATCGATATCCGCGCCGGGCGCGACGAGGTGCTCATCCGCGTGGAAGACGGCGTGAGCAAGGAGACGTTAGTCGACTTCATCCATTCGCACGCGCGCGAGGCCGAGGCGGCCGGCGAGCGCATCCGCCGCGCACAGATTGCCGCCGTCCTCGAAACCGAGTCCGAATCAAAGGCCGGCCTGATCTGGACAATCACGACCACTGAAACCAACAAACGCCTGGTGCAGCATGTGCTGGAGAGCGCGCTGGGTGACAATCTCAACCGCCAGCCCGCGGTGAGTTTCCAGGTCCGCGGAGATGGGCGGCCCTATCCCATCACCGAGCGCCGCCTGGGCGAAGTCATCCCCGAAATCCCGGAAGCCGTTGCCGGCCGCGATGTGGGTGACTTCCTGGACGGTGCCGCGATCTACCTGGACGAGCTCAACCCGCCGCAGTCAACCGAGCACATCGCCGAGCGCCTGCGCAACATGCGCTTGCAGCCCGATTTTCAGGACCTGCCCTGGCGCGATGCCACCGTGATCGGTGTGTCGCCGACCGGCGAGAACGACCTGGAAGGCAATGCGACGTACAGCGGCGTTGTCGTTCTGGTTGTCGATCCGGAAGTCTCGTACACCGAGAGCCCGGAGTCCTGGGCCGTGATGCTCGCCGATCCGGAATTGCGCCTGGCGCAGGACACGCTCTCAACGGAGCAGGCCCTGCGTAAGGTCTCGCAGTTCAAGCCCCAGATCGCCAGTCAATCTCAGCTCAAGGCCCTGATGGCCCTGATGCTCTCGTGGCTGATGATCATTGGCTACATGTGGCTGCGCTTCGGCCGAGTCGCATACGGCCTGGCCGGCGTGGTCGCGCTGATTCACGACGTGCTGATCGCCTTGGCCGCGGTCGGTATCAGCGGCTGGATCGGCGGCACGAATCACCCGATCGGGGAGTTCTTCCTGATCGAAGACTTCCACATCAACATGACGATCGTGGCGGCGTTCCTCACCATCATCGGGTACTCGATCAACGACACGATTGTCATTTTCGACCGTATCCGCGAAACACGCGGTCGCCTGGGTGTGGTCACGCCGGCGGTGATCAACAACAGCATCAACCAGTGTCTGGCACGTACGATCATGACCAGCCTGACCACGCTGGTGGTGTTGCTGACCATGTACATTTTCGGCGGCACCAGTATCCGCGGCTTCAATTTCTGCATGATCATCGGCATCATCACCGGAACCTACTCGTCGGTCGCGGTTGCCGCGCCGTTGCTCATGCTGGCCCTGCGCCGTGAGGCCGTGCGTGCGGGAGCCTCGATGGAGACCACGCCGGCGTAAAACGCTGGTGGTTGGCCGGCGACATCGGTTGTATAATTTCGGCCGGGTGCGCGGCAGGGACGTCGCCGCACCCGGCCTTTCTTTGGCGAGGTTGGACCGATGCGTACCGAAGTCAAAGCCGGCATCATCGCCGGGGTGATTCTGTTGGCCGCTCTGATTATCTACGTGTCCACGCGGACCGGCTCGGAAGGCGACGTGAGCTTCGACAATCCGAGTCGGACCGTCGCCGGCAGCGCCGAACCCGCCGGCGACAAACGCCCGGTCACACCAGGTGGCTCGCGCGCGCGGCCGGGGGGTTCGCCCTCGGCATCGTCGCAGACTCCCCCACGACGCGCCACGACACCACGGACCGGCACCAATACCGCTACCAACACCGACACTGATGCCGACCCGCTGCGGACAGCCACCGGTAACCGCGCCACGCACTCCACGCCGCCACGCAGCACAACGCTGACCGGCACGCCGCATTCAACCACGCCCGCCGGTTCGCGCAGCACGGCCGCCCGCGGTGAACCACCGGCCCGTTCTCTCGATGATCTCGACCGAGCGGCCGGCGAGCGCACCGCATCAACGCCGGATCGTGATCCGGCCGGCGACTCACAAGCCCCGAACGGCACCCGCGCCAGCGAGAATCCGTACCGTAATTTTGTCAGCCTCCCGGATCGTGCCGCTGACGCACGCCGCGAGACAAACCCGGCTCCACCGCCCACTCGTCGCACGACCCCGGGCGGTACAACGCCGCCGACTCCAACGCCCCGGGCGACCGGCACAACGTATACCGTCGAACATGGTGACATCTTCATTCACATTGTTCGCGACCATTACGGCGATGGAGATTATTGGCGGGCCGTCGCCGCCGCAAACCCGACCATCAACCCGGACCTAATCCGTCCGGGTCAGAAGATCATCCTGCCGCCCAAGGACCAGGTGGTCAGCCGCACGACCACGCGCCCCACGCCGCCCACGCGCGGCGAATCCAGCACCACGCGCCGTGCCGCGGCAGGCGATCAGGCCGTCTACGTGGTCGAGAGTGGTGATACGCTGACCAAGATCGCCGAGAACATCCTGGGCGATGGAGCGCGTTACAACGAGATCTTCGAGTTGAATCGGGACCAGCTCGAGTCGGCTGACGAGATCCAGGCCGGCATGAAGCTGAAGATGCCGCGCTAGGATCGTTTCCACCTCGATTGTCTCGCGCGTACTGCGCCGTGGCGGCCGCGCCGTAGCGGCCTGCGCCTCGCAGGCCGTCGGCACGAGACGGCGTTTCCGATATCAAACGGCCGGCGGGGCGCCGGCCGCTACGCCTTACACTCATGCGTAGCGCTAAACACAAAACGCCCCCAGCGGAAACCACTCCAGGATCTGCGCGACATTTGCCGCGCTCCGGGCATATCACCGGGTATCGCGTCCCGGGCGATTCCGCTCAGTACGCCGGGGCTTCATCAACGCAATGGCTGCGTTCGTACAGAGCGCTGACCAGGGCTGATCCAAACAACAATACGCCACTCAGCGCAAGCCGCAGCGCGAAGCCTGCCAGCGCCGCAGGCGCGCCATAGTCGCCGACCATCGGCTCGAGCAGGGCCCGCGCCCAGTGCAGCGGCAGCGCGAGCCCGAGCCCGTCACTACCCGGCAGCGGGCAGAGAAACGGCCCGACGGCCAGTAACGTCAACATGATCCATGCCAGCAGGAACACCAGCCCCGCGGCCACCCAGCCCAGGTTCCGCTGTGTGCTCGCGCGCAGATTGAATTCACGGCGTGGGCGACTGCATTCGAGCCGGGCTCCCCAGACCTGGCTGAAGTAGATGAACGCCGCGAAGCCACCCGCAAAACAGGCAAACAGCAAAGCACCACCCACCACGCGCGCGACGCTCGATGGCGGCGCCGGTGAGAGGGTTGCGACCGCAGCGCTCAGCACGGCGCACAACGGCAGCAGATACCACGCGCCGCCGCGCAGACGTACCCATGCGTGACGGTGGTCCAGCCGGCGCTGGTGCGCTTCCAGATCAGCCCGAACGACGGCCGGGTCGCCGAAGTCGGCGATCGCCGCGTCAATGGCCAGTGTTTCAGACAAACCCGCCGCGTGTTTGTCGGCCACACACTGCTCGAGGTGGCCGCGCAGCTCATCGGCGACTTCCGCCCGCCGCTGAAGGCTCAGGTTGCTGTTTGCCAACACCGCGTCCAAATGGGCTCCGATCCGGGCTTGATCAGACATGGGCGGGCCCTCCCAGCACGAGCGTCATGCCGTTGACGAGTGTCTCCCATTGCTGCGTGCGGCGTTCGAGCTGCTTGCCACCCCGCGCCGTGATTCGATAAACACGTCGGCGTCGTTGCCCCACGCCTGATTCCCACGCCCCCTTGATCCAGCCGCGCTCCTCCAGTTTGTACAACAGCGGGTAGAGCGTCCCTTCGCCGAACTCGAAAATCCCCGCGCTACGGCGTTTCAGCCGTTCGACCAGCTCGTAGCCGTGGCCGGGCGCCCGCGCCAACACGGCGAGGACCAGTGTTTCCGTAGTGCCCTTCAGGAGTTCCTTGTCGAGTCGCATGTTTATACCTCGTATAACAAAGTATTACGCGCATTTGACCCCCTGTCAAGAAGTGATTCGTTTCAAGCACCCCCGAGAAAGCGTGCCGGGCCGCGGCGGCCGCCGACTTGGCGTTTCCTGACCGGCGAGTCGCCTTTCGCACGCGTACTACGAGTCCGTCCGCACCACGTTAATATCGTGCTGGGATAATTCGGCAACGTATTGATCGAGCGGGACCGATACCTCCAGCGGTCGGGCCCCGGGCGCGATCAGGCCGCGCGCCTGCATGTGAGCGACCAGTGCGGCGGGAAACGCGGTCGTGCGCTCCATTGCGGTAAGACCCGTGGCGTAGTCATGGCGATCCAGCAGGTCGTAGCGCAGCGTGCGCGGCTTGCCGGCGTGGCGCCCGCTGACCGTAACACGCAGAACAGCCAGGTCGCGCACTTCCGGAAACGTCAGACGATCTTCAAACAAGCGACGGAGCACGCGATGTGGCTCGAGCACATTACCGTCGCGCAGTTCGACCCGCGGCTCGAAACAGCCCAGTTCGAACATCGCGCGGATCACGGCGAAATGACCCGGATAGCGCACGGTCTTGTAATCATATGACTCCAGTTTGCCCGCAAACGTGTCCGCACACGTGCTTGTCCCGCCTGACGTTACCGCCGCCTCGCATTTGCCCACCGGCGGCGGAAACTCGATCCCTTCCACCTCGGTCAGCGTGGGTACACTGCGCTTCTGGCCGCCGCGGAGAAACTCGCCCTGGCCGCTGTATTCGTTGATGAGCCCCTCAAAGTTGAAAACCAGTTTGTAACCCAGCGGACCAACCGGGCGCTCCGGCAACCCGCCACAACGCACCTGAACGTGTTGCGGTTCGTCGAGCGCCGCGATGCCGTGTGCGGCGAGGATATTGCCCAGCCCCGGTGCCAGCCCACAATCCGGGACTACGCTGACACCCCGGGCACGCGCGGCCGGATTCAGCTCCAATTGGCTGCGTACGACCGTCGTATTGCCTCCCAGATCACAAAATGAGACGCCCGCCTCCACCGCCGCCCGCGTCAGCGCCGTGTTGAAGCGATAGGGCACCGCGGAGATGATGACGTCAGCGCCTCTGACGGCGGTCACCACACCGGCGGGATCGCCGACATCGCACGCGATCGCGCTCAGTTCGGCGGTGTTTAGCGGCAGGAGCCCATGAAGCCGGTCAAGCGCGGCTCTACAGATTCCGATGTCAACATCCGCCAGCGTGATCCCGCGCGCCTCGCCACGTTTCGCCAGATCGTAGGCCAGCGCGACGCCTTGTCGGCCGGCCCCGAGCACGACGTACCGAAAGCTCATCCAAATACCTCCGACGGTTGATTGCCCGTTATTCAGTCACCGCGCGCGTGGCCCTTATACGCCGGATAGCCAGGGCTTGTCAGCGCCTCCGCCGGCTTTGTTTTCATAGCGCGCCAGCACGAACAGAGCGTCCGACAGCCGGTTCAGGTAGCGTTGCAGATCGCCGCTGACGGGCTCGGCCTGTCCAAGCCGCAGAACCACACGCTCCGCGCGCCGGCACACCGTGCGGGCCACCTGGAGTGCCGCCGCCACACACGTCCCGCCGGGCAGTATGAAGTTTGCCAACGGATCCAACTCTGCCGAGAGCTCATCAAGCACCGCTTCCAGTACCTCAATGTGGCGGGGTTCAATGCGGTTTGCGGGCGGCACGGCCGCATTCGTATTCGGCATGCTCAGCTCGGCACCGGCGCGCAACAGGTCGCCCTGCACACAGTGCAGTACCTCCAGGCCGCGCTCGCTCGGGCCGTGTGCGGCGGCAACACCGATAACGGCGTTGAGCTCATCGATGGTCCCATATGCTTCGACGCGCAGGGCTGTCTTGGCGACCCGCGCGCCATTGCCGAGCCCTGTTGTTCCGTCATCGCCGGTGCGTGTGTAGATCTTCGCTTTGCGTGGCACGGTTGAATCTCCCGAGGCCCAGGTCCGCGTCGCAGCAGGTTTGCGCAAGTTCACTTTCATCTGCGGCAAATGTTTCCCACGCTTCCTATTGTAAGGGTTGAACCGCGCCGACCGTAAGTCGCGGATACGCCGCATACCGACCGGCTGATAGCCGAATCGTGGGAGTGGAGACTAGCTGATGGAAGACTGGAAACGTGCGTTTGCTGACAAGCTCAAGGATGTCCAGTCCCACTGGGTCAAGCAATTCGATGTCATGATGGACCAGCACATCACACCGGCCTTTGACGAGTTGGAAGGTTTCGTGCGCAACGTTGGCTTCACAACGTCATCGCCGATGCGCGAAGACGACCGGCGCTCGTTGAAATTCGAGCTCGCCGAGAATGCGTACCTGCTGATGATCTTCCGCTCGACGGGCATCGGTGAGTTTGAGCTGCGGTGCGAGTCATTCGCGCCCGGACAGGAACCGGTCTTCACAAAGCAGACGGTGCGCGTCGTCGAGGTGGACAATGCCTGGGCGGAGCGCCGATTCCAGGTCGCGCTCGACGCCTTCGTCGATCACCTGGGCTCCACCGAGGTAGCGGCCGAGCCTGAACTGGTCGCGTGATAACGTCGTAACCCGCCCAAGTGAATAGCGCCTACCGCGCCGTAGCGGCCTGCACTCCGCGGGCCGTCGGCGCGCCGGGTGTTCTGCTGGGTGCCATGCCGACGGCCGTTTGCGTCGGCATGTTTTTCCATCGCCGCTAGGTCAACGGGTTGATCACCAGGCCGCTGGCCAGCTTCGGGTAAAAGAACGTGCTCTTTTGCGGCATCAGGTCGCCGGCCTGACATACCCCGCGCATCTCTTCCATCGTGGTCGGCTGCATCAGAAACGCGGTCCCGCTTGTGTCATTGGCGACGTTCACCGCGTCCGCGTCGGACTTGATGTAGCGTACCTCGGGGGCCTTGCCGTCACAGAGCTTGGGTGTCACCACGCCGTCAAGCACATACGCGTGCAGGAACGCGAGTCCGAGCTTGCGCCACGCCGCGCTGCGCTCGCCGGCGACGCTGTCAAGGATGTTCGCGTCCTTCGGACGCAACGCGATAAAGGCACGGCTGTCCTGGTTGTAAAACGAGATCGCCTGCGGACCGAGTTCGGCCAATTCGCGAACCACCGCCTCCGGCTTGCTCGCGCTCAATACCTTTACTTCGAGCAACGGGTCGGCATCGAACAGATCGCGCGTTACGACCACGCCGGGGAGCACGCGATGCGTCGGCAGAATCAACAGGCCGGGATCTTCCATCGCGCAGAACACGGTCAGGACATAGTTCGCCGGGTGGTCGGCGGGCAGCTCACCCTTCTGCTCGATCAGCCAATCGCGATACAGCATTGCCGTGCCGCAGCGATGGTGCCCGTCGGCTATGAATGTCGGTTTCTCCGCCATCAGGTCGCGCACGGCGGAAATCACGCCTGAATCGGTAACGGCCCACATGTGGTTCTCAACTCCGTCGAGCGTGCCCCGCGCCAGCGGCTTGTCCGGACGGGCGGCATCCAGCCGTTTGGCCACATCATTGGCGGCATCGGGATACAGGCCGAAAATGGGGCTGAGGTTGGCCTCGCAGGCTTTGGTCAGACACAGGCGATCCTCTTTCGGCCCGCCGAAAGTCTTCTCGTGCGGAAAGATGCTGCCTTGTCCAAACGGCTCCAGCTTGAGGCGGGCAAAAAACATCTTGCGCACATACTCAGTGCCGCCATGCGTGTAGCGCTGGTGATAGACATAGACGGCCGGCGTCTGATCACGGACCATCGCGCCATCGGCCAGCCAGGTGTCCAGTTCCTGGCGCGCGCCGGTGTAAGCCTCGGGCGGCCCGGCGGCTTTCGGCGGCGTGTGAGGAAGGTCGATCTTCACGAAGTTATGACGATCCTGCGCCAGCAACGCAAGTTTGTCTTCGTTACTCAGCACGTCATAAGGCGGTGCGAGACGTGCTGACAGGTCAGTGTCGCTCCCGGTGCCGTAGCGGATGGCGGCAAACGGTCGGATTTCGCTCATTCGGTCTTCCTTTCGGCTGTCTATGCCACGTCCACGGTTGTGGCGGCACGTGCCGCCTTCCGTTGACCGGCCACCTGGAAACCACTACATTTATCCGGCGGTCCCGTTATTCGGTGTGGGCACCGCATGGCTGGGCAGAAAACCCTCATTCGTGCCACGTGTACCCGGAGGCAGTCACCCATGTACAACCAGCGGCTCGCACGCGTGTCTGTGGTCACGCTCACAGTGCTCGCAGGTATTATGACTACCATCTGGCTGGGCGGCTGTCCACTCGCCCCTCAGCCCCAGCAGCCGACAAGCGCCCTCGACGGTTCGGGCGCGGATTCAACAGACGGGACCGACGGTACCGATGGAGGCACAACGACGCCATCCGGGCCCAACGATCCACGTCCGGTAACCCCCGCAGGCGGCGACAGTAACGAGCCCACGGAGCCCGTGGAGCCGTTCGACCCGTTCATACCGGTCGACGGCGGGGGCGACGGTGGCGGTGACGGCGGCACGATTCGACCCGTTACGGTCGAACTCATCGAGCCCCTCTCACGGCTGCAAGTTCCCAGTGGAACCATCATCGATATCGCCTTTACCGCAACCGATCCCGACGGCGCCCTCGAGACGCTCCAAGTCGTACTTTTCCGCGACAACAACGCCGACGAGGATCCCGACGATCTCGACGACGACGGCGAGATTACCAGCGCTGATGCCGTCTTTGAACGCACCAGCACCAGCTTCGTTGCCGGTGCAACCAACCGCCTGTCTCTAAACACATCCGACATCTTCGATGCCGGCCTGCTTAACGCCGAGAGCTTCGGGCGCTTCGTCATCGGCGTGAGCTCCAGCGACAATCTCGGCCGCGAGGCTTTGGATTACTCCCCCCGAGCCCTGATTCTCAAGACCGAGATCCCTGCTATCTCCCTCACCGGCCCCGTGACACCGACCAGCCCGCTGGGCATCGGCACGCCGGTCTCGATCGATTTCTTCGTTGAGGATCCTGACAACGCGCTGTTGCCGCAGCCCGATGGCCTGAAGATCATCTATGCCAAGGACGACGATGGCGACGCGCAGCCGGACGCCGGCCAGGCGATCAACACCATCGACGTCGTTAATCTCGGCGTCGGCGAAAACTCCTATTCATTCGACACACGCCGCCTGCTGGATGAGGGGCTGCTCGACGCCACCGGCGGCGGACAGTTCGTCTTCGGTGTGAGTGCCAGCGACAATGTCGGCCGGACCTATCAGCATTGGTCAGGTGGCACCGTCACGGTCGAGAGCATCGCACCCGGCGGCAGCATTAACTCGCCGGCCGGTGCGACCGCGATCCGCCCGGGCAACGCGCTCGAAGTGGTCTTTACCGTCACCGATCCCGACACCGTCCTGCTGGCCCAGCCTAACGGCATCAAATTCGTCATCGCCCGTGATGAGGACGGCGTCGCCGGGGCTGACGAAATTGTCTTCACCGACGCTGCCATGACCTTCGCGGCCGGCCAGCACACCTATGCGGTCGACACCAGCATGTTCACGAAACAAAACCTGCTGGACGCTGATGGCAATGGCACATTCCTGGTCGGCTTTGTGATTGCGGACATTTTCGGCCGCACAAACGCGGTTTACGCACCGTGGCAGCTTACCGTCGATAACGTCAAGCCCGTCGGCGTGATGTTCAAGATGGCGACGCCCGACGACAACCCGCCCACCGACGATGGTGACCCCTTGCTCACCCCGTCGGTCGACCCAAGCGATGCGGACTATCCGCTGTGGATCGATCCCGAGAACCGCTTGATGACCATAAAGGGACGCGTCGGCTTCTGGTTCCGCACGACCGACACGTCCGACCTGACGATCAAGATCTGGGCCGACACCGACGACGATGCCACTGGCGACACTGGTACGCTCGTTGCCGAGGCAGTCGCCGAAGCCGGCACCAACGTGGACACCGCGCTCAGTATCGACCTGACTGACCTGGCGCCGGACACGTACTACTACTACGTCACGATTGCCGACGCCGTCACCAGCGATCCGTACGCCTTTTACGCGCCGACACTTGATGACGGAAGTGACGATATTCGCCTCGGTCTGACCAAGCGCCTGGTTGGCGAGTTCCGGCTCGAACGGCTCACCGTGGAGCCTGATGATCCCCAGGATTCCGAGGGCGTCGTCTTCCAGGGTGTCAACTTCAATGACCTGGGTGGTTCGTCGCTCGCCGGCGTACCCAGTCTGAACGACGACAACGGCGATGGTGTGATCGACGAGAACGACAACGCCGAGTTCATCATTGGCGCGCGCTTCGGTAAGGCTTACATCATCGAGAACAACGGCGTCGGGTTTGGTGAGGCTTACCTGCTCTACGGCAACGCCGGCCGACTGTCCGGCACCAGGCCGTTGAACACCGTCGGAAGTTCCATCGACGGAATTGTCTTCCCAGGTATCCGCACACCGCGGGCCGCTGGGGCAACGGTTCCTCTGCCATCCAACCCCGTTCTCACGTATCCGGCCAACGAGAGCACGCGCTGGACCGCCGGTCTTTCGGATGTCACCGTTGTGCCCGACATGGACGGTGATGATCGCCCCGAGCTCGTGTTCAGCTTCCCGCGCGTCGAGTCGGTCTCGCTCAGCGTCACCAGCCCGTCAGTTCAGCATCCGGAACTGGTGCCCGATCTTAACGCCATGGGAAATCTCGAATACAACGCCTGGTATGGGCTTGTGCCTTCGTGGCACGTCAACGAGTCGCAGTTTACGCGTGGCGGCGTTGTCGTCGTGTCCAGTCACAACGAGCTGCTGCAGTACCCGGATCTGCTCAACCGCAAGGCCGACCGCGTTATTGACCTGCACGAAGTCGGCCAGCTCTTCAGCAGCATGAGCCGGCCCGATCCGGTTATCTATCCCGCGCTGGTCTTCTCGCGCGGCGACACTTGTGCTGATTGCGATGGCGACCTGAGCAACGGTTGGGATGCGGGCGACAACGCTGATCCTAACAACCCGACGCCGGGCAATTGCGGCGACGACAACTGCGGCGATCCCACGGATGGACGCGAAGAGCAGATCGCGCGCTGGGTCATCGAGTGGGACATCGCGTTCAACAACCAGGGCCCCGGCGGATTCCTCCAATCATGGACGGTGCCACCCGCCGAGCCGCCGCTGGCGAACCCGGCCTCGTGGCCGTACCCGACCGGGCTGGGCTTCCCGTTGTTCGCCTACCCGAATATCTGGGCCGGGGACGTGGCATTCTGCGAGGACAAGTGCGAAATCACCAATGAGTGGTTTTCGTGGTTCCCGACTCTGCCTGGTACTACGCTGGCCGGCACACCTTCCTGGGCGACCACCGGCGATCCGTACCACGATCCGCTCCCGCAGTGCTACGAGGACAGACGCCAAGCGCCTGACGTCGAACCGGATCCCCCGTGCCCGCCGGATGTGGATGAGACAGCCACCGATTCGGACAACGATGGCATCAACGACTGCCCGGCGCCGACGCTGGCTGACACGGCCACATTCACCACCTATCCCGACGCTGGCGGGGCCATAGCCTGGACCGGCTTCTACGGGCCCTATGTCTATCCCCGCGTCAGCGTAACGACCGGCGACACATTCCCGACGCCGATCGGCGCCCGCGTGCTCGGCCAGGAGCTTGACGACCAGTTCGGTACGGCCGTGGCTTCGGACGGAACCTGGCTCATGATCACCGCGCCAAACCGCACGGCCAACGGTAATCACTACACCGATGATGTTCCCGCACTGACCGGCTCGCGCAACCTGTCGGGCGTGGCCTATCAGTTGCGCACGCTCTCGCCGGGTTCCAATGGAGTGAACCGCTCGCAGCTCTGGCTCGAACGCGAGGGCGCATACAATCCCGACACCGGTCAGTTCACCTTCCGGTTTGGTGATCCCGAAAACCCCAACTGGACCATCACCCGTTGGCCGCAGGTTGACGTCGAGGACTTCACTCGGACCGACTACACCATGCCGGTGCCGCACAACTACATCATCGAGGCGATCGGTTCCAAGCGCGGCTCCGTTGACATGTACAACCGCGCGATGGGAGCCACGTGTCCGCCGGAATACAATGCCGGCGAAACCGGCGCTGATGCCGCTGGCATAACCGCGTTCACGCCGTACCCGGTCGGTACCGCCGGCTATTACATGGACCGCACACCCCAGATCGTGGGGCCACACGAAAACGCCAAGCTCTCCTTCGTCCGGGCATTGGGCGACGTGAACGATGACGGTGTCAACGATTTCGCCGTCGGCTCCCCCAATATCCGCAAGACGGTGCCGGGCACGCCGGTTACCTTCAGTGCCGATCCAGCCGACACCGTCGGTTCGATCTTCATCGTTTACGGCCGGCCGACCGGTGTCGAGGGTGATTACCTGCTCGAACAGCTCGCGCTAGACATCAACGACAACAGCCGCCTGAACGGCGTCCTGCTCCAGGGCTCGAAGGTTGGCGAGACGCTAGCACGCGTCTTTGATGACGCCGGAGACTTTAACGGCGACGAAATCGCCGACGTGGTCATCGGCAATAAACAGGCCAATAACGGCACCGGCGAGGCGATTGTCCTCTTCGGCGCCATTGACCTGGTCAGCCCGGCCGGCGGTTGGACCCCCGACAACATCCCCGCAGGCCGCGCCATCCGATTCGTCGGTGAAGCCGTGGGTGACCTGGCCGGTGCCAATGTCACAGGCGTCGGCAATATAGATGCCGACACCAAGAAGAGAAGCACCGTCGATCCGGTTTCCGGTGAGACCATCATCGAAGACACCGGCATCGGCTTTGACGATATCCTCATCGCCGCGCCGAATGCCGATGTGGATCTCGACGGTGACGGGACGATTTCAAGTGACGAGCAGAGCGTCGGCAAGGTCTATCTGATCTACGGATCAGATGAGCTTTCCGGCACCATCAACCTCGCCGATGTCGGGACCGTCGACGTGCCCGGAGCCGTCTTCATCGGACGCAGCGGCGGCGATCAGCTCGGTGGCGGTCAGAAGCTCATCGGCGGCACCAACCCCAACTTCGATGATCCCGCTGTGCCTGATTCCTACAACGTTCAGGCTTTCTCACGCGGCGTGGCCCAACTGGGCGACATCGATGGTGACGGAGCCGACGACCTGGCGATCAGCGCCATGCTCGGCGACGTGCTCGGACGCCAGGATGCCGGCGAAGTCTACGTCATCTACGGTCGCAAGGGTGAGGGCGCCCCGGACTAGAAAACCGGCGGCAATCTCCGGCATGTGAAGTAAACTGAACACGGGCCCGCGTTTGAAAGGAACGCGGGCCCGTTCTCCATATCGCTCCAAGCAACGGCGGACGTTTCGCCAGCCGCCGGCTGCCGCGCACGGCGCCCCACGGTCCGCTGTGGGGAGCTGTGGCACAGGTTTTCAACCTGTGGGTATCCACCGGTTACAAACCGGTGCCACAGGGGGGAGGGGGCTACGCGGTGATATCGGCCGCCTTGGCGGGAATATCGACTGCCTTGGCGCGCGCGACCTCGATCGCCTCCTGATAGCCGGCATCCACATGGCGTATAACACCCGTCGCCGGATCAGCCGTCAGGACGCGCTGCAATCGCTCGGCGGCGGCGTCCGTGCCGTCCGCGACGATTACCTGGCCCGCGTGGATGGAGTACCCGATGCCCACGCCCCCGCCGTGATGTACCGAGACCCATGTTGCCCCGCACGCGGTATTGACGAGTGCGTTCAGGATTGGCCAGTCGGCGATGGCGTCGGACCCGTCCTTCATGCCCTCTGTCTCGCGATTGGGTGATGCGACAGAGCCGCAATCAAGGTGATCGCGCCCGATTACCAGGGGCGCCCGCACCTTTCCGCTGCGTACCAGGTCGTTGAAGATCAGCCCCATCTTGGCGCGTTGGCCATACTTGAGCCAGCAGATGCGCGCGGGCAGGCCCTGAAATGCGACCCGCTCCCGCGCCAGGCGAATCCAGCGACACAGGTGTGTCTCTTCCGGGAAGGTCTCCAGGACGGCGTCGTCCGTTGCCGCGATATCCGCCGGATCGCCTGACAGGGCCGCCCAGCGGAACGGTCCGGCACCCTCGCAGAACAGCGGCCGGATGTACTCGGGCACAAAGCCGGGCACATCAAAGGCGTTGTCCACGCCGGCCTCTTTCGCGTGGCCGCGCAGGTTGTTGCCGTAGTCAAAGCAGACCGCGCCGCGCTGCTGGAGCTCCAACATGGCGCGCATGTGCTCGGCGATCGTGCGATATGACTCACGCGTATACTTGTCGGCGTCACTCGCACGCAGCGCAAGTGCATCGGCGTAACTCATGCTGTTGGGCACATAGCCGTTGAGCGGATCATGGGCCGACGTCTGATCGGTCAGCACATCAGGCGTGAGGTTGCGGCGCAGGAGTTCGGCGAGCACGTCTGCGATGTTGGCTTGCAAACCGACGGACAGTGCCTCGCCGGCGTCGCGCGCCGCGGCCACCCAGTCGAGAGCTTGGTCTATGTCGTCGGTCATCTTGTCCAGGTACTTGGTTTGCAACCGGCGCTCGATGCGCTGCGCGTCGACCTCGACGCCGAGAAACACGGCTTCGTTCATCGTCGCGGCCAGCGGTTGGGCGCCGCCCATCCCCCCGAGTCCGCCGCTGACCAGCAGCCTGCCCTTCAGTGATCCACCGAAGTGGCGCACGGCACACGCGGCGAACGTCTCATACGTGCCTTGCAGGATGCCTTGCGTGCCGATGTAGATCCAACTGCCGGCGGTCATCTGGCCATACATGGTCAAACCGAGGGCTTCGAGACGGCGGAACTCATCCCACGTCGCCCAGCGCGGCACCAGCAGCGAGTTCGCGATTAACACGCGCGGCGCGTCGGCGTGCGTCCTGACCACGCCCACCGCACGCCCCGATTGCACCAGCAGCGTTTCATCAGACTCGAGCTTTCGGAGCGCGGCGACGATCCGGTCGAAGTCGGCCCAACTGCGCGCGGCACGCCCCGAACCGCCGTAGATGATGAGCTGCTCGGGTAATTCGGCCACGTCGGGATCGAGATTGTTCATGAGCATGCGCAGGGCGGCTTCCTGCTGCCACCCCTTGCAGGAGAGTTCGCCGCCGCGGGGGGCGCGAACGGTTCGCGGGCCGGACGTCGTAGTGGGCATGGGCGCGCCTCCTGGTTCTGCCGGGAGCGATGAGTGGACGATTGCGCAAGTACCAGACTGTGAATAATAGAGCATTTTAAGCTCTTGCGCAGCAACCGGCAGCCACGCCAGCCGTAGAATCCTCGGGCGCTAGCTTATCGGCGGTGCGGCGGCCGGGCGCTACTTGATCCGAATAGACGCTGGCACGCCGGACGTACTGCGATTAAGCTCGCCGCTCGATCGCCGTGGAGGATTGGTTGATGTTGCCGCGTGTGTCCATCGTTTTCGCATTGCTGACTGTCGTCATCGGCGCGCCGAATCTGCGTGCCGGCGAGCCGCTCGACTTGGTGCCGGCCGACAGCATGTTGACCTGGCATGGCCGGGCATTTCCCGATGCGCCGGCACCCGATGCCGGGCCGACGTCACTGGATCGGATCATCGCCTCCGTCCCGCAGATGGTCGGTGAGCGCATGACGCGTGGTCAGCGCATCAGCCTGCGCATCCTCCAGGCGTGCGGCCAGATGATCCGCTACCGGCACTGCATCGCGCTGATCGACGCATCGGCGATCCCGGCCGGCCGGCATCCCGACTCACGCCAGGCCGACGAGCTGCGCCTGGTCATGATTGTGGACACCAACGGCAAATCGGGCCCGTTTCTCAGCATCATTCAGACCGCCGCCAGCGAGCAGACCAACACCGAACACGCCAAGCTGGTCAAGAAGCACGCCGAACGCTGGGACTACACCGAGTTGCACGATGCGCGGCTGCCGGACTGGTACATCGTTGCGTGGGGCGAGATTGACAACCACTTCGTGCTCACGCTCGGGCGTGACGTGTGGCCGCGGATCGCCGGCATCGCTGCCGGCAAAGAGCCCGGCCTGTCGCGTGATCCGTGGGTGAGCGAGCACCGCGGTGAGCGGGGCCGCCACGCGCTGATCGAGATTATCGTAGACGCCGCGCGCATGCGCTCGCGGCTGGATCCCCTGATCCACAATTGGGTCAGCGAGTTCTTTGAGGTCTGGGGGGCGGGGAAGATGCAACGGGCGCACTGGGCGTTGGGGCTGAACGAGCGCGCGATGTACTGCGTCGCGAGTTTCCTCATGTCCGACGAAGGTGACGCCACGCACACGGTTGAGCGCGTGTTTGCTGACTCGGCCGAGAAGGATCCACGGATTCTCAATCTCGTGCCGTCCGGCTCGCGCTATGCCATTTACCGTGTGCCCACCTCCGAGATCCTGGTCAATTTCGTTCGCAGCCTGTTCGTCTGGCAGTCGGATACCGCCCGCGAGCGGGCCGGCAAGCTGTGGGCCGAGATCCAGGAGGAATTCGGCTTTGATGCGCAGCGCGACGTGCTCGATCACCTCGGTGAAGTGGCGATCCTGCACAATTACCCGACGCACCCGTTGCGCCTGCCCGTGTTCTTCACGACGCTGATTGAGATCAAGGGCGATGTGAAGCAGGTTCGCAAGACGGTTGACGTGATGTGCGCGGCGTGGCAGGAGGGGCTCGACCGCGAGGCGGAACGCTCCGCTGCGCTGAACCCGATCCGGCTCAATCGTGACACTGATGGCATGTGGTATTTCCCGCTGGGGCCGTTCTTCAATGGGCTCGCGTGGAAGGTCACGGATCGCTATCTGGTGATCTCATGGTCGCCGATGGCCTTGCGACAATACCTGCGTGAGGCCGGCGATCGGCTGAAGTAGTCGGCGTGTCGGCAGACCCGCGCGCCGCCGTTCCACGCACCATGTAACGGCCGGCGCCCCGCCGGCCGTCGAATGTCAGGCACGCCGTTGCGCGCCGATGGCCGGCGCCTCGCCGGCCGCCACAGTTGAATACGACTTTGACGAAATGCGTCGTACAGTGGCGCCGCCGGCGCCGAGCGCTGCAATGCGGAGACCCCGATGCGAATTGGACTTTTGACAGCCCTGGACAGCCACGATGTGGCGTTTCTCGCAGGGTTGGGCTTTGAGAGTTTCGAGCTGCTGGCCTGGCCCGGACACCCGTTCGATCCGGCCAAGGTCACGGAGCGACAGATTGATGAGCTTAAATCACAGCTTGCCGCCCACGATGTCGAGCTGAGCTCGGTCGGCTATTACGACAACCACCTCGATCACACCAGGCAGCCGCTCGTCAAGGAGCACTTCCTCGGCCTGATGAAGGTCGGCAGGAGCCTCGGCACCGACGTCATCGGTACCTTCACCGGTCGCGACCCGGAGAAGTCAATCGTCGACAACATCCCCGCGATCAGGGAGTATTGGTCCGAGATGGCGAAGCGCGCCGCCGACATGGGTATGCGCATCGCGTTTGAAAACTGCCCCATGTTCCACCATCACCCGTTCCGCGGCATCAACACGGCGTTTACGCCCGGTGCATGGGAACGCATTTTTGACGCCGTGCCGGCGGACAACATTGGTCTCGAATGGGATCCCTCGCACCTGATCTGCCTGCTGATCGATCCGGTTCCGACCATCCGCCAGTTCGCCGGCAAAATCTTCCACGTCCACGCCAAAGACGCCGAAGTGTGCTGGGATGTCGTACGGCGTGAGGGCATCTGGGACGAGGGGGCGGTGCGCCACCGCATGCCCGGCCTCGGGCAGGTCAACTGGCGCGAGGTGATCAGCGCGCTTATCGAGGCTGGCTACGAGGGTAATCTCGACATCGAAGGCGCCCACGACCCGGTCTATGGCGGCAAGCTGGAAGAGGCCGGCCTGCGCGTCGGCCTCAATGCCCTGCGCCAATACGTCCCGAAGACAAGCACGTAGCCAAGCGCGCACGCCGCTTGCGCCGCTGCCGTCCTGCGCGCGATCATCATCCGCGCGTCTTCAGCGTGGACTACGTTCAAGCTCAACCACGCCCCGCAGGTCCGGCGCGCGCAGCTTACCGAACAGATCCGCGACCCAGCCCTCGTTGACGTCAGACAGGTCTATTGTGAAGTAGTCAGGATCGAGGCCCTGGAACGAGCTCGCGAGACTGCGGTCGACCAGGAAAACGATTTTCTCCTCCTCCGTCCCAACGTCAATACCAACGCGACAGGTACAGACGGGCGCGAATCGGAACAGCGCCTCGTATGATATGCACGCTCCTTGCAGGGTATACTCCACCTCTGATTCGGACATTGCCCGGCCAAGTGCGTCGAGGATTACGGGATCTTCACACCTGACCGTCCGCCAATGTCCCGCGATCTCGATTGACGTAATCTTCTGCTCCCCGCCGCCTTTGAGGCAGCTTCTTAAGGCTGCATGAGCCCGCATACACGCATAGAAGTAGGCGAATCCCAGCCCAAGTATCAATACGACACTGGACCCCGCCACGGTCACCCACAATCGCCGCCTTGTTGTCATTCCGTCCACGCGCACAAGACTCACGCGGCACCCTCGCCGAGCGAGGTTGCACGACGCTACATTCGACGAGAAACGGTTCTAAAACTTCGCGCCCTTTGTGGGATCATTACCCCCACGAGGGGGCCCGAACCGAGCCAGTATTGAATATACTCCTGGTCGACGTATTCGACTTCCAGGTCGCGGTTAAGCCGCATCATCCCGCCTCGGTGCGGGCCCCATAGGATATCTCCATCAGCCCCGGTTCGCGTGATCAGATCGCGGATCGAGTTTCCATGCTGGTACAGATCCTGAAATATCTCGTTGAGAGGTTGCTCATTGTCGCTGTCGCGCTTGAAGCGCCAGAACATCCGCCCGTCCAGAAACGCAAACCCCTCGCGCAAGTAGCTGCCGCGCGGGCTGGCCTCGCGATTGGGCTGGTTGACCGAGGCCGGCCTGAGCGTGTAGCGGAAGCGGCCTTCGCCGCGCGGCCATCCGGCCTTGGCGGATGGGCACACGAAGATCGCCTCACTGCCGCCCAGGTACGGCCGCCCGATGAGATTCGGCAACGAATTGGGCCAGTAGTCCACATTGGGCTGCTCGCCGGGAGCATCGGGGAAGAGCTTGAACGGGTCGCACTTCTCATTGGGGACCGCGTTGGGATCGGCGCCGAAGACCAGATTGACCATGGGCGACCAGACATATGGCACGCGGCCGTTGTTCTCGTTCATGTACCCCCAGAAACCGGTCGAGACCTGACGCATATTCGATGCGCAAATGCACCGCTTGGCCTGGTCGCGCACCGCTTTCAGCGACGGGAGCATGATCGAGATCAGCACGGCAATGATGGCCACCACCACCAGCAGCTCAATAAGCGTGAATGCCCGCTTGCGCATGATCAACTCCTCAACGTATCGGCGTGATCTGCTTACTTACCGGTAAGAGACGCGACAAAGCTGTCGATGTCTCCGTTGTTCACATAACCGTCCTCATTCGCGTCGTTCGCGCAGAAGAAGTCACAGGTGAACTGGGCTTCCCACGTCGCCTGGTCGTCGAGCGCCACGATGAATGCATCGATGTCGCCATTGTTGACGAAGCCGTCGCAGTTGGCGTCGCAGCGCGTCGTGCCGGCACAGGGATCGGTGGCGGCGGCGACGAACACCGCGTCATATCCGACGGTGTTGCCGAAGACCGGGTCGGCGCTGTTGCTGAGGCCGAAGCCGGCGGCTTCGAGGTAGATGTAGCTCGTGGCATCCACCGGCAGCGCTGCCAGAACGACCGTGTCGAAATAGCCGCCCAGGTCACCGGTGAAGTCGGTCAGCGCCAGGCCGCCGTTGCCCGCCGCCGTGAAGTCGTCGGTCCCGCTGCTGCTTCCGATAGAGGCAGTTCCGCCGAGCGCGGTGTTAAACGTGTTGCCAACCTGAGACACATCAACCAG
This sequence comes from Phycisphaerae bacterium, assembly GCA_963675745.2. Lineage (GTDB taxonomy): Bacteria > Planctomycetota > Phycisphaerae > UBA1845 > Fen-1342 > JAFGRR01. The sequence goes on from CAXXWX010000019.1 coordinate 306,581, forward strand.
CGGCCAAAGAGTGCTTCCAAGTCCCTCTCCGGTGAGCACCGGGAATGTTCCGCCAACCGGGTCGCGCTGCACGAGCCAACCACGAAATGTGCCCAGAAACTGCATGCTGCCCAGCACGTCGGGCGACGAGCCGGCGGGGTCAATCGAGTCTTCCCACAGCTCGTAGCCGAGATTGTCGATTTGATAAACGCCGCTCAGCGTGCCGCTGTTGCCCAGGAACGGTGTCAGCGTTCCGCTGCGAGTGTCGATGCCGGGGTTGATCGGGCCGTTCTTCGAGCCATCGGGTTGCGTGCCGGCGATGGTGATCAGAATCGTGGCGGTTTCAGGAGCCTGCCCCGGGCCCCCCTCATTCGTGCCCAGCGTGTCAATGTCAACGAGTGTTACCGTCCCGCCTGACGTGTCGGCGTTGAGCTCAATGAAGCTGTCCGTGCCGGGGATTTCGACGGGCGTCGCGCCGCCGACCGGCACCAGGCTGCGGGGGGCGTTGGGGTCGCCATCAAGATCGAGCAGTGGTCCGCCCAGAAACTCAATCCCCATAAGCGGGTTAAAGCTGATGAACGGCACCGATCCACGCCGGTACAGCATGCTGAGCGAGCCGAACTCGTTCGGCTGATACATCAGGTTCTGCGGCAGGATTCCGTAATATGGCACGGTGGGGCCGACGTCGCTGGTGCCGGCCAGGCGGTCGCCGTCGTAGAAATCGGGGTAGTTTCCGACTCCGTTGTCGCCGGGCACCGAGCGTGCGACCCCCGGATACAGCAGCGTGTCGACGCCGTTGAGCAGGTAATACTTCTCCGCGCTTGCGCTGGCCGCCAATAGGCAACCCAGGACGATTGTGAGCAAAGTGTGTTTGATCATCTCATCTTTCCCATTGAACGGGGTGTCTTCACGAAAATCAGACTACGCGCATATACAACCGCTACCGGTCGAGCAAGGCGCTGTCAGCAATTCAGTTATAAGAACGGTGATCAGAAGCGGCGGGGTGGGGCCGGGGGGGCGCGGTCAACCGCGCAGGCGCGTATGAGAAGCTGAAAACGTGGCGGCAGCACGGCGCAGGTGAGGCGCTCAATAGCCTGCTGCAAGCTCGCTCGCTGTTGCACGCGACTTGAGCGGGACCACGCGCGGTTCCCGGGTAACAGGCCGGGCCGCACCTCGGCGAGCAGGTGGACACAGCCACCGGCCAGCACGATCGCCTGCCAGGGCTCAATCGCCAGCGCGTCGCCATCCGTTACCAGCCGATGGGCCACGCCCGCGTGCAGCAGCAGGCTGATCAGGCAGAAGCTGATCAGCGCTCGACGCTCGCTGGGCAAGCGCAGCCAACTGACATCGACCAGCTTCAAAATGAAGAACGCCTGCGTCACCATCAACAGCAGCAGACGCACCAGGTCGAGATCGCTCGGCGAGGTGACGCGCAACAGGGCGAACAACGCCGGCAAGTGACCCACGAACATCGCGGACCAGAAGACGACCCGCGCGGTACCGCTTCGTGTTCGTCGGTGTTTTCGTAGCACGATCATCGACTCAGATACAGACTATTGGCGCAACGCCGCTGTCGCGCGGTGATTATCCTGCGCCATCGGGGTCTCGAACGCAAGTACTATCTGGCGGGAATGTGAGGGGGTGCAGGCCGACAAGTCGTATCCGGCTCAGTACCGCGTGGTCTGGCACAAAATAAACCCGTCCCCGGCCGCGGGGGCCGGAGACGGGCCGATTTCAGATTCGCAGCACGCGCGCAACCCGCGCGATGCCATCAGGTCGATTCCGCCGACGCGACCGGCTCCGGTTGCGGCTCTTCCTCCGCCGGCTCGTCCAATCCCTCGAATAGGAATTTCTTCTCAGCGCCAGCGTCGGAGTCCTTGGCAACCGTGATACGGACCACGTTCTTGCCGGCATACTTGCCGCGCAGGATGTCTTCGGAGAGCGGGTCTTCGATCAGGCTCGAGATGGCCCGGCGCAGCGGACGCGCGCCGAATTTCTCGTCGGTACCCTTCTCCAGCAGCAGTTCGCGCGCGTCGGCGGTCAGATCCAGTCGCAGTCCGCGTTCCTTGAGGCGCGCATCAACCTTGCTGATCTCCAGCGTGATGATGTTTGTGAGATCGTCATGGTTCAGCTTGTGGAACACGACCACCTCGTCGAGACGGTTGATGAACTCCGGCCGGAAAGCATGCTCAATCTCGGTCGTCAACATCTCCTTCATCTTGGAGTAGTCGATGTCGTCATCGCGCTTCATGAAGCCGAACGGATCCTGGCTCATGATCTTGTCCGCCCCGATGTTGCTGGTCATGATCAGAATGGCGTTCTTGAAGTCCACATGGCGCCCGAACGAATCGGTCAGCCGGCCTTCCTCCATGATCTGGAGCAGCATGTTGAACACATCCGGGTGCGCCTTCTCGATCTCGTCGAGCAGCACCACCGCGTAAGGACGGCGCCGCACGCGTTCCGTAAGCTGTCCGCCTTCCTCGTAGCCGACGTATCCGGGGGGGGCGCCGATCAGGCGGCTGACATTGTGCTTCTCCATGTACTCGGACATGTCCATGGTGATCAGCGCCTCTTCATCGCCGAAGAGGAACTCCGCCAGAGACTTGGCCAGTAGAGTCTTGCCCACACCGCTGGGGCCCAGGAAGACAAACGAGCCCATCGGGCGATTCGGGTCCTTGAGCCCGCTGCGGCTGCGGCGGACCGAACGCGCGATGGCGCTGATCGCCTCGTTCTGGCTGATGACGCGCTTGTGCAGCTCTTCCTCGAGTTGCAGCAGACGCGCGGCCTCTTCCTTCTCGAGACGCGTCAACGGAATTCCGGTCATGCTGCTGACAACTTCGGCGACGATGTTCTCGTCAACCACCCCGTCAACTTCCTTTGAGCGGTCCTTCCACTTGCGCTCCATCTGCTCTTTCTTCTGGCGCAGCGTCTCGCACTTGTCGCGCAATTCGGCGGCACGCTCGTAATCCGCATTCTTTACCGCCTCGTCCTTCTCGCCCGCCAGGCGCTGGGCCTCGCGCTCCAGATCCGCCAGGTCCGGCGGCAGTGTCATGCTCTTGATCCGGATGCGGGCACCGGCCTCGTCAATAATGTCGATGGCCTTGTCCGGAAGCACACGCCCCGTGATGTACCGGTGCGACAAATGCACGGCGTTTTCGAGAGCCGCTTCGGTGATCTGTACCCGGTGGTGGGCCTCGTAGCGATCGCGCAAGCCGCGCAGAATCTCCAGCGTGTGTTCGGTCGTCGGCTCATCCACGTGAATCGACTGGAAGCGGCGTGCCAGCGCCGCGTCCTTCTCGATGTACTTGCGGTATTCGTCAAACGTCGTGGCGCCGATGCATTGAATCTCGCCGCGTGACAGGGCGGGTTTCAGCACGTTGGAAGCGTCGATGGCGCCCTCGGCTCCGCCGGCCCCGACCAGCGTATGCAGCTCGTCGATAAACAGGATCACGTTGCGCGCTCGGCGGACTTCGTTCATAACCGCCTTGATACGCTCCTCAAACTGGCCGCGGTATTTCGTGCCCGCAACCATCATCGCCAGATCAAGAATGACGATGCGCCGTTCGTGGAGGATCTCGGGCACCTGATGGTTGATGATCTTCTGGGCCAATCCTTCAACGATCGCGGTTTTGCCGACACCCGCCTCTCCGAGCAGGACCGGGTTGTTCTTCAGACGCCGACAGAGAATCGTGATGACGCGTTCGATCTCGTTGATGCGTCCGATGACGGGGTCGAGCTTTCCGCCGCGCGCCAGTTCGGTCAGATCGCGGCCGAAGGAATCGAGGGCGGGGGTTTTGCTCTTGCCTTCCTTCTTACCCTCGGGGGGGCCGCTCATGGTGGCGGCTTCCTCGGATTCGACGCCGGCGCCGAGCAGATTGAGCACCTCTTCACGGACATCCTCAAGTTTCAGCCCGAGGTTCATCAGGACCTGGGCGGCGACGCCATCCTGTTCACGCAGCAACCCGAGCAGCACGTGCTCGGTGCCCACGTAGTTGTGGTTCAGATTTCGGGCCTCTTCGATCGCATATTCTATAACCCGTTTGGCACGCGGGGTTTGCGGCAGTTTCCCCATAGTCACCATTTCGGGACCGCTCTTGACGAGCTTCTCGACTTCGAGGCGGATTTTCCGCAAATCGACGCCGAGGTTTTTGAGGACGTTCGCCCCGACCCCTGAACCCTCCTTTACCAGCCCCAGGAGGATGTGTTCGGTGCCGATGTACTCGTGGTTGAACCGCTGGGCCTCCTGGTTGGCCAAGGCCATCACCTTGCGGGCGCGATCCGTAAAGCGTTCGAACATAACAACTTATCTCCTTGAGCGGTTGCGTGCTACGTCGGCGCGGCACCGAGTGAGTCACGCCGGAGTGTCCGCAACCTGAAGATTGTAGTCGGCGCTGATCATGCCAGCAAGCGCCCGCCTTTGCGTTACCGTTTCTATCGGTCGTGAGGGCTGCCGGATAAAGGCGGGTGACCGCGGGCGAATTGTGGCGATGACGCGATGAGGCAACGAGGCACAGAGGATGGTGTGCCGGGTTCTGACGGGGCTTGCGGCCGGTGCGTTGCTCCGGCCGGCGGTCAGCGCAACCGCTCGTCACAGATCTCGCGATACAGGCGATGGCGGTCCAATCTGCGCACGCGCTCCCATGCCCGGCGCGCGGCTGACGCATCACCAGTTTTGGTAAGTACCTGGGCGAATCGATAGGCCACTAACAAGTCACGCTCGGCCATATCCGCGATCGGTTCCATCGCCGCCAGCGCCTCATCCGCCTGGTTATTCGCGAGACACGCACTTACGGCGCGCAGCGTCGCGTCGCGCACTTCGGCCACGGCCTGTTGGCGCGCTTCGCGCAGACATGATCCCATCCGCAACTGCGCTCCGAGGTAGCTCCCGCCACACAATCCGATTGCCAACCCTTGCAGCCATCCCGGCGCGTCATCGGGAAACAGGAGTGTCGCGATGATCGCGTAGTTTGCGGTTACGGCAAACAGCATGCCGACAGCCAGTCCGGTCCACAGGCGTCCGACCAGAATCATCCCGCCGCCCGGAACGACCAGGTTAAACAGCTTGATGCCGACGTCACGTGCGCTAGGTGCCATTAGTGCCGCTCACCGGTAATAGCGGCCGACTCGACCGCGCTGCGGTACAGCTCTTCCAACATGGGCAGCCGCCCCGAGATCGCGTGATGCTGTGCGACGTACGCTGAGGCCGTCTCGAGCACGCCGACGACTTCGCGGCGTCGTTCGAGCAATCTGGTCAGGTGATAGGCCAGCTCCTGGGCGCTGCCGGGCGTGAACTGCACCGATGTCTGACCTTCGATGTGCCACTCCGCGGTCTGGTCGCGCGATGTGACGACGAACACGCCCGAAGCCATCGCAACCAGCGGGCCGACGGCGACAGCGCGTTGCCAGGCCGGCACGACGAGAATATCCGCGGCTTCGACGGCCAGCTCTCCAAAGCGGGATCCCTCGACGAGCGAGAAACACCCCTCGACACCGTGTTCGCGGATAATCGCCCAGGTGCGCTGCTCTCCCGTGCCACGACCCACCAGGGCCACGTGCAAATCGTGGTTTTGCCGGTACAACACACTGATGGCCTCGATGAGCACCGGCAGACCGGTGTGTCGATCCAGCCGCCCGGTCCAGACAATAGCGCGCGTGCGACCTTCGGTGGGTGGGCGCGGCTTATCCGGCAGATCAATCGCCGGAAGCAACACATCGACGGCACCCGACATGGCCGGGGCGCGGCGTGCGATCGCGGACTGCTGCGGCAGGCAACTGGCGAGAATGCGCTCGTTGGGATGCTGCCCGTGTCTGATCACGTTATCCACATCATCACGCGACGTGACATAGATGATGAGCGGCAGTCGCGCGAGTCGCGTCCATTTGCTGATGACGCCGAGTCCAGCCGTACCCCACAGGTGAACGACGTCCGGTGGCGGGATAAAGCGGCCGCTGAGCTGTCTTTCGAGCCGCCAGGCGCGCCAACCGTTCAGGGCGGCGACTCCCTCGACCGGCGCGGCGCCGTCGACCACATCAGCGGCCGACCCCTGGTCATCGGACATCACGATCGAGACGACGTCGCGTCCGGGCAGGCCGCGCACCACCGCTCGCAACATGGGGCCAAAGCGCGCCAGGCAGTCGGCGCCGATGACGTGCAGCACGCGGAGCGTTGCCTCCGCGTTGGGTTCGTTGGATGGTTCGACGACGTTCAGCGCCATGACAAGCGGAAGATAGCATGGGGGGCTGTGAGAAGTAAGCAGTCGCGAGTAAGAAGTAAGCTGGGTGCGCTTGAGACCGGCTATGAGTCGCGCTGCTTTGGCCGATCGGTCATGACGCGATAGAAACAGAACCCGCTCAGCGCGAGCACGAGTGCGATGGCCGTGACCATTACGATCCAGCCGGCGGTGGTGAGTTTGCCCGTTACCGTTTCGGCCGCTTCCTGGGCCAGCAACTGCACGCTCATGACGGACCTCCCGCGGCACCGATGACGACATCGTGGCGTTTGACATCCGCATCGATGCGCGAGCGGATCGCGATATCGCTCAGCGCGAAGATGCCGATGAATACCAGCACGAACCCCACAAACACCATCCGGGCCACCATTGCCAGCCGCTCGGCGTTGGCACGGTTGGCGGCGGCGTCCTCGGCCAATGCAGCCAGCGCGATCTTCAGCACCAACGACGCTTCGTATTCGTCCGCGAGTACCAGGCGGGCGCGCGCCAGCACGTTTTCCTCGGTCTGTTCCGGATCGTCCTCGACTTCCAGCTCAGGATACGCCTGACGCAGCGGCGCCTCATACGTCAGCAGCTCCGCCCGCTCGCCGGCCATATCCGGACTCATGCCGACCACACGCTCCCAGCCGTTTTCCCATACCCACAAGCCAAGAATGACCGCCAGGAACGTCGGCGTGATGAAGCGCAGCATGAACGGCATGAATGCGGGGAGCTTGAACGATGCGCCGCGGTTGGCTTCTTCAACGCCACGCTTGGCCCCGATGACGAAGCTGAAGATGATGACTTGCCCCAGGGCGGCGAGGATCATCGCGAAGTTGCACCAGAAATCGGTGAAGTCGAGGGCCTGGGCGTTTTCACTGTAGTACATGATCAGCGCCGCGCCGGCTAGCGTGATCAGCCCGAGCAGGCCCACGCTTGCCGTTCGCCGCATGCCAAAGCCGTCTTCGAGAAATGCGATCGCCGGTTGCAGCATGCTGATCGAACTCGTAACTGCGGCGAGGAACAACAAGCCGAACCACATGGCGCCGAAGAACGAGCCGAGCGGCATGTTGTGCATGATCGATGGAACGGTGAAGAAGCCGATCGCGAAAGTTGACTCGCCCACCGATCCCGGACCCAGGAACAAGAACGCGGCCGGCACGATAATCATGCCGCCGAGAATCACTTCGCAGAACTCGTTCGTGCTCGAGGCGCTGAGCGAGGTGAGCACGACGTCGTCGTCGCGTCGCAGGTAGCTGGAATAACACAGGATCAGGCCGAAGCCGACGCTCAGGCTGAAGAAGATCTGCCCCGCCGCCGCCAGCCAGGTGTCGGTCTTTTTCAGCGCGGACCAGTCGGGGTTCCACATCGCGCCGAGGCCGCCCTCGATCGTCCGTCCTTCGACGACGTTGTCGAGCGTCAGCACGCGGATGAGCACGATGATCGCGCAGAGAATCAACAGTGGCATGGCCATCAGGCAGAACTTCTCAATGCCCTTGGTCACGCCGCGATAAATGATAAAGAAGTTGACCACGAAGCAGAACAAAACGAGCCAGAGCATGGCGCCGCCGTACATCGCCCCGTTCTGGCCCATGGCGAACGCATTGACGCCGAACGCCTGCGAAGCCTCGACCACGTCTGTGCCGGCCTTCTCCGCACTGCTGAAGATCTGGGCGAAGCCGCCGCTGGCGAATTGCAGGAAGTAGCGCAGGCACAGTGCTTCGAGCAGGACGTAGTACATATACACGCCGACGGGCACCAGCAGCGCCAGCGTGCCGACCATTCGGCCGAGTACGTTGTCTGACAAGGCGTGGAAGATGCCCGGGGCGTTGTTCTGGCCGTGGCGTCCGCCCAGCCGACCGATCGTCCACTCACACCACGCGATCGGTATGCCGACAACCAGAAAGCTGATGATGTACGGAATCATGAATGCGCCGCCGCCGTTGTTTACGGCGACGCCGGGGAAACGCAGGAAGTTACCCAGCCCGACGGCCGAGCCGGCGACCGCCAGCACGACGCCGATGCGCGACCCCCATTGCTCGCGACCGACCGCTTCGCCCTGCGTGTTAGTGTTCGGCGCCGTGCTCATGGCGGACTCAATCTCCTCAGCCTGTGCGCCGCACGTCGCAGCGCATCGCAATACCGCTGTTTGCCAACGTGCGGCAGACCACCGCGTTGCCGCACATTTACGACGGGCGTCCCGCCCGCTTGAACTCGCCGGCGTCCAACCGCCGGAAATAACGCCGCGCAGCGCGGAGTACGACCGGCAGCAGGATGATCGTGCCGATCAGGTTTGGCACCAGCATCATCGCGTTCAGCCCGTCGGCCAGGTTGACAAGTGCTTTCAGCTCGAGCAGCACGCCGAGGAAGATCACCACGACGTAGGCGAGCTTGAATGGGATGACAGCGCTGTCGCCGAAGAGGTACGACGCGCACGTCTCGCCGTAGAAACCCCAACTGATCATGGTTGAGAAGGCGAAGAACAAGGCCGCGATCGGAATGAAATAAGTTCCGAAGCCGGGGATGCAGCGGTCGAAGGCGAGGGTGGTCAGGCCGATGCCGGCGCGGAAGAGGTAGATGTCGGTGCCGGGAGTGAGGAGCGCCTGGTCGGCGGCCAGTTGCGCGCGGCCGTCGTCGTCATCGGCGTACACGAGCTCCGCCGTCACGCGGCCGGGATTTTCGCTATCGAGCGCGGCGATGTTGATCTTGATTTCCTCGAACATGCCGGCGTGCTGCGTCGGGCGCTTCGCCAGCAGCGTCTCGCCGATCACGCCAACCGAGCGGTCGGTCAGATCGATCTGCACGTTGACAACCTGCTGGCCGGACTCAGCGTCTAACGCCGGCGCACCGATCTCCGCGATCGTGCCTACGGGGCCGCGCGCCAACGCGCCGGTAATCAGGATGACCAGGCCGGTCATTGTGCAGACAACGATCGTGTCAACAAACGGGCCGATGCCCGCGACGACGCCCTCACGGATCGGCTCGTTGGTCTTGGCCGTTGCATGGGCGATCGGCGCCGAACCGAGGCCGGCCTCGTTGGAAAAACAAGCCCGCCGAAAGCCCTGGCTCACGGCGACCCACACCATCACGCCGAGGAACGCTCCCTCGCCGGCGGCATCTGAAAACGCGTGGCGGAAGATCGAGGCGAAGAGCTCGGGTACGAGGCTGATGTTGACGAGAATGACGATGAGCGCTCCGGTGACGTAGATAATGCACATCGACGGCACGAGCCGCGACGCTACCTGGCCGATGCGCCGGATGCCGCCCAGCATGACCAGGGCGGCCAGCGACGCCAGGATCAGCCCGACCGCAATCCGGATCGCCCACTGCACTTCGATAGTCAGTCCGCCGGCCAGGTGTTTGCCGAGATTCACGTAAACCTGGGCCACTTGCTGGGCCTGAAACGTGTTGCCCATGCCGAAGCTGGCAATAACCGTGAACACGGCGAAGGCGACGGCGAGAACCTTGGCGAACGCGCGGATCGCCGGCCCGCGCCCGCCGCCGATGCCCAGCTCGATGTAGTACATCGGCCCGCCACGATACTCGCCGAAGCGGTCCTTGCGGCGATACATCGTCGATAGCGAGCAGGTGGTGAATTTAGTGGCCATGCCGAGCAGGCCTACGATCCACATCCAGAACAGCGCGCCGGGTCCGCCGAGCGTGACGGCAATGGCGACGCCGGAGATGTTGCCCAGGCCGATCGTGGCCGAAAGGGCGGCGCAGAGGGCCTTGAAGTGCGAAATATTGCCTTCATCTTCCGGGTTGTCGTACTTGCCGCGGATGACCGCGAGGCCGTGCGTGATGATACGCCACTGGATGCCGAAGGTCGTGACAGTGAACAACAGCCCGGCGCCGGCCAGCAGCAGGGCGACGGGGGTGCTCCACATGTAGCCGGAGAATGCTTCCAGCGCTGCGATCCATTCGGCGTCGGCAAGCAGCATAGTGATCAACCTGAAGAGGAGACGATTGCAGCGACCCGCACAACCAGAATGGGGCGTAGCCTATCTGGCGCCAGGCGCGTTTGCAAGCAATCTCTGTACCCACCGCCTGGGCGCCGGCAGCGGTGCGCGCGGTGGACCGTGTCTTCAGGCTGTCGGGGGGCGGTGTATAGTCGGCCAGGCGGCGGGCGCTACTTGGCGGTGGCGTCGATATCGTCGTCCGCGAAGATCAACTCAAACCCGATCTTGTAACCGCCGGCCGTCAGGGTTTCGTGGCAGACTCTGGCGGCCACCGTGCAGACTTGTTCATCAAAGCGCAGACGGATAATGGCCAGTGTGTTCTCGGGGATTGGCGTGCGCGTCTTCGCCATGATGCCGGCGCGAGAAATGTTCAGCACGGACGCGCTGCAGTGCATCGGCTGATTGTCAGGTCCGTGGCAAGCGATTTCCGCCATCCCGGACGCCAACCGATAACGTTCCTCCTCACGGCGGGCAATGCGCTCATCAACGCCACGCGCCGGTGCAATGAGCACCTGCCGGCGCCACTCGGAACGGGTCAGGATCGGCAATTGCGCGGATGTCTGTGTCGGTTCTGTCATGTGGCATGAAATCGACAGAATCACCGCCGGCCTGAAGTGACGCCATTTCACGATTGCGCCACGGGCGTGAGAGGCGCTTAACTCACGTGCGCTTCAAAGAACGCCGATTATCCAGTCTGGTGGGTGTTGTCTGACTCCGGATGCGGCTCGCACCCGGACTGTGAGGGTGGATTATGAGTTCGTTGGTTTGCGTTCATGGCGTGCCGGACATCACACAGGAGATGATACCGGACTTTCGTCTTACCCCGGAGACTGCTGACCGCGCGGCGCTGCTCACCGCCATCGGGAGCGTCGATCTGGTAGCCGTCATACTGGACATTGACACACCGACCGCCTTTTCGCTGATCGTTGCGATCCGCGAACTGAAGCCGCAACTGGCGATTATCGGCGTAACGGCGAAAAATGACGCCAAGCACGTCATCGAGGCCTCGCGCAACGGCTGTAGCCAGGTCACGACGCGCCCGATCGACCCGAATGACCTCACAATCGCTCTGCGCCGGGCTCTCGGAACCCACCTGGGAAGCGAACAGTCCGCCCAGACGATCGCTCTACTGGGCACGCGCGGCGGCTCCGGCTGTACGCTGCTCGCCTGCCACATCGGCGTCGAGTTGGCGGTAGCTTCTAGAGAACCCACAGCGCTTTTCGACCTCGACCTGGAGTTTGGCGGCGTGGCCCAGGCGTTTGACATCGAGCCCAAGTTCACCATCGCGGACCTCGCCCAGGTTGGTGAGCCGGACGCCATCGTCTTCAAGAAGGCCGGCCATCAGGTCATCAACAATCTGCACATGTTTGCGCGCCCTCATGAAATCAACGAGGCGCACGCGCTCAATGAAGTGGCCATGGCCCAGGTGCTCAATGCCGCCCGCGGGCTGTACAAGCATCTCGTGATCGACTTGCCGCCTTACCTGACTCCCGTCACAGGCGTCGCGATCGAACGGAGTGACCGGCTGTTGGTAGTTGTCCAGTTGACCGTTCCGAGTCTGACCAACGCCGGACGCCTGTTGGATGCCTTACACCATGAAGGCGTCAACGAAGACCGCATCGACATAGTCGTCAACCGCTACAAGAAAGGTACACATCGCTGCTCGATCGAGATGGTCGAGGAGAAACTCGGTCGGCAAGTGCTCGCCATTGTGCCCAGTGACTACCAGGCCGTACGCATCGCAACCGACAGCGGCCGGCTGTTGCCCGAACGCAACCCGGTGCGCACGGCGATCCGCGAACTGGCCGGCAAACTGAGCGGTGAGCGGCGCGAGGTGCCCAAGGGCTGGCTGTCAAAGCTCGGCCTGGGGCGCTGATTTCCATCCCGCACCCACTGGGGGGCGACGCGCGGATGGCGTGTCGTGGTGACACACGCGCACAGGCGCCAAGCAGGCCGCCACCCGACCCCGTCCATCTGACCTCCCGCGCTGCCCAGCTTGCGAGTGGTCGCCAAAGTGCTTATCAATACATAGCCTGCGGTGTCCTCTACAATCCTCGCGACTGCTGTGGTTCCCCGTGGAGTCAGACATGGCTGAACATGACCTGGTGATTATCGGTGCCGGCCCCGGCGGATATGTCGCCGCGATCAGGGCCGCCCAACTTGGACTCGACGTCGCCTGTATCGAGAAGGAGACTCGGCTGGGAGGAACCTGCCTGCGCGTGGGGTGCATCCCCAGCAAGGCGCTGCTTGAGTCCAGCGAGCAGTTTCTCGCCGCCAGGAACTCGCTCGCCGAGCACGGGGTGCGCGTTACCGGCGTGAAGCTCGATCTCGCGGCGATGATGAAGCGCAAACAGACGATCGTCGACGGTCTGACCCAGGGCATCGAGGCGCTGTTCAAGAAAAACAAGGTAACACGTTACCTCGGCCAGGCGACGCTGATAGGGCCGCGGCAACTGGTGGTGCGCGGCGCGGACGGCGATCAGGAGTTGGCGGCCGACCGAATCATGATTGCCACAGGCAGCAAAACATCGGGCCTGCCCGGAGTCGAGCTCGATTATGACCGCATTGCAACCAGCACCGAGGGCCTTTCGTTTGACCAAGTGCCGCGCAAGCTGGTTGTCATTGGCGCCGGCTATATCGGGCTCGAACTCGGGTCGGTGTGGAGTCGGCTCGGTAGCGAAGTGACCGTGCTCGAATACCTCGACCGAGTCCTGCCGGGCACAGATCTGGAGATTGCCAAGGAAGCGCAGAAGCTGCTAAAACGCCAGGGGCTGACATTCAAGTTGGGCTGTCGCGTCACGAGTGCCACGCTCAAGGGCAAGAAATGCACGGTGACATGTGAGGGCATAGACCCGATCGAATGTGATCGCGTACTGCTGGCGGTCGGCCGCCAGCCAAACACCGACGGATTGGGGCTCGAGAACGTCGGCATCGAGCTCGACCCACGCGGGCGAATACCGGTTGACGAGCATTTCGCGACGGCAGTACCCGGTATCTTCGCCATCGGAGACGTAATTCGTGGGCCGATGCTCGCCCATAAGGCCGAGGAAGAGGGCGTCGCCTGTGTCGAGCGGATGGTGCGCGGACACGGACACGTCAATTACGACGCGATTCCAGGGGTGGCGTATACACATCCCGAGATCGCCACGGTGGGCCAAACCGAGGAACAGCTCAAGGAGTCGGGCACGCCTTACCGCAAGGGTGTTTTCCAGTTTCGCGGGAACGGTCGCGCGCGGGCCCTGGGTGAGATCGACGGAAAGGTCAAGATTCTGGCGCACGAACAGACGGACCGAATCCTGGGTGTGCATATCATCGGGCCGCGGGCCGGCGACCTGATCGCCGAGGCCGTTACCGCCATCGAGTTCGGCGCCAGCAGTGAAGACCTCGCGAGAACCTGTCACGCCCATCCGACGCTGGCCGAGTGTCTCAAGGAAGCCGCGCTGGCCGTCAACCAGCAGGCGATCCACATGTAAGTCCGCGCGGCAAGTGCCGATTCGATTCGTCTTCCCGGCTATCCCGCGCCCGCCGCATGACCGTGCGTCTATGACTCGGGCGGTTTCCAGCCATAGGTGACGTACTCGCGGTCAAACGTGCCGTCCGCATAGAGATTGACCAGCGCATAGCCCGGCGCGCATTCATAGTAGTCGCCGCGCCACCAGGCTCCGCTCACCGCGCCGCCACACAGGTACGACGCGCCCAGATAATCAGCGCGGTCAACCAGGTGTATGTGCCCGCTGAGGCACACTTTGACATTACTGTGCTTGTGGAACAGGTCCTTGATCCGGCGGGCATCGACGTGCATCAACGCGGCCGGCACAACCCACTCGCCCGTCTTCTCCAGATCGCCGTCAAAGAACACGCACACCGACAGGATCGGTTCATGCGATAGGAGTAATACCGGCGTGCTCGGATCAGTGGCAGCCAGATCGGAGGCGAGCCACTCGAATTGCTCATCGTCGAGCCGGGCCTCATAGCCATTGCCGACCGGAAATGTGCTGTCCAGGAAAATGAAGTGCCAGCCGGCCCGATCAAAGCTGCGATACGGCTTCTGCATGCCGAAGATTTCCATGGCCCACTTCTTGCCGAAACGCGGCTCGTTGCCGGTCGTTTTGGCCTTGGGTTTGTTCAAACCCCACACGTCGTGGTTGCCGATGCAGGACTCGACCGGGAGTGAGCACTCCGCCTTGAGCATCCGTTTCCACAGATCCCACTGAAGCTGCGTGCGCTGCTCGTCGGCGGCCAGGCTGTCCATGATCGTGTCACCCCCGGTAAAGATCACATCGGCCTTGTCGGGCTGGCTCTGGACGTGCGCGAGGCAGGCGGCGAAGCCCTCGGGGGCATTCCGTTCCGGCGCGAGATGAATATCCGTCAGATGGGCGATGCGCAGCACGCGCTTGCGCGGTGACTTCGCGCCGTCCGATTGGGCCTTGGCGGAAAGCGGCACGCCCAGCGCCGCTGCCGCGGTTGCCACGACACCGGTCGTGATGAGTTGCCGGCGAGTTGGGTTTGTTACATTGACTTTGGGGTCCATGGCGCTCCCTTCCTGGGCTGTTCAGACCTGTCACGGGTTGGCGAAGTGACTCGCGTGCATGGTATCCTCTGCGCGGGGCAACTGGCAACTCGGGCCCTATTGCCGCGGGAGACTGTCATGCGAGCGATGGTGTTGGAGAACCGCGCGTCGATCGAAACATCACCTCTAAAGCTGATCGAGTTGCCTGATCCACAGCCGGGCCCCGGCGAATTACGCGTGCGCGTGCACACCTGTGCCATCTGTCGGACAGACCTGCATGTGATCGAAGGGGACTTGCCCCGCCAGAAACTGCCGATTGTCCCCGGCCACCAGATTGTCGGCGTAGTTGACGCTGCTGGTCCGGGCTGCCGGAGGGAGGCCGTCGGTAAACGTGTCGGCGTTGCCTGGCTGCGGCACACGTGCGGTACCTGCCGATTTTGTCAGCGCGGCCACGAAAACCTCTGCGAGTCGTCACGCTTCACCGGCTATCACGCCGATGGCGGCTATGCCGAGCTGGCGGTCGTGCCTGAGCAGTTCGCCTACGAAATCCCCGACGCGTTCAGCGACAACGATGCGGCGCCGCTGCTGTGCGCCGGAATCATCGGCTATCGCGCGCTCAAACGTTGCGCTATTCCGCGCGGCGGGCGCCTGGGCTTGTACGGTTTCGGATCGTCGGCACACGTCGTGATCCAGATTGCGCTGTACCGTGGCTGCGAGGTCCACGTCGTCAGCCGAAATGACAACCATATCGACCTGGCCCGCAAGATGGGTGCGAGCTGGGCCGGGAAGCGCGCCGAACAAATGCCGGTGAAGGTCGACGCCGCAATCATCTTCGCCCCCGCAGGAGAGCTGGTGCCGACGGCGCTGGCGCAACTGGAGAAGGGGGGCACGCTCGCACTGGCCGGCATCTACATGACCGACATCCCGCAGATGCAATATGAGCGTCACCTGTTCTATGAGCGCGACATCCACTCGGTAACCGCCAACACCCGGCTGGACGGGCGCGAGTTGCTGGACGAGGCGGCGGAAATCCCCATCCGCCCGCACGTGACGACCTACCCACTGGCCGACGCCAACCGCGCCCTGCAAGACCTGAAGGGTGATCGCATCGATGGCACCGGCGTGCTTAGGGTTAGCGATGGTTGACACTTCACCGTCCGGGCGGTTCTGATGTCGCACCGGTGAATGAGCGAGCCCGCGAGGAGAATCCAGTCCATGCCCTGCCCACGGTGGTCATCGACCAGCCCCAGCCGTCCCGCGCATGACCCTGGCTGTCTGGTGTTCCAACCCCGTAGCGGCCTGCGCCCCGCAGGCCGCCGGTGCGAGAGGACGCTTCCGTCGGTGTGCCACGGCTCTGTGAGCCGTGATGCTCGCTCGAAAACCGCACTGCTCAAGAGCAGGGGCACACTTTCTGGGAATGGCCCGCGCCCCGCCGGCCACCACGGTTGTGGGACCGGCTTCCAGCCGGTCAAGACGACGGCCGACAAGGGTATCGGTCGCCGCACAGCTCGCCCGCGTGACCGATGCATGTCCCGCACAGTCGGCCGCGCTATCGTCATACTGGCCCTGGCCGGTCTCGGCGGCTGTCCGCGCTGGCTGCCCGATCCGGGCTTCGTACCCATCAGTGACCACGGTTTTGACGCCGCGGACAACGCCCGTGATTTCAACGACTATCCCTGGGCCATGGAGTATTTCACGCCGGACGGTGTGGCTGAGGGTCACCTCTACGTCGCGACGGGCAACAGCGTGGTTAACCAGGTGCTGTGGCAGGTGGGTGTCGATGTCGCGGCCGACCCGCTGTTCCGTCCGGGCGAGATTCGTCGCTACCGCCCCGACCTGGGTCCCAAGACCTGGGAGAAAGTCTACGACCAGCGCGACACGGATGACGGCCCCGCGTGGCGCTCGTCCGGCTTCCGCGCCATGGCGACCTACACATCCGCCGCAGACGGCGTGACATACCTGTACTGCGGCACGTTTGGCGACAACCCGACGTTGCTGCGCAGCCCGAGCGGCGACCCCGGCACCTGGGAGACGGTCTGGTCGCACGACACGCGCGGCTCCATCCGTGACCTGGCCCTGCACGACAGCAAGCTGTACGTGGCCGTAACGCACGAGATGCAGTGGCCGATGCTCGTCGGCGAGATCTTCATGACCGACGGAGACACCGTCACTCGCGTCGTGGATGACGGATTCGGCAATCCCTTCAACATCGGCGTGTTCGCGCTGCGGTCGTTTAATGGCTGGCTGTACGCCGGCACGATGAACATTGTCCAGGGTTACGAGGTGTGGAAACTCGCCGGCCCCGACGGGCAGGCCACCCCGGTGCCGGTGATCACCGGCGGCGGACCATCACGGGCCAACATCGCCGTCACCGAAATGCGCGTCTTCAAAGACAGGCTCTATGTTGCCTCGCTGCTTTTCCTGGGAGTCAACTTCGCGGGCGACACGTTTTGGCGCGGGGCGGACATGGTGCGCGTCAACGCCGACGACCAGGTGGATATTGTCGTCGGTCCGGGATCGCTCGGCGGCGTGGGCTCGGGCCTCGGCAGCCTGGCCAATGCCTATCTCTGGTCGCTCGCCGTCCATCAGGACAAGCTCTACTGCGGCACGTGGGATTCATCCAGCATCGTGCCGGTCGGCGCCGAATACTGGCGGGATATACGCCGCACCGTCAACCAGGCCCTGGGCGTGCCGGTGTTTCAGAACGACCCCGCGCAGCTTGGCATCAACCTGCTGGACTTCCCGTCGATATACAGCACGATAGTCGACAACGGCGGTGAATTGTGGTGCTCCGATGACGGCGTGCGCTGGGACCCGGTCTTCACCAACGGCCTTGGTAACTACAACAACTACGGCGTGCGGAAGATCGTCTCGGCAGGCGATACGCTCTACGTTGGACTATCCAACGTAATCGACGGCTTGGAAGTGTGGATGCGGCGGGAGGAATAGTGGGGGAGGGTTCAGATGGGAGGGTTTGGGGTTTGGCGTGCATGCCGCCGCGCTATTACTAGACCCTCTCTTCCGAATGGACGACGCATGCCCGAGATCTACCCCAACGTGCTTACGCTCGTGCTTTGCGCGCTGATCATGGCCGGCGCGCAGCTCATCTACGCCACCGTTGGGTTTGGCGCCGGCATGTTCGCGGTCGCGCTGCTCGCTCTGGTTCTGCCCGACCTGGCCGACGCGGTCACGATCTTGTTCGTGCTGACGGCCGTAACAGAGGTCTGGGTGCTGGCTCACGCGTGGCGCTCGGCCCGTTTCTCGTTGCTGCTCGGCTTGCTGGCGCCGATGGCGTTGGGAATGTGGATCGGCACCCAGTGGCTGGCGAGCGCCGACGTTGCCGGCTTGAAGCGCGTATTGGGCGTTGTCGTTGCGCTTGCCGGTGTGTGGTTTCTCTATAGCGCGGCGCGCTCCGCAGGCACGCCTGTCGATCCGCCGGCGGCCGGCGTCAAGCGCTCCCGCTGGAAAGACTGGCTGAGCCTGCCGGCGGGCTTTGCCTCGGGTGTGCTGGGCGGCCTGTTCGGCACTGGCGGACCGCCCGTGATCATCTTCCTCAGGGGTCATGGACTCGACAAGGGCGCGTTCCGGGCCACGCTGCTGTGGTATTTCCTGATCATGACCTGCGTGCGGGCCGTGACGTATGTGCGGGCGGGCCTGCTGACAGGACACGAGGTCATCGCCGCGGCATGGCTCTTGCCGGCGTCCATCGGCGGCATGCTGGCGGGCATGCTGCTGCACCGGCGGCTGGCGGAGCGACATTTCGCAATCGCAGTGTCGGCGTTGCTGGTGGTTCTCGGCGGAATACTGCTGCTCGGCGCCGGCAAATGAACCCCCCGGCTCCGAGCAGAACGTCCACTCGCGTCCGTCAAACCTACTGTGTTCTGTGCGTCACGGCTCTGTGAGCCGTGCTTTCCCAGCGCCAACGGTGCCAGAAAATCTTCCTGACACCTTTGCTGTTTTCTGACACCTTTGCTGTTTTCAACGGTGCCAGAAAATCTTCCTGACACCTTTGCTGTTTTTGACACCTTTGCTGTTCCCGGACGAAGAAGGAACGGCGTTCGGTGCTGAATGGGCTGGGGCGTGATGTCACGTATGAGTACGACACGGAGTACGGTTGCGCTTGTGATAGGCATCGCCTTCGTGCGTCGCGTGCGGGCGGGCCAGGGAAAGACGAGATGCTGTTCAACGTTGTGAAGAGGCCGCTTGACCAGGGCCCGGTCTTGATCGGATAGGCGGAGGACGCTACGGAGCCGACGGATCAGACGTCGCCGGGGCGATCTCTGACTTGCCGCGGTACTCTTCCGCCTGTTCAGGTTTTCCCCAGGCCTCGTAGAGTTCGATCAGCGCTTCGCGAGCGTTGTTAGTCCGCTCGTGCTGGTCGCCCAGCGTGACACGCAACGCCTCATAGGCTGCGGTCAGATGGGTCTCCGCTTCCTCGAACCGCTCCAACGCCGTCAGGCACTTGCCCAAGCCGGTTTGCACGATGAGTGTGCCGAAGTGCTCTGCGCCCAGCACTTCCGCATGGGTGGCAAGCGATTCGGCGAATATGGGCGCCGCTTCGGCCGGCCTGCCCAGCTCCAGCAGTATTGAGGCCAGATTGCATTGCATGGCCAGTCGAAACGGGTGCCGCTCGTCGAGCACGCCATCAACGCTGGCCAACGCCTCTTTGATCAGCGCCTGCGCTGCGACCAGGTCACCTTGGCCCTGCAACAAGCTGGCCAGGTTGTTGATGGACGCCAATGTGTTGGGATGGGTCGGGCCGAGCACCCGGCGCTGGTGTTCGATGGTCTCGCGCAGGATGTGTTCCGCGTCGGCGGTTCTTCCGAGCTTTCCGAGCGCGGTGGCGAGAATCGTGTTGGCATAGAGCGTCACCGGATGGTCCGCACCGCCGTCCCCGGCGCAGTTCGTCACGATCTCGCGCATCAGCGGCTCTGCCTCATCGGGCCGCCCGAGGGCAAGCAGCAGAGTGCCCAGGTTGCAACCCGCCGCCAGCGTGTCGCTATGAGCCGGTCCCAGCCGGGCGCGCATGCGCTCATACGCCTCGCGCTGCAATGGCTCGGCTTCGGCCAGGCGCCCGAGATCCTTTAGCAGCGTGGCATAGTTGTTCGTCGCTATGATCGTCTCAATATGGTTGTCACCCAGTTGCCGGCGGTGCAGGGCCAGCACCTCTTGCATTAGCGGCTCCGCCTCGGCGAGATGTCCCTGATCGAGAAGCAATGCCGCCAGGCTGTTCATCGAGATGAGTGTATCGATGTGCGTATTGCCGACGCTCGCGCGCCGAAGTTCGAGCGCGCGCTCCAGGTGCGTCCGCGCCTCAGCGTAGAGGCCCAGCTTCTGATAGGTCGTGCCAATGACCATTCGTACGGCCGCCTCGACTTCGGGCTGGTCACGCAGCTCGACTGCAACGCGACTCGCGGCGGCGTCGAGCATCTCCCGCAACGTCACGTCTCGGCCGCGCGTGTTGGCGGGGTCAACCGACGAGAGCATCGCCTCAATGAAGGCACTGACCTCCTTGGTCTGTTCGTGTGCGCTCTCCGCGGCATCGCGCTGCCGGGCGGCCACGCGCGCTTGCCAGCCCGCCACGGCAACGCCGCCAACAAGCGAGAGCAGAACGACCGCCGTGGCCAGCACGCCGAGACTGTGCCGGCGGATGAATTTCGAAGCTCGATAGCCCATCGTGTCGGCGCGCGCTATGACTGGCAGGCCCACCTGGTGTCGCCGGATGTCCTCGGCAAACTGCTGGGCCGACTCATAGCGGCGCTGCGGCTCCTTGCGCAGAGCCATCAGCACGATGTTGTCGAGATCGCCACTGAGTCGGCGGCGAAGGCGCTGCGGCTCGCCGTCGCGCATGCTGCTGACGATCTCCGGCGTGAGCCTGACGACGCTTGACCCGTCCGACGACCTCACCTCAACGACGCGCCGGATGGCCGTACTGGGCTTCTGAAGTTCCGCCTCGCAGATGACGCGCTCGATATCCTGCGGCCGGTTGCTATCGAACCGATATGGACGGTGTCCGGTCAGCAATTCGTAGAGGATGATGCCGAGCGAGTAGATGTCGGTGGCGGTCGAGATTGCCTGCCCGCTCACCTGCTCGGGGCTGGCGTGCTCCGGCGTCATCACCTGCATCCCCGTCACCGTCATCGCGCCCGCTCCGGCGGCCGGCGCGTCGTCAAGCAGCTTGGCGATGCCGAAGTCAAGCAGCTTGGGCACGCCATCGGCGGCAACGAGTATGTTCGCGGGCTTCAGATCGCGATGAACGATGAGGTTCTGGTGAATATACTGCACCCCCGCGCAAACCTGCCGGAACAGCAACAGCCGCTGCGAGGTTGGCAGCTTCTGATTGTCGGCGTACTCCGTAATCGGGACGCCCTCGACGTACTCCATCACGAGATACGGCTGTCCGTCATCGGTGACGCCACCGTCGAGCAGCCGGGCGATGTTGGGGTGGTCGAGGTTCGCCAGCAATTGCCGTTCACGCAGAAAGCGGCGCAGGGCATCATCGCTTTCGAACCCGCGCTTGATCAGCTTGACGGCGACGGTCTTCTCATACTGGCCATCCGCACGAGAGGCGGCAAACACGCTTCCCATGCCCCCCGCACCAATCACGCGTTCCAGTCGATATGCACCCACCAGCGAGCCGACCCGCCGTTCGTCCGCCCGGCCGTCCGGAATGGCAAACTCATCGCGTGCCGTAGGTGTCCGAAGGAAGTTGCCGCCCCCGTCCGCCGCCAGCATCCCCTCGACCTCGGCGCGCAGCGCCTGATCGTCGCCACAAGCGGTTTGGAGGAACGCCGCGCGATCGTCCGGGTCGCGCTCCAGCGCGTCGTGAAAGAGCTCTTTGGCGCGCTGCCACCTATTATCCGTCATTGGTGGGCTCCGGCTGGAGTCGCTGTCGCAACCAGGCTTTCGCCGCCCGCCACTCGCGTTCGATCATCCGGAGCGAAAGCCCGAGCAGGTCCGCCACCTCCTCGTTCGTGAGTCCGCCGAAAAAGCGCAACTCGACGATGCGGACCGGTTGCTGGTCTTCCTGCGCCAGTTGCCCGAGCGCTTCATCCAAGGCCAGCAGATCGATGGCCCTCGATTCGAACAGGGCGACGGCGTCATCGAGCGGGATGCGCCGTTGCCCACCGCCGCGCTTGGCGGCTTTGCGGCCGCGGGCGTGGTCGACCAGGATCGACCGCATGGCGCGTGCCGCCAACCCGACAAAGTGGCTGCGATCGGCGGCGACCGCCTGGCTCTGGTTGATCAGTCGCAAATAGGCTTCGTGAACGAGCGCCGTCGGCTGAAGCGTGTGTCCGGGCCGCTGGCGGCGCAAGTAGCGGCTGGCGAGCTCACGCAATTCCTGGTAGACGATCGGCAAGAGCTTGTCCGCCGCGCGTTGGTCTCCGTCGCGGAGACCCTTGAGAACGTTCGTGGCATCATCCGACGAACCCGACACGGTGCTGTCTGCCCGAGCAAGAGTGATCGATTGGGCGGTTTTCCGCCGACCTCTCGCCATTGTACGGGCATTGTTCGACGCTTCACAAGGAGGCCGGGTGTGCGCGCGTTGGCATGATGTCTCAGCGACGGCTTGCCGGGTTCTGTCGGCCTCCTCGACGTGATGGCGGCTACGGCACCTTCGCCCCCGACACCGCGACCGCCGCCGCTAGCTCAGGCCCCGATCATTACGGTGAAGCAACCCAGGGCGACGGCGCCCGGCGGGCCTTTGCACTCGGTGATGTCGCTTACCCGCGCGGCGGGCTTGTTGCCGATGTACACCGTTGTGCTGCCCGGCGGCAGGATCGTCCCACCAACGTGCGGCTTGAGCACGTCGACCATCGGGCAGACGTGCGGGTCGCCCACGCAGGCGGCGGGCAGGAGGCCGATGAAGACACGCGCCGCGACGCCCGTCACGATCGGGCCGATCACGCCGCCATGAGCCGTCAGATCACCCAGTCGGGCGGCGGGCATGCCGGCTCCAGGCGTCGGCGGCCCGGGGATTTCAGGCGGCTCGGGCGCCGGGCCGTGCGCTTCCTCAAAAGCCGCCTGGTATGCGGCCTTGTCAGCCTCGGTGGTCGGCGTGCCGTCGGGATGTTGCTCCGGCGGTTCGAAGTCCTCGTAATAGCCCGCGACGGCGTGCGCCTGGCCGGCCGCGGCGTTGCACTGGTCTTCAAGGCTCATGGCTTTGCATCTCGCCGTTAACGCGGCGCAGCATGCGCCGCGACTTAATTACGCCGAGCGCTTCCTGGCTCGGACCTTGTCCATGGCACTGGGTTTGGCATACTCACGCCCCAGGCCCCACTCGGCGTCGTTGAAGTACTTCTGCGCCACTTGCCCCACCGTCATGCCACTCCACGCACTGTTGATCGACTGCCGATTCCTGGTCTCGCCATCTGCGTGACTCTGGACGAAACTTGTGGCATATGGAGTGTTCCTGGCAACCGAGTCATTGAACTGTTGATACCACCGATAGATGCGTTTGTCCCGTTTCAGGAGTGACTTCAGCGTATGCTCAAACTTCTGAAGATGCGGGCTCTTGTAGTCGCGGCAGGCCTTGGCCACATCGGTGAGAATGTCGATGGCCCCGCCGACGGCCGCCAGCGCCAAGCCGAACGGTGCCAGCGGCGGCAACAACGCCACCGTGAGCCCACCCATTACAAACCCCTTGCCGCAGTACGAACCCACGGCGTAGTGGAAGTCCGTGCCATTGGCCTTGCCGGCGGTGGAATACAGCGCGTGAATCGCCAGCCCGAAATCGACGCCCGCCGTTAGCAGCCCGCCACCCTTCTTGATCACCTTGGCGCCCGGCATGTACGTTTGGATACCCTTGAACTGCGTCAGCTCGAGTCCCACCTCGGCGATGGTCTTCGCATTCTCGATCTTCTGGACCATGGTCTGCCGCTTGTTGGTGTCCAACATGATGCTCGCGAGCTTGAGCCCGGAGACGGCAGCGTTGAAGGCCTTCATGCTGATGTGGTCGTCTGCTTGATTGAAGAAGTCCGTGGCATCGACTCTTTGATCGACCAACCTGAGCGAGAACAACTGCTTCTGGAGACGTGCGGCCGCCTGCGGTTTGGCCTCCTGCACGGATTCCAGGAATGCGGTTGCGGCTACAAGATCGGTGCGTAACTGCGAGAGCTCCCGGCCCAGCTTCAACGTGCCGAACGAACTGGCGATGTCGATCCATCCGCTCCGCAGCTTCCGCAGCCAACCCGCGTTGGTTTTGGACCATTCAACACCCTTGCGAACGGCCTCATCAAAGAGTTGCTGATTGCTCTTGACTGCCGTTTGCGTCGAGCTGAGGAACTTGCCGACGTGCAGGCGATAGATGGTGTCAGCCTCGTCGGTTCGCGCCAACAGCGCGTAGGCCTGCCGATAGACCCTTCGGTATTTATATGGGATGTAGTCCTTGCCGCGCCGGCTGGCCTTGAGATAGCGCTGCTCGTAGCTCTTGTCGAAGAACTTCTCGAATTGCTCGTGATGATCGCGGCAGCAAAGAACCTCACGCAGTCGCCGGGCGACCCAACTGATGCGGCGACCGTAATAGCGCTTGGCGAAATATGCGTACCGCTGCTTGATCTTCTTGCCCAGGGGCTCCATGAGCTCCTTGCGCAGCAGCAGCGTCTCGTGGTAACACCCAACGGCCTTCGCCGTGTTTCCGGAGTAGACATTTCGCAGCCACCGGTCGTAGCGATAGCTGCCCCAGCCGGCGTTCAGGTTGGCGGCCTGATCGACCAGCGCCGCGCAGGCCGTCAGATTGCCCAATCGCCTTGCGGCGTTCTTGAGCAGCCGTTCGAGCACACGCACGAGGCGCTTCGTGTGCAGGTAGTACAGCGGATACGAGCACGGCACGTGCAACGGCACCCAGGGCTTTCTTTTCTTCAGGAACGCCCCGATCTCGGTGTGCTTGCAGCCGCACAGCAGCTTTTGCCGGCGCAGCTTTTTGAGCGAAAGCTGCCGACTCATGTAGCGGAGGTTCGGCGTCCACAGGAACAAACCGAAGTCCTTGCGCGGGTGGACCTTGATCAGCTCGCGCCGGTAGGCCCACTTGGCCATCGAGTTTTTGACGACCTGCCACCAGGGCTTGAAGTTGCGAACCTCG
The DNA here is from genome assembly GCA_963675745.2 of Phycisphaerae bacterium. Taxonomy (GTDB): domain Bacteria; phylum Planctomycetota; class Phycisphaerae; order UBA1845; family Fen-1342; genus JAFGRR01. The sequence continues at coordinate 331,319 of CAXXWX010000019.1, forward strand.
AGCAGCAGCTCCCCGGACGCACCGCCGGACCGCCCGATCACGACCTGGTTGTGCACCGTACCGTTGGCGTCTTTCCAGGTGACCGGGTGCAGGAATCCGTCGCAGTCGGTGTATGCGAGCCCCATGCGAATGCGGTCGGCGGGGGTGCCAAGGAAGTACTTGGGGTCGCGATTCAGCGAGTACCAGACAACGTACTGGTTCACGGCCAGATGCGGCCGCCGGCAACCACAGCGTTTCTTGTGATAGAGTCGGATGGGAGGCAATGCTGCGCCCATATTATGCGTCCTCTTCCTGTCGGGTCATCGGTCGGCTGTCGCCGGCGGAGGTCGCCGTGGTCGTTCCGCCTTTCTGGCAGAGATTGCCACTGGCCACGCGCGTGTCCTCGGTCAATTCGAGTTCCTGCTCGGCGTCCTCATCCTCATCCGAGTCGACCTCGTCGTCGTCGCGCTCGTCCCCTTCATCATCCGCGCGGGATTCCTCTTCGAGCATCTTCGCGGCGGAGGGCAACCGGTCCTCCTCCTCAATCTCGCCGACTTCCTCGTCGTCATCCGCGTCGTCCGGTTCATCGTCCACTGCGGCCTGCTCATCGTCCTCGCTGGACTCGATGGCGTATTCCTCGTCATCGAAAGCGAAATCGGCAAAATCCGGGTCAACGGCTGCCGCTTCCTCCTCGTCACTCAGCGCCTCACCCATCAGGTCCGGCTTGTTGAAGTGGCTGTCGTCCAGCGGGAGATACTCGAACAGCAGCATCGTCGCCGTGGCGCGCGTCTCGGTCTCTTTCAAATCGAGCGTGCACTGGTAGCACTTGCGCGGCTTCAGCTTCGTGAACGTCACACGCACCCAGCAATCCTCGATGATCTCGCCGTCCTCGCCGAGAACCAGCGTTTGCCGATACGCACCGTCGTGGCTTTCGAGTGTGATCTGGTCGTCTTCGTATTGCTCGTCGATCGCGTGCAGCGGCAGGTAGATCGTGTAGGTGCGCTTGACGTCCAGGACGTTGTCGGCCGCGCCGCGCCGCACGCGTGACGATTGTTCGAGCGTGTGCTCTTCTTGTTGCATGGTCATGTCCCGTGTTGCCGGAAGATCATCGCGCCGCCGCATCAGCAGCCATACGCCGCGCGAAGCGCGTCCCGTGTCAATTCGTCAATCTTCCCTGTCGGACGCAGCTCGTGGCGTTGTTGAAACAGCCGCAGCGCCACGGCGGATTGGTCGTTCCACTCGCCGGTCACCTCGACGTCGTAGCCGAGGTTATGCAGCCGCGCCTGCACGCCGCCGTATTCGGTGAGTGGGTCGAGCGCCCCCAGGGCCAGGTCAAACGTCTCTCCGCCGTTCGTCAGCGTGAGCACGCCGCACCGTGCATCGGGTGCGATGCGGGTGGTGATCCGTCCGTCGGCGTCGGTCGTGCCGGCTTGTTTGACTCCGTCGATCTCGAGCGTGTACGGCTCATCCGCGCGGGGCTCGCCTTCGAGGCGCAAGACTAGTCGAAGCTGTTCCAACCCTCGACGCTGGAAACGATGCCGCTGTTCGGTGGCCCCGGGCTCCTCCTTGCGCCGCAGCTCAGGAACGTGCACGCGGTCGCCGGCGCGCAGAAGATTCGGGTCGTGCCGCGCAGTGCGCAGCGCCCTGTTCTGTGCATCATCCCAGATGGTCTCCCACAAGTGCCCGCGTTCCCAGGCGATGCTCGCCACACAGTCGCCCGCTTTGACCACGTATTCGCCGTCGCCAACAGGCCCGGTCTCTGGGAGATTGTCGGGCGCGGCTTGCGGCGTCTGCGGCGTGCCATTTGCGGCCGCGCTCTCTTCGTCAACCGCCGTCTCAGCGCCAGGGTCGCGCACGACCTGAGGTTGTTGTCGGCGTCCGTTTCGACGTTCCACTTCGGCGCGAAGTTCGGCCGCGCGCTTCTGCCGCGCGCCCAGACTGGGTTCGCTCGTTGTTTCGGTTTGGTCGGACATCAAATACGCTCCCAGCATTCGGCGTCGAGGTTCGGGAAACAGATCTGGCACGTGCCGGGCTGGATGCCGTCAACGTGGGCCAGTCCGTTGGCATCCAGCGAACCCCGGCGGACCTTGCCATCGGGCAACTTGAGTTCGTAGACCTCGCTCGGGATTGGAACACCGGCCTCGTCGACCAGCTCGATCTCAATCCAACTGGTCTGGCACTCCGCACCCGCGGCGGGCTTAGCTTCGGGCCCTGCGCTTGCAGGACTTGCGGATTCGGGCTCCGCGTCGCGGTCATAGCGCGTGTCCTTACCGTGCTGCACGCAGTCGGCTTCGGTGGGCGGCTCCGGCGCTTCGGGCGCCGTGACCTGCGCCATCACCGGCGGCGCCACCGGGACGCCGGGGATGCTGTTCAGATGCACCGTCTGGCCGTCAATGTGCACGCCGCTGGCGTCGATGATGATGCTGCCACCCAGCCCGCGGAGCTCCAGTGTCGCACCGGCCTCGATCTTGATGTTGCGGGCCGATGCCTCGTACGTTTCGGAGACCTCGTGCTTATGGTTGCAGCCGTAGTGTTCGACCACGTCGCTCTGAACATCGGTCGAGTGCGTCCCGGCGACCTTGATCGAGACCTTGCCGTTGACGGCCAGCGATTCGTCGCCGCCGGTCTCCGCATTGTGGTTGCCGTCGATCTTGAGGTGGTGGTTGTTTTTGACGAGTTCGATGCGGTCGTTGCCCACGGTCAGGTGGCGGTCGCGCTCGATGTTCTCGACCCGGTCGTTCTTGAACCGGATGTGAAGGTCCCGCTGCCCGTAGATGAGCATCTGTTCCGAGCCCTTGAGATCCTCAAAGCGGATCTCGTGCGAGCCGCCGCCGCCTTTCGAGCTGCGCGTTTTGATGACGCTCTTGGTCTTCTCCTTGGGCAGCTCGTAGGGGGGCATGTGGTCAGCGTTATAGACGCGGCCGGTGATGATCGGCTTGTCGGGATCGCCTTCGAGGAAGTCGACGACAACCTCCTGCCCGACGCGCGGCAAAAACATCATGCCGTAGCCGCCGCCCGCCATCCCCTGGCTGACCCGAATCCAACACGAGGCGTTCTCGCCGAACCGCCCCGCCCGATCCCAGTTGAACTGCACCTTCACGCGGCCGTATTCGTCGGTGTGAATCTCCTCGCCTTCGGGGCCCACCACGCGCGCCGTCTGTGTTCCCCGCATCAGAGGCCACGGCGTCAGTCGCGCCGGCCGATAGCTGACCGAAGCCGGGATGCACTCGAAGCAACACTCATAAACGGGGGCGATGTGATCCGCGATGTTTGCGGCGGCGACGTCTTCCAGCAGATTGGGGATCGACAGCGTCGCCGCCGGATTGCCGCCGGAAGCCTCGGCCACGGCCGGCAGGTCTCGGGATACCTGGCCCGCGTGGTAGAGCCACTGTGTGAGCGCGCGGCGCGCCGTTGGATCTCCGGAGCTCAATCGCGACGTGATTTGCAGCAACGCGTCGGCCAAGTCGCGAATAGCAGTGTCTTCGGTTTGCCGGGCCGCGATGAGGGACTGGTGCAGACGGGCATCAAGTACGCCGTTCTTGCCGCTGACACTCGCAGTCGTGTGCGTCGTGGATTGCCGTCCCTGGTGCGTTACCGTGGTCAGCAGATACGGTCCGTTCAACCCGCCTGGGTGCTCGGCCAGGTCGAATGTCCGTCCGGGAGTCAGGCGCGGGCTGTTGCTCTGCCCGGTGCCAACGATGCGGCTCGCCTGGAACTCCTCGGCGCGGAGCGCGGCCAGGTCTCGTCCGGGCTTTTGTTCAGAGTATTCACCGGGATAGTCGAAGAACTCCAGCGCCCTGTCGCGCCCGCAATCGCCGTCAACCTGTAGGTTCAGCCCGGGCTTCCTGAAACTGAAGTCATTGAGCACCACGGCGCCCGGTCGAACCGATTGGCCGAGCCGGAAGCGAGAGACGTGCTCCTCGGGCGCGTTCATCCCGGTCGGCGGGCGGTAGGCCAGCGTGGTTTCCCCGGTAATTGAGCCATACGTTGCCGCGCCGCCGTCGTCGAGGACAAGGACGTGGCAGTCCTTTGACTGCTCGAAGTACCAGCGGATGCCCTCCTCTTCCATCAACCGACAGATGAAGTTGTAGTCTGTCTCCCGGTATTGGACGCAGTACTCGCGGGGAGCATATTCGCGCTCACTCAGATCGAACCTGACGCGATCCTGGGCGATGTCTCCCTTGGTGAGCACGTCCGAGATGATCTCGGGCACCGTCTTGTTCTGATGTATTCGCGAGTTGTACCGGTGGGTCAGCAGCCAGAGGCTGGGCATGAGCTCAGCGCGATAGTACGTCCGCTCAACCGCTTCGCCGGTCATTTCGAAGCTGCTGACGATGCCGTGGAACCACTTCTCGCCGAAGTCTGTCTTGATCGTCAGCACCGCCGGCTTGCCGACGATGTCGTCAAAGACGGCTTGGGCGCCGATCGAGACCAGCTCGATCTCGAACCGGTACATCTGGCAAAGGCCCTCGCTTCCGCGATAGCGATCGACCAGGAACTGGGCAGGGTCACCATCGCCGACCTGAAATGCGATCTGAGCCGTACTGAGATCTTGAACCAGTGGCATGTTTCGAAAACCCCGTGTTGTGAGGCAAAGCGGGTCAATTCAACGCGGTTGGGCCCCGGCATGTCCGTGCTCACGGCCTGTCGTCTGCCGAAGGACCCGAACCGTCTTCACAGGGGTAAACGAAAACGAGGCGAGTGACCCGCCGACTTTTCCGCGTCAGGAGCCGGGAGCCCGGTTATCCCGGGCCGTTCTGGCAAGGTTTGCCCGGTGCTGCAACGCCGGGACGATCCCTCATGAATGCATAACTCCCCACTCAGCAACGTGTTACGCTTGCTCGCCGACGCTTGGTGGTCAACTGATGTGGTCAGCCACGTGTTCCGTGAAAGAGCCCATTGTCACAGAAGGTGGAGGTTCTGAGCCGGTGTGGTAGTCCGCGAGTGCCTCTACAGCGCGTGACGGGCCTGCTTCTCGACCTTCTGGAACACCGTGCGCGCCTTGGTGGATCGAGCAGACCGGCCGCCAATCGTACGAGCCGCAGATCTTCGACGATCGCAAGGTCGTGCTGCTGGTCAAGCCGGTGACGGACCATGCCCCGCAAGGAGCATGCCGCCGAGCTCCGACGATTCTGATCCACTCAAGAAGGTTCGGCGCCGAGGGCTTTCCCGAACGTGGCGGGGCGGCGTCGAGACACAGTCATTTGGTTTGTGGTTGCCCGGGTGACGCGTCTGGCGGACCGCCGTTCGCCGTCTTCTTCCTGCCAAACTCGGGGTCAATCTTCACTAGGGCCGCCACGATGAAGCCCGGGATTGTGGCGATCATCACCCACACGAAGAAGTGCTGATACCCGAGGCATTCCTGGAGCCAGCCGCTGAACATGCCTGGCAGCATCATGCTCAGGGCCATGAACCCCGTACAGATTGCGAAGTGGGCCGTCTTGCGCGGCCCCTCCGCGACCATGATCATGTACAGCATATACGCGGTGAAGCCGAACCCGTATCCAAACTGCTCGGCGGACACCGCCACGCCGATGAGGACCTGGCTGGATGGTTGCGCGTACGCTAGGTAGACGTACACAAGGTTCGGCAGGTTCATCATGACCACCATCGGCCATAGCCAGCGGCGCAGGCCGTGCCGCGAAATAAGCAGCCCGCCCAGGATCCCCCCAGCCAGTAGCGCGATCACACCAAGGGTGCCCTTGATGACGCCGACCTGGCTGGTGTCCAGCCCCAGCCCGCCGGCGGTAGGTTCATCCAGAAGAAACGGGTAGGCCAGCTTGACGAGCTGGGCTTCCGCGAAGCGGTACAGCAGCAGGAAGGCAAGGATGATGACGATTCCATCTTTCTTGAAGAACTCGGCGAATACCATGAAGAATTCGCCCGCCAAGCTCCGGCGTTTCTCGCGGCCCCGACCGACGTCCTCCGCCGGCCGAGGAAGCACGAAGAAGTGATAGATGAACGCCGCCAGGAACACGCCGGCTACCGCGAACATCGTGATCTGCCAGGCCGTCCGTATCTGGCCGAGCCGCGTTTCGAGAGTCCCGGCGAGGACGACCAGCGCGCCCTCCCCGGCGACCATGGCGATCCGGTAGAACGTGGAGCGGATGCCGACGAAGGCGGCCTGTTGGTGCTGTCTCAGGCCCAGCATGTAGAAACCGTCGGCGGCGATGTCGTGCGTGGCCGAGCTGAACGCCATCAGCCAGAGGAACGCGATCGTGTACTGGAAGAAGCGCGGCGCCGGGATCGACAACGCCACCAGCGCCAGCACCACGCCGATCACAGCCTGCATGAGCACGGTCCAAAGGCGTTTGGTGCCCAGCAGGTCCACCACCGGGCTCCACAGCGGCTTGATCACCCAGGGCAGATACAGCCAGCTCGTGTACAGGGCGATGTCGGTGTTGGAGATGCCCAGGCGCTTGTACATGATGACTGAGACGCTCATCACCATGACGTACGGAATGCCCTCGGCGAAGTAGAGTGTGGGAATCCAGGTCCACGGACTGGCATTCCGCACCGTTTTGAGTTGCGCGTCCGACATCTCTCGCCTCCGGCGAAGTGCGGCGGTTCAGACCGGGCAGCTCGCACACCACGCCGCAGTGAACCGCGCGGAGTTTCCCACTCCCTGTAGCCGCCCGTGCAGCCGGCGTGTCGGGAGTACGAGTTCAGGCGCGTCTCCACACAGCATCCATGCAGAGGCGCTCCCAACGTCCGGTGGCGTTACAGCCGCCACTTGGACCAACAGAATACCAGATTTGGCCATCGCGCGCGCTTGATGGCGCTAGATGCGGATGAACTCGAGTTGTGGCCAAGGATATGAGCTGGCGCTCTGCCCGTTACGCGTGGCAAGCACGCGGGACATCGGGCTGCGCATCGGGAGCCGCGCGAGGATGCTCACACATGCGTTCGGTCACTCGGCCGGCTTCAGCCGAAGTCCCCTTGGTACAACGACACGGTCAATGAGCTCAAAGAGCCCCTGCACCAAAAGCGCCAGGACGGCGGCCGGGATTGCGCCCTGCATGATCACGCCGTAGTCGTTGAGGCGGATGCCGGTGAAGATTGGTTCGCCGAAGCCGCCGGCGCCGATAAAGCCGCCAAGCGTTGCGAAGCCGACATTGATCACGGCTGCTGTCTTGACTCCCGCCAGAATCATGCGTGACGCCAGCGGCAGCTCGATACGCCACAGCCGTACCCAGCCGGGAAGACCAAGAGCGACGGCGGACTCCCGCAGTTGCGGCGAGATGCCGCGCAGACCGGCGTGCGTATTCCTGACAATCGGCAGCAGGGAATAGAGGAAAAGTGCCACGACCGCCTGCGGATAGCCAAGTTCGTCAGAGAAATAGCTCACCGGACGAATCAACAGCACCAGCAGCGCGATGGCGGGAATCGTCTGGATGATCCCGACGACGCCGAGGATCGGCTGGGCGAGTTCGGCCTTGTGGGCGGCGATGATGCCGAGGGGAATCGCCACCAGCATCGCGGCCACGAGCGATACCGCCACCATGTTCAGGTGTTCCGCGGTATAGCGTGCGATATCGCGCGCGATGCTCTGATCTCGCACGTGAGACTGAATCCCCTTCGCATCTGCCAGGAAATCCGCAGCGACCTGGCTTTCGCTCTGCCGGTCGAGCTCCACCCGTGCGTTCATGTTCATCATCGCCGTTTCGTCAATCGTGGCCTCCAGGGCGTGGAGCGCGGCGACGACCTCTGGCGCTCGTTGCTCCAGTTCGGCGCGATAGACGAAGACGGCGTGGTATTTCGGGAAGTGCTCGAGATCGTCCTCAAGCCGTCGCAGTTCGAGCTTGCGGATCTTCGCGTCGGTCGCGTACAGGTCGGTGACCTGAATCACGCCGTTGTCGAGCGCTTCGTAGGCCAGCGCGTGTTCGAGCCCGCGCACGTCTTGATGGGGCAGTCGATAGCGTTGAGCGAGTGCGTCCCAGCCGTCGGCACGCTTCATGAACTCATTGCTGAAACGGAGCGTGAGCTCGGGATGATCGCGCAGGTCGCTGATACTGCGGATTCCCAGCTTGGCGGCGAGCTCTTCCTTCATCCCGATGACGTAGGTGTTGTTGAAGCCGAGCGGATCGGTCATCCTGAGGCCGGACTCGGCCAGCTTCTTACGAAGCGCTGCTACGCCGCGAACATCCTGGCCGGCAAAGATCTCCTCGCTCATTGTGCCGGTGTACTCGGGGTAAATGTCGATCTGCCCCGCCAGCAGCGCCTCCCAGAGCAGCCGGGTGCCTCCCAGTCCTCTGGCGTGTTCCGCCGGGAGTCCTTCGTTTTCCACAAGATGGGCGGCAATCTCTGCCAGGATGACAGATTCGGTAAATGATTTCGAGCCGATATGCACCGGCTCCGGATCGCCGGCGAACGCCGGGCTCAATAGAGCGACGAGGATACAAATCGCAGCGTTTCGTTGCCGGTTCACTGAGCTGCCCCCTGGGGCGCTTCCAGTGGGCTGCGCTGTGCATTGGCGAACTCGGTGACAAACGCGTCGGCCGGCGAATCGAGCAGATCACGAAACGATCCCAGTTGCACGATGCGTCCCGAGCGCATCAGGACAATCGTATCGCCGAAATAGCCGGCCTCGCCCAGATCGTGCGTAACCATGACGACTGTCTTTCTCAGCGTGCGGAAGATCGAGCGCAACTCCATTTGCAGCGTGCTGCGGATCATGGGGTCGAGCGCGCCCAGCGGCTCGTCCATCAGCAGCACATCCGGATCGAGCATGAGCGCCCGCATCAGGCTGACCCGCTGACGTTGCCCGCCGGAGAGTTGGGCCGGATATCGATCGAGTCCGCCCGCCGGGAAGTGCGTCAACTCGATCAGTTCTTCGAGACGGCGCGCGATGCGCTGTGCATCCCACCTGAGGTAACGCGCAACGAGAGCGACGTTGCCGCGCGCGGTCAGATGCGGAAACAACCCGCCATCCTGAATCACGTATCCCATCTTGCGGCGCAGCAGTAGAGCGCTCTCTGGAGTGAGCGTCTCTTCTTCGAACCGGACCTGCCCGGTATCGGGCAGGGCGAGCCCGATCATCAGACGCAGCAGCGTGGACTTGCCGCAACCGCTCGGCCCGATGAGGACGGTGGTTCGGCCGGGCTCGATCGTCAGGTCGAGTGCGTCCAGCGCCTTGACCGTGCCGAACCGCTTCGAGATGTTACGGAGTTCAAACATGACGCGCCCCGGCCCGGGCCTGGCGAGGCTGCGTCGCGGATTGCCGCCGGCGCGCGATAGCAGAGGGTGATCGCTGTGACATGCAGGTTGCCCTAATCGTCGTCGCCATTGGCACCGTTGAAGTTATCGCCGCGCTCGTCAATCTCGCCGCACTCAATCGCCTCAACGGTGTCGACAAGCCACTCGAGGTCACCGGCCTCCATATCCAACTCGACTCGCAGAACTACGAGATCCTCTTCGTGTCCTGTCGCAGTGGCGAGGTCCCACTCGTGACTTCCGCGAACGACTTCCTCCTCGTCTGTGGTCGTATCGACGGCAATGACAACATCCACCTCCGCGAGTAACTCGCCGGCGTCGCTTGCGCGCAGCTCGTCAATCGAGATTGTCGTGCCGTCCAGATCACTCACGGCACGTCTACCGCATGAGCGTTTGCTTCCGCCTGACGTACCGCTTCCTCCGGCACGTCACGGTGTTTGACCCCGACGATCGCCACGTAGTGGAGTGGGTGGCGATCTGTGGCCAGGCGGTGCTGGTAGCGTTGGCGCCGCCGTACTTCCAGCGTGCCATCATCCACCATGGCCCGCACGAGACCGGAAAAGCCGGAAGGATCTCCGTTCGTCAGAAAGTCCTCCTTGATGTTGAAGGCAACCCACCCTCCCGGCTTGATCAGATTGAACGCGGACACGAAAGCCGAAACAGGAATGTCACCAAAGCCGAGAGCGGCGACACACGCCAACGCGTTGAAGCGGTAACCGGCCAGCTCTCGTCGCTGCCCATCACTCAGGTCGGTCATGTCAACCACGTGATAGTTGTCGTACAGCCCTGGGCGGTCGCGTTCTGTGGCCTCGGCGGCCTCGTCGATGATGTCGACGCCGACGATGGAGTCAGCTCCCATATCGGCGAGTTCCTCACCGACCATGCCGTTACCCGCCCCGAGGTCGAGCACGCGCAAGTCCTCCGCGGACGCGTCGGCATCCGAGGCCAATTCGGCTTCCAGCAGCTTGCGCACGACATTCGGTGAATCACAGCGCAGAATGTCGTAGATGATCTTCTCGTAAAGCCCCGGGACCGCGAAAAGCTCGTCGTAGTCGTGGAATCGGATTTGACGCCATTCGTCGTCCACGCGGACAACGCACCATTCCGCATCCTGCGTCATGGACAGGCTCGGCTCAGGCAAGGCTACCTGAAGTCTGCCGTTTGTGCGGGTTGAAGCTTGTCTTTCGGATGTCTGGGTTACACAACTCGTCATGAATACAGCACTCCGTTTCTTACTTCTATTAACATCACTGTTGTTGGTTTGGATTCGTCCCGCCCTTCTGCTGCTTGGGCAGCGCCAGGGCTTCCGCCGCTACTTCCGTGGAGATTGTCTCGGCTTGCGTTCCCGCGGTTCGCGGGTCCACAGGCCCAGCCACCAGCAGCGGCGATGCGTCGAGCATTTCGACGTCCATCATCTCCGCGATTCGCTGGAGCGACGCCAACGTCTGAAATCGCTCCCAGTCCTTCAGTTTCGCGAGCTCCGTATGGAACCGGTCCTGCAACAAGGAAGGCGCTCTCTCGAGTAGGTCTCGTCCGGCCGGCGTGATCGTGATGTTGACGCTGCGACCGTCCTGCCGGTGGCGTGATCGCTCGACGTGGCCGGCTCGTTCCAAACGTTGGACGATGCCGGTCAGCGTCGGCTGGCCGAGATGAAGGGCCCGCGCCAGCGCCCCGATCGAGCAATCCCCGAGACGCTCCGCGGCCCGCAATGTGGCGAGCTGTGGCCACGTCAGGCCGACTTCATGCACGAGGTGGCGAGAGTGCAGATCCACCGCTCTGATGATCCGCCGCAGCGCTGCAACGATCTCGTCCTCGACTGTCAAGGGATTGCTCACCATCCACTAGGCCTCACGAGATTAGATTGAACTAGAACTATATCCCCCTTTCTACAAACATGCAAGCCGGCGGCGGGCGCGACGCGGTGATCATAATTGCCGATATATCATATTGTTACATTGCGTAGCCGGGCCGGGGGCCAGCCATGCTGTCCGCGATTGATTTTTTCAATAGAATGGAGCGTGCGCCCTGGCGCGGCCGTCTCCGCGGTAAGAACGGCCGGCCTGGGAGCGATGTGCCCCGGTGAAGTCGGCCGGATTCCTCGGGGGATTGCGATCCGCGCTAGCTTGACGGGTTCCTCTGCGGCCTTAAGTTGAGCACCATGAAACGCCTTCTGATCGTAGTTGCGCTGGCAGTGGTCATCGTGGGGGCACTTGTGTGGAGCCAGTCTCACACCGGTCCCTTCTTCGTGTCCGGCTTCATCGAGTCACACCAGATCAGGGTGGGGTCACGCGTGGGTGGCCGTGTCAAGACGGTGCACGTGGCGGAGGGGCAGGCCGTCGCTGCGAACGACCTGCTTCTTGAGTTGGAGCCGTACGATCAGCGCGAACGGCTGGCCGAGGCCGAGGCCGCGTTGAGAGCCAGGGAGGCGCTGCTGGCCAAGCTTGTGGCTGGTCCTCGTAAGGAGGAGATTGGCGGCGCGCAGGCCGCACGCGATCGGGCGCAGGCCGCGCTTGACAAGGCGGTCGCCGGACCGCGACCGCTGGAGATTCAGATTGCCGCGGACGTGTTGGCGCGGGCGACGGCCGAATTGGTCAAGGCTCAGCAAGACTATGCGCGCGTCAAGAAGCTGTTCGACGATGGACAAGCCGCCGAGGAGGAGATGAACGCCGGCACGCGCGGATTGGCGGTCGCTGAGGCGAATGAAGCCCAGGCTCGTGACGAACTCGCCCTGCTGCGCGCGGGCACGCGCGCGGAAGACATTGCCGAAGCGCGGGCCCGCCTGGCGGAGGCGCAGCACACGCTGGACTTGCTCGATTCCGGCACACGTCAGGAGGACATCACCGAGGCGGAAGCGACGGTTGCCGCGGCGCGGGCCGCGGTGGCTGTGATCCAGCGGCAGCTTTCCGAGCTGACCGTGCGGGCGCCCCTCGACAGCGTGGTCGAGGCGGTGGACCTGCGTCCCGGCGATCTGATCGCGCCCAATGCCCCGGTCATCGCGCTGAACGATCCGTCCGAGCTGTGGGTCCGCGCTTATGTGCCCGAGGATCGGCTCGATCTTGAACTGGGGCAGTCGGTTGCCGTGCGTGTCGATTCGTTTCCCGACCATCGCTTCGCCGGACACATTGCTTTCATCTCGCGCCACGCTGAGTTCACACCTTCCAACATCCAGACTCCAGAGGAGCGCAGCAAACAGGTGTTTCGCATCAAGGTCGTGTTAGACGATGGGCGCGACGTGCTGCGGGCCGGCATGGCTGCGGACGTGTTCCTGGAGACGTCGGAATGACCGCAGTCAATCCGGTGGTCATTGAGGCCAACGGGCTGACACGCCGGTTTGGCGATTTTACCGCCGTGCGCGAGGTCACTTTCCAGGTTGCCAAGGCGGCGATCTTCGGTTTCCTCGGCCCGAACGGCAGCGGCAAGTCAACCGTGATCCGTATGTTATGTGGCGTGCTGCGGCCTACCGATGGCCACGGGCGCGTGTTGGGGTATGACGTTGAGCGCGAGGCCGAGGCGATCAAACGCCGTATCGGCTACATGTCGCAGAAATTCAGCTTGTATGCCGACCTCAGCGTAAACGAGAACATGGACTTCTACGGTCGCATCTACGGCCTGAGCCGCGCGCGGTTGCGGAGCCGAAAGGAGGAGCTCTATGACCTGTGTGGCATCCGGCCGTTCGCACCGCGGCTGGCGGGGAAGCTCTCCGGCGGCTGGAAACAGCGGCTGGCGCTGGCGTGCGCGCTGATTCACGAACCCGAAGTGCTGTTTCTCGATGAACCGACAGCGGGCATCGATCCGGTCGCACGCCGCGAGCTGTGGGATCTGCTGTTCGAGCTTTCGGGGCGCGGCGTGACGCTCTTTGTCACGACGCACTACATGGACGAGGCGGAGCGCTGCTCGCAAGTCGGCTATATCTACCTGTCACGCCTGATTGTCAGCGGCAAGCCGGCCCGGCTGAAGGAGCTGGATACGGTCACGCCGCAGGGCATGCGGCGGGTGGAAATCGCGTGTCCGCAGCCGACCACCGTTTTGCAGCGGTTGCGCGCGCTCGCCGGCGTGCGCGACGCGACACTGTTCGGCGAGATGCTGCACGTGCTGGTTGACAACCAGCTCACCGATGCGGCGCTGATCGAGGCCAGCGGGCAGGATGCCGCGGCTGTCGCGGTGCGGCCCATCGCGCCCACGCTTGAAGACGTCTTTGTCACGCTCAGCCGCAGCGAAACGGAACGGAGCCGGTCGTGAGTGGATTGCTGGCGGTATTGCTGAAGGAGTTCGCGCACATCCGCCGCGAGCCGGCGACGCTGGTCTTCGCATTTATCATACCGGTCTTTCAGCTCACGATCTTCGGCTATGCCATCAACACGACAATCGAGGATATCCACACCGTCGTCTACAACCTGGACGGGCGCCAGGATAGCCGTGAACTGGTCGCGGCGTTTGAGAACTCGCGGAAGTTCAAAGTCGTCGGGCAAGTGTTCAGCGAGGAGGCTTTCGAGCGTGCCATGGCGTCTGGTCGCGCGAAAGTCGGTATCAAGATCCCGCCCGACTACACGGGGCGCCTGCTTCGTGGCCGTCAGGCAACCGTGCAGGTTCTGATCGACGGCAGCGACTCTCAGGTGGCGACGACCGCGCTCAACAGTGCGGCCCTGCTGGGATTGAACCGCTCGCTGGCGCGCGGCTTTGCATACGCCGAGGCGCGGCAGGCGGCGGTGGCGCGTGATCCGGCCGGTCGACTGGCCCTGCCGATCGAGGTGCGTCCGCGGCTGCTCTACAACCCGAACCTGGAGAGTGCGCACTTTTTCGTGCCCGGGCTGATCGGGATCATCATGCAGCTCGTGACGTTGTTCCTCACCTCGTTTGCGATCGTCCGCGAGCGTGAGCTGGGTACGCTTGAACAGCTTTTTGTCACCCCGGTGGGGCGCGCCGGACTCATGCTGGGCAAGCTGATTCCGTACGCGCTGATCGGCTTTGTGGAGACCCTGATCGTGTTGGCGGTGATGGTCTTCGGCTTTGACGTTCCGATCCGTGGCGATCTGGTGCTTCTGTTGCTGCTATCGGTGCTCTTCCTGTTCACGGCCTTGGGACTCGGCTTGCTGGTCTCGACCCTGGCCAAGACGCAGCTTCAGGCCATCCAATTTGCGTTCATCATCATGTTGCCATCGATCCTGCTATCGGGATTCGTGTTTCCACGCGAGGCCATGCCGACGCCGATGTACCTGCTCAGTTTTGCGATCCCCGTGACGTATTTCATAGAGATTCTGCGGGGGATCATCCTGCGCTCCGCCACGTTTGTGGACCTGATGCCGCACATACTCGGGCTGGTGATTTGCTGTGTGCTCGCATTGGCGCTGAGCATCGCGCGCTTTCGGAAGCAATTGGATTAAGCGCGTGCTGGTCGCCGTCAGATACGGTGCGGCGGCTACGGATGATCCACGCCGGCTGGAGCGCGTGACATGTGTACCGTGAAGGTTGTCCCGCGACCGACCTCGCTTTCCACTTCCAGCCGCCCGCCGTGATTCGCCATCAGCCGGCAGGCAACGGCGAGCCCCAGGCCGGTGCCCTTGCCGGGTTCCTTGGTTGTGAAGAACGGATCAAAGATGGATTCGCGGAGCTGCTCGGGAATGCCGCAGCCGGTGTCAGTGACGCGCACGAAGACCTCATCTACCTCGGCATCGTGGCCGGTTTCGACGGTAAGCGTGCCATGCTCGTCCATGGCGTCGGCGGCGTTGACAAAGAGGTTGACGAAGACCTGCTGCATCTGTGATTCATCCGCGACAACAGCGGGTCTCTCCGGATCATAGACCCGCACAATGCGGATGTTCTGGAAGCTGGCCTGCTTTTCGAGCAGGGCCAGCGTCCGCTCCACGACGCCGGTGATATCGCAGCGCACCACCTGGGCGTCGCGCTGCCGTGAGAACTCGAGTAGTTCGCGGACGATCTTGCGACAGCGATCGGCCTGGGCGACGACTTCATCGACGTCGGCCCGGAGCTGGCTGTCTTCGGGCAGCTGTTCGCGGATGAGCGAGGCGAATGTCAGAATCCCGCCGAGCGGGTTGTTGATCTCATGGGCCACGCCGGCGGCGAATCGGCCGAGCGCCGCGAGCCGTTGTTGGCGGTCGAGCGCCGCCTGCGTGTTGGCGAGCTGTTCGTTACGTTCGCGCACGCGCTCATCGAGCGCTTCGGTCCATTCCTGGGTGTGCTGTTCCAGCAGGCTGTAGCGCTCGACGTTCATCTCGTGAATACGGTCGAGCATGGCATTGAACGAGCTCGATACCAGGCCCAGCTCGCTGCGGTCCCGAACATCGACACGGCATCCCATGTCGCCCGCGATCACGCGCTGTGAGGCGGCGACGATTTCCTCGAGCGGGCGCATCAGGCTGCGCGTCAGCAAAACCGTGACGAGCACGATGAGCGCGAAGCAGAACAGAGCGATGGCGGCGAACATCATGCTGACACGGTTGCGGACCGCCGTGTAGGTCTGCTCGCGCAGGCCGACCCCGAGCATGCCGATCCGCGCGCCCGCCAGGTCAGTGATGGGTTCGTAGGCGGCGATGTACCATTCGTCCAGCACCACCGCCGGCCCGTTCCAGTTCTCGCCGTTTTGCATGACGGCGGCGTAGACCTCCGGCGAAACTCGCGTACCAAGCGCGCGCCGCCCATCGGCGGTCACGATGTTCGTGCTGATGCGCTGCCCGTCCTGAAAGATCGTGATTACGCCCGGATAGCCGGTTGCGGGGCCCCGGCTGGACGAGACTGTGGCCGCCATGGCATCGACCATGCGCAGGCCGTTTGCATGACCGTCCGGGTCGTCGCGATCGTTCAGCAGTTGCCCAGCGTACACCACGGCGGCCACTTGGCCGTCATCATCCATGACCGGCGCGGCGGCCAGAAGCACCAACCCGGCTCTCGGCGGCGTCGCATCGGCCGCATCGGCGGCGAGGCTGTATCGAACGCGTTCGGCGAGGCGCGGATCTTCCGCCGCGAGGATTGCCAGTCGTACAAGAGTGGGGCCGGCGGCTGACTCGCCGCGCAGCGCACGGGCTATCGGGGCCAGCTCGGTGACGCTCCCGCCGCCGGATTCGGCTCCGGTTGTGCGCAGGATCACGTTGCCGGCGGCGTCGGCGACGGAGAGAAAGTCGATGCGGCTGCGCGTGCGGACCGCGCGCAGGTAGCGCTGCGCGGATTGCCGTTTCACCGTGTCGAACAGCGCCGGCGCATGCTGGCGGCCGGCCAGCAGATCAACGCATTGACGCAGGGTGGCGAGGCGGTCGACGTAGATGCTGCGGACGGCGGGCAGGTCATAGTCGACCTGCCGCTGCGCCTGCTCCATCAGCGCCATTCCGGTGACGCGGATTCCTATGACGGACGTGGACACGCCCCCGACAATCAGCACCAGCGCGTAGCTGCTGACGATGCGCCACTTGAGCGAGTGCGTCCAGGCCGGTAGTTGCATGGTTACTCTGCCGCCGCGTTGCTACCAGGCCCACTCGCGCCCGCAGGCGCGTCGGCGCGTGGCAGCGACACCGTGAAGGTCGTGCCGCGTCCGGGCTCGCTGGCGACCTCGATCGAGCCGCCGAGTTCCTCCGCGATCCGCCGGCAGATCGCCAGCCCCATACCAGTGCCTCCTATGCCGGCCGTGCTGTTGTCCCGGACGCGGTAAAACTCTTCGAAGACATGCGGCAGTTGTTCCAGATCGATCCCGATGCCGTCATCCGCAACCGCCAGCGCCACCCGGTCCGACTCCGCGCCGGCCGTCAGGGTTACGTGCCCATCCGGCCGGTTATACTTGATCGCGTTGGACACAAGGTTTGAGAGGAGCATGCGCAGCGCGGCGGCGTCGGCGGCAACCGGCGGCAAGTCCGCGGGCAGCGTGTGACTCAGCGACACCGGGCGCTGGGCTGCCGCCGCCGCGAAGTCATCCAGAATTTCGTTTACCAGCGCCGGTAACGCCACGGGTTTCGATTCGGCGGCAAGCTGGCCACTGTCGATCCTCGAGAAGGCGAGCCAGTCCGAGATAATCTGACGCATCTCGGTGATCTTCTTGCGTGAGCGGTCGATCCACTCGCGCGGCTGGGGCGCGAGGGTCTCGGCGGCCTGGTGCGTCAGCACGTCGAGGTACTGCTGCACCGCCCCCAGGGGGGACTGCAACTGGTGCGAGACAAACGTGATGAACTTGCGCGCCTGCGCCGCCTTTTCCGCGCGCAGCCGCTTGGCCTCCTGGCTGAGCCGCCAGCGTTCCGCCGCGCGGTGGATAATCGCGCGCAACTCATCCGCCACGAACGGCTTGGGAATGAAATCGTAAGCGCCGCTTTTCATGGCTTCGACGGCGGTGTTCACCGTGGCAAAGCCCGTGATGACGACCACGACAATATCCGGGTCGATCTCGCGGACGCGGTGAATTACCTCGATACCACCGATGCCCGGCATCTTGAGATCGGTAACCACAACTCCGGGGCGAATCTCCGCTACCCGTTTGAGCCCCGATTCACCATCGGGATAGGTTTCGACGGTATAGCCGACACGCGACAGAGCGGCCTCGCAGGCCCGGCGCATGGTCTGGTCGTCGTCGATGATGATGATCGGGTCGGCGCCCGCTGTGTTATCCATGCCAGTGACTCCCACTGGAATCGAGCTTGACAGCGACGGAAGAACGACGCGGAAGCGTGCGTGCTTCGCGGCCCGGCAGCATGGTGCCATTACGCCGCGCGCCGGTCATGCAGGTTCGCGGCCAACCGGCAACCGTCGGGGCGGTGGCTAGTGTTCGAGCATCTTCCGCACGGCGGCCAGGAATTTCGTGATATCGAGCGGCTTTGTCATGTACGCGTCCGGCGTAATCATGGCCGTGTCACCGCTCATCGGGAACAGGGCCTCCGGATCATCCTGTACTGATGACACCATCAGGATTGGGATGTCGGCGGCCGGGCCGCCCGCGTGGGCGCTTTTGAGCGCGTGTACGGTCGTGTAGCCCTCTACCGGGCTTTCCATCATTATGTCGAGGACGATCAGATCGGGCGGGTCGGTGCGGACGGCCTCGCGCCCCGCTTTGCCGGTGTTGGCCTCAGTGACCACGTAACCCTCGCCCTCCAGCAGGGCGCGCGTCGAGGCGCGGTAGTCATCGTCGTCGTCAATGATCAGGATCTTGGCGGTGCTCGCCATCGGGGCTCCTCCAGGTCAGGTTGACACACAAGTCCGAACGCGGCGCCACCCGCGTGCAGCCATTCTACGCCGCAGGGCCCACACTCGGGCACCACGACGCGCTTCATCGCCCCAGCAGGCGGCGGACCGTCGCCAGAAACTTGGGGAGGTCGAGCGGCTTGGCCATGTACTCATCCGGCGTAATCGCGCGCGTGTCGGCCACCCAGCCGTACAGGGCTTCCGGGTCCTGCTCGATGGATGACGCCATGATGACAGGGACATCGCGCACGTGCGCATACTCCGGCGAGCAGCGCAGTGCCTGGATGATGGAGTATCCTTCGCTGAGGTAGCTCATCACGACGTCGAGCACGATCAGGTCCGGCTTGTGGGCGCGGGCGAGCGCCAGGCCCGCGGGGCCCGAGTCGGCTTCGAGAACCTCGTAGCCCTCGCCTTCGAGCAGGGCGCGCAACGAGGCGCGATAGTCGTCGTCGTCGTCCATAATCAGGACGCTCGTCGCTTTGGCCATCGGAAACGGCTCCGCGATCAAGACTCCGCCCGTTCCCTGCCCAAGTCCCCAACGCCGCGTGCTAATTTCGAACTGATATGCGCAAACCAGCACATTTCACGCGCCGGCGTGGGACCGCGGGCGGGTCGCCGCGACGCGCGAACTGAACCCGCCGGCGCGTAGTATACCACGACGCTATTTGCTCGCGAGCGGCAAAACGCATCATGGCGGAGAACGCATCGCGGCTTCCGGGCGTTAGGGCGGCGGCCGCGGCGGACAACTCGAGGTCGGACCATGGCGGTGGTATCCGCGGGCCGGAGTCTTGGTGTCCCTCGGTCATTGCACCGTTTAATCGGCGAAGGGAACATGGTGTTGTGATCGTCCCCCGAAATGTGAGCACCATCAGTCAGTTCGGTGCTCGCGACAATGACGAAACGGACGTGGCGAAATCGAAGGTGGAGGGTGCGACGAAGTGAGCATCATCGCGGTAAGCCGGATTCAGATCTTTGAGCCGAAGGCGGAGTGGTTCCACCGCGGGCCGGGTGGGATACATGGCCTGGCGCACGAAGCCCGGGTACTCATCTGGACCCAGGTGCTATCCGCGCTGGCACACGATGAGGGGCTCCGCGTCGATCCAGACGTCCTGGGCTGGGCGGCCGCTATCCACGATACACAACGGTGGAATGAGGGTGTCGACTCGGAGCACGGCGCGCGGGCCGCCGCCTGGATCCGGAGTCACTCTGACGTGCTTCCGCCATCGGTTCCGCTGGATCGCGTCGCCTGTCTTTGCCGCTGGCACGTCCCGCCCGATGAAAGCGCTCCCTCGGTGACGGATGAGCTACGGGTGTTTAAGGACGCCGACGCGCTTGACCGTTGGCGCATCGGCGATCTTGACCCGTCTTATCTGCGCATCGCGTCCACAAAGCGACTGCTCGACGCAAGCCACTTGCTCTGGCGCGCAACCAGCGATCTCGATGACAGCCCGCAGGTCTTCTCGGAGATTGTGAGGGCTGGTATGAGGATTGGCGTTGTGCGCAACGGATAAGCGCGTCGCCGCACAGGGGTAATCCAATCGAGTAACCGGCTGACCGTCAGTGTAGAACCGGCGATGACCAGCCGGCTTACACCTGTATGCCCGCATCTGCGCCCATCAGTTCAAGCCGGCCGTTCTCACGCGCAAGGCCGGTTTTGGAAGGCGGGCCTGGTTTCGTTAGAATGGGGGCACTGGGGACGCAGGACAGGGGGTTTCCGCCTGTGCAAGGGCGGACAGGCGAGGTAAATGGGCATGAGCATCCGCTGCAAAGCAGTCTTGACGACCGTCGCGCGCCGCAACGTCACCGCCCTTACCGCCGTCACGCTCTCGTGCCTGTTCCCGCCGCAGGTGCTCTGTTGGGACGTACAACGTGAAACGGTGGCCTTCTCCATCGATTACACAACCACCTGGGGCCAGAGCGTCTACGTTCTAGGTGATATTCCCGAACTGGGGGGCGACAACCCGGCTTATGCCGTGAAGCTCGAGCCTGGCAGCTACCCGCTCTGGCAGGCCTGCGTGGCGATCCCCAAGAGCACGAGCTTCAACTTTCAGTACACCTGGCGATATGACGATGTGCCGCAATGGTCCGACCCGGCCAATCACAACCCGATCGGAACTCCGACCAGCAGCTCGACCGGATCGGGGGATGCCCGTCCGACGCGCAAAGGTCTTTACTACCACAGCACCTGGAGTGCGCCGGTCATCCACTGGCGCATCGACGGCGGGGCCTACACCGCCACAGACATGGGAGCCTTTGGACCGGGTCGTACGGCGGGCGAGACGCGCTGGCGCGCTCTGGGACTGGGGCAGGCTGAAAGACGGATCGAGTTCTACTTCACCGACGGCGGCACGGGCCGGGACCCGGTTTCCGGCACCTATATAACGTTGCTGGACGCGCTCTTTGTGCAGGACGGGAACATCTTCGATTATGCTCCCCCGGCGGCCATCAGCCAGCCGCAGCAGATTAACGTGTTTGGTTTCTACTCGACCGCGCTCGGCGAGAATCGCAACTACCGAGTGCTTCTGCCCCGCGCGTACGCCGAGAATAGTGACAAAACCTACCCGGTTCTCTACATGCACGATGGGCAGAACTGCTTTGACTACGGGGCCTACGGTACCTGGAATGCTGACGAGACGGCTGAGGAAATGACGCGCCGCGGTGAGATGCGCGAAGTCATCATCGTGGCCGCCGACCACGGGACCAACCGCTTCGGTGATTACACGCCGCCCGGCGATTCCGTGTTGGGCACGCCCGGCCGTGGCGATGACTACGCCGACTTTCTGATCAACGAGCTCAAGCCCATCATCGACGCGACGTATCGTACGCGTGCCGGTCGGACGAATACGGCCACACTCGGCTCGAGCCTGGGTGGCAACATCTCGATTTATCTCGGCTGGACCCACGGCGCCACGTTCGGCAAGATCGGGCCCATGTCCAGCGCGCTGTGGACTATCCCCAACTACCTGAGCTGGCTGGATGGCGCTCCCAAGGCCGACCTGCGGATTTACCTCGACAGCGGCGACACCGGCTCGTCATACGACGGCGCGTGGGACACCATGAACCTCCGTGACGAGTTCCTGACCAAGGGGTACGTACTGGAGGGCGATCTGCGGCACGTGGTTGGCTACGGCCACGAGCACAACGAGGTTGCCTGGGCCGCTCGACTGCCGGAGGCCTACGAGTTTCTCTTCCCGGTGACTGAGGCGGATAATCCGCTACTCGACGAGATGTTCATAGGCGACGTTGACGGCGACGGCGACATGGATCCCGACGATTTCACCTTACTCCATCCGTGCCTGGCCGGCCCCGGCCAGCCTCCAGCCGCCGGTTGCCCGCTCGGAGCGGCTGCCGACCTCGACGGTGACAGTGACGCCGATCTGGAGGATATCGCCGTGTTCGGCACACACTTCTCCGGTGCCAGGTAGTTCACACTGAGTAGTCCGTCCACAGCATGACAACCGGTTTGTCCGGGCGTTGCGCCCGTCAGCCGGTGATCGGCGAGTTTCTCATCACCGACCGGGCCCAAGACTCTGGGCACATTCGCAAGAACGGTCAAGCAGCGGTTGGCTGGTGGGGTAGACTGCCGGCTGAGGAACGCCTGATGCGACCGGAGACGTACAAAACCTATCAACAGCGGATGTTGCGGGTGCTGGTGCACATTCAGCAGCATTTGGATGAGACGCTCTGCCTTGATGATCTGGCCCGTGTGGCTCACTTCTCGCCCTATCATTTCCACCGCATCTTCCGCGGCATGGTAGGTGAGTCCGTGATGGAGCACATCCGCCGCCTGCGCTTGGAGCGTGCCGCCCTGCGGCTCAAGTGCAGCGACGAGCCGGTGACGCGGATCGCCTTCGAAGCCGGGTATGAGACGCACGAGGCCTTTACGCGCGCATTCCGGGCCATGTTCGAGATGCCCCCCTCGCGATTTCGCGAGAACCACCTGTCTACGCCAATACCCCAGGCGCGTTCGGGTGTGCATTTTGTGCCCGACGGGCAACTGGGAGAATTTGATCCCTTGTGTTCAGGAGATACGCCGATGGAAGTGAAGATCGAGAACGTCGAGCCGATGCGTGTGGCGTTCATGCGTCATGTGGGACCGTATCAGGAGGTGGGGGGTACGTGGGGGCAACTCGCGGCCTGGGCCGGGCCGCGCGGGCTGCTGGGACCGCACACGCGTTGCCTGGGTATCTGCTATGACGACCCCGAGGTTACGCCCGCGGACAAGATCCGCTATGACGCTTGCCTGGTGGTCGACGACAGCTTCCAACCCGAAGGCGATGTTGGGGTGCAGGAGGTGGCCGGTGGGGAATATGCGGTGACTACGCACCACGGACCCTACGAGAAACTGACGGAGACATACGCGCGTTTGTGCGGCGAGTGGCTGCCCAGTCAGGGGCGCGAGCCGCGCTCCGCACCGACACTCGAGTTCTATCTGAACAATCCACAACAAACCGCCCCGGAGGACCTGCTCACCGAAGTGCGCGTGCCCTTGCGGCCGCGATGACCCGCGATGCCGGCCGGACGGCGGTTGTCGACGGCATCAGCGCGGTGGGGCGGACATGGTCCCATCCTGCAAGCGATACACCGTCAGCGACGCATCGTGCTGCCTGAATCGCTCAACGGTTTCGGGGTGACACGTGAAGAACAGAACCTGGTGCTCGTCGGCCAATTCGAGAATCGCCGCGGCGGCCTTCGATGCCCGCTGGGGGTCGAAGTTCACCAGGATGTCGTCCATCACGACGGGCAAACGCTCATGGTCCGCGCCCCTCAAGCGTATGTAGCCGAATCGCAGCGCGAGATAGAGTTGTTCGGCGGTTCCGCGGCTCAGCTCGTCAGGCTTCCGGCGCTCGCCCCCGTTGGTGACGACCTCGATAGTGTCGGCACCAACGGGGGCGATGATCTTCGCATATCGATCATGCGTCATCGCCGTGAAAAAGCCGGCGGCATCGCGGACAACCTTGGGCTGCTGCTCCTCCTCGAATTTCTTGCGGGCTTGCAGCAACAGCCACCTGGCGACGGCGAGGCGTGACCATTGGAGCGCCAGCGTGCGGATCTCGGCCAGCACGCGTTCTTGCCGCGCGCGCAGTCGTGCCACGTCGTCGGCGGTCTTCATGCTCTCGATCTTGTTCGTCAGTTCCGCCTTCGCGTCACGCAACTGCGTCAATTGATCGTCGGTCTCGGCAATGCCGAGGTCTACTTCCTGCCGTCGCACCTCGAGTTGCTCGCGTGAAGTGGCAGCAAGCTTCGCTTTCAGAGTGTCCAGGTCGATCTCGCCGGCGATCTTGCGCATGGTCGATGCGGCCTGCTCAATCGAGGCCTGGAGCGCGCTGCGGCGTGCAAACCACCGGCCACGCTCACGAAAGCTGTCTTCATCGGCGGCGCCGCCCTTTTCCAGAAGCGACGCAATACGCTGTGACGCTTCATCAACCGGGCTTCTGGCAGCTTCGATTTCTTGCGAGAGGCTCTCCGCCTGCCGCTCCATCTCATGTCGGCGCGTGGTATTGTCCCTGCTGAGCTCCAGTTCGCGGCCCAGCTCTTCGATGCGTGCCGGTAAGTCCGCCGGCATTGGCACGCGACGTTGGAGAGCTTCCACAACCGCGCGGGCAGTATCCTCGTATGCGGCGGCTTGTGCCTTCAATTGGGCGATCGTTTCGTCGAGTTGTCGCCGTTCCGTAAGGCGATCGGTGGCCTTCTCGACAAGCTGTAAGGCCTCCAGGGCCGTCGGTGGTGACAGATCCACCGCCAGCCCGCGCAGCTCCAGATACTCGTGCCAAGCCCCCCATGCTGCGTCCTGCTGCCGTCTGGCGGCTGTGAGCGCTTCTTCGGCCGTCTGTAACGCCGCCGCCGCCGCGGCGCTGCGCTGCTGGGCGTCAGCCAGCGTGTTCTGCGCCAATTCGCGCTCCTGCAACCGTTCGTGCTGCCGCCGTGCGTCCTCGAAGAACCGGTCAACGGCACTGGTCAGGTCGCTTGCTGCGCCTTCACAGTGCGGGGCGAGAGCAGAGACCCGCCGGGCGAGGGCCAGATAGCTGTCGCGGCTCGCGGTCATGCGCTCGATGCGCTCGGCCTTATTGGCCAGCTCGGCGACCTGGTCGCGCAGGGCTTGCACCTTGGTGAACACGAGCTGGATAGTCTCAACCGCGCTTCCCGGCGCCAATCCCAGTGTCGCCAGGTGCGCTCCCCAGTCGCGCTGGACCGTCTCCAACTCCTCCTCGCGTTGTTTGAGCGCTTGTTCGGCGGCGTGCAGTTCTTTTTCTCGCCGGCGCAGTTCGTCGGTCTGCTTCCGCAGTTCGCCTTGCAGTTGTTCATGGTGCTTCAGCGCATCGTGCTCGCGCTCGAGCGCTTGCTCAGCTTCGCCGATCTCCGCCGGCGCCGGCGTTGCGGATAGCGACAACGTGGAGGCGTGCTCAGTGATCGTCTCGTCGCACTTGGCGACAGCCCCGTGCAGTTTCTCCAGCTCCGCTGTGAGCGCGGCGATGTCGCGTTCAATCTCGGCGGCTGCCGCGGCGTTTGCGCTGCGCGTGTCGGCCGACTGGGCCCGAGTGACACGGGACCAGACGAAGGCGAGGGTGGCAGACACCGCCAATACGATGGCGGCCAGCGGTAGCTGTTCAGTGGCCCAGCCCACCGCCAGCACCGCGACGCCGCCGCAGAGGCCGATGAGCATCAGCCACCACGGAAAGCCCTGTGTTGATTCAGCGCGTGTCGTCCAACGCTCCAATTCAGCGCGTTTATCGTCGAGACGTGATTGCGCGTTGCGCGCTTCGGACGCGTAGTGCGCGCGCTGCTGGGATGCTGCCTTCAGCGCGATCAGCGCGGCCCTGCGCTGTGCGATCGCTTCCCGTCCAGCGCTCTCGGGCAGAATCTCATAGTCACTGGTGAGCGCGGCGAGCTGAGCGCGGCTCTCCCGCAGCAGCTCGTCCTTGGTTGTGCGGTGCAGGTCCGCGCGTTCCCAGGCCTGGCGCGCTGTTTCGAACCGGTGCGCGAACTCCTGGATTCTGCGCTGGGCCGCGAGCGATACGTCGAAGCGGCTGACATTGTCGAGCGACCAACGCGCATCGATCTCGCGGATGCCCTCATCGACACGCTTCCGCGCACTTTTCAGATCGGCCTCGACGCGCGGCAGATCGTGCACCGCCTCGCGGAATAGCGCCCGGCCGTTTTGCAGGTCGCGCACCAGCGTTTCGTCGACGGGTACGATATCGGCGTACGTCTCGACTTCCTCGTGGGCTGCCCGTTCATCCGCGACGGCGATCTTGTGGGTCTCGCGGCGGCTCGCACAATCCTGCTCAGTGCGGGCCACTTCCGCTCTCGCGAGATCAAGGGCCTGCTCGTGTTCCCTGATGGCTTCCCGGGCAACGACGGAGCAATCGGTTTGCGGGATTTTACTCTCGGTCCAACCCGGCCCCAGCCGGCGCAGAATATCCCCGACCTCGCCATCGACGCTGTCGCGCTTTTGCCGCAGCAGTGGCAGGTTGTCACGCGCCGCGATGTATTGGGCGCGGCGCTCCGTCAGACCGGAGATGGCCTCGCCCTGCGCGATGATCCGGGCATCAATCTCAAGATCGTCGGCGTCACGGAGCACCGCGGCGCGCTTGCTTTCCGAATCCTGCAAGTGCTCCCGGCGCGCCTGTAATCCCTCCAGGGCCGTCTCAAGCAGCGCCAATCCATCTTCCGGGAACGACTCGACGACCATCGGCAGGTTCGTGAGTTCGGCGGTGCACTCCTGGAAGTTAATCCAGTCCGGCCACAGTTGCAGGTAAGCGGCTACCATCGTTGCTTCGCTGCGCAACCCGCTCAGCCTGGCGCGGACTTCGTCGATCAGCGCCTGCGTCTGATTCAGTTGCGTGCAGGCCTCGTCGTATTGCCCGAGGCCCTTGAACGCGTCGCGCAGGCTCTCGGTGATCGAGTCCAGCTCGGCAAGCCGCCGATTGATCTGTTGCTTCTGGCCGCGCGGCCTGAACGCGTCATCGAGCCGATCGTCGAGTCTCTTCAGCGCCTGCGGGAGCGCGAGCATGGCCGTGCCGGCGGTTGCGCCGTAGATCGCCCCCCTGACTCCCTCCGCTTGCAGCGAATCAATAGTGTGCAATTCGGCCAGGCTGAACGCGTACACGTTGCGGTAGAGCGGGGCGGTCGTGCCGCCCAACAGGTTAATGAGCATCTCTTCTTCATGGCTGACGTCCTCTCCGTCGGTGATGGTAACCTCGCCGCCACCGCGGGTGCCCCTGCGCGCAATCGAGTACCGCCCGCCGTTGTCGGTTACGATGTCGAGTTGCCCACCGTGCGCCGCGCCGTCCGCCAACAGGTAGCGCGGATCTTTCGACCTGCCGTCCGGGAAGCCGAAGAGCATGCCGCGCAAGAACCACAACAGCGTGCTCTTGCCGGCTTCGTTGTCACCCTGGATCAGCACCAGGCCGGGCGGCAGCTTCGTCAGCGCGAGATCGCGGAATACGCCGAAGCTGTCGATTTGCAGGGCCGCGATTCTCATTCGTCTTTCGCCAGCATATCAACGCAGAGCAGTTCGGCGTCACTCAGCAACGCTTGCAGTTCTTCGGTTGTGAAGGGCTCAAGCACCTTTCCCGCCCGTGGATCGTCGAGGAGTTCCGTCAACGTTTGTCGCAGCGTCTGCGGCAAGTCGGCCGCCTGGCGGGTCTCCTGAGCGATGAGCAGCGCCTGTCCGAGCAGGTCACGCGCGTCGCGCAGCCGCGCGAGGTCCACCGCGGGCCGCGCCGCCATCTCGAACTCCTGCACCCATACAAAGGGTGTGTCGGCCAGGCCGCTTTCACGCGCGCGGTTGAGCAGTTCCGTCAGTCCATCATCGCGCACGAGCTCGTGATACAACCCGCCGCGACCGGTCAGAGCGATGCGGCAGACCACGGGGCATCCGCCGCCGCGCTCGCGCAGGCCTTCGACGGCCTCCATCAGAGCCCGGTCCAGGCTGTCGATCGTGTCGAGCGCATCAATAGACACGCTGTCCGCCAGCCACTGAACCGCCTGGAGCGGACAGAACTCCAGATCGACAGCGCCACCATCCTCGACCGTGACCAGGTAACAGCCGCGCTCGCCGGTTTCACGGATGTTGCGGCCCTGCGTGTTGCCGGGGTAAACGATGTGCGGGTTCTCGTTGAGCACGCCGCGGGTGTGCACGTGGCCGAGAGCCCAATAGTCCAGGCCGATTTGCACGAGGTCGCCCGGCTGGCAGGGAACGTAGTCCTCGTGAGCCGCGTTGCCTCCGCAGTTGCAGTGGAGCAGCCCAATCTGAAACGGGCCGTGATGCCTGGCCTCAAAGTGCCGAACCAGCTTGCGGTTCTCGCGTCGATTGCGATAGCTGATCCCGGACACGCTTGCCACCACTCGGCCGTCCTGTTGGACGTCGATGGTCTCGAGCTCATCACCGTTGAAGATGTGTACGCCCGATGGCCAGTCGATCGCCGACGCCCAGCCGTCCAGTGGGTCGTGGTTGCCATGCACGACGAACGCGCGGATGCCGTGCTCCGCCAGTTTCGCCAAGCCGTCGCGAAAGCGCAACTGCGCGCGCAGGCTGCGGTCGGCGCCGTCGTAAACGTCGCCGGCGATAACCAGGAAATCAGCCCGCCGTTCGATGCAGAGCGTGATCAGGGCGTCATATGCGTCAAATGTCGCGGAACGCAGCGTCTCGGCTACGGTCTCCGACTCGGCCGTGATGCCCCGGAAGGGGCTGTCAAGGTGGAGGTCAGCGGCATGGACGAACTTGAACATCGTTTCCTATACAGCCTCCGCCGGCGGTTGTCGTTGCAGCCGCACATGTACGTTACCAATGGCAGCATACCGTCTTCAGGCGCGGCGCGGTATTCGCCGGCCGACACGGAAGTGTGCGGAAGCCGTCCTGCATCATGTACCCCCTCGATACCGATGTGTGCCTCGCTACTTCCGGGCCACTACGGCGAAGCTGTAGTCGTCGGGCGCGGCGTTGTCGCCGGTCAATGATGGGTGAAACACGATGTTCTGAAATCCGGCGCTGGTAATGAGGTCAGTGATTTCCTCCTCCGAATAGGCCACGCTGCTCAGCGCATAGCGGGCCACGGCGCCGGTGCCCGCGTCGATCACGTGGAATCTCTCCGTGTTGGTCCGGCAATCCTCGTCCCAGAACGACTCCTTCAGCACGATGTGCGGCCGATCGGAGAAGAGTCCGGCCTCGGATGTGCTCCACGATGGGGGTGTTTCGTCAGCCGCGCGAACGCACGCCTGCGTCTGGGGTTCGAGTAGAAGCACCCCGCCTTCGTCGAGCGCAGCCCACGCGCGCGACAGGATGTCGCGCGCCTGCTCGCGGCGAAAGACGTTGATCTGCCCGTGGATCATCATGACCAGGCCGAATCGTTCGCCGAATTCGGCCCGGCGCAGGTCGGCCTCGGTGTAGGTGCATGCCAGATGATCGCGCGCGGCTTCTTCGCGGGCGTGTGCTATGGCCGCCGGCGCGAAATCGATGCCGGCGCACGCGTGTCCGAGTCGCGCGAGCCGGCTGGTGTAAAAGCCGGGGCCGCACGCCAGGTCGAGGATCCGCGTGGGCCGCGCGCCAAGAACCGTCTGGTGAATCCAACGAACCTGGCGGTCGATGATCTCCACGCGCCGACTGGCGAGATCGTGTTCTTGACACAGATGCTCTGCAAGCATGCGCCGGCTGAAGTCCGGCTCATTCCAGGGGATATTGTCGCCCTCAGCCCAGGGAGCCGGAGGATTCACGCGCCTTACCACATCGCGCAGAGTCAGATTCACGCACATATCACGGTCTCACGCTCAAGGGTCAGTTTGTCGTCGACGCGGCGCGCTGCCGGCAAACACAGCTTCGCCTTATCACCGTCATCCGCCCGGCGTCAAGTCCCGGCATCGCGCGTCTGACACTTATCACACACTGCGTCGTCCGGACTACGACCTGCGTTCTCCGGCGGTTGACGTGTGGCAGAATCGAAGTACGGTTCGTTCGCATCGGCGCATCATGCGTCGGTGCGGGTCAAAGAACCTCAATCGAGACGATCGGCATGGAATACACGAAGGCGCGGAAATATCCGGACCTGGATCGGATTTACGCACAGTGCAGCGGCCCGGGCGGCTTGAAGCTGGCGGAATTCATGGCCGAGAAGTTGCGCCTGCGCGACGGCGCCCGGCTGCTGGATGTCGGCACGAATCGCGGATACCAGACTTGCTTCCTGGCCAGGGAATACGGCGTCCAAGTCGTGGGTATCGATCCATGGGACGATCGAGAAGACGGCAGACCGATGATCGAGCATGTGCGGTCGAACGCCGACGAATGGGGCGTGGCCGACTCGGTCCTGGCGCTCAAACTCGGCGTGCCGGACACCGGTTTTGCGTCGTCGTCTTTCGACCGTGTGTATTCCACCACCGCGCTCGAAATGCTCAGGATGATCGGCGGACAGGAGCTTTACATGCAGGCACTGCGCGAGGTGTATCGCGTCCTACGTCCCAACGGCGTCTTCGGTCTGGGCGAGCCGATGCACCTGGATGTCGCCCTGCCTCCAGATCTGGCGCCCTTTGTCTCGGAGGGCAAGGGCTCGTGGAAGGAGTGTTTCCGCAGTCTGCGCGAAACGAGCGACGCGATTCGCGAGGCCGGGTTTAACATTGTCGAAGCTGAGTATGCGCTCGACGCACGCAGTTGGTGGCTGGAATACGCGCGGCACGACCCGTTCTGCAAGCTGAAGCCTGAAGAAGACCCGAAGGCACTCGAAGTGGACAAAGGCCGCTGGGTCAGCTTCGGCTACGTCATTGCGACAAAGCCCGCATAGGCGGCGCCGCATGTACCGGCGGTACGCGCGATCTTACATTTCCTGACGTGGGCGCCACGCCTCGTGTTCGTACAATCAACGTTCTGTCGCCACTTCGTGGCACGTTCTCATCCGCCTATCGAGAGGTACTGGTCGAATGAACACGTTGCGCAGCCTGGTGCTCATATTGATGGGGCTGACCACCGCGGGTTGGCTGTCGTCACCGGCCGCGGCCGATCCGGTTACTTTCGCGCGTCACCTGGCGCTGTCGCCCGACGGGCACACGCTGGCTTTCAGTTGGGCCGGCGATATCTGGACCGTGCCGGTGACCGGTGGAGACGCGCGGCGGCTGACCGTTAACCGGGCTTACGACAGCGATCCGGTCTGGTCGCGCGATGGCCGGCTACTCGCGTTCGCCTCCCGCCGCCATGGCGCCGCAAACGTGTTCGTGATGGACGCCGACGGTGGAAACGTACGGCGGCTGACGTTCGGCGATCGGTCCGCCTACCCCACCGACTGGACGCCCGCCGGGGGCGCGGTGCTCTTTCACTCATCGCGCGAAGGGCAATTGCGCTGGGATCCACACGTGTACCGCGTGTCGGCAGAGGGGGGGCAGCCGCGACGTGAGTTGGCATGCTTCGCCGCTTCTGCGCGAGTCAGCCCGGATGGCCGGCGCGTGGTCTTCACGCGGGGTGGATATCGCTGGTGGCGGCGTGGATACCACGGCAGCGGCGATTCACAAATCTGGATGTACGATCGAGATGCCGACAGGTACACGCAGCTCGATGCCTATGACGGTGATGATCGGCTGCCTGTGTGGGACGCAGCCGGCGGCGGCGTGTACTTCCTCTCCAGCCGGGGCGGCAATGTCAATGTCTGGTACCGGCCGCTCAACGGCGCAGCGCGGCAAGTTACGCACATGCCGGGTGATGACGTGCGCGATCTGGCCGTGTCAGCCGACGGCGCGACTCTGGCATTCACGCATTGGGATCAGGTATACGTCGCGCGCCTGCCCGATGGGGCTCCCCAGGCGATCAGCATAAGTGCCTCCGGCGACTCGCCGCTCAAATCGACCGAGTACAAGACCTATCGCAACGATGTTGACGAGGCCGAGCCTTCGCCCGACGGCATGGAGATCGCCATGGTGGTGCGCGGCGAGATCTTCGTGGGCCAGACGAAGGAGGACCAGTACACGCGCCGTGTGACCAATTCACCCGCCCGCGATCGCCATGTTACCTGGTCGCCCGACGGCAAGGCGCTGTTCTTCATCTCTGACCGGACGGGCCTGGAACAGGTCTATCGCGCCCGCTCCGCCGAAGATCCGCCGAAGGCCCTGTGCGATTCGCTGCGGTTCGAGATCGAGCAGGTGACCGATGACGAGTTTCCCAGGTTTGCCCCCCAAGTGTCGCCTGACGGCGAGAAACTGGCATATCAACGATTGCGTGGCGACCTGGTGATCCGTGATTTGAAGGACGGCCAGGAGCGCGTGTTGTTGGAGGGCTGGAGCCCGCCGGTGTACAACTGGTCACCCGACAGCAAGTGGATTGCTTTCGGCCGCGAGGATCTGGAGTTCAACGGCGATATATGGATCGTGCCGGTTGATGGCGGTGCTCCGCCGGTGAACATCTCGCGGCATCCTGACTATGACGAGACGCCCCAGTGGTCGCATGACGGGCAAATCCTCGCATTCACGTCGTACCGGAACGGTTTTGACACGGACCTGTACCTGGTGTTCCTGTCGCCGGAGCTTGATGGGCTCTCCAGCGTTGAACTCGCGGAGTATTTCGAGAAGCAGTCGGAGAAGGTCAAGAAGCTCAAGCCGCTCAAGTCGGCCGTCGCGAGTGGGGCGATCCACCTTGATGGTCAGACTGAAACAGACGAGTCCGAACCGGCGCCGACCACGCAGGAAACCGCGGCCGAAACGCAGGCCGACAGGTTGGCGCAAGCCGCCCGGGATGCTCTGCGCAACATGCTGAAGTACCTGCTCGAGGAGCCGCAAGACGAGCCAGAGGAGCAGGAGGAGCCGACGGACAAGGAAGACGAAGAGAAGAGCTATGCGTGGGATCTGGAGACGGCGTGGAAGCGCATCCGGCGCGTAACCAGCTTGCCCGGTAACCAGGAGGCATTCGCCCTCGCTCCGGACGGGAGCCTGCTCGCGTTTGTGTCGGAACATGAGGGTGACAAGAAGCTCTACACGATCAAGTGGAACGCGGAGGACCGCAAGCGCATCCTCTCCAGCGAGGTCAAATACCTCCGCTGGCAGCGCGACGGCAAGCGTCTGTTCCACCTCAAAGGCGGCGTGCCGAATTCCTGTAGCGCGAGCGGCGGCGATGCGAAAGCCCACACGCTCCGCGCCAAGATGGCGGTGGACTACGCCGCCGAAGCGCGCCAGAAGTTCGACGACGGCGCGCGGGCCCTCGGCCGCAACTACTACCATCCGACCATGCGCGGCCTCGACTGGCCCATACTGACGGACAAATACCGCAAGCTCGCGCTGAGCGTTCGCACCGTGCGCGAGTTCAACGAGATCTTCAACATGCTTCAGGGCGAGCTGAACGGATCGCACCTGGGCATCTATGGCGGCGAGCGAACCGATGCCCCGATGGAGCGCGTCGGCTATCTCGGCTGTGTGCTTGACGACGCGTTTGCGGGGCCCGGTTTGCGGGTGGCTGCGGTTACGCCGCGCGCGCCGGCCGACCGCGCGGAAAGCCGGATGTACAGCGGAGACGTCATGCTGAAGGTCAATGGTCAGCCGGTGGGGCCGGACGCGCCGCTGGATCGCGCACTGGTTGATGCTGTCGGTGACCAGGTAATCATCGAGTACTTACCCTCGCCGCAACGCCTGGCCGCGGAAGCGGACGAGGCCGGTGAAGCTGACGAGTCCGACGAGACTGCCGGGGCGGACGAGTCGGCGACCACCGAACCCGGCGTGGCTGAACCACGTGAATTGGTGATCCGACCTATCAGCTACTACACGCTGGCCGACCTGCTATACGACCAATGGGTAACCGAAAACCGGAAGTACGTCGCCGACCATTCCGAAGATCGCCTCGGCTATGTGCACATCCGCGGGATGAACGAGCCTTCCTTTGAGGACTTCGAGCGCGACCTTTACGCCGCGGCACATGGCAAGGATGGCCTGATCATCGACGTGCGCGCCAACAGCGGTGGCTGGACGGCGGACTGGGTCATGGCCGTGTTGAGCGTAAGACGGCACGCCTTCACGATTCCACGCGGTGGGGGACGTGGGTATCCGCAGGGCCGGCTGATCTTTTACGCGTGGACCAAGCCCGCCACGATGATGTGTGATCAATACAGCTTTTCCAACGCCGAGATCATCTCGCACGCGTTCAAGAACCTCGGCCGCGGGCCGCTGGTCGGCATGCCGACGTTCGGCGGTGTGATAAGTACCGGGGCCTACGGACTCATCGACGGGACGTATGTTCGTATGCCGTTTCGCGGGTGGTACACACTGCCCAGCGAGACCGACATGGAGCTGCACGGCGCCGAGCCGGATGTGCGTGTTCCACTCACGCCCGCCGACGAGGCGAACAGACGCCGGCCACAGCTCGACGCCGCGATTGCCGCGTCTTTGGCGCAGTTGCAGTAGATCGGCTGTCAGGGGCGTGAATCGCGCGACGCGACAGTCCCTACGGCGCCGGTGCAAAGCCGGTGTGTGGCGGATATGATGCGTGCAACGGAAACGCGAACATCGTGGCGATCAGCGCCCGCTCTCCGGAGCCCCGGCGCTGAGGCTGTGAATGCCCCTTCGGGAGTAAAGAGATGTCAATCGAATTCCACTGCCCCAAATGCCGCAAGCTGATCAGGGCCCCCGATGATGCGGGCGGCAAGCAGGGCAAATGCCCGTCGTGTCACCAGTCGGTCTATGTCCCGATGCCCGAAGGCGAGTTGGAAACGCTGTCCCTGACGCCTCTGGATGAGGCCGCTGAGCGCGAGCGCAAACGCCTCGAGGACGAGACCAACGCGCTACGACGCGACGTGATGGCCGCACAATCACTGCCCGCTGATAGTGGGGCGGCGCAGTCGGGCGGTGTCAGCGAGCCCAAGCTGGATATGCAGACGCTCGTGATTCAGTACGCCACGTGTATGTCGCAGGGGAAGCTGAGTGAGGCCGAGGAATACGCCGCGCTAATACACAAAGACAAGCGTGCGGCTGAGGATGTGATTCAGCAACTGACGATTGACGAAATCCTGCCGCCGGCACTGGCCAACATCCCTCGTCCGGTGCTGATAGGTTTCCTGAAGCAACTGCGCGGCGGTAAGTAGAACTGACGTGCCGTAGCCGCCCTGATTATGCGCGGCAGAGCTTTACAGTTGCGGCGTATGCGGCCAGACTCTGCAACGGTTTGTCACGATCGTGGATCTGGGGGCGAATCGCGAGGGTCGGCGGACATGGCGGTCATCCTGCCCGGAACAAAGTGCTCGCTGAGCGGTATTGAAATCAAACCCACCGACGCGTATTTCTCGACATCGGGCGTGTTCCTGCCCGCCAAGGATCCGCTGCGCAAATTCTGCGACACGTGCATGCTCTGGGAGCACTACGCTCAATGGCCGCCGCGCGAGCGGTTTGCGCGCGCATATGTCGAGGAGTGGATCAAGGCTAATCAGCGCAACCCGTTCTGGTGGACGATACATCTTGATGACAACGTCTACATTTCGGCCAATCCCCAAACGGGGATCGAGGAAATCTCGGTACGACTGATGCGCACCGGCAGCGACATTCGCATTCCGTTGGACTCCTGGTCGAAGTGGGTCGAGCATCCCGAATCAGTGACGCCCAATCTGCACGCGGCCGAAATGGAAGCGCTCGCGCGTTCGTTGCCCACCCTGCGCGACGCCTTCCCGACCGCCCGCGCAATCGTCCAGGCGATCGACCCGCACGAGAAGAAAACGCCGCGCAGGCGATGATGTTTGGCCGCACGTGGGGTAGTGGACACAGCCACACGCCGCGCACGCTCTGATGCTGCGCCCAATACGCTCTGAGAAACAGTCAGGTGTGTCGCTGCGTTTGAGAAATGCGGTTGCAATGCGGGCTGCACGGCTCGCACAGCCGTGGCACGCCGCCGGGCGCCATGATCTTCTATGAAATCCGGTTAGTCGCCGCGAATCCAGCGCTCCAGCAGCTCGCGCGCCTCGGAGTCGCGCATCTGTCGCGGCGGGTGCTTCATGGTGAGTGCGGCGACCTCATCGAGTGGTCCACCAATGCCGCGTTCAAGCGCCAGTTTCGCACAGCGAATCGCATCCACCGCCACGCCGGCACTGTTCGGTGAATCTTCGACGCTCATGCGCAGCTCGAGATTCATGGGCACATCGCCGAAACCGCGCCATTCCAGCCGCAGAAAGCAGACTTTGTTATCTTTCTGCCACGGGACGTAATCGGATGGTCCGATGTGAATGTCGTCGGTGTCCAGCGGCGTGTCGAGCTGTGATTGCACGGCTTCGGTTTTTGAGATCCGCTTGGAGCGCAGGCGGCCTTGCTCGAGCATGTTGAGAAAGTCGGTGTTGCCGCCGGTATTGAGCTGGTAGGTGTGGTCAAGTCTCACGCCGCGATCATCGAGCAGTCGCGCCAACACGCGGTGGACGATCGTAGCGCCGAACTGGCTCTTGACGTCGTCGCCGACGACCGGCAGATTCTTATCGCGAAACAGTGCGGCCCACTCGGGGTCTGAAGCGATAAAAACGGGCACGCAGTTGACGAAGGCGACTCCGGCTTCAAGCGCGGCGCGCGCGTAGTGTCGGACAGCGTCCTCTGACCCGACGGGCAGGTAGCAGACCAGCACCTCGGCGCCGGACTTTCGCAACACGCTGACCACATCGACGGCCTCGGCGTCAGCGATGCGAAACGCGCGATCATCAGCATAGTCGCGCATGTGGCTCGCGACGCCGTCCAGCACCGGGCCCATCTGGACTGTTACGCCGTAGTCAGCCAGCTCGCGCTGAAACACCTGGGTGCAGTTTGGCGGGGCGAAGGCGGCTTCCTGAAGGGGGCGGCCGACCTTGCGCTGGTCGATGTCAAAGGCCGCCACCACGCGAATGTCGCTGATCCGGTAGCCGCCGATTTCGCGGTGCATCAGTCCCGCCGAGGCGACGGACGACTGTGGGCGGTAGTACTCTATACCCTGGAGCAGTGCGCAGGCACAATTGCCCACACCAGCAATGGCGGCATTGATTTTGCCCACACCACACCTCCTTGACCGCGGCGGCGGTGCACCACAAGCCGCGACCCACAGCCTTGGCAAACGCCAGATAATACCGCTGCCAATGACCGGATGCAAATGACCCGGGAACTGCCAACCAGGTATGACACGGCGTGGCCGGTTGCGCGGGTGACGACGTGGGAAAATGTGTTCAGTGAGCGATAGTTCTTGCGGGTCTCGGCGACTACCTCTTATGCTCATGGTCCTCCGGGTCCCCCGCAGCTTGCCAGGGGCGTGAACTCCGGGAGAGGCGTGCAGGTGGTTGTTGGCCTCGCGGGCCCATTAATGGAGTCGAGCATGACGGGTAGATCATTATTGCTGGGGGCGCTGCATAATGGCGCCACGCCGCGAACGCCCTGGGTTCCGTTTGTCGGCGTGCATGGTGGCCGGTTGATCGACAAGGCCGCCGATGACTACCTGCGTTCCAGCGAGGCCATCGTCGCCGGGCTGACGCGCGCGCAAGAGCTGTACCAGCCCGACGGCCTGCCCATCGTGTTCGATCTGCAACTGGAGGCGGAGGTGCTCGGTTGTGAATTACGCTGGGCGGCCGAGACGCCACCGGCGGTTGTCTCGCACCCCCTGGCCGGCCGGCAACCGGACGAACTCCCGCTGTTTGACGCCGCCGGCGGCCGCTTTCCCGTGGTGTTAGAGGCGCTACGGGCGATGAAGCAGCGCTTCGGTGACGAGATCGGGCTGTACGGCTTGCTGACCGGGCCGTTTACGCTGGCGCTGCACCTGATGGGCAACGAGATTTTCCTGAAGATTCGCAAAGACCCGGACACAGTGACTCGGGTCGTCGCCCACTGCGCGACGATCGCCCAACGCGTCGCCGACGCATATCTCGAAAATGGCGCCGACGTGATAGCCGTCGTCGATCCGATGACCAGTCAGATCTCGCCCAGGCACTTTGTCGAGTTCGTCGATCCACACGTAAACGCCGTGTTCGATCACGTACGCAGCCAAGACGGGCTGTCATCGATGTTCGTGTGCGGCGACGCGACCCGCAATCTCGAGTGTATGTGTCAGACGCGCTGCGACAATGTCTCAATCGATGAAAATGTGCCGCTGGAGCTGGCCAAGGATCTCGCCGCCACGCACGGGCGTTCTTTCGGCGGGAATCTGAAGCTCACCACGGCCCTTTTGCTCGGAAGCGTCGATGACGCCCGGTTGGACGCGCTGCGCTGCATGGAGATCGGCGGAACCAACGGCTTCGTGCTGGCACCGGGTTGTGACCTGCCCTACGACACTCCACCGGCCAACTTGCAGGGCGTGGCGCAGATGGTCCACGACGAATACCAGCGTCACGTGGCGGCGACCACGCTGCGTGCCAAGTCGGCTATGTCGCTCGAAGATGTTGAGCTACCCAACTACGCCGATTCGCGGGATGTCATCGTCGACGTTGTCACTCTTGACTCGGCCTCGTGTGCCCCGTGCCAATACATGGTGAATGCCGCCCAGGACGCCGCACTGCGTTTTGAAGGCCGGGTCACCGTCGCCGAGCACAAGATCACCACGCACAGTGGCCTGGGTTTCATGTCGAAGCTGGGCGTTAAGCAGATCCCGACCATCTGTATTGACGGCCAGCCGGCTTTTTCGTCAATCATCCCCGACAAGGACACGCTGTCGGATGCGATCCGTGCCGCGCTGGCACGTAAACCGGCATGATTCCCCTGGCGCTGGTCACCGGATTCCTGGGTAGCGGCAAGACGACGTTCTTGCGGCGCACCATCGAGCGCCAGCGCGGCCGCCGGATTGTCTATCTGGTCAACGAGTTTTCGACGGTGGATGTCGACGGGCACCTGCTGGAACTGGAGCCCGATCGCTTGATCACCGTCGCCGGCGGCAGCATCTTCTGTCGCTGCCTGGTAACGGACTTTCTGGCCCAACTGCGGAAGATCGAGTCGCGGGCCGCCGACGGAATCGACGGCGTTGTGATCGAGGCCAGCGGGATCGCTGATCCGAAAGTCATGCGGCAGATGCTCGCGGAGACGCGGTTTGACCGGGCATTCAAGCTTGGAATGATTGTCAGCATCGTGGACCCCGGGAGCTTCGTTGACCTGCTGGAGACGCTGCCGAACATCGTCGCCCAGATTGAGGCCGCGGATGTGGCGATCATCAACAAGTCCGACCTGTATGCCGCGGATGTGATCGATGACACGCGGCGCGAGCTGCTACGCATCAACGCCGGGCTGCGCATCGAGCGCGCCACCTACTGTGATGTGGCGCTGGACCTGTTTGCAAGTCCGCCGCGCCGCGAGCAGCGTGGAGAATACGCCGCATGCGCCGACGCGAATTACGTGACGCTCAGCGTGCGGATCGAGCGTGAGTTGGACGTCGGGAAGTTGATGGGGCACATCGAACGGATTCACGATCAGCTTTATCGCGTCAAGGGCTTTGCACCGCATGCCGGCGGGCTGACCTACGTTGACGTATCGCCGGCGACGATCGCCACGGAGGCTGCACCCGATCGTGGCCAGCCGCGCGAGTTGGTGCTCATCGCGCGCGCCGCGGGTCGGGCGCGCGTATATGAGCTTGTCGAGCTGATCGAAACCGGCGGGCTGTATACCACGCCCGCGTGAGCACCATGCACCCATCGACAACGCCGGTCAGTACGGCCGCTCGGCGCGCGCGATCACCTCGCCGAGTGTAGGCTCGTGCATGGGCTCCCACTCAACGCGCAACTCGTCGAGGGTGGCGACACCCGCGAGCGTGATCAGGTCCGCCTGCCCCTGCCCGAGTCCTTCGTCAACCGCGCGCCTGAGGTGATCTATCGTGCGTGGGTCGTGCCCGATGATGCGCGCGGCGGTTACGTCGGCCGCCACCGCGTCGGTGCTGCCCAGCAGAAGCCACTGACCGGCGCGCTCGCGCAGATCAACCGTGACGCCTTCGCCGGCGTATACCCAGGGGCCATTGCGCTCCACGCCGATCGATGCGTCGATGATTACGAGATCCGGGTCAACGGCGGCGGCCACGTCGAGAATGCACCCGTCAATCCGCCCGGCGCCGGTGTGCAGATCAACACGCCAGTGAGTCTCGCCAACGCCGCCATAGCCGGCCAAGGGCATGGTGCCGATCAGGTTTTTGAGCGAAAGTGAGAGGCCGGCGTGGCGATGTGTCTTCAGGACCGGGATGGAGATCAGCCGGTCGGCGCGCGCGACCAAGCTTGAGACCAGCAGCTCGCCGTGCCCCGTCCGTGGCGTCGGCACCGCATCCCAGGCGGGCGAGTCATCATTGAGGCACGCGAGCCGCACCCGGTTGTCGTATTGCGTATTAAGCCGCGCGACTTCGGCCGCCAGATGCGATGTGCCGTCAAGTGTGACAACCTCCTCCCAGGAGAACCTGACGACCTGCGCGCCGTCGCCGATTATCACCTCGGCGGCGCCGGCTTGCAGACAGGCATCGGCGACCTCGGTCACAATCTCGGGCTTGGCACACTCGCCGGTGGCGATCGGGTTCTCGCGGCCCAGACCGACCGCGAGCAGGTTGGGCTTGATGAACACAGTCTCGCCCGGCCTGACCACGGTCTCGATCCCGCCGAGTCGCGTGAGTAAATCGTGCGTCATGGCCGTCAGCTCGGTGCCGCGCGCGACGGCTACCGTGGCGGGGCGATCGGTCGGCGCGGTGGGCAGCAGTATTTCCGGCGGCAGAAAGGGGTTGGCCTCGGTACACCCATGGAGCAGCAGCGGGGCACCGATGGACGCGCCGAGGCCGGCCGTAGCCGATGCTCTGAGGAAACCGCGGCGTGTCATGCGACGCTTACGCACGAAGGTATCTCCATACTGCAAAACCCGCTCGCCTAGTGTTTCCCCGCGGGCGGTCTGCGTCAACAATAATGTGCGTGCCTGGGATTCAGACAAGGAGCACGTCATGGCCAGCGCCCACGCCAAATCGCTCGTCACCGCCTTGATGATCGTTATCGTCGCCCAACTGGGATGCACCGCCCCCTCACAAGCGGAGGTCAAACCGATCGATATGCGCAGCGTCACCGACGCCGGAAACCGGTTCGCGCTCGAACTCTACCGGGAACTCTGCCGCGAAGACGACAACGTATTCTTCTCGCCCTACAGCATCACCGCCGCTCTGGCCATGACCTACGGTGGCGCCGGTGGCCAGACCGCCGAACAGATGGCCGACGTGCTGCACCTGTCTGGTCTGGATGGTGACGTTCACGCGGCCCTGGGGAAACTGACCGCTTCGCTGAACGCGCCGGCGGAGACCGACTATAAGCTCTCAGTGGCGAACGCGCTTTGGGGGCAGAGCGGCTATCGGTTTCGGCGTGAGTTCGTCGAACTGCTCGACGAACGCTATGCCGCGCCGCTTAACGAGGTTGATTTCAAGGCCGCGCTGCAGCAGGCTTGTGACCGCATAAACACCTGGGTCGCGGACAAGACGGCCGGCAAGATCACGAAACTGGTTGACGCGCGCGCCATGCCGCCGTCCACACGACTGGTACTGACCAACGCCATCTACTTCAAGGGCACCTGGCGCCACCCGTTTGACGCGAAACACACGGAGCCAGCGCCATTCAAGCTGGCGGGCGGCAAACAGGTTGATGTGCCCATGATGCGGCAGAAACGGCGTTTCGGTTTGTTCGAGAATGTCGAGTTCCAGGTCCTGGCAATGCCGTATGGCAAGGCCGGTGAGCTGGAGATGTTGGTGATGCTGCCGCGCGCCACCGACGGGCTCCTCCGGTTCGAGCGCTGTCTGACATTGGACGAGATGGGCAACTGGCTTGAGAACATGCGCTCGCGCGAGGTAATCGTATGGCTGCCGCGCACCAAGATTACCGGCGAGTTTCAACTGGGCCGCACGCTGGCGAAGATGGGCATGCCCGACGCGTTTTCAGCCGATAAAGCCGATTTCTCGCGCATGACCGAGCAGGAGAGGCTGTTCATCGGGATGGTTGTACACAAGGCCTACGTGGACGTAAACGAGGAGGGCACCGAAGCCGCGGCCGCGACCGGGGTCGGCATGGCGGCGACGGCGATGCCCAAACC
The DNA here is from genome assembly GCA_963675745.2 of Phycisphaerae bacterium. Lineage (GTDB taxonomy): Bacteria > Planctomycetota > Phycisphaerae > UBA1845 > Fen-1342 > JAFGRR01. Next base: position 372,650 of record CAXXWX010000019.1, read on the forward strand.
ACCGGCGCGCTTTGTCGCCGACCATCCGTTCATGTTCCTGATCCGCGACACGCGCTCGAACGCGCTATTGTTCATCGGGCGCGTCATGAATCCCGCCGAGTGACGGTGGCAACCGGCATCAGAGTATTCTCAGGCCGACCAGCGTCAGGTCGTCCGCCTGCTCCGCCAGCCCCACAAAACGGCGTATGTCCCAGACGATGTTGTGCAGAACCTCATCGGGCGCCAGCGCCCCGTGCTGCCGCAGCGACGCGTGCAAACGGCTGCGGCCGAACAGCTCTCCGTCGAAGTTGGCGGCGTCGATGGCGCCATCCGTATACAAAACCAGGAAGTCGCCCGGCTTGACGGCTATTCGGTGGACCTTGTAGGCCTCGTGCGGATCGACGCCCAACACCAGCCCGGCTTCGTCGATGACACGCAGAGCCCCGTCCCGCAGCAGCAGCAGCGGCTCGTGTCCGGCGCTGCAAACAGTGGCATCGCGGCCTTCGCGGTCAATCGCGACGATCAGTAACGTGACGAACTCGCGCGAAGTCGTGTCGCGGCACACATGTTGGTTGAGCCGATTGAGCAGATCATCCGGCGTCAGGCAAGCCTCCGCCCCGGCGCGCAGCGCGCCACGCACAGAGGCTCCGAGCAGGGCGGCCGGCATACCCTTGCCCACGACATCAGCCACTACCGCGGCGGTCTGGCCGCCGCACAAGCTGATAAAGTCGCAGAAGTCGCCGGCAACATGCGAACTGGGGCTGAAGATGCGCGCGGCTTCGATGTGCGGGTGAGTGGGAATCGGCGTGGCCAACATGCGCGACTGAATCTGGCCGGCCACGCGCAACTCGCGCTCGGTTTCGGCGTTGCGCAGGCGCTCCTCGAGCAACTGGGCGTTAACAATGGCGGTGGCGGCCTGCGCGGCAACCGCGCCGAGCAACTCGCGCTGAGTCTGGGGGAACCGCCGTCGCCTGGCGGTGTAGACGCGCATTACGCCGACCGGCTGGCCGTGATACATCAAGCCGGTGGTCAGCGCGCTGACAATCCCCTCGCCGCGCGCGTCACCGCGCAGTTGAAAGCGCGCGTCGTCAGCCACATTTTCCACGTACACCAGCCGGCCATTAAGCGCCTCGTCATCGATCGCGTTGTCTGCGCGGCGGATCACTCCCTGGTTTACGTAGCGCGCCGAGAGATTGTGTACCGCCTTGATCGTCAGCTCCCTGGTTGCCGGGTTATACAGCCGCAGACTGCAATAACGGCACTTCATGACGCGTGCGGTCTCGGCCACTATGCGGTCGAGCACCGTTTGCAGATCGTGGCGTCCGCTGACCAGCGCCGCGATATCACCCATCAGCGCCAGTTCCTCGGAAGCCGCCCGAATGCGTACCTGGTGACGGCACCATTCAGAGAGCACGCGCGATACCCAACGCACACTGCGCACCGGTTTGCTGTCGGAGGTTGCTTTGAAAAGCGGCAGTTCGCCGAATGCCACGCGCAGCTCAGATGCGTCGTCGTGCGTGGACAGCACCTCAGGGGGGACCTCCGCGCGCAACTCGCGCAGCTCGCCCGCAGCGACAAACCCGGCGACGTTGCGCTGCACATAGACGGGCGCGACGACGTGCGTCACCCCCAGCACCGTGCAGGCCAGGATGCGCGCCGGGGGCTCGTCGGCCGGTAAGCGTAGTTCCATCAACCTGGGCGGCAACGTGGGGGGCAAGCATTGGCACAACTTGCCGTAGCGGCTCGTCGCCGGTGACGCCGCCAGCAATCTGCGTCGCCCATCGAAGACGGCGATCCGTTGTCCACTGACGCGCGCCAGCCCGCCGACGAAATCTTCGAGAAAGGCGATGTCGAGCAATTCACGCAACAAGCGGCACTATCTCCGTCTGGGGATGTGAATCAGGCGCTATGATCGCGGCGTGGCCCGCGGAAATGAAGGGGGCGGCTTGCGTTTTGCGTTAGAATAGGCTCGTCGCCGGCAAACCGGCTGCCGCGCCGGCCGGCTTGTAGCTATCACACAGGAGGACGGTTTGTCCCGACAGTCAATGCCGCAGCCCAGCGCCCCGTGGCGTGCGCTCGCACAGAGCCTCTTTCTGGGGTTCGCCGCCGTGGCGTTGGGGCAGACCGGCGTACAGGTCAACGTCGGGCCCACCGGCCGGGACATGCCGGGCGACGCTGCCAATGAGGTCAGCATGATCGCGAGCCCGCGCGATCCGAACATAATGGCCGCCGGCTGGCGCAATTTCACCGACAGAGATTATTCAAACCGCGAGGCGGGCTGCGCCTACTCCACCGACGCCGGCCGAACCTGGCACTCTACCGGAATCATCACGCATTTCCCGGACCGTTTCGCGCCGTACATGGCCAGCGATCCAGCCCTCGCCGCCGCGCCCGACGGGACGATGTACTACGCCCATTTGGTGTGGGATCAGTTTGGTCTCGATCGGGGAATCGTATTATCGAGTTCTGTCGACGGCGGCCGGTCCTGGACGATGCGATCCGTCGTCATCGCGGACGCTAACTGGCTGACACCCGACAAGCAGTGGATTGCGGTCGACTGCACCGGCGGCCCGACAAACGGCACGCTCTACGTGTCTTACACCATGGGGCTGGTCCACCCCTTCTACATCTACATTCAACGGAGTACCGATGGGGGCCGCACGTTCGACCGGCCCGTGCGCGTGTCGGCATACCAGGGCGAGCACACTTCGCTCCCCATAGTCGCCCCCGACGGAACTGTACACCTCGTATCTCTGTTTGCGGTACGCGGCGGCGGCACTCTGCGCGTCAGACGCTCACTCAACGCCCAGGATCAGCGCTGGCCCCTGCGTTTCAGCCAAGCCACCTCGCTACGGGCCGCGGCCGTGTCCGGGGGCTGGGGACAAATCCCCGTCGGCCTGCACGTGCCGGCCATTGCTACGGACAGTAGTGGCGGCGCGTACCACGGCGCGGTCTACATCGCGTATGTACGTGCCGGTTGGGCCGGCGTCACCAATATCGCCGTCGCACGCTCGCACGACGGTGGCAACTCCTGGCAGGTCGCCGCACGCGTCAATGACCGTGGATTCATGAAGCGCCGCGATTGCTTCATGCCGGCTATCAGCGTCGCACCCGATGGGCGTATCGACCTGACCTGGTATGACCGCCGTAATGACCCGGACAATCTGCGCGCCGAACTCTATTACAGCTACAGCATCGATGGCGGCAAGACCTGGCAACCAAACGTGCGTCTCAGCGATTCATTCGATCCCACCGCCGGATACCCGCGCATGAGTCCCAAGATCGGTGAGTACCATGCCTCCTTCAGCACCGTCGATGAACTGCGCATCGCGTACACCGGCACCTATAACGGCCAGCAGAACATATACTGCATCATCCACCGGCCTTATCTCGGTGATCTCAACGGTGACCGCCTCCTCGACGGCGAAGACATCGACGCCCTCGCCATGGCACTCTGTAACCCCACGGCACATGCGAATGCGCACGTCGGTGTCGATCTGTTACGGCGAGGAGACTTCAACGGCGACAATCAAGTAGACCTTGACGACGTCGTGCCCTTTCTGGGGCGCATGTCGCAACGCCGCGAGAGGGAGTAGGTCGACGCGGCCGCGGAGCGGCGTTCGCGCGCCGCCCGTTCGCCAGGCGCGGGGGTCGCGAGACAGAAAACACTTGCATTGTGGGGTGGCAAGAGCCTACGATTGCCGTTTGGGCTGCTGTGACGCTCCGGGCGGATTCTCGGGGGCGGGTTTTCGCGGAGCACGGCGAACTCACAGCGACGATTTTGGGGACGGAGTCAGACTGCGCGAGCCGACTTTCGCTCACCAGCACTGAATGCAAGGTAGCACACGGATGCGATTTTGTGGGATCAAATTCACCGCCACCGGGCTGGTCTGCGCGCTCCTGACGATCGCCGCCGCGGGCGAACCATATGAGGTCGTGCGCGGTACCGCAACGAAGGTCACCCCATCGCCAATGCCCGGCGTCGCGTATTCCAACACCGATGGAGCAGCACGATTCGGGTTTCCCTATCATCCGACCGCTCAAGTTGGCGACGATGTCACACTCATCGGGCGCGGGCTGCTCAGCGCGGTTCGGCTATCGATCTACAACCCTGACGATGTCGATCCGAACGATTGCATGAAATCGTCAATCGAAAGCGTCGATGCGACAGTCATCATTACGCGCCAGTCGGACAACGTTGAGATCGGTCGTTTCACGCGGACCCTGGTGTTCGGAACGGGTGATGATGCACTGCCACCCGGGCAGTTCAGCTATTGGACGCTCAGCGACCTCGCTGGGGAGAACATCGTCCTTGATCAGCGCGATCTGGTGTTGAGTGTCCGCTTTACGAACCTGGTCTGGGCGGACCCCGGTTGCATCGGGTTCATCGGACAGGCCGCGTTCTTCGATCCCAACGGATGCGCAACCGGCGAGTGGACGTCGATAATGAACCCCGCCGGAATCAGCCGCGACACGTTCGCCATAAACGGCGCGCTCGGGTGGTTTCTCGGCGGGTGTCCCTGGGTCGCCAATTTCTATTGGGAGTTGAGCGTTGAAGACCTGGAACGCTTCCCTACCACCGTTGATCGACGACCGGAGTTCCCCGTTCCGGCCGCGACTTACTGGTTCAATCCGGCGGTACGCGATTTTGGTGGTGGATACGATGAATGGCGCAGCGACCTGCCCGATCCTGTGATCTACGAAGTTGGGTTTCCATACGTGTTCGCAACCGATCCGCACGCCGTACCCGGGCACGAGTGTCTCGGTTGGGTGATGCGCAAACTCGACGGCACCTCGGAGCGCGATTATGCGTACACCACCACGCCGCCCGGCATCGTCGCGTCGGCCTACAGCGAGATTGTGATGCTGTTCGAGACCTCGACGTACGTCAGCGCGGTGCTGACCATGGATGATATCGAACTGGCCCTGGCGGAGCCGATTACGATTGGCAAGACCGATCCCAACGACCCCGCGGGGCCTTTGCTGGAGTATCTCGATCGCGCCGGTCTTGGGGATGGGGTGACGCCCCTGACACGCCGCTATAGCCCAGTCCAGGAATTTGGCGACTATGAAACAGAACTCATAACGTTCGAGGCGGCCGAGCGCGAAGGGGCGACCGTCGGCTGGCAGTTCACGCGTTGGGACGGCAGCACCATCCAGCACGACGGTCGGCGGACCACCGAACTCGAGATTCACCGCTACCAGGAGGGCAAGCTGGTATACGAGATCAGCGATCCACCCTGCCTGCTGCCGGGCGACACGAACTGCGATGGCTGGGCGAATAACGGCGACATCGATTCGTTCATATTCGCGGTGACTGATGGGCAGGCGGCGTGGCTGGCGGACCTGGTTGACCGCGGCGTTACCATTTGCGATTTCGATTGTGCCGCCGATCTCAACGGGGATGGCTGGGTAAACAACGGCGACATCGAGCCGTTTATCGACTTGATCAGCGGTCAGTGATCCGCGCGTGGGCGCCGTGTTTCGCCACGCCGGTCGCCGGCGTCTATTCGATCAAATCGCACCATGTCCTCACCCACGCCGAGGCTTTCCAGGCGGCGCCGTAGTACCAGCACGTCGGTCTTCAGCGTCCGTGTGACCGTTATGCGCTGCACGAAGTCCTGGTCGAGCTGCCGCGCCAGGCAGAGGATGTCGGCCAGGTCTTCGCTGGTCGCAGACTGTCCATCAACCGTAATCACGCCACGAAAGTCCAGCGCCACTTCGCGAACTCGCGGCCGTGCCGGCCGGATGATCATGGTGACGCGCGTGCCGACGTCGGGGATAGCGTCGGTGTCAGCGGCCACCCACACGCCGCCCAGAATGCTCGGATAACGCCGGGAATAGGCAATCAGGCTGTCGACGAAGTCGACGGTTGCGACGCCCACGCCACTGTATTCGGAGGCAACCAGCCCGTCTTCGAGCAGAATCGATCCCCCAAACACCCATGGCCTTTCGATCGGTGCTCGGCCAAACTCGATTGTGCGCAGCCAGTCGCAGGCATTGATCGTGTGCGTTTGGGCGACGCCATCCCAGCGCAGCAGAATATCCACAAGGTCGCCGGCCGGTGCATCGAAGTCGCCGGTCACATCATTCCAGCGGGGCGGGTGGCCGGGCGTCATTCCGGCCAACCCCATGGCCTGGAACACGGCTGTTGCCCGCGCCTCGCAACGCAGAATGCTCTCATGATCTTTGCTGTGAAAGCAGGCCAGAAACTCGAGTTGGCCCTGGCGCAGCACGACGCGCGTATCGACGTGTACGGCGCCGTTGTCCCAGTCGATCGTCACGCCCGGCTGATACTCGCGCAGGCGTCCGCCTGATGTCGCGGCCCCCGGCGCTGCGGTTGCCGAAGCGATTGCCGTTACCGCGAGCACAACGCAGGCGGCGTGCATGGTCCATCCGGCGTGGTTAGCAAACCGCCCGCCGATGATCGGCGGGCGGTGAGTGGGTTCAGTCATGTGACGGGTATACACGTGCGCGTCAATATCCGCCGCTGGTGCTTCCCAGTGTCGGGAACGCCTCGAGTTCAGCCTCCTCGGGGATAATGATGCTGACCTTCAGCAGGACAAAGACGGTCTGGGTGTCCTTGACCGTGGTGGTGTTTGTGAAAGCCCGCTTGAGGATCGGGATCTTGCTGAGAATCGGCACGCCGGCCTCGATTTCAGCCTCACCGACGCGCTTGATGCCGCCGAGCAGCACGGTGCCGCCGTCGGGGATTGAGGCGACGGTCTGAATGATGTTCTGGTCCTGCTCGTACTTCTCAACCGTCAGGCCCGGGCTGTTACCGCTGGCCCGCTGCACGGTGAACGGCGTGATGATCGGCTCGCCGTTGTTCTCAATTCGGATTCGTGTTCTGACATACTGGCGGTTGGGCGTGATCTCGACGTTCGTCAGACGCATCGTCACGCCTTGTTCGGGTTCGGTACCTTCGCCCGGTGCGGCGATACCGGTGTTCTCGCCTACCTGGCCCTGAAGGTTGCCGATGGTTTGGAACTGGCGGACAATCCGAATCTCGCCTGACTCGAGGTTGGCCACCACCAGTCGCGGTGCCTGAACCACGCTCGAGCGCCGGTTGGCCTGCGTGGCGCGAATCAGGAAGTCAACCTGGAGATTGTCGAGGAACGAGCCGGCGATACTCAACGCCGGCAACTGCAATTCGTTGAGCGAGCCGGGCACACCGGTTACCAGGCCGGCGGGGTTCACCAGGTCCAGCGAACTCTGCTGGATCGGAACCGGCGTCATGCGACTGTACGACGGCCCGATGCCGCCCGACGTTGGCACAAACGCCGCGTTTCCATATGGCTGGGCCGGCACGGCGCCCTGGGCGAACGCGGTCCCGAGGTTGGGTACGCTGGGATAAAACCCGGCCTGTGCGGATCGCCGGTCCACCAATACCGGGGCCTGTGTGAAGGCATCTCGAATCTGGCCACCGTCCGCGGAGAACGCCTGATCGATGCCGGCGGTGCCGGAATTGAATACGAAGTCGAGATCCACCCCAATCTGCTCGAGGAAATTCGACGTGATGGTCAGGAAGCGCGCTTCAAAAGCCGCCTGATCCGGGCCGGCGCCGCCGGTACCGAGGTTGCGCACCGCGTCATCGACCAGTTTGTGACCTTCGTAGGTCTGTGTCACGACCACGTTTCCGGGCGGGCTGGCCGTAATCCCGACCGTGGCCGGCTCTTCCCAGATGCCCGGCGTGTAACTTTCAATCTGCGGTATGACCGCCTCCTCGATGCGGTCGCGAATCTCCTCCCAGTCTTCGTCTTCCTGCTGCGAACTACCGCCCCCGGTGCCCTCGTCCAGCCTGGTCGCGTCGCGCGGGATAATGTGCTGAACCTCATAGCTGCGGCCGTAAGCCGTCAGCTCCTCGCGTGGCTTGATCTCAACGTATCCCGGTGACATGTCGAGCGCGAGATCAACATCCAACCCGCCCGCCTGGTCGACGATTTCCTCGAGCACCTCCAGCAGGGTGGTGTTCTGCATGTCGATTGTGATCAGGGTTGCCAGATCGACGCCGTAGTTTTCGAGCAGAATCGGGTCAATGCGGATATCGACGTCATAGCGTTCGCGCAGAATGTCGACGATCTCCTCGAGCGTCAGCTCCTCGAAGTTAATCTCGGAAACCGGGCGCTGGAGCCGGCGCTCCATTGCCACGCGTTGCTCGTGCAGATCGCCGCGGGCCGCTCGGCCGAAGTTGCCGCGTTTGCGGCTGAGCTCGACCCAGTTCTCGGGGTAGGTGATGTTGTGATCGGTGGGGATTAGATACTCGTCGGCGTCTTCGAGCGCTTGACGCGTCCGCTCACGAAAGCGATCCATCGTCTCGTTCTGTTTTGCGAAGGAGACGAAGTTTTTGTACGCGCCGAGCAGGTGGCTTGCTTCCGAATTGGTCGGATCGAGCACCAGGATCTGGCGCAGCACTTCGACGGCTTCCTCGTAGCGGTGCTCCGCCCCGAGCGTTTCCACCGTCTGGAGCATCTGCTCGATCTTGGCCTCACGCTGTGCGGCCTGCCGGGCGCGCGTGATCCCGATATTCAGCTTGATCTGCTCGCGTTCGCGCGCCGCCTCCAGGCGCCCGGCCTCGTCGGCACGGCCCTGGACCTCAGCTTTCAAATCCTCGGCCGTGGCCTTGGCTAGCTCGTATTTGGAGGCCGGTGCGGCGTAGATCCGGGCCGCCTCGATTGTCTGCAAAGCCGCGTCCGCCAGGCGACGGGCTTCGGTGAAATCCCCCTTGTCCATCGCGGTGCGCGCCAGGGCGGCGAACTCGTTCATACGCGCCGTGGCGCGCTGCCAATAAAGCGCGTCCCGGCGCTGCATTTTCTCAATCACGGTCAGCGGGCGGGTCGGGTCTTCCGGCGGGATCTGCTCGACGGGGGTGGTCGCCGGTTGCTCGCTGGATACTGTGGCCGCCGAGGGAGATTTGCTGGCGGCCGGCTGCTTTCCGGGTTGGATGCCCGGCTGTCCCTTGGCGGCCGCCTTGCGTTTCTCGGTAATCTCGTGCTGGCGGCTTATCGCGGCTTCCTTGAGTTCGGGACTTGCGTAACGGTTATCCAGCACCTGCTGGCACAGCCTGTCCGCGTCGTCCCAGCGGCCCTCGTCGAAGGCCAGGTCGGCGGCACTCACGTCCTGCTGGGCCTGCTTGCTGGCCGGAATCGCGTCATTGACCTCCGCCAGCAGCCGACTGCGCTCGTTGCGCTCCGTGTCCGTCAGGTCATTTGTGTCGATCGCCAGCAGTGCCACCTGGGCCGCTTCGTACTGCTGGGTCTTGAACAGCTTGGCCGCCTTGTCGAGCGCATCGGATCGGGCCGCAGCGCTAGGTACCAGCAGCATTACGAGCATTAACGCACACACACCGCCCGAAAGCCGCAGTAAGTTACGCATTGCTGATTCTCCTTGGAAATCCCTGGCCGCCTGCTGCACACTCATGGCATCTTGGCTGGTTGCGACACGGTCACACATACCCATCCCAGCCCGGTATGCGGGGGCCTCGCCACAGCTTGTGCCGCGAGGCAACCGGGCCGGTCTCGTGTCGCCGCAATGCCAGGAAGTGTAGCCGCCCGCTACACGCGTCGCAACAGAACGTCGTCCCAAAATGCGACGCTCCAGCGTCATCGGCCGCCGGCAGCGTCAGCGCGCACCGCCGGGTGACGGTAGCTCGTCACCGCGCGGACCCTCATTCGCGTACGTTGATGCGGGTTATGGCGGGTTCGACGACCAGCGGGACATCGGCGCCCCGCCACTCGATGCGCGGGGGCGGAAGCGCACAAGCGCCGGCCCGCGCGGCGACCACGACAACCTCGTGAACGCAGTGGCCCGCCTCCAGGTTCGGAATGGTATAGGTGAGCTCGTCCAGTCGCCGCGTGCTAACCTCCCCCTGTGTAAGCAGTTTCTGTGGCTCGAACACGATCGAGAGCGTCGTGGCGGGCAGACGTTGCCGCCATGTGACGTCGGTGAGCCGGCCGGGGACCTCCATCTCGTCACGAATCACAATGTACTCGCCGGCGGTGGCAGGGGCGTCAGCGGGCAGTCTGAGGCGGCTGGGTTGTGGATGGTCGGGAGACTGGCCCAGCGCACCGGCCAGCTCGATTTCAGGCGATTCAATGACCCAGATGCTGCGTCGGATCACGATCGGCGTGGCGGCGGAGGGGGTGGGCGGTTTTACCTCGTCCAGCACTGTGCAGCTCGCCGCGCATACCCGCGTCTTGTCCGCCGATTCCAGCCCGGCGCGCAACTCCGCCGGACCGGCGCGCGTCGCCTCGACCGTGGCCACCAGCAGCCTGCTTTCGTTCGCGCCCAACTCGAGTGTCAACACCCCATCCTCGGCCACCAGGGCCTGCTCACCGTCGTGCCAATGGCGTGAAGCGATATCGAGATTGTCGTTGGCTTCCAGTCTGATGCGGGCGCTTGCGGGCGCGCCGGCCGAGTTCTCGACTCGGACGGCGGCCGTGATTCGGTCTCCGACCGTCAGGCGGGCCGGCAGGTGTACGCGCGCCGTCACACCAGGGCGCACGCGCGCCAGCAATTCGGCGTCGGCCGTGCGCCCGTCATCGGTCACCAGCCACGCCGTAACATGGTACGCCCCGGGCTCGTCGGGCAGGGGGATCCGGGCGGTGCCGTGGCCGGCGACAATCCGCAGTCGCACATGGCCGAGCGTTGCTCCGCTCGCCAGGGCCGCTCGCGCCGCCTCGGGGAGCGTGGGTGGGGGGGAGACGAGACCGGGAGTCGGCTCGTCAGCGCCGGTCGCGAAGGTGCCGGAGAGCGTCAGCGCGGCAGATGCGTCTTCGACAGTCTCCGCCGGCATCCCCGGCAGCCATGCGGTGGCGCTGCCGTCATCGGCGGCCGTCCAACGGAGCAGCACCGTGCCGTCGGGAGTCTCGCCGTCCGGCGTCTGACAGGATAGCTCGACGTGCAAATCCGCGCCCAAGGCGATTTCGGTGGTCGGTGTCTGGAGGCCGAGCACGGGGCGTCTGTCAGCCGCCGGAGCGATGCGTGCCCGGCACAGTATCCGCGGGCCCTCTGGTCCGAGGCCCACGGCCAAGACCGAGGCGCCCTGGGGAATCGGATCGGCGGCAGCGATCGTAACTTCCGCGGCTCCCACCACGATCCCGACATTGGTGGCGGCCAGGGGTTCGTCAGTGCGCAGCACCAGCAGTATCGGGCCCTGGTGGTCACCGGTGAGCGAGACGCGCACGCCATGCCGATCCTCAACCGTCACCGCTGTCGCCTCGATATGCAGAGGTGAGGATGTGGGCTCGGGGGCTGCCGCCACTGAGATTCGCTTGCGCACCGGCAGTCGCGTCTCGTTGTTGGCCAGCAACTCGGCCGTCAACTCGTATTCGCCGGCCGCCGGCGGGTACCAGGCGTGTGTCTGCCAGCCCGCGGATTCGCGCGACAGCGACAGACGCGCAATCTCCTCGGTGCCTTGTCGCACGGTAATGACCGGCTCTTGCAGGAGCGTCTGCCCGTGAGGATCAAACCAGCCCAGCATCACTCGCAGCGCCGCTCCGACCCGCGCGTCCGCCGGCTCGTGCCGCAGCCAGGCGTGTGGCGCCGCTGCACGCATCAGCTCGTAGTCGCGTGACCGCGCGGCTCGCCCATCCCACCCTCTGTTGAGCGTCCACACGCCGACCGCCATCGGCCCCGGGGGGAGTTCGAGCTGTTCGAGGAACACGTCGAAAGCCCCCTTGTCGCTGTCCTTGCCGTGCGTATGGAACTCGGCCGGCAGTATCGGCGTCGGCGGGCGGTTATCCGCGGAGGTGGGCAGTCCCAGGAACCGGATCACGCCGCCGATCCCGCGGTGGCACATTTCCCGTGACCATGGATAGCGCGCCGTTGTCTGTCCGCGCACATGATGATCCCACGGTTCGCTCGGTGGTGAGACGGTCGTCGTAACGTCGAGCGGTGATGGATCGAGCGGCGTAACGGCAAAGGTGAAACGCCCCAGCACATTCGTCAGCACGTGGCCGTTATAACGCAGCACGACGCGCTGCACACTGTCCGCCAGCTTGTCGCCGATCGGCACCTCCACGTCGAACATCCCGACCGCATCGAGCGCCACAGGTTGTTCGAGCGCAACAACGTCCATCGCGTCGCGCAGCTCCAGCGATGCGGTGGCCCCCGCGAGGTTGGCCGGGTGTCCGGTTGCGGATAGAAGCTGGCCGGCCAGGCGTTTCACGCTGCCGGGCGGCGCGGGGGCGGCCGCACCGATCACGATGGCCTGCGTCGGACGATTGTCCGGCCCCGGCCGCGGCGGCAGTTGCCCCGCGCACAGTGCCGGGTTTCCGCCGACATCGAGCAGGCAAACCCAGCGTTTGTCGCGAAACACGCGGGCTTCACCCGGCAGCGCGAATGTGCCCATACCGTCGGCGATACTGACCCTGGTGGGGACAAAAGACCCACGCATCCAGAAGAGCGCCCGCCCGTCATTTGGAACCAGTTCGCCGGTGCGCGCGCGAGGGTTGGTCCAGACCAGCGCGCGCCGAGCGCCGGCAACCACCGTGGCCTGGATCCCGCTGAGCACGACGAGCGCCCTGGATTCGAGCACGTGGCCGGAAGCGGTGTGCGCACTGGCAATGACGACGTATGCGCCCGGCCCGGCCTGGAGCATCGCGGCATCGGTGGGCTGCCACCAATCATACTGACGCGTGGGCCGCGTCGTGTATTCTTGACGCACTTGCAGCGCGCCGGACGCCGGCAAGCGTGACGTATCGAGTTGTCCCTGGTGTTCGGTGAGCCAGCCTTCCAAATCAACGGCGCGTACCTCGAGGGTCACGGCCCCTACATTCCTGGCGCGCAGCTTGATTGGGAGCGGCACGTTTGGCGGCGCCGTGGCGGGAGTGTCGATTACGAGTTGGGGGCGTGTGACCGACGCGGCGGCACGCTCCGCCGTCGCCGCCGCCGGCCCGAGACCCGACGCGGCCACACTGCGATACAGATTCAGCGCTTCCGTCCATTGCCCATCCTGCTCACGTAACGCGCCAAGTTTGAGCTTGGCCTCCGCAATCGCGACGTTGCGCGCATCACGGCCGGCCAATGCCTCGAGCAGCGTTCGACCCTCGCCGGCGCGTGCGGCGTCGCCCATCAGCAACTGCGCCAAGGTCAGGTCGATCTGATCCAGCGCGATCTGACCGCCGTTCAGATCGGCGGCTCTGGTGCGCAAGTCGCGAATCCGCTCGACGCGGATGAGCATGGCTTCGTCGGCGTTGTCGGGGCGCCGGGCCTGTAGATTGGGTGTCGTCGGCCATTCGTTGTGGATGGCCCATACTCGTGCCTGTGCGGCGAGCGCGACGGCGCGGCGCGCGCTCATCCCGCGGCGCATAAACTCATCAGCGGCTTGCTGCAACAAGCCCAGCGCGGCGCTGGTTTCGTGCAACGTGGCCTTGCCGACCCCCATCGCCAGCAGCACTTCCGGTCGCCCGGCCAGCGTCGGGTCATCGTCCGCTGCGCCGCTGACCAGCGCGGCGCCGAGCTCAACGTCTTTCCGCGTGTCCCCGCCCAGCAGGCACAGACCGCGAATGACCTCGGCCTCGCGCAGCACGCGCGGATCGCGGCTGTGCCGCGCCAACGTGTTGCACAACCGCCACGCCTCCCTACAGCGGCCGGCCACATATAGTTGTAGTGCGTCGCGCACCTCGACGGCCCATTCACCTCGCGGATCCACATCGGCAGCCTGTCCCCGCGCGGTGGGGGACAGTTGTGCCAGCAGGATGCTCAATAGAATCGGCGTCAACGCCGGCCGACGACTCGGCCGGAGACGGATACAGCGCTGAGTCATTGCGTCTCCACGATAGCTTGTCGTGCGATACATCCTACGCGAGCTGGCAAGCCCCCGTTTTCAGCGGGCGCGGACAAACTCCTCGCGGGCCACTTCGGCGCATGGCAATAGTGGTGCTATGTCCGCGAGAAAGCGCTGCGCGTCGGTGTAGTAACCCGCGGTGGGGGCCAGATCGGGAAGCCGGCGACGCCAGTACTCATTGAAGCGCGCCATCAACAGCTCGCGCACATACTTCGCCAGCATGCTCGCCAACGCCACCGGCAGATGCTGCCGATCGGCGCCCGTGACAAACTCGCACGTCCAGGTTGTGTCATCATCAGTTAGCTCATAAACGCTCCGCGCCGCGGATTCGCCGACGATCCGCAGACGGCGCGCCGGGAAAGCGGCCATCAGCACGTCGGCATAGTGGCCGCGACCGCCGAGCCGATCGACAACGACGCACACCGGTCCACGCCCGGCCGCCGCGACCGCGCGGGCAATCACGCGCAACACGTGTTCCAGCAGCACGCTGGCCTTGTTACGTGTCTGCATCAGGCGCCGGTTGTAGCGATCCTCGGCAACAACCTCGGCCAACAGCGAGCGGCAGGTGACGCCTGTGGTTGCCATGATTCCGCCGACTTGCGCCAGGAGTTGATCAGAAGCCGCCTGCTTGGCGTCACGGGGGAGTGCCAACTGCGCATCGGCGTACCAGGGGAGCCCGCTCAGGTCCGTTGGCGACACGCCCAGCGCGGCGAGCAATCCGTCCGCCGTATCGCAAGGGAGTCCGCACACGCGGGCCAGTCCGAGCACGCCGCGCTCGAGCGTGCCGATGCCGCCGCTGCGCTGGTAAATCTGCTTGGAGTCGCCGATCGGAAGACGCCACTCACCCTTGCGGCGTTTGCGCGCGATACAGCCTTCCAGCGGCTGCCAGAGGTCGGTTCCGACCAGCTCGGGGGTGACAGTCCAGACGCTGGCCCCGACCACCAACGGTCCCAGCAACGGTCCATACCCGGCCTCGTCGACTCCGACCACCAGCGGCATGTTCACCACCCCAGCGCATAGAAGACGGCGGTGAACAGGCAGTCGGCGCCGATCAGGGCCACGATGCACTTCACGACGGTTACCGTTGTTGCCCGGCCGACGCCCTCTGCGCCGCCCTGCACATTGAGCCCTTCATAGCACGCCAGGCTGGCGATGATCATCCCAAAGACGCCGCCTTTGAAGAGGCCCGTGAAATAGTCCGTGAGGTCGACCGAAGCCTGCGTCAGCTCGATGTAGGTCTGTGGGGGGACACCCAGTATGACCGTGCCGGTCAGGTAGCCGCCGGCCACACCGGCGACGTCCGCCAGCACGGTCAGGCCGACCAGCATCACGGTGGTGGCCACGATGCGCGGCACGACCAGAAAACGGATGGGGTCGAGGGCGTGGGCGCGCAGCGCCTTGATCTCCTCACCTTCGACCATGGTACCCAGTTCGGCGGCGATCGAGGCGCCGGCGAAGCCGCTCAGGATGATGGCGCTGATCAGCGGGCCGAGCTCGCGCACGATGGCGATGGCGACGACGTCAGCCACGCGTTCGAGCTGGCCATAGAGCTCCAGCGTTGGGGCCAGATTCAGCCCCAGGATGATGCCGATGAAAATCTGCACGAGGATCACGATGGGGATACTGCGCACGCCCACGCGAACCGCCTGGGCGACCAGTGCCTCGAGGCGGATGCGCACACCCTGTCGCGTGATCCAGCGCAGCAGACGGTTGCCCACCGCGCCGAGCAGGCGCACCAGGCCGCCGGTGTAAACCACGACACTGGACAGGTTGGCCAGTTGCGCGCGAACCACGCCCCCCAGCGCCTCGGGGCCGCGGCGCCAGAAGTTTTGCGACGCTGGTTCCGGAGCGGAGCTCATGCCTGACGGGCGTCCTCCACGGTCTCGGCGATGGTAAAGAACCTGTCAAGTTGCGTGATCTCGAACAAGCTGCGAACGCGCGGGCGCAGGCCGGCGAGAACGAGGCGTCCGCCGGCTTGCTCCGCTCGGCGCTTGGCCTCAACAACCGTCCCGACGCCCGAAGAGTCCATATACTCCACACCCTTCAGGTCGACGATGACACGCGCCGGCTTCCGCTCCAGGGCTTCCAGCAACGCGGCGCGCAGTTGCGGGGAACTGTGCATGTCGATCTCGCCGACGATGCTGACGACGACTCCGGCTTCGTCATCAGACGTATCGATGGCCAGCCTGTCGTCGCGGTTGCTCATCAGCCGTTACCCTCCTGCTCGTTGGCCTGCGCGACGTGTCGCTTTGACTTGCGCATTACCAGCAGCACGCCGCCGCCCTCGGCGTGTGTGTACTCCACGGATTCCATCATGGCGCGTATCAGGTGGACCCCCAGCCCGCCCGGGCGCACCTCGTCCAGGTCGCGACCGCAGATTTCCTTGAGATTGACATTGGTGCTGAAATCTCGGATGCGCACTTCGAGCCCTTCACCCTTGCCCGGATGCTCCGCGCGGCGCAGGGAAAACTCGATGGTCTTGCCCGGCTTGCCGCCATATCCGTGGCGAATGACGTTTATGAGAGCCTCATCGATCGCCAGAACCACGTCGCCGACCTGCCGTTCGCTCCACCCGTGACGCCCGGCCCAATCGCGCACTTGTCGGCGCACACCGGTCAGGACCGCCGCGTCACTCGGCAACTGCATGGCAAGTTCATCAGGATCCATCACGGTTTCCGCGTGCTCCGTGTCGAGTTGGATGAGTCCGCCGCACCTGCGCCGGGTCGCGCGGTGATCACAATCTCACCGCGCTGCAGCGCCTCTTGCCAGCGCTGCACGGCGGCGGCCCGTTCGGCCGCGTTACCATAGTAATGGTAGCCGTGATCGGTGCCGACAAGACGCTGCAAGGCCAGAATAGCGTACATGCGCACGGCCGGATCTTCATCCTCCAGCAGGGCGACAAGACCGTCGATGGCTGCTGGATCGCCGGCGTCGGCGCGCCGCACGGTGGCCTGGGCGCGTTCGTACGGGTTCGTCGAGGTCATGCGCTCGCCGCCGGTAGCGCGACAACCGGCGGGTGCCGCGCACATTCCCGCGAGCAACGGGAACAGGATCATCAGCCTCCGGCCGTCCCAGACTGTCATGCCCGCATTATAGAAGTAATCCGTCGGTCGCCAATGACGCGTGCGCGCGTTGCGGGTCGGAAGGCGGCTCATCGCAGCTCAACCAGTCGGCGGAAATCTTCCACCGCCAACTCGTGTACGCCGCTGACGACATGGTGTGCCCGGCCGACGCGCGCCGGCGGGCCAATGCCAATGACCGCCATACCGGCGGCCAATCCGGCTTCGACGCCGGCGGCGGCGTCCTCAACAACTACGCAGCGCGCCGGCTCGCGCCGCAGGCGACCGGCGGCCGTCAAGAACACCTCGGGGTCTGGCTTAGAGTGTTTAATGTCATTCCCGTCCACCACGGCATCGAACAGGTCACCAATCTGGAGGCGGTCCACCACCAGTTGGCCGTTCTTGCTCGCCGACGCCAACGCGACACCAAGCCCCGCCTTGCGCAGATCACACAACAGTTGATGGGCGCCGTCGAACAGGTCGGCCGGCGTCATCCGCGCCACCAGGCCGCGGTATTCCTCGTTCTTGCGGTCGGCAATATCACGTTTCTGGGCGTCACTGAAGTCGCCGGCGTGTTCGCCGAGCATCAGATCGCAACTGATCATGCGCGTGACGCCGCGTAAGGCTTCGTTCTTCTCGCGATCGAATTTGACGCCAAGGTCGCGCGCCACCACGACCCAACTCTGAAAGTGCAGCTCGGCGGTGTCGGTCAACACGCCGTCCAGATCGAAGATCGCCGCTGGTGCCTGCCTGCTGCTGTCGTGATCGGTCATTGCGCTACCGGCTCCGTGGCGCGGGCTGTCCGGTCTGATCGCCGGAGCGTGTTTCATCTTAGCAGAGGCTCGCCAACGGGGGCAAATCGCCGCCATCGACCCGCTTGGCGGTCCTGTTGTGCTTTGCCCTTCTTGACCGCCGGCGGATAATGGCAGTGTAGCCCGGACGCCGCCATTGCTGGAGACCGTTACCATGCGTGACCAGACGACTGGAAGATCATGCTGTGTGGGCCATGGCGTCATGGCGGCGTTGTTTCTCGCGCACGCCCTGATCGGCTGCGTGCCAAGCTCACCCATCCCCACCGGGATTTGGCAACGCCATACGATCAGCGACGAATTCACCGGCGCCGACGGCGTCAAGCTCGGCGATGTGAACAGCGATGGCCGGCTTGACCTCGTCGTGCCGTGGGAAGAGAGCGGGGCCGTCTCAATACACGTGAACCCGGGGCCGGACCTGGCGTGGCTGCCGTGGCCGAGCGCGCGCGTCGGCACCGTTGCATCGCCCGAAGACGCTGTCTTTTTCGATGTTGACCGCGACGGACGCACCGACGTCGTCACCTGCTGTGAGGGGGATAACGCGACCGTCTATGTGCATTGGGCGCCCGAGAAGATTGACCGGCTGCTGGAGGCCGAGGCATGGGTAACCGAACCATTCCCCGCCACGGCCGGCCAACACCAGTGGATGTTCTGCCAGCCCGCGCAGATCGACGGAGAGGACGGCGTCGACTTGTTCATCGGGTCCAAGGGTGACGACGGCGTCATTGGCTGGCTCGAGGCGCCCGCCGACCCCAACCGGCTGCGGCTCTGGCAGTGGCGCGACATCCGCTCGGCTCAGTGGACCATGTCGTTGGTGCCCATTGACCTGAACGCCGATGGAAGCGTCGATCTGCTCTGTCTCCGATCGCAAGGGTGACAACCAGGGCGTGTACGCGATGCTCAATCCGGGCAACGGCCTCGCCCAGCAACTGCCCTGGCCCGGCCAGCGGGTCAATCCCGATCAGCGCGAGTTCATGTTCATCGATACGGGCGACCTCGACGGAGATGGCCAGCTTGACCTGGTCGCCGCCACCTCTCGGCGTGAGCTGATCTGGCTGCGCGCCATGCCCGTGCCCGGGGCCACGTGGACGGCCAGCACAATCGAGCTGCCCGACGGGTTTGGCAAGACCAAGGGCGTGCGAATTGCCGACATCGATCGCGATCAGCAGGCTGACATCGTGTTTACGTGCGAAGACGCCTCAGGCAAGGCCGGCGTCGGATGGGCCCGACGCGTAGGACAGGGCTACACCGCGCTCTGGCAGACCTACGCCATCAGCGACGACGCCGGCAGCAAGTTCGACCTGGTGCAGGTTCTCGACCTGGACGACGACGGCGATCTGGACGTAATCACCTGCGAAGAGTCCACCGGGCTGGGTGTCGTATGGTACGAAAACCCGCTGTAGCCAACGCCGCATAACGCGCTCGCGCACGCCGTGGCGGCCGCCCCCCGTGGCGGCCGTGAAGCGCCGGGAGGCAACTTCAACGCCGACTGCAGTCGGGGGACGGTCGCTCTTGGGCGCGTGACACAACCTGTGGATCGTAGCCATACCGTCCCGCAGGGACGTGGTGAACATAGCCCAGCACGAAGTGCTGGGGCAATTGCGGCCACGTGAAAACCGAGTCCCGCAGGGACGGCTGAGCTTTCAGTCGTCCCTGCGGGACTGGCGGTCCAGGTGCGCGATCCAGACCCAGCACTGCGTGCTGGGCTGCATTCAAATGTCCCGTCGGGACAGACATGTAAGAACAACAGGCGAGCAGTCGCTGCCGATCACGTCACGCGCCCGCCGCGTATCTCCGCGCCGCGTCTGACTTTGATTCCGCGCGCCGTGCGCTTATGCTGGCGGTCACGCAACTCCAGGGAGTCAAGGCGCCGCCGCGCGCGGGAGGACACGCTTGGCGAATGAGATGACACCGGGGCGCTTCATCGCCAAATGGCAGCGGGCCGAGCTGTCCGAGCGGGCGGCATCGCAGGAGCACTTCATCGACCTCTGCCGCATGCTCGGTCAACCCACGCCAGCCGAGGAAGACTCCACCGGCGTGGAATACACGTTTGAAAAGGGCGTCAGCGTAACCGGCGCGGCCTCCGCCGGCTCAAAGGGCGAGTACGGTTTCGCCGACGTCTGGTGGCGTGGCAAGTTTGCCTGGGAGTACAAGCGCAAGGGCAAGTACCAGGACCTCGGCGACGCCTACCGCCAGCTTTGCCAGTATCGCGAGGCGCTGGAGAATCCGCCGCTGCTGATCGTCAGCGACATCGCCCGCATCCAGATTCACACCAACTTCACCGGCACCAAGAAAGAAATCCACGAAATCCCGCTCGACGGCATCGGGCACCCGGACCACCTCGACAAGCTCCGCCGCATCTTCACCGCTCCGCGGTCATTCAAGCCGTCGCAGACGACATGGAAGCTCACCGAGGCGGTTGCCGCCGAGTTCGCCAAGATCGCCGACCAACTCCGACTTGCCGCCACATTGTGAGCGCGGCCTCAGGGCGAGATGTCGAGATTACTGACGTGATGTCAGCTTCGTCGCCTGCCAAAGAAAATACATGTTGTTTTCGCGCGCCCTTGAGCGTGGCTGTCCGCTGTCGCCGATAGAGCACAACAGCCTATTTGCGAATGTGCTCAACCCAATGGCTCCGGCAACCTGCGCTGGGTTCATCTGAGCGAAACCAGAGAATAGACCGAACGTGATGGACGCGAGCAATCCGCAGCCGTCCGCGAGCACTCGACGGCGCAGATGCTTGGTTGCGGAGGTGTAGCTAATGTCTAGTCGCGCAATCTCGGGGCGCAGCACGTCCTCATACAGCGAGCGTGCATCAGACGCCGTGAATGTCCCCGTACGTGACTGAATCTCTCGAACAGCCTGTGCCAGCGCGGTGCGGAAACACACGAATGATCCTCGCTCTCGGTTCCGGAGTCGGATCAACTCGGTCGGAGCGATGTCCGCAGCAAATGGTACGAGAAGGCGCATGTGCCGAGCAATGAGCGTATTGCAGTTATCGAGAGTCTCCGAATCCCCCATGGCCATCAAGGCTCGGATGTGAAGAGGGTTGGAAGTGACAGGCGATGCCGACAGCACGTGGCTCGCTGCGGCGCTGTAGCCGACATTGAAAGCAACCTCCCTGGCCAACCTATCGGCAAGTTTCAGTGCCCGGACGACGGATCTTGATAGTTGCACTCTCTCTCCGCTATCAATTCGCTTCAGTAGGCGGGGCATTTGCGAAAGAGGAGCTGGTAGCACCGAGTATACGAAACACCGCGGGCTGCGTTCTAGTAGTTTATTGGCGGCACAGATGATCGCATAGTCCTCGTCGAACCTCTCGGCATGCACGTCAAGTTGTAGGCTGAGCTCCCGCTTCAACCTGCGCGCCGCGTGCGCGAGCTGAGCCGCCGGCGCCGTGCCAATCGCATCCTCTACCGTACATCGCCAGCACATTTCTCGAGCCGGCGCAACGAAGACCAACAAGCCAGCTTTGATCAACGGTGCAACGTCACCGACAACTCGTAAGTCTCGCCACAGTTCCATGCGTGCTTCATCAAGGTCGTGATTACTGCAGGTGTGACAGTGACGATCGAGAAAGTTCTCGAAGTATACACAATCGCTGTACAGGGCAACAAACGAGGCGAGAGATCGCGCGGTCTTCCGACGACACTCCAAGGCCTCGCACGGGTAGATATTGCCACTGATATCAGGTAACGCAAAGTGCGCCGAGTCGACGCGACGGACGGTGACAGGCGGCGTCCGACTGAGCTCTACAGCCTCCTCAGCGATGTCGTGGAGCTGCCGTAAACTCATTCTCGTGATCTGTGCTTTATTCGGCTGACCACGACGCAGCAAGTCGCGCCGCTGCAGGAACTCTAGCACCGGGAGCATCTGGACTCTCCATTCCTCGCCAGTGCTGATGGGGCGCGTCTCTCGTAAAGCGACGAGAGCCGTGTCCCGTCCGGCGATGTGATGTCCGACGAGCACACCTATGGATTGTAGGTTGGTTCACGGCTCGACACAATTGGCGATATCTGGTCAGCGAAGGCCGGCCGATACCTCATCAGCGTCTCAGCAAGAGAGTAAAACCCTCGGAGACGACACGAAAGGTCTTCTGTGCGGCATGGGTCGGATCATCGCCGGGGCGAACGCAATTGGAGCAGCGACGACTTCGCCGATGTGCCCGCCGAGGCGCGGCCGCTGATTCGGCATTCGGCGATCATGGCGGCGGCGGCCAAGGAGCCCAAGCTCAAGAAACGCACGCTGACCAACCTCTACAACGAGCGCCCGACCTGGCTGCGCCTGGCGCATCGCAAGCTCGATGAGGCCGTGCTGGCCGCCTACGCCGCGGTCGATCCGGCAGGCGAGTGGGACGAGGGTTGGGCCGAGGTGTGGGAGGAAACCGGAGCGGGCCAGCCGCTGGCGGATGGGCATCCGCTGGCCGAGCGGCGCAAGGAGGTTGACCAGCGCGTGCTGGCGAATCTGCTGCGGCTGAACCTGGCACGGGCCGCCGAGTAGCGTCCGGCCCCCGAGCCGGACGTCGGCCATACGCGGTCGTGCCAATCCCCCGGGTAGCTCATTCCCCCCCAGCAGCACTGCTCAAGAGCAGCGGCACACGTTCATGGTAGAGCATGGCGACGCGAACGGCCGTCGCCATGGCACCCGTCATCAAGCATGGCGACGCGAACAGCCGTCGCCATGGCACCCGGCGAACGCGCACACCGTAGCCGCCGCCCCCCGTGGCGACCGTGGAACGCCGGGAAGCAACTTCAACGCCGACTGTAACGCCGGGGGACGGTCGCTATCGGGGCCGTGACACAATCGACGGGTAAGAGCCATGCCGTCCCGCAGGGACGAGATGAACCTGGCCCAGCACGTAGTGCTGGGGCAATTATGGCCACGTGAAAACCGAGTCCCGCAGGGACGGTTGAGCTTTCAGTCGTCCCTGCGGGACTTGGCGACCACGTGCACGATCCAAACCCAGCATTGCGTGCTGGGCTGCATTCAGATGTCCCTGCGGGGCAAATAACTCGGAAACCACGGACGCGGAATTCCCCCCGCAAGTGTCACGGGCCCCCCGTACGGGTGCGTGACACTTGCGGCGGGACGTTGGCAGCGGTGGTCCGGTGAAGCTTGCCCCAGAGCGGCATGGGGCCGGTGCCACGTGTGCAGCGCAGCGTAACCCGTGAGCACGGTCTGCTCAGCCGCGACTCTTCGCCCTGAAGGGGCGCAGGCGCATGGCCACGGGTGCAGCGCAGCGCAACCCGTGGATAGGATGCGGGTTGACATGTCATTCCGCCCCGCAGGGGCGGGGGAGGCGCGCAGGCCGGGGACCTTCACGCGATTGCTCTATCACGTGGCCTTCAGCACCAAGCACCGCGCCGACCTCATCGCCACGGAGCTGCAACCACGCCTGTACGAGCACGTCGCAGTTCGGGATCGTGCGGCGATATATCCAAGTTCAGGCGGCGCATCATGGTCGACGAGGATTCGTGGAGGAGCCGAAGGCGTTGCTGGACGCACACGGGATCGAGCACGACGCGCGATACCTGGGGGGCTGAGCGCATCTTCCGCCGCCCCTGCGGGGCGGAGAGCTTGTGGTGGCGGACCGTGTCCACGGGTTCCGCTGCGCTCCACCCGTGGCTACGCGCCCACGCTCCTCCGGAGCGAAACGCTCGTGCCCGGGCCGCTGGCACGGATGACCACACGCCGCCGATTCTGTCACGGGCCCCCGCGGCAGTTCGCGGCGATCGAAGGTTGTGTTTGCCGGCGCCGCGACGCACAATGGTGGACCGGCAATCAGTGCCGGCCGTCAGTTCAAACGACGGCCGGCTCAAACGCAAGCCTGCCCACGGCAGTGCCAGGGAGAAAATCAGTGAAACGTGCATCTGTGGTTATGTTGCTCGTGTCGGCCTTGCTGGTCGCGTCCCCGGCGCTGGCCGCGGTTACCGGCTATTACCGCTTCCCGACGATCCACGGCGATCAGATAGTCTTCGCCGCCGAAAACGACCTCTGGCAGGTCTCGACCGATGGCGGGCTGGCGCAACGTCTGACGACCCACGCCGGCAACGAGGCTTTTCCCAAGTTCAGCCCGGACGGCAACTGGCTGGCGTTCTCCGCTGAGTATGATGGCAACGTGGATGTATACGTCATGCCGGCCGGCGGCGGTGAGCCACAGCGTCTGACCTATCATCCTGACCACGATGAAGTCATCGCCTGGCGTCCCGACAGCAGCGCCGTCGTGTTTCGCAGCCGACGCATATCGACCACGCGCGATCAAAACGTCTTCGAGGTTCCCGTCACCGGCGGCCAGCCGACACTTGTGCCCATCGGTTTCGCGTCGCTGGTGGCGTTCTCCGCCGACGGGCAGTTTGTGGCCTTTAACCGGTTCTCGCGCGAATTCCGCAACTGGAAACGCTATCTTGGCGGCCGCGCCCAGGACATCTGGGTCGGCGACCTCAAGGCCAAGCGTTTCTGGAAGCTGACCGACTGGGAAGGCACCGACCGTTTTCCCATGTGGCACGGCGATAGCGTCTGCTTTCTCTCGGACCGCGACGGTCGCCTGAATGTCTACTCCGCCAAGCCGGACGGCACCGACGTGCGGCAGCTTACCAGGCATGAGGAGTACGATGCGCGCTGGCCCAGCATTGACGGCGAGCGCATCGTCTACATGCACGGCGGCGATCTCTGGCTGCTCGATATCGCGTCCGGAGAGACCAAACAACTCGACATTCAGCTTCCCACCGACCGGGTGCGTTCCCGCCACCAGTTCGTGAACGCCGCCGACACCTTGGACGGCTTTGCGCTTGATGACGCGGGCGAGCGCATCGTCCTATCGTCGCGCGGCGAGATCTGGGTGCGCCCCACCAAGCCCGGACGCACGATTCAGATCACGCGATCCGGCGGCATCCGCGAGCGCGGCGTCAGTTTCTCGCCCGACGGTTTGCACCTCGCGGCCATAACCGATGAAACCGGCGAGCAGGAGCTGATCATCCTTGACGCGCTCGGCCGCGATAAGCCGCGCATCCTCACCGGTCGTGGCAAGGGGTGGATCTTCCCGCCCGTCTGGTCGCCGGATGGTAAGAAGCTGGCGTATGCCGACCTGACGTTTGCGCTGTTTGTCGTCGATGTTGAGTCCGGCGCGGTCACCGAGGTTGACAAGAGCGAGTTCTGGGAGATTCGCGAGTACGCATTTGCGCCCGATGGCAAGTGGCTCGCCTATGCCAAGCAGGTTGCGGCGGGAGAATCGTCGATCTTCGTCTACAACCTCGACACCGGCCGGTCGCACGCGGTCACGACGGAGTTCACCAACGATCACGACCCGGTTTGGGATCCACAGGGGCGTTACCTCTACTTCCTGTCCGACCACACTTACAACCCGCTCGTCGGCGAGCGTGACTTTGACCACATCGTCACCGAGACCGGCAAGCCCTACCTGGTCATCCTGGCGGCCGACGGCCTTTCGCCTTTCCTGCCCAAGGAACTGCTGCCGGATGATGACGACGACAAGGATGACAAAAAGAAGGACGGCGAGAAAGACAAGCGTGACGACGACAAGCCGCCGTCGGCGGAGGAGCGTTTGCTCACCGACATGCGGGTCGACGTCGAGGGGATTCAGCAGCGCGTCGTCGAGTTTCCCGTAGCGCCGGGCAACTATGGCGACTTGCGGGCGATCAAAGGCAAGATCTTCTACATGAGCTATCCATCGCGCGGCTTGGTTGAGGGTCGTGTCTATGGAGAGAAGTGGGAGCGGACACCCAGCCTGCACGTGTTCGACATCAAGGACAAGGAAGACGAAGTCTTCATCGAAGAACTGGCGGACTACTGCCTCAGCGGCGATGGCGAGCGCATCGCCTATCTTGTCGATGACGAAATAACAGTCGGCGACACCGACGAGTCGCCCGATGATGCCGACGAAGATGATCTTGACAACATCGACCCGGGAGATCTCCCGCTGGCGATTCGCCCGGCCGAGGAATGGACCCAGATTTTCCACGAGGCGTGGCGGCTTCAGCGTGACTTCTACTGGGCCGAGAACATGGCGGGTATCGATTGGCCCGCCGAGCGCGAGCGCTACGCCAAGCTGCTGGCGCGCGTTTCGACGCGTTTTGAGCTCAGCGATCTGCTCGGCCAGATGGTCGGCGAGCTCGGCACGTCGCACACCTATATCTGGGGCGGTGATCTGCGCCGCGGCCGGCGCGTGACCGTCGGCCTGCTCGGGGCCGATCTCGAGCCGCTGCCCGACTCGGGCGTCCATCGCTTCGCGCGCGTCTTGCGCCCAGAGGTGTGGGAGACCGACATCCCCGCGCCGCTGACAATGTCACACGCCAACGTACACACCGGTGACTATCTATTCGCCATCAACGGTGTTGACCTGGCCCCCGGCGACAACATCTACCAGCACCTGGCCAAACTCGCCGGTGAAGAAGTCCTTCTCACTGTCGGCACCAAGGCTGATCGCGGTGACGCGCGCGACATCCAGGTCAAAACTCTCACCAGCGAACGCCGCCTGCGCTATCGCGACTGGGTACGCCGTAACCGCGAGTACGTCGCCGAGAAGACCGACGGCAAGGTCGGCTATCTTCACCTGCCCGACATGGGCGGCAACGGGCTGGTGGAGTTTATCAAAGCCTTCTACCCGCAGATCGAACGCGACGGGCTGATTATCGACGTGCGCTCCAACGGCGGCGGGTTTGTCTCGCAGATGATCATCGAGCGCCTGGCCCGCAAGGCCTGGGCATTTGACCAGACCCGCCGCGGCAAGCTCTCCACTTACCCGTGGCGCGTGCACCGTGGTCACAAGGCCGTCATCACCGACGAAAACGCCGGCTCCGACGGCGACATCCTTCCCGAGAGCTTCCAGATCCTCGGCCTCGGGCCGGTGATCGGCATGCGCAGTTGGGGCGGCGTGGTCGGCATCCGTGCCGACAAGCCGTTCATCGACGGCGGCGGCAACAGCCAGCCCGAGTTCGCCTGGTGGGAGCCCCGCCGCGGCTGGGGCCTTGAAAACCGCGGCGTCGAGCCGGACATCGAGGTGCCGTTCCTGCCGGAAGACTGCATCGCCGGCCGCGATCCTCAGCTCGATCGCGCTATATCCGAGCTGCTGAAGATGATCGAGGAGAACCCGGTCGAATACCCGCAGCTCGACCCGATTCCGGACAAGTCACGCGAGAAGATGCGGACGCCGTAGGGGCTACGTTGGCCAGACTGTAACCACGGGCTTCAGCCGACGACTCGATCCACGTCTCTTACGCGAACCGTCCATCAGAACTCGGGGCGCCAGCGCCACTGGTAGCGGTACGGCACCTGGCCCCACGAGTAGGCGTTGCGCGTATTGCGCGTGTTGTGAGCGTCGCCCGCCGCCACGCCCCACTCAACCTTACTGCCGCGGGCGGCGTAACATCGCAGCACGCCCGCGGTGTCGGCTATGAGTATCTCGATGCGACCATCACCGGTGATGTCGGCAATGGCGGGGGGACACTCGGGGGCGTTGGGCAGCGGCAGGCGTTTGAGACAGTGTCCGTCACGCGAGAGGATCGTCAGCAGGCCGCCGGGGCCGTCGGCGCTGCGCGGCACGACCGACGTGATGACCAGTTCGCTGGCGCGGTCGCCGTCAATATCCGCAACTGCCGGCGGCGCCCAGATCAGGCCGCCGGGCGCGTAGCGCCAGCGCAACCCTGCAGTGTCGATGGCGCAGACGCTGCTATCTCCGGTGCCACCCAGCGGCGTCGGGCAGGCGATCACCCACGCGGGCACGTCTTCGCCATTGTCGAGTGTGCGCAGATCAGCCACGATGCCGTCACCGCTGCGCCGCGCCAGATCGCTGAGCACGTGCGTATCAATACCGGCGCCGGCGCGCACCAACCGCCACAGGCGTGCCTGCCCATCTCCCAGCAACGCCACCGTTTCGTTATCACGTCCGCCGAAAAACGTCAGTGCACCCGCATACGCACCACTGCCCGCGAGTCCGCCGCTCCAGAGCAAGCGGCCTGAGCGGGCGGCAACAACGTAGACCTGTCCCGTTTCCGCGACAATGACTATCTCGGACGTCCCACGCGACAAGACATGCCCGGCGGAGAGACTCGCCTGTACGATGTCCGGCCGCGCCTGTCGCGAAGGTGGCCCATCGGGCAGTTCGATAACCCACGGTGTCTTGCCGGTCTTGCCACTTATGGCAACCACTGTCCCGCGCTCGGTGGCCACAATCACATCGGTCACGCCGTCGCCATTGACGTCCGTGGCCAGCGGCACGGAGACGATCCGGTGAACGGTGAAACACCGCCACACCAATTCGCCCTCAGGTGTGATCAGGTATACAAACCCGCTGCGCACGGCGACGAAGAGACCATCGTCGGCCAGCGCCAGGCCGACCACGTCGCGCGGCCGCCGGTCTGGCGGCTCGAAGATCAGGGTCGCCTCGCCGGTGACGCCATCGACACAAACCACGCCGTCCCAGGGGTCGTCCTCGTCACCCGTCGTCGCCCCCAGCGACGCGATGTATACGCGGCCTTCAAGCGGCAGGATCGTGGTGAACCAGGCCGTCAGGCCGATCGGCGCCTCCCATTGCGGTTCGAGCTGGACGCTGCCCTGCGGTTGCTTGCCGTCTTTCAGGCGCGCGCGTGTCTTGTACCAGCGCTCCCAGTCATCCTCACGATCGCCGTAGTTGGCACCGCTGACGCGTTCCAGCAGCCGGCGCACGTGCGGGTCTTTGAGGTCGTGGTGGGCGTACAGGCGGTTTATCAGGTCGTCGGTGCGGGACCGCCAGTATTGGCCGGTTTTTCGCTCCCACTCGGCGAGCCGGGGGAGGACTTCGTCGGGTGATTCGACGGTGGCCAGTGATTCGAGACCGCGACTGATCGACCAGCCAATCCGGTAGCGCCCGAGTGCCCAACTTGCGCCGACCCAGATCAGCGCCCCGGCCACGACCGCCGCCGTCAGCGCAATACCCCAGCGCAGCACCGAGTGCCGACCGTAACGACTTGCGCCAAATCCCGTACCCGCGGGCCTCATGACAACTCGGAATGCAGCATGCCGCGCATCGCGCGCCGACTCGTCGGCGGCGAACCCATCACATGTCGATCATAAACGCCAGTAGCTTGGGATGCGACCGGAATCGGCGATCGGCTGGGAAACGCGCGGCGCGCGCCGGGGCTCAGTCCGCCGCCGCCTCGCTATGCAAGTATCGCGCAAGTTGATGATCGGCCGGCAGACGTTCAGGCTCGTACGTCGCCAGGGCATAGAGTGACAACACGGCCCAGAGAATCAGCAGTGCGCCCAAACCCGCGGCTGCGACCGATACGCGCTTGCGCGCCTCGACGCCGACCGTGATCCCCCAGGTGATGCAGAATGTCACGATCCCGTTGCAGAAGTGAAAAACCGCCGCCACGACGCCGATCAGGTAAATCGCCATCCACACGCCCATCGGCAGCGGCATGCCGAAGACGTGCTGCGTGAGGTTGAAGAAATACGGATTCGCGTCTTTGTACTCCAGCACGCCAAACCAGTGGGCGAACCTGAAGTGCAGCAGGTGCACGACAATGAACACGACCGTGATCCACGCTGTAAAACGCTGAATCGTGTAACGCCAGTTGTCCATGTACGGATAGCGCGTGGCGTTGGAGCGGCCCTGGAGCGCGATCACGACGCCGTAGGCCGCGTGGAACGCGATCGGGATGAAGATGAAGACGATCTCGATTGCCAGCAGAAACGGCAGGCTGTGAATCAGGCCGACGTGGTGGTTGAAATGCTCCGCGTCGAGCCAGGCGGTCGCGTTGGTCAGCATATGGTTGAACAGAAACGCGCCGACCGGGATTATGCCCGTCAGGGAGTGCAGGCGGCGCAAGAGAAAGTGATGGCGATCGAGCAGGCCGGGGGTCTGGGCAATTGTTGACACGACTATTCTCGCATGCGAGCGGTTTACTTGCGGACGGCGCAGCGCCGGGCGAATCAGTCCGCACAGCCTACCCGAGACCACGCCGGCGCGGCAAGCCGTCAGTTGTACCCGTTGTGCATCCGCGCGGCCCATCGATTGCCTGAGGCGGCGCGGCGCCACCCTTGGCGCGTGCCCCGCCCTCGCCTACCGTGGCCCCCCGGCATCCACCAGACACAGGAGTTTCGCGCTAATGGCCAGCCAGAAAACGGGACTTATCCAGATCGGGACCGGCGGAATCGGTAACTTCCACCTCGCCGTCTACAAGGACCTGCCTGACATCGAAGTCATCGGCGTGTACGACGTCAACCAGGACGCGGCGCGCAAGGCCGCCGAGAAACACGGCGTGGAGACGGTCTTCGAGTCGCTCGAAGCCGCCCTGGACCAGCCGCGCGCGGACATGGTCACCGTCGCCACGCCCAACCGCTATCACGCCGACATCACCATCAAGGCGCTTGAGGCCGGCAAGCACGTCGTCTGCGAAAAGCCGCTGGCGCCGACCGCCGCCGAAGTCGAACGGATGATCGCCGCCCGCGACAAGGCCGGCAAGCTCTTGATGACCGCCCAGCACATGCGCTTCGACAGCCGTTCACAGGCGCTGCGGCGTCTGATCGAGGCCGGCCGGCTGGGGGAGGTGTATTACTCGCGCGCGCGCTGGCTGCGGCGTTGGTCCGTCCCGGCCACGCCCGGGTTTATCTCAAAGCAGCAGGCGGTCCGCGGCCCCGGCGCGGACATCGGCGTGCATGTCGTCGATCTGGCCATGCACCTGATGGACCACCCCCGGCCGGTCAGCGTCAGCGGCATGTCGGTCTGCAAGCTGGCCAAACAGCCGGGGCGCTACAACAGTTGGGGCACGTTCAAGCCTGAGCAGTTCGAGGTCGAGGACTTCGCCGCCGGCTGGGTGCGCTTCGCCAACGGCGCCGTGCTGACGATCGAGGTCAGTTGGATGCTCAACACGCTCGAACAGGAGGAGTATGGCGTCGAGCTTTACGGCGACCGCGGCGGGGCGGCGTGGCCGACGCTGCGCTGGGTCGGCGGAGACGGCGACGTCTTCAGCAGCGCGACGATCGAGAGCGTCAATCACAACGCGCACAACGGCCACCAGAACGAATTCCGCGCGTTCGTCGACGCCATCCACTCAGGCGGCCCGTCACCCGTGCCGGCGGAGCAGAGCCTGACCGTGGCCCGCATCCTCGACGCGCTCTACGAATCCGCCGAGAAACAGCGCGAGGTGCGCCTCGACGAAAAGTAGCCACAACCCGTTCCCCCAATGTGTGCCACGGCTCTGTGAGCCGTGTCTCGCGGGCCACGTCAGCAAAGCACGGCTCACGGACCGGTGGCACACGCGACTGTTAAGAGTAGATTCGCGCATCCGGTTAGATAGTCGGTCGGGTCGGTGTCGGCGATGGCACAAAAGGCGACGGAGAAGACTATGTGCCCGATGTAGACGCGCGTGAGCCAAATGTGCTTGGCTTTGCGTGACGCGGCTATGCCCACCAGGCAGAGGGGAATCTGCAGAATGAGAAGCCCGCACGCAAGATACGCACCTTCAATCCCCTTGGTGATCGAACCAGACAAGACCCGCGCGGCCACTCCCCAAATGCCGAGGAAATCGAGTATCAGCAGTATCACGAGTGGCCAAACGCTGGCGAACATATCTCACCTCGTCTAAACGGCACGCGGCGCAGGCTATTCCAACAGCTCATGCTCGCCAAACGCCGCCCGCAGCAGTCGCGGCACGGCCTCCGTTGCGTTGCCGGCGATCCAGGCGTCGGCGTCGCCGGGCGCTTCGGGGTCGATCACGATTATCTTCGCACCGCGCTCACGCGCTATCTGCGGCAGCATGGCGGCAGGCAACACGAGTTGAGATGTGCCAACGATCAGCAGTACATCGCAATCTTCAACAGCGTTCCGCGCCAAACGCCAATCGGGCTCGGCGAGACTCTCGCCAAACAGCACGACGCGCGGCCGGTAGAAGCCGCGGCGGCTGAGTCCGACCAGGGCGCGCATGGCCCGCATTGTGCGCAGACGCGGAAACAGGCCGGTCGCCGCGCCGCGCAAGCGCTTGACCAGCCTGAGCATGTCGCCGTGCGGCACCAGGCGCACAATCTCGTCGTTCGCGGTACACAGCTCCGGCAACGCGCCGTGGATCTCGCGCACCTTGGTACTGCCGGCGCGCTGATGCAGACCGTCGATGTTTTGCGTCACGACCACCGTCTCAACGTGGCGTTCGAAAGCCACGATGGCGCGGTGGGCGATATTCGGTTCAGCCCGCGCGATCGGGCCGACGAATTCCACCATGAACTGTGCAAAGCGGCGCGGCTGGCGCCAAAACGCCCGCTTCAAGCCGGTCAAAGTGGCGAATTGTTCGGACGGAAACCGCTGCCACAGGCCGCTGTCGTCACGGAAAGTCGGGATTCCACTCTCGGCGGACACGCCCGCGCCGGTGAAGACCACCATCCGCCGCGCATCGCGCAGCCACTCGGCCGCCTGCTCAATCTGAGACTCGTCTGGGGGCACGGCTTCCTACCGGTCAAACGCGTCGGTGACGTCGGTGGGCAGATCGCCACGCAGCACCCGGCACCCATCGTCGGTGATGATGATGTCGTCCTCGATGCGGATGCCGAACTCGCCCGGAACGTAAATACCCGGCTCGATTGTAACGCAGTGGCCGGGGCGCAGCGTCTCGCGATTGCCCCCCACGAGGTAGGGCGGCTCGTGACATTCGATACCCATGCCGTGGCCCAGCCGATGGGTGAAGAACTCGCCAAACCCCGCCTCGGTGATGACCCGCCGCGCGATACCGTCAAGATCGCCGCATGCCAATCCGGGCCGCGCGGCCTCGATTGCCGCCGCCTGGGCGCTGCGCACGACCTGATATGCCTGTTTCGCTCGCGCGCTGGGCTCGCCCACGGCGTAAGTGCGCGTGATGTCGTTGTTGTAGCCGTCCGTCACGGTCACGCTGTCAACGACGACCGTGTGACCATCGGCGAGCTTGGAATCGTCCACAGTGTGATGTGGAATCGCGCCGTTGGGGCCGGTCTGTATCATGGGGGCGGCGGCGAACCCCATCGCCGCGAAGCGCTCCGAAATCTCATGCTGCAATTCGGCTTCGCTCACGCCGGGGCGGATCATGTCCCTGAGCGCCAGAAAAACCTGCTCGCCACGGTCGTGGGCGCGTTGTAGCAGTTCGATTTCCTGGGTGGACTTGCAGGCGCGCGCTTCGCGCAGCAACAGCTCACCATTCTCCAGCTTGCGTCCAGTGAGTACCTGGCCGAATCGCTGCCAGGCCTCGAGCGTTGTGCGGCCGTCGATGGCGATTCGGCCGGTTTGCACGCCGGCCGCATCAAGCATGTGCGCGAATTTGGCATAGGGATCCTCCTCCTCGACCCAGGTGTGGATCGACGGAATGGAGGTATCTTCGGCGATGCCGGGCTGCTCGAAGGCGGGGCAGATGATGCTGACCTCGCCGGCGCGGGTCACAACCCCGCAAACCAGCCGATCCCACGTGCTGTGGGCGGTGCCCGTGAACGCCAGCATATTCGCCGAGTGAAAGACGATGGTCGCCGCGATGTCCTCGGCTTTCATCAGCATCACCAGCCGCTCTATGTGCTCGCGGACGACCGCGGCCGGTATGTTCTTGCCGAGCGGGACCATTGTTATGCCTCCGGAGGTGGGCTGTTCAGATACTCGCGGGCGGCGGCGACGACGCGCTCGGTGACCGCCTTGAGCGGGCCATCCACGATGGCGCCGGCGCTGGCATGGTGACCACCGCCGTTAAATTGCCGGGCCAGATCAAGCACACCGCGCCCTCCCTCGCCGCGGAAATTGATGCGAACCTTGCCATTGACGCCCTCGCTGAGCAGCAGGGCTATGTCAATACCTTCGACCGAGCGCGGCACCTCGACTTGGTTGTCGATGTCATTGGCGTTGCAGCCGGTGGCGCGAATCTCGTCGAACGAAGCCGTGCTCCAGGCCAGCCGGCCGTCGTCGCTGACGCGCGTGTTCCCGTAGATCACCTGCATCAGGGCGAATTCACTGCGGCTGTGGCTGCGGTGCAGGCGCTCGCAGACCTCGTGAACGCGCGCCCCCGCGGCCGTCACCTCGTGGCCGACCGCCAGACTGCGCGACGTCGTGTTGGAGAGCGAAAACCCCTGCGTATCGGTGTGGATGCCCGCGAAAATCAGCGTGCCGATCGTCGGCGTAATCTGGCAGCCCAGCGTCAGCAGCAGGTCATAGACCATCTCGCTGGTGCTGCTGCGCTGACCGGAAATCCAGTTCCACTGTCCGAACTGCGTATTGGTCGCGTGGTGATCGATGTTGATGATCGGCTTGCCGTCCAGCACCTCGCGCCCACCGTCCACATTCAGCCGGGGGTATTTCGCCGTATCCAGTGCAATCACAAGATCGGCCGATCGCAATTCGCCGGGCGCGGACGATGGAATGGCGGCGTGCTCGACCAGAAACCGCAGGCGCCGCGCTACCGTGTCGGTGGGCAGCGAGACGACGGGAGTCACGTTCAGCTCCGGCAGGGCGAGCCACAAGGCGCCGATGGCGCCGATGCAATCAGCGTCCGGCGTAACGTGTCCCGCGAGGGCCACGCGCGACGCCGACCGGATCGCGTCGCACAGGTCCGCGGGCGGCGGTGTCAATCCTGAGCTTTCGTCCTGCGGGCCCATTACCCTTGCTTCATCGCGTCGATCAGAAGGTCGGCCACTTCGGCGCGCGTGAACTCCACCGGCGGTCGCTCGCCGGCCGACAGCATCTCGCGGACCTTTGTCCCTGACAGAAAGACACGATCTTCCGGCGCGCTGTTCGTCGTTTTGGCGCTGGCCATCGCACCCGACTTCTTGCACCAGAAGGCGTGCTCGAAGTTCAACGGCGTGATGCCGATCTCCTCGGGCTCAAACTGCTCGAAAATGCGCTGTGCGTCGTAGGTCCCGTAGTAC
Source organism: Phycisphaerae bacterium (assembly GCA_963675745.2). Classification (GTDB taxonomy): domain Bacteria; phylum Planctomycetota; class Phycisphaerae; order UBA1845; family Fen-1342; genus JAFGRR01. The sequence goes on from CAXXWX010000019.1 coordinate 407,146, forward strand.
TTGCCCACGCCGGCGTGGTCACGGCCGACGATGAAGTGCGTCACGCCGTAGTTCTTGCGGATCAGGGCGTGGATGATGGCCTCGCGCGGTCCGGCATAGCGCATCGCCGCCGGCCAGACCGAGAGCATCGTATTTGCGGCGTTGTAGTAGTTCTCGATGAGAATCTCGTAACAGTGCATACGCACATCGGCGGGAATGTCACCCTTCTGCGTCTGGCCGACCAGCGGGTGGATCAGCAACCCGTCGACCAGCTCGAGCGCGCACTTGGTGATGTACTCGTGGGCCCGGTGAATGGGGTTGCGTGTTTGAAACGCCACCACCGTCTTCCAGCCCTTTTCAGTGAACGCGGCGCGCGTTTGCGCGGGAGTCAGGCGGTACTTGGTGAAATCAGGATCGTGCCGGGGGGTGAGCACTTCAAGTGGACCGGCCAGGCACACATCGCCCTGACTCAAGACGACCGCCACGCCGGGATGGGCGTCATCGGTCGCCAGGTAGACCTTCTCGGATTCCTTGGCCTTGTCGTGGGCGTACTTCTCTTCGACCGTCATCGTCGCCAGCAGGCGGTCCTTATCATCGGTGAGCACGACGGTCTGTCCCAACTCGATCTGCTCAGCCGCGGATTGCGAAACCGAGCACGTGATCGGCACGGACCACGGCAGACCATTCGCCAGCCGCATGTTGTCGCACACGCTGTGAAAGTCCTTCGATCCCATGAAGCCGGTGAGTGGGCTCATCGCACCGACGGCGAGCAGCTCCAGATCGCATTGCTCGCGCTCGGGGAGCCTGATGCGCGGCGCCTTCTCCGCCGCCAACTCGAGCTCGCGGCGGCGCTTATCATCGACCACCAGGTTTACCAGGGCGCCGCCATGAGGCGGTATCAGTCCAGTGTGTGACATCATCATCTCCCGCTGTCGTCCTTAGCAGCGATCACTCACTACGAGCTTCGCTCGGATTGGAATGCAGCATGTTAGGCGATTTGTGCCGAAAACCCAAACCCCCGATTTGGCTCCTCCCGCGGATAGCCGCGGCAGTAGTGATGCGGCGGTTCCGGCCGACCTGTCACCGCTCTGCTTGCTTCTGTCGGGCTAGTAGCTGGTCGCGCTCGGTTCGTAAGGCCTCCAGCTGGCGGGTCTGGTCATCGATGATCGCCTTTTGCTCATCCCAGCACTTTGCCAGCCGTTGGGCCTCCTCCCACACGCGGCCGTGTTCCTGTTCAAGTTCGGCAATGCGGGCGGTTTGCTCTCCGATGAGCGCGCGTTGCTGCTCCCAGGCCGCGCGCAAACGCTGCAAATCGTCCCAGGCCCGGTCGCGGCACTGCTCCAGCTCGTCGATGCGCCCGGCGCAGGTTTGGATGTGTTCGGTCTGCTCGGCAAGCATCTTGCGTTGTTGCCGCCAGCTTGTGGCCAGCTCGGTCTCGCGCTGCCAGGCCAGCTCGGTTTCATTAGTAAGTTCGCCGATCCGCCCGGCCTGTGCATCCAGTTGCCGGCGTTGATCACGCCAACTCTGCGTGAGCCGATCCAACTCAATCGCGAGCGCCGCGTCGCCTGTGTGACCGCCGCCGGACGTGCCCACAAGTGCATTCGTCTGCTGCCAGGCGGCGCCGGGCTCCTGATACCAGCGCGGCAGGGCCAGCAGCCCGAAAGCGCATCGTGTGGCCAGGCGCGCCAACTGCACGACCTCGGGCATCCCGAACGACGCCGGATTCTCGGGGCGCCCCCAGATGTTGCGCCAGTCACCGGCGAGTACGCGCCGGGCCTCGCTCAATCCGCGTTGCCACAGCTTGGCCGCGGATTCAGGACGTTGACCGTTTGCTTCGATGAGACCCGCCTGAAAGAACGCATCAACCGTCTTGGTGGCCAGCAACGGGCTGAAGCGCAGCGGGTCAAGCTCTGCGCAGGCGATAAAGCCGTCGCGCGCCGCCTCCAGCGCGCCGCGCGACAGGCACAGCCGCGCCACCGCATATTGATTGGAGATGCGCCAACGCCAGGCGTGTGGCCTGTCCACGGCGGTCTGGTGGTAACGCGCCACGCGCTGTTCAAGCTCGCGCACCTCGTCGGCGGTCGCCCGGTTCCCCTCGAGCAGGCGGTATGCCAACACGCACAATGCGGCACCTTCATCAGGCGAACCCGCTTGGGCGGTTTCAAGCACGCGGCGGGCCAATGCCTCCAGTTGCACCGGGTTGGAGTTGCGCATGCCCAGGGCGACGATCGCCTTCACCAACCAGGGGTTGTCATAATCGCGCTTGAAGGCCGTTATATGACAGTCCTCGATGTCACTGAAGTCGGCGAAGGTGGTCTCCTGGTACTCTTGGTCAGCGGCCGCAACCGCGTCCTTCATGCCGACCGCGATCAGCCACTCGCAGTCCTCGGCGGGGGCCTCTTCGACACCCAGCTCGCGTAACTGCCGCGGTTGATCGGCGAGTCTCACGCCGCCGCCCGCCGTCTGGGCAAACGCCCGCTCAAACAGAAAACGGGTCTCGACCTGCCGCTTGAGCTTGTCCCAGGTGTACACGTGCAGGTGGTGGGGGTTGGGATCGTCGCCGCTCTCGTCCGACCAGTCGTTGGGAACGCTGACGACAATCCGGCCCGCGGGCTTCAGAACGCGCCGGACCTCGGCAAGGAACGCTTCCGGATCGGGCAAATGTTCGAGGATCTCCAGGGCCACGACCAGGTCTATCGAGGCATCGCTCACGTCGGTTAATCTGCCGACGTCGCCCGTACGAAACTCCAGCTCGGCATCGAGCGCGGCGTAGTTGGCGTTCGCGTAGTCGATCGCGGCGCGACTGTTGTCGACACCGATAACGCAACGCGATGCGCTCTGTGCACGGAGGAGCGCCGCCCCGTAACCCAACCCGCACGCCGCATCCAACACCGTATCGCCCGGCCGGACAAACCCGGCCGCCAGCGAGTAACGCGCGATATGCGCATCGGCGCGCCGTCCGCTGGTTCGCAGCATATCCGCGTGCAACATGCGGCGGGCTTCGAGTGAGTCCAAGGGGTACGCATCGCGCGCGCTTCCCGGCAGTTTTTCCATCACCAGCGTGACCTGCGGGCCCGCGTGTTCGAGCGTCTTGAAGCCGTTGATGATCGAATCGCGCGGATGCGTGCGGAAGCCGGCCTCGAAGAACCGCTGCTGCCACCAGTCCCGATCGTGGACGGTCAGGTGCCACTGGTTGTCGCGATCGGGGATGGTGGAGATGGTCACGAACGCGCTGCGCCGGGTAACACGCCACAACTCGGCCAATGCGCGGGGTACGTCGTCCTCGGCAATGTGTTCGAGCACGTCGGTGGCGACCACTGTCTCGAACGCATCATCATCAAACGGCAACGCCAGTACAGACCCGTTCACCGCGCGATCGCCGATGCGTCGGCGTAGGTCATCGGTCACCACGGGCGCGACATCCAGCGCGCAGGCATCGACGCCGGCGACCAGCAACCCGCGCGCCAGCCGTCCCATGCCGCACCCCACATCCAACAGGCGCCCGCCGCCGCACGCGATCAGGATCTGGTGGATCAGCGCGTCGACATTGTCAAAGGAATTGCCGCCCCAGCGATCGGAACGCTGCCAGTACTCGTCGTACAAGCGCTTGTAGTCTGCGCCGGCCACTTAGGCCTCCTTGCGTATCCAACACGAGCAGTCAATGCCCGGTGTGTGCCGGATGATCTCCGGGCGGCGTGCAAAAAACTCCTCCACCGCGATCGTTGCGCCGCTGCAATCCGGGTGTTGGTAGTCGTCGAACACGACGTATCCGCCGATAGCGGTTTGCTCGAACGTGCGCTCCAGCGAGAATTTCACCCCCGCGTAGCAATCCGCGTCAATGTGACACAGCGCGAGTTGACGGTCTCCCAGCTCGCCGATCGTATCCTCGAACCACCCCCTGACGAGTTGCACGCGCGGCAAGCCCTGCTCGGCAAAGAACCGAACCGTTTCGTCATAGTCCGCGTCGGCAAACATGCCCGCATACAGGCGGTGACCGTCACGGACAGGATCAGGCTCCGGCAGGCCCGCGAAAGAGTCAAAGCCCAGCAGGTCGCGGTCCTCGTTCATCTCATGCCACTGGCGCGCGACCAGGTACAGGCTGCCGCCGCGCCACGTGCCGAACTCGGCATAGCAGCCGGGGATGCCCTCGCGTACGACCAGCCGCGCCAGGCGCCCGAGCTGGCCGAAACGTTGCCAGGCCATCCGCGTGCGCTTGTGCCCGCCGACTTCGTCGTATATCGCCCCGAACTCGCGTGTGAACTGCGCATGATCGAGCTCACGGCCGAGGGTCACGGCCCATGCGGACCAACCGTCGATGCTCGAGCCGGGATCGATGTTGCCGACGAACGCTGGCGTTGTCATGCGTGGTCCTTGTCTGGTCTCATCGGGCCGAATCGGGGGGGCGCGCTACGCGTGCACGCCGTTGGGCTCCACCGTTTGTGTGCGCGCCGCCATCCGCATGTCGCAGATACCGCCGAAGAAATTCTCGTCGCTGCGCAACAAGACCTGGAAGAAAGCGGCCTCATCGCGCCAGTGGATGATACGCTGATCTGGAAACTGGCGCGTGGGCGCCTCCGTGATTGTCGACTGGACTTCATAGAAGCCCAACCCGAGGTGGCAGTCGCACTCGAAATCAACGGCGATCGTCGTGCCGGCGACGAGGCTCTTGTCCCATAGCGCCTCCCCCGTCGCCAGCCCGCTCCAGATTCTGTGGTCCTGGTTGAGCGTGCCCCACGAGTAGATTTTCACACCCTGCTTGTTACGCAAACGCACCGCGACGGCAAGATGCTCCAGATCGCGCTTCAAAACGCACGTAACGCGGATGATCAGCTTGTCACCGGGATAGAAAACCGAGGTTTCCTCGCCGAGCGCATTGAAAACGCGCGTCTCGACCACCTCCGCGTCAAAATCTCCGAACGAAAGCCGGTCGGCGGCCTGCGTCTTCGGGGATGTAGCCGGTGTTACGGAACCGGCGGCTTTTTGTTGCTGATCGCGCGCGTGCTGCATCTGGCGCTCGAGATACCGCTTCTCATCGTCGTGCAGCAAGCGGCGATAATCGAGGACCACCTCGGCCGGCGCGCCGATGCTGCGAATATGTCCCTCGTGCAGCATGATCGCCTGGTTGGTCAACGTGCGAACGCTCTCCTGGTCGTGTGAAACGAACAGCAGTGACACCCCGGAGTTGCGCAGCTCGTCGAGCTTCTGGAAGCAGCGTTTCTGAAAGAGCTGATCGCCCACCGAGAGGGCCTCGTCGACGATCAGTATGTCCGGACGAAGCTGAACCTGCACCGCGAACGCCAGACGCACCAGCATGCCCGAGCTGTACGTTTTCACCGGCTGCTCGAGAAACTCCCCGATGTCGGCGAACGCCGCGATGTCATCAAAACGGGCGTCCATCTCATCGTGTGACAACCCGAGGATCGAGCCGTTCATGTAGGCGTTTTCGCGGCCGGTAAACTCGGGGTTGAATCCGCTGCCGAGCTCCAGCAGGGCCGCCACGCGGCCGGTGACGTGGATTTCACCGGTGCTGGGGCGCAGCGTGCCGGCGATGATTTGCAGCAGCGTGCTCTTGCCTGATCCGTTCCGGCCGACGATTCCCAGCGCTTCACCCTTGCGCAGCTCGAAAGACACGTCGCGCAGCGCCCAGAACTCGCGGAAGTACTGGCGCCGCCGGCGAAACAACGCCTGCTTCAGTCGATCCTGCGGCTGGTCGTAGATGTGGTAGCACTTGCCGACGTCGTGGGCGGTGACCGCGAGTGATGAAGACTCTGGCACGGTGGACATCAATTGGACCTTCGCCCGCAACGGCGCATCGCCACACAGTGCGGCGCTAACCAATCGATTATCCGGGTAGCCAATTAACCGTCAACTGGAAGGCTCCGATTCCGCCGCTGTCGGTGCTGAGGGTGCCAGCGTGACGGCGGCGAACAGCAGCACCTCCACCAGCGTTGTCACCACGCGGCTAAGCAGCATGATCAGCACCGCCTGCGCCGGGGGCACGTCCAGCAGCTCCTGCAAGCCGATGACCATGATCGAATCGCGCACGCCCAGTCCCGCCGGCGCTATCAGGGCAATAAACCCCGACACCCATGCCGTCGCGAACAGCGCCGTGATGATCGGATAGTCCGTGGCGCTGACGCCGGCAACGGCCATCACCAGGATGGTCAGACTTGCGCCCCAGAACAGGAACGCCAGCACGTTCGCCCCCAGGATCTTCAAGAGCATGCCAAAACGCGGCACGCGCTGGAGCGGGGCTTGTCGCGCCACGCGCAACACGCCGTTCACCACCGGCCCGAACACGCGCGGATGACAGGCGGCGATGCCGAACAGCACTAGTACCGCACTGATCACCAGCGCGTAACCCGAGTGAAGACGCGCGCTCGGATGCAGCCATGGCAGCGTCACCGCCAGCAGCACACCGCAACCTTCCGAGAGAAATGTATCGACGGAGACGGCCACGGCTGCCGGCGCCAGCCGCGATCGATCCGGCGCTGAGAGAAAGGCCTTGCCGGCCAGGCTCCAGATCTTGCCGGGGACATAGCGGCCCATCCAGGCGGTCGCCGTTACGCGCACGGCGCGCCACCATCCCAGCCGGTGTCCGGTGATCTCATGACACAACGGTGACCAGAGCAGCCCCCGTACGATGTAGCCCGCCAGCGCCACTCCCCCCGCTGCGATGCAGGCCAGCCACGGGAGTCGACCACTCCGCCGCGCGCAGATCGTCCCAATAACGCCGCACGTAGACGTACCAGAACCCCGCCAGCACCACCAGCAGGATCAGCTTGAGCGCGAGCTTGAGCCGGCCGTGCTGCGGACTGGCAACCGGCGTTTCGGCATCCGCGCTCATGCGGGTCGCCGGGCCAGTTCCAGAGCCGCGCGATGATTGCCCAATGAGGATTCGCGGACTTTGGGCAGCGCCGCGCGCATCTTGGCGGACAATGCGTCAGCGCGGCTGACGACGTCTTCAAACCCGGCGATCAGGGCGTCTGTCGAAAGCTCGGCCGCGTCATGGGCCACATCTTCCAGGTCGAAGTCCGCCAACACTTCGCGATACTTGTGAAAACCCCAGCCGAACACGGACACCGGCGTCGCCGTGCAAAGCGCCGAAATCATCGAATGGAACCGCGACGCGACATAATAGTCGGCCAGTCCCACGACCACGCGCAGCTCCTTGCAGTCGAAATACTCCTCGACCACGTGCAGATTTTCCCGGCTCGGCAGTTGCGCGAGGATCTCCGCCGTTGTTACCAGGTCGTTGTTGTGTCGGCTCGTGCTGCCCGGGCGCATGCTGTGCGGCACGAGCAGGACGAAGTAGCCCCGCTCCTGCAAATACGTGATGAACTCGACCCAGATTTTGTTGTGGGGAATGCCCAGCAGCCGGCACTTGCGCTCGACGATCGAGTTCGTCGAAATACCAACCACCTTTTTCCCCGCGAGGATCGGTGTGAATTTCTCCCTAATTCGCCGCTCGACCTCGTCCGGCACGATCAACGAAAACGCCGAGTCGGCGTGATGCCGGGCATCGGGAAAGCCGAAGTCATGCACCGCGCGTTCGCTGCCGGGGCCGCGCGGGTGAATCACGTCGGCCCGCTTGAAGCAGAACCGGGCGGCAAGGCGATTGGACATCTTTTTGAACGGCCCCAGCGTTTGCGAGTAGTACATCGTCTTCTTGCCGAGAAAAATGGCCGGCAGTGCGCATGCCACGTTGTAAATCACTTTGGCCAGTTGAGCGTCGCTGAAGGTCGTGCCGCCAATCAAGAGCACCACGTCGCACTCGATCAGCGCCCGCATCTCGCGCCCCCACGATCGCGCCGCCGGCGCCAGCCGCAGGGCGTGCAGGATCCAGTACAGCACGCTGAGGGGCACCAGCTTGAGCACGAGGTTCCGCGGCGTGCCGTTGTGGAGGTTTATGTTCGGCGTGGCAGCGATCGCGCGGTCCGCCTTGGGGTACACGGTGAAGACCTCGACAATCCCACCGACCTCGGGCTTCGTCAGATGGTCGATCGCCGCTTCGAGCATTGATACCGCGCCACGGTTGCCGGTCCGCGAGACGGCGAAGGCGGCGAAGCGCGGCGGCCGGTCTTGCTGTTTGTCTGCCATGCGTCCACCCAAAAGGTACGCTCACCGGCGCCTCAGCGAGATCTTCGACAGCAGCTTGATCCCCAGCGCCCAGATCGCAACGAGCGTGTGCGGAAGCTTGAAGATCAATCGTCGACCGCGCGCGCTCTTCGACAAGCGGTAGCTCAGGAAATACATCGTCCAGGACATGACGTGCAGCGGATTGACGCGCCATGTCCGCGGTGTGGCGGCGTTCTGTCCGGTCAACTTCGCCGCCCAATAACGCGGCGCCAGCGTGTTTGTGAATTGCTCGATCTCCGAGAACACCGAGCGGTACTTGTCCATGCCGTAGCGTTCGAGCACCACCCGGTCGGCGCGCACCATCTCGTCGATCAGGAGCGCCCCCAGCGGTGTGCGGCAAATCACCGCCGAGTGCTTGATCGGGCGCTTTTTGATCTCCGGCGCGAAAATGTCGCCGATCGAGATGTCGGCCTCGGCGCTAAGGTGTTCGTCACACCACAGGCACAGAGCCTTGGCGTGAATACCCGCCATGCGATACGCGTTCACCTTGTGGAACTTCAGATCACGCTGCCGGCCGTCGTGCAACGTCGCCCTCACCGTGCCCTTGATGTGCGTGCGGATGACTTTGAGCGAAGCCACCTGCGCCGGATCGACGCCATAACGCGGCAGCAGGTCCTCGTAGAACTTCTCCGTCACCGTTCCGCGACAAAACAGGCCGATGATTACAGCGACTTTGGCGCGCAGGGCATCATCTTTCGCCAGCAGCTTGCGCATCAGCCGCGCCTGGCAAGGGAGCGCTACCACCGCCACGCGCCCGTCAAAATCGCGCAGCGCCTTGACCGTCTGCCACACCGGCGTGTCGATGTAAGAGCTGCCGGCCGCCTGGAGCACTTCTTCACGCCCGCGGGCCAGCTCGGAGGCGGCCGTGATCGCGCCGTTGCGGGATGTGATCCGCGAGACGATCGCGCCATCAACCTGCCCGGTCTCCATCAAGTGCAGCAGGATCGCCGATGCCAGGCCACCCGAAGCGGCGTGTGCGCGGATATCCGCGTCACGCGCGTAGCCGATGTACATCTCCTGCTCGTCGATCCGCAGCGAGGGCGTGGTGGCCGGACTGCCTCCGCCGGGTGTCGATGCTGACGTGGCCTGTATTTGTTCCGGACTGTCCACTTCGCTTACAGGCATCGGTCCCTGCGAATCGCGGACACCTGGTCACACAGGAGTCCGAACATGAAGATGATCAGTGTGGCGATTGACAGCAGCACTGTCGAATCACTCAAGCCCGGCGCACCGAGTCTGACCAAGCGCCATATGTCGATGGCAAAGCTCGCCACGCTGATGGCCAGCATGCCGCCCGATACGGTCAGAAACACCTTGAGCGGCTCGAACAGCACGGCCAGCCGCAGCACGAGCAGCAGCGTTTCGAATCCGTGTCGAAACTGCTTCACCGTGCTCTTGCCCAGGCGCGGAGCGACCTGGATCGGCACGTACTTTACTCGCCGGCCGGTCTTCATCATCGCGAAAGTGCTCGTCGTCGAGTATGAAAATCCCTCGGGCATCAGGTGCAGATAGCGCGTCATGACCTCGCGGCGCACGATCCGCAGGCCTGAATTCAGATCGGGGATCTTCTGGCCGGCCAGGTAGTTCGCGAACCAGCGCAGGATGCGCTTGCCCGGCCGGCGGCTGAGCGGCGCGTGTGAGTCACTGCCTCGCGCGCCGACCACCATGTCGTAGCCGTCGGCCTCTTCGATCAAGCGGGCCACATCAGCGGCCGAATGCTGGCCGTCGCCGTCACAATACAGCACATAGTCGCGCTGCGCCGCGCGCGTACCGGTTTCCAGCGAAGCCCCATAGCCGCGGCGATGTTGGTGATCAATCACCAGCGCCCCGGCCTCCCCGGCAATCCGTCCCGTGTCGTCGGTTGAGCCATCGTTGACGACAATGATCTCCACCCCGGGTAGCCGCTCGCGCACCGCGCGCACGGTGTCTCCGATCGCCAGTGCTTCGTTAAGTGCCGGTATGACTACCGTAACCTGGGCGGGATCCATCGGAGGGTGTCTCTCCTGGCTTCGAACAGCGGATAGGCTAGCCGGTCAGCCGTCCGGTGTAAACGAGCGTCACTCAGCGCCCGGAGGTGCCGTCGAGTCGCCGGCGGATTCAGCGGTGGGGCAGGCAACGGCGGGCGCTCGATCGCGGCGGAGCCTGCGCCACGCATTTTGCGCGACGCAACACGCCTGCCAGGGAGCAACCGCCGCCGCCAGAAACCAGAGCGGCCAGACCGGCATGAGATACCGGCTGACCGGGAACAGGATTGCGACGTGCGCCGCAACAAAAGCCAGCGCGCCAGTAAACACCAGTGCCGTACACCAGTCACGCCGCAACAGGGCCAGCGGTATGGCCAGCACCGTGAGTGCGAACAGGGGAATCTGTGGTAAACCACCGATGAGATTCCGCTCCCACCAGGCCACATAGGCCCGTGCCGCGCCGCCGGTACCGCTCATCGCGAAGCTGTTGAGGCCCAGGCGCTGTGGGTCACCGACGTACTGCTTGTTGTCGCCGTCTTCGGCCAGCCGACCCAGCGCCCAGTTGATCCACGACGCCTTACCCGGATTCGGACCATCGGCCGGCGTGTAGTTCAACAGCCAGCAGCATGCATACCCACAGTATCGCAGGAATTCGCCGGGCTTGGCCCCGATGCTGGCCCGGTTCCAGGCTGACAGGCTGACGCCGTATTCGTTGTCGCGCTTCAAGTGCTCGTATGCGAATGCGCGGGTTGCTTCCCAGCTCGGTTGTTTGCCCTCGAACTCGCCGATTGCCGCCCGCAGACGCTCGTCAGCGGGGAACTCGAGGTCGAGCAACCCGAAGTGCAGCAGTGAACGCCACTGCATAACGCCGAAGCCGCTGGCCACGCCGGACACGTCGCGCTGTCGGTTGTAGAGCACCCACGGGCCCAGCGTCAGTCCGACACCGAGCACGGCGAGCGCCAGATGTACGCCGATTCGCTTCCAATTGCCGGCGCCGCACCTCAAAGCCCATGCCAGGACGAGAAACGGGATCAGCGCCTGGCACGCGGGGCGCGTCAGCGCTGCGCCCGCCAGCGCGGCCCCCAGGATCACGCCCATCAGCGGCTTCAGCCGCGTTGTGGCGAGCGCCAGCGTGGCCGCCGCCGCGACCAGTGCCAAGGCCAGCGGTTCGGAAAGCGCGTAGTGTTCGATTGCCAGCAGCCACGGATCGGCTGCCGCTAGCACGCCGGGTATGATGGCCCACCAGCGCCCCGTGATACGAGCGGCGGCGTACGTGAGCAGGGCCGTCATCGCGCAGCCCAGCAGTACGTGCGCGACCAACACGCCCGTCGCGCTTACGCCGAAGACGTGATATACACCCGCCAGAAATACCGGATAGCCCGGCGTGCGCACTGCCGGGATCGCGCCGAAGTCAGCGCTGGTCGCCAGGCGTTTGGCGCTGTTTAGATAGCCGACACCGTCATTCGTGATGACCAGCGGCAACGCGCCCAGAAACCACAATCGCAGTGCCAGCGCCAGCGCCGTCAACGCCATGACCACGGGCCACACGGGCCGCCGGCAGCTCGCGGGCACGGTGGCCGTCGCGACGCTTGCCTCGCACTCATCACCGCGTCCGTTGGCAGCCGGTGGCCCCGCGTTAAGCGAACTGGTTGACATGCGCCGCCGGTTCCTCCAGGTCAGCAACCTCGCCGATTAAGCGCGAAGCCTAGTCGGCCATACCACAAGAATCAACGCGCCGTGCGTGTGGGGCTGATTGACAAACCACCGTCCTGCGCACACGCTCACCAGTGCAATTACCCGATTCTTTGCGGATCAGCGCCACCCGATTTTTGCACGCGGACACCGGTGGCCAGCCGACGCCCAATAGACAAGTGGTACACTGCATCCCGCACGCTGGAGATTTGAAATGTTGACCGTCCCGCTGGTTGTCGTCGTCGTGGTCATCGCGCTCGCCACCGTGGGCTTTGCGGCCGGCGCCGCAGATACGCATCCGTTCACCGTACACGATCTGCTGGCGCTGGATCGTGTAAGCGACCCTCAGGCATCGCCTGACGGCCAGCGCGTCGTCTTCGCGGTGCGCGAGACGGACCTGGAGGAGAACAAGGGTCGCACCGATCTGTGGCTGATTGACGTGTCCGGCGCCAACCAGCGCAAATTGACCGCGCACAAGGCCGGCAGCAGCGGAGGCCGCTGGTCGCCCGACGGCAAATGGGTCTACTTTCTGTCCAAGCGCACCGATCTCACGCAGGTATGGCGCATCGCGATCGACGGCGGCGAGGCCGAACAGGTCACCGATCTGCCGCTCGACGTCGGCTCCTTCAAACTCTCGCCTGACGGTGAGCACCTGGTGGTCAGCCTCGAGGTCTTTCCCGCGGCGCCGACGCTGAAAGACACCAAGGAGCGGCTGGAGGCGCTGGAGCAGAGCAAGGCCAGCGGCCGTGTGTACGAGCAACTGTTCATTCGCCATTGGGATACCTGGAAGGACGGGCGGCGGTCACACCTGTTTGTCGTGCCCGTGGCCGGCGGAGATGCCGTTGACGTTACCAGCGGACTGGACGCCGACGTGCCGTCAAAACCGTTCGGGGGGGCCGGCGAATTCATCTTCACGCCCGACGGTAAATCACTGGTGTTTTCGATGCGGGATGCGGGGCGTGAGGAGGCCTGGTCAACACACTTCAACCTGTACGCCGTGCCGCTCGACGGTTCGGCCGCGCCGCGCGTGATTGTGGATGGCGAGGGGGCGGTCGTTGCTAACCCGGTGTTCTCGCCCGACGGCAAGACGCTGGCGTATCGCGCGATGCAGCGCGCGGGTTACGAGGCGGACCGCTTGCGGATCGTGCTGAAGGCCTGGCCGGACGGCGCGCCGCGTGTGTTGACCGAGGACTGGGATCGATCCGCCGGCGCCATCGACTGGGCGGCGGACGGCCGCGCCATTTACGTGACCGCCGCCGACGTCGGACAACGGCCGCTGTTCGCCATTGACGTCGATGACGGCGCCGTGCGGAAACTGATTGGCCCCGGATACGTGACTGACGTCGTAGTGGCCGGCGATCGACTGGTCTGCGGCATGTGCAGTCTGCGCGGCCCGGTCGAGCTGTATACCGCCGATTCAAACGGCGGCAACGTCACGCAAATCACCAACTTCAACGCCGAGCGGATTGCCGCGACCCGGATGGGTGAGGCCGAGCAGTTTTCATTTGAGGGCTGGAACGGGGAACCGGTCTACGCCTGGGTCGTCAAGCCGGTCGATTTCGATCTGGATCGGAAGTACCCGGTGGCATTCCTGATCCACGGCGGCCCGCAGGGCTCATTCGGCAACAGTTTTCATTATCGTTGGAATCCGCAGGTTTACGCCGGTGCCGGATACGTCGCCGTCATGGTGGATTTCCACGGCTCGACGGGCTACGGACAGGCGTTCACCGACGCGATCAATCACCACTGGGGAGATCGCCCCCTGGAGGATCTGCAAAAAGGCCTCGCCGCCGCCCTTGAGAAATACCCCTGGATGGACGGCGAGCGCGTCGCGGCGCTTGGTGCGAGCTACGGCGGCTACATGATCAACTGGATCGCCGGCAACTGGCCCGACCGCTTCAAGTGCCTGGTCAACCACGATGGCAACCTCTGTGAGCGGTTGGCGTATTTTGATACCGAGGAGCTCTGGTTCCCCGAATGGGAGCGCGGCGGCACGCCGTGGGATAATCCCGAGGCGTACGAGAAGCACAATCCGATCAACCACGTCGGCAAGTGGCAGATGCCGATGCTCGTCATTCACGGGCAGAAGGACTACCGCGTGGTGGATACGCAGGGCATTTCGACATTCACGGCGTTGCAGCGGCGCGGCATCCCCAGCAAGCTCCTGTACTTCCCGGACGAAAACCACTGGGTGCTGAAGCCGCACAACAGCATCCAGTGGCACGAAACGGTGATCGGATGGTTGGATCAATGGTGTAAAGAATGATCGTGAACGGCTGGAGATCACGAACGAATCGCCGATGCGCCCTGATCCTGGGGGTGTGCCTGGTCGCCACGGCATGCACGCAGCCACATGGCGAGGTCATAACGGCGCGGAATGAGGAGGCCGTGCGCGGTCTGACCGCTGCAGATCTCGCAGGCACGTATGAGGAGAAGTTCGATCGCGCGACGTTCACTATCAGGCTCGGCGAGGATTGCACGTACGCATTCAGTTTGAGCGCGTGTCTCGGGCCATGTCTCTTGGATGAGGGCACATTTGAGGTTGTCGGAGATTGCGTGCTGCTTGCGCACCCGCAGCACCCACAACACCCTGAGCGTCTTCCAACGGCACCGCTGGTGATTGATGACGAACGAACGGTTCTCGTAATGGCGACGGAGAGATACCCGCTCAGCGATCGTGAGCGGCGCGACGTTACCGCGCGCGCGGGACTTCGGAGAGTTTCATCGGCATCGCATGGGCGATGAAGCTGCTCGCTACCAACTGACACCGACAAGGTAAGGTGAGGGACAATGAACGCTTCGAATGAACACGCAGTCGCCGCACTCGAACCGCAGGCCGTCTGGCGTTTCTTTGCCGGCATCGCGTCGACGCCGCGGCCTTCGAAGCATGAAGAGCAAATTCGGGCGCACGTGAAGGCGACGGCCGACGCGCTTGGGTTCACCTGGCGTGAAGATGCCGTTGGGAACATCGTCATCTCCGTACCGGCCTCGCCGGGCAAGGAAAGCGCGCCGACCGTGGTGCTCCAGGGCCATCTCGACATGGTCTGCGAGAAGAACACCGGCACCGACCACGACTTCGAGAACGACCCGATCAAGCTCATCATCGACAGGGACCGCGACAGCGGCGAGCAGATCGTGCGGGCCGACGGCACGACGCTCGGCGCGGACAACGGCCTGGGCCTGGCGATGGGGCTGGCGGTGGCGAGTTCGCCGGACGTCGTTCACGGCCCGCTCGAACTACTGTGTACCATCGACGAAGAGATGGGCATGACCGGTGCCGCCGCGCTCGAACCGGGGTTCTTCAAGGGCAAGATCTTCATCAACCTCGATTCCGAGGAAGACGACATCCTCTACATCGGCTGTGCCGGCGGCGGCGACACTGTCCTGTCCTGGTCGTTCGACCTGCACGGCGTCGATGAAACGCTCGAACTTGCCCGCGTGACGGTGAGCGGGTTGCGCGGCGGGCACTCCGGCGGGGATGTTCACGAGAACCGCGTCAATGCCAACAAGCTGCTCGCGCATACGCTTACTTCCGCCGTCGGTGACGGCCTGCGTATTGCCACAATCAACGGCGGCAGCAAGCGCAACGCGATCGCGCGCGAAGCCAGCGCTGTTGTCGTGGGCCCGCGCGGCACGCGCGCCGCGCTCGAAAAGACGGTCGTAATCGTGCGTGACGACGCCAGACAACGCCTGGCGGAGCCAAACGCCAATGTGACGGTCGAGTTCGTCAGAAACACGCCCGGTACAACCGCGCTGTCGGCGCCCGACACGCAGACGTTGCTCGCGACCATTGCCGGCCTGCCCCACGGCGTGCTTGAAGTGCATCCCGGCGTGCCCGGGTTGATCCAGACCTCGAACAACGTCGCGACAATCAGCTCCGAGACTCGTGATGGCAAGCTGCGCGTGCGGATCGGCACTCTCAGCCGCAGCTCGGCTGATGGAAAAGTGGACGCGGTGCGCCGGCAAATCGCGGCGATCGGCCGGCTGGCAAGCGCGCTGGTGGAGTTCGGCGGCTCGTATCCCGGTTGGCAACCGAACGTCGATTCACCCCTGCTCAAGACTTGCGCAGGCGTATACCAGCGCTTATTCGGGGTTGAGCCGACAATAACCGCCATTCACGCAGGCCTGGAATGCGGCATCATCGGTGAGCGGATCGACGGCCTGGACATGGTATCACTGGGCCCGCGCATCACCGGGGCACACAGTCCGGACGAGCAGACATACGTCGCGTCCGTCGAGAAATCCTACCGCCTGCTGACGGCGGTGCTGGCGGAACTATCAACCACCAACTGATAACTGCCAACTGCTAGCTGCCAACTGCCAACTGACGACTGATGACTCATCACACCTTGCGCACCCAGCCATATGGGTCGGGCGCGTCGCCGTTCTGGATCGCGGTCAGCTTGTCGTATAGCTCGACGCAGGTCTTGCCCGGCTCGTCGCCGTCGCAGTAGACCGCCTTGCGGTCGCGCCAGGTGATCGAGCCGACCGGCGTGATCACAGCGGCGGTGCCGCAGCAGCCAGCCTCCGCGAAGTCGAAAATCTCACCGACCTCAATCGGACGCCGTTGCGGACGCAGGCCCATCTCTTCGGCCAGCGTGATCAGAGACTTGTTCGTGATCGACGGCAGAATCGACTCGCTTTCCGGCGTGATATACTGCCCGTCCTTGGTGATCGCGAAGAAATTCGCCGGCCCCGACTCGTCCAGGTACTTCTTCTCGCGCGCATCGAGATAAAGAACTTCGGTGTAGCCGGCCTCCCTGGCGGCGATGCTGGCGCGGAGACCGGCGGCGTAATTGCCGCCGACCTTGGCATCACCGACACCCAACGGCGCGGCGCGGTCAAAGTTCTCTTCCACCACCAGATGCACCGGCTTGAAACCGGTCTTGAAGTACGGGCCGACCGGTGTAACCAGCACGATGAACAGGTACTCACCTGCCGGCTTCACGCCGACCTGGGGCCCCGTGCCGATCAGCAGCGGGCGGATGTACAGACTCGCCCCCGTGCCGTGCGGCGGCACGTATGCGCGGTTCGCATCGACCACGCGCATAACCGCGTCGATAAACATGTCTTCCGGCACGGGCTCCATGTGGATCTTCCTGGCCGAGCGGGCCAGGCGCGCGGCGTTTTCCTCGATACGAAACACCACGACATCGTCGCTCTTGGTGCGGAACGCCTTGAGCCCCTCGAAACACTCCTGGCCGTAATGCAGACACGTCGCAGCCATGTGCAGCGGAATGACTTCCTCTGAGGAAAACTCCCCCGCGCTCCAGGCGCCGTTCTTCCAGGTGTATCGGATGTTGCAGTCCGTCTTCCGATAGGCGAAGTCCAGGTTTGCCCAATCCAGATTGACGCTTGCCATCTTGGCCTCCTCGATTCCGCTGCGCTGCAAGGTGGTCATGTGCCGTCTCCCGTACTGCTCCACGCCGAAGTCGGGCTCTCAAGGCCTCGGCATCGGCGACACGTATTATGACTCAATCGCGCTGGTTCGTCTGCCCCAGGGCGAAGTCCGCGGCGGCCCGCGCGTGAATAATCGCCGTATCGAACAGCGGAACCGGGCTGTCGGCGGCTTTGATCAGCAGGCCTATCTCGGTGCAACCGAGGATTATGCCCTCACAGCCGGCGTCAACCAGGTGCTGTATGACGGCCTTGAGACTCTCGCGCGAATCGGCCGAAATCACGCCGCGGCAGAGTTCTTCATAGATCACCGCGTGCACCATGCCGCGCTCGGCCTCGTTCGGCACGGCAACACCCAGGCCGTGTCGCTCAGACAGGCGGCCAACATAGAAATCCTCTTCCATCGTGAAACGCGTGGCCAGCAAGCCGACTTTGCGACACCCCGCGGCTTGCACACTTCGCGCCGTGGCGTCGGCGATGTGCAGCAGCGGGATGTCGACGGCGCTCTGAACCGCGTCGGCCGTCTTGTGCATCGTGTTTGTGCAGATTGCCAGCAACTCCGCACCAGCGCGCTCCAAACCCCGCGCCGCTTCGACCATCAGCAGCTCGGCCTGGTCCCAGGCGCCGCGCGCTTGCACACGTTCAACCTCATCGAAGTCGAGTGACAGCAACAGACACCTGGCCGAGTGCAACCCGCCCAGGCGTTCGGCGACACGCTCATTGATGATCCGGTAATACTCGATGGACGACTGCCAGCTCATCCCGCCGATCAGTCCGATGGTCTTCATGCGTTTATCGTACGCGACAAAGCCTGCACGATGCCAGCCGGTTTCCGGCTGCGAGGCAGCCGTGTGGCGGTTATGATCTCGCCCAGGCCGTTGGTTCTGCTTCAGGGAGGCAGCCGCATGTCGATATCCGTTACCGACCCGATTGAAAAGGCCATCACGCGCACGAAAGAGATTCTCTTCAGGCCCTTTGATGCCGGGAAGTGGTTTAAGCTGGGGTTTTGCGCGTTTCTGGCGGCTCTCGCCGAGGGCGGAGGCAACCCGGGCTTCAACGGTGGCGGCGGCTGGCGCGGCAACTGGCCGGGCGGACCGGGGAGAATGCCCACTACCGAAGACGCCTTCGACTGGATCCACACCAACATCGCCGCCATTGTCAGTATCGGCCTGCTTATCCTGATCGTTCTGGTCGGCCTCTGGGCGCTGCTCGGCTGGCTCAGCGCCCGCGGCCGGTTCATGTTTGTTGACGGCATTGTGAAGAACCGCGGCGCCGTTGTGGAGCCCTGGCACGAGCACCGCCAGTTGGCTAACAGCTTCTTCGTATTCAGCTTTATTCTCGCCCTCGGCGGGTTTGCCGCATTCGTCTTGACAACGATCCTCGGCACGGCGCTTGCTTGGCCCGACATCACCGCGGGCACATTCGGCGACGCCGCCTGGTCCGCGGTTATCTGGGCCGGCGGGCTGCTGGTCCTCATGTGGGTGGCGTTGGGGCTTGTGACGTTGCTGCTGACGCACTTCGTGATGCCGACGATGTATGTTCGCCAGGTGCGCGTGATGGATGCGTGGTCGATCGTGCGCCACGAGGTTCTCGCAGGGCACGTCGGTACAATTGTCCTTTACTTCCTCATGAAGCTGGTCTTGGGCATCGCGATTACGGCGTTGGCACTCGTTGCAACGTGCGCCACATGCTGTATCGCGGGGCTACCGTACATCGGCACCGTGGTGCTGCTGCCGTTGATCGTGTTTCAACGCTGTTACACGCTCTATTTCCTCGAGCAGTTCGGTGACGATTGGCGTTTCTTCCCGGCAGAGGATGAACCAGTGGAGTGCTGCGCCAATTGCGGCTACGACCTGCGCGGCGGCGTTTCAAACTTCTGCCCGGAGTGCGGCAGCCCCACGCCCCCGGGGTTCGTACACCCGCCGCCCTCGTGGCCCACAGATGGGGTGCCCCAGGCTGGACCCGACGACGGATTCAGCTAGCGCGGACTCGATTCAAACGCCTTGCTCCATTCCGCGATCGACTCGGCGGCGGCGAGGCCCACTGATTCGTAGGCGCGATGCGCCGCGTCGGTATACGACGTGGTTACGGCCCAGCGCGCCCCAAGGTCTCGACTGCGGCGCATCCCCTCCAACATGATGGCCCGGGCCAACCCGCGCCCGCGCTGGTCCGGGCAGGTGCCCATGGGTTCGATGATGCTGAGGCCGTTGGCGTCGTCCAGCCACATCGTACACACGCAGGCCAACTCACCTTGGTCAGTTTCGATGCGCAGGTCGAGTTCGGCGCGGTACTGCGGCGCGTCCATGCGCGGGCACGTCGACCGCACCGCGATCTCGCGGCGCTGCTCGTCCGAGCAGGATGGGTATGTCCTGATCCAATGGTCGCGATAGCCCGGGAAGATCGCACAGAGTGCGTCAACGTAGCGGCGTCGGTCGTCAACGTCGCCGCGCTGTGTCCGCAAGCGAAAACCGGCGGGAACCGGCAGCGACGGAATCGGCTCTTCCAGCGACCTGCGGCGATACCACACGGGCCGTTGGTGTCGTTGAAACCCGCGTTTGGTCAGTAGTTCGCCGCGCTGCGCGTCCCAGTCGTATACCTCCATGCGCAGCGGCCACTTGGCCTGGTCGGCTGGTCGCCGCCGCTGGTGGTCGAGTTCGCACCAATCGAGCATATCGGACTCGATCAGGCGGAAATCCGGGTGCACCTGAAGAGCGTAGAACCCCGGGCCTTCGCGGAAAACCAGCCCGACCAGGTCGTCTTTTGCCTCCCAAACGCGGATTTCCGACTCCCAGTCCGGCTGCCGGCCGGGGTCGCTGTCGGCGTAGCTGGAGTAGCGCAGGTTGACCCAGCGGTCGATCTGCCAGTTGTGCGGCCGGCCGAGCGCCGCAAACGTGGCCGCCAGAAACCGCCCGACGCGGCCGAGGTCGCGCTGATCGATGTAGTACCGTGATTCGGGGGACACGGTGCACTCCCTTGTGTGGGGCCGGCGCCAACAGCCGGCCGGGCGCTCATCATATCGCCAGACCCACGTCCAGCCTTCCCCCATCTCTTGACAGATGTGCCGCAAATCTCTCTAATTACAGGTCTTCGGCCAACGTCGCGGTCGGAGTCGTGCCCGTTCGCACGGGGTAAGTGGAATCAGGCATGTGCCCTCACTCGCTGCCAGAGTGGGACGTCCACAG
Source organism: Phycisphaerae bacterium (assembly GCA_963675745.2). Taxonomy (GTDB): domain Bacteria; phylum Planctomycetota; class Phycisphaerae; order UBA1845; family Fen-1342; genus JAFGRR01. The sequence continues at coordinate 427,499 of CAXXWX010000019.1, forward strand.
TGGGCCACCTGTTCGCGGCAGGTGGCTCAGACCTCCGAGCGGGTCCACAACCGCGCCTTCGGTGGTTGACACGCGCGGCGTGTCGCCGTGCCGGCCGATTGCCGTCACGGCCCCGGGATTACCCGGTGGTGTAATGGTAACACTCCAGGTTTTGGTCCTGGCATTCCCGGTTCGAATCCGGGCCGGGTAGCTGTTGCCGAGTGATATTCGTCGTTGCGACACCGCCGTGTTTGCGAGATTCGCATGAGTGGTCAACGTGTTGGGGCAATCATCCTGGCGGCCGGTAAGGGCACGCGGCTGAAGACCGAGCTGCCCAAGGTGCTGCACGAGATCTGCGGGCGCCCCATGCTCGCGCACGTGTTCGACGCCTGCTGGTCCGCGGGCATCGAGGAGTGCATCGCGGTCGTCGGCTACAAACACGAACTCGTCCGGGCGGCTCTCGATGGTCAGGCGGGCATCAGTTGGGTGGAGCAGAATCCCCAAAACGGCACCGGTCATGCCGTCATGGTCTGCCGCGAGCAGATTACCGGCCGCTTCGATCACGTGCTCGTGCTGTGCGGCGACGGTCCGCTGATCCGCAGTGAAACGGTGCGCGAGATCATTGACCGCCACATAGCCGAGGACGCGGTGACCACGCTGGGCACGGCCCTTCTCGATGACCCGACCGGATATGGCCGGATTCACCGCGACGCAAGCGGCAAACTGCTCGGCATCGTCGAGCACGGCGATTGCACGCCGGAGCAACTGAGCATTCGCGAGGTAAATCCGAGCATGTACTGCTTCCGCGTCCCCGAATTACTCGACGCGCTGGAGCAACTCACGCCCAACAACGTCAAGAACGAGTACTACATCACCGACTGCATCGCATCGGCGATCGGCGCGGGGCACAAGGTGCAGGCGATCACCGCTATCCCCGCGCTGGATATCTACAGCATCAACACGCGAAAAGACCTGGCGATGGTGAACCGCGTAATGCGCGATCGCGTGCTCGAGCATTGGATGGATTGCGGCGTTACGATTGTTGACCCGGCGACCACCTGGATCGATGCCCGGGCAACTCTCGGTCAGGACACGATTGTCCATCCGTTCGTGACGGTGACCGGCCCGGCGCGGATCGGGTGCAATTGCCACCTCGGCCCGTTTGCCAATGTTTCCGGCACAGCCGTGATTGCCGACGGCACGCGCGTCGCCGGAAGCGCGGAGGGGGCCGTATGACCAATATGCGGATTTTCAGCGGTCGCAGTAATCCCGAGCTTGCCGGCAAGATCGCCGACTACCTGGGCATGCCGCTCGGGCGCGCCGAACTGGCCAGCTTCCCCGACGGCGAAGTGTCGTTGAAGCTCCATGAAGATGTGCGCGGGCGTGATGTCTTTGTGATCCAATCGACGTGTACACCCGTCAACGAGAACCTGGTCGAGCTGCTGATCTTCATAGACTGCCTGCGGCGCGCCTCGGCCCAGCGCATCACGACGGTCATCCCGTATTTCGGCTATGCGCGGCAGGATCGCAAAGACGAAGGCCGCGTACCGATTACCGCCAAGCTCACGGCGAACCTGCTTACCACCGCGGGAGCTCACCGGGTGTTGACCTGTGACCTGCACGCGGCCCAGATTCAGGGCTTCTTTGACATCCCGGTTGATAACCTGTCCGCCGAGCCGGTCATCACGAGTTTCCTCAGTTCGATTGGGGATGGGCCGATGGCACTGGTCAGTCCGGACATCGGCAACATGAAGCGGGCGCGTGTCTACGCCGAGCGGCTGGGCGGCGATCTGGCCATCATCGACAAGCGGCGCAAGAGCGGTAGCGAAACGACGATGTACAACATCATCGGCGACGTGCGCGACAAGACCGTTTTGATGGTTGATGACATCATAGCCACCGCGGGGACAATCGCGCAAGCGGTCAAACTTGTACGTGAGCACGGCGCGCGGCGCATCGCGGTCGCGGCCACGCACGGCGTATTGTGCGGACCGGCCATCGACCGTCTGCGTGACGCCCAGATTGATCACATCGCGATTACTGACACGATTCCGACTTCGGCACGCGCGCGTGCCGAACTGGGCGCGCTGCGGGAACTCAGCGTGAGCGAACTACTAGGTGAGGCAATCAGACGCATTCACAGAAACGAATCGGTGAGCAGCCTGTTCATCGATTAGCTGACAAGCCCCGCGGCACGCGCCAAGCCGGTTGGTGCCCGGGCGAATCTGGGAGTTGAGCATGCACATTGAGACAATCAGAGGTGAAACTCGCCAGGCCGGCGGCCGCCATGCCAATGCGCGCTTGCGGCGCAACGGCCTCGTGCCCGCGATCGTCTACGGTCACGGTGAAGCCCCCGAAACGGTGGCACTCTCGGCGCATGACCTGAAGCTCGTGTTGGAGCATCTGGTGCATGTCGTCAAAGTCGACGTCAGCGGCAAGACGCGGACCTTCCTGCTCAAAGACGTGCAGTACGATCATTTGCAGGCCGATCCCGTCCATGTCGACCTGATGCGCGTGGCCACCGACGATCGGGTCAAGATTCACGTCGCCATCGAGCCGCGCGGTGAGCCCCAGGGAATGCACGAAGGCGGCGTCGTCCAGCCCGTGCTGACGGACCTGCACGTGGAATGTCCGCTGACCGAGATTCCCGACGCGCTCCAGCCGAACATTTCGCATCTGCACGTCGGGCAGGTGCTGCGCGTCGCCGATCTGGTGCTGCCTCCGGGGACCAAGGCGCTCCATGACGACGCGGAGATTGTCCTTTCGATCAAGGCCAAGCGCGGCCCGGTCGAGGGCGAGGAAGAGGCTGTGGAGGCCGCCGAGGGTGAGGAAGAGGCTGAGCCCGAGGTGATCAGCCGCGGGAAGACGGATGAAGAGTCGGCCGAGGGTTAAACGTGAAGCTGATCGCCGGTCTGGGAAATCCAGGACCGCGCTATGCCCACTCGCGCCACAACATCGGGTATCTGGTGGTGGACGAGTTGGCGCGGCGTTGGGCGATCGACGTGAGGCGCCACGACCGTCGCTTCGAAGGTTTGCTCGGCGACGGTCCGCTGGCCGGCGCCCGGGCGCTGCTGCTCAAGCCGACCACGTTTATGAACCTCAGTGGAGGCAGCGTTGGTGCCGCGTGGCGCTTCCACAAGCTTGGATTGGAGGATGTTCTGGCTGTCTACGACGACCTCGACCTGCCGCTGGGCAAGTTGCGGTTGCGCCGCGGCGGGTCGGCCGGCGGGCACAAGGGCATGCTGGACATCATTCGGCACCTGGGTTCGGATCAGGTTGCCCGCGTGCGCATCGGGATCGGAAAGGTGCACCGGACGGCAACCGTGGATTACGTGTTGAGCAAGTTCGCGCCCGACGAACGCGAGACCATCGAGTTTGCGGTCCATGAAGCCGCTGACGCCGTTGAATTTTGGGTGCGCCGTGGAATCGAGGCGGCGATGAACGAGTACAACCGTCGAGACGCGCGGACAACGCGAGACAATGGCGGCGGCCCGGCAGCATAAGGAGAATGCGGTTGAGATTCTATGAAGGCATGTTCCTATTCGACAACGCGTTCACGCATGAGTGGGCGGCGGTGGAGGCGGAAGTCAAACGCCTGTGCGACCGGATTGGCGCGGAGTTGCTCGTCTGCGTGAAGTTCGACGAGCGCCGGCTGGCATATGAGATCAAGAAGCGCAAACGCGGTACCTTCGTGTTGACCTATTTCAACGTGGAGCCCGAGCGTATTGCCGATCTCGAGCGCGACGTGCAACTCAGCGAGTCCGTCCTGCGCGTGCTTGTACTTCGCGCCGAAGGCGTCTCCGCCGAGAGGATCAAGGAGCTTCAGGAGCGCACGGCGTCCGAAGCCCTTCAGCCCGGTGGCGGTGAGCGCGATCGCGGCCCGCGCGATCGCTATGACCGCGGTTCGCGCGATCGCTACGATCGTGGTTCGCGTGAGCGCGGCGAGCGCGGTGAGCGCGGTTCACGTGACCGCGGCCCGCACGAGCGATATGAACGAGATTCCGAGTCGGCGGACAGGTCACCCGAGCCGGCTGACGCCACCGCAGTGCTGACAGAGCCGGCCCCCGAGGCCGCCACGCCGGAAACACCTGGCACGTGATGCTCGCGGTCGCGCTTCACGGCCGCTGTACGGCCGCTGTGCCGACAGGAGAGAGACTATGGGCAATTTCAACCGTGTCATTCTGATGGGCAACCTGACACGCGACCCGCAGTTGAAGTATCTGCCGAGCAACACGGCGGTATGCGAATTCGGGTTGGCGGTCAATCGTCGGTGGCGCGACCCGGACGGCAACCAACACGACGAGACTTGTTTCGTCGACTTAGAGGCGTTCGGCCGTAGGGGCGAGACGATCAACCAGTACATGACCAAGGGAGGCGCGATCCTGATTGAAGGACGGCTCAAGTTCGATAGCTGGACCGCGCAGGATGGAGCCAAACGCTCCAAGCTACGCGTAGTCGTCGAGAATTTCACCTTTGTCGGCGGCCGTGACGGCGGTGGCGGTGGCGGCGGTAACTACGCCAGGCAGCAAGCGTCTGGTTCCAGCGACACCGGCGGGCAGTACGACCCCGGACCGCCGTCCGACAACCAGTCGCCCCCCGCGGGAGATGATATTCCGTTCTAACCACGCGCCCGCCAAAGGTCAGGCTACCTGGATCGATGACTGCGGCGGAAGCGAGACGATGTAGCGATTAACCGAAAACCTTGAGGTAGAACCATGGCTTCGTTGTTTTCACAAGCCGCTCGCAAGAAGCGGAAACGTGCCCGGCGCCTGGCTGATGCTGCCAAGCGGCGGATCTTTCAGGAGAGCGAAAAGCAGTTTGACTACAAGGACACTGCCAGCCTTCAACGGCTCATGACGACCCACGGCAAGCTCTTTTCACGAAAACGCTCGGGCCTGACATCGCAGGAGCAGCGGCGCGCGGCGTTGGCCGTCAAGCGTGCGCGGTTCATTGGGCTCCTGCCATATGCGGGCTAGCGTCCGGCGTCATATGTTCGCCGCAGGTGTCGCCGCGCGGCAAGAGCGAGCCTGGCACGATGGGCTCATGCGATGAACGCACGAGATACCCTACTAGCAGGTCATCCGGACCCAATGATGGAGTGATAACCCATGCAGGTGCTGTTACTTAAGGACGTGCGCAAGGTCGGGCACGTCGGTGATGTGGTGGCCGTGAAGACCGGCTTTGCCCGCAACTTCCTGATCCCTCAACTGCTCGCCGCCGAACCGACGCCGGAGAATATTGCGGCAATCGAAGAAGAGAAGAAACGCGCGGCGGTCGTACGCGCCAAGCGGAACTCCGAGTTTCAGAAACTCGCCACCCGCCTTGAGGAGGTTTCCGCGACGATCGAAGCCGCGGCCAACCCCGAGGGGACGCTGTATGGTTCGGTTGGCGCACCGGAGATCGCCGCAGCGCTCAACGCCCAGGGCTTTGAGGTGCTTCCCGAGCACGTGATACTGGAAACGCCGATCCGAACGTTGGATAATCGCGTCGTCAACCTCGAGTTTACCGACGAGATTACCGCCCAGGTGAAGGTCTGGGTGGTGCGGGAGGGAGGCACGACTGATGACGACGAGCAACACGAGGATCTCGGCGAACCCGCCGACGACTCTGGAGACGACGCCCTCGAAACCGCCGAATAGCACAGCGGCATTCGAGCGGCAATTGCCGCACTCACCTGACGCCGAGCGCGCCCTGCTCGGCTCGATGTTGCTGGACGAGGCCGCCGTCGGCGAGGCGATTGCGTTCCTGAAGCGCGTCGGCGGCGCTGCGTTCTTCCATGAACGGCATCGGCTGATCTTCGAGCAGATCGCCACGTTCTACGACCGGGGTCAGCCGCTGGACGCCGTCGTGCTCAAGGACCACCTCGAGCGCGCTGGTTTGCTCGAGCAGCTTGGCGGACTGGAGTACCTCGGGCAGCTTGTCAACGCCGTGCCCTCCGCCGATCGCGTATTGCACTACGGCGAGATTGTCCGCGACAAATACCTGCTGCGACTGCTGATCACCGCCGCGCACCACCTGATCGAGAAGTCGTTCGACGATCGAGAGGAAATCGCCGACGTCCTCGACGAGGCCGAACGCAAGGTCTTTGAGATCACCCAGCAGCGCATCACGTCCGACGCGACCGACTTGCACGCGTTGGTTGAGCGGGTATTCAAGCAGATCGAGCAACGCGACGGAGAGGCGATCACCGGCGCGCCCACCGGGTACTACGAGCTCGACGAACTGACCTGCGGCATGCAGCCATCCGAGTTGATCATCGTGGCCGCGCGCCCCTCGGTGGGCAAGACGGCGCTGGGCCTGAACATGGCCGAGCATCTGGCCATCACCGAACGCCGGCCGGTGCTGTTCTTTTCACTGGAAATGAGCAAGCAGCAACTGGCCCAGCGCGTGCTGTGCAGTCGCGCGCGCGTGGATGCCCACCGGCTGCGGCGCGGGCGGATCACCGCCGACGAAATGCAGCGGTTGCACGCGGCGGCGGACGAGACGCGCGGCGCGCCGCTGCACGTCGATGACTCATCCGACCTGACCGTGCGCGAACTCCAGGCGCGTGCCCGCACGGTCTATCACCGGCAGAAGTTCTGCGCCATCTTCGTCGACTATCTCCAGCTCATGCGCGGCTCCAAGGCCGAGAACCGCCAGGTCGCCGTCGCTGACATATCACGCGGGCTCAAAGCGCTGGCCAAGCAGTTGGAAGTGCCGGTGGTCGCACTGGCGCAGCTCAACCGTAACCCGGAAGACCGCGGGGGCAAGCCGCGCATGAGTGACTTGCGCGAATCCGGCGCGATCGAGCAGGATGCCGACGTCATCATCCTGCTCCACCGCGAGTCATACCAACGCGATACCGACGCGCAAGCCGCGCCCGCCGAAGATGATAATCTCGCAGAATTACTGATTGCCAAGCAGCGCAACGGCCCGGTCGGACGCGTGACACTGCACTTCAACAAGCAGTACACACGGTTTGATAACCATAGCCCGGGCCGCTATCCGGACGGCGGTGGGTCCGGCACGTTTCCATAGTCCAATATTGCGTGAAGTCCGGCGTGGCGCGCGGCAGTAACGGGCGTGGAGTGGCGGGGTTGGCATCAACTCACTGCGGGCTCATCAGCCTGACGTCAACATTGCAAATGCACCTCGGGCGGCCTAGAATTGCTAAGAGGTTTCGAGCGACTACCATGCTTAGCCTGCCTGACGCGGGTCGGGGTGTCGTTGACGTGCGATGTGCCTTCCATTTGCGCGGTGGGGAGCGCTGCACCGTCGAGTTGATCGATGCGTGGCTTGCGCGCTATGGCTATGACGTGGCCGGTTGCGCAGACCCGTACGATGCCTGTGTCCATCTGCTACTGAACCAGGCACAGGCGCCCGAGCTTGCCTTCCTTGGTACTGACTGGTTGGCGCGCGAGGAATTCGCGCTGCTCGAGTACGTGCGCGAGGCGTGGCCGCGGACCGGGATACTCGTCTACGGCTCTGATCTGCAATCAGCGTTCGGCGCGCTGGACATGATGGCGTTCTGCAAGTCACGGGCCGCGTTGCGCGAGTCGCTGGCGCAAACGCCGGATGACCTGCTCGCCAATCTGCGCCGCGGGACGCCCATTGCGGGCGCGCGTGCCCGGCTCCCGCGGCCGCGTGAGGCTGTGGCGGAGGCCCCCACGTCGCAGGCACTGCCGCCGTCGATGAAGGATGCCGCAAAGCCGCCGGCGCACGCCGCGCCGGGCGAGAGCGGGGCGGCGTCTCTGTCGCAATCGCTGCTGACTCGTGATGAACTGGCCGCCTTGTTGGGTGATCAATAACCCGCACGATTTCCGGGGACGCCGGGTATCAAATGATCGAGATGAGAGACGACTCACGTATTCTGGTAATCGGCTCGGCCGCGCTGGCCGACGCGGCGCGGCGGGCGTTACCGGAGCGTGATGTCATCGGGGTGGCTCATTCATTGGCGGGGGTGTGGCAGACGGGGCGCGCCGGCTGTGGCGACGTGCTGCTATCGCTTTCGCTGGGCGGCGATGCACTGCGTGCCCTGCGCAGCTTGCGCCGCGTGGCCCCCGGCGCGCGTATTGTCCTGACCTGTACGCCGGCCGACGAGCCGCGCGCCCGTCAGGCGCTGGGCGATGGAGCCGATGAATACCTGGTTGAGCCACTGGCCGCCGCTGATTTGCGACAGGCCTTTGACAAAAACGCTCCGCCGCGCGGGACCGGCATGCGCCAGGGCGAGCCCACGCCCACCGTTGCGGAAATCGTGCAGTTGGGAGACATCCTGCGCAACCTGGCCGAAGGGCCTCAAGTTACCCTGGACCGCCTGGCCGCCCTCGTGCAGCACTCGTTTGATTCCAGCGGCGTCGCCATCGAGCTTGATGGGCTCGAGGCACGCGCTGGTGACGTGTCCGAAGCAGTGCTCGAAATGCCGATCGAGCGCGAGCACGCCGCGGTCGGACGCGTACGCCTGGGACGTTGTCGTCGCGGCACGTACCTTGCCACAACCGCGGCGCGCCTGGCCGATATGTGCCGGCTGGTCGAGGCGGCGGTACACGAGGCACGCGAACGAGATCAACTGCGCGAATTGGCCTGGACTGACGACCTGAGCCAACTGCGCAACCGCCGCTATTTCTCACAGGTTCTCGATGACCTGTTGGCGCAGGCGCGGCAACGCCGTACGCGCGTGACCGTGCTGCTCTTCGACGTCGACGGGTTCAAGGCGTACAACGACGCCTATGGTCACGCCACCGGCGACGCGCTGATCCGCGAGCTGGGCGTGTTGTTGAACCGTTGCTCGCGCGCTGACGACATCGTGGCACGCTACGGCGGCGACGAGTTTACCGTTGCGTTCTGGGATGCCGAGCAACCCCGTGTGCCGGGCTCACGCCACCCCAGCGAACCGATCATGCTGGCGGAACGATTCCAGCGGGCAATTCGCGAACATCAATTCGAGTGCTTCGGCCCGGACGCACCGGGGCCCGTGACGATCAGCGGCGGCCTGGCCTGCTTCCCGTGGCACGGGGACACGCGCGACGAGCTGATGCGGGCCGCCGACGCGGCGCTGGGCGAGGCCAAGCGCACCGGCAAGAACCGCATCGCGCTGGCCGGCGATCCCGATGAGGCAGCGCCCGCCTGATCGCTCAGTCGCCTAGCAGTGCCCGTTCCAGATGCCGGGTGGCCTCGATGTCCTTATCCCGCGCTGCGATGATCAGCGGCACCATCTGCCGCCGAATCTGCGGCTCGGCGAACTTGCGGATGTGCTCATCACTGCGGCCGAGACCGCCGACGAGCTCCCAAACCTGCCACATCAACTCATGCTCGGCCTCGAAACACGCCGCCGCCGCTTGCAGGCTTCCCGCTGCCTCGGGCAGTTCTGACGCCGCGTGTTTCACGAAGTGCATGGCGTACCAGCGCGCCTCGGCGACTGTGCAGACAGCGTCGTCGTGGGCCATGTGGCGTTCGCGCAGGAGATTCAGATCGTCGACGGGCAGTTCGTCATCACGCTGGAGCGCCTCGGCCCACGCCGTGTACGCCGCGTGACCGGCGTGGAAATCGCCCACGCGTGCCCGCCGCGCCAAATCAACACCCCAGCGCAGCGCCCGGCGGTAGATTTCCCGCAGCGGCGGCCGGGCCTGCTTCTCGCCCAGCAGCACAATCCCCGCCAGATCCGCACCCCAGTCGGCCTTGCGGAAGTAACCGGTCGCCTCGAAGCCGAGCCCCGCCGCGAAATCCGGCACGCCCTGGAAGAAGCTCCATCCGATCAGAATATCGCCGTCATGGTCGTAACCGGTGATGATGCACGGCTCCGGCGGTCCAACCACGCCGCACGCGATAACCGGCCGGCCATGCTCACAAATGCTCTCGACAATCCGCCGGCGGTACTCCGCGGCGTCGTCGCACAGCGTGATCGAGTCCGCGTCTCCTCCCGCAAACACGGGCTTGAAGAAGAACGAGCACGCATGCCCCATCGCGTCGCACGCCCGGCGGACGGGCTCGGCGGGGTCGTCGGAAATGAACGGCAGCCCGACGTTGCCGCCAAACCACTCGCCATCCCGCCATAGCAGTCGAAAGGCGGCCCCGGACGTGCCCATGATGAACACATACGTGTGGTTCAAACGCCACTGGCCGCCGTGGCTGGATATCAATTCATGACCCGAGTCGTGCCCCATGAATTCGAAGCAGGCGCGCAGGCAGGATGGGAAAGGATCGTCCTCGGGACAGCGTTGCACGTCGCTGCCCGGCGTAATCAACCCGGTGCCGTATGCCACGCGCGGCACGTTCTCCAGCACCTTGTGCGAGAACCCCTCAGGCAGTTGATGCTCGCCGATTGCCTCCGTCACCATCGTATCAACCTCCGCTTGCATGAGTTGTCGGGGCAACGCCGCCCTGAGCTGCTGCCGAGCGCGATAGACGAGCGCCTGGGCCGTCCCCAGCGGGATGTCCATGAAGTCCGCCAGTCGTCGGTGGCTCAACCCGCCCAGGTAGTACATCTCCAGCGGCTCGCGGTACTTCGGCGGTAAAGCGGCAACCGCGCTCAGAATCCGAGCACCCAGCTCGCGGCCCGACAGCCGTTGATCAGGCGTGGCATGTGCCGGGGCATTGGCATCGGCGGGCAACTCGTCGACCTGCACCACACGGCGACCCCCGAGTTGCTGCTTTCGCACCCAGTTGAGCGCCACCGTGTGCGTCACACGTCGCAACCAGCCGGCGAAACGTTGACCGTCGTGCAACTGGTTGAGCGTCTCCAGCGCGCGGATGAACGTCTCCTGAGTGATATCCTGGGCATCGGCCCAGCGGCCGACCACGCCGTGCGCCAAGGCGTACACGTACCCCTGGTAGCGGGCGATGAGTTCGCCGCACGCGTCGCGCCGGCCGGCGCGAGCACGCTGAACGAGTTCGGCATCTGTCAATCCGCTCATCGCGGCTCCCCTCGGTGACACGCCCGGACCACCCGGGAGGCACTGTCGCCCACCATCATGCCACCGAAACTACCCCAATGACATGACTGGTCGCCGGTTTGTTGCAGACGGCGCAATATGTAATGTCAATGAACGCGCCGGCAACAGCGCGCCGGCTGTAGCCCTGCATCGCGTGGAGAGTCCGGCAGCACAAGCTTTCGAGCCGAATGCCGGTCCGGTCAGTCCGCCGCGGTAACGCGGCCGACGCGACGCACAGAGCGTTGCCCTCATCGGACGGGATCGCACGATCGGCGGGGAAAACGCGAACGGTTCGCGGCGTTGCCGTGGCTTATCGCAAGCGGGGCGCGCGGCACGCCATGAGGCACGCGCACCACCCTGCCCTTACTTCTCGCCGCGCGGGGACTTACCCTGATTCAGCAGCTCCATGGCGGCCGCGTCTTGCAGGCGCGTGAGGTCGGTCCAGAACGTGCCCTCGCCGGCGAAGATCAGCCGCACCGAGTCGGGTGAGAAATTCTCGGCGAACGTATACAGGCTATAGGCACGGCCACTGCCGAACGCCTCGATAAAGAGACGCTTGCCGCTGGCCTCAGCCTGGCGTTTCATCTGCTCAACCTCGGCGTTGGCCTGTCCCAGCATCAGCACACGCTGGGCATCGAGCTCCGCCACCTCTCGATCGATGCGGGCCACCGCCAGGTCGCGCTGCGCGTCGATCTGCTCGGCCTGCTTTTCACCCTCGGCCTTGATCTCGGCGACCTTCTTGCGCGTTTCCGCGGTGATGTTCTCGCGCGCGACTTCAATCAACGCCACGTCGGCTTCCAGCTCGGCCTTTACGCTGGCCGTTTCCTGCTGTTTCTGCTTGGTCAGGTTCTCTTCGTCGGCGATATATCCGCGCTGGATCGTCTGCTTCAGATCGAGTCCGTCGGCGTCCGCCGAACCGCCGCGCACCTCGATATTCTGAATAAGCGCAATCAGGATGTCGATGTTGCGCTCGCCGCAGACCTTCTGCAACGTTTCGGTCACGGCGCGCTGGTACAGCTCACGCTTCTCGCCTTCGATGAAGTCGGTGCTCACGTATTGTGAGCCGATGTTGCGGCAGATACTCCGCGTCTGACCGAGGATAATCTCCTTGATCCGATCCACTTCGCCGAGCTGGTTGATCATCTCGGGCATATGCCGCGGATCACGGCCCCAGACCACGGTAACCTCGACCGCAATAGTAAAGCCGTCGGCGGCCGGGAAAGTGATCTCATCGTTCGGATCGTCGGAGTGGGCCTGCGCCAACTGGTTGTACCCGATCTGTACCAGCTTGACCTGCTGGACCTTGGGGTTGATGTAATACAGGCCCGGCGGCAGCACGTCCTTGAGGACGCCGCGTTGCCCCTCGACAGCGAGTTTCTGCACTACCTTTGGTGGTCCCTCGATCAGTTCGCCGTCGGGGCCGATGCTGGTCTCACTCACGATGTCGGTGCCGGGGTCGTCGCCGAGTTGCGAGGTCACCACGCCGACACACCCGATGGGCACGACGATGGCATCCACGGTCTTGACCTCGAACGCCAACGGGTTGATGCGGTACGTGCCCGGCGTCAGCACATTTCGCTGAATGCCCTGGAAGCCCTCGCGCACAACCTCCGACTCTTCCGTCCATGGTTTGCCGGCGAGGCTGGTGACGATCCCGACTTGCGGCCACTCGCCCTCGATACGCGGGATGTCATATTCCGGGTTGCCGGCGAGGTATACCTCGCGCCAGGTGGCCGGGTCGCCGGCCGAGATGGTTGTCAGCGGCATCTTCTGGGTTTCCCACAGCCACGGAATGAAGAAGTAGCGTCCCGGGCCGAGGGCCTCGCGCTGAATGCCCTTCTGCCCCGGTTGATCAGCAATGATCTGGTTGGCTGGCAACTCCGCGCCCGACTTGCGGATCAGCACCAGGCACTCGTCCGGGCCGACGTCAACGCGGCAGGTGAACCAGATGAAGCCGAGCAGCAGGGCGCCCAATGCCAGCGCCAGACCAAGCAGCGTGGAGATCATTCGTGTCTTCGACATCACTGCTCACCTCCTTCCTTGGCAATCGGGGCCGCGCCGCTTGCCTCCCGTGGCGGCGGCGCCGGAGAAACGCCCGGCGGGGCGCTCGAATGCGCCTCGGACAGCGAGCGGAATATGTCCGCGAACGGGCCTTCCGTACTGGCCAGAATCGACTTCAGCGACGGCCCCAGCTTCTGATAGAAGAGGAACTGCGCATAGCTCTCGCCGTTGCCGAATGCCGCGATCGCGTCGCGCAACGGCTCCGCCTCGGCCTTGAAGCCCAGCAGGATCACGTCGGCCTCGGCCTTCCCGCGTGAGAGAATCGCCGCCGCCTCTTCCTCGGCCGCCTGCAACTGCAGCTTGGCGACCTCATGCCGCTTGTTGGCCTCGGTCAGCGCCACGGCCTGGGTTTGCTCGGCCTGCTTGATGATCGCCACGACCTCTCGATTGGCCCCGCCGATGGCCTGGTTCTGTGTCACGAGTTCTTCCTGCTCGACCAGACGGGCCTGTGACTCGGCGACCTTCATCTCGTTTTGGTACCGCTTGATCTGCTGGTCTGCGAGCTGCCGATCACTGATCGGGCTGGCGATCGCGGCCGGTGGCTCGATGCGGCGGATGGGAGTTGCCCGGATCGCGATGCCCTGGGCACCGCACTGGGCGTGCAACCCCTGAAAAACCTCCTCCTGAAACGCCTCGCGCGCCTCGCCGGATATGAACTCACGCGCCAGCAATTTCGAGCCCTCGATGCGCGCCAGTGAGCGCGCGTAGGGCAGGATCAGCTTGGCCTCGATATCGGTGTGATCACCGATTGCGACCATCACGTAGGGCGCCATATCCTGCCGAATGGCATACTCGACCGTCGCCTCGAGGGTGATCTCGAAGCTGTCCTTTGACGGGAAGCGGATAGCGTCGTTGCCGCGCAGGTCAAGCGTGTGGCTGCGCACGTCGATCAGATCGATCTTCCTGACATACGGATTGTTGTAATACAGTGCCGGTGTCAGCACGCCGGGCTGCACGCCGCGCTCGCCTTCCTCCACCACCCAGGCATTGGGGTTGCTCGGTTCGGTGCCGTGAATCAGCGTCTGCACGCCGACGAAGCCCGGCGGTATCTCGATCGGCGGAACGCGCTTTACCTCGTAGGCAAACGGGTTGATGTTATAGCGCGCGGGCATCAGCACCTCGGCCAGCGGGCCACGCTCATCGTCCGTCGTCGCTACGACTTTGCCCGGCGGCAACGGCTTGCCGTATTTGCGGATCTGTATCCCCACTTCGTTCTGGTTAATCACGATCGCTCTGGCAATGCGTCGCTGCCACAGAAACGGATCGTAAAAGTGCCGGCCTTCAGATTGCACTTCGTACTTGATGCCCTGGTACCGGTTCGAGTTTTCCGGCTCGCCGAGTTCTCTCAGCAGCGCGGGTGAAAGCACAACCTGTTCGCGCACGGCGGCTGAGAGCTCCTTGCCGGCCGTCGCGTGGGCCGGCAACGCCGCCCCGACCCGCCGTACCAGTACCAACACTTCGCCCGGGCCGACTTCGACGCGCTGCACAAACCACCAGTAGCAAACACCCAGCAGCACCAGTGCCACCGGAACCAGCAATAGCAGCAGCAGCTTGGGAATCTGCGGCGGTCTGACCGTTATGACCCGCGGGCCCGACCCATCGTATGGTGGTGGAGTTACGACCGGCATGGTTGTCTCCGAATGTTCTGTCTGTCAGGGAGCGGCGGTATCGAGGTCGGTTCCGCACTGCCCGCAATAGTGCGCCTTCTCCGAATTCAGATAGCCGCAGTGGGGGCACGGCTGCAAGCGTCGCTCGGCACGCGCCCCCTGGTCGCTCGGCGCCCGGCGTCCCGCCGACAGAATCACCGTGACCATCACGATCATCACGAAGATGATCATCAGAATTGTCAACGTCGCAGCGCTCATGCATCTCATCCACGGCATGATTACTCGGCCATCTCAGCGCGTAGCATATCACGTCCGGCGCGGCGCGGCGTTTACAATGCGGGTCTATTTCTCGAACGCACGGGCGTCTGGCGGGGCGACCGAGCCGGTAGGCGGGCCGTCGGCAGATGCGCCGTGACGTCACCACACGCCTTCCGCGTCCATCGGTGCCGCGAGCGGCGTGTGATGATGGACGCGGGCGGCGTGCAATTGCGCTGTCTCACCACCGATGGTGGACGATCAAGAAGACAGCAGGTCAATGAAGGCGTCGATGTCGCCGTTGTTGGTCCAGCCGTCGCCGTTGATGTCCGCCAGGTTGATATCACAGTCCGGAAACGCGGCGGTATACCCGGGCGGGTCGGTCAGGGCCATCACGAACGGATCGATGTCACCATTGTTGACCCAGCCATCGCAGTTCAGGTCGCCAAGCTGGTAAGCCGGCGCTCCGGGCCAGAAGCCACCGGCCAGTTCAAAGTCGCCGCCCGTCATGGCCAGTGTACCGGCGTCGGGTTGGCCGACGGTGCCGGATAGCACAAAGTCGCCACCAGTGCTGTACATCACTCCGCCACCGTCAACCGTACGCCAGTCGAGGTTGAAATCGTCGGCGCGGGCCGTGCCGAGCGAAGCCGCCAGCAGCGCGATCAACGCTCCAGTTGTTGCGTGCGCGACTCTGTTCATTTGGCACCTCCCGTCTGCGCGCCGGCCAGTTCCGCCAAGCGAGATTCGATGCGCGTCAAGCGGTCGCGCAGGTCGGTGATCTCTTCCTGTTGGGCGGCGAGCTGCTCGGATTGAGCAGCAATCTCGGCGTCCTGGTCCTGCACGATCTCGTAGAGGCCCTGAATTGCAGCAAGAGCCACGCCGGCCGTGTCCAGGCTTGCGATGTGCGTGTCATCCCGGCCGAGACCGAAGGCCGCATGAAAGTCCTGGGCTACCGGACCAAGGTGACGAACCGCCGAATCCTCGACCCGGTAGTTCCACGAGGTGATAGGGAGATCGGCGAGCACGTGCAGCAAGGCCTGCCGGTCCACGGGGGCGAAGTTCTCCTTGGCGTTGCGGTCTGAGCTATCGGTCCACGCCCCCCCGGTGGTCAGATGGGCGCCTGTCGACGTTGTGATGAGGTCGCCACCGGTCACCCAGATGTTGATCCAGCCAGCGTCGTTCACGTTGAAAGCCGCGCCGCCACTGGCCCATACACGGAATTGGTCAGCGCGCTGGGAATCGAAGTAGGTGGCATCATAGGAATCGGCCCAGACGAACGCGCCTTCGTGGAGTGCTCGCGCACCTCGCCCGGCGGCAAAGCTCCAGTCACCTTCGGCCTTATTGCCGGCGCCGAGGGCGAAACCGCACGTGCCTTTGGCAGTGTTCTGTATGCCTGCTGCAAAACTGTACTTGCCTTTAGCCACATTCCACAGGCCTCCGGGCACGGTGGAGTACTCTCCATGGGCTGTGTTGTCATAGCCACCGCCGACCGAGGCGTACTGACCGTCGTTTGGATCACTCGGATTGGTATCGTTCGGATCGTTGGGGTCGCCGGCCCAGTTGTGGATTCCGCCGGCGATGGTTGCACACTCGCCGATGGCGTGGTTGTTTTCGCCGCCGCCCACTGTGGCGTTTGACGCCTTCGCCTCGCAGCCCTGTCCGCCGCCGACGGTTGACCAATTACCGAGGGCCTTGTTCAGGTAGCCGCCGGCTACGGTGGCGTCGGCGTTGGCTTCGTTGTCGCTACCGCCACCGATCGCGCCGCCATGTGCCGTGTTCCTGTAGCCTCCGGCGATCGTGCCGCCGAACGCTTTATTCGATAGGCCTCCCCCAACGGTGGCGTACTCGTCGTTCACGCTTGGGTTGTTGGGATCTCCGGCCCAGTTTGACTTCCCACCGGCGATCGTGGTCCAGCCGACGACGGCGCGATTGCCCACGCCGCCACCGATCGCTGACCGCTCGCCGCTCGCGATGTTCTGCACACCGCCACTGACGGTGCTGGCGATGTGACTGGCGGTATTCTCCGTGCCGCCGCCAACGGTGGACCAAATCTGCGACGCCGTGTTCTGCTCGCCCCCCGCAACCGTCGCATGGTCATCCGCGGCCCAATTGTTCTCACCACCGCCGACAGTGGCATAGTCGGCATCGGCCAACGTGTCGTCTCCGGCGCGGTTATTGGCTCCGCCGCCGACAGTGCCGTAATCGTCCATTACTCGGTTCTGCCCGGCAGCCTGGCCACCACCGCTAATCGTCGCCCCAACGACGCCGTCCGTGACACTGTTGACGGCGTAACCGGCAATCACGTTTGGAATGCTCAGTGTCGGCTTGAGTCGCAACACAGGGATCCCGTCCACACGTAGTTGCAGCGCAACGTGGTCGGTGGTCCCCAGATAATTACTGTTCGGGTCGGTGCCCTGGTTACCCGTCAGGCTCCAGCCATTGCCGCCCGATGCCGGCTGCCAGGTGCCCGTACCCGATGAATCGGAGGTCAGCACGTAGTCGGCCTGGGCGCCGGTTGGGAGCTCAATCCCGGTCATCCGCACCGTGCCGGCCACGTCCAGCTTGGTGGCGGGTAGCGTTGTTCCGATGCCGATATCGCCGACAGCGTCTTCGTAGATGACCGAGTCGCCAATCACGGTTGCGCCAGTGAACTTGGCGAGGTAGTTTGTGGTTCCGCCACCACCGATGCCGCCTGTGCCGCCGCCGACCGATACGCCGTTGATGAGCAGATCGGTCGCGTTAACGGAGCCGTTTACGTTCATGCCATAGCCGGCCGGATTGTTCGTGTTGACGCCGACGCCGCCACCGGCCCGGATAAGAAACTGATTGTTGCCCGTCGAACTGAAGTCCGCGTCGATCGAGTCGGCCCAAGTGAACGTCCCGGTGTGGTTCACCTTGGCTCGTCGTCCTGCCGCGAAGCTGTAGTCGGCCCATACTTCGTTCTGCTCCCCGCCGGGGATGGTGGCGGCCCGGCCGTTGGCCCAGTTGGTGTTGCCGCCACCGACCGCCGCGTACTCTTCATTTCCGCCTCCCACGGTGTTGTCATATCCTCCGGCGATGCTGCCGTACGGGCCCTTGGCGTAGTTGCTCCAGCCGCCGCCGACGGCTGCGTGCGGTCCTGCCGCGTTGTTCTGTCCGCCGCCGATCGTAGCCCATCCTTCGTTCGCTGTGTTGCTCTGCCCGCCGCCAATCGTGGCAAACGTGTCTGTTGCCGGGTCGGCGTCATCACTGCCGACCTCGTTGTTTCCGCCGCCGCCGATGGTGCCATAGTTGTCGTAGACGTGGTTATTCGTGTCGTTGGGGAAGCCGAGGTTCGTTGGCCCGCCGCCGGCGATAGTGGCGTAGTCGGCGGTGGCATGGTTATAGCTCCCGCCGGCGACGGTGGCCTTGACGCCGCTGGCGATGTTGTCAGCGCCGCCGCCGACTGTGGCACCGTCTACGTTGGCGAGGTTCCCGCCGCCTCCGGCTACGGTACTGACATCGGCGCTGGCGATGTTACCCACGCCGCCGGCGACCACCGCGTACTCACCGCTCGCGATGTTGTTGGCACCGCCACCGACGGTGGCCTTCAACGCGCTGGCCTCGTTGTCCGCGCCGCCGCCGATGGTGGCGCCGTCTGCGGTGGCGTCGTTCCCGCCGCCACCCGCCACGGTTGCGATCACCTCCGTGGCGGTGTTGCCGCCGCCGCCGGCCACAACCGCTTTCTCACCGCTGGCCTGGTTTTGCTCGCCGCCGCCGACGGTCGCCGCCTGATGACTGGCCTCATTGTCGATACCCCCGCCAATCGTGGCACACCAGTTGCTAGCGCGGTTGCCAGTGCCGCCGCCCACTGTGGCGTATTTGGCTTCATCCGGCGCGCCGACGTCATCGCCCGCCAGGTTATTCAAACCACCGCCAACCGTGCCATGGTGATCCGTTACGCGGTTGGTCAGACCGGCTTCGCCGCCGCCACCAACGGTTGCACCGACGACACCCGCGGTGGCGCTGTTCCCGCTGAAGCCGCCGATCAGGTTGGGGCACGTGACGTTCTGCTGTGTCCAGAGGCCGGGTAGCGCGAGCGCGTAAGGTGCCGGCGTCAGTTTCTGACGCGGGCTGAGTGTCGTATACGGCTGCGCGTCATTCGGATCGTGCGGGCTGCGCACTGAGATTCCCAGCCAGCGCGCGTCGCCCGTGAACACATCGGCGCCAAAATCGAGCTTGACCGTAAACAGGCCGCTGGTGACATTGTGATTGCCGAGTGTGATCGTCGCCCCCACGACGTAGTTGGGGTCCGCGCTGTTCGGGTCGGCCCACAGCGTAAACTTGAGATCGGCGGTCCCGGTGAGCGGATTACCGCCCTGCTTGAGTTGCCCCTGGTAAGTGAAGGCCGTGCCCATAGGCGTTTGCGCCTGGAGCAGCCCAGGTGTGGCGATTGCCGCCATAACGAGACCAATGGTCAGAATCCGTGCCGCTGACATTTTCTGCCTCCTGTGTAGAGATATGCGTTTCTGAAACGGGTTCCTGCGGGCACGCGCCCGATTGCATGGCCCGCGACGGGCAGCCCGGGCCCGGCACAGCTCGGCTCCGCTGCCCTCTGCATCTGCGCTGTTGGTGTGATCGACCCGGGCGAGGTGTGGCGGTCCGCGACGTGAATCGCGATCAAATGATGGTGACGTGGCGTCGCATTCCAGACCGTCACCCCTCGTCATGGTCGCCACGTCAACGAATAGGCCGGAGTGTAACCGCTCACATGGCTCGCTCGTACGCAGGTTTTTTCCAGGGGCGCCGCGTGGATTCCGGACAGGCGCTCTCCTGGATCGCCCGGGACAGCCGCGCGGTCCGATGCGTTTCAGGCCGGCACGCTCATCGTGTTCGCTCGGACGCCTGGGTACAATTCGACGGCGCTCTGCGGTTTGGGCGGTTGGGATGCGCAGTCTTTGCGGCGGGGGACAAGTGAGTGCTCGCCGAGAGGCTAAGACCCGGGCCAGGAGTAAAGCCACGGCCCGGTCGCGCGGCGTCCGCAACGAATCATGATTCCATGGAACCTAAGGGCCCTCACCTGACCTATTGATGGTGGATGCACGTGTTTCACCAACGGACCCGCAATATGAGCGTCGCCAACATGACAACTTGCACGGCGGAAGCCGACTGGGCCCAGGCAGAAGCCGAAGCCGACCTCATCAAGCGGGCCAAACGCGACCGAAAAGCATTTGCCGGGCTGTATCGGCAACATTATGGCGCCATCGCACGTTACCTTTACCGCCGCACCGGTGACGTACACGCCGCCGAAGACCTCGTTGCCGACGTATTCCTGTCGGCGATGAAGCTGTTGCCACGTTATCGGTACCGCGGCGTTCCCTTTCGCTACTGGCTTTACAGGATTGCCACAAATGCGGCCAACCGTTGGGCTCGGCGGCGGCGCAGACACGCGCATCAGTCGCTGAGCAGTGACCCTGTCGCACCAGACGGCGCCGGTGACCCGGTGGTCATCAACGGCGTCAGCACCGACCAGGCGCAACGCGTCCTGCTTTCGTTGGCGCCGAAGCACCAGGCCGTCTTGACACTGCACTATCTGGAAGGATTGCGGATCGAGGAAATCGCCGCCGTTCTGGGCTGCCGGCTTGGAACGGTCAAGTCGAGGCTCAGTCGCGGGCGCCAGGCGCTGCGCGACCGGCTGAAGATACGGAGGTAAGACCGTGAGCGGAGAACAGGATCCAATCAGAAGCGCGCTACGGACGCTGCGGTCACGTGAATGGCACCAGGAAGATCATAAGCTCCAACTCGAGGAGAAACTCATGCAGGAATTCAGTAACAAACCCGCACCGTGGCGTATGGGTAATCACCCGGTGTTGCTCGCCATCATCGGCGTGTTGCTCGTCGGCAGCGTCGGTTTCGCCGCCACCGGTGGGATCAGCATGATCCACGACTGGTTCGTCAAGGTCTACATCAACGGCGAGGAGGTCGACAGCGAAGTCACCGAATACTACCAGGACCAGGACGGAACCGAGCACATGACGCTCGACCTGGGAGGGGCCGGCGAGGCGCACCTCGAAATGGTCACCGAGGGCGATCAGCAGAAAACGCTGACCGTCGACCTGTCCGGCGGCGTGCCCGTGGCCGGCGATGGCGAAGTGGCGACCATCGAGCTCGAAGTAGCCGCCGAAAAGACCGACGCGGACGACGAGTAGCAACCTCGACGGCCAGGCTCTGACAACGGGCGACGCCTGGAATCCACGCGATTCCGGGCGTCGTTTTATTCTCTGAGTCTGCTCGGCCGGTTGATGGTTGGCGCCCCACCAGACGCGACGCGGACCGTCGTGGCTTGGATCGGCGGTTTCGGCGCGGTATGCTGAAGGCAGGGTCCTCGCACGCATATGTCCTGGGCAGGGAGCACAGCCATGATCAGCCGCGCACTCGTTTCGACGACGCTGTTTGCACTGGCGCTAAGCACATTAGCCAATGGCCAGACCACTTATTACGTCAACGGCGTCTGTGGCGATGACGCCTGGAGCGGGACCGATCCAAGCTGCGTCCCGCCAAACGGGCCCAAGGCGACGATCAGTGCGGCGATAGGCGTCGCCGCAGATCATGATGAGATAATCGTCGCACCGGGCACGTATCCCGAGCTGATCAACACCGGCGGCCTGGCGATCACGCTGCGCAGCGCGGACGGTTCCGACGTGACGATCATCGACGGGCAGGGCGCCGGCACGGTCGTCACCTGCAACACTGACGAGGATCCGAACACCGTCATAGCCGGCTTCAAAATCATCGGCGGCGCGGGTGATCAGGGCGGCGGGATGCACATCGTCAACAGCAGCCCCACCGTGATCCAATGCGCGTTCCTGGGTAATGCGGCCCAATACGGCGGCGGGCTGTTCAACCACCACGGCAGCCCCACGCTCATCGAATGCGCCTTTATCGAAAACACCGCCAGCGCTTCGGCCGGCGGCATGTACAACTACGGCTATCCCGGTCAGCCCAGCGCGACGTTGATCGACTGCGAGTTCAACGAGAACACCGCCGAGACCATAGGCGGCGGGATGCGCAACTGGGACAGCAGCCCCACACTCACGCGCTGCACCTTCTATTACAACCACGCCCGCTACAGCGGTGCCGGCGTGGCCAACGGCGGTGTCAGCAGCCCCGCCCTGACCAATTGCATGTTCCTCGCCAATCGCGCAGACGCGCTCTTCGGTGCATGGGACGCCCACGGCGGTGGCATGTACAACGCCGAAGACAGCAGCCCGACGCTGGTAAGCTGCGCGTTTGTCAGCAACTCGGCCGTCGCTCTGCTCCCGGCCTTGAGCTATGGCGGGGCGCTGGCCAATGATGGCAACGCCGGCCCGCAACTGGTCAATTGCACGCTTAAGGCCAACCACGCCAACATCGGCGACGGCTTGCACAACGCGCAGAACAGCAACCCGACAGTGACAAGCTCCATCCTCTGGGACGGCGTCGACGAGGTTGTCGATGCCGACCTGGCGACAACTTTGATTACCTACTCCGCCGTGCAAGGTGGCTGGCCCGGCGTGGGCAACATTACTGATGATCCGCTCCTCGACGACACGCGCTTGCTGCCCGGCTCGCCCTGTATAAATACTGGTGATCCGAACAGCGATCCCGCCGCCCCGCCCGACCTGGACGGCCACGCGCGCGTTCTATGCGGTCGCGTTGATATGGGGGCCTACGAGTTTGGCATTGGCGACTACACCTGCGACCAGGTAATCGACACCGCCGATCTCGCCGGCTGGCCGACCTGCATGACCGGCCCCGACAATCCGCCCTACGGAGCGGGCTGTGAGACGCTTGACTTCGAGTATGACCACGACGTCGACTTGGTCGACTTCGCGGCGTTTCAGGAATTGCCCGGCTGAGCGGCCTTCGGCGCTACCATCAGCCGCTTGGCGGGTGCCGGTTTGTTATCCGCGGAACATGCTGTGGCACGCCGTACAGGTCGCCTGCATCTGATCGAGCGTGTTGGGCAGTTCGTCGGCGAGGTTGTTCTGGCCCTGCTGCTTGAGGGTCTGGGCCTGCTCGCGGAGCTTGTCGGTCAGGCTGGCGAATGTCGTTTGCTCTTTCGCTGTCAGGTCCAGCTCGGGCATGGCGAGCTTGAGCATATCCGCCGTATTGACCAGGTCATCCGAGACGGCGACGACTTCGCTGAGCAGCTTGGCGCGGTCGGCCTCGGTGTCGTGCTCCTGCGGCAGGCGTCCGAACGTCAGATCCTGGAGATCTCCCATCAACTCGTGCAGCCGATCGCTGTGGACGGCGTGGAGGGAAGCCTGATCGGTAGACGCCGCTCGGGACCGATAACTCTCACGCGGCCCGGGAGCACACGACGTCGCCACCAGCACCGCTGACAGTAATACTGTGGGGATCACAACGGCAACAGCGATTCGCCGAGTTGATAACATCCGATATCTCCTTGCTGGTCGCGTGAACCGGTCCGTAGTTTGGGGTATTTTATTGCGCCTCGCGTGGACCGGCAATTCAGATTCACCGGCTTCCCAGTTGTGATCCGGGGCCGAATTGCCGATAGAAACCCTCCTAGGGAGCAGTTCTACGGTGTCATCGCATTCGCTGCCGCGGACGTTGGAATGGGTCGGTGATGCCGACGGAGTTCTGAACCTGCTTGACCAGACGCGTTTGCCCGCCGAGGTCGAGACGCGCGTCTGCCGAACGGCCGAGGATGTCTGGCAGGCAATAAAGGTGCTGGCCGTGCGTGGTGCTCCGGCGATCGGGGTTGCCGCGGCGTACGGGCTTTGCCTGGGCACGCGGGGTGATCAGGATCTCCCCGCGGACATGTTCAAAGAGCGCGTCAGCCAGGTCGGTGATTATCTGTGCGCGTGCCGGCCGACGGCGGTGAACCTGGCCTGGGCGGTTCGACGGGTCTCGCGCGCGGCGTTCGAGCGCGAGACACCGGATGCGCGTGCGATGTGGAGCACGATGCTGGATGAGGCACACACAATAGCTCGAGAAGATGCCGAGATATGTCGGCGGATTGGTGAGCATGGTGCCGATCTGGTGCCGGCCGGCGGCGGCGTTCTCACACATTGCAATGCCGGGGCTCTGGCGACGGCGGCATACGGCACCGCCTTGTCGTTACTTTATATCGCCCATGAACGGGGCACGCAGTTTCGCGTGTTTGCCGATGAGACTCGGCCGTTACTTCAAGGGGCGCGGCTCACCGCGTTCGAACTGGCGACGAGCGGCATCGACGTTACGGTGATCTGCGATAGCGTCGCGCCGACGTTGATGCGGAACGGGGACGTGCAGATGGTGGTCGTCGGGGCGGACCGCATCGCGGCCAACGGTGACGTGGCCAACAAGATCGGCACATATGGATTAGCGGTGGCGGCGCGCCATCACGACGTACCTTTTTATGTGGCCGCTCCGCGCAGTACGTTCGACCTCGACCTCGCTGATGGAGCCGCGATCCCGATAGAAGAGCGCGATGAAGATGAAGTGAGAATGGGGTTCGGTCGGTTGACGGTTGCTCCGGGCGCGCACTGCTACAACCCGGCATTCGACGTCACCCCGGCCGAACTGGTCACAGGAATCGTCACGGAAAATGGGCTTCTGAAACCGGTTTCGGCTGGTGAAATCGGACGTTTTTTCGGTTGAAGGGGTTGCATTGGGTCGAGAAGCACGTACACTTCCGCACTGGTTTTGCGGCGCGGTCATCAGATCTGAGAGTGCCCGTACACGGGTGAGTTCTCCAGTTATAGATCTTGATCCGGCCGTGGGTATTTCACTTGGGACAGTCGGTGCGTGGCCGGCTGTGGGTTGATGACTCTTGGTTTGGGTTATGGATTGAGTTTCTCTGTGAGGAGGCTCACGATGCAGCAACGGATTTGGTTGAAGGGCGCACTGATCACAATGACGATCGGTAGCCTGGCGGCGTTAGCTGGCTGGGGTGATGGTTGCCTCAATGCCACGATTCAGCGTCTATTGGTCTCGTACGCATTTGATTGATCAACGGGCGTTGTTCGCACACTAGGTACTCAGGCTGAAAATGGGAGAAACACGCATGAAGCGAAGCATCAAATTGGCGCTAATGTCGCTGAGCACCGGTGCGGTCGCATTGGCACTCGGTGGCTGTGGCGGCTACAACTGGTTCTGGCGTATGCTGGGTGACGCGGTTGGCGACACCTTCGCGTACAACATTTTCCTGGACTAGGGCACGATCGTAGTTAATCGCCAGACCACGTCGGCCGGATATAATCAGAGCCGGCCCGGCTGTCTGGAGATGCAGAGGAGATTCCAGATGAAGAAAGCGAAATTGGTAGCTCTAAGCGCTATGCTGCTTGGTGGCGCCACGCTGTTCGAAGGCTGCGTATCGGCCTTTTGGCAGGGCCTGTGGAAGACCGGGTTCCCGGCCAACAACCAGTGGATCGACCTGACGCTCGACATCCTGCGTGAGGATCTGTTGAGCTAGATTTACGTCAGGCGGGGACGGCAGCGTTGACGCGCTGCGTCTTCCGGTCGCACCCCGCGTTTGACTTCAGTCGTAACGGTCGGGACAACCACACGGTAGGGGGCTGTGGCGCTTGCGTCCAGTCCACCAACGAAACCGTAGTAAGAACACGGAGATAAGCCATGAAGAAGGCCTTTTACGTCAAGCTGATCGTCGGCGGCGCGCTTTTGCAGGCGACGGCGTTTGCGAGCGGCGCTTCGTGCCTAGGTACTCCGGTACAGGGCGCGCCGATCTACATCGCCTCTGGCAATCTTGTCACGGCGCTTCAGAACCTTCTCGGTACGTAAGCACCGACGTCTGCCAAGGCGGATGTGGTTTTGTCCCGTCACGCCGTGTAACTGACGTCGACGACGCGGGGCGCGTTTGCCAAGCAGACGCACCCCGCTTTCGTGCGCGCCCACCGCGCACCAAGACGCCAACTTGCGGATACGCGGCATCGTGCCGGCTCGCCATGGGCCTGTCAGGTTGACGTGATCCGCAAGCGAGCGTCGTCGCGGGTGCTTGAGTATCGCGAATGGCGAGCAGCCCCGGTGGGCTGCGTTCAGGGCGGCCAGACGCATTGGCGTGGCCGCCGCCGTCACCACCTTGTTGTGGCGCCACCCCCCTTGTTCGGTCAGCCGGGGTTGCGTATACTTCAGCACGACCAACGCGGTCACTGGTGCATAGCGTTAGTGGAGCTCGTGATGTCGCAAACCAGACGAAAACTGATGGTCTTGGTCTTGATTCTCGGAGCAGGCACGATGTTTCAGGCGGTCGGTTCCGGCTGCCTCCAGTATTACACTTACGCCGCACTCGAGGGTATCAACTTCTGCTCGGTTCTGAACTGCGACTCGAGTACGTTCTTCAACCTGTGCAGCCCGGTTCCTCTCCTGGGCCGATTGTCCGACCACGGCCGGGGGCGGCGGCTGATAGCGCGAGGTTAGTGATGCGCAAGACGTCTTCTTTTCGCGGAGTGCTGCTAACACTGGGACTATGCGCCGCCGGTACGTTGTGTCAGTTTGGCGGTTGCGGCTTCCCGGAGTTGACCAGTTTCCTCACGAGCATCAATCCGTGCGGCACGATCCTGGATTGTGACCCCGCTCAGTACACCTTTGCGACGTCCGGATACAGCGGTCCCGGCGTCGATCTGAATGTGGACATGACTTGCACGTTCCCGCCGTACTGCGGTACGGCTCTGGTTCCGGCTGACACAGAGCCCTGACTCGACGTTGGCCCGGCCCTCCCGCGCCTCGCGCAGGTCGTGTAAACTAACGACCAGTGTACAGCCGAGGGGCGCTGCGTGTTGCCCAGAAGCGCCCACCCAACAAACCTCTATGCTGCGCGTATCACATGCGCTGCGCTCGTCGCCATAACGCTGCTGCACCTTCAGATGGCGGCAGCCCTCTGGGACGAGACGGAGTTGCCGGCACCATCAACAACCGTCGATGCTCTATCGCCCCGCGCCACAGCGCTGATCCCCGACAACGTTGACGAATCCGCGGACGCCGGTGTTTTCACCAGACGATCGCATAGTCTGCCGGTCAGCAATGAAGCCGGGCTTCTGATTCAACAGTTGGATAGCGCGCTCGACGAACGCGAATATCGCCGCGCGGTCCGTGTCGCCGAGCGTCTTTTCGAGTTGCCCGACACGCTTGTTGCGAGTCGCGATGGCAAGGTGTTCTATCCGGCGTGGCGCCAGACTGCGGCGTTGCTCGATCAATTGCCACCGGAGGGAGTAGCGCTCTATCGGCAGCTCTTTGACGCGCGCGTCGCCTCACGGCTGACGCAGGTCGCCGCGCGGGGTGACCTTGTGGCTCTGCGCACATTGTTCGAGCAGCAGCGCCTCAGCGCGCACTGGCCAGCCATCGGAACCGAGCTGGCGGCCCAGTCACTCGACCGCGGGGCCTGGCTCGACGTGGTGGACACCACCAGCCAGATGCTGAGTGCGGGGATTGATGACAGTGTCATGCACGCGCAACGGGTGGTCGCGCTGACCAGGCTTGGCCGGTATGAAGCAGCCGTGCGTGAGCTTGACCGACTGGAACAACTCACGCCAGCGCAACATGATGCGGGCACCACTCACACGGCGGAGCTCGTCCGCGCGTGGTTCGACGCACAACGCGCGCCGCGGCGCGATGTGTCCGCGGCGTGGGGGATGCAGCGGTTGTTGCACGCGGCGGTTGCGTGGCGCTGCGAGCTGTCAATGCCCGCGGGCTGCCGCGCCTGCCCCGGTTATCGCGAAATAGCGCATGCTATTTCGGTGCTGCGCCGGCCGCCGCGCTACCAGGGCGTGCTCGAAGCCGGCATGCTTGTTGTGCGACGGTTTGGCGCGTTGTGGGGCATCAACGCGGACACGCTCGTGACGCAATGGTGTGCGCGCGAAGCACTGCCCAGCCCGACAAGGGGGGCTGACGCAGCTCGACGATGAGGATGTGGCGACGGCGACACGCCTGGATCGAGACGTCGCTCTCCTGTTTCGTGACGCGCACGCGCATGCCCTCTCCGGCGCGTTCGGTCAAGTCTACAGCATCGAGCCATTGGCGTTGGGTCCACCGGAGACTCTCCCGCCGGCCGTGGCGCAATACTGGAGCTTCGGCTCCGAGATATTTGCGAACAGGCTGGTTGCGCGCGACGCGCGGTCCGGTGAGACCACATGGGAGCTTGGAGCCGATCCGACTCATGCGCTCTATGGCGCGGCGTTCCTTGACGTTCCCGCCGCCATCGGCGACATGCTCGTGGTGCCATACCAACGCCGCGACGAGTTACTCCTGGCCATGCTGGAGCCGGTCAGCGGTCGGCTGGTTGAGCGCTTCGTAGTCCATGGGTCGCCGACCAGTTTCACACCGCTTGGCGGCCAGTGCTTCGTGCTGGTTGAGCATCCCGTTGTGTACATTTGCACGGGCAACGGCGTTGCGGCGGCACTCCGCCTGCGCTCGTCACCTACGCGAGGCGCGCCGGCCCTTACGTGGGAGTGGGCCACGCATTACGCCGAACCTGAGCCCATCGACTCTGTCGCGACCTGGTGGGTGGCCGATGATGAGCACGATTCATGGCCATCCGAGCGCCCGATATTGACGGATGAGCTGCTGATACTCCCGCCGTACGACAGTGACGAGCTGGTCGCGCTCAACCGTTTCGACGGCCGTGAACGATGGCGCGTGCCCTGGTCGGAGACCGAAATACTCGTCGGCCCGCTGCCGGGAGGTTTTGTGACGGCTGGGGACCGCGTGCGCTGTCGCGAATCCGCAACGGGCCGCACGTTCCACTGGCAATCGTTGCCAATCGAGCTGACGGGTCGTCCGGCACTCCTCGGCGGAGACGTCGTCGTGCCGACGCCGGACGGCCTGTTGGTGCTTGATGGCGCTACGGGGAAGGTCGTCGCCGACCAATGGCAGCCGCACGATACGCAGCCGGCGTCGAATCGAGAGGCATCCGCCAACCTGCTGGCTGCGACTGACGCGCTGTTTGCCGTCGGGCCGGACATGGTGCAGAAGTACCCCAGCCCGGCAGTGCGCAGCTTGTACTCCAAGGCCGGGTCTGAGCCGGTAACCGCCGCACGAGACAGGTACATCCTGGCGATGCTTGATGCGCTGGAGGGGGAGCTCGAGTCCGCCTGCGACCGTCTGCGCGACCTGGTGCCCGACGACCCCGGGCTTCGTGCCGCTCGTGACCGCCTGGGTACCAGCGTGCTGCTGGCGCTGGCCGATCGCGCGCCTAACGACGCCGAGCGCCTGGCGCGATTGCGCGAGGCTGCCGCGGCGGGGGCGGGCACGCGCGCCGGCGCCCTGTTGGGCGATGTGCTCGAGCAATCGGGCTTTCCCGAGGAAGCGTTGGCACATTTCAAGGAAATCCTGCTCAGCGCCCCGGCAGACCACATTTCGCCGGGGCCGGTGGCAGGCTATCGCGTCGCGGATTGGTTATATGCCGCGGGGCGCGTCGATTCACTCCTCGCGGGCATGTCGCCGGGTGATCGGCAGGCGTTTGTGGAAAACCTGGTTACGGACGCGATTGCCTCCGGGCGCCCGAGCAGGATGATGCGCGTATATCCGCTGGTTATCGACGCCCAGCAGCGCGAGCGCCTGGGCCAGGCACTGGTGTTGTGGCAGCCGGCGGACGCGAACGATCCGGAAACAGGCACGCTGCGGCCTGAGTTGCTGGCGCGATACCTGCCCGACGGCGGCGCCGGCCGCGCGGAGGTGCCGGCGCGTGATACGCTCAACGGCACAGCGGCCGGCGTGTTCACGTCTGACCTGCAACGCCGTTGGGTTGCCGAAGATCACGAACTGATTCTGCCACGTGGTGAAGGTGGCCCGCCGGACACTCTGCCGCTGCGCCATCTCGTTAACCAGCGCATCAGTCTGGTTACAACGGCGACTGGCCGCGTGCGAACCTCGACCGTCGATGGCGTCACTGGTGGTCGTGGTGTGGCGGAATCGCTCGCCGACTCGGCCCAGCACGCGCTGTTCAGCAACACCGACATCTACTCACCGATCCCAGGCGCCTGGCCGGCAATTCGTCACCGCGATCTTGCCGCTCTGCCAACGGTCGGCGGACTGATCGCGTTTGGACTGGGTGCGGAGCCGGGTGGTGGGCAGCGTCTCTGGGAATATGCCATCCCGCAATGGCACGCCGACCAAGCGGGTTTTGCGCGGCACGCCGTCGCGGGACCAGATGGCGTGTACCTCTTTGCGCAACCCGGCCGGCTGATTCACGTGGGATGGTCTGATGGCTTGCTGCGCTGGGAACGCGATCTGCCCGGCATCTCCTGCCGACATCTGGCGCTCGCCGCGGGGATGCTGGTGCTGACCGATGATGAGGGCCGCGCCTACACACTCGATCCGGCTCTGGGGCACCCGTTATGCAGCGTGACGGCGTTCCAGGATGTGCCCGCCGAAAGTGCCGTTGTAGGCGATCTTGTATTACGCTGGACCGACGAAGTACTGCGCGGCGTGGATCCCCGGACGCTGGAGACACTCTGGTCGCGCAGCACGGGGGCGATCGGCGCCCAGCACGTCGTCACCGGGCGCGAGTGGTTCGCCTATCAATCACGCGTGTCCGGGATCTGGCACCTGCTTGACGTGCGCAACAATGAGCCACTGCCGGTCAATTTGCCCCACGACGTCGGCGCAGTCGAAGTGGTTGTCGCCACAGAGGGACAGCTGCTGGTGGTCTCGAACGCAACGGGTATGGCGGAGGCGCCGAATACGGTGTATGAGTTGTCCGCCTATGATCCGCGCGACGGTCGCCAGCTATGGTCGCGCCGCCAGGTGTCCGCGACATCGCCAAACGCGTCGCAGCTATGCGGGCACCCGGCCTACATCGTCATCCTGCGCTGGAGCGACGGCCAGCCGGCCCTTGAGCTGATTGACCGGCACACCGGCGACACGGTTACGCCGACCGGTTGGATGAGCGAACCCGGCCGGGATTTGCTGCCGTTGGGCGAGTATTTCGGCCCCGGCGATGCGTCTCGTGGTAGATTCGTGCTCGTAACGTCAGACAGTATTATCGTACAGGCGCTGGGCCGTGTAATTGCGTTCGGCAGCGCCGCGCCAGGACCACCGTGATGCCTCATGGTCGTATCCACACAATCGCCGCGCGCTCGTCTTGCGTGCTGATTTGGCTGGGCGCGGCCTGTGGCGCCATATGGCCATCCAGCGCGCCCGGCGGCCAGCCCGAGGAAAGCCAACGCCCGGTTCCACAGTCCGAGCCCGAGGGGATAACGCCGGAGATCAGGCACGCCATCGACACGGGTCTGGCCTATCTGGTTTCGACGCAGAACCGGGACGGGAGTTGGCGAACGCGCGGTCGCGCGGGCAGCTATCCGACGGCGATGACATCACTGGCGGGTTTAGCGCTGCTGGCCTCGGGCAGCACGCCGACCGAAGGGCCGCACGCACGCAGCGTCAGTCGCGCGCTGACCTTCGTGCTTGACAGCGTTCGGCGTGACGGGCTGATCGCACAACTCGAGGAGGAATCTCACAACATGCACGGCCACGGACTGGCCATGCTGTTTCTCGCGCAATGTTATGGCATGGAGGAAGATCCGAGTCGCGGCGCGCGAATCAGACGCGCGCTACAGCAGGCGGTTGAACTCACCGCGCGCAGCCAGAGCGTTGCCGGTGGATGGCTATACACGCCGGATTCGCGCGGCGATGAAGGCTCGGTGACGGTGACTCAGGTCCAGGGACTGCGAGCCTGCCGCAACGTTGGCATCGCGGTGCCCAAACGCGTCATTGACAACGCGTTGGCCTATCTGGAGAAATCGCAAAACGACGATGGCGGGGTGCGCTACCAGGTCGATGATCATGGCCCCGGCCGGGCGGCGATAACGGCCGCCGCCGTCGCCTGCTGGTATAACGCGGGCATGTATGACGACGTTCACGCGCGGCGTGCCTTGAGTTTTGCAAAGGACAAGCTGGACCCCGAGCGCGGCGAGACGACCGGTCACCACTATTACGCGCATCTGTATTTTGCGCAGGTAATGTACCAGGCCGGCCCTGAGCAATGGCGGAGCTACTTCGCACCCATGAGCAGATATCTCCTTCAAAACCAGGCGAGCGACGGCTCGTGGATGGGGGATTCCGTTGGGCCGACCTATGGCACGGCGGTCGCATTGATTATTCTGCAACTGCCGCACAAGCATCTGCCGATCATGCAGCGTTGATGCCGGCGGCGCGGAGGAACGCATGTCCGAGAACACGGAGCGGTCAACTGGTGCCGAACAACCGGACGCTGGCGATGTCGAGTTGCTGCGGCGGCTGAATGAGGCGTATGCCGCGATTCGCGCCGAGTTGGCCCGGGTCATCGTCGGCCAGACGGAAGTCGTCGACGAGCTGCTGGTCGCGCTATTCGCGCGCGGGCATTTGATTCTGGAGGGTGTTCCGGGGTTGGCCAAGACGCTCATGATCAGCAGTCTGGCACGGTGCCTTGGCCTGAAGTTCCATCGTATTCAATTCACGCCGGATCTGATGCCGTCGGATATTACGGGCACCGAAGTGATCCACGAGGATCGCACCAGCGGGCAGCGCTCGTTTCGGTTTCTCGCCGGGCCGGTGTTCACCAACGTGCTTCTGGCCGACGAGATTAACCGCACGCCGCCAAAAACCCAGGCGGCTCTGCTGGAGGCGATGCAGGAGACGCAGGTTTCGGTCGGCGGCGTGGCACACCCGATCGAGCCGCCGTTCTTCGTGCTTGCCACGCAGAATCCGATCGAGCAGGAGGGCACCTATCCGCTGCCGGAGGCGCAGCAGGACCGCTTCATGTTCAAGGTGTTCGTACACTATCCGTCATATGACGACGAGTTTGCGATCGCCGAGCGAACCACCGCGGCACCAGCACCGGAGTTATCCACGGTCTTGCGACGCGAGGAGATTCTCAGCTTGCAGGAAATCGTGCGGCGTATACCGGCGGCACCGCGAGTCATCCACTATGCGCTCACGCTTGTGCGGCGCACCCGGCCGGAAGAGGCGCGCGAGGCCGGCTC
The DNA here is from genome assembly GCA_963675745.2 of Phycisphaerae bacterium. Lineage (GTDB taxonomy): Bacteria > Planctomycetota > Phycisphaerae > UBA1845 > Fen-1342 > JAFGRR01. The sequence goes on from CAXXWX010000019.1 coordinate 460,229, forward strand.
GGGGGCGCTGGTCAAGCGCATGGTCACGTTCGGTGCCGGGCCGCGGGCCGTTCAGTTTCTCTTACTGGGCGGCAAAGCGCGGGCGGCAATGCACGGTCGCATGCATGTGGCCACCGAAGATATTCGCGCTCTGGCCAAGCCGGTTTTGCGCCACCGCATAATCACGAACTACGCGGCCGAGGCTGAGGGCTATGACGCGGACAAGCTGATTGACGCGGTTGTGGCGGACTTGCGTCCCGACGATCTCGATGAGCACGCCCATGCCGGCCTCGACGCCGTACTTGACTCCTGACGCGGTCGCGCGGCTCCGTGGCCTGCAACTCCGCGCGCGCACGATTGTGGCCGGCGCGCGTTCGGGCCTGCACCGCAGCGCCTATCGCGGCTACAGCGTCGAATTCGCCGAGCACCGCCAATACGTGCCCGGCGACGACGTGCGGCACATCGACTGGCGGCTGTTCGGCCGCAAGGATCGCCTCTACATCAAGCAGTACGAGGAAGAGAGTAATCTGGCGTGCCAGCTCCTGCTCGACGTCAGCGGTTCGATGTCGCACGGTAGCGGGCCGCTGAGCAAGTTCGATTACGCATGTTGTCTGGCCGCGAGCCTGGCGTGGCTGTTGATACACCAGCAGGACGCCGCCGGTCTGATTACCTTTGACCGCGATATTCGCGCGACGTTGCCGACCGGCACGGGCACGCAGCATCTGGCGTCATTGATCGGCATGCTCGAAGCCGCACAGCCCGCCCAGCCGACCGATGTGGAAGCCCTGCTGCACCGTCTGGCGCGGGAGCTGCGCCGCCGCTCGATAGTCGCGCTCTTCTCCGACCTGCTGATGCCGGCGGAACGTGTCGTGACGGGCGTCGAACATCTGAGCCATGCGGGACATGAGTTGATCGTGTTTCACATCATGGACGATGACGAGTGGCATCTGCCGATGCACGAGAATCTGTTGTTCGAGGGATTGGAGAGCGATGGGCATCTGCTGGCCGATCCACAGAGCCTGCGCGAGTCCTACCTCGCGGCCGTTGAGCGTCATGTCGTGCGCATCCGCGCCGCCTGCCTTCAGCACGGCGCCGATTACGTGCCGGTGAACACACGAGACCCGCTCGACCGCGTGCTCAGTGCCTATCTTGCTCGCCGGGGACGGCGAAGGGCGGGAAGCCGATGATGGCGCCGGCGCTGATCGCGTTTGGCTTCGTCAATCCCCTGCTGCTGGCCGGGCTGGGGCTCATCGCACTGCCGATCATCATTCACTGGCTCGCACGCCGGCGGTACCGTGTTCAACCATGGGCCGCGATGCAGTTCTTGCTCGAGGCCGAGCGGGAGAGTCGCCGGCGCCGGCACCTGGCGCAGTGGTTGCTCCTGGCCTTGCGCTGCCTGGTTATCGCGCTGCTGGCGTTGCTGGTCGCACGGCCGTTCTTCGAAACCCGGGCCAGCGCCGCGCTGCTCGCGGGTCCGCAACGCACCTGCCATGTGATCGTGCTCGACGATTCGGCTAGCTCGCAACTGCGGCGCGGGACGACGACCGTTTTCCAGCGCCTGCAAACAGCCGCGACGCGTCTGGTCGATTGGATCAGTCAGTCGTCGGGTGACAGCGCCATTGCGGTCTACCGTACATCACGACCCGATGAGCCGCTATTGACGCCGAAGCAGTTGACCGCCGAGCGTCTCGGCCCGTTGCGGACAATGATCGAACAACTCGAGCCCACCACGCTGCGCGCCGCGCCGGCGCGCGTGATGCGCACAATCGCCGGGCAGGTTGCCGCCGGCGAGCAATACGATCGAACCACGATCTACGTGTTGTCTGACTTCCAGCGCAGCGACTGGATTGGTGATGATGCGAGCGAGGCCGTGTTCCACCCGTTGCGCGCGTTGGACGATCGCGCACCACGCATCCTGATGTTGACTGCCGATTCAACGGGGCGGGCCAACATCTCCGTGCAGACGCTTCGGCTCGAACGCCCCCATGCACTCGCCGGCATCCCGGCGCGGCTGCGAACTCGCGTGGCCAATCACGGTGCGCGGCCGATCGAGAAGCTGGTGCTACAACTATCGATTGATGATCAACCACTGCCCGCCATGCCGCTGCCGGTCATCGACCCCGGCGATATGGCCGAGACGGTGACGGAATTGAGCTTTCCCGCTGCGGGCCATGTTGTGGTGTCCGGCGGTCTCGAAGCGCCGGACGGATTCGATCTCGACGACCGCTATGGCCTCGCGGTCAGTGTGGAAGATTGTCTACCGGTGCTGGTGGTCAACGGTGCGCCGGATCTCGACGCGCGGCGCGATGAGGCCTATCTGTTGCGTCGGGCCCTGGCTCCACCCGGGCCATTTGCCTCCGGAGTTCGCCCGGACGTGATCGACGTCGAGCGGCTCAGCGGCACGGAGCTCGACCCATGGGCGTGTGTTCTGCTATGTAATGTCGGCCCGCTGCCCGATGACACAGCCGCGAGGTTGCGGCGGTACGTGGAGAGCGGCGGGGGGCTGGCGTTCTTCCTGGGTGACAACGCGCAAGACACGGCCGCCCTTAACCGCACGTTTGGCAGCGCCGGGCATGACTTGCTGCCCGCAGTACTGACGGAGATCGTTGATGCTCCCGAGGGGGCGCAGATCGGCATGGTCAGTGCCGCCGCGCACCCGGCGACGGCGGGCTTCCCCGATGATTCCGACGCGCTGTCAGAGTACGTGAGCTTTCGCCGTTACGCGCGTTGCCGCATTGATGATGACACCAGTGACGCCACGGTCCTCGCGCGGTTCACTGATGACCGGCAGACGCCGGCGCTGATCGAGCGGCGTATCGGCGACGGGCGTGTCGCCTTGTTCGCGTCCAGCGCGGATATGGAATGGAACAATTGGCCGGCATCGGTCGATGGCAGCTATGTCGTTGCGCTGCTTGATCTGGTGCAGTATCTGTCCCGCCGCTCCGAGTCGAATGGAACGCTGGTTTGCGGAGATGAGTTGGCGGTCGCGCTTGCACCGGCGCGTTACGATCCTTCCGTGCAGTTCAAGCCGCCAACCTATCCGGCCCGGCCCGCGGTTTCCGGCGGAGCGGTGAACGCCGGGATCATCGAGAACGGTCGCATACTGTTCAGGGGGCCGGTTGCCGATCAACTCGGCACCTACAAGGCTGAGTTGGCACCACGGGTCGGTGGCGTCGAAACGCGGCCGTTGTGCGTAAATATAGACCCGCGCGAATCGGATCTACGCGTCGCCACCTCTGAGGAGCTCGAAGCGATGGTCGAGGGGCTGCCCCATGTGATCGCCCCGCTCGATGAAACCCTGCCGGATGGGAGTATTGAAGCGCGCGGTGAAATCTGGCGCGCACTTGTCATCGCAATCGTGTTTATGCTGATGCTGGAACACCTGTGTGCGTGGTGGTTTGGCCGCGCGCGCCGCTCGGCGCCGCATCGGCCGTGAAATACAGAAGGCGCCACTGTGCGCCTACGGCCTGCGAGGCGCAGGCCGCTACGAGGTCCCGTTGCACGGGACAGTCAGGTTGAGATAAGGACAGCGCTTGCTCGCCGACGTTACACAGACGAGTCGCGATTGCATCGAGTTCGCCGCCGTGCCGACCGGTTGGCCGCGACTGATCGGTCTGGCGGTCACGGTGCTCGCGTGCTACGCCGTCGTTTGGCTGTATCGGCGCGAGAACCGTGAAGGCGCGAGCGTTGCCCTGCGCCTGACGCTGGCGTGCGCGCGTTGCGCGGTCGTGCTGCTACTGGCAACAATCGCGCTACGGCCGGTGCTGGTGACGTACGTTGAGCGAACACGCGCGGCCCGCGTTGCCGTGCTGGTGGACACATCGGCGAGCATGGACATAACGGATGTGGGGCAGGCGGATACGCGGCGTGCGCGCATCGAAGCTCTGCTGGGCGCCTCGGACGGCGCGTGGATCGGACGCTTGGCCGGCAATAACGAGACAGTGGTCTACGATTTCGCCGCAACCGCGCGACGGCGAGTGGAGGACACAACGGCGGCGCCGCCTGACGCCGGTCGCACCGACCTGGGCCTGGCCATCACAAGCGCCGTTGAGCATGCGGCGGGGCAGCCGATGGCGGCAATCGTCGCGTTCACGGATGGTATTGTGAACCAGGGCATGAGCGCAGATGAGATTGCGTCACTGGCGCGCGTGCGCAAGGTGCCGCTGTACGTCGTCGGTGTCGGTGATGACACGGAGCCGCCAAACGTGCGTATGACGGGTCTAGCTGGTCCGTCGATCGCCCGCCGCGGCGATCCCTTTGAGATTCGCGTGGACCTGGACGCCGGGGGGGTGACGTCGGCCGACCTCGAAGTTGTGCTCTCCGAATCCGGGCCGCACGAGCGGCATCTGGAAACACGGCGCGTGCGCTTCGATGCCGCCCAGACGCCGGAGCCGTTGAGATTCAGGGTGGATGCCGATAGCGCGGGAGAACTGGCCTATGCGGTTTCAGTGACACCGTTCGAGCAGGAGGTGTTCGCTGACGATAACCGTCGCGAGTTGGTCGTGCGCGTGCTTGACGAGCCGCTACGCGTGCTGTTGGTCGCCGGCCGACCATCATACGAGTACCGCTATATAACACGCCTGTTGGAGCGCGATCGCACGGTCGAGTTGAGCTGTCTGCTCCAGTCGGCCGACGCGCAGGCCGTCCGCGATGGCGACCTGGGCATAGACCGGCTCCCGGAAGCGCCTGAGGAGCTCTTTGCATACGATGTCGTCTTGCTGCTCGATCCCGACCCGGCCGCAATCACGACCGACTGGCCTACCAATGTGCGGCGATTCGTCGATGAACTGGGCGGCGGTCTGCTGTACCAGGCCGGCCAACACTATGCCCCCCGTTTCCTGCACGATGACCGAATGCGCGACCTTGTCAGGCTGCTACCGGTGATTCCCGACCCGGAGGCGGACGACCGCCTGGGTCAACTGGGAACTTACCGCACGCGACTTGGCCGGCTGGCGGTGCCGGATGGGGCGGCGTCACATCCGCTGATCACCCTGGCCGCCGACCCGGCCACAAATGCCGCTATCTGGGCGGCATTGCCCGGTGTGTGGTGGACTTATCCGACGGGCCGCCTGAAGCCGCTGGCCGTGCCATTGCTCCAGCGCGCCGGCGAACCGGATGATGTGCTGTTCGCGCTCCAGCCGGTTGGCGCCGGGCGGACCGCGTTTATGGGGATAGAAAGCACGTGGCGTTGGCGCGCGACGGCCGAGCCGCACTTCGATCGATTCTGGGTCCAGTTGGTACGTTACCTGGCGCACGCCCGCCGGCAGAGCGCCAGCACGCGCGGCGCTATCACGCTGGCGCGCGACGATGTTGCCGTCGGCCGGCCACTGGAAATCGAGGCGCGCCTGCTGGATGAGCACTTCAACCCCTGGCACGAGACACAGGTCATCGCACTGATTGAGATGCCGGGTAGCGATGATCAATCGGTGACGCTGCGCGCAATCCCCGGTCGAGCCGGCTGGTACTCGGGCCACTTCCTGCCGCCCCGCGCGGGCTCCGGCCTGATCCGCATATCGTTGCCGCGCGCTGCGCCAGCCGAAGGGCAGAGCGACGCGCTGGTAAAGCACTTTCGCGTGCGACGGCCGGACATCGAAATGCGCGCGCTGGCAATGCAGGCCGCGGCATTGGAGCAGCTCGCCACACGCGGCGGCGGCCGGTTTATGTCGCTCGCCGAAGCGGTGGACCTGCCGGAGCTGATCGAGTCGGCGGCCGAGACTCACGTTGACCGTGGTCGCGAACGCGATCTGTGGGATAACCCCTGGGTGCTTGCCTTGCTTGCAGCGTTACTGGGTACCGAGTGGACTCTGCGCCGGAGGAACCAGTTGCTGTGAGCACGACACCGGCCGGCCTGCCGCCACATCACGCTGATCACGACCTGATGCGCCCGCTGGCGCGGTTGCGGACACGCTGTCGGCTCTATCTCGCGCTCGACGGATTGGGGGAGCTCTCTGTAGTGATGGTTGCGGTGGTTGCGGCGCAGCTCCTGCTTGACCGGTGGCTCAGACTGTCTCTCGATCAGCGCCTGGTGCTGGATCTTGTGATTGCCGCACTCTGGCTGTGGGTGGCCTATCGCGCGCTCGTGCGGCGCCTGCGAATCCCGCTTGGCATAGCGCGCCTGGCCGGCATCGTTGATCAGCGTTATCCCGAATTGCAGGACCGCCTCACCACCGGCGTGGAGTTTGCCGCGGGCAACGACGCCGGTAGTGCCGCCCGCGCGCCGGCGCTGGTGGCGGCCGTGGTCGCCGAGGCGTGTGCGGCGGCCCGGCAGGTACAATTCTCCGCCGTGCTGAATCATCGACGCGCACGCCGGCGCGCGCTGGGCCTGTTGGCAATCTGTACGCTCGTCGCGCTGGCAATCGGCTTTCAGCCGGCAACTGTGCGCATCTGGTTCTCGCGCAACTGGCTGCTACAGAGCGTGCCGTGGCCGCGCCAGACCCACATCTATCCGCTGGGTTTTGACCAGGCACGCTACCGGGCACACGCTCGCGGCGACGAGCTGGAAATCGTCGCCAATGTCACCGGACGCATGCCGCGCACCGCCACGCTGGACTGGTGGACGCCAGGCGGACAGCGCGGTGCTGTGCCGCTCAAGCGTGTCGGCCGAAACCGGTTGCAGGGCTCGCTTGGACAGGTGACCGAGAGCGTGTCCTTTTCAATCACCGGCGGCGATGAACACACGCCTGACCACCATGTCGAGGTTGTCGATCGCCCACGCATAATCCACATTACCGCGCGCGTCACACCGCCCGATTACACAGGCCTCGACCCGATGGTCACCTCACAACAGACGACGATCGAGATTCTCCGCGGGGGGTGGCTCGACCTCATGGTCACCACGAACAAACCCGTCGCCGAGGCGTGGCTTGTCGGCGGCGGCGACAGGGTGCCGTGTGTGGTGGCCGGTACGGATCGGGTTACGGTTTCATTGCCGTCGCCTGACGCCGGAAGCTACGCCTTCGACATACGTGACAAACACGGCCTTGAAAACGTGCGCCCCGTGCCGCTGAGCATCATAGTCCTGCCGGACACTCCGCCAACGGCGCGCCTCGAACTGCTCGACGTCGGCCAGTACATCACGCCGCAGGCCCGGCTTGACCTGGCCGTATCATTCGAAGACACGTACGGCCTCGCGACGGCCGCCGTAACGGTTCAGAGCGCGCGCCTGCCCGAGACCGTGTTTGAGCTGAGTGAATTCGGGCCGGGCGCCAGTGCGTTTGCCCAGGTGTATCCGCTCGATGTTGCCACGCTCGCCACCACGCCGGGCGACGTGCTGCAACTTGCGGCCGAGGCGACTGACTTCGACCCGCTTGGGCCCAATGTGGGGCGCTCGAAGGTCGCGCGTCTGGAGGTGCTGTCGCGCGAGGATTTTCTTAGCGCGCTGGTCAAGCGCGAGTTGACCCTCAGGCGCGAGTTCGAGCAGCTTGTGGCGGCACAGCGGGCGCTGCGTGAGTCCGTCCTGCGCATCCTGGCGGAGACCGACGCGGGTGATCCAGATGTGTTGTCCAGGCTTGCGGCTCAGGGTCGGCGCCAGGAGTGGCACGCCGGTCGCTGTGATGCCTTTCAGCGAGATTTCGGGGCGATACTGGCCGAAATGCGGACGAGCCGCGTCGCGCGCGCGGCGGATGAGCTTCGCATCGGCACGCGAATTGCAGCGCCGCTGGCGGAGCTGGCCGGCGATCTGATACCGGCGGCGGCGACCGAGATCACGCAATCCCGTGGACCGGCACAGCTTGAGCGCGTACACGCCGGCCAAGACGAGATCGTCGCGCGCATGGACGCGGTGCTCGAGAATATGCTGGAGCGGGAGGGCTATCGCGAAGCGGTCGAACTGCTCGAAAACATCATCGCCGAGCAAGAGGAGATTCGCGAGGACACGCTGGAGGCGCTTGAACGCCGGCTCGATGAACTGCTCGGCGGATTCGAGCGTGACGATGACCGCGCGCCGGAGCCCTGACCTGCCCGAAGGTCCGCCCGGGCGATCGCGCACTCTGGCCAAGCCGGCCGCCAGACAGTAAGTTGTCAGCGGCAAATCGAGATCTCGATGATTGGAGAAGGGCCCCGATGAACAAGCTGGCCGTCGCTCGAAAACTGGTTGACGACATGAGCGCCGCCTCATGGATTCGCGAGATGTTTGAGAAAGGGCGGCGTCTCAAGGCCGAATTCGGCGCCGAGAATGTCCAGGACTTCTCACTGGGCAACCCGAACGCCGCTCCACCCGCGGAGTTCTTTGACGCCTTGGCCACCGTCGTGGCCGAGCGCAGCCCCGCGGCTCATCGTTACATGCCCAACGCCGGGTTTGACGAGGCGCGTTCGGCGGTGGCGGCGTTTTTGTCCCGCGAATACGACATGGCGTTTGACGCCGCCGGCACGATCCTCACAACGGGCGCTGCTGGAGCGTCCAATGTCGTGATGCGGACCCTGCTGGACCCCGGTGACGAAGTCATCGTGTTGGCGCCGTTCTTCCCCGAGTACCGCTTCTATATCGAGCAGGCGCAAGGCCGCATGGTGGTCGCGGAGACCAAGCCCGACTTTCAGCTCGACCTTGCGGCGATCGACGCGGCGCTGACCGACAAGACACGCGCGGTTCTGCTCAATACACCCAACAACCCCACCGGCGCGGTCTACCCCGACGCTGATCTCGCGGCCCTGGGCGAGTTGCTGTCGCGGCACGACAGCGATACCCGGCCGATCTACATGGTGTGCGACGATGTCTATCGGCGCGTTGTGTTCGACATGAGCAGGTGTCCGACGCCGGCTGCCCACTATCACCGCGCCATCGTCGTATCCAGCTACTCGAAAGACGTAAGCGTGCCGGGCGAGCGCCTGGGGTACATAGCGTTACCCACGGCGATACCGGAGCGCCAGTTGCTGATAAACGCGATGACCATGCTGAACCGGACACTGGGTTTCGTGAACGCACCGGCCATCATCCAGCGCGCGATTGCGCTGTGCGCCGATGCGCTGTGTGATGTGGGCACATACAAGGAGAACCGCGACCTGCTCTGCGGCGCACTGGTGGATTTCGGCTATGAGCTGCCGGTGCCGCAAGGCGCGCTCTACGCGTTTCCCAAAACGCCGCTTGCGGACGACGCCAAGTTCATTGACGTTTTGCTGGAGCAGAAGATCCTCGCCGTACCGGGCCGCGGTTTCGGCCGCGCCGGCCACATGCGGCTGGCCTACTGTGTGGATCGCCAGACTATCGAGCGGTCTCTGCCCGGATTCAAAGCCGCCATCGATGCGGTGCGCTAGCAGCCGGCAAGACGGCGGAGCAGCCCGTGTGCCCACAGGTTTCAGAACTCGACGGCATATTCCTGGATATGTACGGGACGTTGACGACCGGCGATCGAATGGCCGTCGAAACCACCTGTCGGCAGATCGTGGCGGACACGGGCGTCGCACTGACCGCACACGAGTTGAGCATTCGCTGGGGTGACCGCTTTTTTGCGTGTCTCGACACGTTCAATGACGAACGCTTCAAGAACCTCTTTGACACCGAGGCCGAATCGCTCGTCATGACCATGCGCGAGTATGGCGTGGAGGTTGATCCGCGGCCCTACGTCGAGAGATTGACCGCCTATTGGCGCGACCCGCCCTTGCAGCCCGAAGCGCCGCAATTTCTCGCGGAGTTTCCACTGCCGATCTGCATCGTATCGAACGCCGATCGCGACGACCTGGATGTCGCACTGCGGCGGCGGGAGGTCAACGTGGCGGGTGTCGTGGCGTCGGACGAGGTCGGGTGTTACAAGCCGCAACCGCGGATCTTCGAGGCGGCATTGAACCTCACCGGCTGGAGTCGCGAGCGCGTGATCCACGTCGGCGACTCGTTGCACAGCGATGTCGGTGGCGCCCTCGAAGCCGGCATCCGCAGCGGCTGGCTCAACCGCGCGCACCGCATACACGACGTCGGCACGCACATACCCGACTACGAGTTCGAAGACCTGCTCGGCATCACGCACCTAATCAACGGCCGGTGACCGCCGTGCCAGCCGGCTGCGTGGAAAGTGCTTCCGATGTACGGCGGCCGGCGAGGCGCCGGCCGTTACATGTAATGTTCGACCGTTTAGCGCGTATCGCGCTGTAGCGGCCTGCGCCTCGCAGGCCGTCTGCGTAGACAGCGCTTCCAATGTACGGCGTCCGGCGAGGCGCCGGCCGTTACATGCTATGCGGACACGTAGTACGCCACGCGGATATGTAGCACGCCCCCCGCGACGCCTCCCGCGGGACCGGTGCTAGCGCCGGTGCGTAACCCGGTTGTCCTCGCCGATCTGCGTGAACTCGAACACCAGCCCGACCGGGCATGACACGTCATTGTCCTCGCCGACGATCTCGATTTTCTCGACGACGGCCCCGTCTTGAATGAAGACGCTATTATCCGCCCCCATGATCGAGAGCTTCGGCACTTGTGAGCCCTTCTCGATCGTGATCTCGTGGTCAGCGCCGGTGATTCCGACAACTCCGTGATAGATCTGTTCGTGGCGCGTGCTGTCGCCGGTGATGGCGTTTGTGGCGCACCCCGCGATAGAAACGATCAACAACATACCCGCGCACAGCTTTGCCGATGCTCCAGTCATCGTGAGTCTCCTGTTGCGGTTCTTTGTCCACACCTGGTCGGAACTGATGCTACGTCCGTTTCCGTTGAGCCAGCGCTCAGAGCGTAACATGGCCAGACAACATTGTGGACACCGTCGGGGGCACAAGGTTGGCCACGCGTCACAGGTTACCGGGGCCGCCACACCTCCCTGACCCGGCCTCGGCCCTGCTCCGGTTTTGTCGATTGTTGTCGAGTCGGCTCGAATATCGCCGGGCGCACAGCGAAGATCAGCCTGGGCGACGCCACGGCGGCGAAGCCCGATGTGTGTATAAAATAACAGTTGTGCTATAATGGGCACGCGCGGGGTGGGGCGCTACATTGCAGGCTGGATTGCGTCGTCGCGTATAAACCGGCGGCGCGCGTTTCAAGAGGACGTCACATTGTCGGAGATACCGGCACCCGCGGTGGCCAGAGCAATTGGTGCGCGCGATATCCCGCTCGTGTTCGTCGCGCCACGGCGGCTGTTTGCGCGGGCCGAGGATGTGGGCGCCTACGCCTGGCCGCTGGTCATCCTGCTGACCGCCGTGACCCTGCTCGGCGCGGCCACGGTGCAGACCGGGTTAATCGAACTTGAGGTCCGACGCGGGGTGGATGCGCGAATAGCCGCGCTCGACAGCGAGCAGCGCGACGTGGTCGAGCGTTCCGCCCTGCGCGAGATGTATGCGCAGCAGCGCAAAATGGGAGAGTTCTGGGAGCTGCTCACCAACATCAAGGTCGTCGCGGCCGAACCGCTGAAGGCGCTTGCCAACGTGCTGTTAGTGGCGGCGGTGCTGTACGGCGTGGTGGCGCTTACCGGGCGCAAGACCGAATGGCACACCTTGCTGACAATCTGCGTCTTCGCCGGCTTCATCGATCTGCTGCGACTTATCACCGTGCTGGGTCTGATGCTGAGCTTTCGCACGCTCGACGTGGACACATCCGCCGCACTGCTCGCCCCGATGTTGACCGGCTCGGAAGGAGTGGCGCCACAGCAGACCGCGGCGGTGGCCGGGCTGCTGACCGCGGTGGATCCGTTTCGGATCTGGTATTGGCTGGTGATCCTGATTGGCCTGTCGGCGACCGCGCAACTGCGCGGCTGGCGGGCCTGGAGCGTGTGCGTATTGTGCTGGTTGATTGGGGCGGGGACGCGTGCGGGACTGGCCGCCGCCGCCGCCGCGAGCATGGCACCCGCATCGGCTTCTCCCGGCGCATGAACGACCGCGCTGCGCCGCACAGATGTATCGGAGTCACGTCATGAAAACAGTGCTCGGATTGGTCGCCCTGGTCGTAGCGGTGGGCGGGATCTACCTGCTTAACGACCGGATGCGCAATGACGACGGCAAGAGCGTGCTGCACGTCGCGCCGGAGCCGGACGTGTTCGTGGAGGCTCAACACCCCGAGCAGCGCGACATCATTCGCACTGTCCAGGCCCCCGGCGAGGTCGAGGCCTTCGACGAGGTTGACATAAGTTCGGAGGTCGTCGCCAAGATCCTCGAAATGCCGGTGGAGGAAGGCGATCAGGTGGAGAAGGGGGACCTGCTGTGCCGGCTTGATGACGCCGACTACCAGGCTCGGGTTTTGTCCAGGCAGGCCAACGTCGCCAAGCTCGAGGCGATGATCACCCAGGCCGAAGCCAATCTCGAGAAAGCCCAGCGCGACTGGGAATATCTCCAGCGCGTGCGCGAGATTCACGCGACATCGCGGCGCGAGCTGGCCGACTACCAGACCGCGCTGGTAAACGCCCGGGCGACCGTCGACATGAGCAAGCAGGAGCTGGTCGAGGCCGAGGCCTTGCTCCAGTCGGCGCGCGAAGACCTGGAACGCACCGTGATCCGCGCGCCGATCAGCGGGATTGTGTCGCAGTGCTTCGCCGAAGAGGGCGAAGTCGTCATCACGGGCACGATGAACAACCCCGGCACACGGGTAATGGTGATCAGTGACCTGTCGAAGATGCAGGTGCGTTGCCGCGTGGATGAGGAAGACGCCGCCCTGGTCTCCACCGATCAGCCCGCGCGCATCTATCTCCAGTCAGACACGCACCGCAGCATACCCGGCAAGGTATTCCGAGTCGGCACCAAGGGCACCAAGCAGGCCGGCCGCGATGTTGTCACCTTCGAAACGCTGGTGCTGATTACGGGTGTGGATCGGCGGGTCAAACCGGGCATGACCGCCAGCGTAGAGATTGAGGTCTCGCGCCGGGAGCAGGCCCTGGTGGTCCCGGTGCAAGCCGTGGTCCACCGCAAACGCCGTGATCTTCCGGACGAGCTGATCGAGAAGCTCGACGCGCGGCAGACAGATGCCGACGAGGAGGAATCGCGGAAAGCGGCCGAGTACGTGCGCGTGGCCTACTGCATGGAGGACGGAAAGGCCTATCCACGCCTGGTTGAAACGGGGATCAACGATGCCGCCGGCGTGGAAATCGTTGCGGGCGTGACCGCCGATGACACGGTGATCACCGGTCCATTCCGCAGCCTCGACCAGATCAAGGAAGGTACTCCGGTCAAGCTCACCGAAAAATCCAAGACGGCCCTGGCCAAGAAGGACGAGGTGGAGGGCGAGGAAGAGAAAGTGACGGACTCCGCCGACGCGCCGGCCGAAACGGTGGCGGCTGACGACGTCGGCGATTCCACTGCGGGCGGTGGGGGATGATCATGGTCGATCACAATGATGCCCCCGCCAAACCGGTAATCGAACTCGTCGACCTGCACAAGATTTACCGCGTCGGCACCGAACTGGTACACGCCTTGCGCGGCACAACCGTGACCATCCGTGAAAACGAATATGTCGCCATCATGGGGGCCTCAGGTTCCGGCAAGAGCACGATGCTCAACATCCTCGGCTGTCTCGATATCCCCACGCGCGGCATCTACCGGTTAGGGGGCAAAGACGTGGCCAGGCTATCGCAATCCAAGCTGGCGCGCATCCGCGGACAGCGCATCGGGTTCGTCTTTCAGTCGTTTGAGTTGTTGCCGCGCACGACCGCCCTCAAGAATGTCGAGTTGCCTTTGAGCTACACGCGTGTGCGCCATCGTCGGCAACGCGCGATTGACGCCTTGAAACGCGTCAACCTGCTGGATCGCTCCCACCACCGGCCCAACCAGCTTTCGGGCGGCCAGAAGCAACGCGTCGCCATCGCCCGCGCCCTGGCGCAACAACCTGACATCATTCTCGCCGATGAGCCGACGGGCAATCTCGACAGTCAGACCGGCGAGGAGATCATGGATATCTTCGATCGGCTGCATGAAGACGGCCAGACCATCATTGTTGTCACCCACGAGGACGAAATCGCGCGGCGTTGCAGCCGGACCATCAAACTCAGGGATGGCCGGATTGTGTCGGACAGCGGCAATGGGCATGTGGTGGACGAGACAGACGGGCTCGTCGATGTTGCGGTGTCAGCACCATGAAGACGGCTCAGCTCCTGTTCAGCGCCTTCCTGTTCATTCCCGACCGCATCGGGGCGGCGATCGGTAATGTGATTACGGCCCTGGTGCAGATCTGGGCCAACAAGGTGCGCTCGCTGCTCACTGTGCTCGGCATCATCATCGCGGTGATGTCTATCATCACGGTAGTGTCGCTGGTCGAGGGGTTCGGCAATCACGTGACCGGCTTTTTGCGCGGCTTGGGCACCAACCTGATGGTCGTTTATCCCGAGTGGATCCGCGGCCCGCGCGGCGAGTATCTGCGACCGGCAGAGATGACCATCGAAGACATTCGCGCCGTGGACGCCGGCGTCGAATCGATCCGCTACACGTCGCCGGTGATTTTCGGCGGCGTGTCGGTCGAGTACGGGCGTCAGCAACTGACCGGCGTCACGATGCGCGGTACGAATGAGTTCTTCAAGCACATCCGCAATTTCTATCCCGACGCCGGACGTTTCTTTGCCGCCGTCGATGTTGATGCGGGGACGTGGGTGTGCGTGTTGGGGCGCGAGGTGCTGCGCAAGCTCGAATGCGACGAGTCAATCGTCGGCGACTACGTGCATCTCGACGGCCAGCGATTTCAGGTGATCGGCCTGCTGGAAGCCAAGGGCTCTTTCATGGGCGATAACCAGGATGAACTGGTCGTCATCCCCTACACCACAGCGCTGAAGCTGTACCCCTGGCGCCGCAAGTACCTCGCCTTCTATGTCGAAGCGAAGAGCGAGCACGAAATCACCGAGGCCCGCGTGCAGATGGTGCGTGTGCTCCGCGAGCGACACGGCCTGAAGCCCGGCGACGCCAACGACTTCGGCATCTTCAAGCAGGACCAGATTCTTCAGCAGTTCAACCAGATTCGCACCGTGGCCACCAGTGTCCTGGCCGGCATCGTCAGCATTTCGCTATTGGTCGGCGGCATCGGCATCATGAACGTCATGCTCGTGTCCGTCACCGAGCGCACGCGAGAAATCGGCCTGCGCAAGAGCGTCGGAGCGCACAGACGCGACATCCTGCTCCAGTTCCTGACCGAGGCCGTTGTGCTGTCAACCGTCGGCGGCGCGATCGGAATCGCGCTCGGCTATGGGATTGTGCATATGTGCTCGCTCTACCCCGGCATGGTCAAGGCCGATGTACCCTATTGGTCGGTCCTGCTGGCGCTCGGCTTCAGCGCCGGCGTGGGGATCTTCTTCGGGATTATCCCGGCGTTCAAAGCCGCCATTATCCACCCGATCGACGCCTTGCGCCACGAGTAAATCGAATACCGAACAAGACGAGCGCAGTCGAAGCGGCCGCCCCCAGTGGCGGCCGTAGCTAATGTAGGGTAGGTCGAGCGCGGCGAGACCTGCCGTGATCGCTACAGCCGCTACAGCCTCACGTTGGGCATCGGCAAATCCACGTCACGAGCGCACGTGAGCGGTCCGACGGCGCTTTCCACCGCGGTGAGCAGCTCGTTGCTCTCGATGAGCTGCCGGATGGCCTCGATGTCGGGATAAAGCACCCGATCGTCCTCCAGGTGCGGCACGCGCTCGCGAATAAGGTCATACGCGATCGCCGTACCTTTGCCCGGCCGTTTTCCGTGGTGAAAGTCGATGGCCTGGGCCGCCGCCATCATCTCAACGGCCAGCACGGCACGCACGTTGCGCAGTATCTCGCCGCACTTGCGCACCGCGATCGGCCCCATGCTCACATGGTCCTCCTGGTCGGCCGAGACGCTGATCGAGTCAACGCTCGCCGGGTGCGAGAGCACCTTGTTTTCGGATACCAGCGCGGCGGCGGTGTACTGCGCCACCATCAGTCCCGAATTGAGCCCCTTGCCCTCGACCAGAAAGTCGGGCAGACCGGAGAGGGTGGGATTCAGCAGACGATTGGTGTGGCGTTCTGACAGGTTGGCCGTCTCGCTCATGGCGATGCACAGGTAATCGACCGCCAGGCCGACGCCCTGGCCGTGGAAATTCCCGGCGGCGAAGTACTCTCCGTCATCACCCGCGAAGAACAGAGGGTTGTCGGCGCTGGAGTTGGCTTCGATTGTGACGATCCGCCGCACGTATTCGAGCGTGTCCAATGACGGGCCGAGCACCTGGGGCGTGCAGCGCATGCTGTAACCGTCCTGCACCTTGCCGGTCTTGTCCTTCATGATCTCGCTGTCGGCGAACAGGCGCAGGAGGTTTGCCGCCACCGCGCTTTGTCCGGGATGCGGGCGGACGGCGTGTACCCGCGGGTCAAAGGCCTTCTCTACGGCACGCAGGGCATCAAGCGTCATCGCGGCGGCGATCATGGCGTTCTTGATCACGCGCTCGGCATCATACGCCAGCAGGGCCGCCCCGCCGGTCATCATCTGCGACCCGTTGATCAAGCCCAGGCCTTCTTTGTAGGTCAGATCGGTGGGCTTGACGCCGGCTTTCTTCATCGCCTCCGCGCCGGACATGAGCTCCCCCTTGTAAAACGCGCGGCCTTCGCCCAGGGCCACTTCGGCGAACTGCGACAACGGCGATAGGTCGCCGCTCACGCCCAGCGAACCCTTCTCCTGAATAAACGGCACAACGCCCTTGTTGACCATGTCCACCACGGTATCGATCAAGCTCAGACGCACGCCGGAATAGCCCTTGGCGAGCGTGTTGGCGCGCAGCGTCATGGCGGCGCGCACGGAATCCTCCGGGAATGGCTCGCCGGTGCCGGCCGAGTGGCTGTAGATAATCCGCCGGCTCAATTCGGCGGATTGCTCCGGACTGATGCGGATGCGCGCAAACTCCCCAATGCCCGTCGTGACGCCATAGACGGCGATGTCACGTCTGACGCAATCTTCGAGAAAATCACGCGATTGCTGCGCGGCGTGGCGGGCCGCATCACTAACACAGATCGTGGCCCCGTTACGGGCCACATCGACAATCTGTTCGATCGAGAGGGAATTACCGTCGAGCGTTACTACCATTGAGCGTCCTTTCCCGGTTGAAATGGGGGCAACCAATGCTGGCAACACCCGCGGCCGCGCCGTTAGTCGCGTCGTGCCCCGCGGGTCGGAAGCGAGAAGTATAGCCGTATTCGCCCGGTTCTCGTAGGTGCCGCACCTCGAGACGCACGCTACCATTTGTCACCGTGGGCGGCGGCGTCTTCTCACCCCGTCACGTAGCGTTCGTCATACGTGGGGCCTTCTGTGCCCACAATCGACGCGCGATGGAGCCGTGACTAGAATGGCCAACGACCGCTCGCATAGGGAGGTGCAACCATGTTGCGACCGCGTGGTATCCGAGTGTTCAACGGTCTCTGGCTACTTTGCGCGCTCGTCGTGTTGAGCGGATGTGCTACTCCGTACAGAACGCCTGGGGGCGGCGCCGACTTCGCCATCTTCGCCGACGATGACATCAAGGCGATCCTTGATCGCAAGCCCGCTTCACCTTTTCCCGTCCATCTCGCGGTCGCCCGTGTGCAAGCACCCCATTATCGGTCCTATACGGCCCAAGGATACGGTCGCGGTCGCTTCAGCGTCGTGACGGTGCGTGACGTCGAGACGGAAGAGGACTTTGATCGCATTGCCGAGCTTCCCGAAATCACGCAGGTCGTCCCGCTCAACAGATTGCTGCTCAGCGATGAATTGGAGTCGGATCGGCAACTCAGGCAGGC
The DNA here is from genome assembly GCA_963675745.2 of Phycisphaerae bacterium. Lineage (GTDB taxonomy): Bacteria > Planctomycetota > Phycisphaerae > UBA1845 > Fen-1342 > JAFGRR01. The sequence continues at coordinate 477,815 of CAXXWX010000019.1, forward strand.
TGCGGCGTCGCTGCACGCCGACATGCTCATGCTGTACACCTTTGACACGGATTTCTTCGTCGGTGACGCCCTGCGCCCGCTATCAGTCATTTCGCTGGGTCTCTCTCCAAACATGTATGTGCGCGTGACGACGACCGCATCCGCAATCCTCATTGATGTCCGCACCGGCTATGTCTACGGGGCCTGTGAGACCACGACTCGCAAGGAGCAACTGGCGAGCGCGTGGACAAGCAATGATGCGGTGGATCACTCGAGACTCAAGACCGAGCGCCAGGCGTTTGAGAACCTCTTGGGGGAGTTTGAGAGGCTGTGGAAAGCCATAGCCGCTGATCAGTGAACCTGGGCAACGACGGTATCGGTGGAGACAACCTGTCATGCTGAAGAACATGCCGACGCGAACAGCCGTCGGCATGGCACCAGGCATGGCACCAGGCTGAAAGCTGATTGCTGACCGCTGACGGCTTGCACACGCCGCGCAGAAAAGCGGGCGGCCGGATATGCTCCGGCCGCCCGTTGGCGTTTTCGCATGCGGATGAGAGGATTCGAACCTCCACGAGCGTAATGCCCACTGGCACCTGAAGCCAGCGCGTCTGCCAATTCCGCCACATCCGCGAAGGCAATTCGGGTCGGCCGCATTGCATCCGAACCGATGACCCCTCAATATACGAGCATATCGGCCTAAGCGTCAAGGTCGACCTTGGAGGCGCTGATAGAATGTCAAGAATGAACGCATCGGAACCGCTTTTTCGCCGTCGCCGACAGGGTGGTCGCCGCGTCGTGGTGACCGGCCAGGTGGGGGTCGAAAAGAAGCCCTTTCTCGAACGCGTCCGCGAGCTGGCCGAGCGGCATGGCCAGAGTGCACGCGTCTTTCACATCGGCGACATGATGTACGCCGACGCGCCGGACGTGCGCGCGGGGCAGATCCTCGATCTGCCGCTGGCCCGGCTGCACTCCATCCGCCGCTCGGTGTTCAAGGAAGTGCTGGCCGAGGTCGATCAGCACGAGTTCGCCATCGTCAACACGCATGCGGCCTTCCGCTGGAAACACGGGCTGTTCCCGGCGTTTGACCACGATCACATGCAGGCCCTCGACGCCGATCTGTACATCACGCTCGTCGACAACGTCGATGCGGTACACGAGCGTCTGATGCGCGAGCATGACGTGGCCCACTCGCTAAAGGACATCATGGTCTGGCGTGAAGAGGAGATCCTGGCGACCGAGATCCTGGCCCACGCGATTCGCGGGCACGGCTGTTTTTACGTGTTCGCGCGGGGACTGGACGACAGCGCCGCCCAGGCGTTGCACCGGTTGATCTACAAGCCGGACACCAAGCGTGTATACCCGTCTTTTCCCATGACGCACGTAATGGACCTGCCCGACACGCTGGCGGAGATCGACGCCTTTCGCGCGGCTCTCAGCGAGCACTTCATCACATTCGACCCGGGTGACCTGGATGAGAAACGCCTGCTGTTCGAGGCCGCCGCCGCCGAAAAGCGGGGCGAATCGACCTTCACGCTCAAAGTACACGATACTGACGTGGTGTTCAACGTGGCGGAAGTGGTCAGCGTGACGCGCGACATTGACGCCCAGATATACGCGCGCGACTTCAAGCTCATCGACCAGTCCGACATGATAGTGAGCTTTGTGCCCGAACTGCCCAACGGCAAACCCGGCCTGTCCTCCGGCGTCGAACGCGAGTTGCAGCACGCGTATGAGGGTACGAAAGAGGTGTATGTCGTCTGGCAACCCGCCGCCGAACCTTCGCCGTTCATCACCGAAACCGCCACGCGTGTCTTCAAGACCATCGAAGACACGCTGAACTTCTTCCAGCAGAAGGGTTATATCGATCAGCTTCAGAAGCCGCTGTTCAAAACCAAGCCCGTAGGTGACGAGCCGCGCGAACGCGGCCGATTCGGATAGCCGCACCCGGAGATCGGGAAGGGGTGTTGCCAATGTCAGGATATTGCTGCCGGGATGCCCGCGTTCTGCCGAAATCCGCGGCGCGGCGGGGGACAACCATCGTTGAGCTGATCGCCGTTGCCGCCTGCACGGGGCTGTTGATCCTGTTGTTCGGTGCGGCGCTTCAGACATCGCGGGAAGATGACAAGGCCGCGACCTGCCTGGCGAATCTGCACTCAGTTGCCGTGGCCGCGATGATCTACGGCAACGACTACAACGAGTCTGTCATCCCCATCCGCCCCGAAATGCAGCAACCGTCCGATGAGTGGATGTGGAAGACGGTCCACGCATTTGCCTATGGCGGACGCTCCGCAACCAAGCCCATGCGACTGTTCGGTGCGCGGAAGATCTACCTCAACGACGTCAAGAACCAGGGGAAGGGCACGCGCGGTGCGGCGTATGCGATCAAGACGCGCGGCCTGACGCTCATGAACTACCCCCAAGTCGCGGACGATACCGACGTCGAAGAGCTCGACACACCCTTTTACCACTGCCCGTCGGATACCGGCTATCCGCGCAGTCCGCTGGTGCAATGGTCGCCGCGTGGCAACGCCAAGAAGTCATGCTATGACACGCTCGGGAACAGCTATCGCGCCAACCTGCACGCGCTATACCGCGACAACGGCGAGGCACTGTCGCTTGGTGCGTGGGGCAGCAGCGTTGTGTTCGCGGCGCGCGAGGTGCTGTTCGCCGAACCGGTTTTCTTCGAACACGCCACGGCCGACCTGCGCAAGTCCGGACGTCAGCTCAAGAGCCTTCAGAGCTGGCACGGGCATGACGTCGTGGCCAACGTGGCGTTCGGCGATGGACATTGCGTAAAAATGAAAGACATGGAGAGAACCACCTACGACGAGAACGAGTTGAAGGCGATGGGGTTGTCGCGCGCAAATGGGGCATATCTGGCGCGCGGCGCCCGCTGGCAGCTCGACCGCTACCCGATCAAGGGCCGACCGGTGTGCGGCGACTGGTCTGATTCGGGCGGCTTCGCGGATTTGGATCCGTCCCAGTGGCCGTTCACGCGCGGACGTGAGTAGGGCGTTTTGCAGCAATGCGTGGCGCCCGACTCCCGAGTCGGACGCTATGCGAACGCGGGAGAAGCCCCAGCCATTAGGCTCGGGTTTCTGATCGGAGGTTTCAGCCAATGAGATGTGCCGGTGTGATCGTCCTGCTGTTGACTGGTGCGGCAGCCGTGGCCCAGCCCGATGTTCGCGGCGATGAGAAGGAGCAATCGCAGGCTACCTACGAGGGAGACGTCGGGAGTGTACGTGTGCAGGAGGAAGGCACATGGTCCGCCGGGCGACCGCTGAGCCTGCGGGGCAACAAGGCCGTCCTGCTCCATTTCTGGGATGCCAAGCGCTCCGCAAAAAGCGACCTCGACCTTGTGATGCACCTGCACGAGGCATACTGGCGCAGCGATTTGTTTGTCCGCAGTATTTTTGTCGGCGACCCCGATGATCTCCCCAGGTTTGCCGAAGAGCAGGCCCGGCGACGATTCGTCGTCGTTGACGCCGATGGCCAGACCGCCGCGGCTTTTGATGTGAAGTCACTACCGGCGGTCTTCGTGCTCGATCGTCGCGGAACCGTGTGTTGTATGGAGAGCAGTGCCAAAGACCTGGAGGCGGAGATCCGCAAGGTTCTCCGCGAGGATTGGAACGTGCAGGGTGATCGCGGGGGAGAGCAGATCAAACACGGTCCACCGGCCAAGCTGGAGCCGCCGCGCAAGCTGGCTTCGCGTTGGCGCTCGCGCACGTATGACGTGTACGAGAATGGCAAGAAGACCGGCACCGTCGTAATGTCGCACAAAAACGACCGCGTGGATCGCAAGAAGGCGCTGCGCATGACCGATGAGGCGACCTGGTCAGAGGATGGCGAGCAACGGCGTTTCCGCTTTGACACGTACTGCACGGACCCGAAGGTGTTGACCGCGTGGAAGGTGAAGGCGGAGTTTCTCGACGCCAATCCGCCGGGGCCGTCTATCGATCTCACGTTCGAAGACGGTCGCATGACCGGTCGGACGAAGGACGAGGAGATTTCGCGGGCGCTCCCGTCGGGGCCGGTGGTGTCACATTTCGGGATCTACCGACTGGCCGCCTTGATGCCCCAGAAAGCCGGCGTCGAGTTTGAGTTCAATCGCCTGGATTTCCAGGACGCGCGCATAAGCTGGGGCAACACCCTGGTCTGTGTCGGTGAGGAACAGATCGAGTACGACGGGAAAATGCAGAAGACCTGGAAATTCGAGGTCCGCCGCGGTACCGAGGTGCGCGAGGCAATCTGGATTGACCGGCGCGGCACCATGCTGAAAGGCACGCTCAGTCGCCGTAGCTACCTGTTGCTGGTTGACGATTGACACCGGCGCAGCGCTGCAACCGGTTCCAACACGGCTCCACGGTAGGTCTTCACCTGGTGCGGCTCGCGCCGTGACGGTTGCTTCTGTGCTTCGCAACGTCCTGTCAGAATCCGCGTGACGCCGTGACGCCGGGCGGGATCGCCCCGCAGCGGTGTTATGGGGTTTTTCTTCCCGTGTCCGATCGACCGTTCACCCAGGGGCATGATAGAATCACTTCCGCTATGTGGTATCCGGCACGGCGCGAATGGACCGGATGCCGGAGTTTAGACAACACTCAACCCGCTGCGGAGGCACGGAATGCTCAATCACAAGTTGTCCAGATGGACGCTGGCTCTCACGTTCGCCGGCGCGATGATGGCGTTTGGCGTGGCGCAGGCCGCCGCCCAGACAAAAGTGACCAGGAAACAGCCCACCGCCACCAAGGGAGCGGCACAGAGCAAGCGACCGGTGACGCAACCGCCGGGCACAACGGTCAAGCCGCGCGGCACGGTCGTCCAGACGACGCCGGTACGCCCCGGAGTTCGCACGCCGAAGAGGTATGTGCGCACGCATCGCGACTACGGCCACGTACGCGTGGTCGAGCGCACGCCGATCGTTCGACGGCGCGTGGAGACGCGTCAGGTGATCGTCCGCAGCGCGCGAGTTTCGCCGATCATCATCGAGCGTTTTCCGCCGGCGCGGCGTGATCATCTACACTCGGTGATCCGCCTCTTCCGTGAAGGGCGCCGCCCGGAGGCGCTGAAGGTGTGGGCGACGTTTGTCGGCGGCCTGCGCGACTACGACGAGCCGGTCGATCTGGACGACGTCATGCTGTACGTCGCGCGGGAGAGCAGTTTCTACGAAGACACGGATGTTCTGCTCAGTGCTGCGCGGCTGGAGCAATTGGAAGAGCGGGAAGAACGGTTGGAGAGCTACGTCCGCCAGCTTCACGATCTGCGCAGTGATTGCGAGCGCGGCGTCAGGAACTGCTCGGGCGCGACCGCGTACAACATCGAAAACGAAATCCGCAACGCGCACGCTGATCTGCTGGCCGCGCGAGCGGATGTTGCGCGGGCCCAGACGTTGTTTGAAGTCGCGATTGCGGCGGCTGAGCGCGACGAAGATCGTTTCGCCACCGTGCTCGACGGGCTGTACGCGGAAGTCGAGGTGCGTGTGCGGGTCACACCCTGATTGGTGTGGACGTTGCGCCCGACTGGCCGAGCTAAGCACCACGGAGAATCAGCGACCAGCATTGCCGCTGGCTGATATTGAAATACAGACCCCCAACCCACTGGAGAGTTTTCATGCGTGCAACCTTGATTATGACCATCATCGGCGCCCTCGCGCTGGCCGGCTGCAATCTGGACGTGGACGAGTTTCTGGACGAGTTGGAGAACATCGAAATACTCATCGGCGACTCGGTGGATGTCATTCAGCGTGACGACCCCCGGACCGTCCAACTGCCCGACGCATTCATCGACCGCGGAGACAGCGTCGTGATCAACACGTTGGTTGACGTGATCGTCGATGTGTCGACGGAGCTCATTTACGAAGAGCTGCCGAACGTAACGCTGATCGGTTTCGAGAACCTCACCGGCTATGACGTATACATGACGTACCTGGTCGACGGTGAGTTTCAGGGAGTGTTCGTCTATGACGGCGAGACATTGCTGCTCGAGTATCCCTGCGTGGACATAATCGAAATGCTCACCGAGGAAGATTTTGACCCCATCTTCGGCGACTTCGTACGGGAGTTCGACATCAGCGACACGTACTACACGAACCCGTTCGACTTCGAGTGCGGCGACGCGCTGATCGTCACGATTGATCCCGTATCCCTGGTTGCCAACGCCGAACGTCTCGACTTGTACTAGCAGTCTCCCGCGCTGCGGGACTTGCCGATCGCCGGGAAGCCGCGCCAACCGCCGTTTACCGGCGGTTGGCGCGGCCGTTCCCTATTCGGGGGGCTCGCATCGGGAGCACGGTCTGAGACCGCGCTTCTTGGCCTCGTCAAGCGTGATCGTCAACTCACTGCCGTGCAGATGCGAGCAGTCTTTCTTGTGATAGCACTGGCCGCTGGGGGTGATATAGACCATTGTCGCTGATTCGGTCTTCTTCGCCTCGGTGGTACGCTCGCGCGTCGGTCGCGCGGATGCGCGGCGCGCGCTCTCCTCGCTGTCTCTGTCCCGTGGTTCTAGTCGGCGGGCACGCGGTGCCCAGTTACCCCGGCGGTGCTTGCGGGCGGATGCGTCGTAGTACGCGAACAACTCGCCGTAACGCAGCGCACCCTGCGAGTCCGCACGGACATAGCCCTGTCGCACGAGCTCCAGATTGACAAAGAGACCATCCGGTGCGCGGAACACATAGGCTCCGGTTGCGCTATGGGAGTCCGGGCTCGGCGTGACCGCCGGCGCATCCGGTTCTTCGGCAGCTTCGCCGCCAGCGTCGGGGTCTGGCACTTCCTGCTCGAGATACACAGATTCACCGCGCAGCAGATTGTCGAGAAATCGTCGCGTGTCATCGGCCCTGGGGCTTGCCGAACTGGGGGGGCGAATCCCGAGCAGCCGGTACTTCGTCCGCACGCCGCCAGCTTCGACTATGACAACATCTCCGGCCGGCACCGACAGAACCCGCAACGGCTCACGATCAGCGAAATCCATCACCGGCAGACGCGGAGGCTGGATATCCGGCGTCGGGCCACCACCGGTGAGCAGCATCATTGCCATCGCCAGCGCGCCAATCGCCCAGCGGCGGCCCGGGCCGACGATCGCGGTGGCAGGCAAACGACTGAGGCGATTGAAGACAGTGAACATGAGAACCCCGGACGCTGTAGAAGTAGATCAGCACCCCTACAAACTCTTGACCGTCATAATACGGGTTCTGGCTCGAAGAGACAACTCCATCCATATGCGCCCGGCGGATGGTTGCAGTGGCTCATCGCGGATCGGGGCCCCTCCTGGGGGGCTTACGCTCCGGGCACACGTACTGGCAGCCATCTCTATGTGCCGCGTGGCACATGCGCCCTTTTCTGAAAGATCAATACAGGAAGTGCTCTTCGATAAACGCGGCTGCTTCGGGAAAACGCTCAGCAGCCGCCGCGAAATCGACATCCATCAGCTTCATTTTGCTCAAATCAGCCACGCGCGAGCGGGCCGTCGTCTTGCGGTTCAGCGGGATCTGGGCCGACGGCCCTTCGGCCAGGCGCGCTTCAACCTCGGCGGATAGCAGATATTCGATCAGCGCCAAGGCCTCCCGCGGGTGCGGAGCACCTTTGACAACCGACAGCGTGTTCGGTAAGGCCAGGGTCCCCATCTGACCGTCGCCGCCGTCGGGAAAGATTATCTCGACCGGACGCCCGGCTTCCACCTCGATGATCGCGTCATCGGTGTCGGTCAGGGCGTACGCCAATTGGCCGGCGGCGACCTTCTCCGCGCACGTCTTGTTGCCCGCCAGGATTTCGATCTCATTGTCCTTGAAAGAAGTCAACAGCGATCGGGCCGCGTCGGGGCCCAGGGCGGCGAACAAACAGGCCACATGAGAGGCCGTCGTGCCAAACAGCGGCTTGGCAATCCCTGTTTTGCCGCGCCAGTCCGGGGCCGCCAGGTCAGACACAGACGTCGGCATGTCAGAGCGTGTGACAAGCTCGGTGTTAACGATCAGTACACGCGCGCGCGCTGCAAACCCATACCAGAAACCCTCGGCGTCGCGAAACTGCTCGGGGTAATTCGCCGCTGCTTCCGGCTTACACGGCTGCAACAGACCCTCGTTTTTCAACCGCAGCGTGTTGAGAATCTCATTGTTCCAGAAGACATCACAGCGCGGGTTACCCGCCTCGGCGCGGATTCGGTTGACCAGCCCCACCGTCTTGGTTGCCTCGGTGTCATAGGCGGCGCGCATCGCTATCCCGGTCTTCTCCGTGAAGCTCTCCAGGATCGGCGCTGAGAACTCCCGATCCAGCGCCGTGTAGACGATGACAACGCGGTTGGCACCGGCATGTGTTTGCTCGGAACCACGATCACAGCCGGTTCCCAGGACTATCAACCCCGTCGCGAGAGCGACTGCAATACGCAAATGCCCGGTCATCATCTCAATACCTCCGCGCGCGTGCGGCGATGCAGAATCGCCAGCAGCGCGATCCATGGGAGCACGATATACGCGATTGCGGCGACCGCGAGCACTGCCAGGTCGCGGTATACGCCCGAGTGCAACAGTGTAAACGCACGCACCGACGCCGGCATCACGCCCGGCGGGGCAACCAGCACCGTGGCCCCGATTTCGCCGAAGCACAGAATCACCAATACGAGCCACACAACCAGCGCGTTGAGCCCGACAACCGGCCAATACACATGACGCTGCGATCCCAGCCAGCCGCAGCCGTCCACGCGCGCCGCGAGTTCCAGCTCGAGCGGTACGCGCCGCACAGCCGGCAGCAATAACAAGATGCCCAGCGGAACCGCGCGCGTCAGGTACGCGAGCACGACAATGGCCGGCGAATCGTAAACCCGGCCCAGCATGCCGGGCCGGTTGAAGATTTCGATCAGGCTTATCCCGACCACCGGTGCCGGCAGCGCCAGCAGCAACACCACGACCACCAGCACGACCCTGCCCGGTAGCCGCGTGCGGCGGACCGCCCAGGCCAGGCCCACTCCTGACAGCACGGCTACCGTGGCCGCCGCCGCCGCGCACCGCGCCGAGTAGTTGAGATCAGACGTCAGTCCTCCGCGGCCCAGTGCGGCGACGAAGTGTGCAAGCGAGCCGATCCTGGTTGTGAGCCCTATCGCCGGAGGGACACCGAGCGCCGCAATGATCAGCAGGCAAGCCAGCGCCAACGGCCAGCGCGCGCGCCTCAGCATTAACTGGCGTGCATTGCGTCCGAGTTGTGGAGACGGTTGTTCGCCCAGGATCGGGAAACGCCGCTGGAACACCACCAGCAGCAGCGCAATCGCGACCAGCACGGGCAACGCGGCCAGTACCGGCCCGGCGGAGGCCCGGCGTTGCGCATACTGCGTGTAAACCTCCTCGGCAAATGTGCGCACCAGCAGAAGGTCGGATATGGTGATGTCCGTCGCCACGATCAGAATCACAATCAGGGCCACCGTCGCGATTCCCCAACCGGCGAGAGGCAACGTGACTCGCCAAAGCACGCGCCACGGCCCAACATCCAGCAGCGCCTGTTCTTCAAGCTCCCGTTCGGTCGAACGAAATGCCGCCGCCAGAATCAGCGTTGCCAGCGGCGTATATGCCAGCCCGTACACCAAGCCGCAGAAGACAGTCGATTCGGCAAATTGCCAGACGGGGAAAACGGAGAACACAAAGACGGCGCTGACATACGTCGGCACACACGCGCCCAGGACGGCGGCAGCCACAATGAGCAAGCGTCCGGGCAGATCAGTGCGCGCAATGAGAAAGCCGAGCAGCACGCCGCCACCCGTGGCCACGGCGGTGGCCACACCCGCGACGACGACGCTGTTCCGGAGCAGAACCAACCATCGACCGAGTTGTGCCAGTGCGTTGGCGTGAGCAGCCGGCTGCGCGATCAACTCGCAAGCGGCGTCTGCGATCGCGAATACCGGCACCGCGGCCAGCCCCAACAACACGACGGCGTGCGCCGCGATAATGGCTTTTTCAACAAGGCCAGTCGGTCGGGACCAGCGGTCGGGCGCGTGCATGGCGTATCCGCGGCACGGGCGTCGCGCCCGCGCCATCATGGGTCAGATGCAAACTGGCTGCAAAACCACGCTATCGTGCATGACAACCCCCGCGCGGGTCAAGCGCCCGCCGCGAGCTGCGCGCAAAACCAACCACCATGATGGCGTCTTCTCGTGGCTTGGGATGGCCCCGGGGGCGGCAGCGCGGTGCGCCTATGCGCAAAATCAGCGCCGTCCCCAGCGTGAGCGGTCGGCGCCTCGTACAAATCTACCGACCTATCATACGGCAGCGCGGCATGCTGAAGCAAGACCATCTGCCGCTCTGCGTAGCCTCGAACACGGCCCTTTTTGACTCGGTGTGTAACCGGAGGTATGCTAATATAAAGACTGGGCGTTGGCCCCTCAGGAACGTGTGTCCGGTCATCGAACACCAAACCAACCCTGCCGGTGATGCCGGTCTCCGAGCAATGCGGCGAAATCGAGCCATACGCCGCGAAATGCGTGTGTTTTCATGTCGCAGATACTATCACAGGTTCCACGCCACCTGATGCGGCAGGAGCAGCGTCTCACGGCGCAGCTCATCCAGGCGATGGATATCCTGCAACTTAACACCATGGCGCTCGAAGCGCGCATTTCACAGGAGATCGACGGGAATCCGGCACTAGACTACGCCCCGGATGATGAGGCCCACGCCGCTGACGCCGAGCCTGATGCACGGGCGAACGAGCGGCCCGAGGGCGAGCAGGCCATGGTTGTGCAGGAGGGGGACGCGAAGGAGTTTGAGCGGCTCGACAACCTGGTCAGTGAATACGACTGGATTGAGGATGACGCCGAGTATCGCGGCACACGCTCGCGCCAGCGTTCGCTCGAAGAAGCTGATTCGAAGATGGAGGCGATGGCAAACACCGCCGCCCGGCCGGTCAGCTTGCAGGAACATCTGCTGGAACAGTGGCAGTTCGCTGATGTCGATGACGAGGTGCGCCGCATCGGTGCCGCGATCATCAACTACATCGACGACACCGGGCGCTTGTCCACGCCGCTCGCGCAGATAGGTGACACACTCGACCCCGCCCCCGATGAGGGCTTGCTCGAGGAGTCTCTGGCGCGCGTCCAGGAGCTGGATCCCAAGGGAGTCGGCGCGCGTGATCTTAAAGAATGCCTGCTGCTCCAACTGCAAGCCTGGCCCGGCGACAACACGCTCGAGTGCAGCATCATCCGCGATCACTTCGAAGACTTGCAGCGCAACCGGCTGCCGGCTATCGCCAAGGCGCTCGACGTTGACCTAGAGGACGTCAAGGGCGCGCTGGCCGCGTTCGCGCGTCTCTCGCTGCACCCCGGCCTCGACGTCGTCGATCGGCGCGTGCCGCGCGTCGTCCCCGACGTGATCGTCGAGTACAACGAGGAGCGTGACCGCTATGACGTGCGGCTGACGCGCACCAATCGGCGCGATTTGCGCATTTCTCCCGAGTTCCGCCGACTGCTCGAACGTTCGCGCAATGACAAGGCTTCGCGCGCGTTTGCGCGACAGAAGATCGACGCCGCCAATGCGATCATTGACGCCGTGCAATACCGCCGCAATCGCCTGCTCGAAGTGGCCAAAGCCGTCGTCGAGGCGCAGCGCGACTTTCTGGACAAGGGCGAACAGCACATCAAAGTCCTGCGCATGAGCGATCTCGCGGAGCGCTTCGGCTGCGACCCGTCAACCATCAGCCGTACCGTCGACGAGAAGTACATCGAGACGCCCGATGGCATCTTCCCGCTGCGGCGGTTTTTTACTGGAGGGGCGGAGACGGGCAACGGGGATCTGCTTGGCTGGGACAGCATCCGCGCGAAGGTCCAGGAAATCATCGACCAGGAAGACAAGTCCGCGCCGTACAGTGACGATGCGATCGTCGGGCTGCTCAAGGAACAAGGCATAGCCATTAAACGCCGCACGGTCGCAAAGTATCGCGCCCAGCTCGCGATCCCCACCGCACGGCAACGGCGGCAGTATTGACGCACGCGCCGGTCTGACTTTGCACGCCTGAGATGCGCATCAATCCACGATCAGGTCGATCAGCTCAAAGCGGTCAACATCGACCAACCCCTGGTCCGTGATCTTCAGCGATCCTATCACCGACAGGTTCAGGAACGATAGCGCCATGAACGGACGCCGCAGCTTGCCATCGAGCTGTTGCGCCGCCTCGTGCAGACGCGTCAGTTGTCCGCTGAGCGCGGTCGCGCCGACTTCGCTCATCAGGCCCGCGATCGGCAACGGTACCTCGGCCAGAACCGCGCCGTCTTTCACCACGCAGAAACCGCCACGCATCTTCACAAGTTGCACGGCGGCCGTGAACATGTCCTGGTCGTTTGTGCCGGCCACCACCAGATTGTGTGAATCGTGGCACACCGACGACGCAATCGCTCCGCCGGTTAATCCAAAGCCGCGCACAAAACCGAGCCCGACATTGCCGCTGGCCTGGTGACGCTCGATCACGGCGATCTTGCACAGATCGCGCGACGGGTCGGCGTGCAGCAGACCGTCAACGATCGGCATCTCCTCCGCGCTGCGTTGCGTGTCGATGCGGCCTTCGACAACTTCAATCACGTTGACCTTGCACGTGCCCGTGCGCTCCGGCTTGATCTTGAAATCGTCGAGCTCGAGCCAGTGTACGTTGATCGCGCTGCGCAGTATCTGGCGCTTGCGGCGACCGGCGTCGCGGTCGATTACCTCGCCGTCCTTGGCAACCAGGCGGCCCGACTGAAACGTGTGGGTCACGTGGCAACGTTCGAGATCATCCAGAACCACCAGGCTGGCAAGATACCCCGGCGCGACCGCGCCCAACCCCGCCAGACCGAAATAGCGCGCCGTGTTTATCGTCGCCAGCTTGACCGCATGTACCGGCGACAGCCCACCGGCGATCGCGCGGCGGATGATGTGGTCCATGTGGCCGTGGGCCAGCAGATCTTCGACATCCTTGTCATCGGTGACGAACATGAATCGTTCGAGCGTGGCCGGCGATACCAGCGGCAAGAGCGCGTCAAGGTCTTTCGCCTGGCTGCCCTCGCGAATCATGATGTACATCCCCATCCGCAGCTTTTCGCGCGCCTCTTCGATGGTCGTACACTCATGGTCACTGGCTATCCCCGTGGCCACATAAGCACACAGCTCACGCCCGCTCAGCCCCGGCGCGTGACCGTCAATGCGCTGACCATCGATCATGCGCAGCTTGTCGAGGCACTCGCGCTCGGCGGCGACCACGCCGGGGAAGTTCATCATTTCCGCCAGGCCCAGCACCCAGGGGTCGCTCAGCAGAGGCATGATGTCGAGGGCGGTCAGCTCGGCACCGGCGCTTTCGAACTGCGACGCCGGCACGCACGAACTGGCCATCACATACACGTGGATCGGGCAGTATTTGCTCGACGAGAGCATGAAGCGGATGCCCTCCGCACCGAGCACGTTCGCAATCTCATGCGGATCGGTGACAACCGCCGTCGTTCCGTGAACCGCCACGAGCTTGGAGAATTCCGGCACGCTGAGCAGCGAGGATTCAATGTGTATGTGCCCGTCGATGAATCCCGGGCAGACGTATTGGCCCCTCACGTCCACGATCTCGCGGCCATCGTATTGACCTATACCGACAACTCGGTCGCCGGCGATTGCGACGTCGCCATCATGCACTTCGCACGAGAGCACGTTTACGATCCGCCCGTTCTTGAGAACCAGGTCAGCCGGTACGCGTCCCGCGGCGATGTCGATATGTGTCTTCAGATCCATGGGGAACCTCCTCGTGCCGGACGCACAATGTCCCGTATGGTTGCGGGACGAAGCGAGGCGGGCCTCTCCAGGGACCGGAGCGGTCCGCCGTCGAGGCCGGCGGCGTGCGCGGCAGATCCTCGCACTGCGGCTACAGGTGCCCAATCAACGGCGTCTCGCAAGTCGCCGTTAGCAAGTGACTTACGAGACGGTCACCTTATCAGACGGAGAGGGCGGGATTCGAACCCGCGGAACGGTTACCCGTTCACACGCTTTCCAAGCGTGCACAATCGGCCACTCTGTCACCTCTCCAAATGCGTGCTGAACTGAACCACTCACCCAGACTTCCCATCTGCCTCGGGATGGCACACGTCCAGGCGTGAGGTAGTAGGGCGGCGCGCCGGCACGCCCGGGCATCCTGGTCAAGCAGCCCGGACACCGGATCGTGAGAAACACCGCCTGTCCTTCAATCAGCCGCAGCGCGGGTTCTACATTATCCGATCCGATGCCAAGCGACAAGAATTCAGAACCGCGGGCTTGCCCGCCGCGTGAAAGCGACAAGAGCCCCACGCGTTATACTGGCACTATGAACCGCCGCCGCCTGCTCTTGGTAAGTGTCGTTCTGGGACTTGTCGCGTGCGTGAACAGCCCTCCCGGCGAGGTCGGCGTCTGGAGCGAATTCCTGCCCGCCGACGAGGTTCAGGACTCGCTGGAGACGTTGGCGGCGTATGACGCCGACCTCTACCTCGCCGTCGAACCCGCCACCATCGACGCGAGCCTCTGGGCGCTCTGCGCCGAGGCCCGCGCAGCCGGCGTCGGTGTGCGGCTGTGGCCCCAACTCCCAGAACGTGGCATCTGGCTCAACGAGCAGAACATCGCCGACTTCGCTGCGTTCACTGAGACACTCATCGACGCCGCGGCCCACGAGGAAATCGCGATCGAGTGGATCATTCTGGATATTGAGCCGGCATTGGCGTATGCGGAAATGCTCCGAGCAGCCGCGGCAAGCGGCCTGCCGGACCTGATAGATCTGCTGGGGGACCATCGCGACAGAGCCGCGTTCGCCGCCGCCCAGATCCAATTGCAAGCTCTCGTCGACGCCCTGCACGCGCGCGGCGTGAAGGTGATGGCCGTGACCCTCCCGTGGACCGTGGATGATCTGGGCGATGGTGATCCGGACATCCAGGATGTCTTCGACACGCCGCTCGCAGGCCCGGAGTGGGACCAGGTGTGTGTGATGGTGTACCGTCCGACGTTCTCCGATTTCTTCGGCGTCGATCTGCCGCCGGATTATGTTGGCAGCTATGCCCGGACGGCCCGGCAGGTGTTCGGGCCCAACGCACAGGTGGCGATCGGTAACATCGGCACCCGCGGGCGCGTCCTGGCTCCCGGCTACACGAGCCCAACCGACATCGTTCGCGACGTGGCCGCGGCCCGCGCCGCCGGATTAACCAGCATCAGCGTCTACTCGCTCGATGGCATGATAGCATCGGGGAACCCGGAACCGTGGCTGGCAGCCGCCGCCGGCGTCACGCCACGCACGTTCTGTGTGGACCCTGTGACCGCACTGCTCAGATTCGCGCTACGCGGCCTCGACAGCGCGGCGGACGACCTGGGCAAATGATGCCTGTGTGATCGGACGTGCGCCGTCCAGCCTCCGGGAGCACGATGTGTTTACCCGCCTGCCGTGGGGGCCAGCGTGGTAGAATAACTGGTGAAGGTCAGGGGATAACCGTGGGCCGAAGCTCGATGCGCTCGAGCCCCATGCAGGCTGCAACGATGAACTTCACACCGCTCGACCGAAAGCGCGGGCTGACCGCCTGCGGCCGGCTGGCGCTCGCCGCGATTCTTGCGACAACCGCTCCCTTGCTTGCCGCCGATCCTTGTCCGTTCACCTGTGGCGACCTGGACGACGACGGCATTGTTGGCTGGGACGACTTCGCGGGCTTTGCGTTTTGCCTGGGGCAATTGCCGAGTTTTTCTCAGGAGTGCGCTTGCTCCGATCTCGACGGCAGCGGTGCGATCGACATGCAGGACTGTGCCGTGTTCTCGGAGTTGTTTGGCGGGGCCTCTGATGAGTTGCCGCCCGGTTGCACCGGAGCCCTGGCTGCGACGGCCAATCTGACGGCCTATCGTCCTCAGCACGGTTCCGGCTACGCGCCCTTTGTCCGCACGCCGGTAAGCGAGGATGACGAGGAAAGCGCAACGTGGGGAGCGGGCATACGGATCAACCAGCCGGGTGACGTCGATCCGATGGGCGAGGACGACCTCATTGAAGTTCTGCTGAGTGTCGATCCGCCGGGGGCGCAGCTTGCGTTGCGCCGAAGCGCTGCGGCCATTGAGGTGTGGACAACACGCGACAAGCAGCCCGGCACCGCGATCGCTTTTGCCAATAACAAGTCGGATGCGTTGCCTCTAGCCCCCTCGCAAGACCAGTTGACGGTTTGGGTTGAGTGGGCATCCGTCACGCACGGCGTGGTCGAGTTACATGTTGAACCGTTGATGACATACGCACCCAAGGACACGCTGGTGTTTCACTCTTTTCAAACGCTTGTCGCGGCGCTCGGCGGTGAGGACCAGATCCCGTCTGATCCGCCTGATCCCGAGACGGGTACGTTCGTGGTGGCGCAGGCGTTATATCAGCAAGGCTACGACGTACACATGTTTGACGAGGACAACGTCGGGGCGGACGGTTCGGGTGTCGTTTTCGACGAAGTCGCGAACGCCATACAGAATCGCGGCATCAACGAGGTCGCGATCTTCGGCTATAGCCATGGCGGCGGGTCCACCTATGACCTCGCGGACTTGCTCGACATCAGCCGGCCGGCGCTGGGGGTCTTTGAAATCCGATTCACTTCCTACGTCGACGCCGTGTCAAACAACTCCGACATCGACATCGGCCAGGAGCTGCGCCGACCACCCAGCTCGGCCTATCATCTGAACCACTATCAACACGGCTCGTTCTTTGAGGATCTCGGCCTGGACGGCGGTCCCGTGACTAACTCCAATCCGCCGCCCACCGGGCTGGACGTGGAGACCACACCCTGGGGGGCGGACTGCACGCACTTCGAGGTGGACGACTTCTCGCAGGTCCTGGATCTGATCGAAGCAAGCCTGTACGCAACGATTACGCAGCCGTAGAGGACAATTCCCATGATCACAGATTGGCCAGGCTTCATGACACGCGGGTTTGCAGACCTCGGGCGACGTTCCCGGATACTATTTGCCCTGATCCTGTTCACGATGCCCCCCGGTGCCGCCGTCGCCGTGGACGACAACCAGCCTGCTGTTCATCCGGACACGGCTATTCAGGCGGCCATTGCTCGTGTCGTTGATGCGCGCACGCGAGAGCACCAGCAGGCGGGCCTGGATCAGCTTGTTGAGTTGGATACGGCCTCACATCAACAACTCGTCCGCCAGTTGGTCTACTTCGCCAGCCGCGCGCAAAACACCAAGGACGCCATGGTTGTCGGCGTGATCATCCGGCGAATGGACATTCCTGACGCTGCGATTGCGCGGGCGCTTGTGCCGTGCCTGGAGACAACTGATCGCGCTCTCGATAAGTCCGTGCGAAACATCCTCGGCGGGCTTGAGAAGCGGGCGGCCGGTCGCAGGCCGGACTTCTCCATCTACCGCGAGATTATCGCCGACCACCTGCGGGCCGGTGAGCAGCTTCCAGACGGTCTGATCCGGTACATGTACGATGCCGACCCCGGCGTCGCGCTGCTCGCGCTCATGAGGGCCCACCAGCTAAGGGAGCCCGAGGAACTCAAGGTCATTCTGTGGGCGGAGCACGTCGTGTCAGACGTACTCTGGAAGCAACAGTATGGCTTTCTTAACCGTGACGAAGTCGAGCCCGCCGCCGCCCGGGAACTCGCCAGGCTCGCGAGTCACGACGAGTGGTGGGTGCGACTGTATGTGGCGGAGATCATGCGGCAGCAACCCGGATTCCGTCAGCCCGGGTTGATTGGCAAGCTGATTAACGACCGGCACCAGGTCGTGCAAGCGGCCGCCATAAACATCCTGGACCAGCCGTGATGCCCGCCACGTACGCCGCTGACCCGTAGCGTCCGCCCCCCGAGTCGGACGTCCTTGCTCAGGAACCGGTGAAGGCCGCCTGGAACTCCGCGAAATCCACCGTATCCACATCGCCCGACAGGTCGGCATCGTGATTGTCGCACGGGCTCTGTAAGGTGCCGCCCGGCCCCGTCATGCAACCCTCGAACGTCTCGAACTCGGCGAGCTCCACAAAGCCGTTTCCGTTGTCGTCGAACGGGAAGATCGCGGGCGCGATGACCTCGAGAATAACCGTGATCACGTCATTCGCATCAGCGGAGCCCTGTCCCGTGGCGGCGCCATCAACGTCCAGATTGTCGATCGTGACCGTGCCGCTCTTGAGCCCGGCGATTGCGGTCGACGTCAGCAGGCCCACTTCGATGTTGGCGGTCTGCGCATTCATGCTGAAGGCGTTGAATCCACCGCTTAGGCTGGACGTCGCCTCGCCGGCGGCGGTCACCGAGTAGTACGTGGGGGCAAAACCGTCCTTGTGCAGCACAACGGTCTGTGGCGACGGCAGTGGATCGCCCAGATTGACCTGGCCCAGATCGACCGTGATCGACGACGCGCCGTCACTTGCCGGACTGCCACCGACATATAGCTGGCTGTCGTTGTTGCCGCCGCCGAAAACCGACCAGACGAATTCCGGGTGATCGATGTACGGATTGCGGTTGCCCTGGTAGTTGGCGTAGATGATGTGGTTGCGTCTGCGCTCGAATTGGGCGGCCGGGGCGGCGTAGTGATATTCGAGCAGCCGATCGAGATTCCCGAGCGTCGAGCCGCCAGAGGCCGGATCGCCCACGACTAACTGAAGATTGGTCGTGCTGGCATCAGATCCATCGTAACGCGTGGCCATGTAAAACATCTGGCGGGCGACGTGGCCGGCGTCGAGTCCCGAATACCAGACCGTGGCCCCCGCATCCGACGTGATCCCGTAATCGCCGTAGGCACCACCGACCCCGAACGCGCCGCCGAAATTCAGATTGCCTCGCGAGCCGTTAACGCTCGGGTTGCAGGGGCGCAGATTGTGCAGGTCGGAATTGTCCGGGCCCGACGTGCCCACACCCCGACTGCGTGGCCAGGTGTGCTCTCGATTCCAGGACAGGCCGCTGTCCCAGCCGGGTATGCCCACTGAATACAAACCGCTGATGTCGAGCGACACGCCGCTGTAAACCAGAATGATCGCATTCGGATCGACCGGATCGACATCCGTGATTTGCAGCGAGATGCGGGCGTCGTCATAGCTCCGCACGATGTGGTCATCGATTATGTTGTGGAGTTGGGCCTGCAACGCCGCACCGGTCCCCACGGCGGTGTCGTAGTAACCGGGCGGAGGATCAAACTCGTCGGCGTGCGTGGCGAATGCGCAGATGCCGAGCATTGCGGTGGCGGCAAGCACGTGGATGGCGCTGGTAGCACGGTGTGGTCGCGGACAGACCGGGTCGGTCACTCTTGTATTTTCACTCATCTCCCCAGCTTAGCAGATTCCATTGTCAGAATCAGCCACTCAATCCCGGCAATTGCGCAATCACCGACCTTGTCGCGCGCGTGCGATAGGGGAATACCCTTATTATCAGCCGCAAGCGCACTTCCACTGCCCTCCCTCGAACTCCGTGGACAACCCCTGGCCCGCACCCGGGGGTAGATGGTCTGCTTACCAGCCGCCACGCCGCGTGAACCTGAAGTCGTACCGCTTAAAGCCGGGCATGAGCGGTATCAAAACCCAGGCGACGATGAGGGCGACGTATGAGCCCATGATTACCCAGTAGCCGGCGGGCCGATACTGCACGTGCCATGCTTTCGGGTCATGAAGCCGATTCGGGTCGAGCGTTGTTCGCGACCGCACCTCAGTCGCCCACACCGTTCTGGTAGGCCACGTTTGGAGGAAATCATCCTGTTTGTCGAGCAGGAAGAACCCCTCGTAGCAGTCACCAATGGCATAGCGCTCGTCCACGTTAAACGCCGTCACGTGGCCCGCCATGGTCGCGCCTTGCTGGCGTGCGCCGAGCTCTCGACGGGCTTGCCACCACGCCCCTTCGGTTTCATAGTCCCTGGTCTCTTTGGTGTTCCGGTTGTAGATCACAAGGGAATCCTCGCCACGCCAGGCGATCCAAGCTGACGGGGGACGCGGGTCTGTCGATTCCCAGTAGGCCAGGTCGCACCGACTGCCCTGCGAAACGGCCCCAACGTTGTAGCCATTGCCGAGTTCGACCCATGGGTCGCGCAGGATGCAACCTTCGATGATCATCCCAATGAAAGCGCCGATGGCGAGCTTCACGACGACCTTGATTGCTCTGGCCATCTCAGACGTCCCTGCCAACCACGCGCTCGCCACACTCCGGACATCGGCCACTCTCATTGCCGGTCAAATCGTACCCGCACATCGTGCAGAGGCCCTGTTCAGCTCGGTTATTCCACAGACTGCGTTGGCCACGCTCGACACGTTTCGCGACAATGTACCCGCCGGCCAGACCGGGGAGCCAGCCCGCGAACCCCAGTTGACAGTAGTGGATACCGACCAGATCCCAGTAGTTGCGGCTCCCAGATCGAGTCGCCGGAATCGCGCTTACAAGCGCTTCGAGCACGCCGGCGAGGATGCCGATCACGATTCCCCAGAGGACGTACTTCCTTACGTTCACGCATCGGGGGGCGCGAGCCGACTTACGTAGCTGTTGATCCAGCTTACGTCCCAAAGCTCCGTCCTGCTCAGTGCCCACAACCAGCACGCCGGTATCGCGAAGTCAATCACCGTCGTCGAGCGAGGCGACGAAGCGCGCGTATGCCGCTGCGCGGGCATCCCACGAATTATGGTCCGCGAACGACTGTCGTGCTTCGGCTCGCGCCGCTCCCTCGGACAGCGCCCTGCGCAGCAGCGTGATTAGTTCCTCCGGCGTTCGACCCACGGCAACCAGGTCGTCAAAGCTCTCCGTGTCGGCGACCGGCGTCGAAACCACCGGTTTGCCCAGCGCCAGGTACTCGTAGATCTTCACCGGATTGGCCGCGGCCGCAACGCTGTCCTGCTTGAACGGCACCCAACATGCGTCGAACGCGGCCATGTAAGCCGGGACAGTGTCGTATGGCTTCGCACCGTGCAGTGTCACGTTCGTCAGCGCCGCCACACTGCCCACATCGCTGCGGCCGTCGTGGGGGCCGACGAAGACGAAATCGATGTCGGGCAGCGCGCCAGCGACATCGACGATCAACGGCCAGTCGATCCACTCGTACAGCGCCCCGACAAAACCGATTACCTGCCGGTTGCGCGGCGGCATGTCAGGTGGACGTGGCGAGGCTGCGCCGCGCTCGCGGAACCGCCGCGCGTCAACGCCGTTGCGAATCGTCGTGATCGGCAGGTCCGACCGACGTGCGCTGAGCCCTTCGGCCAGCACGTTGGCCGAGACCACCGCCGCGCTGCACCGCTTGATCAGCTCGTCCTCCCAGCGCTTGAAAAGCGGCGCCAACTCCGGCAACGGCGTCTGCACGCTCAACTCGTCGATGCAGTCGTAGATTACATGCCGAAACGGCAGCTCGCGCAGCCACGGCGTCCAGGCCGGCGTGACCACCAGCGCCGCCGCGTCATCCCAGTCGATCAGCCGATCGAGCCTGCGCCGCAACCAGCGGGCCGGCGTGCGTATCGCCCGGCAAAGCCGCTCTTCGCTGATGCGCGCCCACCAGCGCGCCGGCCAGGTCGGCCACGCCCGCACGACACACGCCGGCGGTCGGCCGAATAGCGGCCCGGTAAGGCGTGACAGCGCGCCGCGCAGCGATGGGATCTCGACAAAAAGGGGGGCCTGTCCAAGACGTTGCCACGCCTCGACCAGCATGCGCGTGCGCCCGACCAGCTTGAAATCCCAGGTCACCGCCGCCAGTGAGACCAGCCGCGGCCCGGGCCGATCGGGAAGCGTCGCTTGCTCAGCCATAAAACGCGTTGATCGTCGCGATCACGAAGTCCTGCATTTCGCTGGTCAGCTCCGGGTAAATCGGTAGCGCCAGCGTCTGCCGGGCGGCCTGTTCGGCAACTGGAAAATCTCCCGGCCGATAGCCCAGGTTCTTGAAACACTCCTGCATGTGAAACGGTATCGGGTAGTAGATCGCCGATCCGATTTCCGCCTCCGCCAAGTGGCGCTGGAGCCCGTCGCGGTCGCGCGGCACCGATATCACGTACTGGTTATAGATGTGGTGCTCGCGGCCATGGACCGCGGCCGGTGCCGTGAGTCCGTCAACCTGCCAGCCGGCGTCATAGCGTGCGGCGTTTTCGCGGCGCATGGCGTGCCACCGCTCCAGGTGCGGCAGTTTCACGAGCAGGACGGCGGCCTGAATGGGATCGAGCCGGAAGTTGCCGCCGACGATCGCGTGGTGATAACGCGTGCTTTCACCGTGCATGCGCAACTGGCGGATTTTCTCGGCCAGGGCCTCGTCGTTGGTTGTGACCATCCCGCCGTCGCCAATCCCGCCGAGGTTCTTGCTCGGGAAGAACGAGAAGCAGCCGCAGGTGCCCATGCTGCCGGCGGGTCTGACTTTGCCGTCACCGGTGGGGTAGGTGGCGCCGATGGCCTGGGCGGCGTCTTCGACGACGGCGATATTATGCTCGGCGGCTATCGCCAGAATCGCGTCCATGTCCGCGCACTGCCCGTACAGATGGACCGGGATGATTGCCTTGACGCGGTCTATCTTGTCCGCATTGTCGGCCAGCCAGCCGCGCAGCGCGACAGGGTCGATGTTGTAGGTCCGCGGCGCGCAGTCGATCAGCGCCGGCGTCGCGTTCAACCTGGTGACAACGCCGGCCGTCGCAAAGAACGAATACGTCGGCACGATAACGATGTCGCCGGGGCCCACGTCGAGTGCCATGAGTGACACGAGCAGGGCGTCGGTCCCCGATGCCACGCCGACGGCATACCGGGCCTTGGCATAGCTTGCCACCGCATCTTCCAGCTCCTCAACGCGCGGTCCCATGATGTAGCGCGTGGAGTCGATGACGGCGTTGACCGCGGATTTGATCTCCGCCTCGAGCGCCTGTAACTGCGGCTTCAGGTCCAGCAGCGGTACTCTCATATGACACTCCCATGCCCACGCGGCGCACCGGCAAGCGTGGACCAAAGCCGGCCGCAACACGCGACCGTCGGATGCACAAGACGAATGCGTACCAGCGCGCCGCCCACAAGTCAACGGCGCAAAGGCGGCGTGCGGGGCCGGACAAGCGGCAAAGCCGGAGATTGGCCTGATTCCGGGCATAAAACCGGCCCGAGCGTCGAGATCGACGATCGGGCCGGGTTGCGGTCAATTGCCGCGTCTACGCGGCTTTGCCGGGGGGGTGCAATCAGGCACCGCCACTCGGGAACTGGATGTCACCAAAGCCGCCAAGGTCTTCACCCAGGCCGCCGCGGCGTTCCTTCTTGGGTTTATCCGCGGGGCGGTCGGCGGCGCCTTGGTCTTCGCCTTCGCTCGCCTCGCCGGCCCAGTCGGCCCGCTTCTTGGACAGGCCGATCTTGCGTTCAATCGTGTCCACGCGCAGGATCTTGACATCGATCTCGTCGTTGATCTTTACCTCTTCCTGCGGATTGTCGACCTTGTGGTCGGCCAGCTCAGAAACGTGCAGCAGGCCTTCGAGATCAGGTTCGAGCTCGACAAACACGCCGAAGTTCGTGATCTTGGTGACCTTTCCGCGAACGACCATGCCGGGCTGATAGCGCTCGGGCACGGCGCGGACCCACGGGTCCTCGACCATCTGCTTGAGGCCCAGGGCCACCCGCATCTTTTCCTGATCGACGCTCAGCACGACGCATCGAACCGTGTCGGCCTTTTTCAGCATCTCGGACGGATGGCTGACCTTCTTCGTCCAGCTCATATCGCTGATGTGCAGCAGGCCGTCGATGCCCTCCTCAATCTCGACAAACGCGCCGTAGTTGGTGAGGTTGCGCACCGTGCCTTCGACAACCGTGCCCGTGGGGTATTTCTGGGCCACGGTGGTCCAGGGGTTGACCTCGGTCTGCTTGATGCCGAGCGAGATTTCCTGCTTGTCCTTGTTGACGTCGAGCACCACAACCTCGATCTCGTCGTTCACGTTGACGACCTCGGAGGGGTGGTTGATGCGGCGGGTCCAGCTCATCTCCGAGATGTGTACCAGGCCTTCAATGCCGGCCTCAAGCCGCACAAACGCGCCGTAGTTGACGATGTTGACGACCTCGCCCTTGATGCGCGTTCCGACCGGGTAACGACCCTCGACACGCTCCCAGGGGTTCTCGTCTTTCTGCTTGAGCCCCAGGGCGATCTTCTCGCGCTCGCGGTCGATATTGAGCACCATGACCTCGAGCTCTTCGTCGATCTTGACGATCTGGCTGGGGTGCTCGATGCGGTCCCAGCTCATGTCGGTGATGTGCAGCAGGCCGTCGATACCGCCCAGATCCACGAACGCGCCGAAGTCGGCGATGTTCTTCACCGTGCCCTTGCGAACCTGGCCGATCGCGATCTCTTCCATCAGATTGGCCTTGGCCGCGGCGCGCTCTTCCTCGATCAGTTTGCGGCGTGAGACCACGACATTTCGGCGTTCCTTGTCGATGCGGAGAATCTTGGCCTCGATATCGCGGCCGATGTACTCGCCGATCTCGGCCGGGCGGCGAATGTCGACCTGCGAGGCCGGCAGAAACACCGGCACGCCGATGTCGACGAGCAATCCGCCCTTGATTTTGCGGAGCACGCGGCCCTTGACCGTGTCGCCTTCCTCACGTTCCTCGACGATGCGCTTCCAACTGATAAGGCGGTCGGCGCGGCGCTTGGAAAGCAGAACGAGACCGGTCTCCGGTTCGACGTCTTCAAGCAACACCTGGACTTTGTCGCCGATGTCAACTTGCGTCGAATCTGCCCACTCTTCGAGCGCAACGACGCCTTCGCTTTTAAGTCCGACATCCAGCAACACCTCGTTGCCGGTGATTGCGATGACCTTGCCGGTGAGCACGCGGTCGTCGTCTTTCGGAGGGGCCGCCGTGCTGATGGTCTCTTCGAAGACGTCCATGTTGCCGGCGTCGCCGAAGGCGGCGGCAAGTTCGCGGTCGATGTCACTGTCGCTGACATCGATGTCCTTGATCAGAATCCTGTCGACCATTTGTAGGTTGAATCCTTGTCAGGCCCAGCCTATTTCCCGTACGCAAGCCCGAATGCTATCCCGGAAGCAAGGACGGAAGCCAGGAGAGGGGGGAGGGTTAGAGGGTCATGTGATTCTCGCCACGGACCATCCGCGGCCACCTCAGAAACACAAGTTCCGCAGTATATGAAAGGACGGCGCGGCTGGCAAGATGATCCGCTTGGTGAACGCGGTTTTTACCGCTATTTTCGCCTCGAAAGTCGGGTGCGCGCCCGAATCGGACACCAGTCGGGTGGATCGGCGGAACGCGGGATCGTATCGGACGAACTATGCCGGCAAAGCCCGCGCAAACCCGCGGATCAGCGTGTCCTGGCGGACGTTGTAGCCCAGGCACGCCAGACGGTGCCCCCACCACGCCAGCCGGCGGGCTGCCCGGCAGACGGCCCGTTCCCACATGCTCGACGCATCCGCCAGACGCCGTTCAGCCTCCGCCTGTAGACAAAGCCACACATCGTCGGCCAGTTTCTCCGGCGTGCCGAAGGCACCGCACATGGCGGCCTGACCGCTACGGATATTGGCGATCAATTGTGTCGGGGTGTCGCCCTGGCTGAGCGTATAGGTCGTCCCCACCCGGTTGGTGTGCGAATCGCTGCCGCCGATCATCACTTTGTCGTGCCCGCGCGTCGCATACCAGGCAAACGCGTTGTGCGCGTAGCTGCGCGTGCCGTTGAGCCCCTCGAATACCGGGAACAGACGCAGCATGGCCTCGATCTGCCACGGCTTCAGCACGCGGTGCTGCGCGGTCCAGGTCAGGTGGTTGATCACGTAGAGCTTGTCAATCCGGCGCAGGTATTCGACGCACTCGTAGATATTACGCCGCAGCGGTTGGATCTCGCGGTGTTGTTGTTCATTGTGGTCAAACACGTTGATGTGTACGACCGTACCGTCCTCGGGAAACGTCACCGAGACTTCCTCGCCGATGAAGAAATCCGCCAAATCGCCGCGGCGGTTCAGCAGGTGCAGGCAGCCATCGATGGTGTCGTGGTCGGTGATGGTGACGAAGTCCATGCCGCGCGCCTTGGCCTGGTCATAGACCTGCTCAGGCGTGCTCATGGGGTGATAGACAACACCCGGCAACCAGCGCAGCCGCTCGTCGGAGAAGGTCGAGTGACAGTGCATGTCGACGCGCGCGCCCGGCAGGCGCTGCCACGACGGAATCTGATCGGCCTCAAACCGACGGGCGAATTCGAGCACAGGGCTCAAGACACCATTTGTCGTAATGCTGTCCGTTTCAGACATAGCCTTGAAATTATATCCTAACCGCGCGGCGGATTGGGGGCCGCGCGCGAGGTTTTCGCCGTCCGCATTTCACGCCTGCGAAATAACCACGCTGCCCGCCGGCGTATCCCCGTCCGCCATGCCTATTCCACGATTATCGACAATTGAGCTTCGTGATTCTCAATCCTGACGGCGTGCCGCGTCCCGCCCGGCGGGGCCGTAAACGCTACTGATGTCGCCAGGCACTCCCGCTGAATCGTCGCCTGATGTCGGCTGAAAATCTCCGCCAATTCCGTCGGAGCCTCAATGTAAACCGCTATGCGTGCTTCATAGGCCAGATCCTGGTCCTTACGCAGCGCCTGCACGTGGTGGATCAATTCGCGCGTCAGCCCCTCCTCGATCAGCTCGAGCGTGAGCTCGGTCTTGACAACCACCACCCCGCCGCGGCCCTGGGAGGCTGACCAACCCGGCCGGGCCTCGAGCCGGACATCAACCTCATCCAGCGTCAGCCGTACCGTATCGGCCCCCACGGTTACCTCAATCCAACCGGCGTCCATGAGTTGCTGCCGCGCGTCGGCCGCGTCGATGCCTTGCAGCGCCTTGGCGATCAGCGGCGCCTGCTTGCCGAACTTCGGCCCCAGAGCCTTGAAATTGGGCTTGATGCTGTATGTCACGTAGTGATCGGCCTCGGTTGTGAACTCGATCTGCTTGATGTTGAGCTCTTCGGCGATCAATGCGCTATGGGCCTGGAGCCACGCTGTGTGCTCCGGCCGGGCGAGAATGATCTCGGCGAGGGCCAATGGCTGGCGCACCTTGAGCTTTGCGGACGTTCGCGCGGCGCGCCCCTGCGACACAATCTGCCGCACCAGCTCCATCTCCTGCGCCAAATCCTCATCAACCAGCGCCTCATCAACCACCGGATACTCGCACAAATGAACACTCACGGCGCCGACCGGCTGTTGTTTCTCGCCTTGTTGCCTCGTTGCCTGGCTGCCTTGATGCCTCACCAAATTCTGATACATCGTCTCCGCAAAGAACGGTGTGAACGGCGCAATCAGCTTGCTGAGCGTGACCAACACTTCGTAGAGCGTGTTGTAGGCGTCCCACTTGTCCTGATCCTTGTCGCTACGCCAGAAGCGCTCACGCGAACGGCGGACATACCAGTTGCTCAGCGCGTCGACGAACTCGTTCAGCCGCTGCGCCGCCGGGAAGTTCTCGAATTTGTCGAGCGCCGCGCAAACGGCTCGGGTAGCTCGGTGCAGCTCACTGACGATCCACCGATCAAGTTCCGACCGCTCCGCGACCGCCCGCCACCCCGTTCCTGTTCCCCGTTCCCCGTTCCCCGTTCCCTCGACGGCGAAGCCGTCAATATTCGCATAGATATTGAAGAAACTGAAAACGTTATACAGCCGCACCAGGAACTCGCGATGGGCGTCGCGGATGTTCTGCTCCTGGAAGCGCACGGAGGTCCACGGCGTCTGCCCGCTGAACAGGAACCAGCGCAGCGCGTCGGCGCCGTAATGGTCGAAGATGTAGCTGGGCTCGCGGTAGTTCTGCTTCCGCTTGCTCATCTTGAGCCCATCCTCACCCATCATCAGCCCGAGGACGATGCAGGCCTGGTAGGGCATCGGATAGTCGGGGCTCGGCGCCGCTACCGCTGGCACAGGCTCGGCCCCGCCAACGTCGACAAGCACCCCGCGACGACGCAATACCGCAATCCTCTCGTTGGTGCCTTCCGGAAGAGTCGGTAACGCGCCGACACGACGCAGCCAGCCGAAGAGTCGATCAAGCGGTCCGCCCAGCGCCTCTTCGTCTTCTCGTTGCTTAGTCGCTTCGTCGCTGCCGAACAGCAGCGTGCTGATCGCCAGCAGCCCGTAGAACCACCCGCGGGTCTGATCGAGCGCTTCGCTGATGAAATTGGCCGGGAAGTTGTTCGCGAACTTCTCGATGCTGCCCTCGGCGTGCGGGAAGCCCCACTGCGCGAACGGCATGCTGCCAGCGTCCCACCAGCAGTCGATTACTTCGGGCACACGGCGCATTCTGGCGGGCGGGACGCCCGCGCCACCCCCCGGACCACCCGGTGCGAACGGGCTGTCATACGTGACCGCGTCTATATACGGCTTATGCACTTTCAAGTGCTCCGGCAGGTCCGGCTCGGCCCGCTTGGCCTCCTCCCACACGTCAGTGCCTGCCAGGCCGGGCTTTTCGAGCAGTTCGCCATACGACCCGATCGCCTCCATCTGGCCCGTCTGCTCGCACTTCCAGATCGGCAGCGGCGTCCCCCAGAAGCGCTCGCGCGACAGCGCCCAGTCCACATTGTTCCGCAGGAAATCGCCGAAGCGGCCTTCGCGGATGTGATCGGGCAGCCAGTAGATGCCGGCGTTGTTCTTCAGGAACTCGTCCTTGAACTGGCTCGTGCGGACGAACCAGCTCTTGCGGGCGTACTGGATCAGCGGATCATCCTCGGCCCGCGGGCAGAACGGATAGTCGTGGCGCACCGTCTCGCTGTGCATGAGCACGCCGCGGTCGCGCAGCTCGCGGATGATCTCCTTGTCACAGTCCTTGACCCACCGGCCCTGGTATGCCTGGGGCGCGTCCTGGTTGAATGTCCCATCGGGCTTGACGGCGTTGATGAGCGGAACAGCTTCGAAATCCGCAAAGCGGCTGCGTTCATCCTGGAGCAGATCAAAATCGACCTCCCCATAGGCCGGCGCTTCGTGTACCAGCCCCGTACCGCTGTCGAGCGTGACAAAGTCCGCCAGCGTCACGCGCCACCCGATGTGCTCCTCGCCGCCGTCCTTGAGTGTGGCGGTCTGGTCCGCCATCGTTTTGTGATAGGCATTGAACGGCGGGATATACCGCTTGCCGACCAGGTCGGTGCCCATACACGTAGAGACCACCTCGAACTCGTGCTTGACCTTCTCGGCGATGGTCGCGACCAGCGCGGCGGCGATGTAGAGCCTCTCGCCGGTGGTCTTGTCGTGGACCAGCGCATACTCCAGCTCCGGATGGACGGCGGCGAAGTGATTGCTGATCAACGTCCAAGGCGTAGTCGTCCAAACCAACAGACTCGTTAACCCCTCCCCGACCGTCGGGACGACCCCACTCCCCCCCTCGGGGCCTTGTGGCCTCGTGGCCTCGTGGCCTTCCTCCCCCACCAACGGAAACCGCACATACACGCTCGGATCATCGACCGGGCGATAGCCCTCGCCGACCTCGCCGGCGGACAGGGCCGTGCCGCCCTGGGCCCACCACCAGACGACCTTGTGGCCCTGGTAGAGCAGGCCACGCTCGAAGAGCGTTTTGAGCCCCCACCAGACGCTCTCGACATAGCTCTGGTGATAGGTGACATAGGCCTCGTCGAGATTGACCCAGAAGCCCAGCCGCCGGGTCATGTACTCCCAGTCCTTGGTGTAGCGGAAGACGCTCTCGATACAGAGCTTGACGAACTTCTCTACGCCGTACTCCTCGATCTCCTCCTTGGTGTGGATACCGAGCTCTTTGCAGACCTCGACCTCGACCGGCAGGCCGTGCGTGTCCCAGCCGGCCTTGCGGTCTACGAGCTTGCCGCGCATGGTCTGATAGCGCGGAAAGAGATCCTTGATCGCCCGCGTCAGGCAGTGTCCGGGGTGGGGCAGCCCGTTGGCGGTTGGTGGGCCCTCGTAAAAGACGAAACGCTCGGCGTTGGCGTGTTGCGCAAGCGATTGCTGGAAGACCTGGTTGGCCTCCCAGAACTTGAGGACATCCTCCTCGGATTTCGGGAAATCGAATTTCGGCGGCAACGGCTCGAACATCGGTTGCTCCAGGTGTTTACGCGTATCGCGGTTTGAATCTCACTAACATACTTGTCAACCAGCATTATGCAAAGCGGCCATCCGTGCAGCAGCGGCCGCCCCCGTGGCGTCCTGGTGCGAGAATCCTTTCTCGCACCCCCGGCACTGGTGCTGGCGTCCTGGTGCGAGAGTCCCTTCTCGCACCCTCGACCGTCCTGGTGCGAGAATCCCTTCTCGCACCATCTTCACCGGGTACCCCCGCCAACTCACCGCACCGGATGTATCTCCCGCAACAGCGGGAGCGAGTCGGGAACGTCGCGTCAAGAATCGCGGGCAATAGGGCCGGCGGCGCGTACCGCACCGCCGATATCCTCCTCGCACAGCACCGCCGGTTCGCCGGGTGTCGCGGTTGCGTCGGGAGCCTCCGCTTCGGCGAGCGCGACGGGCTGGCCCGGTTGTGCCGCGCCGTCGAACAGCTTGATGTCTTTCCAGTGGCCCATCCGCCAGCGCCATGTGAGAAACACGCCCAGGGCCACGATGTACAGCGTACACATGGACCAGGGGCCGTTCACACCCCAGTGCGGCATATAGAAAGCCATCAGCACGGCGCCGGCGACCTGGAAGACCCAGCTCGAACAGCACATGATGACCGCCGGCACGCGCGTATCTCCCGCGCCGCGCAGGGCGCTCATGTGCGTGATCGCCATCGCGTCGAAGAGCTGGAAAACGGCCACCCAGATCATGATCGACGCGCCCATCCTGATGACGGCCACATCATCGCTGAACCAGTCCAGCAACCACGTGCGGCCAAGCATGATGACCAGTCCGACCACCGTCATATAGGTGCCCGTCAGCCACATGGCCACGCGCACGCGCTCGGCGGCCTTCTCCTGGCGGCCCTCGCCGATCGCGAACCCGACCTGTGATGTCAGCGCGAATCCCAGGCCGATCGCCGGCATGAACGACAGGTGCATGAACTGCGTCGCCACGTTCTGCGCTGCAAGGGCGGCGGTGCCGAAGCGCGGCATCACCAGCACGGTGAAGACCATCCACGCCCCGATGTCAATGAGCCATTGCACTGAAGTCGGGGCGCCGACATAGAAGAGCCCGTGGAGCTTCTTCAGCACAGACCCAATGAGTGGCGCGTGTTGTAGATCGCGTTGAACTCCGGGAGCCACATTGCGCCGGCCAGGAAAAGCGCCCGCACGGTCCCAGCCGATGACCGTCGCCAACGCCGCCCCCCGCGATCCCCATCGCCGGAAAGCCGAACATCCCGTAGATCAGCGCGCAGTTGCCCAGGATATTGACGAACGTCGAAACCAGCACCGCATACAGCGCCACGCGCGGTCGCTGAATCCCGTTGAAGAATCCCTGAAAGCCGGCGCAGAGTGTGGCCGGTCCGACCAACAGCACCGCGATTTCAAGATACTCGATCTCGAGCCGGGTCACGGTAGCCGTGTGCGTGCCCAACGGGCGATCGGCGTCAGCCAGTCCTCGACCGGTCAGCGCCACGGGAATCGAGAGCGCCAGCATCGCCAGCGAGACGTACAACGTCTGCCGAGGTGTAGGGGCCGGCCTGTTCGGGTTCGCCGCGGCCGTCGGCCTGGGAGACGAACGTCTGAACCGCGGACGCCACACCCATGCCCAGGCAGGCCAGCACGAAGCCGCAACGTGGCGGCCGGGCCGATGGCGGCTTGTGCGTCGGTCCCCAGCCAGGAGACCATCACGAAGTCGATAAACCCCATCATCATGCGCGAGATCATCATCGCGATCATCGGCGCGGCCAGCACCAGCAGCTCGACCGTCGGGTTGGCGTGCTGGAATTTCGGTGCTCGTGGTTTTGTCGAAAGTTGTGACACGTCTATGTCCCCAAGCTGCTTGGAGCACACCGCCTCGGTCGCAAGGACCGCACGAGCGGCAAGATAACAGTGTAACCCGCTGCCGCAGAGTCGGTTTGGCAGCCGCATCAGTCGTGCTTCCTTTCTTCAGGCTGATTTGCCCAAAAGGAAAAGCCCTGGCGGGGTTCGCGTCCGCCAGGGCCTTATTCGCTGATTGCTTGGTTTAGCGACGAGACTAAGGCGGCGCGCATTGCCCTGCACATACGTAATCGGGATGTACAGGGTCATGAAGTCCATGTGCGCCTCGCCAAAATACTCCGCCGCCTACTACCGAATCCAAACCGTATCGTTGTAGTATAAGGATCGGGTTTGCGACGTCAAGGCTTGAGGGCCCTACAAACAGCGGGGGCCACTTATAATGGCGGTCAATTCACGGGGAGCGCACCATGTGGATACCCCGTCTTCGGGCATGGAGCCGGCGCGCGTGTGGAGATTGAAGATAATCAGCACGGCCTGTCTGATTCTGGCCGCCGCGCTTGCGCCGGCCGGGGCCCAGGAATCCAGGGGCAAGTCGGATCGATCGGTTATCCGTTCGGCAGATCGGCCCGCAGCGCCGTTCGTGAGGGGCAGTGGTTCCCGATTCGCGTCGAGCTGCGCGCCACCTCTGGTGAGCAGGCCGGCGTCGAGGTCGAGCTGCGCGCCCAATCTGTCGACCTCGACGGCGATCGCGTGGACTTCGTCAAGCCCGACGTGACGCTCACCGTCGGCGACATCGAACGCCCGTTCTGGTGTTACGCCGTGGCCTACCGCGGCGGCCCCAGCATGTTCGAGGAGCTGCGTGTCCCGACCGAGCTCGAAATCGTCGATCCCGCGCGGCGCATGACGCTGGGCACCTTCAGCGTACCGCCTGTGGATGTGGTCGAGAACGACGCCGTCCTGGTGTTGGATGTCAGCGCGGGCAGGTCGCTCATTTGCACTCGCTGTCCAGCCCGGTCGATCTGGGGCTCGAAGGCTGGGGTGAGCGCGAGTTCTACCGCAAGTTCTACTTCGCCCCGATGATGGCGGCCAATCTGCCCGACCGCTGGTTCGGCCTCGAGATGGTAAACGCGGTCGTCTGGGATCTGCCCGACCCCCAGGCGTCAACAGGTCGGCGCCAGCCAGGTTGAAGCGTTGGTCGAATGGGTGCGCAACGGCGGCCAATTGGTCGTGGGTGTCGGCGGCAACGCCGACGTGGCTCGCCGAAAACCGCCCTGGCCGATATCCTGCCGCTTGAGTTGCTCGGGGGCTCGTTGACCACCTCGACGCTGGAGCGCTTCGCAAACCAGTTCGCCACCGGCGACAACTCGCGCAATCCGTTCGAGTCACCGATTGCGGTTGCCAAGGTGCGCACCAGGGAAGGTGCCACCCAGATGTTGTGGGACACGGCGGGTGGACGCCCCGCAGCCGCTGATGGCTGTATGGAACGTCGGTTCAGGACGCGTGATCGCATCCGCCGCGTCGCTGCGCGATCTCACCGGGGCGCGCG
>CAXXWX010000020.1:0-45041 GCA_963675745.2 Phycisphaerae bacterium
CCACCGCACAGATCCAGCACGTACGGATCACTCAGGATCGTGTCCCAGACCAGCACGTCGTCCAGGTCGATGAAGCCGTCCTGCGTGACCTGGTCCAGGCACCACTTCGCGTGGCCGGTTCCCGCGATATCGAGCGTTTGACCATACTCGCCCAGCACATACAGGAAGTCCTCTTCGGCTACGCCGTTCGGCGGGCCGAAGTCACCGCAGTCATCGGTGCTCGAGCAGACGATCTGCGGATCCCAGTTGTCGATCTGCACCACCGCGTCACTGCCGCGCAGCTTCAGCTCCACGTACGTCCCCCGGCGGAAGTTCAAGCCATTACGCGGGAAGCGACCGAAGAACGTGGCGAACCGATTGCTGCCAACCGCACCGGGCAAACCGGGTTGGGCCGGGTACAGCCGGGCGATCTCAACCAGGTTCTCGCTGACGTCGGGCGCGCCGCTGAGGTAGACGATCAGCACCGCGTTGGGATCTGGCGCCGCTGTGAAGCGGTAGTCGAACGCCACGATGATCTGATCCTCGCCCGCCCGGGCGAAGGCGCCTTTCGCAGCCACCGAGCTGGCTGGCTGCGCATTCGGATCACGCGTGCGCATCTCCATGGCGTGGTTGTTGGGATCGTTGGGCAGCGGGACAGCTATGCGCTCGATCTGGCCCTCCAAGGGTGGATCCGGTGACGTCGGGTCGGGCTGCACGTCGTTGGGATCACGCAAACGCCGGCGTACGCGGATGCGGAACTCGTCGTCATCCTCCATCGGAATGACCTTCAGCGAGAAGCCCAGCAGCGGCACGTCCACGATCCGGCTGCCGTTGGCCAGCAGACCATGCGGATTGTTGGGATCACGCACCAGCACCTGGTCGTTCTCGTCTACCAGGTCCTCGTAGTACAGCGTCTGCAACGCCGTGTTCAGAACGGCGCCCGGGTGCAGCTTCAGCGTGCGAACATAAACGGTCTCCGGTGGTTCGGGTCCTGTTGGAAGTCGAAGTGCTGGCGGTTGGTCAGGCTGAGCTTGCAGTCAGGCAGGATCTCCAGCGTCTTGAGTACCCAGTTCTCTGAGGGGTCGTCGGTGAAGCCGGGGCTGCCGATGGCCTGGAAAGCACCTGAGGTGCAATCGGGGTTGTGGGGCCCGCCGCAGTCGTAGTCCTGAGCCCGCAATTCGAGCAGCTCGCCGCGCTCACCACCGGCGCCTTGTGTGATCAGCACGTGGATCGTGTTGTACTCCAGCGTCGGACGCTGGTCTTCCGGGACGTTCGGGTCGGGATCGAGGTCCAGGTAGCGGTCACCCTCGGAGACGATGTAGTTGCAGCGGATCAGCGAGTTACCCTCAACCCAGAACTCGCCGCCGAAGCCCTCGCTCGACTCCAGCAGGGAGATGTTGTTGTTGACGATGTCGTTGTGACCCTCAAAGTCGGCCAGCTTGACATCAACGTTCGTGTTCTGGATCGTGGCATCGCGGACGACCAAGGCCCCCTCGATCGTGATCGTCCCCCACTGGTCGGCCTGGTTCGGATCGGCACAACCGCTGCCGGTGTGGCCGCTCAGGTCGACCGTCGCCCCCTGCTCGATCCGCAACTCCGCGTCTTCCTCGATCCAGATGTCACCCTTGCCGCTGATGTCCGTGCGGAAGACGGTTGCTGGTGCATCAGCAGACTGAGCCACGAGCATCAGCGTACCATAGGCCAGGCTCAATTCGCCCGGACCGGTGAACCAGCTCGACTCGACCAGCAGCTCACCAGTCTCCACCCGCAACCGGTCGGCCAGATACGCGTGGCTGGACACCATACGAGCAGCGCTTCCGTCCGGGGCGGCGTTGTTGCGCAATGTCATGTTGTGCAGCCCTGGCAAAGCATACGAGCACGCAAACCCACCCCCTGCACTGAACGCGGCGCTTTGTTCGAGCGCGCAGTTGCGCAACTGCACGCGGTTGGTGTTCAGGTTGACTGCGCCGCCCGTATCCGCAGCGCCATTACGAACGTCGAAACCGTCAAGGACCACGGTCGCCGTGCCCAGCGAGTTGGCCCCAACTGCCTGCCCCGTCCAGCCACAGTCGATCACAGTCGGGCCAGGCTGCTCGTAAGCGCGAACAGCAATTGATCGTTCGTGGAAGTCCAACTCGAAGTTGCCGGCGCCCGCGTACGTCCCAGCAGCGACGAGCACCGAGTCGCCACTCGCCGCGATGTCCAGAGCTGCCTGGATCGTCCGTTTGGGGCCGGTGTTTCCCCCGACGTAGAACGGAGAGGAGCCGTCCCACACATCGTCTCCACTGATCACGCTTACGTACAATACGCCACCCAGTGGATTGCTGGCGTAAACGACGTACTCGTCATGGTTGGGCACCAGATCGCCATCGGAATCCGCCATCGAATCGGCCGCGGTCGCATCGCCATAGTGCTTTCGTTCCCACCAATCCGGTAGATCATCACCATCGCTGTCCAGGAACTCGTCGGCTCCCATGTCTACTTGTGCGCCGAGCAAGCGCGGATCGCCATCGATGTCGAATGGGATTGGCTCAGTCACATCGCCGTTGCTATCGAGGTCGAGCCAGTCCGGCGGCAACGCGGCATCGCTGCCCGCATCAATGCACGGCGAATTGGCCATCACATGCCCGTCGGGCGCGAGCAGCGGATCGACGTCGAGGCAGCCCTCACCGAACCATGGTTGGCCTGTGCCACCTTCGATGTTGCAGTATGCTGCCACCGGCGTGCCGCCGTATGCGTAGATTGCCTGCGGCGCGTTGCTCCAGACCACGCAGTTAGTCAGCGTCGGGCTGCTGACCCAGTAGCAGCAAAAGCCGCCGCCGTAGTAGGCCGAGTTCCCGCTGATCGTGCAGTTGATCAGTGTCGGGCTGCTGTAGGCGCAGCAGAAGCCGCCGCCGCCATCGTAGGCCGAGTTCCCACTGATCGTGCAGTTGGTCAGCGTCGGGTTGCTGGCCCCGTCACAATATACGCCGCCGCCGTCGTCGTAGGCCGAGTTCCCGCTGATCGTGCAGTTGGTCAGCGTCGGGCTGCTATACGACTCGCAGTAGACTCCCCCGCCGTCGCGGGCCGAGTTCCCACTGATCGTGCAGTTGGTTAGTGTCGGAGTGCCGGCGTGGCAGAAGACGCCGCCACCGTAGTAGGCCGAGTGCCCGCTGATTGTGCAATTGGCCAGCGTCGGGCTGCTCCCGTAGCAGAAGACGGCGCCACCTGAGGCACTACCATTCGTGATCATCAGGCCCTCGACGACCGAGTCCGTGCCCTCGCCACTGTGAAAGAAGAACCCGCGACCCTCTCCCTCGCAATCGATGACGCACGCGGCAGCGTCGCCCGATGCGCTGCGCACCGTGATGGCCTTCCCACGGAAGTCCAGGTCGCGGTTGCCGTCACCGGTGTAGGTGCCGTCGGCGATGACCACCTCATCGCCCTCGGACGGAAGGCATGCATCGATCGCAGCCTGGATCGTCGCCTTTGGGCCATGCTGCCCATCCCACACGGGCGCCAAACCGTCCCACGCATCATCTCCCAGAAGATTCACGTATAGCGTGCGATAAGCGACGAGTGGATCCGTGCCGCCCTCGTACTCCTCGAGATTGCTCCGACCGTCGCTATCGTCATCCACGAACGGCTGGGCGATCAGCGGATCGCCAAAGTGAAGTTGCTCCCACCAGTCCGGCAGGCCGTCCACATCCGTATCCAGCCATTCGTCCGATCCCATATCCACGCTGCCACCGATCGCGCGCGGCTCGCCGTCCCTGTCGGTCTGACCGCTGTAGTCGCCAGCAGGATCGGCGGCGCCGATGCAGGGCGAACCGCCCGTCAGGTGACCGTCAGGTGTCAGCAGCGGAGCGACGTCGACGCAGCCCTCGCCGAACCAGGGCTGGCCCGTGCCACCCTCGATGTTGCAGAACGCCGCAAACGGGATGCCACCGTTCGCGTTGACGTAGACTGCCTGCGGTGCGTTGCTCCAGACCACGCAGTTTGTCAGCGTCGGGCTGCTCTCATAGCAGTAGACGCCGCCGCCGTAGGCGTAGGCCAAGTTCCCGCTGATCGTGCAGTTGGTCAGTGTCGGGCTGCTGTAGGCGCAGCAGATGCCGCCGCCGCCATCGTAGGCCGAGTTCCCGCTGATCGTGCAGTTGGTCAGCGTCGGGCTGCTGTACCAGTCACAGTAGACTCCGCCGCCGACGTTGTAGGCCGAGTTCTCGCTGATCTTGCAGTTGGTGAGCATCGGGCTGCTTCTGTAGCAGTAGACTCCGCCGCCATCGCGCCTGGCTGAGTTCCCCGTGATCGTGCAGTTGGCCAGGGTTGGGCTGCTGGCATAGCAGTAGACGCCGGCGCCGTCGTCGGCCGAGTTCCCACTGATCGTGCAGTTGGTCAGTGTCGGGCTGCCGGAGTAGCAGTAGACGCCGCCCCCGTCGTCGGCCGAGTTCCCGCTGATTGTGCAATTGGCCAGCGTCGGGCTGCTCCCGTAGCAGAAGACGGCGCCACCTGAGGCACTACCATTCGTGATCATCAGGCCCTCGACGACCGAGTCCGTGCCCTCGCCACTGTGAAAGAAGAACCCGCGACCCTCTCCCTCGCAATCGATGACGCACGCGGCAGCGTCGCCCGATGCGCTGCGCACCGTGATGGCCTTCCCACGGAAGTCCAGGTCGCGGTTGCCGTCACCGGTGTAGGTGCCGTCGGCGATGACCACCTCATCGCCCTCGGACGGAAGGCATGCATCGATCGCAGCCTGGATCGTCGCCTTGGGGCCATGCTGGCCATCCCACACCGGCGCCAAACCGTCCCACGCATCGTCTCCCAGAAGATCCACATACAGCGTACGAGGACTGACGAGGGGGTCTGTGCCGCGCTCGTATTCCTCCAGATTGCTCCGACCGTCGCTATCGTCATCCACGAACGGCTCGGCGATCAGCGGATCGCCAAAGTGAAGTTGCTCCCACCAGTCCGGCAGGCCGTCCACGTCCGTATCCAGCCATTCGTCCGATCCCATATCCACGCTGCCGCCGATCGCGCGCGGCTCGCCGTCCCTGTCGGTCTGACCGCTGTAGTCGCCAGCAGGATCGGCGGCGCCGATGCAGGGTGAAACGACGGTCAGGTGACCATCAGGTGTCAGCAGCGGGTCAATGTCAAGGCAGCCGTCACCGAACCACGGCTGGCCCGTGCTACCCTCGATGTTGCAGTATGCCGCAAACGGATTGCCGCCGCTCGCGTAGACTGCCTGCGGTGCGTTGCTCCAGACCACGCAGTTTGTCAGCGTCGGGCTGCTGTACCAGTCGCAGTAGACGCCGCCCCCGTAGGCGTAGGCCGAGTTCCCGCTGATCGTGCAGTTTGTCAGCGTCGGGGTGCTGCGGTTGCAGTAAACGCCGCCGCCGCGGCTGGCCAAGTTCCCACTGATCGTGCAATTGGTCAGCGTCGGGCTGCTGTACCAGTCGCAGTAGACGCCGCCCCCGTCGTCGGCCGAGTTCCCGCTCATCGTGCAATT
This sequence comes from Phycisphaerae bacterium, assembly GCA_963675745.2. Classification (GTDB taxonomy): domain Bacteria; phylum Planctomycetota; class Phycisphaerae; order UBA1845; family Fen-1342; genus JAFGRR01. The sequence goes on from CAXXWX010000020.1 coordinate 5,465, forward strand.
GGCCAGCGTCGGGCTACTCCCGTAGCAGAAGACGGCGCCACCTGAGGCACTACCGTTCGTGATCATCAGGCCCTCGACGACCGAGTCCGTGCCCTCGCCACTGTGAAAGAAGAACCCGCGACCCTCTCCCTCGCAATCGATGACGCACGCGGCAGCGTCGCCCGATGCGCTGCGCACCGTGATGGCCTTCCCACTGAAGTCCAGGTCGCGGTTGCCGTCACCGGTGTAGGCGCCATCGGCGAGTTCGACGACGTCGTTCGGATCGGCGGCGTCGGTGGCTTCCTGGACCGCATCGAACGGATGTGCGGCCGAACCGTCCTCGTTCGGATCGCTGATCAGCGAATCACCCGGCCCGGGGTCGTTCGGGGCGTCATCATCGACATACCACACGCCACCGAGTGCCACCCCAGCCGCCAGACCGCTCAGCCAGATCGCCACGGCGTACCGCCATCTGTTTCGTCGTCCGGACATTGCCCACCTTCCTGCTTGCTTGGTCCTGGATCAGCTAAGCCTGTGGAAGCGACCACCACTGACGCGGCGCGGACCACCACTGACGCGGCGCGATGCACGCACCGACGTCCTATTGCAGACCGCCCCAGCGATCTTGCACCAATTGCCCCAGAATTCTCCAGCAAGCCAGCATGGACGACCATTGTGGCCACGGCTCCCCTAACCGGAGCGGTCTACACGTTCAATATACCCCCTCAGCGACTGGATCAGAAAGGACAATGTCGCTGGCGCAGTCCACGCCCACACACCATCAACCGCCGCGGCTGGCACAGCCAATCAGGCACCGCGTTGCAAGTCATGCGTCGTCGCCTGTTTACGTAATCGCACGGATTTCCCGCGAGTCCCCCGCCAGTCAGCAGAAACGTCGACGTTTTTGACGGTCATCTCCGGAGCCCGCCGCAGTCTTATGCAAGCGCGTCGGCGAGCGACGCATGACGGCTTCACGATTGGCTGCCCGTGTGGGCCGGATCAAGGAGATTAAGAATGGAGATGCTAATGACTGGGCGACCGCTGTTTGCACTTGGGGCGATTCGGCGTGTATCTGTGTCCGGCATCGTGCTGGCTGCGTACATGGGGCTGGTTGGTTGCATATCAGTCGACGAAGCCCCCGTTACGGGTGACGACTCCAGCATGGCGGCCAAGATCACCACCGGGCCAGCAGGAGAAAAGGGTGAACCGGGCCAACAAGGACCACCCGGCGAGGAGGGCCCACAGGGACCGACGGGCGAGGACGGACCAATCGGTCTGGCCGGCCCGGCGGGGCCAAAGGGTGATACCGGCCCGCAGGGTCTACCCGGCGTTGCAGGGCCAGAGGGGGCCAAGGGTGACACCGGGCCCGAAGGGGTGGCCGGTGCGGCGGGGCCGACCGGACCGCAGGGCGCCGTTGGCCCAGTGGGCCCGGCGGGGGCACCTGGTGAGCCGGGGGAGGACGCTACCGTCCCACCAGGTACACTGATTATGTCGCTCTCGCCGGAGCCGCCGGACGGCTATGCAGCGACGGGCCTGCTCGTTGAAAGCGATGACTACTGGACACAGCGCCCGGCGATGCCGACCGTACGCTGGGACCCGGCTGTGACCGCGGTTGGCGGAACCGTCTATGCCATCGGCGGCGGAAACTGGCTGTCAGGTGCCCTGCGGCACGTTGAGGCCTTCGATTCGGCAACCGGCGTCTGGTCGACGCTCGCTGCCATGCCAACCGGACGGGCTGAGTTCGGTGTCGCGGAACTGGATGGAAAGATCATCGCAGTCGGCGGCCTGCGCCCGTTTGACGAGATCCTCGATACCGCCGAGCGGTACGATCCGAGCACGGACGCATGGACCGATCTAGCGCCGCTCACGGTGGCACGTTGTGGCCTGGGTGCAGCGAGCATGGACGGACTGGTCTACGCAGTCGGCGGCCTGGATTGGATGGGTTGGACGGTCGATACCTTGGAGGCGTATGACCCGGCGCTGAACCGCTGGGAGCCTAAGGCACCTATGCCGACGCCGCGCATGGGGTTGGTGCTGGTTCCGCTGAACGGCCGGCTCTACGCCATTGGCGGCTACGATCTGGACAGCGGCTTATGGGCCTGCGACGTCGTCGAGGCGTATAACCCGGTCAACAACACGTGGTCGTTGCGGAGCCCGTTGCCGATCCCGCTGGCGGACTCCGGTGCGGCGGTCGTGGACGGCAAGATCTACGTGTTTGGCGGCGACGATGGAGACTCGATTAGAGGTGAGGTCTTCATCTATGACCCCATCGCGGATGAGTGGGCGGAAGGCGAGCCGATGTTGACGCCTCGGGTGGGACTCGGTGCCACCGCCGTCGGCACGCGGATTTTCGCGATCGGCGGGGCAGACAGCTTCGCAGAACCGGTTGACACTGTTGAGGAATACGACCCGGCACTGAGTTTCCATGTGTTCATAAAGGAGTAAGGCGCCTGGCCGTGCCAAGCAACGACCGCCCCCCGAGTCAGCCGTTGGCGTGCGGAGGTTAGATACCCTGCCGAACACCGCCACCCGCCCAAGCTGGATTGGGCGGTCGGGCAAGCCCCAAACAGAACGACCACGGAGGCTAACCACGCATTAAGCGGAGCGGAGCCGGCTCCAACCCGGCTTCGCTCTGCTCGTGCATGCGCGGGCGGCGGGCTTGCCGCTAGAGCGGTTTCACTATTGGTTGGGTGCCACTGGCGGCTTGTCCGCCAGTGGCACCCATCGGAGCGTTAATGAAAGCGCTCTGGTTGCAAGCCGCGTGTGCGCGTCACGGCACTTCCGGTTGCGTTGTTGGCTGAGTGATGGGGCGAGTTGCCGGTTTGGTCGTTGACTGAGTGGTGGCCCCCCAAGCTTCGAGCTTCGTTTGCCACTCGGCAGCCTGCTCAGGCTTGTTGCAGGATTCGTAGAGCCCCACGATACGCTGGAGCGCCTCGCGCTTGCGAATGTCCAGCGCCAGTGGATTGTCGCGCATGCCAGCGTAGCCCGCCAGCAACAGCGGCTCGGCTTCTGCGAACTTGCTTTGTCCCGCTAACGCGCCCCCCAACAAACTCCTTGCGTTCGCGAGCAGCCAATGGTCGACGGGGAATTCCTTCTCACGAATCGCCAGGCACTCGCGCAGCGCCAGCTCGGCTTCCTCGTACTTTCCCTGCTGAACCAGACATGTACTGAGCAGGGCGAGGTCGCCAGCGATGTCGATGTGGTCCTTCGGAAGCAATCTCCGGTGGATATCGAGAAGCTGCTTGCTCAACGCCTCGCCCGCGGTGTAATCCCCCTTGTTTACTAAGCACGCCGCCAGGTTGCTCATTGACGCCAGTGTCAACGGGTCTTCATCGCCGAGCAGTTCTTTCCGCGTAACCAGTGCTTGACGGAAGAGCTGTTCAGCTTCTTTTGCCTTGCCTTCGGCGCTGAGCACCCAGGCGAGGGCATCCTGGCTGGCGGCCACGTCTTTGTGCTTATCGCCCAGCAGCAGTCGACGGATCGTCAGGGCTTCCCGTAACAGCGGCTCGGCTTCGGCACGTCTTCCCTGGTTACGTAGCAGCCAGCCCAGATTAGACAGATCAATTGCCACGGAAAGGTGCTCATCACCATGGAGCTTACGGTCCATTGCCAATGCTTCGAGGTACAGTGGCTCGGCTTCGGCAGGCTTTCCGTCTGTGTTCAATAGGACGGCGAAGTTATTCAGATGCACGGCTAGATCACGGTGTCCATTCGGGTGCGCGTTTCGCAGAGCCACAAGGGCCTCTCGATAAAGCGGCTTGGCCTCAGCTCGTTTGCCCTGAGCGCCAAGCACCGACGCGAGGCTGCGCATCGCCGCCACCGTGTCGGGGTGTTGGGTGCCAAGCACACGACGACGCCCGGCTAGTACGTCGCGGTAGCACCCTTCTGCTACGGCCAAGTCACCTTGGGCATTGCGCAGCCAAGCCACATATGTCAAGGCACTGAGGGTGGCTGGGTGCGCGTCACCCAGGGCGCGCCTGTAGGTTTCCAGGGCCGTAACAAACAATGGCTCGGCATCCGAGTGCCGCCCCTGCCGCATGTATATCGCGCCGAGATCGAGCATCGTGCTTGCTGTGCCAATGTGTTCGTCGCCCAGATTGCGACGGCAAACCTCCAACGCTGCTCTCGCGAGCGGTTCGGCAGCGTCGTAGCGCGCTTGTTGTGTGTACAGCCGGACCAGATTGCCCATTGAAGCCAGCGTCTTCGGGTGCTCATCGCCCAGCAAGCGACGCAACGACTCGTACGACATGAGCTGAAGTGGTTCGGCTTCCTCATAGCGCCCTTGGTCCTGGTAGAGTCGTGCCAGCATATTCATGACGACGAGCGTTTGTTGATGCTCCTCGCCGAGGACCTTGCGGTTCAACGCCAGCGCCTCGCGTAGCAAGGGCTCTGCCTCGGCATAGCGGCCTTGTTCCTGATACACGCAGCCCAGGTTCGAGATAAGGACCCGCGTGTGTGGATGTTCGTCGGTAAGGGTCCTTCGGCTGGCCTCAAGCGCCGGAAGGAGCAGGGTCTCTGCCTCATCATAGCGGCCCTGATCGCGGTAGAGTGTCGCCAGCGAGCCTGTCGCACTGAGTGTGCGCGGGTGCTCTTTGCCGAAGATCTTGTGATTAGACGCCAGCGCCTCACGCAGCAAGGGCTCCGCCGCAGCCGGTTTGCCCTGCGTCTGAAGCAAAGCGCCCATGTTACTTACCGAGGTGATTGTCACCGGGTGCTCGTCACCAAGGACGCGGCGGCTGGACTCGAGCGCTTCGCGGAAGTACTGCTCAGCCTGTGTCAGCTTGCCCTGTGCTTGGAGCAATGAACCCATGTTGTTGATCGAGGCCAGCGTGTCGCTGTGCTCGTCACCCAGGACACGGCGTCTGGAATCTAGCGCTTCACTTAAGAGCGCTTCTGCTTTGGCCCACTTCCCCTGTGATTGGAGCAGGACGCCCAAGTTGCTGATCGACTTCAGTGTGTCCCGGTGGTCATCACCGAGCAGGCGCCGCCTGGATTCTGCCGCCTCACGTGAATAGACCTCAGCCTCAGTCAGTCTCCCCTTGGTATGCATCAGTGCCCCCAAGCTGCTGATGGAGTCCAGCGTGTCCGGGTGGTCGCCACCCAAGACGCTGCGGCGGCGTTCCAGCGCCTCGCGATAAAGCGCCTCGGCCTGCTCCGGCTTGCCCTGCCAATAGAGCAGATCGCCCATGTCAGCAATCGAACTCAGCGTGTCTGGGTGATCGTTTCCCAGAACGCGCCGTCGCGATGTGAGCGCCTCCTGGAGGTACGGTTCTGCGTCGGCTAATTCGCCCTGGCTACTGAGCACGCGCCCCATCGTGCTGATCGCCGTCAGCGTGCCAGGGTGCGCGGCGCCCAGTGCCGTGCGCCATTCCTCCAGGGCATCCATAAGCAGTGACTCAGCCTCGGCGTAGTGCCCTTGGGTCCATGACACCATGGCCAGGACGGTCTGGGTTCTCAACGTCGCGATGTGCTCGTCGCCCAGAACACGCTGCATAGACTCGAGCGTGTCAGTCAGAATGGCTCCGGCCTGGTCGAGTTGTTGCTGAGAGTACCTGAGTGCCCCTAGGGCGTACATCGATGCCAACGTGTCCGGGTGCTCATTGCCCAGGAGACGCCGCCGCGCATCAAGCACCTTGACGCACAACAGCTCGGCGTCGTCATAGCGACACTGGCTGCTGCGTAGGTCTGCCAGGCAAGCGAGCGAGTCGAGCGTGTCCTGATGCTCATCTCCCAGCAATTTCTGCCGGCATTCCAATGCAGCCAGCACGAGCGTCTCGGCCTCAGCGAATCGGGCCTGCTGCCCAAGCGCCCACGCGAGCTGATTGGCAACGTGTAGCGTGTGCGGATGTTGCTCGCCAAGGACCCGGCGCCGGCCCTCCAGTGCTTGTCGGTAATATGACTCCGCCACCGGGAAATCCCCCTGGTCCCCGCGCAACCATGCAACGTCGGCCAGCGCGCCGAGTGTCTTGGGGTGTTCGTCGCCGAGCTTGCGCTGGCAAATCTCAAGTGCCTCTTCGAACAGTGGTTGCGCCAGTTCATGGCGACCACGGTACATGAGCACTTCTCCCAACCAGCGCAAACTCACTGCGTACTCGGGATGCTGCTCGCCGAGCATCTCGCGGTTGAGCGCCAGCGCCTCCCGGCACAGGCGCTCGGCAGCGTCATAATTGCCAGTCTCCCGGAGCAGCAGCGCGAGACTCTGTAAGCTGCGCACCGTGTCCGCGTGCGCGTCGCCCAGCGCCTGGCGTCTGATCGCCAGTGATTCGCGATAGAGCGGCTCGGCGGCCGCAAAATCGCCCGTATCCCGCAGCAGATCCGCCAGGTTGCACATGATCATCCCGACGGTGGGGTGCGCGTCACCCAGTATGCGGCGATCGATTGCGAGCGCCTCACGGTACAGTGGCTCCGCAGCGTCGTATTCGTGTTGGTCATGAAGGAACACTGCCAGGCTGTTCATACTCGACACCGTCGTCGGGTGCTCGTCACCGAGCGATGTGCGACGCATCTCCAGCGCCTTGCGATATAACGGCTTAGCGGCAACATAGTCACCTTGATCGTGCACTAAGGCAGCAAGCGCTGCCATGCTGTCGGCGACGCTTGGATGTGCATCACCGAGCCCTTTTCGGCAGATCGTCAGGGCCTCGCGGTACAGCGTGTCAGCAGTCTCGTAATCACCCTTGTCTTGCGCCACTGCGGCCAGATTGTGCAAGCTCGTCGCAAGAGCGGGATGATCGCCGGGCAATGCGTCGCGGCGGATGGCCAGCGCTTCGCGATACAGTGGTTCGGCGCCACCGATGTCGTTCTGGTCGTGTAGAATCACGGCCAGATTGTTCAGACTCGAGGCCACGCTCGGATGCTTGTCACCCAGCAGACTACGCCTGATCGCGAGCGCCTCACGACAGAGCTGCTCGGCTTCGACGTACTCGCGTTTGCTGCACAGCAGCATCGCAAGGCTGTCCAGGGCTTGTGCGACATCTAGGTGCTGGCTCCCCAGCGTGTTGCGATACGCTGGCAGAGCCTCGCGGTACAGACGCTCGGCCTCATCGTAATCGGCCAGAGCGTGCAGCAGGTTCGCCAGGTTGTGCAGGCTCTCGGCGACAGCCGGATGGTCACCGTCTGCCAATGTGCGCCGCATGGCCAGCGCCTCGCGGTACAAGCGCTCGGCCTCATCGTACTCTGCTTCTGTCAGCAGCAGATTCGCGAGGTTGTTTATACTCTCGGCGAGGTCCAGATGCTCGTCACCCAACAGCGTGCGGCGCAGCGCCAGCGCCTCGCGGTACAGCGGCTCGGCCTTGCTGTAGCGGCCCTGGGCTTGGTATAGCGCAGCCAGGTCGTTCATCGACTTTGGCGTGTTGGGATGTGTGTTGCCTAAGCAATCCTGCCAAAGCCCGAGGGCCACCTTGAGGTGCGGTTCGGCAAGGCTATATTCCCCGATCGCCCGGTACGTGTTGCCGATCGTGCCGCGGATCGACGCTTCGACCTCCGGTTGATCACTCAGCTCAGTCTCGATGCGCTCGGAGGCCCGGTCGAGGATCATGCGCATGAGCGCTTTGTCAAGCGTACCCGCAACTTCGGGGTCGACCCCCGCGAGCATCTCCTTTGTGAAGCGGACAACTGCGTCCGACTCGGCGGCGGCGATTCTCGCACGCTCGGCTTCATCTTCGGCCCGGACGCGCTGACGGACGGCCTGTCGCCAGAAGGCCGAGGACAACACAAACCCGACTGCGATGAGCAAGGTAAACAAGACGCCGATCGTGGCTGGTACGCGATAGCGGTGAAGCTGCTTGCGCAGCACGTACATGGCACTGTCGCGCTTGGCCTCGATCGGCTCGCCGTCCAGGTAGTGACCGATGTCGCGGGCCAGCTCACCGGCGGTCTGATAGCGCCGCTCACGCTCCTTGCTGAGGCACTTCAGGACGATTGTCTCAACTTCGTCGTTGACCTGCCGGCGGATGGTGCTCGGGCGGGTTGGCGAGGCGTTTATGATCCGGTCCAACACGTCGCGCATGTTCCCGGCGACCTCGTAGGGGAATCTACCGGTGAGCATTTGGTACAGCATTACACCCAGCGAGTACACGTCGGTGCGGATATCGATCTTGGCGGGAATCGCCTCGGCCTGCTCGGGCGAGGCCCATGGCAGACTACCCATGAACTGGCCGGTCAGCGTCATCATCTCCGGCCGCGAGCCGTCAGTGACCTGCCCCACCGTGATCTTGGCCAAGCCGAAGTCCAGGATGTGCGGCATGCCCTCAGCATCGATGCGGATGTTGCCAGGCTTTAGATCGCGGTGGATCACGCCATGGAGGTGCGCCGCGTTCACGGCCTCGCAAATGCGGATGAAAAGGCGCAGAGTGTCCTCTACGGAGTGCGCACTGCCGCTCATCCAGGTGCTGAGCGACATGCCGGCGATGTAGTCCATCACGAAGTAGAAGCTGCCACTGACGCTGCCGCTGTCGTGGATCGTGACAATGCTGGGGTGATTGAGCTGTCCGAGGACTTCGATTTCGCGTTCGAAGCGCGCCGTGTCGCGCTGACCGGCGAACGGCCCCTCCTTCATGACTTTGATGGCGACCTTGCGTCGCGTGGATTTCTGGATTGCTTGATAGACGACTCCCTGCCCACCACGGTGCAGTTCGCGCACGATCTCGTAGCCGGGGATTGAGTCAGCTTGCACGGGGGACGGCGGCTCCATCGTGTCGCCAACCTCGCTCGTCTCCCGATCCGCAGCCAACGTCATCGCGTCCTCCATGTAGTGCTCGACGTCGGCAGCGCTCGGTGTCTTGGCTTCCTGCTCAGCCCGAGCGAGCATTTCCTCAACGTTCCGCAACAATTCGCTGTCACCGGCGCAGGCTTCACGCAGAAACACAATCCGGTGCGCGGCGGGCTGCTCCAACGCCGCCCGGTAGAGCTGATAGATCTTTACGCGGTCCTCAGCCATGCTCAATCCTCTTCGGCGAGGAACTGCCTCGGCCAATCCGGGCTTGGCGAGCACACCAGCAAGCGCAGTGTGAGCACACCCTGGTTGACAAAAGCGTGTCGTTTCTGACGGGGCACCAAGGAGATTCTCGCAGGGTGGTTTGGACGCGGCAAGTGGTCAGGTGGGCCCTGGGAGCTGTAAACGATGCTGGCAAGACTCGTATACAACGCGGTGATGGCCATTATCATCGTTCTAATCAGCGCGGTGGCGACGGGTTGCATCCCCAACAAACCCCACAACACTGCAAAACAGCTCCTCTCCGAGCCGGCGTCGATGTTGCGCTATGACGTGGCGCCCGAAGTCGCCAAGATCGAACTGCCCGGCGCATAGAAATAGAAATCGAACGTCCGGCTTGGTGGCAGCGAGCTGGAAGTTCGCCACCTCGCAGTCGCTACGACAGTCACACACATACGCAGCGGGAGCGCGCCTGACCCACGCAGGTCTCATGACGCACTCCCGCATTGACGCGGCGAGGCTAGTCGATCTGGGCAGTCAGCTCGAAGGGCTCCGTCACAGCCTTGCTACCGACCCTGACAACCAGGTCTCCGGCGACCACATACCGCCCCGCGCTGACGCGCGGATACGTGGCGTCGGCCTCCACGTTGATGTAGCCCGTGCTGGCACCCGTTCCGAGGCCGGCGAAGGCCGCCTTGAGCCCCGCGGCGTCGGAGCTGGGTGTGAAGGTGCCGCCGGTCTCAGATGCGACACGCATCAGCTCGCTGAAGTCGGGATCGGTGCCGAGCCCGACCGCGAGGATGCGGCTACCCTGGGAAAGCGCGTGCGAAATCAACTCGTCCGTTCCCCGTGAGCCGCCATCATCCTCGCCGTCGGTCAGCAGAACCACGTAGCCGCGTCCGGCCGACGAGGTTGCCAGTCGATCCAGTGCATCCTCGGCCGCGCGCCAAAGCCCGGTCGCACCGCCGTCGTCAAAGGCCTGAATCGCGGCGCGCAGCGCGGTGCGGCTGTCAGTGAAGTCCTGCAGCAACCTGGGGCTGCTGTCAAATTCGGTGATCGCCACTTCGTCACCCGCGACCACCTGGTCGATGAACGCGTTGCCGCCCGCGCGCCGGCCTGAACTGTCGGCGTCATTGCCGCCTCCCCACCATCCAGGCCCCATGCTGCCGCTTGTGTCAAACACAAGCACGGCCGTCAGCCGTCCACCCGCCGAAGCCCCCACCACGGAGATGCCAGTCGGTACGGCGTCGGCGCTGATGTCCGCACCGCCACTGCTGGGCCGCAGCGTGACGTTACGGAAGGTGAAGTTGGCCGTAGTGAGGCCGGAACTGACCAGGTCGCCATCATCATCGCGGACCGTGACACTGAGCGTGAGCTTCCCACCGGTCTCGTCAAGATCGGTCACTCCGCCAATGAGGACGGCGTCATGGAATCCTCCGGTGTCGTCCCCACCGGAGACCCCGAGGAACTCGAATCGGGTCGTCGTGCCGATGACGCGCGCATACAGATCGCGCTCACCCAGGCTGCCGCAGGTGCGCTCTGCAACCAGAGCCCCATCGTTGATGACTATGGACAGTTCGGCGCCGTCGCGTTCGAATTCGACCTTGTTCATACCGTCGCAGAGCTCGACCGTACCCAGGTGCTCGTCGTCGAAGGCGGTACCGTCGAGGTCAACCCAGTATTGGCCACCCTCGTCGTGGCTGATGAAGAGCACCACGCTCTTGTCGTCGAGATAGAACGCCAACGAGTTAGCCCACTTCCCATCCGGCGTGTCAATGGCGAGCACCTCGAAATAGGCTGTCGCTGTTGCATCGCCAGGCAGAGGCGCACTCAGCGTCGAGTTTCGATAGTGCCCGCTCGGCGCCGTCAGGTCGAAGGCACCGCTCCCGAAGCTGCGGCTCGGACACTCGCCGGTCTCCACCGTCGGATCCGAGTCACCGCCGCTGTCGTCGGCGTCGTCAGCGTTGTCATCCTCGTCAGATGAGGCGTCCGAGTCGTCAGCGCTTTCATCGCCATCCGACCCAGCGGCGATGTCATCCGCACCCGCCTCGTCTTTACCGGCATCACCGTCGTCGGGCGCTGTGTGGGTGGCGCTGCCGGAATCCCCATCATCGCCCGGGTTGCTGCTGATGTCTGCTCCGTCAGTGGCCGCGACATTGTTCGATGACTGTTCCGTTTGTGACTGTGTGTCGAATTGCTGGCTGAACTGGACGTCGTTGGTAACCGTCTGGACTGGCGTAACGGCTGGGCACCCGGCGATGGCCAGAATAGCGCTGAGGAGACCAGGAACCAGGATGAGCGTACGGCCCGACTGACGCAGGTTTCGGTGATATCGTGACATGACAAGCACCCTTTCTGAAAAAACCCACTCGAGATCGATTGCTGGTGAGGCGGTCGAGGTTCCGCCTCAGCCACGGATACTTGCGTGGCTCGTCGCTGTCGGCCGTCAATTTTCTTATACTTTTTCTGGGCCGACGGCCGCAGATGAAACAGTCGCGCACGACGGACGAAAAAAACCGCGCGGATTTGACGGTTGCTCGGCCGATCAACCGCAGGATCGGGCGTGAGATGCCGGGTGGCAAAAAACCGCAGGTTGAGTTGACGGCGCTTCTGAGGCGGATGCGCGGGGGCGACTCCGCGGCCGGACAGGTGTTCGCGCGCGAGGTCTACCACGAATTGCGCCAGATGGCCGCAAACCTGATGTGGCGCGAACGCCGGAATCACACATACCAACCGACCGACCTGGTGAACGAAGTGCTCGGCCGCTTTCTGGGTGATGGCACAATCGAGCACGCTGCGGACCGACGGTACTTCTTTGCGTCCGCGGCGCGAGCCATGCGACGCATTCTGATCGACCACGCACGACAGCGGCAGGCGCAACGGCGTGGGGGTGGCTTGCGGCGCGTACCGCTCGATGAGATGGTCGAGGTGTTTGAATCGGAGCGAATCGACCTGGTTGCCCTGGACGAGGCACTCGACGCACTGCGCGAGGTGGACCAGCAGGCAGCAGAGTGCATCGCGCTACGGCTCTTCTGTGGTCTAACGAATGCGGAGATCGCCGCGCAGCAAGGCGTGTCACTGAGCACCATCGAACGCGAGCACCGCTTCGCCCGCGCTTTTCTGAATCGGGCGCTGTCGGGAGGAAGGCAGGATGACACCGCAGCAATGGGAACGCGCCCGAAGACTGTTCTCGACGATCACCCAGAGGCCGACACCTGACCGGCAGCGCCATCTCGTCGCCGCGTGCAGCGATGACCCGGAGGTGCGCCGCGTGGTTGCCGAGCTTCTCGCGGCGGACGACGCGGCGGTCGCCGAAGAGTCGCCCCTGGATCGCTTCGAGCGCGTCTCGGCCGCAGTGCATCCGGGGTTGAGCGACCCGCTCATTGGCCGCCAGATCGGACATTATCGCGTGCTGCGACTGGTCGGGCGCGGTGCCATGGGGGTGGTCTATGAGGCGGAGCAACAGCAGCCCAGGCGGCGTGTGGCGCTGAAACTGATGCAGGCGGCGCTGCTGCCGGAGTTCGGCCTGCGCTTCAAACTCGAGACCGACGCGCTCTCGCGCCTGCAGCATCCGGGTATCGCTCATATCTACGAAGCCGGCGTGGCCAATGTGGACGGGCTCGAACGCCCCTTCATCGCGATGGAGTTGATCGCGGGGTGTCCGGTGACCCAATACGTACAGACACACGCACTGGACCGCGGCGCGCGTCTCGACCTGTTTCGGGCAATCTGCGCCGGCGTGGAGCACGCGCACCAGCGCGGAGTGATTCACCGCGATCTGAAGCCGGCCAACGTGTTGGTCACCGAGGACGCCGTACCCAAGATCGTCGACTTCGGCGTGGCGCGTCTGCTGGATGAGTCACAGGACCATTCAACCCTCACCGAACCGGGACAGATACTGGGTACGATCGCGTACATGTCGCCCGAACAGGCACGTGGGGCGGCCGCCGAGGTGGACACGCGCAGCGACGTATACAGCCTCGGCGTGATGCTGTACGAGTTACTGACGGCAAGATTGCCTTATGACCTGGAGGGCCGCCCCGCGGTCGAGGCATTGCGGATGGTTGAGGAGTCGCCGCCCGATTTCCGCAGCGTGCGGCATCTGCTAACTGGCGATCTGGCCACGTTGGTGGGCAAGGCGCTCCAGAAGGAGAAGGAACGCCGCTATGCCGGGGCATCGGCGCTGGCCGAAGATGTGCGCCGGCTGCGCGAGCACGAGCCGATTGTCGCGCGTCCCAGCACCGCGATGTACAAGCTACGCAAATTCGCCCAGCGCCATCGCGGGCTGGTGGGCGGCATCGCGACCGCGGCCATCTCGCTGGCCGTCGCGAGCATCCTCTCGATCAGCTGGGCGCTCGAGGCCACACAGCAGCGGGACGTGGCCGAGACGGAACGCGATCACGCGCGCATCGCCACCGGGGAGAGCTACTACCAGAGCGCCGAGCGCCTGTTTGCCCGGGGCGCTTGGGATGCCGCACGCGTGTCGTTTGAGCGCGCGATCGAGATCGGGCACCCAGAGAGCGGCAAGGCGCGGCTGCGCTCTCTCGAGGCGCTGATTTTTGCCGGCGGCATTGCGCGCGCGGACGCGGAGATCGCCGCACTGCCGAGTTTCACTGATCCCCGGCTCCAGGGATACGCAACATACCTCAAGGCGCAAAGGGCGATTTACTCAGACCCTCTTGGCGACGATAGCCTCGACTTTCTGGAAAAGGCGCTGACCTACCCGCTCGAACCGGAGCACGAGGCGCTGGCCCGAGCCTGCTTTGCCGAATCACTGACGGAGATGCAGGAGCACGTGCGTATGGCACTGAGTCATTCGCCGGTCTACCCCCCCGCCACGAACCTGCATGTGTTCCTGCTCTGTCTGTCGGGTGAACACGCTGCGGCGGCCGCGTTCCTCGAACAGATGAGTCTGCTCACGCCGGATGACCCCGGGATCGCGCTCTGGCTGGCGATCGTGCGCGCCTTTCAGGGCGCTGATGGCGATGCCGAGAATATGTTGGCGCAGCTACCTGCCAATGGTCGCACCGTGGGCCGCTTTGCAACACATTCCATCGCGGCGGCGCGCGACTTTTTCGCTGGCGACGAAGCTGCGGCCACGCCGACGGCACTTGCGCAGCTGCTCAGCGAATGGGCGGAAGGTATGGCTGCGCTGCGCCGTGTACCGCCGGAATCGACTGACGTTGCTGCGGTAGTCGATAACCTTTTTGCGCCCCCACCGATCAGACGCTACGCATTGAACATGCTCGGCGGCATCGCCTGGGGGGATGTTGAGCGCCTGACCGCAGCCATCCAGTTTCACCCTGATGGCCTGCTACTCTTGCGGCGGGCGCAGGTCCGTGTGCAAGCCGAGGATTGGGCGGCCGCAGAGGCCGATCTCGATCAGGCGCTATCGGGGCCGTGGACTCTGGGCGGCAAGTGCCGGGCCGCGCGCCTGCTGGCATACGTGAAGCTGACGCGGCTGTTTGCGGGCGAGGCGCCAGCTTCGCGAACAGAGCGGGCGCGCTTGCTCAATCGCGCGCTGGAGTCAATCGAGACTCACGGCTGCGCGTTGGATGATGACCTGCGTTTGCTCGTGGTCGGAGTATTCCTGAAGCTCGGAGATGAGCTGGGTGCCGCCGCATACGCATACCCTTGGCGGATCACCCCACCCGCTGATGACAAGCTCGCGCTGAAAGCTGCGAGCCACCTGGCGGCAATGGGTGATGGCAATCACGCGCTTCAGATCATCGACGCCATCGCGGCTCGTTCTGGAGAAAGCGATGCGCTCGACAAGCTGCGCCAGCAAATCGCGGCTGACCGGGGAATGCCTGAGACTGCCCCCAACCCGCGTGGACCACAGTAGACGAAGCGCCCCGAGCGCACCTGCCACGTGATCCCATATAAACTCGGACTCCAATCCCGGCGGAACTCCTGTGCCTTGTGAATGCCTGCACAAAGGGGACACATAAGTACCGTTCGCTCGCGCTCAAGATCGGAGGGTCCGGCGTTTGTTTCGCGATCGACATCCTATTCGGGACCGGCGCGCGGCCCCTGCTGATCATCGGGTTGAGGCCCTGGATGTCGAGGACGTTGGTGACTGGTCCCGCGGTGAGCACGTCGTCTTCACGTGAAACGGAGTCGCATGCTACTCGCCTGGCTGCGAGGTTGGCTGACTGGACGCGTGTTGGGTTGGAGGCCGCGGTGTGGCCTGCCACACCTCCAACTTCGCCCGCCACTCGGCCGCCTTCGCGCCGTAGCCCTGGTCCGGCTCGGCAGCGTGCCAGGCGTCATAGAGGCCGATCAGCAGATCGACAGCATCGATAGTTTCCTGATGATCAGCACCAAATCGCGTTCGGCCACGCTCCACGCACTCCAGACACAGTTGTTCCGCCTCTGCGTAACAAGCCGTTTTGCGGAGCAGATAGGCGAGGTTGCCGAGCGCGTGCATGATGTCAGGGTGGTCGTCGTTCAGCACCCGGCGACGACGCTCCAATACCTCCCGGTAGCACGACTCGGCCTCCGCGTGCTTGCCTTGTCTCATGAGCAAGCCGCCCATGTTGCTGATTGAGGTCAAGGTATTTGGGTGGTCCTCACCCAGCACCCGGCGCAGACCCTCCAATGCCTCGCGGAGGAGAGGTTCAGCCTCAGATAGCTTTCCACTTGCTTCGAGCAGGTTTCCCAGGTTGCTTATCGCGGCCAGGGTGCTTTGGTGCTCACTCCCCAGGATGCGGCGTGCTTTCTCGACGGTTTCGCGCATGTACGGCTCGGCCTCTGCAAGCTTCCCCTGCGCCTGGAGCAATGCGCTCATGTCGTTCAGCCAGACCAGAAGGTACGGGTGATCATCACCGAAAACGCGGCGGCCCGTGGCGAGCGCTTCCTCGAACAGAACTTTCGCCTCTTCCAGCTTGCCCTGCGCCTTCAGCAGGCCACCGAAGTTGCCAGCCGCAATCAGTGTATTCGCATGGTCGCTACCCAGGTCGCGACGCAAGCCCTCCAGCCCCTCCCGCAGAAGCGGCTCAGCCTCGGGCAGCTTACCCAATCTTCTGAGCAGGTTACCCAGCCCGGTAATCGAGATCAGCGTTTCGTGGTGGTCGTTCCCGAGCACGCGGCGTTTGGCGTCCAGTGCTTCGCGGTAGTACGCCGCGGCTTCTGCGAATTCGCCCTGCGACTCGAGTAAGGCACCCATGTTGTGAATAGAGCTCAGCGTCTCAGCGTGGTTGTTACCCAGTATGCGACGCCTCTTCTCCAGAGCTTCGCGAATACAAACCTCCGCCTCGTTCAGTTTGCCCAGTGACACCAGCACACCACCTACATTGCTCAGCGATCTCAATGTGTCAGGGTGATCATCGCCGAGCACGCGACGGCGACGTTCGAGCGACTCGTGCCAGTACTTTTCTGCACCAGCCAAATCGCCTTTTTGGTACAGGAGGCCACCCATGTTGTTGATTGAGACCAACGTGAGCGGATCGTCATTCCCCAGCTCGCGCCGGCTACCTTCCAGCGCCTCGCGATAGTACAGCTCGGCCTCGTCCAGCTTTCCTTGGTCGTAGAGCAGACCGCCGACATTGTTCAGTGATCTCAACGTGTCAGAGTGATCATCACCCAGCACGCGGCGGCGACGTTCGAGGATCTCGCGATAGCACTGTTCAGATTGGGCCAGCTTGCCTTTTAGTTCGAGCAACCGACCGATATGACCCGCCGTGGCCAGCACGCGGGAGTCATCCTCGCCCAGCAAGCGACGCAGCCCTGCCAACGCCTCGTTGAGGTGCTCCTCAGATTGATCGAGCTTACCGCGTAGTTGCAGCAGGAATCCCATGTTGCTGATCGCAGACAGTGTGTCCACATGATCGTCGCCGAGTTGCGCGCGGTAGATGCGCAGTGACTCTTCACGCGGCGCGGTGGCACGTTCCAGCAAGCCAAGGTCTTGCAGAGCAGAAGCAATGGTCTGAAGCAGACGGGCCTTGACGACCGGCTGATCGGCGAATTGCCTCTCAATCGCTGCTATTGCCCGCTTGAAGAGACTCTCATCCAGCAGCTCAAGTGATAGACCGGTCAGGTCTGCGCCCGCCAGCAACTCCTCAACCGCGTCAACGCGCTCGGCGAGCGCCGCTTCGTCGAGTCGTGAGCGTTCGCCTGCAGCGCGCACGCGGTCGATCAGGCCGCGCCGCAAACGTAGTGCCATCATTGGCACATCGACGCCCGAGAGCTGCTCAGCCTGGAATTCTACCACCGCGCTCAGCTCCGCGGCGCGCCGTTGTTCCGCCACACGGGCCACATCGGCGGCATCGCGGGCCTGCATCGCGTCACTCAGCCGCTGCTCCGCCAGCTTCTCGGCGGCCAGCGCCCGGCTCAGACCGATGCTGGTGCCGATCACTCCGGCCACCAGCACAACAAACACCGCCGCAATGCCACCGACCAGGGTCTTGTTGCGCCGGGCAAACTTGCGGAGCTGATAGGTGGCACTCGGTGGTCGGGCGACGATCGGCTCGTCGGCGAGGTAGCGCCGGATGTCGCTGCCCAGGTCGCTGGCTGACTGGTAACGCCGCTCTTTCTCCTTCGCCAGCGCCTTGGCGACGATCGTCTCCACGTCGCCGCGGAACACGCGGTTGACGTTGCTCAAAGGCGTAGGCTCGTCGTCGCGGATGACCCGCACTGCTTCATGGACCATCTTCTGCCGAATGTCATATGGCAGGCGGCCGGCCAGCAGCTCGTAGAGCACAACGCCCAGCGCGTACACGTCGCTGCGCGTGTCCAGTTCCGTTGGGTCACCGCCGGCCTGCTCCGGCGACATGTAGGGCACGGTGCCGATGAGCTGGCCGATGTCGGTGCGCAGCGTGGTCGCCTGGATGTCGGCGTCGGTCGCCCGCGCCACGCCGAAGTCGAGGATCTTCGGCTGGCCATCGCTCGTGACGAGGATGTTGCCCGGCTTGAGATCACGGTGGATGATGCCCTTCTGGTGAGCGTGATGCACGGCGTCGCAGATGCGGGCGGCGAGATCGAGTCGGGCGCGTGTGCCGAGTTTGTGCGCGCTGACGAACTGCGTCAGCGATTGACCGTGGACGAGCTCCATCGCGAAGTAGGGCTGCGGGCCGTGGCCGGTATCCGCCGTGCCGGCTTCGTAGATCTGCGCAATTCCCGGGTGCTGGAGCCGGCCGAGCACCTCTGCCTCGTGGCGGAAGCGCTCAAGCAGCGTAGGCGTGGTCACGCCGGCGCTGATGACCTTCAGGGCGACCTCGCGTTGCGGGTGCTCCTGCTGCGCGACGTAGACCACACCCATGCCGCCCTGACCCAGGATGCGGAGAATGCGGTATGAGCCGATTCGCTCAGGCAGCCATTGAGCGGCCCCCAGCGTGGCTGATTCGGTTGCGGCCGGCTCTGGCGATGGCAACGTGGTTCGGTGCTCAGCCCGGACGAGCATTTCCTCAACGTTCCGCAACAACTCGCTGTCACCGGCGCAGGCTTCGCACAGAAAGGCCGTCCGTTGCTCGGCGGGCTGCTCCAACGCCGCCCGGTAGAGCTGATAGACTCTTACGCGGTCCTCAGCCATCCTCAATCCTCCGCACGAGGCATTGCCTCAGCCAGTTCTTGACGTGCGACCAGGCGCGCTCTGCCGTTCGCACCGACATGCCGAGCTGTTCCGCCACTTCCTGCATGGAGAGCCCGCCGAAGAAATGCAGCGTCACGATGTCGCTATCGGTGGGGTAGACCTGACTTAGCTCATCGAGCGCTTCTGCCAGATCAAGGGCACTTACGATCCGGTCGTCAAACTCGATCCGCGCCAGCTCCGGGGGTATCTCAACGCGATGGGGGCGTCCGCGCCGTTTGCGGCCGTGCTCGGCCAGAATCTGCCGCATGGCGCGGGCGGCGGCGGCAAAGAGATAGGCCCGGTCGGGTGCTTTCTGCGGCACCTGCCCCTGCGTCAGTCGGAGAAACACCTCGTGCACAAGGGCGGTCGGGGCGAGCGTGTGATCGGGCCGCTCATGACGCATTCGCCGCCCGGCCATCGCGCGCAGCTCATCGTACATCAGTGCAATGAGTCTGTCGTTGGCACCCGTCTCGCCACGGCGAATCGCGGCCAGCAACGTGGTAACATCGCGCCCATCGCCGACTGACATGCCACACCCTCTGAAATCCGCAAGAAAACCAAACGTTTCTGACGGCCTACCGGGCGGATTCTCGCAAGAAGCATCAAGAGCAACAAGTGGCAATGTACGCGTCGCGGCTATGCTAAACCAGGTTGCCGTGGCGGCCGCCAACTGGCGGATCTGTCTGATCAGGCTCTCGGCCGGAGTGGCGAACGTGATGCAGGTATCCCAGGTCGCATCAGCGCAGCGTGAAGTGAACGATGTTAAGCGCAAAGCATCGGTGCACGAGCTAGCGGCTCTATCGGAACCTGGACCCGGTCTAAGCGCGCTGCTGACCCAATACCGCAAGTACCTCGCCCCCCTGACGAATGACGCGGCTTGCATCTCCGTGATGGGGCCAATCGTGCTTCCAACGTCATCGACGGCGCGTTGCGACGACGTACCCCGCGCGGGCGAGTCTGCGCTCGCTGGCCCCTCGGTGATACCCCGAGAGCTTCTTGTTGTGCTCGTGGCCGTCATTCGGTGGAGCGACCCATAGGATGGAAACAGCAAGCGCCCCTCAAAGCGTCTGGCGCGCAGAGGTCGTAATACAGCGCTCGACGTCAACACCGGCCGCCCCTCCGGCGATCTGTAGTGCGTGGCATATCGTCGGCGGCGTTCGGCAGTGCCCTGGATCGACACGTGACGCGTCAGGAGCGTCGAACGCGGCTTAATGTGACCACCGGGAACACCACGCCATTCGTAGGCAACCTCAGCCGTCTGGCCACCGGCGGGATTCACCAACGCTTCCGTCAGACCGTCGAATAGGCCGAGCCGGTGCGTTCGCATGGCCGACGTCGACGCTGATGCATTCACCCTGGGCTGGTCCCGGCAAGTGCGGCAAACATGCTTCTGGCGAACCCGGACCGTGCTCACCGACTCTGTGCCGCGAGCAATCTCATAGAGATTGGAACCGAACCTGGCGGGCTCAGCGCCTGAGACGGTACCGTACTGGAAACGCGCAAGTCCCTTGCCAGCAAGAAGGACAAAACAGACCGGACAGACGGCGCATGGGCGACACGTTTATTCCTGATCCATCTGCCGAGGGGGTATACTGGACGTGTGGACCGCTCCGGTGGAGGGGAGCCGCGGCCGCCGCTGGCGGGGTGTGCCAGCCCGTGGCACAAATCTGGGGCAATTAGTGCAAGATCCCTGGGGCGGTCTGCAATAGGACGTCGATGCGTGAATCGCGCCGCGTCAGTGGTGGTCGCTGCCGCAGGCTTAGCTGATCCAGGACAAAGTCAAGCAGGAAGGTGGGCAATGTCCGAACCACGAAACAGGAATGGCGGTACGCCGCGGCGATCTGGCTGAGCTGTCTGGTCGGCCGGGGTGGCACTCGGTGGCGTGTGGTATGTCGATGACGACGCGCCGAATGACCCCGGGCCGGGGGATCCACTGATCAGCGATCCGAATGAAGACGGTTCGGCCACGCACCCGTTCGATGCGATTCAGGATGCGATAGATGTCGCGGTCGATGGCGATGAGGTCGTGCTACTCGATGGCACGTACACCGGCGACGACAACCGCGATCTCGACTTCCACGGTAGAGCCGTCACTGTACGTAGTGCGTCCGGCAATCCGGCAACGTGCATCATCGACTGCGAAGGCGCTGGTCGCGGGTTTTACTTCCACAACGGCGAGGGGCCGGGCTCAATCGTTCAGGGCCTGACGGTAACGCGCGGGCGGAGCACCTTGGGCGGTGGCATCCACTGCGACGACAGCAGCCCGACACTCGCCAATTGCACGATCGCTGGAAACTCGGCCGAGTACGATGGCGGCGGCGTGTATTGCCGAGAGAGCAACGTAACAGTATCGAGCTGCACGATTATCGAGAATTCCGCCAATCAGGGTGGTGGCGGCGTCTACTGCGATGGCGGCAGCCCAACGCTGACCAATTGCGCGATCGGCGGCAACTCGGCCGTATACAGTGGCGGCGGTGTCCTCTGCAACGACGGCAGCCCGACGATGACTAACTGCGCGATCAGCGGCAACGTGGCCAGCTTCGCCGGCGGAGGAGTCATCTGCCTCGGCAGCCCAACGCTGGCCAATTGCACGATTAGCGGCAACTCGGTCCGCCTCTACGGCGGCGGCGTGTATTGCGCCGACAGCAGCACGATGGTGACCAACTGTATTCTCTGGGGTAACACGCCGGAGCAATTCTACGTTTACTCTGGCGATGACCCGGTTGTGACCTACTGTGACATCCAGGATGGCATGGGTGAGTCCTGGTTCGGCGTAGGCTGCATTGACATCGATCCTCTATTCGCCTTCGCAGACGATCTGCATCTGATGTCCGGCTCACCGTGTATCGATGTGGGCACCAACGCACTACCCGGCGGGCTCCCGGCCGATGACCTGGATGGGAGTCCGCGTGCGCTGGATGGCGACGGAGACACGCTCGCCATCGCCGACATGGGCGCCTACGAGTTCAATCCGGCTGTTCCCTCGATCGCTTTAAGCCCGACAGATTTCGAGTTCTTCGCGCGAATCGGAGACGACGATCCGAACGTGCAGACGCTGATGCTGCGCAACGCCGGTGGGGAAACGCTGGCTTGGGAGATCAACGGCGAGCCCGCCTGGTTGTCGGTCTCGCCGTCCACTGGAGCGTCAGACGGGCAGGTGGAGGAAGTGATTCTGGGCGTGGACATCAGCGGCCTGGCCGCAGGCATGTACCGCGCTGTATTGGAGATATCCGACCCACAGGCGGTGAACTCGCCGCGTCACATTGTCGTTACGCTTCAAATCGCCTCAGCGAATGCGCTTCATGTGCCAAGCGAGTACCCTACGATTCAGGCGGCAATTGACGCGGCGACCTTGGGAGACGAGATCGTCATCGCCGACGGGACCTACACCGGCGTGGGGAACAAGAACCTGGACTTCGGCGGCAAGGCGATCACGGTCCGCAGCGCCAGCGGTGACCCGGCCAGTTGCATCGTTGATTGCGAGGGCGATGGTCGGGGATTCCGCTTTCATACTGGCGAGGGGCTGGACTCGGTTGTCAACGGCTTGACCATAACGCGCGGGAACGGCAGGGGCGGCGGCGTCTATTGCTCCCGCAGCAGCCCGACGCTGACTGATTGCAGGATCATCGGAAACTCGGGTAGTAACAGCGGCGGCGGCGTAATGTGCGACGATGCCAGCCGCCCAGCTCTCACAAACTGCACGATCAGTGCCAACTCATGTACCAATTGGGGCGGCGGGGTCTTTTGCAGCAACAGTGCCCCGACGCTGATCAACTGCACAATCAGCGAGAATTCGTCCACGTACTATCAGGGTGGAGGTGTCTTTTGCTCGAGTAGCAATGCGACACTGATCAACTGCACAATCAGCGGAAACTCGGCCAACGACCATGGCGGCGGCGTGTACTGCGGCGGCGGCATCCCGATACTGATTGACTGCGCGATTACCGGCAACACTGCGGACTACGGCGGTGGCGTCTTCTGCTCAACCTCCGCACCATTCCTAATCAACTGCAGGATCACCGCGAACTCAGTCAGCAGCAGCGGCGGCGGCGTTATGTGCTCCCTCTACAGTGGCCCGACACTCACCAACTGCACGATTTGTGCGAATTCGGCCGAGTACGGCGGCGGTGTCGTCTGCAGTGCAGCCAGCAACCCGGTACTGCCCACCACGCTGACCAACTGCACGATCGGCGGGAACTGGGCCAGGAGCTTTGGCGGCGGTATTGCCTGTTACAACAGCAACACGAGACTGACCAATTGTATTGTCTGGGGCAGTGTCCCTGAGGAGATGTACATCGGGGAAGAAGGCGATCCAACCCTGGCGTATTGCTGCATCCTTGGCGGCTGGTCGGGCGAGGGCAACATCGACCTGGATCCGCTACTGACACCAGACGGTCATCTGACGGCCGAATCTCCGTGCATCGATCTGGGCAGTGATTCAGCCCTGCCACAGGATTGGCTCGACTTGGACGGTGACGGCGACACAACTGAGCCGAGCCCGTTCGACATCGATGGTGACGATCGCGTCCTCGATGCGCAGGTGGATATGGGGGCTGATGAGTTCCTGGACAGCGATGGCGATATGCTGCCCGGTTGGTGGGAGCAGAAGTACAGCGGGTCGCCAACCGGCGTGGACCCGTGGCGAGATTCAGACGGTGACCTGCTGTGCGCTGCTGATGAGTACCGCGTCTACGGCAGCAACCCGATGGGCGGGGCCTGGTATGTCAGCACAAGCGGAGACGATGCCTTTGACGGCACTGCGCCGCTGCATGGCGGTGGTGATATCGGGCCCAAGAGGACGATCCAGGCAGCCCTGGATATTGCCGCAAGCGGCGACTCGGTGCTCGTCGCGGCGGGGACGTACTCAAGCGCGGGCAACTTCGGGTTGGACTTTCACGGTCAGTCGATTGTCGTTCGAGCCTACGAGCAGCCCGGCCCAACGGTGGTCGACTGCGGCGGCGCCGGCCGGGTAATCGATCCCAATTCACTCGGACCTGGACTAAGCACGCTCGAGGGTTTTGTGGTGCGCTACGGCGCTGCCGACTCCGGCGGTGCGGTCCTTCTGAGCTTCTGCCGCTTGCTGCTGCGCAACTGCACGCTCGAGGACAACGCCGCAACGAGTTCGGGGGGTGGGTTTGCGTGCTCGTATGCTTTGCCAGGGCTGCACAACATGACATTGCGCAACAACGCCGCCCCGGACGGAAGCGCTGCTCGTATGGTGTCCAGCCACGCGTATCTGGCCGACCGGTTGCGGGTGGAGACTGGTGAGCTGCTGGTCGAGTCGAGCTGGTTCACCGGTCCGGGCGAATTGAGCCTGGCCTATGGTACGCTGATGCTCGTGGCTCAGTCTGCTGATGCACCAGCAACCGTCTTCCGCACGGACATCAGCGGCAAGGGTGACATCTGGATCGAGGAAGACGCGGAGTTGCGGATCGAGCAGGGGGCGACGGTCGACCTGAGCGGCCACACCGGCAGCGGTTGTGCCGATCCGAACCAGGCCGACCAGTGGGGGACGATCACGATCGAGGGGGCCTTGGTCGTCCGCGATGCCACGATCCAGAACACGAACGTTGATGTCAAGCTGGCCGACTTTGAGGGTCACAACGACATCGTCAACAACAACATCTCCCTGCTGGAGTCGAGCGAGGGCTTCGGCGGCGAGTTCTGGGTTGAGGGTAACTCGCTGATCCGCTGCAACTACATCGTCTCCGAGGGTGACCGCTACCTGGACCTCGATCCCGACCCGAACGTCCCGGAAGACCAGCGTCCGACGCTGGAGTACAACACGATCCACGTGCTGATCACACAAGGCGCCGGTGGTGAGCGCGGCGAGCTGCTCGAATTGCGGGCTCAGGACTACGACTGCGGCGGGCCCCACAACCCCGATTGCACCTCAGGTGCTTTCCAGGCCATCGGCAGCCCCGGCTTCACCGACGACCCCTCAGAGAACTGGGTACTCAAGACGCTGGAGATTCTGCCCGACTGCAAGCTCAGTCTGACGAACCGGCAGCATTTCGACTTCCAACTGGACCCGAACCATCCGGAGACGGTCTATGTCCACACGCTGAAGCTGCACCCGGGCGCGGTTCTGAACACGGCGTTGCAGACGCTGTACTACGAGGACCTGGTAGACGAGAACGACCAGGTGCTGGTGCGTGATCCGAACGATCCACATGGTTTGCTGGCCAACGGCAGCCGGATCGTGGACGTGCCGCTGCTGGGCTTCTCGCTGAAGGTCATTCCGATGGAGGATGACGAGGAGTTCCGCGTCCGCGTCCGCCGGCGCCTGCGTGATCCCAACGATGTGCAGCCCGATCCGACGTCGTCAGATCCACGCCGTTGGAGGGTCTGATCGAGCGCGTATCGGTCCCGCTGCCGGGTGATCCCAACAACCACGCCATGGAGATGCGCACGCGCGACCCGAATGCGCAACCAGCCAGCTCGGTCGCGGCCAAAGGTGCCTTCGCCCGGGCGGGCGAGGATCAGATCATCGTGGCATTCGACTACCGCTTCACAGCAGCACCCGATCCCAACACGGTGCTGATTGTCCACCTCAGCGACGCACCGGACGTCAGCGAGAACCTGGTCGAGATCGCCCGGCTTTACCCGGCCCAACCCGGTTTGCCCGGTGCGGTTGGCAGCAATAGGTTCGCCACGTTCTTCGGTCGCTTCCCGCGTAATGGCTTGAACTTCCGCCGGGGGACTTACGTGGAGTTGAAGCTGCGCGGCAGTGACGCGGTGGTGCAGATCGACAACTGGGACCCGCAGATCGTCTGTTCGAGCACCGATGACTGCGGTGACTTCGGGCCGCCGAACGGCGTGGCCGAAGAGGACTTCCTGTACGTGCTGGGCGAGTATGGTCAAACGCTCGATATCGCGGGAACCGGCCACGCGAAGTGGTGCCTGGACCAGGTCACGCAGGACGGCTTCATCGACCTGGACGACGTGCTGGTCTGGGACACGATCCTGAGTGATCCGTACGTGCTGGATCTGTGCGGTGGTGGTGAGCAGCGATCGCCAGGGCGGCGTTCCACGCGTGGTCCGGTGAATATCGCGCCGAATCGGCTGGTGATCGCCGGCAAGCCGAGCGGGGTCGACCCCTGGCAACTTCAGCCTCCAGGAGGACTTCCTCTACACCATCGACGCGCGCAACCAGAGTGCGGATGCGCGCTTGACGCCGGCCAGTGCACCGGGCGGGCCATTCAATCAGTATCGTGGCAATGGCCGGCTACTCGTCGATCCTGTCGGTCGGGTGCACCAGTTGCACGGTGTGCAGGGGCTGATCCGGCTGGCAGATGCCCACACGGTGTTGGCGCCGACGGTCACCCCGCTGCCGTACGGCGACAGCCAGGTGCGGGTGGGACTGGCCGTGATCAGCAATGTGCCATACGGCGAGTCACTGCGGGACGCGGCGTTCGATATGCATGATCCGAACGTGCTGTACGTAGTGCCGGTGGAGGTGCAGCCGGCCACCGGGAACAGCTACCGGGCGGCCGCACGTCTGAGGCTGAGCGGCAGCACGTACACCGTGGAGCAGCTCTACGGTCTGAACCCGGCGAATGACCCGACCCAGAACGGTGATCCGCTGGAAACCTCGGTGGTCGACGTGCAGCGACTGAAGGAAATCGAGGTAGATGCGTACGGCAACGCGTTCGTGATCAGCGGCCAGCGCCTGAACGACAACAGCTGGCTGCTGATCTATGACGCGGCCGGGAACGAGCAACGCATCCGGATATCCGATCCGAACTTCGGCGGCGTTCAGGGCCCGACGGCGTTGACGCTCTCCCGGGACGGCACACGCGCATACCTGGCCGCGTCGGCGACCTCGTACGGGGCGACCAGCACAACCGTGCGGCGTTACTGGATCCAGCGGGGTGTCAACCACGTGGTGACCGGCGTGCTGCATGATGCGCTGTCCGATGCGATCGTGATCGACAACATGCGGGACGTGACGAGCATAGTTGAGCATCCCTGCACGGGGCGCTTGTGGGTGCTGGGCGTGATGCTGGAAGAACCACCGCAGGGCTGGGACTGGTGGGGTGAGTTTGCGACGTTCGGCAGCGACGATGAGATCTTCACGCAGGCGGTGCTGGCGGTGGTTGAGCCCAATGACACGCTCGTGACGGCCACGCCCCTGATCTGTCACGATCTGGCGTTGCCGATCGCCGCAGCGTTCCACGAGGCCGCGTGCGGGATTGGTGACCTCAACTGCGACGGCTGGGTGAACAACGGCGACATCGACGCTTTCGTCTACGCGCTGTCCTACCCCGAGCAGTATCCCAACGAGTACCCAGGTTGCGACATCATGCTCGGCGACGTCAACGGTGACGGCTGGGTCAACAACGGCGATATCGAGGCATTTGTCACGCTTGTCAGCGGATAATTGAACAGATACGCTCACCTGAGCGCGCCGGGGCCATCCCGCACGGGTGGTCCCGGCACCTCCTTGCGTCCACCGGGCATTCAACGGCATCGGCCGATGGGCGTGGTGGAGCAAGCGCAAACCCAACCGACCCGGTAGCGGTACCTTGCACGTCGTGGGTCGGTTGTGTCGGTGCATGCGCCTGCCCTGGGTGTTGTCCTGGCCGCCGACCCATCTCTCCCGCAATTCGCATGTCGCTGCCGGTGCGAGTGGCCGACGTTTGGTGTCACGCCCCAGGATTGGTCGCGTCCCGGTATGCGGCGTCCCAATACACGTCCCGACCGCCAATCTCTATTTGCTGGGGAGCATCGGTCCCGTGACCCTGCCAGCATGGATCACGCGCCCGAGCACACGCCAATTAGAGCAATTACCAGCTCCGAACTGCGCTTGCACTGGTGGATCGATCTCCGGCGTGGGCAACGCCGCGAAGTGGGTGCAAGGCCCGACCAGCTGTGGCGGCAAAGGTGCCCGTTGCTTTGCGGCCCCGCGGAACTGAGGCATAATACGGTGAAGCCACATCCGAAGATCAAGGGAGCCGGGTGATGAGCCCCGATCCACCAGTTTCGTCGAGTGACTCTGCGGACGAGCGCAATCCCACGATCCCGTTAGCGTCGGAGGACGCCACTCAGGCGAGTCCCAGCGGCCGGCATCCTGATTCTGTCCCGCGCGGCTCGATCGCGGGCTATGAGCTTGTTCGCGAACTGCACCGCGGCGGGCAAGGCGTGGTCTATCAGGCCATCCAAGATGCCACCAAGCGCAAGGTGGCGATAAAGGTACTGCTAGAGGGCCCGTACGCATCACCCGCCGCAAAGCGGCGCTTCGAGCGCGAGATCGAACTGGCCGCCAGCCTCAAGCATGCGAACATCATCTCCGTCTTTCACTCGGGCCAAACGGACGAAGGACGCCAGTTCTGTGCCATGGAGTATGTCCGCGGCGTACCGATCTGCGAGTACGTCCGACACAAGACGCTGACGCTCGAGGAGACGCTCGGGCTTTTCCAGGATGTTTGCGACGCCGTCAACTACGCGCATCAAAAGGGCGTGATCCATCGCGACCTGAAGCCCTCGAACATCCTCGTGGACACCGAAGGCGCGCCCAAACTGCTGGATTTCGGCCTGTCCAAGATGGTCGGCGGGGCCGAGCAGACGCTGATCTCGATGACCGGGCAGGTCATGGGGACGCTGCCATACATGTCGCCCGAGCAGACGCGCGGCAATCCGGATGAGATCGACATCCGCACCGACGTCTACGCCCTGGGCGTGATCCTCTACCAGATGCTGACGGGCGAGTATCCGTACCCGGTCGTCGGGCAGATGAGCGAGGTGCTCAAGCACATCGCCGAGACACCACCGACGCCGCCCAGCCGCGTGTGGCGGGCCGAGGGGGGTGTGGCCAAACGCTCGGTCAGACGGCTGCGGCCCGGCGAATGCCCTATCGACGACGAGTTGGAAACCGTTGTTTTGAAGGCCCTCTCGAAGGAACGCGAGCGCCGCTACCAGAGCGCCGGTGACCTGAGCCGGGATCTCGGGCACTATCTGTCCGGGGAGCCGATCGAGGCCCGGCGCGACAGCAGCTGGTATCTGCTGAAAAAGACGCTCTCGTTGCACCGCCGCGCCGTTGGGGTGGCGGTCGGGCTCGTGGCGGTGATCGTCGCAGCCCTGATTGTGTCAACCGTTTTCTGGCGGCAGGCGGTCGACGAGCGGAATCACGCACAGCAGGCGGCAGACGATGCGCAACAAGCACAAGCCGCCGAGGCGACCCAGCGCGCCGAGGCGGAGCGCCTGGCCGAGCTGAGCCGCCGGCGGATGGTGCAACTGCTTCAGGCCGAGGGGACACGGCTGATGATGGCCGGCGACCTGATCGGGTCGTTGCACCCATTTGTCGAAGCACTACGGCTGGATCAGGGCGATCCCGAGCGTGAGGAGATGCACCGCATTCGGCTGGGAACAATCCTCCGTCAATGCCCGAAGCTGGCGGCAATCCACGTGTTTGACGATCCGCCGTTCTTCACCGATGGCGAGCACATCGTCACGCGGAATGACGAATCCGTGCGGGTTTGGGACGCGCTCGACGGCCGACCATTGAGTCCGCCCATCCAGCACGCGCAGGTTGTTCATGTTTCCTTCAGCCCGGACGGCCACTTGCTCGCAACGTCGGGCAAAGACAACACGGCGCGCGTGTGGGTGGTGGCGACGGGCGCGCTCCGCGGAGCGCCGCTTGCGCATAGTGCGACCGTCGCGCGGACCATGTTTAGCCCGGATGGAACGCGCGTCGTGACCGCCAGTGAGGACTCCACGGCGCGCGTATGGGATGTCGCTACAGGCAGCGCGATCACACCCCCGCTAACGCACGATGGAGAAGTCCGTCATGCTGAATTCAGCCCAGACGGGCGCGTGATTGCGACGGGGAGCAGTGATAACACTGCCCGCTTGTGGAATGCAGCGACCGGAGAGCCAATTGGTGCATTGATGCAGTGCGAGCACAGTGTT
This sequence comes from Phycisphaerae bacterium, assembly GCA_963675745.2. Taxonomy (GTDB): domain Bacteria; phylum Planctomycetota; class Phycisphaerae; order UBA1845; family Fen-1342; genus JAFGRR01. The sequence goes on from CAXXWX010000020.1 coordinate 34,855, forward strand.
CACGGCGCCGTCTTTAGCCCGGACGGTCAGTTCCTGGCAACGGCCGATGCGAATGGTCATCTGCGAATCTGGGATTCGGCAACAGGTGAGCCGCTGTGTTCGCCGTTCGATGCGTACTCAAGCCAATGGGGAGGCCACGTGGGACCCGAGCCGCGTTTCAGCCCGGACGGCGAACGTGTGGCGATGCGCCGGACCGGCCCAATAACACTCCTCAGCGTTCCAGATGGTTCGCCATGCAACTGGACAATCACGCACAATGCGCGCCACGACCCTGTAAACTGCTTGTCGTTTAGCACGGATGGTCGGTTGGTTGCGACCGCTGGCGTTGATCGCACCGTCCGCATTTGGGATGCCCACACTGGGATGCTACGAATGCCGGTCCTCGGAGACGCTGCGTTCGTAAGCCAAGTGGCCTTCCATCCGAACGGCCACCACGTGGTTACGTTGTCACGCGGGGGCGCACGAGTCTGGGATCTGATAACACAGCATGCAGGTGCATCACCACCGGGTTCAAAGTGGCATTGGTGGGCAAGGGTGTTTGGCCCCGATGGCAAGTGGAAAGACGTTCCCGTCCTGCAATCTGAGCCAGGCCGCGACCAAGCCGTTGCTATCGTGGGCCCGGCGTCACCTACATACGGCGACTTCTTTCCTGACGCTTATCTCCGCCGCTTTAGCAACCGCGTTGTCACGAGAGGCCCAGGAACCGACGTGACAGTGCGCGATGCACTCACACATGAGCCAATTACGCCGCCGCTGACACACGCGGCCGACGTGCGGTATGCGCGGTTCAGCCCGGACGGCGCTTACCTGGTGACCGTAACCACGGGCGCCGTCAGGGTATGGGATGCGACAACAGGACTACCGGTGACCTCTCGGTTACGTCCTCGAGAGCGGGTGCAAGAAGCGCACTTCAGCCCCGATGGTCGACTGCTGCTGACAATAGGACGCGAAACCGCCCAGCTTTGGAAGACCACGACTGGCGCGGTTGCGGCCCCCCCATTTAAGCCGGACGGAGAGATCAAACTTGCCTGGTATGGTGACCAAGGAGCGCGCATTGTGAGCGTCGCCGGCCCTGTTGTACAAGTGTCGGACGTCATCGAGCGCATCCCCCTTCACCCCGCACTGACCATGTCAGGTTCGGTAAGTCAGTGCGCGCTCAGCCCAGACGCTGCGCGCATTTTTGTCGTCAGCGACAACGGGGACGCCCGGCTGATCGATGCGGGGACAGGCAATCCGTTAGCCCAGCCGATATACCACGGGTTAGGAGTCCGCCTCGTGGAGTTCAGTCCGCTCGGCACGTGCGTCGCCACGTCGGACTACGATCACACGCTGAGGATCTGGGACGTCGCCACCGGTGCGCTCGTCGCACGCCCTATTAGGCACGACAGTTACCTTGTGGGCGTCGCGTTCAGTGCAGACGGACGTCGTATTCTGGTGACAGCTGACGATGCTGACTACCTGTATGATGTATCCACCGGAGAGCTACTGATACCGCCCTGCGCGAACCAGCAGCCGTCGACGTGCGTCCCCGTGTTATCGAAGGATGTGCGCTGGCTGATCAGGATAGACGACTATCGCCGACTCACGTGCGTCTTCGATCTCACGGCACTCGACTGGCCTCTAGACGATCTGGTTCTGATGACACAGGTGCTCAGCAGCCATGAGAGACGGGAGTTCGGCGACCTGCGCCCGTTGCCTGCAGACAGGACAATAAACGCCTGGAACGTGCTCCGATCGAAGTACCCTGACTTCTTCACCGCAACGCCGCAGCAGATCACAGCGTGGCGCGTGGCCGCGGAGTCTGAGGTTTACGCTCAACACGAACGCGCAGCATCCGATTGCTTTTATGCGCAAGACTGGGTGGGCACTCTTCGACATTTAAACGCCGTGATCGACATGGAACTTACGTCAGCCCAGCATTACTGCCGTCGAGCTCACGCGCTATGTGAAACTGGCGATTGGCAATCGGCGAAGCGTGATTTTTACAAAGCGCTTGAGCTGACGAATGGCGAGCGACTTCCGTGGGGGCATGACCGGTGGTTGGCCAGAATAGAAGCGAGCGACGATGAGACCTTTCAGCGCGCCAAAGACTTGGTGGCAAAGCTATTTCGCGAACTACCGCTGCGCGTCGACGTAATCGCGGAACTGCGCTCTGCCACCGACCTGGACGAGCACATGCGGGCAGCCGCCTTGCGCTTGGCCATCGGCAGCGAGGACCGGGCGGAGACACTGAACGAGCATGCCTGGGAAATCGTGCGCTCGCCCGAGCGAACGGCGCAGGAATACAAGCTCGCGTTGCGCAAAGCAGAGGCGATGATCGAGCGCGAACCCTATAACGGATACTACCTGAACACGCTCGGCGTTGCTCAATACCGTGTGGGCGACTACGCCGCCGCACTCGAAACGCTCCACTGGGCCGACGAAGTCAACTCGGTGGCGCAGGAGGGCGGCATTCCGGCCGATGTGGCCTTCATTGCGATGGCGCTGCACCGCCTCGGCAAGCAGGCGGAGGCCCTGGACGCGCTGGAGCGGCTCCGCGCACTCGTGCAGGCGCCCGGCGACGCCGACAACGAGGAGTCGCGAGGTTTTCTGCACGAGGCGGAGTCACTGATCATGCGACCGGGCTCGCAGCAAGGCCTCTCACCTTGAAGCACAGGGGCCAACGCCGATGCGGCGCGCGGGCTGCCCTCTTTCCTAGCGAAGCCAAGGAACAGGAACGGCAACTAACGGTCGGACCGCTATGGCGATTCCCTGCCCAAACCGGGCCGAGGCCGAGGGGCGGCGGCCCGACATTGGGACCAACCCGCTTTGAGAACGAGACGATGGCGTCCAGCGCTCGGCCGCGCCCAAGAGTGACCAACTCTGACCAGACGCCGGACCGAGTGACCAACTACTGACCAACTACCGAAGCCTCGAACGGAGTGCTTGCACCTAAACAGTTTCTGATAAAGGGATTACGTCTATCGTGGGCTTGAGCCCCGACACGACTGTCGTACTACGGGGCAGGACGTCATGAATCGCCGTTTTTGGGCCAGAAATGCGGTTTCAGCAATAGGCGGGCCTCGGCGGCCGCTTCGCCAAGATACACGTAAAGTATTACAAAATAAAAAGATAGCGGGCGATCGGATTCGAACCGACGACGTCCAGCTTGGGAAACTAGGATCGGCCCTGGCCGATTGGCTCTCAAAGCCTGTGTTTCCAGTATCTTAGCGTGATTCGCAGTTTTCGCAATCCGGCGCATTTCGACGCGTTTTCACGCGTTTTGTGGTAGTACTACCACCTTTACGAACGACTACCGCAGCAACGACGCCGCGGCCGCGTTGCCATGCCCCCACTATTGCCCCGCGGAACCCAGCTCACCTGTTTGGTGACTCATCCCCCGAATCATCGCCAAACACGGCGCGGTACAGCACGCCTGCAATCAGAGCGCCCACCAGCGGCGCGACCCAGAACAGCCAGAGCTGGCCCAGCGCCCAGCCGCCGACAAAGAGGGCCGGCGCCGTACTGCGCGCAGGGTTCACCGAGAGATTCGTCACCGGGATGCCGATGAGGTGGATCAATGTCAACGCCAGACCGATCGCCAGCGGCGCGAAGCCCTGCGGGGCGCGCTTGTCGGTCGAGCCGAGGATGATCATCAGGAACATGAAGGTCAGCACGACCTCGGCGACTAGGCACGCCATGAGCGAGTAACCGCCCGGCGAATGGTCGGCGTAGCCGTTGGCGGCGAACCCGTCGGCCAGAGCGAAGCCTTCCCGGCCGGACGCGATCACATACAGCACGGCCGCCGCGGCGATGCCGCCGACGAGCTGCGCGATCACGTACGGCACGAAGTCGGCGGCCTTGAACCGCCCCCCCGCGAGCAGCCCCAACGACACGGCGGGGTTGAGATGACAGCCGGAGATGTGGCCGATGGCGTAGGCCATGGTCAGGACAGTGAGGCCGAAGGCCAAGGCGACTCCGACGAACCCGATGCCGAGGTTCAGCGGCGTGCTGCCCTCGGCCGCGATGAACTTGGCCGCGAGCACCGCGCTGCCGCAGCCTCCGAAGACGAGCCAGAACGTGCCGATGCCCTCGGCAACGGATCGTTTCCAAAGGACCATGCTGCACCTGCTTTCTGAACGAAGACCCGGAGAGAAGGCCTGACGTCTTCACCCACAGTGACGAGCCATGGGCGGGAGCAGTCCGACGTCCCCGCAGGATTCTTGGCCGCGGGAGGGCTTGCCAGCTGCATCCGATTATTCGGGCGTATCTGGTACGTTGCCGGACCTTTTATCCGAACGCTGCCCTGCGTCAACCCCTCGTTAGCTGAGTCATCCCCAGTTTCGTGAAGGTCGCGAGGCGTGGGGCGGCTCTCAGCACCATACCGCAAGGGTGGCACGGTTTCGAGCGTACGCTCGGCGCAAGCAGAGCAAGGGAACCGCCAGCTGAGTCATCCTCCATTTGGAGCGGCGTTGGTGATGGCAAAGGCTGTCTGGCCACGGGTGCCGCACCAGCAGGTGCTTGAAAGGTTGCTGAAGTCTGCCCGACCCGCTCATGCGGGAACTCGTGGTTACCAGCGCCCGCTCGGTTTGCCTTCTGCCCGCGCCAGGCGGACAAGGCGCACGTACAACACCAGCAGCGCGAGCGGCGGAACGACGAGACCGGCGATCATCCACATCAACTGTCGCCATTGCCGGAAGCCGAGTTCCAGCGCCCACTTCCCGCAGATGATCGCGGTGATCACGCCAGGCGGACTATTTCGAGGCGGCGGAGGGCCAGCTCATAGAGAAGGCGGACGATAGCCCGGTCCCGGAGGCCCTTCGCGTCCGTGCAGTGGTCCAGCTCGTCCAGGAGGCGACGGTAGCCCGGCGGTGAGATTGTCGCTCACGCCGACCTCGACGAACCACCGCCCGGCCCGGATGCCTCGCGCGGCGGCGATGTTCAGGACTCCCACTGCGATGGAGGCGCGGTAAAGTATGGATGGTCGCTGACCGTGCGGGTGTCTACAGCGTCGCTCACTTCGGAAGGAGCGCTCCAGTGCTCAGCGATGTCGTCACCGAGATGATGTCGAGCGAGCTCATTCTCTGGCGCTGCCTTCACGGGGGTCCGCTCACCTCGGAATCCACCGAGCGACCCCAGCCCGACCCGCGCCTGCCGTGGGCGCAATTCCGGGCTCGGAACGTGCCGTTCCTGTCCAAGCTGACTGAGGTGTACGGGGCCTGCGCGGTAATCGCACGGGATGGGGAGCAAGTCGTCGGCCACTTGCGCTTCTATCCCAAAGCGGTCTGTCAGCTGGCCGCGCCCGGGCCGGGACTGTGCCTGCAGCAGGCCTTTCCGTGCGGTCCTGCGGACGACCTCGTGGAAAGGACCTTTCCGCCGCTGGCCCAAATGTCCGACAAGACGCTCTTCGCTCATTGCATGATGACCGGATCGTCGCTGCGGGAGGAGAACCCCTACCAGCGGAAAGGGATCGGCTCGCGTTTGGTCCGGACGCTGATCGAGTGGGCTCGACCAAGGGGATGGCGTGCCATCGAGGCGACCGCCTACGCCGACCTGCCGTGCGTGTATGCCATCACCGGACAGGCCGGCAAGACGTTCTGGGAGAAGCTGGGATTCCACGTGGTAGAGGCGGCCATCGAGCCCGCTTTCCTCGAAGCAGACAACGATGGCTTTGTTCGTACACTTCTGAACGAAGCGGCTGGTTGGGGAATGGACGCCACGGCCGCCAAGACCAGGTACACCATGAGACTGGACCTAGCTTGAAGCCGACTTTCCGCCGTGGCCGGCGGCGGCGAACCGCTCATTGAATATTCGTCCGGCGCGGATGCCACGCGTGTGCGTCATCGGCTACCCGTCGGTCTTGATTAAAGGTCCAATCGCTAGAATCTGGAAGCACGACTAACGGCGGAGATTCCCATGGATCTTGAAGCTCTTTTCATCCTGCATCGTGACATTCCCCGCGAGGGTCCGGGCAGCGACGAGGCCACCAGGGACGCGATTCGGCGGCTGCCGCCCCTGCCGCCGACACCACGCATCCTCGACCTGGGTTGCGGTCCGGGCAAGCAGACACTTGTTCTCGCCCGACACTATCAAACTCCGATCATCGCCGTGGATTTCCACGCTCCTTACCTGGCCGATCTCCGACGATCTGCCGAAGCCGAAGGATTATCCGAGCTGGTCAGAACCCGGCTTGGTCGCATGGAAGAGCTGGACGAGCAGCCCGATACCGTAGACCTGATCTGGATCGAAGGCGCCATCTTCGTCGTCGGGTTTGCGGCAGGCCTGCGCCTTTGGCGCCCGCTCCTACGTGACGGCGGCCTGCTGGTCGCGAGCGACGCGACCTGGCTGACCGACGACCCACCGGAGGAAGCCCGAACCTACTGGCGCGACTGGTATCCGGCCATGGCAACGGCGGAGGAGAACATCGAAACCGCGGCAGATTGCGGATACGAGACCCTCGACCACTTCACGCTTCCGCCGTCGGCCTGGTGGGATGAATACTACACGCCTCTGAAAGAGCGGGTGCCCCGTTTGCGTCAGGAGGCCGAAAAGAACGCGGCCCTGGCCGAGATTCTGGACATTACCGAGCGAGAGATGGCCATGTACGACCGCTACGGTGATTACTACGGCTACGTGTTCTACCTCATGCGGAAACCCACTCAGCTTTCAATGGAGTAGCCGGAACGCTGGGAGCCCCAAGAGCTCGACCAAACCGCCAATTCAGACTCGCGTAGAGGCACGGCGCAGGACTTCGAAATCCCCAGTGGTGACACGTAGCCCGCGGCACGAACGACGCGACCCGGATGATCCAGCGTAAAACGTGGCTCCATTTGCTACTGTCAGTCCTTTGACGCCTTCGCAGCAATGCTGCGAGCTCTGATCAGGATGACGACTGTTTAGAGGAGGCCGAAGGCAAGGCCGTGATCAATGCGTCCGGCTCATCTGTTCCGAGGCGGAACTTCTTACCGTTTTTGAGTGTGATGAGAACCGCTTCAAACCCCGAAACTCGGTAGAGCCAGCCATCTGGAACACCACGAAAGCCGTACCCCCAGAACCACGGGGTGTACTTCTTCTCTGCATTCTTGATGTCGGTAAGGGGAATCTCTCTCTTGAGCAGTCCGGGACCGAACCAGAACCGAAGCACTTGGCCCTCAACCTCGACCGTCATCGAGTGAAACAGCAGGACGAAGATTCCCCCCACGACGGCCACGGTCAGCCAGACGCTCGTGCTGTTTGCGAACAAAACGATGAAGGGAGCCACGACGGCTGTGACCAACGCCAACTGAATCAAGAAGCCTCGACCGAAGACTATGTGTTTGTATCCACAACCCAATGCCCCACTCCTCTTTGTCCGACATTTCCCATTTGACGTGAGCGTCATTTGCCGCGCAGGCCCTCTCGGCGGGCGTTGATTGTCGCCGCCAGCTCTTCGGCCTGTTGCGAGCCGATCAGCACGCGCTTGTTGCCGGTGAGGACGAGTTGCACGCCTTGGTTGCCGCGCACGTTGTAGGCCCACCCGTTCCAGCCCCACCGCAGGCCCCAGCCGCCGTAATTCCGGATCGGGCGATACTGCAGCGCCTCGCACTGCTCGATGTCCTGGAGCGAGATGCGACGCTTGCAGAAGGGCTGGAAGTTGATCGTGATGCCCTCATCGTCAACGCGTGTCTCCATCTTGAGCAGCAGGAACAGCAATAGTAGCGCTGGCCCCGTTGTGAGCATGGTGATCAGCACGATGACCAGCCCGACCGGCATTTCGCCGGACGATTGCGCCCGCATAATCAGCGGGATCAGCGCCGCCAAGCACCCGGCCTCGACAATGATCAGGAGCACCCAGAGCCACGGCTGCCGAAACTGCTGCACTTCGACGAATGGCCGGTTGATCTCGCCGCCACTGTGCATCACCACACCTCGTCGCCCACTACGGCGCAGCATGCCACACCTGGAGCATCAAGGCCATTCCAATCCCGTCCGAAGTTTGGAATCGGTGGTTATGCGGCAATGGTCGCCAGTACTGGAAGTCCAGTCCCCGATCCTGCCGCGCGCCCCGTTTGGCGATGATTCGTGGGAGAACGATCTGCTGGGATCGGCGGCGGCGATGCAGCGGTTCGTCGCGTTGTGGTACCGTTCGTTGCACAATGCCACTCTCACTCGGTCTCGGCTCTTGTCACCGCCGCGCGAATAGTGCCACACTCCGGGCAGCGCTCGATTTTGTCAGCGAGCCCCCGTAGCCAGTACCCACACTTGGCACATACGTCGTAGCCATGCTGACGCGTGGCCCGATAGATGCAAGGTGCAAAGCGATAGCGTCCAAGCACGGCTCGAATAAAGACGGCGGCAGCGATCATCACAAGCAGCAATGACGCGGCTCGACACGCCTTGTGCGGGAGACCGCCGATGCCCATCGAGCCTGCTACCCAGCCGCCAAAATCAGCGGCGTTCAACAGCGCGAGGAAGCCGACGAGGCAGAACGCCAAGTGGAGCGCCAGGTTCCATTTGTTTTCCCACCACAGCTTCCACGCGTCACGGTGGATCGCCTTCCGCTCCTGCTTCGTCAGCGGGAGGTCACGGTGGATGTACTCCGGCCAGATCCAGCTCATTGCATCTCCGGCTCCAATCACGCTACGGAGACGATCATGAAATCACGGCGAATCGGCTTGCGTTCACTTACCGACGAGGGTCGTGACAGCGCGACCAGCGGCGGTTAGGCGATCAACTGTGGCTGCGAATCCGTGGGATATCTCGGCATCCGGGGCGGCAAGCGCATCCCCAAGAAATGCCCCGACCAGCTCCTGATACGCGGCGCGGGCCCGCTCATTGCTGCCGCCACAGGCGATCCGACACAGAAGGGTCGGTTGGGTTTTCAAGGGGTCACAGTGGGACCCGCCCACAACCAGAACGTCCTCCGTTGCGAACGGCAGGCGGGCCAACACGTCGCGAATCGCACCGTCGGCGTTGCAGGGCGGTCGGCTCGGATCGCACGCTGGCGAACGCCAGTTCCGGCAATTCGCCAGCTCGATCAACCGTCCGTGCCCAGGGCACACCGTCCAGCAACATGAGAGCAAAAACGTTCTCGCCTGCTTCGGCCAGTTCAATCGCGGCTTCAAGCGAGATTGCTCCGCCCGCGCTGTGCCCGACCAAGCCGATGCGTTCTGGATCGAGCAGGCCGAACAGTGGATCCCCTTCCGCTGTTGCGCGGATACGCAGCCAACGCACATGATCGATCAGATTCTCGATGTTTCGCAATTGGGCCTCTTCGCCGCCCAGCAGGCTGACCAAATCCGGCGTCAGCACGACGATCCCGCGCTCGGCCAGCCCGCAGGCGGTGTTAGCGTGGAACCGTTTGCTGCGTGCGAAGCCGTGGGAGACGGCGACCGCAGGATAAGGAGGTGCCGCCAACGACTCGCTGGGCTGCGGCATGAACAGGCTGTACGCGACCTGATCACCCGATGGCGTGCGCCGCGTGCCGTGCTCCACGCGCACTCCAAACTCCTGCTGAACGGGCTCATGCGTGCAGGTATCGCAAACAAAGCGGATGGCAACCGGCGATTGCGAAGGCACCGATGGCTGATGCGGCTATCGGCAAGCAGACCGCCAATCGAAGATGCAGTTTCCCGGTGGATAGCACGGCGCACCTCCTGGCGGCAACAGGCTCAGGCTTGTCAGCATTCGTCGTCAAGATGCCATTCTACTTGGGGGTGCAACGCATCGCCATCGGGCGGCGCTCGGGCTCGCGATGATAATGGGGCCACAAGCTGGCGGGAGGCGACGATCTCGGATACGGGGGGAGGAGTGAGACGGTCAACCGAGCGGCTTGGGCTCAGTCGCCGGTGGCCGTTGGAGATGACATAGGCGGAATCCTGTTGACGGTACCTCTCCGTCTGACCCACACGGTCGTTTCGCTCTGCAGTGCGTGTGCCGGGTTCTCTGCACTCGTTCCGGGCGTGCGCATCCGGCTTCTTCATTTACCGCGTGGCCGCCCCTCCTTGCCGCGGACGAACCTCCCGGCGGCCGATCTCAACAGGAACGATGTCCAGCCCGCCGGGCTGGACGTCGCCTGAGAAGCGGCATTCGCCTGCCCGGGGTTCGAATGTTGTCAGGAATCGCCGCGGTGGCGGGGAGAGGGCATAGATTTGGGTGATCTTCGGGTCGAACCGGCCTTCAGCAGTTGGTCACTGACTTGGTCAGTCGCCACTTGGTGCTAGTTATCG
>CAXXWX010000021.1:0-70258 GCA_963675745.2 Phycisphaerae bacterium
GGCCCAAGCCCTGACCGCCTCCGCGACGCGTCGCGGAGGCGGTTGCTGCTGTAGTCGTTGCTGATGCCTTTTGCGGCAGTTGGACTGGACCCGCACAGGCTTCAGCACGTTCTAACGTCGCACCACCCAGGTGCCCGCCAAACGGTCGTGCAGTCCGCGATGCGGGTGAATAGCGCCATAAACCGCGGCGGCAATCCACAGGGGTACCGCCACGAGAGTCACGCCAAACGCGACACCCTGCGCCCGGTTGATCAACAGCGCCGCAAGCGACATGGGGAGAAGCACGGGAAGCCAGACTATCGCCCAGCGAGCCAGCAGGTGTGATGGCGTGGCCGGCTGTCCCTTGGCGTTGACCACCGCCAGCCGGAAGATGGAGTGACTCACCGTACCACGGAAGGGGAGTCCGAGCAGCTGGACCAACGCCAGTGCGGCTAATACCGCCAAAGGGGAGATGACGACGATCTCGCCCAGATAGTCGCTCCACGGCTTGTCGTGATAGCGCCCGACAAGGACCGCGATCCAGACGTAGAGCGGCAGCATGAAGATCGATCCCGCGCGGATGCCTCGGCCCACTTCGGCAGGTCTGTCCAAAAGGCCGCGCAGTGTGCCGGCGAGGAAGCTGAGCTTCTCGAATTTCCCGCCCCCGAGATTCTGCATCACCGGCCGCGCATGAAGGGGCAGGCCGGTTGACTCCACATAGGCCGCAACCTCGCTCAGAAAACGCTGTTGACCGGCAACGTCCTTGACGGGAATACGTTCGGTGGGCGGGCTCTCGGCGGGCCAGGGTTCATCGAGGAGGATGGCGCGGCCATCAGCGGAGATCCAAACATGCTCAAGGCTCAGCTCTGCGGGCAGCGTCTGATCACTCGTTGCCTCCCACAGTTCCAGCGCCAGGTCGTGGAGCCAGTGGCGCAGCGTAGTCCACGGCACGCGTTGTCCCGCGCTGACCAGGCTGAGAAAGGGCACGCCGGGAGTGGCTTCGAACGCATCCCAGGTAAACTCGCCCGCCTCCACCTTTTGCAGCCAGCGCAAACGGCCGGGCCGGGCGGCATTTCGTCTGGCAAGGGAGAGCTCCGCTGAATTCCGCCGCAACAACCAGACCCGGCGTCGCAGCACGGGATCGATGGCGGCGATCCACTTTCCGGGCACCATCTCTTCGATAATCTGGTACGGCCCAAGTGAATCGGCGGCCTCGGCGGGAGTCTCCACTTCGCCCGCCGGTGCAATCGACGGTCGCACCGTCCCCCGCGGTTTGAAAACCACGCGTGTTCCGCTGACGAGATCCCAAGCGGTGGCGAAGCCGTTTTCAGGGCGTGCGACCAATGCCAGCAAGGCCGCGATCCAGGGGCAGACACAGGCTGCGACCACGTACAGTGCGGTTTGAAAGCCGGTCCAATTGGCGTCGGATATCAGCGCCAGCATGAGCGGCATGCGAACGCCTTCACAACAGAGAATCGGAATGAGAATGCGGAGCAGCGCTCGTCCGATGCCGGGCGGGCGGCCGCTCGCGCGGACCACGCGCAATCCCTTAAGCCACTTTCCGAGACCGGCCCCCCATATGCCCTCGACGATACTGAAATAGAGGAAGCCGACGCAGAAGAGTAGGATGTAGTATCTCGCCGAGTACAGAGTGCGTTCGACGAGGGGCCGCACAAGCAGTTCCTCGGCGCCGACCACGAACATCAAAATCACATACGCGGGCAGGAAAGCGATCAGGTAATCGATCCAGCCGGTGGACACGCGAACCAGCAATGACGCGGGCTCCGGTTCTCTGGAGCTGAAGGGCAACAGTGCGTTTCGCAGCACCGTGTAATCGGCGAAGCGCCCCTCCGGTTCCTTTGCCAGACATCGGGCGACCACCCGTTCGAGTCCGGGCGGTACACCTTGTCGCAGCTCGCCCAGCGGCAGTGGTTTCTGGTTGACGGCGTTGGCCACCACCTGCACCGCATTCTCACCCTCGAACGGAGCCCGGTCGGTCAGCAACGTGAACAGCGTTGCCCCGACCGAATAGATGTCGGCGCGCACGTCCAGGGCATCGCCGCGCAACTGCTCGGGCGCGGCGTAGGCAGGCGTGCCCATGATCTTGCCGTGAGCGGTGACGAACGTATCGGTCTTGGCCAGCGTAGAGACCGAAAGTCCAAAGTCACCCACCTTCACCGATCCGTCCGGGCAGACGAAGCAGTTGGAGGGCTTGATGTCGCGGTGCAGCACGCCACCCGCGCAGGCCGATTCAAGGCCGGCGATAACATCCAGGATGGCGTCGACCGCCTCCGTCACCGGGAGCGGGCCGCGCTTCTTGAGGGTGTCCTTGAGGGTGCCGCCGCCGGCGATCTCCATTGTGATCACCGGCAGCCCCTCGATCTCCTCGCTGCCGAAAACGTAGAGGCTGTTCGGATGATTGACGCGCGCGGCGAGGCGGCCCTCGCGCAGGAACCGCTGGCGCATCTCCGGCGAGTCAAGCTGCAAACCGAGCACCTTCAGGGCCACACGGCGGCCGGTGGCGCGCTCTTCGGCCTCATAGACCACGCCCATTCCGCCGCGACCGAGCAACCCCAACAGCCGGTAGTCGCCGAACTCGCACGGGAATTTCGACGGCCCGTGCAGTGACAGCGGTCCGCCGGGTGCCATCGTGATGGTCTCGGTCCGGCCGCTGGCCGGCTCCAGGGCGCCCGACAGAAGACAGGCGGGGCAGAGCTCCTCAGTCGATGTCGCGGGAATCACCACGCCACAGTGCCGGCATCTGTCCGCTTCGGAAGCGTTCATGAATCCATCTCCCAATCTGGTCCATTCACCTCTTCCTGAAGCAAACAGGCCGGGAGGTTACAAAACAGCTCACCGCTTCCGCAAGATTGTGACCAGATAGCGCATTTCATCATCAAGGTCCGCTTCATCGCTGACCGTCTCGGCAATGGCGGCCCGCAGCAGCTTCCGGTAACGGCGCCGCAGGCGATGAATGGCGATCTTGACCGCGCCCTCGCTCATCTTCAGCCGCGCGGCGATTTGCTCTCGGGGCGAATCTTCCTCTCCGGTGAGGCTGCCCTTGAGTGCGTCAAACTGCTCGATCCTGCCGGCGTGCAGCATCTCGGCGCGCAGGGCTTGCAGCGCTCCGGCAACTGTCTCCAGCGCCCACTCGCGGTCGAAGATGAGCTCCGGATCGTCTGTGTGCCTGGCTGCTCCGGCGTAGCGGGCCTCCGGGTCAAGCGCATCCCACTCGATGAGGCGCACGCCGCCGCCGCGCTTCTGCGCCTGGCCGCGATGCCACTCATTGGCCAGAAAGTGTTTGAGCGCGCCCAGCAGGTAGGAGCGGAATCGGCCGCGCTCGGGATCGGCCGACGCAAACCCACCGGTCTCCATTATTCTGGTGAAAAACGACTGGGTCAGGTCCTGGGCGTCGTCAGCGGAATAGCCGCGATAGCGCACGAAGGCATAGAGGGGATACCAATACGCGCGACAGAGCGCCTCGAGCGCATCACGGGCGCGGGTCTGGCCGGCCTCGTCGGGTGTGGCCGCGCGCACCAGGCTCCAATGCGTCGTGGCGAAGTCCTGGTGACCGAGCGGCTCCTTCATGCCACTATCGTACTCGCATGCTCCATCACTGCATGTACGAAACGTGCGTGCGGTTGCCAAAAACAGCGACTTCGCCGCCGGTGGCCGCACGCTGCGGCCAGGCGGAGGGTGCTTGCACCCTCCGCCATGCACGTCCAATCGGTGGAGTTACTGCGGTTTCGTGTTGTGATTTACGCGTTGCGGACTTTGATGCGCTTGGGTTTCGCGCCCGCGTGTTTGGCCAGCGCGACCGTGAGGACGCCGTCCTTGAACGTCGCATCCACCTTCTCGGGGTCGACCGTGCTTGGCAACTGTATCGATCGTTGGAAGCTGCCAAAGCTGCGTTCGGTGAAGTGGACGCTCTTCTTCTTTTCCTCTTTCTCTTCGCGCTTATCGCCGCGGATAGTGAGCACGCCACCCGTGATTCTGATATCGACGTCTTCCGGCTTTACGCCCGGAAGTTCGATCGTCACCGTCACCGCGTTCTCGGTATCAGCCAGATCGGTGCGGGGTGTGGCCAGTCCGGCCGGCGGCCAATCAAGGCCCGCGTTGCCCCACGGGTCGCGGAAGAACCGGTCAAAAAGCGTATCCATCTCGTGGCGGAACTGCACCAGCGCCTTCTCAGGCTCGGTGTTGCCGCCACGCTCCTCTCGTTTGCGTCGCCACGGAATAAGATTCATGGTTCACCTCCCATCACTCACGTACGGCGGAGATGACCAGTACGTGAGTCCTACTTGGTTTTGACACTGATCTTGCGCGGGACGGCCTGCTCAGTCTTTGGCAGGTGAAGTTTCAGCACACCGTCCTGCAGCTCCGCCTCGATTCTGGTCGAGTCAATGCCTTCACCAACCTGGAATGTGCGGTAGTAGTCGCCGACGCCGTACTCGCGCAGCAGGTAGTTACCCTGCTCGGCGTCCTGGCGCGATTGCACGCGCCCGTGTACGGCCAGCTCGCCGTGCTCATACCGGATGTCCAGGTCGTCGGCCTTTACGCCGGGCATGTCCGCCAGCAGCAGGAGCTGCTCGTCGTTTTCCAGGATGTCCACGGTCGGCACGTAAGTGCGACCGGAACGCAGCCGCTCTGTGGGCTGGAGATCCTGTGTTTCCCGTTTCTCAATTGCGGTTTCGTCTGCCATCGGAACACCTCCGTTGACTAGCTTGCTACGTCGTTGATCTTTGCTTGCACGGCGACGGTTTCGCCTACGTCGCCAGCACCTTGATCTGCTTGGGTTTGGCGGCTTCCGCCTTGGGCAGCCAGAGCATCAGCACGCCGCTGTCGAGTACGGCCTCGACCTTGTCGGCGTTGACTTCGCAGGGCAGGGTGATGGAGCGTGTGAACTCACCAGCCGCGCGCTCGTGTCGATGGTAGGCCCAATCGCCCGCCACCGGTCCGCGCCGACCCTTGACCGTCAGCTCGTTGCCAACCGCGAGGATTTCGAGGTCGTCCTTGCTGACGCCCGGCACCTCTGCCTCTACACAGAGCTTGTCGCCGGCGTCCCAGATGTTCATCGCCGGGTAGGCCGCAGCGCGTGCGTACGGCCGCCGTGACAGCCCTGTGCCGAAGGCGTCGAAGAGCCGGTCCATATCCCGTCGCAGCTCGTCGAAACGACTCGTCGGAAACATGACTTGACCAAACACTGTGGCACCTCCATTTCTGCATTGTTAGCCAGGCTCAACGTCCTGGCATTTGCCAATCGCCAGTCATTGAGCAACCAACGTGCCAGAGGCCCGGCGCCCGAGGGTCTGCCAGAAGTGCTTTAATAGCAATAGGTTACGCAGGCATTAGTATCGGAGTCTCCGCGCGTTGCTCTGTCATTTTGGCAGGATACACGTGCGCGCAACGGCACCATCATCCGCAAGACAACCTGAGCTACGACGGTCTGTCCGTTGGCGTTTTGCTTGCCTGTTTCTGATCGCCAATCGCGTCTGATGTTGCCGCAACCGGGGTTTTTTGACACGTTCTTTTGGCACGCAGTATGATTAAGGATGTCGCTCAAACTCGGTGGTGGTGAATAGAGACTCGTCCATGATCAAGAAGTTCCACCGGCCCCAAACGGTCGACGAAGCGGTCCGGCTCAAGGAAGAACTGGGAAATCAGGCCGTCTTTCTGGCCGGTGGGACAGAAGTCAATGCGAGCGGCTTTGCATTCGCCGGCGAACACGTCATTAGTCTCGCCGGGTTGGATCTGGGCGGGGTTGCCGTGGCGGGGGACGAGTTGGCCATCGGGGCTTTCTGCACCATTGCCGAGCTGATCGCCGCCGCGGGGATCCCGGACTGTCTGCGCGCGGCCGGCCTGAACGTGGTGAACCGGAACATCCGCAACATCGCCACCATCGGCGGGCATCTGGCCAACGGAAAATCCTGCGGCGATCTGATACCCGCGCTTACGGTCCTGGAGACTGTACTGGATGTCGCCCAGGCCGGTGCCACGCGCACCATTCCAGTACTGGAATACCTCGCGCTGGAGAGCAAACCGCTCGTCACCCGGATCAGGATTCCGCTGGCAAACACCCGCCGGCAGATCGCGGTCGGTAACTACACGCGCACCGCCAGCGACGTTTCGATTCTCACGGCGGCGGTCGCACTGACCAGGGACGGCGTGCGCATCCGTGATCCGATCGTCGCGATTGGTGGCGTGGCCCGTCATGTGGTCAGGTTGGGGGGCGTGGAGCGCGAGCTGCGCGATCAAGAGCTGCCCGCGCGCGAGAGTGTCGAGCAGTGGGTCACCGAGGAGGTTTCTCCGGTGTCCGACGTTCGTGGCAGCGCGGAGTTCAAGCGCTATCGGGCGGGCGTGCTCATCGCGACTACGGTTCAGCGGGCTTATCAAGGTGAAACGGAGGCTCCCCGTTGAAGATATTCGTTCAACTCAATGGGGCGCCCCGCGAGTTCGAGACCGAGCCGGGAGAGAAGCTCCGCGACTTGCTTCAGCGCGAGGGGCTGATCTCCGCGCGGAACGGCTGCGACGGCCAGGGATCGTGCGGCGCCTGTGCCGTGCTGCTCGACCGCAAGCTGGTGAACTCATGTCTGCTGCTGGCGCCACAGGTGGATGGCCGTGAACTCCACACAGTGGACTATCTCGCGAGCAACCGGGAGTTGTCCGCGCTGCAGTCGGCATTTGTCGATGCCGGCATAGTCCAGTGTGGCTACTGCACTCCCGCCATGCTGCTGGCGATTCACGAGCTGCTGACCGCGTGCGACCAACCGACGCGAGCGCAGATCCAGGATGCTCTGTCCGGCGTTTTCTGCCGCTGCACCGGCTACGAACAGGTATTCCTCGCCGTCGACCTGGCGCGGCGGCGGATGAAAGACCCGCAGTACCAGGGCAGCGTCGCGCCGGAGTTCCGCGACAACCTGCGCGTGGTCGGCAAGGCCAAACGCAAGGTCGACGGGGCGATGCTGGCTCGTGGCGAAGCAGCCTTTGTAGAGGATCGGGTCCCACCGGGGGCCTGCCACCTGAAGATGCTGCGCAGCCCACACGCCCACGCGTATATAACCAGCATTGACACGCGCGAGGCCGAGGCCATGCCGGGCGTGGTGCTGGTTCTGACGCACAAGAACTGTCCCCAGACCCACTACAACCAGGCCGGGCAGGGTTTCCCAGAACCCTCACCCTATGACCGTCAGATGTTTGGGGAGAAGGTCCGGCACGTCGGGGATCGCGTGGCCGCGGTAGTGGCGGAGTCGCCCGAGATTGCCCAGGCCGCCATCGAGAAGATCAAGGTGGAGTATGAGCTTCTCGAACCGGTGTTGACGATCGACGCGGCGGCGGCGGAGGGCGCTCCGTGCGTTCACGACAGCGCGCTGGAGTACGTCGTCGGCGCCCCGGCGGATCTCGACAACAGCGGGGCGAATCCGCGCGATGGAAGAATCATCTACCAGTTTCCAATCCACGCCGATCCGCGTCGGAACATCGCGGCGCGCGTCGACGGCGGCATCGGGGATATCGACCGGGGCTTTGCCGAAGCCGACGTGATCGTGGAGCGTGAGTACGAAACCGCGCAGGTGCAGTGCACGCCGGTCGAACCCCACGTGGTTTACACCCGGATGGAAGGCGGCCGTCTGGTGATCCACGCGTCAACCCAGGTGCCCTGGCACATCCGCCGCATCGTGGCGCTGGTGCTCGGCATCTCCGAAAACAAGATCCGCGTGATCAAGGAGCGCGTCGGGGGCGGCTTCGGGGCCAAGCAGGACATCGTGCTCGAAGAGGTCGCCGCCTATTGCACATGGATCACCGGTCGCGGCGTGTTCTTCCGGTTCGATCGTGAGGAAGAGTTCATTGCCGCCAGGACCCGCCATCCCGTGCGCGTGCGTGTCAAACTCGGGGCCAGGAAGGACGGTCAACTGACGTCCATTTTCATGGACCTCAAGGCCAACACCGGGCCGTACGGGGCGCATTGTCTGACGGTCCCCATGAACGCCTGTTCCAAATCGCTGCCGCTGTTCATGTGCGACAACGTCAGGTTTGAGGTCACCACGTACTACTCCAACATCCCGCCGGCGGGGGCATACCAGGGATACGGCGCACCGCAGGGCTCATACGCTTTGCAGATGGCGGTTGCCGAGCTCGCCGGCGAACTGGGCATGGATCATCTCGAACTCATCGAGAAAAACCGCGTGCGCGAAGGCTCCATGCTCGAGATTCTCAAGTGCCTTGGGGAGGGGCGCGAAGGCACCGCTCAAGAGGTGTCAAGTTGCGGGCTCGGACCGGCCCTCGACAACGGCTCGAAGATGATCAACTGGGGACGGCGGGAGGAGAGCGGCGACCCTGATGTGCGCATCGGCAAGGGGGTGGCGATCGTTCAGCAGGGGTCCGGGTTGCCCGGCCTCGATTCGGCCAACGCCGCTATCACCATGCTGGGTGACGGCACGTTCATGCTGTTGAGCGGCGGGGCCGACCTGGGGACCGGCCTGGATACGGTTACGACGAAGATGGCGGCGGAGTGCCTCTGCACAACCATGGGCGACATCGCGCTGATTGCCGCTGACACGGATGTGACCCCATTCGACAGCGGCGCCTACGCTTCCAGCGGAACCTACTTCTCAGGCGGCGCCGCGCTTAACGCCGCTTCGGCCATGAAAGACAAGATTCTGGCGCTGGCGGCGGAGATGCTGAATGAGCCGCCTGCCGACCTCCAGCTCGAATTCCGCTCGATGGTCAAGGGGCGGAAGGGTTCGGTGAGCTACCAGGACATCGCCCGTTACGCCGAGACCGGCACGGGGCACGGTCTGCCCAGCGCCACGGGTCGCTTCATCACCGACAAGGCATCGTTCCCTTACGGGGCGCACTTCTGCCAGGTTGCCGTCAATACGCGCAGCGGCGACGTCAAGATTCAGAAGTACTACGCCTTGCAGGATTGCGGCACGCCGGTAAACCCCGAACTGGCGATGGGACAGATTTACGGCGGAGTTCTGAAATCCATCGGGCATTCCCTGTGGGAAGAGATGATTTTCGACAAGGATGGACGCTGCCTGAACGCCAATCTGCTGGATTACAAGGTGCCGATGATCGGTGACCTGCCAGGGGATTTCCGTGTGGAGCTGGTCGACGTTGACGATCCTTTCGGGCCATACGGCAGCAAATCCGTCGCCGAAATCAGTTGCAACGGAGCGGCGCCGGTGATCGCGGCGGCCATTCATGACGCGGTCGGCGTTTGGATGCGCAAATGGCCGTTCACGCCGGAGAAGATTCTCAGGGAACTCGGTAAGCTCTAGCAAAGGAGAAGGGGACCTTGCCGAACCATCGATTCACCGTCTGCCGCGCGGAGTACCTTCTGCCCCTGGCCGACCCGGACCGCGGCCAGCGCATCCGCGACGGTTATGTGTTGGCCGAGGGGGAGACGATCACGGAGGTCGGCCCATATACGCCCGACACCGGAGCGCGTTTGTTGCGTGATTTGGGGGCGGAGCTGCTTATCCTCGGAGCCCCGGGCTCGGACGATCCGATTCCATGCCAGCGCGGCGTGTTGCTGCCCGCGTTCGTCAAGGCCCACGGCCATGACCACGAACAGCCGATCATTGGAATCGCCAAAGATGAACCGCTGACCTCGTGGCTGGATCACGCCGTAAACCCGTTCACCGGGTTCATCAACAAACACAAGGACCGGCTGACCGAGGAACTGGGTTGCTCGCCCCAGCTTGCGACCTACCGCATGGCCCGGCTCTGCGATATCCACTATGGAATCACCGCGAGCATGGTCCACCACTGCAACCATAACAAGCACCATGTGGCGGAAGTGGCGCAGGCCAACGAGGCGGCGGGGACGACGATGATCGTCGCCATCGGTGGACAGGACCGCAACTACGTGCGCGAGCTGCTCGATCGTCCGGAGGATGCGCTGGGTCGGCTGGATGCGGCGTTGGCCATCGAGGGGCTCGAACGCACCAGCTTCTGCCCCGGCCCCGACCAGCTCTTCTCGAACAGCCGCGATATCCTGGTTCCCTTGAAGGCGTGGGCCCGTGAACACGACACGCTGTTTCACGTACACAGCGCGGAGGAGCCCAAAACCACCCGCTGGTTCATCGATGAGATCGAGCCGGGCATGACCCCGGTGGAGTTCGCCGAGTCCATCGGCATTCTCGACGCGAACACGGTGTTGGCCCATCAGGTCAACTGCGGTCCGCGCGATGTGGAAATCCTGGCCCGCACCGGTGCCAAAGTCGTACACAATCCCCTGGCCAACACCATTCTTGGCTCGGGTATGCCGCCGTTGATCGAGATGCTCGCGGCGGGCATCCCGGTGGCCGTTTCCACCGATGGCTCGGGTTCCGCGGACAACCAGAATATCCTGGCCGCCGCCCGCCTGGCGGCTCAATACCAGAAAGCCCGTCACCAGGACGCGACGCTGCTGCCCGCGCGGCGGCTTCTGGAGATGATCACGGCCGTGCCGGCCCGCATGTTGCGCCTCAACCAGGGCGAGCTGGCACCCGGTCGCCAGGCCGATTGGATTGTGGTCGATCTGGCGAAGCCCAACCTGGTGCCCACGCGTATCGACAACGTGATGGAGAATCTCATCTGGGCGGCGGATGGCAGTGAGGTCGATACGGTGGTGGCGCGCGGTCGCGTGCTGAAGGAGCGCGGGAACATCCTCCCGTTCCTGGACGGCAGCACGCCGCAGGAAATCATGGCCGCGGTCCAGATTCTCTCGGAGCGTTTCCTCGAGTATCAGTCGGCCGCTCCGGAGATCAGCGGTACCGGCGCCCACAGGTAATCCGCGCCGGGCTGCCGACGTCGGCTGCGTTCCGCGGGCGGGAGTCTGCCGAGTGTGGCAGGAGCGGCTGTCATGTACGTCACCGGGATCTTGCTCGCCGCCGGGATGTCTACTCGAATGGGGACCGACAAACTGCTACTGCGTTACAAGGGCGAGCCGGTTCTCAACCGGTCGCTGGCCCCGCTGATCGAGTCTCCTCTGCTCAGCGAGGTTGTAGTCGTGGTCAACCCGAGCGCCGCGCTGCCGATCGATCGAGCCGGTTGCACGGTTGTTGTCAATCCTGACGCACACCGTGGTTTGGCGTCTTCATTGCGGGCCGGCGTAATGGCCGCGTCCGAGCTGGCGGATGCCTACCTCGTTGCCCTGGCGGACATGCCGGCGATCAGCGCGGCGTTGATCGCCACTCTGGTCGAGGCCTACCGCCGATCCGGCAAGAAAATCCTGGTGCCGGTGTACGAGGGGCGTAACGGCCATCCGGTGATTTTCGGCTCAGAGTGCAAGCAGCGGCTGCTGCGGCTCGAGGGGGATGTCGGGGGACGCGCGATTATTCGCGAGAACGCGGAGATAGTGGAGTGCATGCCGGTGGATGATTCCGGCGTGGTGTTCGATATTGACACGCCCGAAGACCTGGGCGATGGTCCGGTTCGCTCGCGAGCATGACTGGAGCAGCGCACGTTAACCATGCATACAAAAGTGCTGATTAAAGGTGCCGGCGAACACGCTTCAGGAACCGCTCATCGCCTGTTCCGCTGCGGTTTTCGCGTGGTCATGACCGATATCGAGCATCCGACGGCTGTCCGGCGCGCCGTGTCCTTCAGTTCCGCCGTCTATCAGAAGGAGATCACCGTCGAGGGCGTTACGGGCGTTGCATACACGCTCGACGCGGCTGACTCTCTCGGGGGGTTTGACTGGCGACACATTCCGGTTTTCGTTGACCCCGCGGCCCAACTCGTGAAGCTGTGGAAACCGGATGTGCTGATCGACGGCCGCATTTTGAAGGAGCGGCGCGACAGCCGGATCGACGATGCACCCCTGGTCATCGGGTACGGCCCCGCGCTGGTGGCCGGCCGGGACGCGCACTTCATTGTGGAGACCAGCCGGGGCCACGATCTGGGGCGGATCATCAGCGAGGGAACCGCCGCTCCGGACACGGGAGTGCCTGGCGCGATCGGCGGCTATACAGTCGAGCGCGTGCTCAGGGCGCCGGCGGACGGAACTTTGTGCACGAAGCGGGATATCGGCGATCAAGTGAAAGCCGGTGAGCGAATCGCTACCGTCGGCGACTGCGACATCACCGCCGCCATTCCCGGCGTTATTCGCGGCCTGCTGCTGGACGGCTCCACCGTCATTGCGAACCAGAAACTGGGAGACATCGATCCGCGTGGCGTGCGCTCATACTGCTACACATTGTCCGACAAGACCAGGACCATCAGCGGCGCGGCCCTGGAGATCATCCTCTCCTGCATCAATCGCCGGTGAACCACGTGGCCGCTGACCCGCTACAGACTCGGCTTGTCACCCGCCTCCTGGGTGACGCGGAGCAGCGCTACATCTTCCTGATCGGCGGCGGCGGCAAGACCACGCTGATGTTCGCGCTCGCCGGGTGGCTTTGTGACAACGGCCGCACCGTCATCACCACGACCAGCACGAAGATCCTCCACCCGCCGCGGGAAGTCTCGCCCGCGGTAGTGATCGAAGCCGATATCCGACGACTGATTCCTCGCGCGCGCGAGGCGCTGGCCGACGCTGCGCACGTAACCATGGCCCGTGCGCGAGTCGCCGGCCACGACAACAAACTCCGCGGCTTTACAGAGCTTGACCTCGACCGACTGCGCGACGCCGGAGTCGCTGACTGCATCCTCGTTGAAGCCGACGGCGCTGCCGGCCGTTCGCTCAAAGCTCACGGTGATCACGAGCCGGTGGTTTCACCCGGAGCTGATCTGGTAATCGCCGTAATTGGCGTCGATTGCATCGGCAAGCCGCTCAATGACGAGCACGTCCATCGCCCCGCGCGCTGCGCTGAGATTCTCGGTTGCGCGGAAGGCACGCCCATCACGGCCAATGACATCGCGACACTCTTTTATCATCTGCAGGGGTATCTCAAGACCGTCGGTCCACGGACCGAAGTCGCCGTATTCATCAGCAAGGTCAAGTCGGCTATCGATCGCGAGAATGCCGACCTGTTGGCGAAAACGCTGCGAGCCGCGGACCGGGACGGGTGTGTTGCGCGAATCGTCATTGGAGATTTGACGCTGTAGCAACTCGCGGGCGCGCGGGCTTACGTTCCGTTCTCTGCGAAGTGGAAGTAGATAATGCGGCTCAAGACCTGACGGCGGTAGGCTTCGGTCGAACGGATGTCGCCGATGGGTGAGATATCCGGTTCCAGCAGGGTGAGTACGTCGGCGGGACTGGTGAGGGGCTGGCCCGCCGCCAATGCCCGCTCCAGCGTCGGGCAGCGACAGACCGCTGGAGCAACGCTGTTCGCCACCACACGCCAGCCCAGGTCATCCTGCACAACGGCCACGCCGAGCTTGGATATGACCAGCGCCCGGCGCGCGCCCACTTTCTCGAACCACTCCACGCGGCGCGCACGGCGCGGCAGGCGGATCGCCGTGATCAACTGGTCCGGCCGGCGCACAGACTGCTTATACCCGGTGTAGTACGCGCTCAGCGGAACCTCGCTCGTCCCATCGCGCGACTGCAAGACCACCGTGGCGTCGTAAGCCATCAGCACCAACACGCCGTCGGCGGCTGGCGACCCGTGGCCGATGTTGCCGGCCCACGTGCCGCGCGTCTGAATCTGGATGGAACCGACCAGGCGGGCGGCATCCGCGAGCAGCGGAAACGCCTGCGCCACCTCATGCGCTTCTATGACCTGCCAGTACGTGGTCAGCCCGCCAAGTTCGAGGCTGTCGTCGGTCAGACGCAAGTTCCGCAATTCGCTCAGTCGTGACAAGTCGAGCAGCCGCAGGTTGTCCTTGTCAACGCGACTCCAGCCCACAAACAGATCGGTCCCGCCGGCGACAGGCGTCAGCGGGCTCTCGGCGGAGGCCAGCGCCTCGAGGGCTTCGGACAGACTGGACGGCTGGATCACTTCCACATCAGTCCTCGGTTTCACGCCCCAGGGCGCGATTCACACCGGCGATGATCGCGTCATATCCCGTACACCGGCACAGGTTTCCAACCATGAGCATGCGCAAAGGGACACCGTCGAGAACTTCCGGGTGTTTGCGCAGCCAGCGCGTCGTCATGACCACGCCCGGCGTGCAGGCGCCGCACTGTGCCGTACCCGTTGCGTTCATGTCGTCGGCGAGCGAGGCGGCCGCGGACTCGATGGTCTCAACCGATCGTCCGGCCACCTGAAAGGCCGGCACCAGGCATGAGGCAACCGGCAGATCGTCGAGCAACACCGTACACGCACCGCACTCGCCCTCGCCACAACCCTCCTTCGTGCCGGTGCAGCCACAGTCGTAGCGCAGCACGTCCAGCAGGCGGGCGTCCGCCGGCACCGTCCGCACCACCGCCTGGCCGTTGAGCGTAAACGCCAGTTCGATTTCATCCATCGGTCTTGCGCTCCAGGTGAGCCATCAGACGTTCAGGCGTCAACGGGATCTGCGTGATGTTGGTGCCCAAAGCGTGGCACACGGCGTTGATCACGGCCGGCGCCGGCCCGTCCATCGGCAGCTCGCCGATGCCCTTGGCACCGCCCGGGCCGTACGGCGACGGTTGCTCCTCGAAAAACACGCGAATCGGCGGCAGGTCGGCGCTGGTGGGAATGGTGTAGTTGCTCAATTGCGTGTTGGCCATGGCCCCGTCTTCGAGCACGACATCTTCCGTCAGAGCCCAACCGATTCCCTGGGCCACGCCGCCCCGAATCTGCCCGGCGGCTGTCGTCGGGTTCACAACTTTGCCCACCTCCTGCAAAGCTACGAAGTCACGGACGTGAACCGTGTACGTACGCAGATCAACTTCGACGTCGGCGACGTATACCGCCCAGGCATAACAGGCGTACGCATCGCCCTGGTGGGTTGCTTCGTCCCACCTGATGTGCTCGGGCGTCTTGTATTTCGCGCGCCCGATCAGACGCCGGCCCGGATTGGCCTGGTGCCAGGCCTGGATCGCCTGCGGCAGCGAAGGGCCGCTGGCGCCGACAATTGAAACCAGATCACCGCACGCCCGCTCGATCAACTTCCCCACGATCATCGTGGTGCGACTGGCCACGGTGGGCCCACTATCGGGCACGCGCGCGGTATCCGGCTCAACCGCCAGAATCTCATCCTCGCTGACGCCCAGGCTGTCGGCCGCAATCTGCGTCAGAACCGTTCGGGCCCCTTGCCCCATTTCCGTGTTGGCGGCCAGCAGTTCCACCTTCCCGTCCGCATGCCCCTCGACCCACGCTTCGGACGCCAGCATGGTCTCGCCGCCGCCCGTGAAACCGGCCCCGTGGAGGAAAGTTGCAAACCCGATGCCGCGGCGCAGATAGGGATGCGCGCCGTTGGTTCGCGCGTATTCCGCACGGCGTTCGGCGTAGGATGCGCGCTTTAGCCCACCGTCCATCAGTGCCACCAGATCGACGCCATCACGATAAACCTGCCCGGTGGCCATCGTCTGCCCGTCACGCAGCAGGTTGCGCCGGCGCAGCTCGGCCGGGTCCAGCGCGATCTTCTCGGCGATCACGTCCATGTGCCGCTCGATGGCGAACTCGGTCTGCGGCACGCCGAATCCGCGAAACGCCCCGTAGGGCGGCGAGTTGGTCAGGCGGGCCTCCCCGTACACGTGCGCGTTCTCGCAGAAGTATGGGCCGGTAGCGTGGATCACGCCGCGACTGAGCACCACGGGGGACATCGTGGAGTAGGCCCCGCCGTCGAGGATTACCTCAATCTCCATGGCCAACAACCGCCCGTCGTGGTCGACGGCGGTGCGATGACGCACCCAGCTCGGGTGGCGCTTGGTGCTGGCCGCCATGTCTTCACGCCGGTCGTAGATGATCTTGACCGGTGCCCCGGCCTTCTCAGCCAGCAGGCCCGCGTGGATGGCCAGAACCGAGGGATAATCTTCCTTGCCACCGAACGCACCGCCGGTGGCGGCCTGGATCACGCGCAGCTCCTCCTGCGATCGGCCAAAGAAGTGGGTCAGCGCCTTGAGCACGTAGTAGGGGCATTGCATGCTGCCGCGTACCACCAGGCGCCCGTTCTCACGGTAGGCCAACATTCCGTTCGGCTCGAGGTAGGCGTGCTCCTGGGCGCCTGTCTGATACCACCCTTCGATCACGTGAGCGGCACGGGCGAAAGCCGACTTCGGATCACCCTTGTGAATATCAACGCGCTTGAACACGTTGTCCCCGCCGTACTGGATGAGCTCCGGCGTCAACGGCTGCCTGGGATCCAGAATGGCGGGCAGCGGTTCATACTCGATACGGACCGACCGCAGGGCCCGCCGTAGCGCACGCACCGAACGGTGGGCGATCAGCACGACGGCCTCATGCCGGTGGTGGAACTCTGAGGCCACCAGTGCCGGTTGATCATTCACAATGTGGGCGACTTCGTTCGGTCCCGGGATGTCCCGGTGATCGACAATCACGTATTCGTTCCAGTTGACGCTGGGATCGAAGTGGATGCCCGTGATCCGGCCGCGGGCGGCCGGTGTGCGAATTGTGCCGCCGTGCAGGACGCCCTCCAACTGGATGTCATCGACATAGCGTGTGGCGCCGCGGAGCTTCTCGGGCCCGTCCACCCGTGGAATGTCCGCACCAATTCCCATCCTGCGACTCCTCGACTGACACTGATATTAGAGCATAACCCGGTAGTATGCCGCACGAAAGAGAGCACGCGGTCCGAGCGCTGGAACAATCCCTGACCTGGGGCGTCAAACCTTCACAACCGACCGACTTGGGTTAACATGATCGTGGGTCTGTTCTTCATTCCGTCGCAACACAAGGAGCATGCGATGAATCCACGGCTCATCGGCTTTTTTGTCGCTTTGGCCGCAACGACCGGCGCGCTCGCTCAGCAGTCGCCGACCGACATTGACGTCACCCGCGTGGCGATTTTCTCCAGCGGTGTGGCGTTCTTCGAGTGCGATGGCAGCGTCGTGGATAATGCCTCCGTCGAGCTCAAGTTCCGCACCGACCAGATCAACGACATCCTCAAGTCGCTGGTCGTGCAGGATTATGACGGCGGCAGCATCAGCGTCGTCAGCTACGCCTCGCGCGATCCGGTCGAGAAGACGCTCAAGAGCTTCGCGGTCGACATCACCGGCAAGCCCACTTTCGGCCAACTGCTTGACCAACTGCGCGGCGAACCCGTCAGCATCGCCGGCCCGCGCAAGATGACCGGCGTGATCGTCGGCGTCGAGTCGACAACCCGCGTGGTCGACGACCAGGTAATCGAAACCCAGTATGTCAATGTGCTGACGGACGACGGCATGCAGGCCTTGCCGATCCACGAGCTCACCGGCGTGGAGCTGACGAACCCGAAGATCGCCCACGAGCTTCAGGCCGCCCTGGCCACTCTCGCCGCCGGCCGTGACGCCGACAAGAAGACCGTGGTCATCAACTTCGACGGTCAGGGTCGCCGACGCGTGCGGGCGATGTATCTGCTCGAAGCCCCGATCTGGAAAACGAGCTATCGGCTGGTGCTCTCAGATGAGGAAGAGCCATATTTGCAGGGCTGGGCCACGGTTGAAAACGCGACCGAAGAAGATTGGGACAACGTGCAGTTGTCGCTCGTCTCGGGTCGGCCGATTTCATTCCGGATGGACCTCTACACGCCGCTGTACGTGCCGCGTCCGGTCGAAGAGTTGGAGCTCTACGCCTCGTTGCGGCCGCCGACGTTCGCCGGCGCGTTTGAGATGGAGGCCGACGCCAATGGGGACGGACTGCGGGACAAGTCGGTGCCCGCCGCGGCGCGGCGTATGCCGTCGCGTGGGCGAATGGCGGCTAAATCTCCCATGGTGCTGCTGGAAACTCCCTCAGCGGGAGATGCCATGTTGGGCGAGGGGTTCATCCCCGCCGCCGGCGGCGTCGCGTCGGTTGCGGCGGCTGAGGAAGCCGGCGAGCTGTTCCAGTACGTGCTCACCGAGCCGGTCACGATCGCGCGCCAGCATTCCGCCATGCTGCCGATCGTCACGCAGGACGTAACCGCCGAGAAGGTCAGCATCTTTAACGCCAACACGCACCCCAAGCACCCCATGAACGGTCTGATGCTGGATAACTCCACCGGTCTGAGCCTGATGCAGGGGCCCATCACGGTTTTCGACGGCGGCATCTACGCCGGTGACGCCAAGCTGCCCGATCTCCAGCCCGGCGAGAAACGTCTGCTGGCCTACGCCCTCGATCTGCCGGTCGAAGTCGCCACCAAGCAGGATTATGTCGAGAACGAAGTTCGCCTGCGCATCGTCAAGGGCACGCTCTATCGCCAGCTCAAGTCCGTCGATCGTCGTGAATACACGATCAAGAACAAGGACACCGATGATCGCACCGTCCTGATCGAACAGCCGCAGCCGGCCGGCTGGACTCTGCTCGAGCCGGCGGAGCCGTTCGAAAAGACCGCCGACACGCTGAGATTCAAAGTCGCCGTGACGGCGGGTAAGTCGGCGACGCAAAACGTCAGCCTTGAACGCGTTCGCGAAGAATCGGTGTCCCTGGGCAACGTGGGCCTTGACCACATTCGCATTTATCTGCGCAGCCGCGTGATTTCACCGGCACTCAAGGAGCAGATGCAGCGCATCATCGCGATGCGCACCGAGCTGGACCGTATCGGTGCCGAGCGCAACGAAGCCGAGCGCAAGGCACAGACGGCGGTCGAAGACCAGGAGCGCATTCGTCGCAATCTCGAAACCCTGCGCGGCAACACCGACCAGCACACACGCCAACTGCGCAAGTTCGACGAATTCGAAGACCAGATCGAGCAATGGCGCGCCCGCGTTGACGAGCTGGCCAGGCAGGAGCAGGAGAAGCGTCAGGCCCTCGAGGACTATCTCCTGGGGCTGAATGTGGAATGATGCGGGAATGCAGAATGCGGAATGAGGAATGGAGAATGAAGAAACGCGCCGGCGACAACTAGACGCCGGATCGCCGGTTTCTGCATTCCTCATTCTTCATTCTGCATTCTCATTCCGGTTCCGGCAATTGCAGTGCATGCCCTTCGGCCTGCGGAATGTAGTATACCTCGTGTTCCTTGGAATAGCGGGCCCGCATGATGGTGAAGTCCTGGGTCTCGTCGTTCCATAGCACCAGCGGTCCGCCACGGCCGCCAAGGTGCTTGAAGCGCGTGGGGTCGGACATTCGCTCGCCGAGTTGGCGCGCGGTGAAGCGGAATACCTGGCCGGTCGTGGCGCACATCCACGTCGTCGCCGTGTCATCGGTGTCCGGGATGTCGCTGGCCTCTGGTCCGCCGAAACGCCAGGCCGCAATGGCGGCGGCGGCGACCAGGAGCACGAACAGAAGGCCGAGTCGGATGTTCGGGTGCACTATTTCGGTTTCCTAACGTGGGTGTGCATGGGCAAGCGCGGCTTGGCCGTGTGGCGCGTTACTCTTCCTCAGGCGGATCGCAGGTTACCAGGTCATCGTAATACCGCCGGGGATTCATCTCGCCGGGCTCCTGGACCCACGTTGGGCAGATGATGTGCCATCCGTCGCCGCAGTTGGCGCGCGTGTCGTAGAAGCGGTTCTCGGCATGGCCATCGAGAAAACCGGCCGAGTGCCGTGACCATTGCCGGTGCATGCCCATCACCTGAAACTGGTTGGCGACCGCCCAATCCATGGCGTCCTCCATGTAGAAGACGAGTTGCGACAGGCTGATTGTGTGATCGCGCAGCAGGGCCTGGAGATTGTGGCCCCAGTTGTCGCCGGTCCAGCGGCCGTTGGCCAGTTTGGGGGCCCAGGGGTTCGGAAACCCGCCGTAGGTGTTCAGGAGCGTCAGGTTGGTGTGATAGCTGGTCCCGACGTCGTCATATGCCGACATGACGGTCTTGTCGGCCGGGTTGTCGTACTTGCGTTGGTAGGATGCGCGATCCGACGGGCACTGCATCGGATAAACCTCGTCATCGTCATCGACGACACCGCTCATGATAAAGCGATTCAGCGGGCGCTCGCTCGCCTTGAAAAGAAACTTTCGGTATTTGGGCCTTGAGTCCCAGAACTCGTCATTCGTCTTGCCCGCGTAATTCCAGGTGCAGACGCCGGTCACGCCGTACGTGCCGATTTTGGCCATCATCGGGAAGCGTTCATTCTCTTCATTGAAGTACGCCTGCGTGGCGATGCCGAGCGTTCGCAGGTTGGCGACACACTTGACCGCCTTGGCCTGTTCCCGGGCGCGCCCCAGCGACGGTAGCAGAATGGAGATAAGCAGGGCGATGATCGCCACCACGACCAGGAGCTCGATCAGTGTAAACGCACGCCGCCTCAGCGCTATTCGCGCGACCATATGCAGTACTCCGCGGAATCCTTGATGTGCAATACCTCTCACGCCCGGAGAAAGCCGAAATGAGCACTTCCCGGCGGGCATGGTCCGGTGACACGTAACTGACGTGACACACTGAGCCTAGTGGCTGACGGGCACCGAGTCAAAGACATTCCGGCGTTGGTAAACCCGATCAAGGCGGATCGTAGATCGCTTGCGCACGCACCCGAGATTGTCTGCCGGCTGTGTTTGGTGTTTGTTCGCATTAGCCCTATAATAGTGCCCAACTGTTTATATCGCAGGTGCCCGTATGGACGTCAGCTCTTTCATCGCCAGGCTGCAAGCCGCGCGCGACTATCGGAACCAGGTTGTCGAGGCCCGCGTTTTGCCCGCGCGCGACGCCGTGTTTCGCCAACCCGAGCGGCCGCTGGACGAGCGCCTGCACGGCTGGCTGCGTGAAGCCGGCATTGAGCGGCTCTACGCCCATCAGGCCGACGCGCTCGATGCCATCCGGGTCGGCCGCCACGTGCTGCTGGCGACCGGCACCGCCTCGGGCAAGAGCCTGTGCTATCAACTGCCGATTCTGGAAGCCCTGCTCGAAGATCCGCAATCGCGCACGCTGTACCTCGCGCCGGCCAAGGCGCTGGCATATGATCAGCTCAACGGCCTCGAACGCCTGATCGAACGCGCCGGCCTCACCGATGTGGCCAAGGCGGCCTGCTACGACGGTGACACGCCCCAGCACAAGCGCCCGCGCATCCGCCGCACCGCCAACATCCTGCTATCAAACCCGGATATGTTGCATGTGAGCATCCTGCCGTACCACGCGAAATGGGCGCCGTTTTTCGCTCGCCTGCGTTACATCGTGCTCGACGAGATCCACAGCTACCGCGGCATTTTCGGAAGCCACGTGGCCGGCGTGTTGTGGCGCTTGCGGCGCATCTGCGAACACTACGGCTCTTCGCCGACGTTCATCAGTTGCTCAGCCACGCTGGGCAATCCGCACGAGCTCGCCGAAAGCCTGACCGGCCAGGCGACAACCGTGATCGACGGCGACACATCGCCGCGCGGCGCCAAGCACATCATCATGTGGAATCCGCCATTGCTCGACGGTGCCCGCATCGGTCGGCGCAGCGCCAATGTCGAGGCCACCGAGTTGATGCGGAAGTTGCTCGAAGCCGACGCCGGTACAATCACATTCACCAAGGCGCGCGTCGTGGCCGAATTGATCTACAAGTTCGTGGTCGAGGCGCTGGGCCGGCGGCGCCCCGAACTCGCCGGTCGGGTCAAACCCTACCGCGGCGGCTATCTGCCGAATGAACGGCGCGAGATTGAGCAGGGGCTGTTCAGCGGTCGAATTCGCGGCGTGTGCAGCACGAATGCCCTCGAGCTTGGCATCGACGTCGGTTCGCTCGACGCGGCCATCGTCGTGGGTTTTCCCCGCACCTTCTGTAGCCTGTGGCAGCAGATCGGCAGAGCCGGGCGGCGCCGGGACGAATCCCTGGCCGTGTTCGTCGCCTATGACGATCCGATCGACCAGTTTCTGTGTCGCAACTCGGCGTTCCTGTTCGAGCAACCCCTGGAACATGCCATCGTCGATCCGCAAAACCCGCACATTCTCGCGGCCCAGCTCGGCTGCGCGGCGTTCGAGCTGCCGCTGACCGACAATGATCTCAACAGCCTTGGCGAGATGGGCCCGGCCGTCGCCGAGGTTCTGGCCGACGAGGGCCGCGTAAAACGCAGCGGCGAACGGCTGTACTGGTCTTCAGCCGAGGTCCCCGCAGTGCAGGTCGATCTGCGCACGATCAGCAACGCCACCTATTCGGTGATCGACACCACCAACGGCCGCAACGAGGTCATCGGTCAGGTGGATTCGATATCCGCCCCCGAGCTCGTGTATCCCGAGGCGATTTACCTGCACCAGGCGGAGAGCTTCATCGTCCGCGAGCTCGACCAGGAACTGCACACCGCCAGGGTCGAACGCTTTGACGCGGATTACTACACGCAGCCCGTTCTCGCCGACGACTGTCGCATCGTGCGCGAACGGCACGCCGACGAGGGTGGTGGCGGCAGGCGGTTCTTCGGCGACGTGCGCGTGATGTGGCAGACCATCGCGTTTCGCAAGTTCAAGTATTACACGCAGGAGCTCATCGGCCAGACCAAGCTCACGCTCGATCCGCAGCACGTCAATACCGCCGCCTGCTGGCTCCAGCCGCCGGCGCGCGCCCTCGACGCGCTCAAAGAGGCCGGCCACAAGGCATTCGAAGCATTGAGCGCCGCGCGCAATCTCCTCACCGTTGCCTTGCCGCCGATGGCCATGTGCGACCGCTTCGACATCGGTGGCATCGTTGACTCAGCCCAGCTTGGCGTCGCGACGATTTTTCTGTACGACCGCTACGAGGGTGGTTTGGGCTATGCCCGGCACGCGTTTGAGCATCATGAAGAGCTGCTGAAGATGGCGCATGGGCTCGTGGCCGATTGCGCCTGTGAAGATGGTTGCCCCGGTTGCGTGGCCCCTCCCAATCTCCGCGTCGCCATTCACCACGACCCCGACCTGTATCGCGGCTATGAGATCCCCAGCAAGCAGGCCGCCCTGACACTCCTGCGCGCCTGGCTCACCCCGTAGGGGGCGGCTCGCCGCACCGGTTTCTCTGCCGGAACGTCCGACTCGGGGGTCGGACTCACGCCGTAGGGGGCGGCTCGCCGCACCTGTTTGCCTACGTCTCCTACGGCGCCTCTGGAATCCTCAATTCATACGGCTCAACCACGGTGCAGTAGTCCTGCCGGCCCAGGCGCCCGACAGTGCGCAACTTGCGGGAGTCGATCGCACCGTCCTCCCCCAGCAGCCAATCCGCAACGTGCATGGCAACTATGTCGCCGAGCACGAGGTTGCCGGCGCCGGGCGCATCTCCGAATTCAATGATGTCGCGCAGCCGGCATTCGATGTTCACCGGCGACTCCTCGACCAGGGGCGGCTTGACCTTCGTCGCCGGCCTTGGCGTCAGCCCGCTCCAATCGAATTCGCTCTGCTCGGGAGGCAGGAGCGTGGCGCAGCGCACCATGGGCTGGGCGATCGCCTCGGTAACCGTCGCGATACAGAACTCACGCGCGGCCTTGATGTTGTTCAGCGTGTCCTTGGGGCCGCCGTCACGCCGCGTGCTGGGACAGACCACACACACCGGCGGATTGGCGGAGACCATGTTGTACCAACTGAACGGCGCCAGGTTTGTCGTGCCGCCCGCTGAGATCGTCGAGACCAACGCAATCGGTCGTGGCGTAATACACCCGATCAGGAGCTTGTACATCTCGCGCCAGTCGAATTTGCCGGTGGTCACATCAACGTACACAGGGTGTCTCCACTTCAGGCGAGCCCGCCGCGTCAGCTTGTGGCTGGGCGCGGGCCAGTCGGGCGCGAAACTCCCGCAGCCGGTCCACGTCACAGATTTCGGCCAGCGGTTTCATAACGAATTCACGTTCCCACATTCGAGGGTGCGGCACTGTCAGAGTCGGTTCACTGATTATCTCCGCGCGGTACAACAGCAGATCGAGATCCAATGTGCGCGGGCCAAAACGAACGTGCCGCTGCCGGCCATTACGCTGCTCAATCGCCAGCAGCCGATCAAGCAGTGATTGCGGCGGCAGGGCCGTGTCCAGCTCCGCAACAGCATTGAGGTATAAACCCTGGTGCGGCGGCCCGCCGGCCGGGACCGTCTCGTGGTACGTGGAGACCGCCACCACCCCTATATCAGGATCGCAGTCGAGCTGGGCAAGCGCCGTATCAAGGTAACGTCGGCGGTCCCCCAGATTCGAACCCAGCGAAATGTAGATGCCTTGCATGTTTTCCGCCCAGACGGCGCCGCGCTGCGCGACGCAACGTCTCGGCCACCAGCCCACGCCGACGCCGCACCGCATCCCCATCCGTTCCGGTTTACAATCACGAGAGAGTGTACGGCCCGCGAAGTTGCCATACAACCTGGGTATCGCGCTGGCATCAGGACGCCCCCAGCGGTAGAATTGACGATTTCCGTGTCTGCGACGGCAGACGGCGTCCAGTACGCCGATAGAATGTAAATATGTGGCAAGCCCCCGGTGCCGCGGTGCCGGCGTGACCTTCATACGAGCGTTGTGGATTGATCACCCGCGGATTCCAGACGAGTTGACACCATGAAGACAGCTACGGCTCCCGGCGTCCAACCGGACGGCCATTCACCGCAAAAGGTCGAGCAACTGGCGGATGTGACCGTTCGTTTTGCCGGTGATTCCGGCGACGGCATGCAGCTCGCCGGCACGCAATTCAGCAACACGTCCGCTGTGTTCGGCAACGACGTGGCGACGTTTCCTGATTACCCATCCGAGATCCGCGCGCCGGCCGGAACGTTGGCGGGCGTCTCCGGATTTCAGATTCACATCGGCGACCACGACATCCGTACACCAGGGGACCATGTCGACGCGCTGGTTGCCATGAACCCGGCCGCGCTCAAGGTCAATATCAAGGACCTGCGTGATGGCGGGCTGCTGATCATCAACACCGACGAATTCACGCCGCAGAATCTCAAACGCGCCAAGTTCGAGTCGAACCCGCTCGACGGCGACCAGCTCAACCTCTTCCGCGTGTACAAGGCACCGATCACGCGTCTGACGTTTGAGGCTGTGGCCGAAGCCGGTTTGGGTGCCAAGCAGTCGCAGCGCTGCAAAAACTTCTTCACGCTTGGGCTGGTATTCTGGATTTTCGACCGCCCACTGGAGACGACCTTTAAGTGGATCAACACCAAGTTCGCCAAGGTGCCCGCCGTCGCCCAGGCCAACACGCTGGCGATCAAGGCCGGCTACCATTTCGGTGAGACCGCCGAGATTCTGCCGATCAGGTACCGCGTCAAGCCCGCCAAGCTGGCTCCCGGGCGCTACCGCAACCTGACCGGCAACCAGGCGACGTCGATGGGCTTGATCACCGCCGCCAAACTCGCCGGCAAGCCGCTGTTCTATGGCAGCTACCCGATTACCCCGGCCAGTGAGATTCTGCACGATCTCTCAGCCCACAGAAATTACGACGTACGCACGTTCCAGGCCGAAGACGAGATCGCAGCCATGGCGGCCACCGTCGG
Source organism: Phycisphaerae bacterium (assembly GCA_963675745.2). GTDB lineage: Bacteria > Planctomycetota > Phycisphaerae > UBA1845 > Fen-1342 > JAFGRR01. The sequence continues at coordinate 25,257 of CAXXWX010000021.1, forward strand.
TGCCGCGTTTGCCGGCGCGCTGGCGGTCACCGGCACCAGCGGGCCGGGTATGGCTCTCAAGCAGGAGGCCATCGGCCTGGCCGTCATCACGGAATTGCCCTGCGTGATCATTAATGTTCAGCGCGGCGGCCCGAGCACCGGGTTGCCGACCAAGACCGAGCAGGCCGATCTGTGGCAGGCGTTGCTGGGGCGCAATGGCGAATGCCCCGCGCCGGTGCTCGCCGCCCAGTCACCCTCTGATTGCTATTGGTCCGCGATTGAGGCTGTGCGGATCGCCGTCAAATACATGACGCCCGTGATCCTGCTGACCGATGGTTACCTGGCGAACGGCTCGGAACCGTGGCGCATTCCCGAAATGCGGGAGCTGCCCCCCATTGAAATCACCCACGCGGATGACCCGGCCAAGTTCAGACCTTATCGACGCGACGCGAATGGCGCGCGACCCTGGGCCATCCCCGGCACCCCCGGCCTCGAGCATCGGGTCGGCGGCCTGGAAAAATCCGACGTGACCGGAAACGTCAGTCACGACCCGGCCAACCATCAGCGCATGATCACGCTGCGTGCCGAGAAGGTCGCCAAGGTCGTCCAGGACGTGCCCGACCAGCAGCTCACCGGTGCCGATTCGGGTGACCTGCTGGTGGTTTCGTGGGGCGGCACCTATGGGGCGGTTTCGATCGCCGTCGAACAAGCCATCGCCCAGGGCCACAGCGTATCGCACATGCACCTGCGCTGGCTGGATCCGCTGCCCGCCAACGTCGGTGAGATCCTTCGTAGCTTCAAACAGGTCATCGTTTGTGAGTTGAACATGGGGCAGCTCAAGCAACTGCTCCAGGCGCGCTTCTGCATCGAAATGCGCGCTTTGAACAAAGTGCAGGGGCAGCCGTTCCGCGTCAGCGAAGTCTATGACGCGATCAGCAAGATCGTGGAGGACAAATAGCCGTGACTGCTTCCGAGACTGCGCCGGCCTTGACCGTCAAGGACTTCCGCAGCGACCAGGATGTCAAGTGGTGCCCCGGGTGCGGCAACTACTCGATCCTGACGCAGATTCAGAAGGTCTTGCCCACGCTCGGCGTTCCGCGCGAGAACGTCGTCGTCGTATCGGGCATCGGCTGCTCCAGCCGCTTTCCGTATTATGTGAATACGTACGGGTTTCACGGCATCCATGGCCGCGCGCCGGCGATCGCCAGCGGAGTGAAGCTGGCCAACCCTGACCTGAACGTGTGGGTCATCACCGGCGACGGCGACGGCTTGAGCATCGGTGGCAACCACTTCCTGCACACCATTCGTCGCAACATGGGCCTGAAGCTCATTCTGTTCAACAACCGCATTTACGGGTTGACCAAGGGGCAGGCTTCTCCCACCAGCGAGTTCGGCAAGCGCACCAAGTCATCGCCGCATGGCACGCTCGAACAGCCGGTACACCCGATCTCGGTGGCGATTGGCGCCGAGGTCACCTTCGTGGCGCGCTGCGTGGACATGGACACAAAATTCGCCCAGCAGGTTTTCCAGCGCGCCGCCGAGCACAAGGGCACCGCCTTTGTCGAGGTCTATCAGGATTGCAATGTCTATAACCACGGCGCGTACGACTACGCCACCGATCGCCAGAGCAAACTCGAACACGTGCTCTACCTCGAGCACGGGAAACCGATGATCTTCGGCCGCGAGCAGAACAAGGGCATCCGACTGAATGGAACCACGCCCGAGGTGGTCGAGCTCGGCGTTGGCGGCGTATCAGCCGACGATCTGCTGGTGCATGACGAGAAGGCCGCCGAGCCGACGTTGGCATACCTGCTTTCGCGCATGCGCTACCCCGAGTTCCCCGAGCCCATGGGCGTCTTTCGCGCGATCGAACAACCCACCTACGAATCGCTGATGATTGAGCAGATCAACGCCGTCACCGAGCGCAGCGGCGCTGGTGATCTGGAGCAGCTTTTCAATGCCGGCGACATCTGGGAAGTGACAGAGTAGGGCGTTTCGCGGAACCGAGTAGTGTTTGCAAACCCATAGCGGCCGATGGTCCCCGGCAACCAATGTAACGGCCGGCGCCCCGCCGGCCGCCGAATCCCAGCGGTTCGCGCCACACCACTGCTCAACCGTCGGCGTAACCGCAATTGACGATCGCCCCAGACCACTTGACGCCCGCGCATAAAACCCGCCGGTGCCGATGCCCCATTGCAGGGGCGCCGGCGCCGGCGGCCGTTACTTCGTCGTGACGAACAGCGCTCGATCTAGCGGTCGCTGATGCGCGCGTCGATCAGCGTCTGGTAATCCTGTTTCTGGCGCGCGCCCACTATCTTCTCAACCTGCGTGCCGCCGTCAAAAAGCAGTACGGTTGGGATGTTCTGTATGCCGTATTGGGCGGCGATTTTCTGTGCGTTGTCGACGTTCAGCTTGCCGACCTTCACTCTTCCCTTGTAGTCGGCGGCCAGCTCCTCGAGCGTCGGAGCGAGCATCAGGCAGGGTTGGCACCACTCCGCCCAGAAGTCAACCAGGACCGGAACGTCGGCCTGCAACACCTCTGCTTCGAAGTTGTCTTCCGTGAACTCCAGCGTGTTTTCTCCAGCCATCGAGAAGCTCCCTGATTGAGTGGACTGGCTCTGTGGACTGCACAATTCTATTGCCGCCCGTGCCTCTGTCAAATCGCCGGCCCGCTACGAGAAATCGCGCGCCGGCAGCGGTCCACCCGGCCCGGTTACCACGGTCCGGGCCGCCTCATCGCGGCGGGTGCAAGGCAGCCTGACGGACAAAGTCGGCTGACGGACAAAGTAGCGGCCTGCGCCTCGCAGGCCGTCGGCGCTGCGAGTGTCATACGCCATGTGGGTGCCCCACGCCTTGGGGTGGGGGACTGACTTGCGCAACGTGCGAGATCAAGCGCCTTCCCGCGTGAGATCAGTCCCCCACGGCAAGCCGCGGGGCACCCACATGCGCGCCGCGAGATCAGTCCCCCGCGGCGAGCCACGGGGCACCCACATGCGCGCCGTAAGATCAGTCCCCCGCGGCGAGCCACGGGGCACCCGCACGCGCGCCGTAAGATCCGTCCCCCACGGCAAGCCGTGGGGCACCCTCATGGCAAGCCGCGGGCACCCGCAGGCAGTGTGCGCCGGTTGTCAGCAGAAATCGCGCGATGAGTGCCGCACTTTGCCGACAAGCTCTGACAGATCGTGCAGCCGGCTTACCTGAACGTGGATTACCTTGCCTTGGCGTTCCACTACTCCATCAGCGACCACGGCGATCTTGTGCCGGGTCTTGCGCCCCTCGCGATCCCATACTTGCGGACGGATGATCAGGTTGGCCATCCCGGTCTCGTCCTCCAGCGTCATGAACACCATGCCCTTGGCGGTCATCGGCCTCTGGCGCACCGTGACCAGTCCGGCCACTCTGATGCCGCGTCCGTGCCGGGTTGCCTTTAGCTTTGCGTTGGGCGTGACTTTCAATCGCCGCAATTCTTCCCTGACCAGTTCAATCGGATGAGCGTTGAGCGACATTCCGAGCGCGTCGTAGTCATGTTCGACGGTTTCGGCCAGCGTCATCGCCGGCAGCTTGGCGGATTGTTCCGCGGGCTCCAGGTCCGCGAACAAACTCTGCTGCTGACGATCCAACGCCAGAATCTGCCATAACACCTGTCGGCGATCGAGCCCCAGCGACCGAAAAGCGTCGGCGGCCGCGAGTCGCACAAGCGTCTCACGTGAAACATCATCACGCCGGGCCAATTGGCGGATCGATGTAATCGGGCCTTCGCGCCGGGCGGCCTCGATGCCGGCGACCTTGTCGGCACTAAGCCCGCGCACAATACGCATACCCAGCCGCACCGCCGGCCCACCCGCGCCCCAACCAGCCGGATCCCGCGTGTGCGTGTGCCACGGCTCTGTGAGCCGTGCTGTGCTGCCGCGAGAGAAACACGGCTCACAAAGCCGTGGCACCCCCCTCGTGACCTCGTGCCCCCGCTGCCTTGCTGCCTCGTTGCCTTGTTGCCTCGTTGCCTCGCTGCCTTGCTGCTTTGTGGCCTTGCTGCCTTGTTCCCTCGTGGCCTCGTGGCCTCGTGGCCTTGTGGCCTCCTTCCCCTCCAACGCACAATCATACCCACTCCAATTCACATCCACCGGCCGCACCGCGACGCCGTGGGCCAGCGCGTCACGCACGAGTTGCGCCGGGGTATAAAACCCCAACGGCTGGGCGTTGATCAATGCCGCCAGAAACGCCGCCGGGTGATAGCGCTTGAACCAGCAGGATGCATAGACCAACAGTGCAAACGAGGCGGAGTGACTCTCAGGAAAGCCGTATTCGGCAAACCCGCTGATCTGTTTAAAGACGGCCTCGGCGAACTCGCGTGAGTATCCGTTGATAAGCATGCCCTTCATCAATCGGGTTTGAAATGGGCTCAGATCGCCATGGCGTTTCCAGGCCGCCATTGCCCGCCGCAATTGGTCGGCCTCGCCGGGGGTGAAGTTGGCGGCGACGACCGCGAGCTTCATCACCTGTTCCTGAAACAGCGGCACGCCGAGCGTCTTTTCCAGCACCGCCTTGATACGTTCATCCGGATACCAGACCGGCTCCAGCCCGTCACGGCGGCGCAGGTACGGATGAACCATGCCACCCTGGATCGGTCCCGGCCGCACAATCGCCACCTCGATCACCAGGTCATAAAAACAGCGCGGCTTCAAACGCGGCAACATGCTCATCTGCGCCCGGCTCTCGATCTGAAAGACGCCGACGGTGTCAGCGTCGCAGATCATGTCGTAGACGCGGGGGTCTTCGGGGGGGATGGAGGAGAGGGAACAGGGAACGGGGAACGGGGAACGGGGAACGGGGAACGGGGAACAGGGAACGGGGAACGGGGAACGGGGAACGGTGGCGGGGGGGGCTAGGTGGGGGGTGTGCGTAGCTTGTTGATCAGGGCTTGGAGCATGCGCGCGATTTCGTGGATCAGATCCGGCAGTTGGTTGGCTGTTGGGAGCAGCTTGAGTTCCTGGGCTATGATTAGCTGCGTTTCCAATTCCGCAAGCGAACCCCGCGCTATGGTGAGGAAGTGGATGTAGTCCTTTCGGCTCTGACGAGCATTGCCTTCCGCAATGTTGCTCGGAATCGAGACGGCGGCACGCCTGATCTGGCTCGTGAGTCCGAACCGTTCGCCCTCGGGCATCTGGCTTGTCAGTTTGTAGACGGTCTTGGCCAACGTGATTCCCTTCTTCCAAACGATCAGATCGCGAAAGTCCACTATGTTTGCCATACTTGCACCTTTCAAGTTCAGATACCAGCGAATCACCAATCCCCCCGCGCGCAACAACCCGTTCCCCGTTCCCCGTTCCCCGTTCCCTGTTCCCTGTTCCCCGTTCCCCGTTCCCTGTTCCCTCCATCATCCGAAACATCCCACTAATCGCCGTCAGCATCCCCAGGGCCAGGCAGTCCACTTTCAAGATCCCCAATGCATCGATATCGTCCTTATCCCACTCGATAAATGTGCGGCCGGGCATGGCGCCGTTCAGCAGGGGGACGATCTCACACAGCGGCGTCTCGGTGATTACAAAGCCGCCGACGTGCTGGGAGAGATGACGTGGAAAACCCGCCACCTGGCGCACCAGCCGCAGGACCATCTGCACAGTGCGATTGTCAGGATTGAGGCCGGCGGCGCGGATCGCATCGGTGGGCAGCTCGTTATCCCACCACTCGGTCATCTTTGACATGCGCTCGACGCGATCGAGCGACAGGCCGAGGGCCTTACCGATGTCACGGACGGCCGAGCGCGCGTGATAGGTGATCACCTCCGCCGTAATCGCCGCCCGTTCGCGGCCGTACTTCCGGTAGATGTATTGGAAAACCTCCTCGCGGCGGTTGTGCTCGAAATCAACGTCGATGTCCGGCGGCTCATTGCGTTCCTTGCTGACGAAGCGCTCGAAGAGCAGATCGATGCGCGCCGGATCAACCGCGGTGACGCCCAGGCAGTAACACACCGCGGAGTTCGCCGCCGACCCGCGCCCCTGGCACAAGATGCCGCGGCCGCGGGCAAAACGCACCAGATCCCAGACGGTCAGGAAGTAATACTCGTAGCGCAGCTCCTCGATGAGCTTAAGCTCGGCGGTGAGCAGATCGCGCACCTTGTCCGGGATGCCGTCGGCATAACGCCGCGCCGCGCCCGCCCAGGTCAGTTGTGCGAGGTATTCGATCGGTGACAGGTCATCCGGGCACACCTCGTGGGCGTATTCGTACTTGAGCTCATCAAGACTGAAGGTGCAGCGCTCGGCAATCTCGATCGTGCGCTCCAACAGATCGGTATGCGCCGCGTAACGCCGCCCGGTTTCATCCAGTGTCCGCAAGTGTCGCTGAGCGTTTGGGAACAACCGGCGGCCGGCGTCATGGATCGTGCATTTCTCACGCACACAGGTGAGCGCGTCCTGCAAGTAACGCCGGGCCGCATCGTGATAGTGAACATCATTGGCGGCGACCAGCGGGATGTTGACCTGGTTGGACAACGCGTGTAGCCACGCAAGGCGCTCCGTGTCGGGCTGCTCATACGCGAGTTCGGCGGCCAGATACACATCGTGCCCAAAGAGCTCGCGGTAAGCGTGGTAATGTCGAATGTCCGCGGCTGACGCGACCGGCCGGCGCGGCGGCGTGACGATCGCGATCAAGCCGCTGGCCAGCGCGGCCACATCATCAAACGTCAGGTGACATTGCCCCTTCTTGACACGCAAACGCCCCCGCGTGATCAGACGCGACAGCCGTCCATACGCAGCGCGATCCGGCGCCAACAGCACAACGGGCGGCGCATCAACCGGCGTGATCTCGGCCCCAACGATCAGATGCAGATTGTGATGCTGCGCCGCAATGTGTGCCCGTACCACGCCGGCCAGAGAGTTTCTGTCCGTGATCGCCAACGCGGCGTAGCCCAACTCGGCGGCGCGCTCGACCAGCTCTTCCGGGTGCGACGCGCCGCGCAGAAATGAGAAGTTCGTCAAACAGTGCAACTCGGCGTACGCGGTCGATACCGGTGAGCGGCGGTGGGATGTTGTCTCGGTGGTGACGCTATGGCAGGGATGAGAATGCCGCTTCTGATTCGCCGGGGCTGGCATGACTGCTGTCCGCAGAGCTTGATCTGAGGCTGATATCGCTCTGTGACAGCATACCTAACAAATACCTAATATACAAGGGGGGTGCGGCGGTGGCGCAAACGATGCCGATTGTCAGTAGTCCTTGAAAGGCGTGCCCTGAGAGTCGACATCCGTCGTGTTGGCGATGATTTGGCCGGTCTCAGGATTGTAGATCCAGCCCTTCTTGTTGCCCTCGTGTTCGTCGAGGGGCAGTTCGGTGTCGAAATCGACCTCGTCGGCCTTCTCCGCAGCGTTTATTCCCACGTTCAGACGTGGTATTCCTCGAAGATATGGACCGAAGAGACGCGAAGACGTGTGGGATCCGGTCACGCCCGTAACTGACGAATACTCAAGCAGTTGGGCGTAAAAGTCCTCCTCGTCGCCATTACCCTTCTGTGAGCCATCGATCTTATGGTAGCCCGGAAACGCGCCCGCGTGCTCGGCGGCATACAGGGCGATAGCCGACCGCAGGGCGCTTAGATTTCCACGCAACGCCGACTCCGACGCGGCGGATGTACCCTGGCTCAACCTGGGGACGGCGATGGCTGCCAGAACGCCGATAATAACAATGACAACGACCAGTTCGACAAGTGAGAACCCCAGTTTCCGAATTAACGCTCTACCCACACGCAATCTCCGGTATGCCCGCATACAATCTCGGTCTAGAGCATTCACGACCTTAATAGTCACGTTCGCGTCAGATCACCTCACCGCCGGATTAGCCGCGATGACGCTTGCGTATGCACGCCCGCGAGGCGTATCATCAACGTAAGATCAGGCTGCAACTGTCGTTGAGCAGAGATCACTGGCTATACGTCAGATGGCCAGACGTGTGCGGCGTTGGCAGGACGCCGCGCGCTTGTGGATTCCGGGCTTGTTCCTGGACCGCCACTGCTCGCTCAACATCGCGTGGACGTAGCAGTGCGGGCACAAACAACGGGGGAGGGCGCCTCGAGATGGACGCGTGCCACCGAGATGCCGTTGGGCCTCTGCCAGACACAAGCCCGCGGCGCATTCGCCAGGCATTATGCGAGGTGCGCGCGCGCTTTCCCTTCCCGTCCATAGCGACCATCGCGGGCGATTCGTCTGTCGATAAGATCCGGACCATCATCAAGCACACGCCGTACGGCGCGCGCGTGCTTGACTATGGGTGCGGGACTGCGTTTACACTCGCGATTCTCCGCGTGCTCGGCTATGAGTGCTATGGCGTGGATGATCTTCAGGATGCCTGGTATGCGCACGGCGACAATCGCGAGAAAATCGTGCGGTTTGCGCGCGAGTCCGGAGTCGAGCTGGTCGTGGACAACAATGCGCGCATGTTCGACAAGGAGTCGTTTGACGCGGTACTGATGCACGGCGTCATCGAGCATCTGCACGATTCTCCGCGCGAACTTCTCAACGATCTGGTCGAATTGCTCAGGCCCGGCGGCATGCTGCACATACTCGTGCCGAACGCGGTCAACATTCGCAAGCGGCTTCATGTCCTCATCGGCCGTACTAACCACCCACCTTATGCCTCATTCTATTGGTATCCCGGACACTGGCGCGGGCATGTTCGAGAGTACACGCGCGGCGATCTACGACTGCTGGTCGAATACCTGGGGCTGGAGCCGGTACACCTGTGCGACTGTCACCGCGCACTGGAAGTGCTGCACCCGGCGCTGCGGCCGATCTATCGCGTGGTGACTTCCGTGATTCCCGGCTCGCGCGACACCTGGAGTTGGATCGGGAAAAAGCCGCACGGGTGGCAGCCCCGGCGGACGATGGAAGATGCACACACCACCGACCGACCGAATTGGCAGGTGCTTGTGGACGAGTGATGGGCGCGATGGCGACGATCCGTCGCCGACCAGGGTCACGCTACCGGGGCGGACGGTGAGCCAATAGTGAATATGTGTGCGGCAGTCGGCGGATAATGTCCGCCGGGAGGTTCGGGTACTCGTCGTAGAATTGCTCGGGGTGCTCCTCGAGTCGCTCCAGGCGCAGGCCGGCCGCGCTGACCGCGTTGACGACCTGCCCGAGATTCCACTGACGCTCGTACTTCGCGCTCTGGGAGGCGACCGGAATGTCAAGTTTGCCGATGTACTGGTCATCCCAACCCTGGCCGCGTTGCGGCTCGGCCAGGAAGTAGTTGCCGTCGTTCTCGTCAAAGCACAGCTCACTGGCGTTGTGATCCCAGATCCAGTTGAGCGGATGTCCTTCAAAAACGTAGAGCCGGCCGCCGGGCTTGAGCAGTCGCGCCACCACGCGCGCCCATGCCTCGATGTCCATCATCCAGTAAAGGGCTCCGCGGCCGGTGTAGACCAGGTCGGCCGTCGCATCGAGCTTGGCCGGCGTGTCGAGCACATCGCAGCAGTACCACGTGGCGGGCGCGGCGAGCGCCTCTGATTTGCGCCGCGCGCAAGCGATCATGCGCGGGCTGATGTCGACACCCACCACCTCCGCGGCGCCGTGATTCCACAGTGATAGCGTGTCTCGGCCGCCGGCGCACTGCAAGTGGATTGCGCGGCGGCACCAATCGGACAAACCAGCGAGGAAGGGAAGCTCCGGAGCGCAGAAATTCTCCCCGCCACCGCGCAGAAACTCGATGTCGGCGGCAACTTCTTCCTCGTAGCGCTGCGCCGCTTCGTCAAACGCAGCGCCGGTGCTGCGGTGCATCTCGGCAATGTCCATAGGTCGCACCCTCCGCGCATGGAAAAGGGGACAAGCACATCGTCTGGCAATGTACTTATCCCCATTTTCCGTTGCCGGCAATGCCGCTATTTGCTCAACAAGGCCACAAAGGCGTCAATGTCACCGTTGTTGACCAGGCTGTCACCGTTAACGTCAGCGAGGTTTATGTCGCATTCCGGATAGGTGGCGGCATAGTCGCCCGGCTCGGTCAGCGCCAGTACGAACGGGTCAATGTCACCATTGTTGATCAACCCATCGCAGTTCATATCGCCCAACTCGTACTCGCCGCTCTCGCACTCGTCGGGGATGCCATTGAGATTGTTGTCGGTCGATGTGCCGCCGCTGATGTCACACTCATCGGGCACGCCGTTCGTGTTGCAATCCTGGCAAGCGGGGTCATTTGGATCGCAGTCGGCGATGTCACACTCGTCGGGAATGCTGTTGCCGTTGCAGTCCTGACTGAAGCCGCCGCTGATATCGTCGGCGTCGGGCACGTCATTGCCGTTGCAGTCCTTACCCGTGGTCGCACAGTTCTGGCCGGAATAGGCCGTCTCCACGTTGTCCACGTTGCGCGCCTTGACATGGAAGCAGTATTCGGTGTCGGCATCCAGCCCCTGAACGGTGATGGTGCCCCACGCGGCATCGGTCTGCCAGACCGGCGAGACTGACGCCGTCCCGGATGCGCTGACGAATCTCCCGTTCCATGCACCATCGCTGGTTAGACACTCGATGGCGAACTCGGTGTATGCGGGGTTGCTGTTGGGACGCACGTTGACATCGAGCGTACTGACGCCAACGTTGGCGATCGTGGGCGAGATTGGTGCGAGTGCCAGTGTGGCCTTGGTGGCCGACGCGCCCCAGTCGGTCTCAAACGACGATTGGTTACGCCCCTTGGCCCTGAAGGTGTACGACGTGTTAACGGCCAGACTGGCAGCCGTGTCAGTCTCCACCTGAATCCACTCATTGAGGCCGCCGTCTCCGCCGGTCGTCTCCGAGTCGAAGTACACGCCCGAGTAACCCTCCGTGAGGTTCGACATCGATTGCGTCGTACTGAGGGCGATCGACGAGGTCGTCACCGTCCCGATCGTGACGTCGGGTGTCTCGATATCGGTGGCGGGGGTGTACCACGTGCTCGTAGCGGTCTCGTTGGGCGGATCGGCGTTGTCGCGGGCCTTCACGCGATATTGGTAACGCGTGTTGGCTGCCAGACCGTTATCAACATAGGCTGTGCCGGACTGCCAGGCACTGCTATGGCCATCGGGGGATTCGAAGTAATACGACACCGGCGGGGTGATCAAGTCCGTCGCCGTCGTGGCGGTCATTGTGATCGAGCTATCCGTCAACGGAACCGGCGGGCTGGCGAACGTCATCGGATTGGGTGTGGGCGGGTCGGTGTCGGCGAACGTGCCGATGGTGATATCGAGGTCGTACTCGTTGCGCGTGTCATCGGCCAGGAAGACGCGCAGGTAGAAGTACGCGCCGCTGCCGAAATTCGTGTGGTACAGCACTTCGTTGCTGGTCGTCGTCGTCCCCGACGCCACCACCGAGCCGCCGCAGGAGTCATACAGCTCGGCGTTGATGTTGCCGTACCCATCGGTGAAGGAAAGCTGAATCTCAACCTGATCCTCGTTCGCCAGGTAGATGCGATACCAGTCCTCGTCGACGCTCTTCACGACCAGGTTTGAATACGACCCTTCACCCAGCGTGGCGGCGCCAGCGCAGGAATCGTTGTTCTCGTAACCGTCATCAGGGCCGGCCGCGAGGTAGGAAGACATGCTCGAGTACACGTACGAGAACTTGCCGTAGTAGATATCCACGTTTAGATTGTCGCAGCCAGCTTCGCCATATCCAAAACTGCAAATGCCGAAGAGCTGCTGGTTGTCCTCGCGGAATATGCCGGAACCGGAAGAGCCGTAGTAGATCGTGCCCACCGCGCCGGACACATCCCACTGGATGCGGTGAAAGTCACTGTAGCCGTATTGCCGGCGGCCGCGGCTGTAGCGTTTCCAACTGCCGCTGGGGTGATGAACGCCGACCGACCACGTGCCGCTGGCCGGATCGCTGCTGGTCCAACCGCTCCAGTAAACGCCGGCCGGGAGCACGCCGTTGATCATGAGCAAGGTCCAGTCGGCCGAGCCGCCTTCACCCGATGTGCCCAACAGCGACGCATTGCTGCTGTATCTGCTTGTCATCAGGCTCCCGCCGCACGTGGCGTTCTGGTAGAACCACTCGGCCTCCATCGTCTGGGCTTCGGAGTTGGTGTCGATGCAGTGGGCGGCGGTCAGGAAATACGGGGTCTGGTCATTGTTCTGGGCCGCGAGCAGCGTTCCGGAGCAGTTGTACCAGCCACCGCCGTCGTCTTCGAACGTGATCTTCGCTACCGAGTAGCTGACGTCTTCCCACGCCGAGTAACAGGCGACGTCACCCATGCAGTCCAGCGGGGCGCGCAGGTCATTCGGCAGACTTAACACGCGGTACATGTGCGCGAGCTCGTCGATGTCAAAGGGAACCTCGGCGGCCAGACCGGCGGGGACGTAATATTCGATATAGGCCGTTTCGCCCTGAATCGTGCCGGTCCAGAAGGCCCCCGTGCCATGCGGGCCGCTATCCAGATACGGTCCCACAACCTGATCGGGGTATTTGGGAGAGAAAGCGTAGAGCTCTGCGCCGGCCGGGAGGCTGAACGCGTCGAAGTGCAGACGAAGTTGTTTGGCGCTCGGCGACGTGATCGCCAAAGTCCACAGATGGCCGCCATCGGCGGTCAGGGCCCAGTTTCCGGGCATTTGAAGCGGAAGTTCGCGATTAACGCCTACGCGTGGCGGGTTGTCCCAGCCCTCGCTGACAGCGTCCTCATCAAGCAGTGCGGCCGTGTCCAGCGGCGGGAGGGTAACGACCGGGTATGCGGGTGGCGCGTCGAACGTCTGTGTCGTGGATGGTAGGGTCACCATCGGCACAGCCGGCGTGTAATCGATGGGCCAGCCATTGCCAAGAGCGCCGGCTTCAACCGCGTCACTGGGGCCGGCACCGATGATATCTGTCGGCGTGGACGGCGTGCCGCGCATCTGAGCCGCCGCTTCGCCGGCCACAACTCCGGATATGAGCAGTGTCGCCACCGATAGTGTACAGAGCCAGGATACCAGGGGTTTCCGTTTCGCAGCCCTACTGTGCATCTTCATCTCCCAATTGCACCCCCACGACGTTACGCGCGACACGGTCAACGCGGCGGAATTCTTGTGGACCTTTGGCTCGAAACCGGTTGCGGAGACTGGGCCACAACCCGATTACTGCTGAGCACTGCCAGACATCCAGCTTCATCTTTGAGCGATTATAGAGACGTACCAAGCCTGACGGCGGCCTTATCACGGGCCGCACCCGCAAATCACACCTTGCCACGCAAGGTGTTATCGCCCGGCTGAAGTTGCTTCCTCAACCTCCCGCACGATTACGATAAGACACGCTCCGTGCGCTCGCTCCACAGGTGGGTCTCTCCACCCGACATCCGCTATCGTAAGCAGACCAGGGGGGTGAGGGCAAGGGATTATTCAGGCGAGACCGTCGGCCGGCGGGCGTGGGGGTTATTTAGCGGACTTACGGGATCGCCCGGATCCCCGCGTCTTACCAGCCGAATCGCCGCGCCGCGCCTGCCATTCGCACGGCGCATTCTTGTTTACCAGCTCGCGCAGCTTCTTGCACCACACCGCCGACATGGTGCGGCAGATTCCCGCGGTGTCGGCGGGTGGAAAATCCGCATGTGGGCACGCAAAATCACAGTATTGAGGAACGCTCACCTTGCTCATGATGACGCAGTATTGGGCTTTCTGAGTGTAATAGCAATAGCCGGACACATGACGCCGCAACGACGGTGAGTCGGGCCTGAAGTCGGCGATGATTTGCATTGCCGTAAAACTGTGCTAGGCTGAATAGTAGGGCTGCGTCGGTCAACAGGCAGGCCCGAACATGTCCATTGAAATAACCGTAATCACGCTGGCCGCGGGTTTTCCAAGGTCAGTCACGCTGTTTGGCAGGTAGTCGGATAGGTCAATCAACGGGGGTATACAGGAGTGGTTCGTCGTGACCCGGCTGGCCCCTGCGCGGGCGCTGGCTATGCGGATGCGAGATGCGGAGCGGCCCTTGATCGCACCGGTCGGCCGGGTACGTATTTGAAGTTAGACCGCGGGATGATCCGCGCGTTACATGGAACTGATACCAGGGGAGTGGGTTAGTTTCGCGCGCGCACAGGTCGTTTCGGAATGTGCCCTGGGTGAATGTTCCGACCTGTGCGCGTCCGTTTACAACCTGTCGCCTCGCGACCGTGACAAAGTGGGAGTACTACATTCAGCAGGCGCGGCGGCGACATTCATAGCCCCATTGCGGGGCGTGTGCTCCGTGACAAGTCAACGGAGCACAAATACGACGCACGGGCAGCTTGCTCTGCCCGTGCACGTTTTTTAGGGGGCGATCATCGAGATACCGTGCACGTGGCGCGCTGTATGTTGTGTGGGCTTGGTGCCATGGTCCGGCCGGTCGCCGTTGCATAGCTGCCGGCTATGGGGACTCGGCGGATAGCTTGTCTTGGACGCTGCGCACTTTTTCCGCCATTGTCTGGCGGCGGTCGGTGCGCGTGCCGAGCTTTACGGTGGTCGAGATTCGCGGCGCGCCCATTTCGTGGATCGCCTCATGACAGCTACGCAGGGCGGCAAACACGGTTTCCCACTCACCTTCGACGTTCGTGCCGTACGCATGTAACTGCGGGTTCAAGCCGGCCTGCTTGAGAATCCGCTCGCACGCCGCAATATATCGAGACACGGAAACACCGACACCAACGGGTACAACGCACAAGTCCGCGATCACGTCCATCGTGACACCTCATATCAAAACCAGGCCGAATCACCTTGCAGATTCTAAGTGCGTTTCGCCGCTCGGTGTAATGATCGATATGTCAATCCGCTGGCGGAGTGGTTGGGGGCTTCCAAGCGACGCCAGGGGCAAGGCCCCGGAACGGGCATCGTTTCTCGCTCAACGGATCGGTACCCGGGGCATTGCGCGCCTCCGCCATCTGTTCTTCCTAACGGTTAGTATGGGCGCCAGCGAAAGTCCGCCGCCGCGCTGAACCAGCGAATGCGGCGTCTGTGGCGGCGCGCCGTCGTCGGCCTACCTTACATGTGAGCGAGCAGATTGCTCCAAGCGCCTTGTGTTCGCACGCGCTCAGCCGGCTGCGCGCGCCGTTCCGCGGGCAGTCGGGAGCCTCACCCCCCTTCGGCGAAGACCGCGCCCGCGTAGCGCTGCTTCCGATGGTCGGGAGAGAGCCTGCAAAATGTGCGCGCGGAATGGCGTGGCGCGGTACAATGAGCCCGAACCGCGCAGCTGCGGAGGAAAGCAAGGCCATCTGGGGAGTATCAACCAAGGAGAAATGTCATGCGTAACTCATGGCGACTGCGCCTAGCCACGATGCTGGGGCTGACGTGGACCTGCGCGGTTGCGGCACAGACACCCACAACGCACGACCCGGCCGGCGAACGTCAGGGATCGGAGCTGGGGCTGATGCCCGCCGGTTGGAACGCGGCACCGGAACGCCCCGAACCGGGAGGACGGCCCGGTCCGCGGCTGAAATCCAGTGACGAAACGCAGATGGTCCTGGGAGATCTCGCCGACGGTCCTGCTTCGCGTTGGCTCGGCGACATCCTCGTGACCGATCCCACCTACGATCAGGTCGAGCCGGCGATGTGCAAGGCGCCCGACGGCATGCTGTTCATCGCCGTCGAGCAGTACGGAGTTGACTACGACGGTTGGGTGCGGATCTACCGCTCCACGGACGGCGGCCGGACCTGGGCCTGGCTGGTCAGTTTCATCACCGGCGACGAAGCGCGGAATCCGTCCATCACCTACGCCGAGCGCGACTCCGGAGAGAAGTGGGTCTTCCTCGCGTATGAAGTGACGATGTTCGACTCCACGAAACGTATCGTGGTGGTTCGATTCGATCCCGACGACCCCGGCGGCACGTGGGCCGCAGTGACCGCGGCAAGCGGAATCACCGGGACGTCGGACATCTACCCGCGCATCTGCACGGATTATCTGATGTACAACGTGTTCTACGTGTACGTCACGTATTCCGTGTACGCGATCGACTACTACGCGACGATGTTTACGCACAGCGAGGACTACGGGGTGAACTACTCAACGCCCCAGGACATCACGGGCGGCTCAGAGAGCTCGACATTCGCGAGCCGTCCCGACATCACCTACGGGGCCGCCGGCCTGTTCGTCGCGTTCGAGAAGCCGGGCTGGTCGGGTAGCGCCTGGAAAACGCAGGTCTGGGTGACGCGCAGCACGAACTACGGCAATTCATGGAACGCCCCCGTGCAGTTGACCACGGCGGAGGACGGCGCCTGGCATCCGTCCGTCGCGGCCGCCGTCGGTGTCTCGACGGTGATGGTCGCCTATACGCAGTCATTCGCATCCCAGACCGACATTTTCTGCGCGTACTCAACGAACGGCGGCACTTCTTACACTCCGAGCAGTGCCCTGCCGCGAACCTTCGACAACGAGAAGAGCGTGGCCTTGTCCGTCAGCGACAACGGTGGCCGCTACCACGCCGCCTTCTGGCGCGCCTATGACATCGAGTACACCTACACCGATGCCACGTCGCCGCTGCCCTGGGCCCCGGTGACCCTGGTCAACGAGATCAATTGGGCGAGCTCGACCTACAGCCGGCCTGCGATCTGCGTCAACCCGACCAAGCCGCTGGCCCAAGAAGCCTGCGTGGCGTGGACCGACTATCGTGGGGATTTCTACGACGTGTACTTCGACGCCGGATTCCACGACGGCGCGTGCTGTCTGCCCGACGAGTCCTGCTTCGAGACGAACGCGACCGAGTGTGTGGCCGCCGGCGGCACCTGGCAGGGTTCGGGCATCGCGTGTGATTCGGATCTCTGTCTCATTGACCCGTGCGATGAGGACGTGCAAGCGCCGACTGCGACGCTTGATCTGGGAGATTTTCAATGCGTCCCGTACTCCGATTCGACGCCGGTAGTCGGCGTTGCCAGCGATCCCGAGGATAACCTGCAGAGCTGGGCGCTTGAGGAGCGCGGTATGGGGGCCGATCCGTGGGCCATCGTGGCCGAGGGTTTCACGCCTGTCGTCAATGGCGTCCTGGCCAACTGGAATCCCGCCGCACCCGGGTATCGCATGCTGCGGCTGACTGTTGTCGACGCGTGCGGGCACGCGGCGACCGACGTGCACCTGATGTACGCGGACCAGGGCCCGCAAGCGACGATCAATTACCCGATCGACGATGCCGTCATCGGGGGTTCGGCGGTCTGCATCGATGCCCTGGTGAGCCATGGTGTGTGCGCGATCGACTGGCAGCTGGAGTATCGACCGATGGCCGGCAGTTGGATCTATCTCGCGGACGGGACTAACGCGGTCTACAACCTGCCGTTGACGCACTGGGATACGACCGCCGTGCCCGATGGTCAGTACGAAATTCGGGTCACCGCGTCATCAGTGGGCGGTACCACTGTCGACACAGTCATTGTGACCGTAGACAACACAGCGCCGGAGGTCGGGCTCGACCAGCCGCTGAACTGCGCCTGGGTCGACGGCGTGTTGGAGATTTACGGCTTTGTGCATGACGACAACCTGAGCGGATGGAGCCTCCACTGGACCGGAGGGCCGTCGAATTCGTGGAATCCGATCCAGTCCGGTTCAGGGGCGATAGACGGACTGCTCGCGACCTGGGACGTGAGTGGCCTGTCGGACTGCTCCTACACCCTCCGGCTCAGCGCCAGCGATCAGGCGCGCCTGAACTGCACGAATGACTCGCACTGGGTGGAGTTTCTTGTTTCCGTGCGCGTCGGCGCCGCGTACGCGCGCGGCGACTTGAACTGCGACGGTTGGGTCAACAACGGCGATATCGATGCGTTTGTTTTTGCACTGTCGTTCCCCGAGCAGTACGCCGACGAGTACCCGGGTTGCGATATCATGAACGGCGACATCAACGGCGACGGCGATGTCAACAACGGCGACATCGACGCTTTTGTGGCGCTGCTTGGCGGGATGTAGCCATGCCGTCCTTCAGGGACGGGGTGAATATAGCCCGGCACGAATGGCTGGGGTGATCTTCGCCACGTGAAGGCTGAGTCCCGCCGGGATGGCTGTGCTCTAAGTCGTCCCGGCGGAACTTGGCGGCCAGGTACGTGATGCAAACCCAGCGCGGCTGGGCTATTTTCAGATGGCCCTGCGGGGCAAACAACTCGGAAACCGCGGCGGCGGGATTCTCGCCGGTGCTGTTACGGCCCCCGAGCAGGCCACGCGCGCTGCGGGTGCTTGCATCCGCCACGGCCGATTGCTACTTTGGAGATTGGTCAGGGGATAGAGGCCACGGGGCACACTCGCGCAGCTTCCCTTCCGCGGCGCAATCCCCACAGCCCGCGCGGGCTGCAAATCGACGGTCACATTCCTGGGGAGGAAGTGCAGATGTTCGTTCGCGCACGAAATGCGGCAGCGCTCACGACGCTGGTTCTACTGTGTCTCAACTCCACTGTCGTGGCCCAGTCGCGGCTGTTCGTGAAGTGCGACGCAACGGGAGCCGACGACGGTTCGTCCTGGGACGACGCCTACGTGTATCTCCAGGATGCGCTCAGTGCGGCGGCGGGCTCAGGCGGGACCGTAACCACAATCTGGGTCGCCGGCTGCACTTACAAACCCGACCAGGGCCAGGGGCTCACGCCCGGTACGCGTACGCTGTCGTTCGAATTGCAGAACGGCCTGGCGATCTATGGCGGTTTTGCCGGCGATGAAGACCCGAACACGTTTGACATCGCCGACCGCGATTTCGTGACGAACGAGGCGATTCTCTCGGGCGATTTGGCCGGCGATGATGATCCGAACTTCGTGAATTACGGGGAGAACAGCTACCACGTCACTGTCGCGCTCGGTGTCAACTCAAGCGCGAAAATCAACGGCTTCACCGTCAGCGGCGGTAACGCGGATGGCGGCGGGGCCGATAGCGAGGGGGGCGGTATTCGCATAGATGCCGGCGCGCCGATGGTCGTGAACTGCATCTTTCGCGCCAACACTGCTGAGCTTGGTGGAGGCGTTGCGAACCGACACGCCACACCGACGCTGACGGATTGCCGGCTTGAGGGCAACGCGTCAAGCGCAAGTGGTGGCGGGTTGTTCAGCCGGGACACGGATAGCCACCCGGCAATGATTGGCTGCGTGCTCACCGGAAACGCCGCTGTCAGCGATGGTGGCGGTGTTTTCGTCTGTTGCGGCACCGAACTGACGCTGACCGATTGCCAGTTCGTCGGGAACACAGCACAGTACGGTGGTGGACTGACCAACCATGAGTGCGACGCCGCAATCACTGGCTGCGCGTTCTCGAACAACAGCGCATCGGTTGAGGGCGGCGGCGCGCTGTGCGCCTGGGAGGGCAACCCCAGCTTCCAGAACTGCACGTTTACCGGCAACAGCGCCCCATCCGGCGGCGGCATTTACCACGGCGGCACCGGCACGCCCAGCTTTGTTGACTGCACGTTTGAACAGAACACCGCGACCAGCGTCGGCGGCGCTTTCTTCGTCGGCGACGACAACGCCTTCCAGCTCACGCGCTGCCACTTCAACTACAACCATTGCGATAACGACGGCGGCGCGATTGCTTGTCACACCGCCACGCTCACGCTCGACGACTGTGACTTCACCGGCAACACCAGTACGTACGGCGGCGCATTCGCACTCGGATGGGACGGCAGTGCGGACTTCACCGACTGCGAGTTCATCAGCAACGAGAGCACCGACCGCGGCGGGGCCATTCAGGGCTGGGGCACGGAAGGTTCAATCTCCGCGCTGCGCTGCACGTTCACCGAAAACAGCTCTGACACCAGCGGCGGCGCGATCGACTATCGCAACGGAACACTCACGCTGACCGAGTGCGACTTCGTAGACAATAGCTGTGTTTACGATGGCGGCGCCGTAAACACGTATGACTCCGCCGTACCCGATTACAGCGGCTGCACATTCACCGGCAACCACGCCGGCACGGTCGGCGGCGGAGCATCAATCTGGGCAACCCAGAGCGGAACGCTGGCCTACTGCCACTTCGAGAACAACACATCAGGCGACGCCGGCGGCGCGGTCTTCATCAGCGAGAGCGATCCGACCGTCGACACCTGCACGTTTACCACCAATTCCAGCAACTGGGGCGGTGCGCTGGAAATCAGCGGCAACGACTGTCAACCGCACATCCTGGAGTGCGTCTTTGCCAGCAATATCACGACCGGCGCCGACGGTGGTGCCATCAGCAACAACGGCTCATATCCGACCATCGAGGGCTGCAATTTCTCTGACAACCACGCGGCCGATGATGGCGGCGCTATCCGCATGTACTACGCTTTCCCCGTTATCACCGACTGCGACTTCACCGACAATACCTGCGCCGACCGCGGCGGCGCTCTGTATGACGGCTCCGAGGTCGGGCCGACTGGTGACGTCATTGTCAGCGGATGCACTTTCACCAACAGCCACGCCGGCAATGCCGGCGGGGCGCTCTACCAGATGAGTAGCACGGCCTACACGTTGACGGACTGCGAACTGATCGGAGGAAGCGCCAGCTCTGGCGGCGGTGTGTGGGCCGTGATCGGCGATCTCACCATCCGCGACACGCTCATCCGCGATGGCAACGTCAGCGGGCGCGGCGGGGGGATTTGGGCCCAGACCATGAACATCACCATCGTCGACACCGACCTCGTTGGAAACACGGCAACGGTTGACGGCGGGGGCATGGCGTGCAGCGGTGCGACACTCACCGCCTGCAATCTGCGCCTCCTCGGCAACGGCACGAACGGCAGGGGCGGCGGGCTCTGGAGCCTGCAAGGCAATGACTCCATAACAAACTGCGCCTTCGGCAGCAATACGGCCGGTACGCAGGGTGGCGGCTTGTTCACTTGGTCCACCGTCACTGGCTCATTCTCGCTGAATGTCACCAACAGCACATTCGCCGGCAATTCCGCCAACGCCGGCGCGTCGATGCACTGCGGCTACGGCGGTGGATCCCCGATTGCCGTCGAGGTCCACAACTCGATTCTTTGGGACGACGTCGCCGGCATCGTCGATATTGATGGTTCGGTCAATGATGTCACCTACTGCAACGTCATGGGGGGATGGGCCGGCGTCGGCAATGTCAACGAGGATCCCAAGCTCGTCGATATCGATGGCACCGACAATATCCCCGGCACGCTTGATGACCTGCTGATCCTCGGGGCCGGCTCTCCCTGCATCGACGCCGGCAGCAATGACGCCGTCCCCGCGGACATACATGATCTGGACGGAGACCTGAACACGACCGAGCTATTGCCCTACGACCTGGACGACGTGCCGCGCTTCGTGAATGATCCCATGGTCAATCCCGATCCGGGCCAGGGTGATCCGCCAGTCGTCGATATGGGCGCGTTTGAATACCAATACGACTGCAACAACAACACCATCATAGACTCGGTCGACATCGCCGCCGGCATCAGCGAGGACTGCGACAACAACGGCGTGCCCGATGAGTGCGATCTGGCCGCCGGGCGCATGACCGATGACAATGAGGACGACATCCCCGACCAGTGCGACTGCAATGCCAACGGCGTCTACGACTATGACGACATCGCCTTGGGTACGAGTGAGGACTGCAACGCCAATGCCGTTCCCGATGAGTGCGACATCGCCGCCGGCACCAGCGAAGATTGCAACCTGAACGATATCCCCGACGAGTGCGACCTGGCCGATTGCGATCCCAACAACCCCGATTGTCAGGACTGCAACGCCAACGGTGTGCCCGACAGTTGCGACATTGCCGGCGGCGCGTCAACCGACTTCAACGGCGATTCGGTTCCCGACGAGTGCCAGGATTGCAACGGCAACGGCTGGCCGGATGACTACGAGATCGCCCAGGGCATAACGTCTGACTGCAACAACAACGCGGTTCCCGATGACTGCGATGTCGACCCCAGTGATCCGGACGGCGATGGCCAGACGTATCCCGACTGCAATCACAACGCTATTCCGGATAGCTGCGACATCGATCCCAACGACCCGGACGGCAACGGGCAGATCAGCGGCGACAGCGGCGGAAACGGCATACCCGACGAGTGCGAGTCAGCGCTGCGTTTCGTGCTCCCGGCCGCTCCGCCGGGCGGTGACGGCCTGACATGGGCGTCCGCGTTCAATGATCTTCAGCCGGCTCTTGATGACGCCGAGGTCATGTACGATGTGGTGACCGAGATATGGGTTGCCGCGGGAAGCTACACGCCAAGTGCCACCAGTGACCCCAATGACCCGCGCAGCGCGACGTTTGCCCTGCGCGCCGGCCTGGCCGCTTACGGCGGCCTGGCGGGTACCGAAGACCCCAACACGTTCGATCTGGCGGGACGGAACTACATCGCAAATGAGACGATCCTCACCGGTGACCTCGGCGACGACGACTTGCCAGACTTCGTCAACAACGATGAGAACTGCTACCACGTCGTGACCGCTGGTGGCAGCGACTCAGCGACCGCGCTCGACGGATTCACGATTACCGCCGGCAACGCCGATGGTGCCGGCCGGGACTACCAGGGCGGCGGCCTGCTGAATGATGGCGGCCAACTCGCAGTCGCAAACTGCACGTTTATGCGCAACTGGGCCGGTGCCGGTGGCGGAATCGCCAATCTCGACGGCGGTGACAGCACGATCGACCATTGCACGTTCGAATTCAACCAGGCCGAGACCAGCGGCGGGGGTGTATACAACCTCGACGCCGATCCCACGCTGACAGAATGCTGGTTCCGCTATAACACGGCAGACAAGGGTGCCGGGCTGGCCAACGACGCCGCCCGCGCTGATGTCAGCCACTGCGTCTTCGAGCACAACAGCGCAGTCCATTACGGCGGCGGAGCGCGCAACGAATCCTCGCCGGCGCCAAGTTACACAGACTGTGCCTTTGTGTGTAACGTGGCCGATGCGGACGGCGGTGGCCTCAGTGACAGCAATGCAGGCGCGCGCGTGGTGGATTGCACATTCGCCACCAACCGGGCCGCCATCTTCGGCGGCGGCCTCTGCCTCAGTAACACCGACCGCAGTTCCAATGTGGTCAACTGCCAGTTCCTCGGTAATTTCGCCCAGTACGGCGGCGCGCTGGTGACGACCACCGGCCCGGCGACCGTCGCCAACTGCCTGATGATCGGCAATGTGGGCCGGGGGCAGGCCGGCGGCCTTGGCGGTGGAGGAGGCGTTTTTGTCTACGGCGGCCAGCCCCTGATCACCAACAGCACGCTCTGCGCCAATATCAGTCGCGAAGGTGCCGGCGCCGGGATCTATGGGTTTTACGGCACGCCGACCATCGCCAATTGCGTTCTGTGGGGCAACACGATTGGCGCCGCCGATCCCAACGAGCCCGCGCAGATTTTCATCTACGGTGATGCGCCGGTGGTGGATTTCTCGTGTGTTGACGGATGGACCGGTGCCCTGGGCGGCACTGGGAACTTCAGCAGCGATCCGATGTTTGTGCAAACGCCCAGCGATGGTGATGACGGCTGGGTCGACGATCCCAACACTACAGGTGTGGACGAGAGCGCAAACAACGATTACGGCAACCTGCGCCTCCAAGCGGGATCGGCGTGCGTGGACTCCGGCGACAACAACCGCGTGGCGCGCGACACGCTGGATTTCGATGATGATGACTGCCCGACCGACCGCATCCCGATCGACCTTGATCACAACTATCGCCTGCATGACGATCCGGTGACGCCCGACAGTGGTCTGCCGACCGGGGCTCCGGCCATTGTTGATCGCGGACCGTACGAACTCGGCGCGTCGGCGACCATTCCGCCGTCGGCCTGTCCCGGCGACACGAATTGCGACGGACTTATCAACAACGGCGACATCGACCCGTTCATACTCGCCATCACCGAGCCGGCCCTGTACGCGGCGGCGTATCCCGAGTGCGACGTGTTCTCCGCCGACTGCAACAGCGACGGCCTGATCAACAACGGCGACATCGACTGGTTTGTCGCGTTGCTGTCTGAGTGACCGCCGGCTGCGCGGACCTGTGAGCATCGGGCGGGCGGCCAACGCCGGGGCGGAAGTCTCGACGGACGTCCCGCCGGCGTTGCAACTGCTTCCCCGCACACGTTACGCTGCGCAACGTATGGCGTATCGCTTGGGTTTTGGCGCCACTCCCTGCCCGACCTGTGACGGTCATGCGTTTACTCTGACCGGCGACGTCAGCGGGAGTTGCCCCCACTGCGATAACAGACCGCGCGGGCGTATGCTTGCCCCGCGATTCGTGCGCCATGCTGACCCGTGAGCCGGGAGGGCTTAATCGGATGCGATGGCGACGCACGGCGAAGCGGCTGGGAACGAGGCTTTGTATCGCGATCGTTCTTGTCGCGATCGGTAGCCTGTGGCTGCGTTTCTCCGCCAGCACCAGCATGCTCGGGTTCGAAGTTGGGAGCGGAGTTCTGGAGATCACGTGGCAAGGTGGCGATGCGCCCGTCCGCCTTCCAAGAGGATGCTGGGTTGAAACTGTGCCGGCGAGTCTGGATCTTAGGCCGCCGACGATCGGGCAGTCAGTGTATGTTAGTGCGAAGCGCTCCGAGTCTTTCCGATATGCCAGGCTGCCACTCTGGTTGCCGCTCCTGCTGATCGCCGGGCCGACGGCGTACCTGTGGTGGCGCGATCGGCCGCCGCGCCCCGGGCACTGCGCGCGATGCGGCTACAACCTCACCGGCAACGCCAGCGGCCGTTGTCCCGAGTGCGGCGAGTCGATCCACAAATGATGACGAGCAACGAGAAGGGGGCAAATGGGCGGCGACGGACTCGAACCGCCGACATCTTCCTTGTAAGGGAAGCGCTCTAGCCAACTGAGCTAGCCGCCCGGGGCCGGTTCACACTCAGACCGGGATCGAGTTATCATATCCGCGAAACCGCCGCCCACCAAGCGCCGCGTGCGAGGCGCCCCGCGGTTTCACGGGTCATAGCGCACAAGATTTTCGCGGAGGCCGGCCGGCCATGGCTGACGAGACTTCCAGGGATAAGCGGCTTGCGGAGTGTCGTCGGCGCATCGACGAGATTGACGCCGAGGTCGTTCGCCTGCTAAGTGCGCGAGGCGAGGCCGCCCGTGAGATTGGTGCCATCAAGGCCGAGGACGGCGTCGCCGTATACGCGCCGGACCGCGAGAAGCAGGTTTACCAGCGTCTCGACGAGCTGAACACCGGTCCGTTTTCCAGCCAGGTCCTGCGCGCGATCTATCGCGAGCTGATGAGCGGTTCGATCGCTCTCGAACGCCCGCAGCGCATCGCGTTTCTCGGTCCGCGCGGAAGTTTCTCGCACTTGGCGGCCACGGCGAAGTTCGGCGCCGCGGTCGAGTACGAGCCCGTCCTAGACATCGCCGGCGCGTTCGCCGAAGTGGATCACGACCGGGCTGACTTTGCCGTCGTCCCGGTTGAGAACTCCACCGGCGGCGGTGTAATCGACACGTTGGACGCGTTCATGAACACGGCCGTCAAGGTCTGTGCCGAGATCCGAATCCGTATCCATCACAACGTGTTATCACGCGTGCCACTGGGCGAGATCAGCCGGCTCTACTCCAAGCCCGAGATTTTCGAGCAGTGCCGCGGCTGGTTGATGGAAACCGGCTTGCTCGACAAGACCATACCCGTGGCCAGCAGCAGCAGAGCGGCCGAGCTTGCCGCGGCCGAAGCTGGGGCGGCGGCGATCGGCAGCACGCTTGCCGCCGAGCTCTTCGACCTGCCCGTGCTGGTTGGGAACATCGAGGAAAACCCGCGCAACATCACGCGATTCTTCGTGCTGGGCCACAAGATGGCGCGCCCGACGGGTGACGATAAGACGGTGGTAATGTTCGCCGCCGCCCACCGCGCCGGCGCGCTGGTCGACGTGCTGGACGCGTTTCGGCAGGCGGGGGTTAACCTGACGATGATCACCTCACGCCCCAGCAAGCGACGCAACTGGGAGTACTACTTCTTCGTTGACGCCGAAGGACACGCCGACATCCCGCCGGTGTCGGCTGCGCTGACGGCCGCGCGCGAGCACTGCCTGCACCTGTCGGTGTTGGGTTCATATCCGCAAACGCCCGAGTTGGCCTGAACGCGCGGCCGTTTAATGCTGACCACCGTCGCGGCGGCCGCTTACCGGTCGGTTCCGCCCTCCAAAAAAGTCCGATCTCCATTTGAATCGGCCCTTCCGGCATGCCTATCAACTGATGTGCGGCGCGTGTATGCGGGCCCCACGAGCAGAATGTGAGACGCGTCCATCCAGGTAAGGGAATGATGGGCGCGGGTAACCACGCGGCCCGCCGTATGCGGCCGGTGGGCTGAATATCGACTCTCCATCAAGTATTTGCGTGGCATAGAGCCGCGCGAAGAGCGTAGCGGCAATGGGCCGCGCTACCAGGGAGGAAGCGATGCGCGCCAGGTTGATTGGCATTATTGCAGCCATGAGTGTTGGAGCCACATTGGCTTCGGCGTCCATGATCGTCTACGACAACATCGGGGATTTCGTGCCGGACGGCGACACGTACTATGAAGCCTCCCAGGTTATCGACCTCGGCGGCGGCGACGTCAATTCCTGGGTCGCCGAGGATTTTTACGCTTATGACCTCGCGCCTGAAGAAGTCGCCGAAATCGACGCGATTGAATGGGTCGCGGAATACAACAACCACGGCATGTTCCGCTCGGAGATAATCTACACCGCCGAAGTTATCATCCTTGAGGAATCGGTCGAGAGGGGCTACACCGAAGTCGCCGGCTTCCCCATTGATGGGCTGAGCTATGAGCGCGAGGGGACCGAAGTCGGTGTTGCCGTCGTCGATCGCTTCACTGTTGAGCTGCCCGAGACATTCATCATGACGCCCGAGTCCCATTACTACGTGGGTGTGCGTTTGAAGACGCCGGACGGCATGTACGGCGGCAGCCATCGAATTGCCAGCGTCGGCAACCCGGTAAACGACCACAGCCTGGCCAGCGCGATATACAAGTCCGACTGGGGTTACCCGGACTGGACACCGATGGATTCCGACCCGTTCTGGGCCGGCTCTGGAAACACGGAATACGCCATCTCGCTTCGCGGAACCATTACGCCCGAGCCGGCGGGGATGCTGCTGATTCTCGTGGGTGCCGGCGTATTGCTGGGCCGGCGGCGCTAAGGCCTTACGCGGGGGCCGACTGAAACCCACATGCAAACTGCAACGGGCGCCGTCAACGCGGCGCCCGTTTTTGTACTGCGCCGGGCCGCGAATATGTGTGCCGCCGATGATGCTCAGGGGCGTGGCGGGATCTTGACTTTGTCGGGCGCGAGCAATTCGCGGGCGCGCCCCAGTGGGACAAGGTAAGAGTCGGCCGGTGCCTGCTCCAGCGATTCAAAGGACCATGCCTGATCAACGCGGAAGGGCCCGACCGCGGAGCGCGTCAACGCGGTGAGACATCCACCCGTGTCGAGACTGGTGCCCAGATCGCGAATCAGCGCGCGAACATACATCCCACGCCCGCAGGCAACCGAGAACTCGACCGTCGGCCACGCATAGGCGTGGATGTGCAGCCAATAGACCTGGACCGCGCGGGGCTTAAGCTCGGGGAGCCGGCCGGATTTCTGAAGCTTATAGGACGGTCGCCCGCCGACCTTGAGCGCGCTGATCGCCGGCGGTAGCTGCTGAATCGTGCCCTCCAGCGCCGCAGCCGCGGCCCGCACATCGTCAACATGAGGGATTGTACGTACATCAACTGCGTGCAAAGGGCGGTCGCTGTCAAAGCTCTCACTCGTGACGTCCAGCCGAGCGGTCGCGCGGTAGACTTTCGGCTGGTCCATAAGCGATTCCACTAACTTGGTGGCCTTGCCCAGACAAAGCACGAGGACGCCCTCGGCCGCCGGGTCGAGCGTGCCGGCATGACCGCTCTTGCGCTGGCCGGAGATCTTGCGCACGCGATATAGCGCCTTGGCACTGGTTATTCCAATCGGCTTATGGAAGTTGATGATGCCGTCCATAGCGGCCTTTTACCGCATTGCCGAGCACACGAACAGTCTCGCGGCTCCAGACATGTGGCGGCGCGGCCGACGTGCCGACAACGCGACCCGCTGATAAACCGCGCGTGCGGCTTGCCTCTGGCGGCTGGTCCAATATTGTCATATTGGGCCGAAGTTCAGAAGTGTTCTCTTTATCCAATTCGGCCAGCGGTGCGCCTAATCAGCGAGGAGGCTGAGCAGGAGACCAAAGCGGGCGTGTGACAACTGGTGTCGCGCCCAACACACGGCCGCGGTGAGGACAACCAATCGCCGTGCCACCCGCGTCTGTTCGCGCAGGTCCCTGTCTCAGGACGCAGTCAACATCCATCCTCGCTCATGGGCCGGAGCGAGGTCTGGGATGGTCCCGGTACAGCACAACGTTGACCACATGCCACAACAGGCGGTACGGCAGTCCGGCCTGATCGGACAGAGCTCCGCCGCGGCAAGATTGCGGTCGCTCATCGGGGGGGTGGCGCAACGGGCTTGCACAGTGATCATCCACGGCGAGTCTGGCACCGGCAAGGAGCTGGTCGCGCGCGAGATCCACGCGGCATCCGCGCGCAGTGACGGGCCGTTTGTGCCGGTTGACTGCACCACGCTGCGTGACACGCTGTTCGAATCACAGCTTTTCGGCCACGTCAAAGGCGCCTTCACCGGCGCTGAGCGGGCGACGCTGGGCTTCTTCCGCGCCGCCGACGGGGGCACGCTGTTTCTGGACGAGATTGGCGAGATGGCGCTGCCGGTCCAGGCCAAGCTGCTGCGCTGCGTCCAGGATCGCGCGGTCGTGCCGCTGGGTGGCGTGGACCCGATCCCGGTCAATATCCGCATCGTCGCGGCAACACACCGCAACCTGAAGGCGATGGTTCGCCGAGGTGAATTCCGCGAGGACCTGTACTTTCGTCTGAATGTCGTGCGGATAAACGTGCCGCCGTTGCGGGAACGACGGGAGGACATTGCCTCGCTTGCCGAGCACTTCCTGGCGTACTTCGCGCGCATCTACGAGGAGCCATCAAGAGCCTTGTCACCCGAGGCGATCAGGGCCCTCGAACTGCACGATTGGCCGGGCAACGTGCGCGAACTGGCAAACGCCGTCGAGCAAGGGCACGCCTTGTCGACACGTGGGCTGGTCAACGCCGCCGACCTCCCGGAAGAGGTGCGCGCGGTCGGGGGCGCGCAGGTGTCGGAATCGATCGATGGGATTCCACCACTCGAAACCGCCGAGCGGGCCTTGATAGCCCGGGCATTGCGTGCCGCGGGCGGTAACCAGGCCCGTGCGGCCCAGATGCTGCAGATCGACCGTCGGCGTATCTATCGCAAGGTACGCCGCTACGACCTGCACTCGCTCGTCACCCATCGCCAGGCGTAACACTCCCCTTATCCAACAGACGCTGCACCGATCAGCCGTCGCACATAGGGCGGCGTGCATCCGGTTATGCCACAACGGTACTCGTGGCCATAACGGCACCTCGAGTCGTAAGTTCCGGTCTTCAGGTCATTTAAGGATCTGCCGGCCGTGGATAGTACCAAAATAGTACCATATCGGTGAATTGGCCGGCAATCACAAGGACAGATTGTCGATGACATAAGTCTTTTGGAGGGAGTCACTTGCGCTCTTTCTGTGCGGATGGCCCGGCCTTTGGCACGCCGCGTGACATACAGGTCGTTTGAACTGACCTTCGCGTCGAAAGGAGACCACAGTCGTGACACTTATGCCGGACACTCGCGTGTTGCTGATTTCCCTGGCGGGCAGCCCTCCGCCGGACCTGGCACGCATCGCCGTCCGCAACGACTGGCCGCTGCTGCTGGCCGCTCGTGTGTCGCAGGCTTTGAGGGAGGTCAGGGAACGGCGGCCCGGCGTGGTCATCGTGCCCATCTCGCGGCAGTTCGAAGACGAACTCGAGTTGCTGCGTCTCCTGCCGACCAAAACGCAGCGTGTCTCGTCGATCGCCTGCGCCAGCGCGCATGATGACAGAATCGAGCGAGCGATACGGAACGCGGGGGCTGACTCCTATCTGCCGACAGCGGCCGACGATGCCCTGGTAGAGCGGACTGTTAACGAAATACTGACTCGGCGACAGGCCACACCGTTGCCGATGCACTACGCCGCACGCACGGCTGCTGAGTGCCAACGACTCTCCTCCTCCTCCTCCTTTTCACCTATGCCGACTGAGAGTTCCGGGCGGCGGGCCAGCTCCGCCCGCCGTCCGCTCAGTGGCACTGGTAACGCGGAGATGGGGCAGGTTGTCTGAGCGGCGGTCAATTGCAGGAATCAATAACGGCACGATGGGTCGACCGCGCAGAGCCGAAGGCCGAGTTGCCGCGGATGACATGAGCAGTTTCCGTTACATCGGGGGCGCCGGCCGGCAGGGAATTTCTGCCGGCGTTTGAATGCTGACCAGAACGTACTCGAACCGCGCGTAGCGTCTGACCGTCGAGTCGGACGTAGTGGATAGACGTACACCCGTTCGGAAAAGGCCTCTGAGGAGCAGGCCGTCGACGGGTGCTGTAGCGAACCAATAGGCAAGTTCACATATCTGCAAGGAGAGAAACGATGAGAACCTCAATCAAAGCGGCTGTTTGCGCCGGCTTCATGATGCTGGTCGTCGCCACCGCCGGCGCCGACTGGTTCTTCGGCGAAGACCACAAGATGCACTTCCCCCAGATGCCCGACACCGATGGCTGGGACGTCAGAGGTACGACGCCGAGCATTCTGGCCGACAACTGGCAGTGCAGCGAGAGCGGGCCGGTCACCGACTTCCACATCTGGGGCTCGTGGGAAGGTGGCCTAACCGGCAGCATCACTGAGGTGCGCGTCAGCGTCCACGAGAACGTCCCGGCGGACCCGACCGATCCGACTTCGTTCAACCAGCCGGGATCGTTGCTCTGGGCGCAGGCCTTCGATTCCGCCGGGTTTGTCATGCTTGACCCCTGGGGTTCAGGTTTGCAGGGGTGGTACGACCCGACGACCGGGAATGTGAAGACCAACGACCACGACACGTTCCATCAGATCAACATCGAGAACATCAACAATCCGTTCGTGCAGACGTTCGGTGAAATCTACTGGTTGAGCTTCTCGGTATCGCTGGACCCCGCCATCGGTGGAACCTGGGGATGGAAGACGGCCGACCTGGACCAGTACCCCGCGCCGTATACCGGCAACACTTTCATGGGTGACGCCAACTGGTTCGCGCCGGGAGCCGGGTGGCAGCAGCTTCATGATCCGCTCACTGGTAGTTCGATGGACCTGGCGTTCGTCATTACGCCCGAGCCGGCTTCGTTGGTGCTGCTCGTTGGCGCTGGTCTGGTGCTCGTGCGATCGAGACGAGGGCGTTTGCTGGCTTCGTAGTCGCGCGGCGCCAACATCCGCGTTTGAATGGCACGACCGACCTCGCGACCGCGCGAGTCTGTGATATGGAAGGAAAAGCATGCGTACTCAACATCAAATCATCGCACGCCTCGTGGGCATCGTCGCGGCTGGTGCCGCGCTCGCCGGGCTCGCCGCTGCGGATGACTGGGAAATCTACATGACGGTGGATAACCAGTTCGATATTTACTTCGGTACACCGACGGTTACGAATTACGCCGCCGGCGGTGGGGCCACCTGGACCAGCGAGGACTATTTCCAGGCCCTCGGTCGTCTACCGACTGACTATCTGTATGTGGCGACGGCATCTGACCACGCCACGGCTCAGGGATTCCTCGGTACATTCACGAACACCACGACCGCGACCACCATCAGCACCGGCGATGCGGCCTGGGAAGTCTTCCCCGCCGGGGCCTACGCGGCGACCAACCCGTATGGGGCCGGCGCCTGGCCGGCCAGCCTGATGCCGACGCAGGCCGAGGTAGACACGGCCATCGCCTATGCCGAGGCGAACAACCTGTGGGTGACGCCCACGTCCGCGCCGGGCTACGACAATGACCTTTCGACCCCCATCACGCCCTACACCTGGGAGTGGGGTTGGACGTTCCCCAATATTCAGCCATCGGCGAGTTGGATCTGGTACGACAGCGGCAATGACACGTCGGGCGGGTCCTTCGCCCCGGCACCGTTCAAGGGCTTTAACCACGACGAGTTTCTCGTCTTCCGGATCGCCGGAGCGGCGCCCGAACCCGCTTCAGCCGGACTGCTGGCGCTGGGCAGCATAGCTGTTGCCGGCTTTCGTCGGCGTCTGCTCTGATTCCAGCGCGACATGCCGAGCATTACAGACCGTCATGCCGAGTGCCCCTTTCTCGCTGAGAGGAATGGGGCACTCGGCGTATGCATCTATCAGGCTAAGCCGCGTGGTCGGATTGTGTGAGCAACCCGAGGCGGGCGAGCGCCGGCGCGAGAGGCTGACCCGCGCGTCCGGCGAACGATCCGGTGTACCCACTCGAATCTCAGATCCCGAATCTCAGATCTCAGATCCCGAGTCTCGAATCTCAAATCTCGAATCTCAAGTCTGAGCACAAGAGACTGACCCGCGCGTCCGACGAACGCACGGGTCAGCTCTGGTGGAGAATCCGATTGCGCGACTTCACGGCGTCACTCGCCGCGCCGCGCTGGACACGGCGTCACTCGCCGCGCCGCGCTGGACACGGCGTCACTCACCGCGCCGCGCTGGATAGGGCGGGAATCAACCTCCCGTCAGCAGTGCCACGAACGGGTCGATGTCGCCGTTGTTGATCAGGCTGTCACCATTAACGTCACCATTGTAGATGTCGCAATCCGGATACGCGGCCTGATAGCCGGCCACGTCGTTCAGCGCCAACACGAACGGGTCGATGTCGCCGTTGTTGACCAGTCCGTCGCAATTCATATCGCCGACGAGTGATCCGCAGCACGCGTAGTCATTCAGAATTCTGAACGAATCCACCCACCAGCCCGGAGTGGCAGCGCTCGCGCTGGAGCCCAACCGCCAGCGGAAGACGACGGTGCTGCCCACCAATGCCGGCGGCAGGTCCACGATGGTCTGGACAAAGCCGTCGGATGTGTCGGCCCAAGCCCACCGCTGCGTCAACGGATTCGAGGTCGTGTTGTCCATCTTCCGCGTGTAGCCGCCGGTTACGAAGCTCGCGCCGGCGTCCAGAATATCCTGAAATACGCCGCCATCGACGGAGATTTCGAGCACGCCGGCGTCCCAGTAATCATTGAAATCCCACTGGTGCCAGAACTCCAACTGGGTATCGGCGGTAGTGATGGGTATCGACGGTGAATCGAGTCGATTGTCGCTGACCGCGGCGGGTGACGGCGCGAAAGCCGCGTTCGGAGCCGTGTCGGCCGCGCCGTTGTCCGTTGCCCAGAGAGGGCCGGGGCCTTGGGCGAGTGTAGCCGTCCACCCGGTTGGCAGGGCTGGCACAGTTTCACCGTCAAAATCCTGGGTCCAAGCCAAGGTACCCAGCGTGAAGTCGTAGGTCGCCGGCGCGTACGTCGTGGCGCCGTCCTGGAGCTGGAGCGTCACGGTGAGCGTGTCGCCGCATACGCCGGTCGCGGTGAACGTGAAGTCTCGGGAATCTGTCGCCCCCGGCGCGAGCGCGCCGTAGCTTTGCGGGCCGCTGGGTGACGTCACGCCGCCGGTGGGCAGCAAAGTGGCCACGAGGTCGGTCGTGGCCGAGCCGCCGAGATTCTCCAGCGTGAGGCTCAGAGTCACGGTCTCGTCGGGGTCGATGGCGAGATTGGGCGGATCGCACGCTTCGGCCACGAACGCGGCGCCGGCGGACCCGGCACCGAAGAAGCCGAAGTTTCCGGTGATCGTCGCGCCCGGTTCGGACAGCTCATAGACCAGGACATCGGTCGCGGCCGGGGTGTAGTCGTCGCTGTTGGGCGTCGTCAATGGGCCAAAGACGCTTGGCGGAAGGTAGAAATCGCCGGCATCGGCGTAGCCGTCGCCAGTCTCGATCTCCTCCAACCCGTCCGCTTCCATACGTCGCAGCAGCTTGTGATCGGTGTAGGAGTTGTTGTACAGCCAGTTCGTGGCGGTACCGTCCAGTGTGGCATCGACATGCCAGATCGCCAGGCCGGTGGGATAGTTTGCCGGGTCGTTGCCGGTCCCGGCCTTGCGGTACTGGACCATGAAGTACTCATCGAAGCTGTCGCCCGGGGTCACACCCGGCATGATCAACACGCAGTCTTGCGAGGTTCCCGAGGGATTCAGCGTGACTGTCTGGGCGCCGGTGACGATCGTCGTGGGCGTGATCCAGTCGACCATGAACTTGGAGTAGCAGTTCCAGTCGCCGACGTTGTCGTGCTGCATGTCGAGGCCGCCGATGCCGCCGTCGGGGCCGACGGTGTCGTCGTAGTCGTAGTAGTCCGGCAGGCCCAGCGCGTGGCCGGTCTCGTGGATCTCGGTGTGCTGGTCGTAGTCGCCGCCTTCGGGGTTACCAATCCAGCCCCAGACGTAGGTGTCCATCTCTTTGCCGTCGATGGTGTAGCCAGGATTGGCCCACCAACTGGTCTTGTAGGCCCACCAGAGGCCGGCCCAGCCGTTGTCCGGGCCGGTGTACTTGAGATACACCGTGTCAAGCGTGCCATTCCCATCATTGTCATACTGCGTGAAGTCGTGGCCCTGGCTGTCGAAGTAGTCCAAGGCTTCCATGAACAGGGTCTCGCGCGCGAAGCCATCGCTCACCGTTGCGGCCAGGTCCGAGTAATAGCACCGGCTGTGCTGCGCCATGTACCAGCCCAGCACGTTGCCCTGGATGTGCAGCGTGTTGTACGACGCCCGCTCAAAGTAGTTGTGTACGCTCTCGTATGGAAAATCGTTGGGATCGCCGTCCTGGAAGCACTTGTCGTAGACGTCCGCCTGGGTCTGGTTCGGCGTGTGCGCGTATCCGGGGCAAACGGGATCATTGGGATCATTCGGATCATCGGGATCCTCGGGAAACTCGACCAGAATCACGAGGATGTTTGGCGAACCCGAAGTCGGCAGGCCACCCTGCCGCGCGGGCGGCGGCTCGCGCAGCGGCGGCAGACCAGCGGCCTCGCGCGCCAGTTGTTCAACGCGCCAGTGGGCATACGCCGCCATGCCGGGCGCGGGCTCGTGATTCCCGAGGGCGTACGCGTTGGCCAGGCGCTGCTCCCACGTACCATCGGCCTTGTACTGGGCGATTTGCTCCGGCGTGGGAGGCACGGTCGCCATAATTGGCGTGGCCAGACAGAGCAGTCCGAGCACGGCACAGACGGCCGGTGCCCAGGCGCATGTAATGCGACGATCCATGGGTGAATTCCTCCTAGAATGCAAGCATTGGCGACGCGCGCTGTCGATTGGCGGTCGCCTATATCCCGAGATTCCGTGCCCGCTTTAGCGCGGTCTTCGCGATAAAGCCCTCATGATGCGTAGACCAGGTGGACGCTTCGACCGGATCCGAACCGTGTCGACGGACCGGAATGCCTTACCCTCGGTTAGGTAACTGAAACTTCTGTATTGATCGTGGCGAATAGTATCTCTGAATTCAATGCGAGAGATCACGCCAACCCAATGCGTGTATGTACGCAGCGCTATACGTAGTTGCACGGATACTGGGTGGACGATGCCGGGCGGCCGAATCGGGCGGTTACAGCTCCGACCGATGCTCGATCGCGAATTGCAGCAACTTATGAGCCCCCTTGAACTCGAGTTTCCGGCAGATGTTTGACCGGTGCCGCTCGACGGTCCGGTGGCTGATGCACAATTCGCGGGCAATCTCCCGGTTGGTCTTGTTCTCCGCCACCAGCAGCAGGACGCGGCGCTCCGTCGCCGTCAGACTGGCCAACCCGGAGTGATTCTGCTTCAGTTCAGAGACCCGCCGTTGCCGGCGCACAAGCCACTGCGAAATGGTCGGGCTGAAGAACAGAGTTCCGGCGGCCACGGCCTTGAGCCCGAGGAGCACCAGGTTTAGCGCGTCCTCCTTGAGGATGTAACCACACGCTCCGGCGTCCAGGGCCGCATTAAATGTGCTTTCTTCAGAGTCGAGCGTGAGCATGAGGCAGGCTGGCGCGGGTTTCAGCGGCCGCAGCGAGCGGGCCAGCGCCACACCTCCCAGTTGCGGCAGATTCACGTCGATGATCGCGATCGCCGGCAAGATTGTCTGTATCTGCTTCAGGGCCGTGGCGCCATCGCCGGCTTCGCCCACAACCTTGAACGCCGGGTCGGCTTCGATGATCTGCTTGAGGCCGTGCCGAAACACGGGGTGATCGTCGACGATGTAGACTGTTGTTACCGTTGCTGCTGGTTTCATGCGGTTTGCCCCGGCCTCGGCAGCGGCACTTTCACTGTTACCCGCGTACCCATTCCGGGCGCGGACTGAAAATCGATGCGGCCGTTCAGGAAGTGTGCTCGTTCTTTCATGCCGGTCAATCCAAAACTCGGCTGCCCGTCGCCGGGGACGAGCCGCGCGTCAAACCCCGAACCGTTGTCCTCGACCAGGATGCCCATCTCGGCGGCACTCCGCTTGGCCGAGATGGTAACATGCCCGGCCCCCGCGTGCTTGACGACGTTATTGAGGGCCTCCTGGACAATGCGATAGATGTTGATCTCCATTTCCGGTGTCAGCAAACCGTCGATGTCATCCAGATCAACCGCGAACTCCATGCCGGATGTGCCCGTCAGTTCCTCGACCATCCACCTGATGGCGTGAGTCAGGCCCACCTGTTCCAACGCGCCGGGACGCAGCGCGCGAGACACGGAGCGCAGGTCGGTGATCAAGCGTGTGACCTCGGTTGACAGCTCTTCGAGTTGTCCACTGATCTCGGGCGCGAGGTGATTGCCTTTGGCCAGCACGGCCATTCGAGTCTGGATCAGCAGCAAGTCGTGCCCGAGACCGTCGTGCAGCTCCGCGGCCAGCCGTTTTCGTTCGGCCTCCTGGCGCGCGATCAACTGCCGCGTGAACTCCGCCTGTATCAACCGCTGACGCCTCTGGCGCCGCAGCAGGCGGTAAACCAGGCCGCAAATAACCACGCAAATCCCGGTCGTGACTAAGGCGCGAAACCACCCCGTCTCCCAGAACAGCGGCAGCACGTCAAACCGCACGCCGGCGCCGACTTCGTTCCACACGCCGTCGCTGTTGGCAGCCCGTACCCGAAACAGGTACCGCCCGGCGTAAAGGTCACTGAAATAGGCAACTCGCCGGTTCCCCACATCCCGCCACGCCTGGTCGATGGGCTCGAGCCGGATCTGGAAGCGCACTCTGTCCGGCGCGGCGAAGCTGGGCGCCGCGTAGTGAATCTCGGTGCCGCTATTTCCGGGCGGCAAGTCCAGGACATCCGGGAACGGAGCCTGCACGCTCCGCTGCACCTCGCTGCCATCGCCTGTGCGGTCTTGTGAAACGCGGTAGACTATTTTCTCGATGTGCACGAGCGGCGGCGTGGTGTTGAGCGGGAACCGGGCAGGGTCGGCCATCCCGACCCCTTTCGTTGTCGCGAACCACAGTCTGCCGTCGGCGTCGCGCGCGCAGACCGGTTGCCGCAATCCAGAGCATTCCATTGTTGGCAGGCCGTCGGTCGAGTCGAAGCGCTGGCAGGTGAGCTTTGTCAGCCGCTTGTCCGCGACGGCGTCAACCTCCGCTCGGGCTACCCGCATCACGCCGCGGTCGGATGACAGCCAGAGGTGTCCGGCTTCGTCGTCGAGTATCCCGAACACGCGCCCGGCCGCCAAACCGGACTCCGGCCCGATGCCGGCGAGGACACCCTCGCGCCACCGCAGCAGCCCCGCCTTGGTGGAGCCCATCCACATGGTCCCGTCGTCGTCGCTCTTCAGGCAGGCGATATTGCGGATCGGGCTACCCCCGGCAGAGCGCACTTCGACAAAGCGATCGCCCGCCAGACGGTACACGCCGGCCAGACAGGAGAGCCAAATGATCCCGTCACGATCCTCCGCAAAGCACACCACCTCGGCTGCCGGCAGACCCTCGTCAGGACCGTACAGACGGGTGACTTCGCCCTCCACGACCGCGACCTGCTGATTGCCGGAGATCCAGATCCGTTCGCGCGAGTCCTCGAACAGCGCGATCACGGTGCCTCCAACGAGCCGCCCTTCGGGAACGTATCGCCCTCCGGTGCTGTCAAATACATATAGCCCCATGTAGAACATGCCCACCCAGGTGCTTCCCTGCCGGTCGGTCAGAACACTCTGAAGGGAATCGCCGAATCCTCGAAAGCCGTTGACGGGTGCAGCAGCCAACTCGTTGTCGTCGAGCCTGAAGAGACCCGCGCCGTACGTTGCAACCCACAGCCCGCCTCCGGGCGCTGGTGCCACGGACGTCACGGGCGCGGGAAGGGCGGTGCGCGTGCCAAAATCGTGAAATCGCCGAGCCGTCAGGCGTGTGAGTCCGCGGCTATTGGTTCCGACCCACAGGTTTTGCTCGTTATCCTCGAAGGCGAAACGAAACGAGTCGCAGGCAAGGCCGTTGATCTCTTTGCGGCAGCGCAGCCGGCCGCTCGGCGAAAGCTGAAACAGGCCCAGGCTGTACGAGGGAATCCAGATGTCACCGTGGCTATCCTCGAAGAGGCTCCAGACGCCGCTGATCGGCTTTGACAGTTGGCGTCTCTGAACCTCGCTCCCCTGCGAGAATCTCCGCAGGTTGGTGCCGACCAGCACCCACAGCCCGCCGTCGCGCGCCGGCGCGCAGCCCACGTTCTCGGGCTCCACGCCTTCGAGTTCCGACGCTGACCAGGAAGGCATCCAACGCTGCCCGTCCCAGCGCCCGACAAACCGGTTCTGCACCACCCACCAACGGCCGGCATCGTCAACGCCACCCCAGTAGCCCCGGCCGGGATTCCCCGGCGGCTCCGGCAGCGGGTTAAGTCCGCTCTCAGTGAACTCGACGACCTTCCCGTCAAACGTCGTTAGCAGCAGATCCCCATCGCCACGCTCCGCGAACGTGCGGATTATGGCTCCCTCCAGTGCCGGATCGCGCGTGAAGTCAAGCCAGCGCGCGCCGGCCCGGACAACCAGCCCTTGCGTCGTGCTGATCCAAAGCCAGCCACGCTGATCCGTGTGCAGATTCACGATCTTCCGGCCGGGGAGCTGTGGTGTGTTGTCGGGATCCAGAACGGTGAACGTTGCCCCGTCGAACCGCACCAATCCGTCGAATGTGCCGAACCAGAGATATCGATCGGGTGTCTGAGCCATCGCCGTGGCCGAACTGTCGGGCAATCCGTCATCCACCTGCCACGTCTGGATCGTCCATTCGTCCGCTTCGAGTCCCTCCAACGCGTGCGCGTCGGCGGTGCCCGAAAGGGCCACGAGTGTGACCACGGCGATGAGTCTGGCCTGTATCCCGTTCACATGTGCTCCGAGGGAATCCTCTCCTCTATACTCGGTCCGAACCGGAGTGATACTAACGTACGCCCGACCATCAAGACAGCTTGCGCTCGCGCCTCGGCAAGGCGCGAGCGAACCGCCATCGCGAGCCCGCCGCCCACGGCGCCTGCGATGACGACGGTGTCGTGGACACCTGAGCCGGAAACCTCTACGATCTTTGCCGAATCGAAGGAGGTCCGATGCTCGTCGCTTTCGCGCCCATAAAAACAGGGCTGCTGTTGAGTGTGCTGGCCGGTGTTGCGGCGTGCCTGCTATTGGGCTGCATCGGCAGCGGGGCGGGCAATTCCAGCACCAAACGCGAGACCCCGCTGGGCGCGCTGCCGACAGGTACCATCGAGGTCGACGGCCACACGCTCCGTGTCTGGTTGGCGTTGACCGAAGAGACCCGCAGTGAGGGGCTGATGTGGGTCGGCGCGGCCGAGATTGCCGACGACCAGGGCATGTTGTTTGTTTTCGGCCGCGAGCAGTTGCTCAGTTTCTGGATGAAGAACACCGTCACGCCGTTGGATATCGCATACGCGCGCACGGACGGTGAGATTGTCATGATCCACCACATGCCAGCCCTGACGCTGGAGAGTTTTCCCTCGATAGAGCCGGCAAAATATGCGCTAGAGGTCGAATCCGGCCGTTTGGCGCAGCTCGGCGTCGAGGTTGGCGACCATATCCTGATCCCCGACGACGTACTCAAGCAGGCCGCCCAGGCCGACGACTAGCTAAATAGGACACGCAGTCTGATAGTGACGTGAAGCTGCCGCGTGCCGCGAAGCCGACGCGCGCGGTGCGCGATGCGCGGTCGGCTCGCTGGGATGCGACATGAACGACAAACCCCATGTATTGCTCTTCGACGACGCTCCCCGGCTCTCCGAGCGCATCTGTAGCGAACTGGCCGACCAGGGGTTCACCGCGGATCGATTACCGTGCCTTCAGCCCTCGGACTCGGGCTTGTTCGCCTCGTCTGATCTGGCCGTGCTGGTGCTGGATCAGCACCGCACGCTGGACCATGCGGATGAGGTGCTGGGGTTGCTCGAGAACCTGACCCGCGACGGCGTGCCGACGCTGGTTTGGGGCATGCCCGGACAGGCCGGTTTGCCGCAGGGCCCCATGCTCGATTGCGTACCGGCGGATGCCAGCCTGGAGTCCGTCGTGGCGCGGCTGTCAACGCTGGCCCGTTACGGCCCGATGGTCAAACGCCTGCAACGCGAGATCGGCGGCCTTCAGCGTCTGGGCGACCAGCTCAATCGGTACTTCAGCGAAATCGACCAGGAGTTGCGGCTGGCCGGTCGACTCCAGCGGGACTTCCTGCCGAAGCGATTTCCCCAGGTGCCGCCGCTGTCCTTCGCCGCGCTCTATCGGCCGGCAAGCTGGGTCAGCGGGGACATGTATGACGTGTTTCAGATTGATGAGCAGCACGTCGGCGTGCTCTTGACCGACGCGATGGGGCACGGGATTGCCGCCGGCCTGCTGACCATGTTCCTGCGTCAGGCGCTGGTTCCCAAGCACGTGTCGGGGCGCAGCTACCGCATCATGAGCCCGGCCGAGGTAATGAGCGATCTCAACCAGTGCCTCATTCAGCAGCAGTTGCCCAATTGCCAGTTTGTGACCGGCACCTATGCGATCATCAATCTCGAGACGCTCGTCTTACGCGTGGCGCGCGGTGGACATCCACACCCGATTCACATTACGCGTGACGGCAAAGCCCGCGAATTGCCCGTGCCGGGGGGGTTGCTCGGCGTGCCCGACATCCCCGTTGACTTTGGCGAGAACCGACTGCGACTCGACCCGGGTGACAAGGTCATCTTCTACACCGACGGCGTTGAGGATTCGTTTCTCAAGCCGTTGGACAAAGACGGTACGCCCGCTCAGTTCACCGAGGAGTTCATGGAGTGGGCAAAGCTCGACATCCATACGTTCACCAGCAAGCTGAACGAATATCTCGACCACGCCGAGGGCTCGTTGCACCCGTCTGACGATATGACCATATTGGCGATCGAAGTGGCGGAGTGAGAGGGGGAAGGCGGCGAGGCAACAAGGCACCAAGGCAACGAGGCAACGAGGGGGGATCTTTGCGTGACATTTAAGGGGGGCTCGTCTACTGTTGGTGCGTGGTCAACAGCGGTTGCGGCGGGCGTGTATGGCGTTCACGGTCAGAGATGCTGGTCCCAGCGATCGAGGGTGGATCGCGGATTTCGTGCGTGAGCGCTGGGCGGACACGCGCATCGTGGTTCGGGGGACAATTCACGACGTGCTCGCGCTTGATGCTCTTATCGCTGAGACCGACGGGTGTCCGTGTGGGTTGGCCACGTACGTGCTGCTGCGTGATGAGTGTGAGATCATCACGCTGGACACCGTGCGGCAGTGGGGCGGGATCGGCACGCAACTGATCGAGCGACTCGCCGACATCGCCGGCGGGCGCGGCCTGCGGCGGCTCCGGCTGATCACAACCAATGACAACCTGGATGCACTGCGGTTTTATCAACGCCGCGAATTCGTCATCCATGAAGTCCGGGTGAACGCGATCGAGCACAGCCGCCGACTAAAGCCGTCAATCCCGCGAATCGGCGATCACGGAATCCCAATCCGCGACGAGATCGAGCTCGTGCGAACCCTATAGCGCTCTGACGCTCTGCGGCAGGCCACGTGGCTCACAGAGCCGTGGTATACCGCCCCACGGCGCGTTGGAACCACGCCGCCGGGCGGCTACACTACCCGGACTATGTTCGATACGCTGAGTGACAAGTTTGGCGATGTATTCCGCGGCCTGCGCGGGCGCGGTCGGATCAGTGAGGCCAATGTACGCGAGGCCATGCGCGAGGTCCGCACCGCCCTGCTCGAAGCCGACGTCAATCTCGACGTGGCCCGCAAGTTCTGCGACGACGTCGTGCAGAAAGCGCTGGGCATGGAGGTCGTCAAGACGCTCCGGCCCGAGCAGGTCATGGTCAAGGTCGTTCACGACGAGCTGGCCGAGCTCATGGGCCCCGTCGAGACACACATCCCCTTCGGTCTCCAAGCCGCCGACGGTAATCCTCATGGCCGGCTTGCAGGGCCTCGGGTAAAGACCACAACCTGCGCCAAGTTGGCCCGCTATTGCATGATTGCGCGGCAAGAAGCCGCTGTTGGTTGCGGCCGACCTCAAGCGGCCGGCGGCCATCGACCAGATCGAAGTGCTCGGCGGGCAACTCGATGTGCCCGTGCACACCGAGCGCGATCATCAGAACCCCGTCGTTGTTTGTCGCAACGCCGTGCGCGAATCCCGCAAGCTCGATCGCGACGTTGTCATCCTCGACACCGCGGGCCGGCTGGCGATCGACGACGCGCTCATGGACGAGGTTTCGAAGATCGCCAACGCGACGCAGCCCCACCAGATTTACCTGGTGCTCGACGCGATGACCGGCCAGGACGCCGTCAATACCGCCAAG
Source organism: Phycisphaerae bacterium (assembly GCA_963675745.2). Lineage (GTDB taxonomy): Bacteria > Planctomycetota > Phycisphaerae > UBA1845 > Fen-1342 > JAFGRR01. Next base: position 67,746 of record CAXXWX010000021.1, read on the forward strand.
GCCTTTGACGAGCGGCTCGAACTGGACGGTGTGATCCTCACCAAGTTCGACTCGGACACGCGCGGCGGAGCGGCGTTGTCCTGCAAGGCCGTCACCGGCAAGCCGATCAAGTTCATTGCGTCGGCGAGAAGCTCGACGCGATCGAGGAGTTTCATCCGCAGCGCATCGCCGGCGCATTCTGGGGATGGGCGACGTAGTCTCGCTGGTCGAAAAGGCGCAACAGACCATCGATCAGGACGAGGCCAAGAAGACGCAGGAGCGGATGGCCAAGGGCACTTTCGGGCTCGACGACTTCCTGAGCACGATGGACAGTTTTCGCAAGATGGGGTCGATGAAGTCAATTCTGAAGATGATCCCGGGCGTGGGGCAGATGCTCAAAGAGGTCGATATTCCCGAAGAAGAGCTCAACCGCATGCGTGGCATCGTTCACTCGATGACCCCGAAAGAGCGGCGCAATCCCGACTTGATGAGGCCTCGCGTCGCCGTCGAATCGCGCGTGGTGCCGGCCGCCGAACAGCAGGACGTCAGCGGGCTGGTCAAGCAGTTTGGGATGATGCGCCCGATGATGAAGCAGATGGCCGGGATGAGCATGGGTGGACGCCTGCGCGCCACGCAGGCCATGGCGCGGATGGGCATGGGTGGGGGGGATGATGCCCAAGGTCAAGAAGGGGTCCACCAAGTACAACCCGCGCCGCGACGACAAGAAGAAACGCCGTCCGCCGCCGTCGTTAGTACTCTGTTCCTTGGCCAATGTCGGGTGTGCCACTGCTCTTGAGCAGTGTTTCTCGGAACGTGGCGCAGCACTGCTCAAGAGCAGTGGCACACGGCACACGGTTGTCGGCGCAAGATGGTATTCTCAGTGCTTTGCGTCCAGCGTGCCGAACGTTGCGCCTTGCGGCGCGGCAGGGCGGCCCCGACACAGCATCCCCGCGCGAGGAGGTATATCGTGCCACGAATCGCCGGCGCACTACTCATTGTCGCACTTGTCGGCACGGCGGTCGCCCAAACCGCGACGACACGACATTTGACGCGTGCGGCGTGCTCGTGCGCGGTGAGAACTGCGTGCTTTTTAATGGTGGCGGCGGACAGTACCTCTTGTCTGACTACGGTGATTACCGAGTCGGTGACGTCATTCGCGTCGTGGGCGCGCTCAACGAGAAGCTGCACGACCATCTGCGCCGGCGTTGACGGTTGCGTCGGCGCGGTCAAGATTTATGACCCTCTCATCTACCCCTGCGGCACCGACATCCCATCGCTGAAGGAAGACCTGCCCGCCGAACTGTGTACCGCGGCGAGCGCCGGGATTCTGGGCGCGACGCTGGCGGGATTGGCGCTCACGCGGCGACGTTGAGCGGCACTCCCGCGCGAAGCAGCGGCCGCCCCCGTGGTGGCCGTAAACGCGCGAACCGATTTCGAGCATAGCGCGACGCCAGAATGTGCGGCGTAACGGCCGGCGCCTCGCCGGACGCCGCGCGTGGGCGGCCTCGTCTCACACCGACGGCCTGCGGGGCGCAGGCCGCTGCATTTGACGGGACGACGGCCGCTACGTGAGACGGTCAGGCGGACGGCGGTGTTGGACGTGGGTCAGTTGACTTTCTCGACGCCGGTCGAGGGGATCCAGCCGGTCTGGCCACTGACGAGCTCGACTTCAATCCAATCGCCGCGTTGACTCATGATCCGCAATTCCACGCCCGCCCCAAAGGCTGCGCCAGCGCGGGATCATAGCCGTCGCCGCGTCCGAGCCGTAAGACGTGTTCGCCGGCGACAATCACGGCGGGGGATGGTCTGATTCGTCGCTCAATTGCCAGGCGACCGAAGCCGCGCACGCCAGCCCCGCGGCGATACACAGCAAGCCGACCAGGGCCAGGCCCGTGTGTCGGCGGCGCAGGCACAGCGCCAGTAGCACCCACCCCAGCACCGAATAGACCCACCGCCGCGGCCAAACGCTCGGTTGGTGACGTCGCGAAGTGCCAGAACAGCAGGTTGCGCATCAACTGGCTCTGACCGGCCGGGGCGATGAATGGCGAAACCTGTTCACGAACGCGCCCGAGGTTGTTGCCAGCCGGCGGTCACGTGGGGCCAGGCGCGCCGCGCCGCGATAATTGAGAATGGAGCGGCCAAGATCGCCCAATCGATAGTACGTGTTGCCCAGGTTGTAACGCAGAGGGGCGTTGTCGAGACCGGCGTCGATCAAGCTCTCGAATGCCCGCCGCCGCCTCGCGAAAGCGCGTTTTGCGCCTTGGCGCGGTCGTCACGGGTAACAGCTATCCCCTCGTCGAACGCGTTCAGGCCGCTGCGCAGGGATTGACCGTTGGCGCTCGGGCGAGAGCTTTACCTCATTTGCCCGTGCCGCAGGGCAGGCCAACGCGGCCGCGAGCGTCAACATGAGCAGGCCGGCGGCTTTCATAATCGCACGTGCTCCAACTCATCAAGCGCGCGGAGCGCATCGGTGCTCAGCGCGCCGGCTTCCTCGGTCGCCTGGCCGCCGAAGCTGGCCAGCTCGCAGCGCGCCA
>CAXXWX010000022.1:0-52996 GCA_963675745.2 Phycisphaerae bacterium
ATGCATCGTCACCGTCGCGGACGACACCGCTCCGACGCTCGGCGCGCTCGGCGGGCCCTATAGCGTTACCGGCGACCAGGCCGGCAGCGGCGCGGTGCCGGACTTCCAGGCCACTGTGCTGGCCGCCGCAGCCGACAATTGCGACGACAGTCTGGCATACAGCCAGAACCCGGCCGCCGGCACCCTGCTGGCAATCGGCGTCCACAACGTTGCGGTGAGCGTCACCGACGACGCCGGCAATGTCGGGCCGGGCACCGTGCAACTCGAGGTTCTCGATCCCAACGCCGGGGAAGGCGGCTTTACGACGGCGGTCATCGTGCACCGGGGCAGCGAACAGGTCATCGCCGGTCCGGAAGTGGATGCGTCCTTCGGCACCGTAACACCCGCCGGCTACACGCCAACGCGGAGCAAAGCCGTGGCCATCAGCGGTGACGGCCTGAAAGTCTGGTTCAGCCTCTACGACGAGTTCCCCAATGTCGAGGGTGATCCACAGACACAGCTCTGGTCGGTGAATATCGACGGCTCCGGCGGACAGCGCTCAACGCTGCCAAGCGAGAATCTGAGCTATGGTCTCCCGCTGGAAACCAATATCGATGGCAGCGTGTGCTACGCAGACAACGGCGCGGCCAAGAAAATGTACCGCGCCACCCCCGGACAGGCCGCCACCACCGCGTTCACCTACTGGACCGAAGCCGGCGGCTGGGTCTACGGCGACATCCGCGGCGAGTTCAAGATCACCGACGACGCAACGAAGATGATCTACCGGAGCTATGTGAACACGCGGATTTACGGCGTCGACGTATCCACGGGCGTCGGGACGCCGGTGGTCGTCGCCACGGGCGCCGGGCTGGAGTACGAAGGCATCGGCTCCCGAGGCTTCCCTTCGAACATCGACCTGGCCGGCGATGGGTCGCGATGGATCTTCACCGCCAACTACTGGAAAAACGAGTGGGGCGCTAACCGAGACGCCGTCTGGATCGGCAGCGGCTTTGATGCGGGCGCCACACTGACCATGAAGACCGTGCCCGCTCCGGCGGAGCTCGCGCGCGAGGTGAGCATCACCGATGATGGCGACACGATCGGGTACACGATTGAGGAGGAGTACCTCAACGCCCCAACGCCGTTCATGGTCCAGGCGACGGATGGCAACACACGCCAGGAGATCGGCGACGGCCGTACGTCGGTGACGGGCCAGCTATCTGACAACGGGAACCGCGTGTACTACCGCACCTCGCGAGCCTACGGCCCCGGCAGCGGCAACAGTGTTTTGGTGGACGTGGCTACGGGCCGCCGCCTGCCCGCCGGCACGGGGCTGTTCGACGATGCGCCCGGTGTGGATAGCGGCAACATCCGCATGAGCGATGATGGACAGACGTTCGTGGCCGGCTCCAGCAAGGGCGTTTGGACGCTCCGTGACGGTGTCGACGGGCTGACCGGCTTCCCGTCGATCGACAGCATCGCGTATCGGTTCAACGAGGACTGCACGATGACGATTCGCGTTGCCGTCACCGCGCCGCGCGGCGTACACAACATCTACGTGACGCCTCATATCGAAGGTGAGCCACCGACGAGCGTGGTTGCCGCCGATGTGAATCCGACGTTCTCATTCCGCTGGGGAAGCTTCGATTTCGAGGAGCTCGAAGACGAGACCGGCGTCTGGGAGCGAACCGTCGCGTTGACCAATGGTGATGATGGGGCGTGTGCGCAGGACTTGCTCACGTCTGACTTCGTCTTCCGCGTCGTGCTGCTCGATGCGAATGAGACGATGGCCATCTTCCAGGACTTCACGGTGCCCGATTAAGCAGCCGTACACGGCACCGCGAGCGATGCCATTCAGTACCCCAAGCGTGAGCGATCGGCGAAAATCCGACGCTGGCGCTTGGGGTACTGTGTAGTGCCTGCGGCGACCTAAGCTTCACACCCGCACGATTCTGCCCACTGCGACGGAATATCAAACCCCGCCAGCGCCACATCGAATAACCAGTGCAGAAACACCTGCCAGGGACGGCTGAACCAGTCACACGTACCGTCGATGAGCTCGCCCGACGCCGGCCCGACAATGTCAGGCGTCCCCGCCATGGAGCCTTCATCATCACCAATAAGGCAGCCGGCCTCGTCGTAGCAGCACTGACTGCCGTACTCATCGCCGTAACCACGATAGCACGAGTCGGCCCCGACGTGCGTCACCAGCGGGGCCACTGTGTCACGACACCAGCCGTCCGCCGCTGTCCACCCCGGCGCGCTCAGTGGGCAACCCTGCGCGTTGGCCACTTCCGGGCATGACGCCGACGGCTCGACGTAATACAGCCCGCCGTCAGGCGTCACGAACGGACATCCCCCCAGAACGCCACACAGGCATGCACTGGCGAGGAGCGCCGTTGGTCTTGTCATGAGTCATCCCGTCGAACAGCGGCGACTGCCGCCGCTGGCATTTAGTTGTCCAACGATCAGGGTTATATCGCGGGGGCGTTTGGGGCTCAAATGGCGAAGTCAGAGGTCAGAGGTCAGAGGTCAGAAGCCAGAAACGCGCTACCGAGTGCAAAACGGGTTTCGAGCGCGAGTATCTGCATTCTGCCTTCTGCATTCCGCATTCTCCCCTTATCTTTCCCCCATGACACAAACCGAGCTTAGTTCGGCGGGGTATGAGCTTGACGACGCCGAGTACGCGCTCCTGGGGCGCTTTGTTGACGCGCTGCTTGCCGAGAACGCGCGTGTCAATCTGACCGGCACGCGTGAGCCGCGCGCTCTGTGGGGACAACATATCTGCGACAGTCTGGCGCTGCTGAGACCGTTGGAGGAGGCCAGGCCGCAAAGCCTGCTTGATGTGGGCACGGGCGGTGGCTTGCCGGGCATCGCGATCGCCTGTGTTTGCCCGGGGCTGCGCGTGACATTGCTGGATGCGACCCGGAAGAAACTGGATGCGCTGGATCGGATTATTCGTGAGTTGGCCCTGGATGATGTGAAGACGCTTTGGGGCCGCGCCGAGACGCTCGCACACGATGCGGCGTACCGTGAGAGCTTTGACGCCGTCACAGTGCGCGCGGTTGGCGATTTGCGTGTGTGTATCGAGTATGCCGCCGGCTTCATCAGGCCGGGCGGGCAGGCGTGGTTTTATCGCGGCACGCAGTCGGTCGAGGCGGACGTGGCGCGCGGCGAGCGCGCCGCCGGCCGCTGCCGCATGTCGCACGTGTCCACCTGGCTCTACGACCTGCCGGCCCCCCACGGCACACGAGCATTGGCGGTGTACGTTAAGGACAACCCCCTGCCGACGAGCCTCCCCCGCGCCGCGGGCACGCCAAAGCTAAAGCCGCTGTGAGTGGCGAGGAACAGGGAACGGGGAACGGGGAACAGGGAACAAAAACGGAAGGGCCGGTCGCCCCACCCTTTATCCAACAACCCGTGTTCCAGCCCCCGTTCCCTGTTCCCTGTTCCCCGTTCCCCGTTCCCCGTTCCCTGTTCCCCGTTCCCTGAATCTCTTATAACTCCCCCATGCTCGACCGCATCCGCATCGTGCTGTACCACCCGACCGGACCGACCAACGTCGGTGCGGTCAGCCGAGCGATGGCGAACATGGGCCTCGCCGAGCTAGTGCTGGTCGCGCCTAAAAACCCCACCGACCATGAACAGTCAATCGCCTACGCCAGCCACGGCCTGCACGTCCTGCAACGGGCCCGGACCGTCGACACGCTCGAAGAATCCCTCAACGACTGCGTCAAGACCTACGCCACGTCGTCAAAGCTCGGCCTCTACCGCAGGCAAGCCGCCATCGTCCCCCACGAGGCGGCCCGCGAGGCACTCGCGCAGGCACGCACCGGCCCGGTCGCAATAGCCTTCGGCCCCGAGAGCTTCGGATTCCGCAACCGCGAACTCCTGCTTTTTGACCGGATTATCACGATTCCGGCGGATGACGAATACCCCGTGCTGAATCTGGCGGCGGCGGTGACGATCGTCTGCTACGAGGTGCGCAAGGCGTGGCACGGCCTGCGTGATGAATCCCTGCTGCCGCGTGCGATTGACCATGAACCGGCGCCGGACCAGCGCAAGCAGATCCTGTTCGCCAAGCTCTTCGATGCGCTCGATAATATCGGCTTCTTCTCGGATCAGAGTCCGGATAAGCTGAAATACGCCATCCGCCACCTGTTCGGACGCTTTGAGATGACCGTCCACGAGGCGGATGTGATGATTGGAATGGCTCAGCAGATTCGCTGGTACGCCGACCACCATCGCAAGCTCACGTGAGCCCGGCGGGTGCTGATATTCCGCCGCGCCACCGCGGCGCACAATCCCGTTTTTTCGCCAGAGCCCCGTAAATACTCGTTGAATTCTCAAAAAGTGTTCTTGGCGCGAGGCCGCGCTCCCTTAAAATGGAGGTCGTCTTGAGGAGGACGATGCTTCAGCTTTGAGATACTGGAGGCCGCACGAGATGCGCCTGTTCTGGCGTACAGGTTGGCGGTCATCGAACGGGTTCAGTCGGTGCTGGCCTGTTGTCTTAAGGATCAAGTCTCGGAGGAGGATTGCAATGAGGAAGGTAGTTTGTTTTGCCGCGATAGCGGCATTGACATCGGTCGCCTTCGGGCAGGTCGCGATCAACGAGGTCGACTACAACGGCCCCGGCACAGACATGACCGAGTGGATCGAGTTGACTGGAGCGGCCGGCACTGATCTGACTGGTTGGACGATCAAGCTGTACAACCAGGGCGCAGAGTACGCAGCCTACCCACTCACCGGCAGCATCCCGAATGACTTCAGCAGCCCGTGGGGCGGCGACGGTGGCTTTTACGTGATGGGCATTTTCGACGCCACCACTGCGGCCGTGTTTGGAGCGCCGGACTACACCCCCGCCGGTTGGGTTTCGGACGAAATCCAGAACGGCCCGAATGACTCGATCGTGCTCTTCAACAATCTGGGCGCGGTCGTCGACGAGTGGGAGTATGACAGCGACACACCCGGCTCGAACTCCATCCTGGGATTCAGCCAGGCGTTCGGCGACTACGATGGTGCCGGTACGGCCGGTGACATCACGACTTACCAGTCGCTAGGCCGGCTGGGCTACAGCTATGACGAGCCCATCTTCGTCTTTGACGATCCGCAGGCTCAGCTCGGCGTCGTGAGCTGGAACTACACGTTCGATCACGACCTCAACATCGCCTACAGCGGCACCGGCCCGGCCTGGACTTCGCCGGCCTACACCGGCGCGGCGTTCACCACCGTCGGCCCGTACACGGAAGCCGCCACCGGCGAGATTCAGTACAGCGGCACCTCGGCCTACGGTGCGAACCGTGGCCTGACCCCCGGCACGTTTAACAACGCGTACTACGGCGCGGGTGGCCAGGATCCGTACACGATCAACATCGTTCCCGAGCCGGCTTCGCTGCTTCTGCTCGCGTTGGGCGCGCTCGCACTGCGTCGCCGCTAGTTTGTGCAGTAATCTAATATGCGCGGCAATGCCCGCGCGGTGCAAATAAACGCCCTAGAGGCACTTGGAGGAGAATAAGATGTACAAAGTACTTGTTTCAATCGCTGTCTTGGCGATGGCCACAACGGCCATTGGCCAGACAACCCTGCTAATCGAAGATTTCGAAGACATCGTGGTCGAATACACCACCTCCACGCCGGAGTTCTCGGACGGAGCGGGTGACTTCTGGTTCAACACCTCTGGTCCGCTCACCCATGGTACGTTCGTCGAGTACTTCGGCGCCGATGGTGGCATCTTCAACGGCATGGACCTCGATGGCGAAGGCGCCACGCTGCCGCTCGTGATGGACTTCAGCGGCATCGACATCGCCGGCTTCACCGGTCTGGTGTTCGGCATTGATCTCGCCGAAGATGACGACGGGACCAATGAGGACTGGGACCTGCCCGACTACGTCCACGTCGACTACCAGATCGACGGCGGCGGCTATCAGAATCTGCTGTGGGTCGAGTCGATTCCGAATGAGACCATTTACAACGCAGTTCCGGGCATTGACGTGGACTTCGATGGCACTGGCGACGGCCCGGCCATTACCAGCACGTTTGCTCCGTTCAGTGCGGCCATTGGCGGCACCGGCAGCACGCTGGACCTCCGCATCACCTGGCAGCTTGACTCAGGTGACGAGGATCTGGCCATTGATAACGTTCAGATCACCGGTGTGCCCGAGCCGGCCAGCCTGCTTCTGCTTGGTCTGGGCTTCCTGGCGATCCGTCGCCGCTAAGCTGTAGCAGCGAAAGCAACACTCGTAACACCCGCCGGGTGGGCAGCCGCCGTTGTCCGCCCGGCGTTTTTGCGCGCGGGCGCAATCGCGCGAACGCTCTGGGCCGTGGCGGCTCGCGGCGCGGACCGATGACGCGAATGGGCGGTTTCGGTGTGCGACGGCCTGCGAGGCGCAGGCCGCTACATTTGCGGGTGCCCCATGGCTTGCCGTGGGGGAACGACGAATGCCTTGGTGTGTCGTGCCTGTCAGTCCCCGCCCAGCTCCGCTTCGAGCAGCTTCTTGACCTTGTCGCAATCATCGCTGTTATCGAATGCCAGCGTTGTAACCTGTCGATCGCCCAGGGCCAGCGCTGAGAATCCGCGCAGGCTCACGTTCGCGTCCGAAGCCACCTTGGCAATGCGCGCCCCGAGCCCGCGCATGTCAGGCCCTTCGATACGCACGGCCCGGAAGCTGTGGTCACGGGCCAGGCCGGCCTGCTGTGCAATCTCTATCTCTTCGAGCGTGCGCAACGGCGACACAAACAACAGCCCGCCGCCAATCGCCTGACGCCGGCTGATGATCAGCTCCAGGCTGAGCCCGCCCTCGCTCAGGGCTTGCAGTTTTTCGGCCAATGCGCCGGTGCGATCATCGAGCGCACCGACCCAAACGTGTTCCTTGGTGATTCGGTAAGACATCGTTTCGTCTCCCCAATTCATCTCGCCGGCAACGGTTAGCCTCTTCACCACGCAATGTACCGAGTGTCGCGCCGCACGGCAAACTGCCCCATCACCGCCCGCCCGGGAGGCACCGTCAACGGCTGATGAATAGGTCCATCAGACCGTGTGCCGGATCAACCATCCAGCCGCCGGCCCGCGCATCTTTCTCATTGAACGGCCGTCGCTCGACCGGCTTGATGTCGTGGCCGGCATAGCAGAACGGCGGCGGCTCGGCCGAATGTGCCGTCGTCGCCACGGGTGTCGGGTGATCCGGAGCAACCAGCACACGCCACGCATCATCCTCACGCAGCCGGTCAAGCACAGGCCCGACCACGAGATCATCCGTGCGCTCGAGGGCTGTAATCTTCTCGCCGGCGTCGCCAAGATGGCCCGCTTCGTCCGGCGCCTCCACGTGTACGATCACCAGGTCATAGTCATCCAGGGCCCGCACCGCCGCCGTGCCCTTGCCGACGTAGTCCGTGTCAATATAGCCCGTGGCACCCGGAACCTCTATCAGTTCCATCCCCATGGACAGCGCCAGCCCGCGAATGATGTCCACTCCGGTGATGACCGCGGCGCGAACGCCGAATCGTTCGCGAAATGGCGGAACCGGCTTTGGACGTCCCTGGCCCCACAGCCAGATATCACTCACCGGCACGCGCCCCGCCGCCCGCCGCGCTTCGTTGATCGGATGGTCCCGCAGCATATCCGCCGCGGTGTCCATTATCGCACGCACGCGATCCTGCCCCTGCCCCGCCGGCAGGTGATCGGCGACCGGTTCACCCGGAATGTCGTGCGGCGGCGCGCAGCGCAGCTCATAGTCCGCCGCCGCACCGAGGATCAACAGATTGCGATATGACACGCCCGCGTGGAAGCGGCACTTGTCGCCGGCGAACAGCGTGTTCAAATCGGCGATCAGACGCTCGGCCTCATCCTGCGCTATATGGTCGGCCGTGAAATCGTTCATGCACCCATCCGCAATCGTAACGAAGTTGCAGCGGAAGATAATCTCGTCAGGACCGGCGCTCAGCCCGCGCGCCACGGCCTCAATCGGCGCGCGGCCCGTGTAGTATTCGTGCGGGTCATAGCCCAGCAACGCCATCGTGGCCACGTCAGTGCCCGGCGTAAACCCAGCGGGCACGGTGAGCGCTCTGCCCAGGCGTCCGTTGCGCGCCACCCAGTCCATGTGCGGGATATTCGCCGCTTCCAGCGGTGTGCGCCCGCCAAGTTGCGGCAAAGGCTCGTCCGCGGCGCCGTCGGGGAGGATGATCGCGTACTTCATTGAGACTTCCTGTATTTGACCCGCATGCTCATGCGGTAGTTAAGCCCAACCGCACCGGTTGAAAACCGGTACCACATCGGTCCCGCAGTAGGCTCTAGCCTTTCACAACGCCGACGGGGCGCAGGCGCGCCACGCGCCTGCTGATACCGGCATCGTGCAACACGTCGACAACTTGCACGACATCCTTATAAGCGGCCGGCTGTTCTTCGTTAAGACCGGCGCGGCTCTTGGAACGCACAAACACGCCGCGATCGAGCAACTCCCGGTGAATCGACCGGCCCTTGGCCGCCTTGTTGGCGGCGGTGCGCGACATCAAGCGCCCCGCGCCGTGGCAGGCGCTGCCGAAAGTCTCGCTCATCGCTCCGGGCGTGCCTACCAGGATGTAACTGTAACGCCCCATATCGCCGGGGACGAGCACGGGTTGCCCCACCTGGCGATAGGCCGCCGGCACGTCTTCATGCCCGGCTGGAAAGGCGCGCGTGGCCCCCTTGCGGTGTACGCACAAAGAGCGCTCCACACCATCCACGTCAAAGCGTTCAATCTTCGCGATGTTGTGGGCCACGTCATAGACCAACCGCATTCCGAGTTGGTCGGCGGATCGGCTCAGGGCTTTCTCGAACGCGCGGCGAACGAGGTGAGTCATGATCTGCCGATTGGCCCAGGCGTAGTTCGCCGCGGCGCGCATCGCGCCCAGATAACGTTGCCCCTCATCCGAGTGCACCGGCGCGCAGACGAGCTGCCGATCGGGCAGTTCGATGCCGTACTTCTTCGGCACGTCGCGCAGAGCCTTGAGTGCATCGTCGCACACCTGGTAACCGAGGCCGCGCGAACCGGAGTGGATCATCACGCACACCTGCCCGACGGCGAGCCCGAAGGCCCCGGCGGCCTCTTCGTCCTCGATTTTCTCGATAACCTGGACCTCCAGGAAGTGGTTGCCGGCCCCGAGCGACCCGCACTGAGTCTCCCCGCGCTCGAACGCGCGCTCCGACACGAAACCCGGCCGGGCGTTCTCAAGGCATCCGTGGGCCTCGGTAACCTCGATGTCTTCGGGCCTGCCATAGCCGCGCTCAACAACGTACCGCGCGCCGCGTTCGAGCAACTGGCCCAACTCGGGCTTCTTGAACCGGCTCGCCCCACCGCTGCCAACGCCGCACGGCACCGTGTCAAACAGCGCATCAACCAGCGCGGGCACGCACCCCTTTACATCAGCGTAGTCGATATCGGAGCGTACCAGGCGCACGCCGCAGTTGATGTCGTAGCCGACGCCGCCCGGGCTGATCACGCCGCCCTCGGCCGGATCGGTGGCCGCAACGCCGCCGATGGCGAAGCCATAACCCCAGTGAATGTCGGGCATGGCGAGCGAAGCACTGACAATGCCAGGCAAACACGCGACGTTGGCAACTTGCTCCGGAGCGTTGTCCTGGCGAATCTTGTCGATGAGCGCGGCGTTTGCATAGATGATGCCGTCCACGCGCATGTCAGCCCGGTGCGCTTTGGGAATGCGCCAGCGATTCTCGTCAAGGCGTTCGAGCGGGCCGTCGTAGCCGCGTTTGCCCATGGTGTTTGCAGCTCCTTGAGAGCGATCAGCGGTCAGCTCGTGGGATCGACGTCCGGTCAGTCATCCGTGTTCCGCGCGCTGGTTTGATCATATATCTACTATAAACGTGGCCTCGTAGCCGTTCTGTACCTGGCGAATGTCCAGTTCATGATACGTGATCGCCTTCACTTCGCGCTGCAGCGCGCTGGCATCACGATCCACATCACATAGCCCGGCCCGCACGCTCAGATGACGGTCATCGAATTGCACGTCGCCGATCCGGCCCACGATCCGGCCCTGCGTTTCGAAACAGTGCAGCAACTCGGTGAGATAGTCGTGCAGCAGATACGGCGGGTCGTCGCCGGCAAACTCGAAGCCGACCTGACGTTCACCGCCACACGCCACAATCTCGCCGATGCACGAATAAAAGCCGCGCGTGGCGGGCTCAACCAGCGCGACCAGCGACGGCGCCCAAACGCGCGTCCCCAAATCCGCCGTATGCTCAAAATGTTCAAACCCAGCATCCATATCACGTAGAGTACGTCCACAGTGTAGGGTAGGTCGAGCCCGGCGCGACCTGCCCTACCTCCGCCACTCCGGTTGCTGACGTCCGGCGCGTCCTGCATAATCCACGTGGCAGCGGTTGGTGCATGTCTTTGTCCGCGGCATAAGTGAGGGCGCAATGTCGGATGTCAATCTCCCGGTCGTGATCGGCGCGTTCGTCGTATATACGCTGGCGATTGTGCTCATCGGGCTCTGGTCCGCCCGTTTTGCCCGGCGCAGCGATGAAGACTACTTTCTGGCCGGCCGCTCGCTCAACGCGTGGGTCGCGGCCCTGTCGGCGTCAGCGTCGAGCGAATCCGGTTGGGTGACCCTGGGACTGGTTGGCTGGGCCTTTACGGAGGGTGTCAAGGCGTACTGGATCATCCCCGGATGCCTGGCTGGTTTTGCATTCAACTGGTTCTTTATCGCCGGCCGAATGAGCGATCGCGCGCGAACGCTAAACGCCCTGACACTGCCGGATTTCTTCTCCTTCAACTTTCGCGAACGCCTCCCGCTGTTGCGCACGCTCTCGGTGATCGTGATCCTGGTCGCCATGTTCCTTTACGTGTCGGCCCAGTTCGCGGCCGCCGGCAAGGCCTTTGGTGTGATCATCGACCACGTGGCCGGTACGGCGCCACAGGCCGTCGAAACGGCTGAGGCGACGGCGACTCCCCAGACGCCGGCCAGCCCGCTGGCCGTATTCACTAACCCCGGCCGCCTCATCCCAACCGAGTGGGGCGGCTACCAGTACGGCGTGCTGATGGGCGGGCTGATCGTCCTGCTGTACACGACCACCGGCGGATTCAGGGCCGTCTGCTGGACCGATTTTCTTCAGGCGTTGCTGATGGTCGGGACGCTCGTGGTCTTCCCGATCTACCTCTTCATGCACGAGGGCGGGTGGGAATTCATCGCACAACACCTTGGCACCGGCGGCGGAGAGCTGCTCGAATTCTGCCCCCGAGTGGGTATTTTCGCGTTCATCGGCTTCATCTTCGGAAGCGGCGCGCTCGGAATCAACTTCGGCTATCCCGGCCAACCGCATGTGCTTGTGCGCTTCATGGCACTCAAGGATCGCCGAGCGGCGATTGTCGGCGGGATTGTCGCAATCGTCTGGGGCGCGCTGGTGTATTGGGGCGCGGTGACGGTCGGTCTCTTTGCCCGAGCCATGGCCGAAGCCGGCGCCGACTGGGCCACACCCATGGTGGAGAACAAGGAGATCTACGGCGAACTCGGGTTGGTGTTGGCGTCGTTGCACATGCTGCGACCGCTCATGTCCGGGCTGGTGCTCGCCGCGGTGTTGGCCGCCATCTGCTCGACCGCGGACAGCCAGATTGTCGTTGCGGCCAGTTCAGTGGCGAATGACCTTTATGCCCGGGTGGTTCGTCGCGCCCGTGGCGCATCGCACATGCTGGTAAACCGCCTGACTGTTGTATCGCTGGGTGTGCTGGCCGCCGTGTCGGTGCTGAACCAGGAAGTGCGCGTCTATGTGTACGTGCTCACTTACGGCTGGGCGGTGCTTGGCGCGTCGTTTGGCCCGCAGGTGATTCTGGCACTGCTTTGGAAACGCGCGTCATACCTGGGCTGCCTCGCCGGCATGATGGTCGGCTTCGGCATCGCCCTGTACTGGCCCACGCTTTACTCCAAGGAAATCCAGCAAGCCACCGGCGTACACATCTACAACCTGACGATCGCCTTCATCGCGGCCCTGGTCGTAAACGTAATCGTCAGCCTCCTGACATTCCGAAACACCGAGCGGACAACAGACAACACACCAAGCGAACCAGCGACAAGCGCGTAACCAAAGCTCCGTGCGCGCGCCCAGTCACCTGGTTGCCTAGTTGCCTGGTTGCCTTGCCGCCTCGTGGCCTTGTGGCCTTGTGGCCTTGTGGCCTCCTCCCCGCCCACATCACCCTTGACCCCAAGGCGCCAACTTGTTAGCCTGCGCACATCGGTTGCTGGTGTTCGCGCACTCGTGGTGTGCGGAAGAATAGGGAATCCGGTGAGAATCCGGAGCGGCCCCGCCGCTGTGACCGGGAACGAACGCTGCCTGGTTAGTCATTGGCCCGCCTTGGCGGGCTGAGAAGACGCAGCTAGTAGGCCGCTGAGCCGCCTCGCGCGAGATGGTGTGCTCGGCAACGCCCGGAAGTCAGAAGACCTGCCAGTCAGACCATACATCGGAATGCCTTCGAGGGAAGGTCGGTGTTTACGTACACTCACTTCGGTAAAGCCTGCGGGCTTCCCATGCTACAAGTGAATTCGCCTGCCCACGCGGCATGCACTGTGCGCTTGACAACCGTAACCCTCGGACGTGCAGCGCTGCGCCGTCTATTGCCGGCGCGCGCCCTCGACTGTCGAATGGCCCTTGGAGGAGCGGCCGCGGCGGCTGAGGTTCTTGGGAAGGAAGCTGCTTTCGAGGAGGAGGTTGCAAGTGAGAGGATTGAGGCTACTGGTTGTGGGGGTGACTGCCTGGAGCGCCATGGGCACCACCGTCGCGCAGCTTGATTTCACACCGGCCCCGGGTTTCGTCGCAAACGAAGTCTGGTCCGGCAGCGGCGTCGCACACTTCGCTATCGAGGGTGGTGCTCTCTACATCTACGGGGCCGAGGCCATTGGCGGCGGGCAGTTCCAGAACGTGGTGAGACTCTTCGATGGCGCCGCGACGACCGAGATCGCCCGTTCACCGGCGTACGCGCAAGACACGTATTTCCCCGACGCAATCGCCGTGGCAAACGGCGAGGTCTACTGGACGCACGCCACCAGCTACCCCACCGGCAGTCATGCCAATCTCTGCAAGACGACTTTCGACGGCCTGAGCTGGACGACCACCGAGATCATCGATGAGTCGGCCAGTATCGGCGTGTACGGCTTGTGCACAAACGGGCAGCGCGTGTTCGGCACGGGTCTCAGCGCCGCGAACGTCAACGTCAGCTTCTATCTCGACGAGACCGACGGCTACAACGTCTTCGCCGAGTTGCCGGCCGACGCCAGCGGTGGTTGCGGATTCGACCCCGAAGGAGATTTCTTCGCCGGTGCGTGGAGTGTCGGCGGAGACTACGACAACCACATGTACCGTTACTCCGCGCAGCAGGTGTCTGAGCGCCTCACCGGAATACAGCCGGGGCCTTACACGTCGGCTGACGCGATTGCTGATTTTCTTGTCAGCGGCAACGGTTCGCCGGTCATGGAGAGCGACGGGACCAGCCTGTTCGGGACGCAGTACAACTCAACCTGGACCGGACTCGATCCATACACGTACGACCTCCAGACCGGAATAACGACGTCGCTCGGCACCCTGTCAGGCGCAGCCACAAACGTGGTGACTGACATGTACGCCCGCGACGGAAGCGTTTATTTCCTGGGAAAGAACGACTGGGGTACTGGTAGTGAAGCAGTGATTTATACGATGGTGCCGGAACCGTCTTCATTATACCTACTGGCCGTGGGCCTGTGCCTGCTGCCGTACCGGCGCCTGATATAGGTGCGTTCCGGATGGGATGGAAGGGCGGGGAGCGCGGCCCGCAGGGTGATCGCGCTTCCCGCCGCTTTCAAGCGTTGGTGGGAGCATCCCCATACATGTAGCGCCGGCAGTCCATCGGCGTGAGATCCATCCGGGGCCGGCGGGGTATTTGTACCACGCGTAATGGAAGGCGTGATGTATAGACAATCTGTACCGATTATCTGTTTTGCACTGGCTCTGGTCGCCGCACGATCGGCGCGCGCTGAGCAACCGTACGCTACAACCGTGATCGATTTCCAACCGGCGCCCGGCCAGTTCGTAAACGATCCCCTGTTCAACGACCCGGCCGCCGCCATCGGCTGGCCGATCGGCATGGATCCCAACATCCCCAGCAACGAATCCCTGGTTTCACTCGGCGGGTTCGGCGGCTCGCTCACGCTGGCGTTCGATCACACCGTCCTCGACGACCCCGCCAATCCGTTCGGGCTCGATGCGATCGTCTACAGCAACGCCCTGTGGGTCAGCGGCAACCCAAACCGTAAGTGGGCCGAGTGCGGCGTGATCGAGATCAGCCGCGACACAAATGCAAACGAGCTCGCCGATGATCCCTGGTACCTGATCCCCGGTTCGCACATCCACTTCGAGCCGAGCCAGTATGAATGGCAAACCTGGGATGACAACGTGCTCGACCCGAATTACCCGCCGCTGGACGAAAGCTGGATCCCACCCGGCCAATCCGGGACGTGGACCACCGAGGGCTACCACCTGCCGCCCGCGATTTTCGACGCCATCATTGTCGAGAATCCGAACGGGCCGGAGGCCGAGACCGAGGCGATCTTCGGCTACGCCGACTTCTCGCCGACGGTCGGACTGCCGATACTGGCGGCGCCTAACGGTTTCTACACACGACCGGACAACCCGTACAAGGTCGGCATAACACCAGGCGCTGGCGGCGGTGACGGATTCGACATCGCCTGGGCGGTTGACGCCACGACCTGGCAGCCGGCCAATCTCGATGGGTTCGATTTCATTCGCATAACCGTCGGCGTAAACTTCGTCTCGTTCAATCCACCGTTGGGTGAGCTCTCAACAGAGATTGACGCGGTGACCGACGTCGCCGAAGGTCAGTTCGGCGATGTCGCCAACGACGGCGACATCGATGGCGACGACTTCGCGCAGATGCGCGAGTGCTTTGGCGGCGTGGGCGAGCTGATTCCGCCCAGCCCATGCCGGGTGATGGATTTTGATCAGGACCAGGATCTTGACCTGGCCGACTGGTATGGGTTCCAGTCGGCATTCACAGGGCCGTGACGGAACGCAGATGCCCAGGTTCTCGACAA
The DNA here is from genome assembly GCA_963675745.2 of Phycisphaerae bacterium. GTDB lineage: Bacteria > Planctomycetota > Phycisphaerae > UBA1845 > Fen-1342 > JAFGRR01. The sequence continues at coordinate 15,049 of CAXXWX010000022.1, forward strand.
GCCGCCACATCCGCGCCTCAGCCGTCCGCGGCTTTACGCTGGTCGAGCTGCTCGTGGTTGTCGCGATCATCGCGCTGCTGCTGGCGGTGCTGCTACCCGGCCTGAGCGGCGCCAGAGCGCAAGCGCGTGCCGTGGTATGCGCCTCGAACATTCGGCAACTCGCCATCGCCAACACCGCCTACACCGCAGATAACGAGGGCCGCTTCTGCCCGGGAGCCGCCGGCATCCGTGTCCGCAATCTACACCGCTGGCACGGTATACGCGCGAGCAAGTCCCAACCGTTCGACCCACTGCGCGGTCCGCTCGTCGGTTACGTGTCGGGCCAGGTCGCCGTGCGAGCATGCCCCGGCTTCCGCCGGAAAGTCACCGGACGGACCGGCGCGTTCGAGAGCGGCTGTGGTGGGTACGGATACAACCAGGCATATGTCGGACGCGTGATGCGGCCGCGCCGAAACGGATCGTGGGAGATTCTCACGGACCTTTACGGCGTGATGTCCGAGCGTGTCACCCGGCCCGCGCAAACACTGATGTTCGCCGACACGGCGTTCGCGTCGATCGCTGACGGCGTAATCGAGTACAGCTTCGCCGAGCCGCGCTTTCACCCGCAATACATTCACTTCAATGCCCGCATGGACCCGTCGATCCACTTTCGTCACAGCGGCCGAAGCAACACCGCCTGGTGTGACGGGCACGTCGACAACCGCAGCCGCACGTACACCTGGAAGAGCGGTGTATACGTCGGCGATCCCGAGGTATGGCGGATCGGCTGGTTTGGCGCGGACGACGACAACAGCCTGTTCGACCTGAACTGAGCTGGCGCTCGGCCCGCAGCCGGCGGGCGGCCCTGCCGTTTCGCACGTGCCCTACCCCCGATAAACACCGGCCGCACGCGCGATAACCATTTCCCACCGGATATTCACACCACAAACAACCTGTATCGATTGTCGCATCACGCCGATCAATTGAACGCTTAAACAAGCGAGGTGTCGATTCAGGTCCGCGCGCACAGCCCCGTGTGTCGGCTCGCGATGGTCCGAGTACCCGAGCAGGAGTGAACCAGCATGAGCCGCTTGATTATCGCCGCAGTCGTGGCATTCATCGTGATAAGCCTGGTGAGCGTCACACCCGCGAATGCCGGGCCAATAGTGATGGTCCGCGACGAGGCCGGCGGATCGGGGTATTATCGAACCGGCACAACCAGCCGGCTGCACGCGACATTGGATGGCAGCAGTTTCACATCTCTCTATTCAGGCACATTCGCGTTCGAGGCGGACTACGGCGCTGGCTGGACACCTCTGACAACCTACTGCATCGACCCCTATCAACCCGTTCGATTCGCCAATTTCCCCCAAGACAGGGCCGGCTGGCCCTATGACCTGGTCGCACTGGACGCGCTCGACGGCATCACCACGCCGGAACGCGACCAGCTTGAGTTGCTCTGGGAAAACGCGCTGGCCAGCTCTTTGACCGACCGCGTGCACGCGGCGGCCTTTCAGGTGATCATCTGGGAGCTGAAGATCGACGACGCACTCGACCTGGCCAGCGGGGACTTCCGCCTGGATACCTCGCGGCAATATGAAGCCGACGTCGCCAGCGTCGCCCAACCCTGGATCGACGAGCTAGCCGCCCCATCGACCTGGACGAAACGCGCGCCACTGTGGGGCCTGTACAGCGAGGCGTCGCAGGATTTCATCACGCCCATTCCCGAACCGGCAACGCTGTTACTGCTGATCGGCGGCACGTTCCTCCTGCTGTTCCTGCCCCGGTAGCGTCACGTCAGGGTCGCACACGACTGGTTCACGCCGTGCGCGCGTCGGGCGAACACGGTCAGCCGCCCTGCCCAGACAGCTCTGGCACGCTCGCGCTCTTGGCGCCGGTTTCCGCTGGCGCTGCCTGCTCATGCCGCACACCGATTGCGTTGACACCGCCAACGACCACACAGATAATCGCCGCAGAGGTGTCCACTGGGTCGCAGAAAGCAGCAGATCGCCAATGGCCAGCGAATGGCAAATAAAGAGAGAGATCTGCGACATTGGTCGACGACTCTATAACCGGGGGTTCGCCGCCGGCAACGACGGCAACATCTCGCATCGCCTGCCGGACGATGTCATCGTCTGTACTCCCACACAGATCTGCAAAGGATTCATGAAAGAGGACGATCTGGCCACGGTCAATCTCGAAGGTAGACAGCTTTCGGGCAAGCGGCCGCGCACCAGCGAGGTGCTGTTGCATCTTGAAATCTACAAGGCGGACCCGTCGATCAGATCGGTCGTACACTGCCACCCGCCCCACGCCACGGCCTTTGGCGTCGCGCGGGTTGACATTCCGTCGTGCGTATTGCCCGAGGTCGAAATCTCCCTCGGTTTGGTGCCGCGCGCGGATTACGAAACACCCGGCGGCCCCTCGCTCGCGGACACCGTCCGCCCGTTCATCGGCAAGGCCAACACCGTCGTGCTCAGCAACCACGGGACGGTGAGCTGGGGCCCGAGCGTCGAGCGTGCCTACTGGTATACCGAAATCCTCGATGCTTACTGCCGCGTGCTGCTGCTGGCCAAGCAGATCGGCAACGTCGAGCGTCTGTCCGAGGAGAAGGTGGGCGAGTTGCTCGACTTGCGCGAACAGCTCGGGGCCGGCGTGGACCCGAGGCGCAGCAGCGCCTCTCCACTGTGCGTCAACACCGAGTTCGCCCGCGGCCAGGGCGCGCAGGAATGCGGAAACCAGGCGCCGGCGCAGCCTGCTGCTAACGAGGCGACACCGTCCGAGCGCACAGAGTTCATCCAGGCCGTAACTAAGCGCGTGGTAGCCGCATTACAACGCCAACAGGACGGCTGACCGCTCTACCACCACCCGCGTCCCTCCATCACCCCCCACAACCTGGCAGAATCCACCCCTGACCGGCCACAGAAAATGGCTACACGTGTCAAAGCGCCGGGTCAGGTGTCTACCTGATGTCGAACGGATCGCACCGCGAACCAACGGAGGAGATAGCGTGGGACCTTGAAGCCCCGGAATTAGTGCAGACACGGCCAACTGGATCAAGTGCGCATAGGGAGGCACAATCATGCAACGAAACACGCAAACCATCTGGCTCAGACTCGCCTGTGCGGCAGTATTGCTCGCAGGCAGCGCGTCGGTATTGGCCGACCCGTACTTTTCTCTAGATTCGCTCGATGACTGGAACCAGGCCATGAGCGAGCACATCGTCCCGCTGGAACCCACACAGTGGGACCAGTACATGGACGAGTGGATGATGTACACCGAAGAGGGTGATCCTTACCCCTCGACGCTGTTCCAACCGGCACAGCTTTACACGTACGATGAAGGCGGCCCGTTCGAGGCGCCGGGGCTGGTCATGGCCTGGGGGCCTGATCCTGTTCCCGGTGACCAGTTCGCCAGCGCCTGGGTCTACGACTACGGCCCCGACCCCAACCTCGCGAACGCCATCATCACCGTCGCCGTTTTGCCGCCGAGCTGGGGTGGCAGCGGCATCACCCAGATTTCGTTCGGCATCCAGGACATCAACGGCAACACGCGCTCGTGGTACTGGAACGTCGGCCCCGGTCAGACCATTCCGTGGGACGTCAGCACGTACATCGTGATTGACTGCTCGCAGACCGGCGCCGCGGCGGCCACACCGGTCGCCGACGGTTACATGAACAACCCGGCGTTCAATATCGCCAACGCCCAGCTCTTCATCGCCGACGAGAATGGATCCGTCGTCGATCAGATCCCAGTCCCGCCGCCCGGCGGGCCGCCCTCGGGGCTCTGGAACTACTGGCACAACCTGACCGTCGAGCCGAAGCTTGGCGAGACCAAGTGGGAGCAGTATCCCTCGTTCAATCCCGATCCGAATCAGCCCTTCCCCGATTGCTTCTGGGGTTGGGATGAATACTCGGAGTACCTGCTGGGCCCGATCGCCGCGGACGACTTCCTTTGCCAGACGCCTCTCCCGATCACCGACATTCACTGGTGGGGCTCGTACCCCGGTTGGTGGCAGTGGGAGCCGCCTCAGAACGCCCCGCAGACGTTCCACATCGGCATCTGGACGGACGTGGCACTCAATGACCCCGGCAACATGTTCCCGTATAGCCACCCCGGCCGGCTGATCAAGGAGTGGTGGGTGGCGCGCTCGGCGCTCAATGAGCATGTCGTCGGCTGCGACTACCACCCGATGATGTTGCTCAACCCGGAGACGACTTTCCGCTATGACTTCCTGATTCCGCAGAGTGACTGGTTCTACCAGGAGGACGGCGTCAATGTGTACTGGCTGAGCATCGCGCCGGTCAACGCCGCTGGCGCGGACTTCTATCCGTGGGGTTGGCTTACACGCCAGCCGGTCTGGAACGACGCCGCGATTCGTATAAACCAGCCGCAGGCTCCGGTCATCGGTAGTGTGTTCCAGTATGGCGACCCAATCATGATCGGTGCCGAGGAGGCGTGGGATCTTGCCTTCGTCCTGACGACCACGTTTGAAGAGCCCGAGCCCTACCTGATCGAGTTCTCGCTCGACATCGGTTCTGACACCGAGATGAGCGATCCGCAGCGCGACGGCGACGAAGGCTTCGATCCGGGCGACGTCTACTGGTGGCAGGGCGCGCCGGTCAATTACCCCGGTCGCGACGGCTTCAAGGATGACACGTTCATCTTCAGCGGCTTTGACCCGTGGCCGGACCCGCCCGATCCCAACTACACCACGGCCGCTCCGGTCGGCTACGGTACGCCGCAGGATTACTACGAGTGGTTCGACCTCGACGGCCATGATCAGATCGAGCTTGACCTTACCGAGATCGTGCCCCTCGAGGAGCCGCTGACGCATCCGATCAGTTCGATGGTATCGCAGTGCATCTACGACCCGTACCACCTGCTCATTTCGTTCGACGATGACATGCGTCCCGGTTACATCACGGGCGATGTACCGGTGGCCGCCCCATCGCCGGCCGGTGTCAGCAGCTACGGCTCGACCGCTACGGTAGACGAGGTGATCGCAATCGACCTGATGCCCGCGGCCACGTTGCCTTTGCCGATCGCGGCCGTCATGCCGTTTGCCGACGAGGTCACCGTACACGGCAGCCTCGCGCCGAACCCGGATACGGGCGACGACAAGGACGACGATGACGTCGATTCTCTCGACATCGTCCCTGATCGGCAGCTCTGCCCGAACTGGTACTTCAGCCCCGACCATGAGGCCAACCTCACGCTGGATCCCGGCGCGATCTACCTGGCCACTGCCGCCGGTCCGGTCAAGGTCATCGACGAGATCCACTATGGCCTGCCCGATGACGTCGACATCGATGCCTTCGAGTTTGTCTACCTGACCGATCCGTCCGGGCTGTACGGGCTGGGCGTGATCTTCAGTGTTGACGAAGACGACCCGGTCACGCCGGGTGACGAGTCAGGCGGCCTTCCGCCGGACATGCTCTTCGGCTCGCTGCTGATGGGCACGTTCTTCCAGGTGAGCGATCCCCTGGGCGACGACATCGACGCCGTCACCTGCTGGAGAGACACGCTGATCGAGGGGCCGCCTTGCCTCGATCCGGGTGACTCGAACTGCGACGGGCTCGTCAACAATGGCGACATCGATCCGTTCGTGGTCGCGGTCTCGGCTGGTCAAGCCGCCTGGGAGGCGCTGCCGACGTCGACCTGTGACTTCTTCTGTGCCAATGACGTCAACAACGATGGCTTGGTGAACAACGGCGACATTGATCCGTTCGTCGCACTACTCTCCAAGTAATGGACCCTGGCTGACTCCTCACGCCGGCGGGCCGCTCACTATGGGCGGCCCGCCATCTTTTTGCGCAACGCACCGCAGGGAAGTGCCGAACAGCTATCAGCCGTCAGCCATCAGCGGTCAGCTTGCAGCGAGCGTGGCCAGTACGTTCGTTGCTGTCCGTAGCTGATCGCTGATGGCTGAACGCTGATCGCCATTCGCTATTTCCCCACCACCCGCAGCGGCGCCGGACAGCGGATCATTCGCAGCGACGACCACGCCACTGGCGGCGCATCAAGCGCGCTTCTGAGCCAGTCCTTCAGCACATGGGCATAGATGCGTTCCTGGCAGGCCAGGTTGAACTCCACCAGGTGCAACGCCTGTTTTACGGCCGCGAGATCGAGCGTGTGTCGTCGCTCTGCGCCGGCCAGTGCCCGCGCGTACATCACCACGGCCCCGATGTCGAGGATGTGCTGGTGCATGCCGGCCATGATCGGGAGCTGAGTGCCCGCCGGGTTCTGCTGCCAGATGCGCGACGTGATGTAGCGGCACAGCAGTGCGGTGCCCGCATCGTCGAGCTGCGAATCGGCCGCGCACGAGACCACTTCGTCGAACCTCACATTGCGCTTAAGCAGCCGGCTGGCGTATCCGCCACGCAACGTCGTCAGTGAAATGAGCTTGGGGATGAGGGTCAAGCGACGCAGGAAGCTCATGCCGCGCTCGTGCGCCTGCTCCACCGGCAACGTGTCCTTGAACAGCGTGATCGCGAACAGGAACCGGCTCGGCATCGGTGCCGCGGCGGCCGACTCAAACGGCTCCAGGGCAGGTATGTCCAGATCGTCGGTGAGCGTTCCATTCGCCAGCGCCCTGGTTAACTCGTCGTCCGGCATCTCCACAACACGCCGTAGCGTGGCGAGCGTCTGGACAAAACGTGCGGTGATTGAGCCCGGGCGCGATGCATCGAAGAACCGGCGTAGCTCGCTCATCAGCCTCGTGGCATCGTCGCGCGCCAGCGACCTGTCCAGCGTCAGCGCCACGGGCTTCTCCGGCTCGACAGGCCGCTTCGAGACCGGCGCGCATCGTTGCACCATTTCGGCCTGGTCGCACAGGCGCGCCCCGCTGCCCGCCTGCACCGCCGGACACCCATAGTTGACCGACACGTAGTCGGCGTCGGCCGCCCGGCTGGGGATCAGCGGAAACTGCCCGCACATGACCGGCTTGGCTTCGGGGCCGAGCTTTTTGTGGATACGGCACAGGTTGTCGGCGTCGAGGAACACGCAGCGGAAATCGGCGCGTTTCGCGAGCACCAGCGTCTTCCCGTTGCCGCGCTTGACCGAACGATAGAGCGACGCGCCGGCCATCTCGGGCCAATCGGCCGCCCAATCAACCGAGTCCACAACCGCCGCCTTATCGGGCTCGATAACCACATCCCACGGCTGGCTGCAGCACGAGCCGCAACTGCCGCACTCGAAGTTGAGGGTAGGATCGATAATCTGTCGGCGCATGCGCAGTCTCCTGCTCAATCGTCAGGTTTGTGGCATGCGTGGTATCGGAGTGCCGGCGCGCGGCCTTGACCAACGATTGCCATCCGGGCGCCGGTTCGGTTACGATTGCCGCGACACGACGGTCGCGGGAGCGCATCTCGGCGGGGCGCACTTGCTCAAAGGGGATGATCATGCTGGTCGCGGTCTGCCCACAATGCCGAAAGAAACTCAAGATTCCAGATAACCTAGCCGGCCAGCAGGGACGATGCCCCGCCTGCAATGCGCTGTTTCAGATTCCGCCGCGCGTGACGAGCGACGCCGCGGCACCGGCACCATCCGACGCAACCACAGATGACCCACCATCGCAGCCCCCTGCCGTACCGCCAACCCTGTCAGAACACGCCCCGTTAGTGCCGGCGTCGATTCGTGCCGATGCCGGGGCCGCGGTAACGCGCGCCTTGGGAAGTCTCGCCATGGCACTTAGCGCCCGAAAACTCGTGTTCTTTATTGTGGCGTCGATCATCTGGGCCATCGTCACCGGCGTGATGATGACCCTGGCATTCGAACTGACGAAGCGCTCCGACAACGCGCGGAGCATCGTCAGCCTGCTCGTGCTCGCATTGGCCGCCGCCCTGATGGGCGTTGTCGCCGGCGGCGTCGTTCATCTTGTACATGCGCAGCGCGAAGGCAGGCCGGCGGGCATCGGCAGCGCGTTTCTGCATTGCATTCGCCGCTTTGTCCCGCTTTTCCTCGGCATGCTCGCCCTGTTTGCCGCGATTGTGGCGGTTTTTGGGCTGGTCAGTTGGGTCGTCTTCACGCTGGACGAGAGCTCGGGCATCGGCGCCCTGCTGATGGCCCTGCTATATCTGCCACAATGGGCGCTGAATCTCACGCTGCTTATGGGCATCCTGGTCAGCGTATTGATGCCCTGCATCGTGGTGGTCGACCAATCCGGCCCGCTGAAGGCTCTGGCGCGCATGGCCCAGTTGTTACGCACGCGCCTGGTCGATGTGATCATCCATTTCGCGATCACGCTCGTCCTGGCCTGGCTGGTCATCGGCCTGCTCGGCTTGCTCGTCGCGTCCGTGACGTTCGTCACCTCCTTTTCAAACGGCGGCGGAACGTTGCGGGAGATGATCGAGCAGTTGCAGCTCGGGTCACAACAGGCCGACAGCTTTGAAGCTTTCCTGGCGGCGGCGGAAAAACAGAAGAGCGACAGCGCCAGAAACGCGGCGGTCGGCCTCCGCGCGTTCTTTGTGCTCCTGCTCCTGCTGATCGTGCTGGCCTATCCGGCGGTGTATGGAATCGCCAGCTTCACGGACTTTTACCGTGCCATCCGCGGCACAATCCCGCGCGCGGGTCCCTGATCAGCGAGCAGCGGCCGCACGCGCGCCATCGAGCCGCCGCGCCTCACCCGTCAACGTACCGGCATACCGTAGCGGCAAACCGTAGCGGCCGACCCCCGAGTCGGCCGTGCGAAGCTGGGCGTGTGCCACGGCTCTGTGAGCCGTGCTGTGCGACGGCAAGAAACGCACGGCTCACAGAGCCGTGGTACACAGCAGCCGGTTCGACGGGTTGGCGTATTGGGAATATCAGGACGCCTCCAGGTCCGATCGGCGATATTCGGTGCCGCACTCCGGGCAACGGCCTTCGCCGGGCAAACCGGTTAATTCGTAGCCACACTCGTGGCAATAGGGCCGATTGCTGGGGATGGCGAGGTCGGTGATCCAGCGGCCGCCGAAGAAGAGATACAGGCCGACGACCAGGCCGATGCCTTGTTGAAACATCCCGGACAACTGGTAGGACATGTACACGCTGCCGAAGTCGCCGGTCATCACGGTGTACCCGACGGCTATACAGGTGCCGGTCGCCCAACCTATGCTACTGCCGATCAGAAGCAAGCCGATCAGCTTCACACCCAATCGAAACGCCGTCTTGTATTTCATGCCTGCTCCTCGCGCTCAGGCGGTTCAAAGCGATAGGCATCGCCGCACTCAGGACAGCGGCCCTCGTCGGGCAGGCCGCGGAGCGAGTAGCCGCAAGTCAGGCACGTGCGGTCTCTGGCGCGAGCGAGCAAGTTCACCAACCAGCGTGGTCCCGTCAGTAGATACAGTCCCGCTCCCAACTGGATTGCCACCGGAACGACGGCCGCCACGACATCAGCGAGCAACGATGGTTCCGGCTGTCCAACCCAGCGAGCCTGATACGCGGATCGGCCCCAAAACACCCACGCGAGCGATTGCGCCAGACCCGGCAACGCGATGACGATGGCTGCCAGGCCGACGACCCTGAGCATGAAACGCAGCGCCGCCTTCTCGTTCATTGCTTGCTCCCGCTATGCGCCCTCGGATCGCGGCACAGGACTAGCGCAAGTTGATTCGACCACAGGAAGGACGGCACACAGAATAGCGCCGCCAGCGCCAATTGAAATAGCGGATAGAGCAACCACTGGCTGCCAGACGAGCTCGTGGGCAGGTCAGTTAGCACGAACGTAGAACCGTCTGCTGCCACCCTTGCGAGCGTCATGGCGGTGATCAGAATCGCCGCCCCGCGCAACGTCACCGCGAGTGCCGCCGCCTCACACCACACCAACCGGCCGTGGCACGCGTTGCTCTTAAGGTCGCCGCCGCAATTGACGCACGGTCCTACGGACGCTTGGTCCCAGCCACACAAGGCACAGACGCGACCACCGAAGGGGACAGTCCACCGTGCGATCATGCGACGACACAGGATGAGCCCGAAGGCAAGGCCGAAGTGAACAATCGCTGGCAGCAGGGCGAGGCGCGCTTCGACAGAGTAAGCTGGGTGCGGCGCCAATCGACCCGTGAGCCAGAATCCCGCGATGGCCGGAAACGCGATTTGGGCAGCACCGGCTGCTGCCATCACGAGGCAATACACAGCCAACGCCTTCACTGCCGCCAACATCAGTGTGTGTGGGTGCATCGCATCCCCCAACTCACTCTGAGATCCTACTTCCCAAGCGCCTCCCCCAACCCGGGCACACCCTCAGCCCCAGTTTTCACCTCAAGACTCGCCCCCTCGAAATCCCCGCCTGCTTCCTCATACCGTCCACCCAGGTGCTTCGCCAGAAACGCCTCGGCGATGGCGTTGAAGGACATTGTGTTTTCCGGCCGGGCGAAGCCGTGGCCTTCGTCGGGGTAGAGGACGTATGTCACCGGGATGTTCTTTTCCCGCATCGCCGTCACGATCTGGTCGCTCTCGGCCTGCTTCACACGCGGGTCGTTGGCGCCTTGTCCGATCAACAGCGGCCGCGCGATCCGGTCCACCTGCGACAGCGGCGAGCGCGACGTCAGAAAGGCCTTGCCCTCGTCCGTGCGATGATCGCCCACGCGCGTCGTGAACAGATCGAGCATCGGCTTCCAATAGTCGGGGATCGATTCGAGCAGCGTCACCAGGTTCGACACGCCGACGATATCAACGCCGCACGCGAAGACGTCGGGCGTAAACGTCAGGCCGACGAGCACCGCATAGCCGCCATAGCTGCCGCCCATGATGGCGACCTTGTCGCGCTGGGCGATGCCGGTCTCGACCGCCCAGTTCACGGCGTCGAGCAGATCGTCGTGCATCTTGGCCCCCCACTCCTTGTTCGCCGCATTGATAAACGACTTGCCCAGCCCGGTCGAACCGCGGAAATTCACGCTCAGCACGGCGTAGCCACGATTGGCCAGCCACTGATGCTCGGCGTTATAGCCCCACTCGTCGCGATACCACGGCCCGCCGTGCACCAGCAGCACCATCGGCAGCGGCTCGGCCGGCTTGCCACCCTTGTCGAGGTGCGGCGGCAGCGACAGGTAGTTCACCAGTTTCATGCCGTCGCGTGACGAGATGATGACCGGGTGCATCTTTGCCAGCGTGGCACTTTCCAGCGCGCTGCGATTCGTGAAGAGGAACCTCACAGCGTCCGCCGTTCGATCGTAGTGGTAATAGCTGATCGGCCCATCGTCGCGGATATACGCCACGATCCAGTGCTTGTCATCGAGCGAGCGATCTACGACCTCCATATCGCCGTCGCACACGCCGCCGAGCTTGTCCAGATCACCGGCGACACTCTCGTCGAGCACAAGCCAGCACTTGCGGTCATAGGTCACCGCGGCGGCCTGCATGTGGCGCTCGGTGGGATGACGCATGTAATCGCTGATGTCGGCCTGCGCGTCCTCCAGCAGCAACCGCCTCTCGCCGGATTCGAGATCGATCTGCACCAGCGCCGCCGTGTCGCGCTCGCGACTGTCGAGCATGTACAGCGTTTTGCCGAGCTTGTCGAAACCGGCCGGGCCGGTGGTCAGCGTATCGTCGGCATCGACGTGTATGTACGGCTCCCAGGCGTCTCCGGCGCGCTTGAGGAAATCAGCGCTGCCGTCGGGCTGCATGGCCATGCCGATGCGCAGGTTGTAGTCCTCGTCCAGGTTAAAGCCGACAAGCCCCTCGTTCTCATAGATCAACGTGCGCTCGCCCGTGCGGATATTCACGCGGTAAAGGTCGTGGAGCTCAGGCTTGCGATCGTTCAGACTGATGATGATCTCGTCGGGGAAGCGCGGACTCACTTCCTCGATACGCGCCTGGACACCTTCGAATGGCGTCAGGTCCCGGGTCTCACCGCTATCCAGGTCAACGACGTAAACGCGCCAGTTCTCGTCGCCGGCCCGATCCTGCAAGTAGACAACGTGCGCGTTGGTCTGGGCCCAGAAATAGTGGCGGATGCCGCGAAACTTGTCGTCGGTCACCGGCTTGGCCGACGCCGGGTCATCAAGCGGCCCGACCCAGACGTTGAGCACGCCCCTCACGTCGGCCAGAAACGCCAATCGCCGCCCATCAGGGCTAACCCGCGGCGACGCTTTGTCAGGATTACCGAAAAGGACCTTCCGCGAAATGAGCTCCGGGGTGGCGGTCATGGATATCCTCTGGGATTTGTGGAATAGACCAATGCGGCGCAAGCGACGCGCCCGCCGCGCCGTGCGTAGGTATTAGAACGCCCCGGCCGGATGATGCAACCGGCGTTAGACTTGGTGCGCGTGACGTGAGCGCGCCTGGATTTGCGCACAGGGAGACCCCGCGACGTTCGGGTGAACGCCTCGGGGCCTCCTGATTCTTAGCCCTCGCAGCCTCTTTCTAGAAGCGTCTGATGATCAACGCAAACGCGCCCAGGGCGAGGCAGAGTAGTGATGCCGGCTCCGGTGCGACGCCGGTTTCACCCGAGTACGCCGCGTGAATCTGGTAGTCGACGTCGGTGGCCGGGTCGTATAGCGACGGAACCCAACCATCCGGGGCTCCGAAGAAGTCCAGATCACCACGCATGGCGCCGGGCAGGCCGATCAGGTTATTGCGCTCAGCCACTGTCCCGCCCACGATGACGCCGACGCCATCGAGCTTGTATGCGGGTGCGTCGGCGTAGCCATACAAGGCCACGTCCACCAACTCGATCGCCCACAGCAGCTCCGGCGTGCCCATCGCGCCGATCGTTCCGTAAATCATCAGATCGGGACCGGCGTCATTGCCGCCCGTGCCGACCAGACTCACGTCCAGCGTGCCGACGGGGCCGATGTAGGGCGCATCCTCACTGATGAAATCGACGTCCAGCACGAAATCGCCGCCGAACCCTACCTCGCCAAAGACCGGCTCCACGGGCGGCTCGGGCCACGCGGGCCAGTAGGCAACGACCTCGCTATCGGTCGGATCTGCCGTGAAGGTCAGCGTATCGGCCGCAGCCCCGTTAGTGGCATACTCCTCCATTTCCGGCGTGCCGTTGTAGGCGCCAAATGCAAAATCGTGCCCGTTGATTGTCGGGATCAGGGGGGCGGCGAGAGTCATGCTCACGACACCGCCCCCTAGCAGGACTGCTGTCAGAATCCTATAAACTGATGGCATTTTCCACCTCTCCTGGCCTTGGCCAGATACGCTCAGCCCAGACGCTGAGCCCCGCGCGCACGGACGAGTCTCGTTCGCGCGCAATCGTTGATATCCGCGCACTTAGCCGCTTGTGTTACAAACCACCTGAGTGCGGGGCAGTAGTCGCCGCGCACTTGCCTCACTAACTCGTAGGCACCCTCCAGTGGCGAAGTCAAAACGATTGGTGATAAAAGCCAGATTTGTGTGCAGACCGCGGACGGAGGAGCCAAACGCGGGCGGAAATTGCCGCGTTACGCGCGGCTACAGGCCATCTGACAGGACGCTGCTCCGCCTGCCACGAATGTCATATTGGCAGGTTATCACGCCCCCACACAGCCAGTAACCTCTTTCTTCATAATGACTTACGCCGCCGCCGCCATGGTACGCATCGTGCAGGATCACACTTGGGCCGAGTTTCCGCCCAGAAAGTTGAGGTATTAACTGCATGACGATGGACAAACTCACGATCAAGGCCGCCGAGGCACTTCAGGCAGCTCACCAGGACGCGCAGACGCGCGGCAATCCGGAAGTGACGCCGCTGCACCTGCTGGCCGCGCTTATCGGCCTTGGCGATCGCAACACCGATGGCAACGGTGGAATTGTCGTACCGATACTGGAGAAGTCCGGTAGCCAGGTTGGGCAGATCCGTGACATCGCCACATCCGAACTCGCGCGCCTGCCACAGCAGAGCGGCGGCTCGTTGGCAACCAGCCGGGAATTGGCCGAGGTGCTCGCCACGGCGCAGCGCGAAGCGGACCGGATGAAGGATCAGTACATCTCGACCGAGCATCTGCTGCTGGCGTTGTCGGCGGTGAAGAGCGACGCGCGACGGATACTCGAGCTCAGTGCCGCCCGGCGCGACGACATCCTCGCCGCGCTCAAGGAAGTGCGCGGCAATCAGAGCGTAACCACGCAAAACCCGGAAGACACCTACCAGGCCCTCCAGCGTTACGGACGCGACCTCGTCGAGGAAGCACGTCGCGGCAAGCTCGACCCGGTCATCGGCCGCGACGAAGAGATCCGCCGCTGTATGCAGGTCCTCGCACGCCGCACCAAGAACAACCCGGTGCTCGTGGGTGAAGCCGGCGTCGGTAAGACCGCAATTGTCGAAGGACTCGCACAGCGCATCCTGGCCGGCGACGTGCCAACCGCGCTCGCCGACAAGAAGGTCGTCGCGCTGGACATGGGCGCTCTGATCGCCGGCGCCAAATACCGCGGCGAGTTCGAGGAACGACTAAAGGCTGTCGTGAAGGCCGTGCAAGACTCCAATGGCCAGGTGATTCTCTTCATTGATGAGCTGCACACGGTGGTCGGCGCCGGCAAGACCGAGGGATCGCCCGACGCCGGCAACCTGCTCAAACCCGCGCTGGCCCGCGGCGAGCTGCGCTGCATCGGAGCCACGACGCTCGAGGAATACCGACAGCACGTCGAGAAAGACAAGGCCCTCGAACGCCGGTTTCAGACGGTCTACATCGGCGAGCCGACGGTTGAGGATACCATCGCCATTCTGCGCGGACTCAAACCCCGTTATGACGCGCACCATGGCGTGCGAATTCAGGACGCGGCGCTGGTGGCGGCCGCAACGCTGTCGCGGCGTTACATCCCCGACCGCAAGCTGCCGGACAAGGCCATTGACCTGGTGGATGAAGCTGCCTCGCGCTTGCGCATCGAGAATGACTCGTTGCCGGCCGAGCTGGATGAACTGCGCCGCCGCACCGTGCAGCTCGAAATAGAGCGTGAAGCGCTGAAGATGGAGAAAGATGCCGCCAGCGCCAAACATCTTGCGAGTGTTGAGAAAACGCTGGCCGAGCTGAAAGAGGAAGATACGCGGCTTACGGCCCAGTGGGAAAGCGAAAGGACCGCAATCGAAGCCATCAAGTCGCTCCGCACGCGCATTGACGAACAGCAACACGCGCTGGAAGAGGCCCAGCGACGCGGCGAATTGGAAGTCGCCGCGCGAATCCGCTATGCCGAAATCCCCGAGCTCGAGCAGAAGCTGAGCGAGCGTGAGCGGCGGTTGGGTGAGCTGCACGAGCGCGGCGTGGGATTGTTGCGCGAGGAAGTGACCGCCGAGGAGATCGCGGACGTGGTGAGCAAGTGGACGGGGGTGCCGGTGTCGCGCTTGCTCGAGGGCGAGAAGGAGAAGCTGATCCAGATGGAAGCCCGGCTGCACGAGCGCGTGATCGGGCAGGACGAAGCGGTTAGCGCCGTTTCCGACGCTGTCCGGCGCAGCCGCGCCGGCCTCGGTGATCCGAGTCGGCCGATCGGCAGCTTCCTGTTTCTTGGTCCGACCGGCGTCGGCAAGACTGAGCTGTGCAAAGCGCTCGCGGAGTTTCTCTTCGATGACGAAGCGGCGTTTGTCCGTGTTGACATGAGCGAGTTCATGGAGCAACACAGCGTTGCCCGCCTGATCGGCGCCCCGCCCGGGTATATCGGTTTTGAGGAAGGCGGGCGGCTCACCGAGGCCATCCATCGCCGCCCATACTGCGTCGTTCTGCTTGACGAGATAGAGAAGGCGCACCCGGACGTCTTCAACGTTCTGCTTCAGGTGCTCGACGATGGGCGCTTGACGGATGGGCACGGTCGCACCGTGGACTTCCGCAACACGTTGATCGCAATGACGAGCAACATCGGCAGTCAACACATCGTGGCCATGTCGGAAAACGCCCGCGCGCGCGCAACCGCCGACAGCGAGTCAGCAGATGAGAGCAGCGACCCGGTCCTCGATGTCGAGATCGAAATGAAGATCAGGGAGGAGCTGAAACGCAGCTTCCGCCCGGAGTTTCTCAACCGTGTGGATGAGACAATCATCTTCCACCGCCTGACGCGCGACAATCTGCGCGACATCGCGGAATTGCAGGTCAGGGCACTGCGCCAACGCCTCGCGGATCGCGGCATGACGCTCACGCTCACCGACGCCGCCAAGGACCTGCTCGCGGCCGAAGGCTACGACCCGACTTACGGAGCGCGACCGCTGAAGCGCCTGATCCAACGCCAGATCGAGAACCCGCTTGCCCGGCGTATGCTCGCCGGCGAGTTCAGCGAAGGGGACGAGGTGCGCGTGGACGTGAGCGGCGATGGGTTGACGTTTGAGAACAGCAAGCGCCCGACCGCGAAAAGCGAGTAACTCCGCCTGTGCGCATCGCGGCCGCGACCGGCGTCCCCCGCGGCCGCGGAGTAACGGCCTGCGCCTCGCAGGCCGTCGGCCAGAAGCCGCCTTGCCGAATACGACGGCCGGCGCCCCGCCGGCCGCCGAAGGTTGAAAATCCCGCGACGCGTCAACGGCATGCGCGGCACCAGCCACTACGCCACTTGCACGCGCCGCCGGGTGTTCACCACGTGGACAAATCCAGCGCCGGGACCAGGCGCGTCCAGAAGAACCAGGCGGGTGGTGCGGCGAGCAGTGGCGAGTCAAAGACGTCCAACACTCCACCGAGGCCCGGCAAAGCGGCCCCCGAGTCCTTGACCGCCGCGTCACGCTTCAACAGCGACGCGGCCAGATCGCCGGCCACAGAGTAGATCGCCATCACGAATCCAAAGACGATCAGCCCCCAGGGGTAGGCCAGTGGGCCGGGGCGCAGGATGTGAAATCCCATCCATTCCAGTAGGCTGCCGATGAGCAGCGCGCACAAAATCGCCACGCAGATGCCGCCGACAAACCCCTCCCACGTCTTCTTTGGGCTGAGCCAGGGGATCATCTTGTGGCGTCCGAACCACATGCCGGCGAAGAGCGCTCCCGTGTCGTTCATCTTGACGACAAACAATGAGAGAATCACGAGCGCGATGCCCGTGGAACCGCCGATCTCCATGCGCAGCTTTGGTATGAACCCCGCCATGCCACCCGCATAGAAGGTTATGAAGAAAGTTGTGGCGAGATTGCCCATCGCGCCGCGCGTGCCGACCCACGACCCCTGCAGCAGGAACGCCGTGCCCACCGCGCAAGCGATCCACAGCATGCCCCACCCTTCGTCGCCAAGGCCAAAAGCCGGGTCCGCGTTGAATGCGATGAACGGACCGATGACCAGGCCGGCCCCGAACACCTGGGCCAGCCCGGCAAACGGCTGGTAGTCCTGGGCGCGCGCGAAGTGGACAAGCTCGCGCGTCGTCAGCACGGTCAGCACAAACGCCGTCGCCGTACACAGCGCCCCGTTCATCAGCCAGCGGGCCGGATTGCCGTCAAGGAACCAGACACGCCAGTCGGGCGGCGTGAGCGTGGACAGAAACCCGTCCAGGACGAGCACGGCGAGGATAAATCCCGCCAGCGGAAGCCCGATTAGCAGTCGCTTGCCAACCACGTGCGCCACGTCCTCCCTGCCGCCGTCAATCAGCCCGACGACTGATCGTCACCAATCTCAGGCACATCCCCATAGCGCCGCTCTCGCCGCGCGAACGCCCGCAACGCATCGTCCAGGTGCGGCGGGCGGAAGTCGGGCCACAACACAGGCATGGCGTGAAACTCCGCATAACTCGCCTGCCACAACAGGAAGTTGCTCAAACGCATCTCACCCGCGGTGCGAATCACCAGGTCCGGATCGTCCAGGCCCGCGGTATACAGAGCGCCCGAGATATGCTCCTCATCGATGTCCTCGGGACGCAGCTTACCGTCAACAGCCTGCTGCGCCAGCTTGCGCGTGGCGTCAACGATCTCTGTGCGGGCGCCGTAGTTCAGAGCGAGGGCCAGCGTGAGCCCCGTGTTACCCGCGCTCAGACGCGTGGTTTCATCCAGCTTGGCCAGCACATCGTCCGGCAGGCCCGCGCGCCGCCCGATTTGAACCAGCCGGACGTTGTTGTCCATGATCTCGTCGCGCTCTTTCACGAGGTGATACGCATAAAGCGTCATCAGGGCGTCAACCTCCTCACGAGGCCGCTTCCAGTTTTCGGAGCTGAAGCTGTAAAGCGTGAGCTGGCGCAGGCCCAGGCGACCGCAGTGCGTGATCGTCTCGCGTACGGCCACGACGCCGGCCTTGTGACCCTCGGCGCGGATCAGGCCGCGTTCCGCGGCCCAGCGGCCGTTGCCGTCCATGATGATGGCCACGTGTTTGGGCATGGCCTCGGCGGCGATACCGAGGTGGATGGCTGGATCAAGAGCTGTTGCGCGCGGCATGTTCGGCCTCTACTCAGTGACGATGATGGTCTGTTCACGCCGTGGACCGACGCCGACGATGCCCACCGGCGCGCCGACGCGTTGGGCGAGTGCATTCAGATACACTTGCGCGGCGGCCGGCAAGTCACCAATCGAACGGCAACCGCCGATGTCACCCTCCCAGCCCGCAAAGGTCTCGTAGACGGGATCGACCTGTTCCAATTCGGAGGCGTCCGCCGGGAAGCTGCTCAGCGTCTGGTCGGCGGCGCGGTAGCCGACACACATCTTGAGTTCACCCATGCCCGACAGCGTGTCAAGATGTGCGACCGCCAGGTGCGTTACGCCGGACATCTGCGCGGCATAGCGGGCGGCCACGCAATCGAACCAGCCGCAGCGACGCGGGCGTCCGGTGGTGGTGCCGTATTCGTTGCCGCGCTCGCGAATCATCTCGCCGATGGTTCCGGGCTGTTCCGTGGGCAGCGGCCCGTCCCCGACACGGGTGGCATATGCTTTGACGATTCCTACCACGGACTTGACGATATTGGGTGGCACACCGGCCCCGCTGCCGATGCCGCCGGCCCCCGAGTTGGCGCTGGTAACATACGGGTATGTGCCGTGGTCAACATCGAGCATGCACCCCTGGGCACCCTCGAACAACAGTCTGCGGCCGGCGGCGATCTGCTCGGCCAGGAACTCCGTCGTATCACAGACATAGGGCCGGAGTTGTTCGCCGAATTGGAGATATTCAACCGCCATTGCATCGGCGGCAATGTGTGTCCGCTCGTCGTACAGCGCCGCGAAATAGGCATCCTTGTGCGCCACGACTGCGGCGAGCTGCTGGCGAAAACGCGCCGGCCGATATAGATCGCACACACGAAGCCCATAACGCCGCGTGACCTTGTCCGCGTAGCAGGGTCCGATGCCGCGCGCCGTCGTACCCAGCTTGTGCGCGCCGTCCGCGGCCCGTTCGGCGAGCACGTCTTCCCGGCGGTGGTACGGAAATACCAGGTGGGCGCGCGTGCTGATCTTCAGTCGATCATCGACGGAGATGCCGCGTTCGCGCAGGTTGTGAATCTCGCCCAGCAATACGGCCGGATCAATCACCGTTCCCGGTCCCAGCACGCACGTGGCGTTGTCGCGAATTATGCCGCTGGGAATCTGGTGCAGCGCGAAACGTTCGTCATTGACCACGATGGTATGCCCGGCGTTGGCGCCGCCGCTGTAGCGCACGACGACATCATGGTGCTCCATGAGCACATCGACGACCTTGCCCTTACCCTCGTCGCCCCACTGCAATCCGACGACACACGTCGGTGCCAGTTGATCCAGCATCATGTAGCCGATCTCTCTAAAAAGTGTCGACGGGCGTACGCACCGAACCCGCAAAAGCCTGGCCGCGGCGGCCTTGTCTGTCTTTTTAGCGTCTGCCGCGAACCGTGGCAAATAGACGCCGGTGTGGCCGTCCTGGGTGGGTGCGTGACACGAACGGCGGATTCGTCGCGGTGGCCGTCCCGCAGGGACAGGATGAACATAGCCCAGTACGAAGTGCTGGGGTCATCGTGGCCACCGACGGAGGCAGTCCCGTCAGGGACGACTGAAGGTTCAGTCGTCCCTGACGGGACTGGATTGTTCGCGCCGGCAACCGATCCCAGCACTGCGTGCTGGGCTATATTCAGATGCCCCTGCGGGGCAGACCACGCGGCAGGATCGGGCGGTTGCGCCGCCGATGCTGTCACCGGCCCGGCGTGGGTGGAGAATGCGGCGTCCCGATCGAAGTGCCTGTACTACGGGTAGTCGGATGGGCCGGGGGACCAACTCTGGTGGGCACAGCCCCTGAGACCTGATTAATCCCTCAACGTCAAACGTACGCCGCGGCGGACGCCGTAGTTCTCGATGTGCTCACGCAGGCACTGGTTCAGCCTGGCCTGGTATTCAATGGCCCCCTCGCCGCAGAGCCCGGGATCATCTTCAACCGCGATCATGCCGTGAGAGTCGGTGGTAGCCGACCTCCCCGTGCGAAGATGGATCACGGTCGTCTGGTCCGCGTCTGCCAGCCCGGCGGCCGAAAGGTAGTTGACAATGTGCCGCAGGCCGGCCGCCGTGTCGAACTGCCATGTCACACGCAGATCGGCAAGGTAGCGGCGCGCCCATGATGTGCGCTCGCGCAGCTCCCGAGCGATGTGCTTCATGAAGATGATCATCGGCTCGGGCGGCAACCCGTCGTGGGCCTCGACCTGGTCAATCCGTCCCGTTCGAATCATCAACTGCCGGCGTGGGGGATCGAGCCCGGGCGCCGCAACGGAGAGCCCCAGGCGGGCGGTCCCGGCGTCCGCCGGCAACCATCGTACGGCCTGTAGCTCGGCGAACCGCCGTGGAAGGTCAGAAATATCGCGCAACAGCACGGCATCCTGGTCCCAACGATTCCAGTATTCGACGGCATCATCAAGCGGTGCTCCGAGCATCATGCGCAGCACGTGTCGCGCCAGGCCGGGAGCTAGCATATCAACAGCGCCATCAGTGAGCATCCACGGAAGATCCGTTGCCAGCAGTTCGCCACGATCCACCGGCCGGGCCGCCAGCAGAACATCGCCGCAGTGCTTCACAAACGGTGTTTCGCTGGCCAGCAGCGTCGCGAAACCAACCTCATCGGCGTAACGCTTCCAGGCGCGATTGGCGACCAGCACGCGCGTGCTGAACGCTCCCGACGCGCACACCACTCCATACGGAAACACGTCCTGAAGCGCGAAGCCGCGCGTCGGCACGTCGGCGTACTCCACGCGGGCCGACATGATCTCGTGCTCGGATGTGTGCGTCCGGACCTGGACCCGGGCGACATCCGCCGCACTCGCCAGCCGCGCCACGGTTTCCAGATCGGCAATCAGCCACGACCGGGCGGCTATCCGTTCGATGTCGCCGAGAGAGAGATTGAGTTTGCTGACCCACTCGGGCGCCAGCACGCACGCCGTACCGCGCGCTGCGCTCACCAGCCCGGCAAGTGTCCGCGGCGCGCGTTGGATCTCGACATTCATACCGTCAAGCAAATCTGTCAACGGCTCCAGCGACGGCGGCAGCAACACACGCTCTAGTGGAAACGGCGGCTGATATACGCTCCAGCGAGGAACGTTTGCAAGCGGGTGGCACTTCGGGTCGCGTTCGGCCACCGGATGCAATTCCAACGCGGCCAGAACCGCGCTCGCGTCGGCCAATCGCAATCGGAGACTCGTTACGTTCTCCGGGGTCTTGAGCCAGCCCAATAGGTCAATCCGCGACCGGCCGGCGACTGGAGCGTGCAAAGTGACGCAGCGCCGCTCGACCACGGCATCATCGGCCAGGTAGTCCACCTCGACACTGGCGGCGCGGCAGTCCGCCAGTTCCGCGCGCGGGCGTCCGCGCAGCGCGTACCACTGCTCGCGCCGGCACCGTACGGCGCGCGAGACGAGCACGCCGGAATCGGTCCAGTGCCAGCCGCGCCAACCGCGCGTCCCCGCACGTAATCCACCGTCGGGTCCGGTTACCTGCGTTGCGTTTTGCTTCATGAAGGCTCGATTCGATGTCAAGAAAGTCGTAGCGCGAACTGACCGCGTCGGCTATTATGTGCCGCAAATCGCCGGCGCCAACGGGCGCATCGTCTGATCACCGGGTCGAGAGCGCGCTATCCCGTGGGGACAAACATGCCAGCACAACACGCGTGCAGTCGTCGCCGATTGTGTTGCACGCTCATCAGTCCCGTAAGATTGCGTGTTGTTGTTGACTCGCGGTGAATCTAGGTCCTAGAGTAATCGTGGGGATAGCTATCGGGGCAACGACCTCCACCCCATTTGATCGTCATTGGTGCAGCGCAAGCGACTGTGAGTCCGGTGTCCGGCAGTGCCGGATTGGGGCGAAGTGTGCTCATGCGGATCAGGCGCGCTTGGACAATTCAACAGGAGATGGAAAATGCGATCACTATTGGGCGTTATGGTGTCGGCCGCGCTGGTGCTTCCGGCGTCAGCGGCAATGCTGTATGACAATGGGCCGTTCGTCACCGGTATCGGCGACGGCGCGGGAGGCGCCGATACGAGCACCGTCGAAGACGGCTACTCGGCGCGCGGCTATATCGCGAACAACGTGGCCGAAGGCAACGGCCCCTACTATATCCGCGATGATTTCGAAGTTACTCATCCGGACGGCTGGCAGCTTGACAACGCCGAGCTCTTCGCGTTTCAAACCAACAGCAGCCTGGTTTCCACGATCACCGACGCGTACGTCACGCTGTTCGACACCGTTGGCAACGTGGTCTGGGGAGACTGGAATACGTCGCTTCCGATCCTCGCCAACGAGTGGACCGGCGCCTACCGCGTAACCACCGACCCGTTGGCAACCAATCGGCCGATCATGCGCGTCGCAGTAGACCTGAGCGCTGCGCCGTTGTTGCCGCAAGGACACTACTGGCTCGGCTTCTCCATGTGCGGTTCACTGCTGTCCGGGCCGTGGGCTGTTCCGAAGACACCCCATGACACGACCGACAACGCCGAGACCTGGTCCGGCGCCAGCGGCACCTGGACGCAGATCGGCGCGCCAGATCTGGTGCAGGATTTCCCGCTGAAGCTGCACGGCACGCCCGAGCCCGCGTCGCTGGGGCTGATGCTGATCGCTGCGCTGGGGCTGATGCGCCGCCGCTAGGACGTTTCACCGAAATGCGTAGCGGCGTCCCCCACGTCAGCCGCGCTTCCGGGAAGGATGCTGGCCCTCAGACAACGGTCGACTAGCGCGGCGAACGCTGTGGGCAAACGCGATTCGCTCTGGTTCACCCTGAGCCAAGACGGCGCCGCGACGCGGTGACGCAGTCAATCCAGCCCAGTACGAAGTGCTGGCCTGGAATCAAGTGCCTCTGATGGAGCAAGCCACGCGGCGAGTCCGGGCGATTACGGCGACGATTCTCTCCCGGACCGAGCAACCCCCGGCGTGTCGTCAAACCGCGCGTGGTTCCATCGCCGAATCTGAGTTCTTCGATACACACGAGTCTTGCAGCCCCGCCTCAACGGCTTCAATAAACGCCGTGCGTTCGGCCTCTGACGAGAGAATCTTGTCCACGTCGAGGGCCTGAGGCGATGGTTGAATCTTGACTCTGACGATGTACTCGTCGCGCTCCTCCGTCACGCGTCGGTCAACGCGCTCGATCGCTCTGATCTCGTCCCAGGCAATCAGCCGTTGGATATCGGCGTTCCTTACGAACACGCCGGCAGGTGAGACCGCCGCGCAACAGCCCTTTCGCACGATCGAGCGGATGTGCAGAAATGAGTAAACCGTGCTAAACAGAGCTACGGCAAGGAGCAGAACATCCCAGGCATCCGGGAACGCACCCCACGACCAATTTCCGACCAGATTAACGCTCAACATGACGACAATCACGGCGCTGACAGCCATCATCGCGCCGTGTCCTTTCCACCGGCGAGCCGGTCGCCAGACAAGGGTCTTTTTGTCGTAGGCGAAGCCACACTCAGGACACCGATGGGTATCTGGAAGTCCCCGCAAGTCATAGGAGCACACCGGACAGCAAGCTGGGCGAAGCACGGCCATGGTGCGCAGCATACCCGATCATCTCGGCCACACGGTATCCTCCGGGGCCCGCTGCGCACGCCCCTGGCAGCCGTGGGCAACCAACCATCAAGCCCTGAAAGGCGACACAATCGCGCGGCGTAAGTGCGACGCGGACCGCGTCACCGCAGCGTGCCGCGTGCGGCCAGGTCGCGTTTTCCTCCGCAACACCTTGGACCCGCGGCCCCTGAGGCCATATCTTGCCCTGGGCCCTCGAGGCCTTTGGAAGGAAACGCGTGAATCAGCATCCGCCGGAAACCCCTGAGACCGCGCCAGGCAACGAGCAGCCGGCTTTCGCGCGGCCTGCGCGCATCCCGGCCCGTATGCCCGTCGCCACGCCGCCCAGGCCCCCGGTGCGGACCATGTTGCGCGCCCCCTCGCCACTCACGCTGCCCACCATGCGGCGAGGCGATGCCCTGCTCGATCTGGCGGTTATTCTGCTGGCGGCACTGGCCTATCCGCTCGGGATGTCTCTGGCCGCCACGCTGTTGCTCGATATTGACGAGTTCGGGCTGGGCGCTGATGAGACCGCGTTCCTTGTCGCGCAAAAGTGGCTCGAATGCCTGATCATCGTTGGAATCGCGGCCTACTTGTGCCTGCGACACGGGCTGCCACGTTCGTCATTCGGATTCGTGCCGGCGCGCTGGTGGAAAGAGCTGCTGTGGGCGATCGCCGCACTGGCTGGCGCCTACGCCGTGCTCATCCTGGGCGTAATCCTGCTGACGCCGGTGGTGCTGCTGTTCCCATCTCTCGCCGAGGCTTCGCAACAACAGCAGGAGCAGTTCGTGGAGATCATGCCGACCGACAACAACGCCATTGCGGCGTTTCTGTTGCTGGCCGTGGCCATTCACGAGGAAGTGCTGTTCCGCGGGCTGTTGCTGACCTACCTACGGCGCCTGCTGGGGAGCTGGGTGGCGGCCATCGCGCTGTCGTCGATGCTCTTCGGTCTGCTGCACTTCACGCAAGGGCCGCTGGTATTCGTGCCGATCACGCTGCTGGGCTGTGCGTTTTCCATCACATTCGTGCTTTCGCGCAGCCTTCTTCCGGTCATCGTCGCCCACTTCTTCTTCAACCTGATTCAGTTCCAGCTCTTCCGCCTGTTGCCGCACATTCAACAGTGGCTCGAGCAGCACGGCCAGATGGTCGAGTAGCCGACAACCACCCGCGGACGCAGCGCTCCAAGCTGCCGGGCTTGCGATCCGAGTTTTGAACATCTCACGGCGGCGCGGCGCACCATGTAACGGCCGGCGCCTCGCCGGCCGCCGAGCGCGGAAGCACGCTCGACGTTCGACGGCCTGCGAGGCGCAGGCGTCCGCGGTATTCGACGGCCTGCGGGGCGCAGGCCGTTACAGTGCCGTTTGCGAAAACCGCCCAGCCTGCCGCTGTCGCTATAGGTGTCTCGAGTATCGCGCTCAGAGGCCGAGCCAATGGCGCATCAGCAGGAACAGAATGACGCCGAGGACGCTGATGAGCAACACGCGCCCCAGCACCTCCGTGGTCGCTCCTGGCGCTCGGCGGCTCGGCGGCGGTAGGTCGATCGCGGTGTCGCCGAACTGCACCTGGGCAATCAGCAGGTGCGCGTGGAAGTCCGAAAAGCCCAGCCGGCGCGCCTGCTCGATGATCTCCTGACGGCGCGAATATCGCAGCAACCCATCCTCGAGCGAAGCCGCGATCAGACGGCGCATGCGGGTCAGCGCATCACGCGTGCCCGCTTGCCCATCCATGTAACGCCGCTGCGCGTCCGGATCGACCAGGGTCTGGTAGGCGATGTGTAATTCGTCAAGTTGGCGGCGCGATTCGTAGTGTGTCGCCGGTTGGTGCAACGCGGCCAGCAGCCGCGCGCGCTGCTTTTCAAAGCGGCGCTGGACGGTGTCCGGCTTGTAGATGCCGGGCGTCAATCCCAGGATGGCGAAACAATCGCGGGCCATTGATTCCTCTCACCCAACGATAGCGTCCAGGCAACGCCAAAAGCAACGACGCTTCCGTCGCACCGCCAACGTGATTTTACCGTGTAAGGACCGCATAACCGCGGAACTCTACGCACGCGCGGCGGCGCGATGTGTTATCGCACGTTGCGGCAACCGCGACGCGCGCAAAAACCGCCCGCCGCCACAATTCCACGCCCACCACCCCCCATCCACCTCCCCGCCTCCTTGCCTAGCTGCCTGGTTGCCTCGCTGCCTAGTTGCCTGGTTGCCTTGCTGCCTGGTTGCCTCCTCCCCCCCGTTGCCCGCTTCCGATTTCCCGCTATAGTAATGTGGTGCTCGACGCGTATGAGCGCGCCGGCGGCGTACCCAAGTGGACTAAGGGGACGGATTGCAAATCCGTTATGCGCGGGTTCGAATCCCGCCGCCGCCTTTCGCCAATCCCCCCCGTGAAACCGAGTCGAATCCGCTCTCGCTGTCGCGATCCGCAGTTGGCATCGGGCCACGCGCAGGTGGAGCTTGCGCGCGGCGGGCGGTTGGCGTATACTGGCCGCCGTGGAGCAGGCTATGCAGATCCAGATCAACGGTCAGCCGAAGCAACTGGAGCAGCCGCTGACCGTCAGTGAGTTGCTGAATACGCTCGAACTGACGCCGCAGCGCGTCGCCGTCGAGGTTAACGAAAACCTGGTCAAGCGCGCGTGCTTCGACCAGACGAGTCTTGCCGATGGCGACCGCGTCGAGATTGTGACACTGGTTGGAGGTGGATGATGGACATTCCGCCGCTGAAAATCGCGGATTTCATGATCAAATCACGGCTGTTTGTGGGCACGGGCAAA
The DNA here is from genome assembly GCA_963675745.2 of Phycisphaerae bacterium. Taxonomy (GTDB): domain Bacteria; phylum Planctomycetota; class Phycisphaerae; order UBA1845; family Fen-1342; genus JAFGRR01. The sequence goes on from CAXXWX010000022.1 coordinate 41,565, forward strand.
TATCTGCGCGACGGCCAGCCGGACTATGAGCTGATGCGCGACGCGCTGGACGCCTCGGGTGCACAGGTGGTCACCGTCGCCGTTCGGCGTGAGCGTCTGTTCGACAAGCAAGGGCGCAACCTGCTCGACTTCCTGGATACCAGGCGTTACACGATTCTGCCGAACACCGCCGGCTGCTTCAGCGCGGATGACGCGGTGCGGGCCGCCCGATTGGGGCGTGAACTGCTCGAAGGAATCGAGAATCCCGGGGCGCGCTGGGTGAAACTGGAAGTGCTCGGCGACCGCAAGACGCTGCTGCCTGACCCGATCGAGACGCTCAAAGCCGCCGAGACACTCATCGGCGAGGGCCTGATTGTCCTGGCGTACGCCAATGACGATCCGATCCTGTGCCAGAGGCTCAAGGCGGCCGGCTGCGCCAGCGTTATGCCGTTGGGCTCGCCGATCGGTTGCGGCCAGGGCATTCTCAACGCCAACAACATCCGCATCATCCTGGAACAGCTCAAGGCCGACGACCCGCAGTTCCCGGTGATTGTGGATGCCGGCGTGGGGACGGCGTCGGATGTGGCGATCGCGATGGAACTCGGCGCCGACGGCGTGCTGCTCAACACCGGGATCGCCGGCGCGCGCGACGCCGTCATGATGGCCCACGCCATGCGGCACGCGCTCGATGCTGGCTACCACGCATTCCGCGCCGGCCGCATTCAGCGCAAGCTGTACGCCAGCGCGTCGTCACCACTCGAGGGCCTGATCGCCGCCACGACGGCCAGGTAACGCGTCTTCCCGGAGGGTCCGCGGATGGACTCAACAGGCGAGGAAGTTCTCAGCGAGAAGCTGGCCGTCACCGACGAAGGGCAGCCCCTGTGCCCGGTCGACCGGCTGCCCACGCGCCGGCGGAACAAGATCTGCATCGCCATCATCGCGTTCGGCCTGCTCAACTTCGTGGTCTACACGCTCAGCTATGCGATTCTCGGCGGCGATGCCCACAACGGACAGCGAATGATGGTCGAACGCGCCGATGGAACCCTCGAGGCGGCGTTTTTTGTCCGGGGTCATTTCATCCGCACGCTTTCAGGCCACGAGCGCGAGGTCAGCGCGCCGGTCTGGATCTACAGCTACCTGCACTCGATCCTCGTCCCGCTGACGTCCGCGGCGATGATCATCAGCATGCTGGTGCTGGCGCGGCCGCACATCATCGCCACCATGCGCAACGGGTGGATCAGCGGGCGCACGTTCATCGTGGCGTTCGGGACCGTGGTGATTCTGGTAAGCCTGTCCGTCACGGTGATCTTCACGGCGGATTTCATCATCCAATTAACCGCAATATAGCGCAAGAACCAACGACCAAACGCAAAACCGTAGCGTCCGACCCCCGAGTCGGACGTTCACGCTGGTGCGCGATCCGTGACACTGGTGCGAGATTCCCATCTCGCGCCCACCCCCGCGGGAATCCCTTCCCGCAAGTCCGCCGCGCGCTGGTACAAGCACGGCTCACAGAGCCGTGGCACGCGCCGCCGTGTTACGGCCGGACCACCGCCATGTAACGGCCGGCGCCTCGCCGGCCGCCGAACATCGAAAACGCCCCCTCGCGCCGACGGCCTGCGAGGCGGGTGCCACGCCGACGGCCGTTCGCGTCGGCGTGCCCGCTGGTGCGAGATGCGCTCAACGGCCGGTTTCGCTGGGCTCGACATGCCCTACCCACTGCCACGGGCATCCCCTCCCGCGAAGCCGCCGCTCACGGATAACCGACCCAGCCCCCATCGCAATTCACTATTCTCCATTCACCGTCGCCGCGGAATCCGAATCACGCGCCCCTCCAACTCCGGCGGCACGCGCACCTCCCGCCCGGCGTCGATGTAGACCCGGACCTTCGGCAACCCGCGCAGCGGCGTCAGGTCCGTCACGCCCGTCTGATTCAGCCAGAGCTCCTGCAACCCGGTCAGCCCCGCCAGCGGCGTCAGGTCCGTCACGCCCGTCTGACTCAGGCGGAGCCCCTGCAACCCTGTCAGCCCGGCCAGCGGCGTCAGGTCCGTCACGCCCGTCTGATTCAGCCAGAGCCACTGCAACGCCGTCAGCCCCGCCAGCGGCGTCAGGTCCGTCACGCCCGTCTGATTCAGCCAGAGCTCCTGCAACCCGGTTAACCCCGCCAACGGCGTCAGGTCCGTCACGCCCGTCTGATTCAGGTAGAGCCGCTGCAACGCCGTCAGCCCCGACAGCGGCGTCAGGTCTGCGACTTCCACATTACCACTCAGATCGAGCGCCGCCAACTGCTGCACATCCGCTTCGGTCAGCTCCGCAAGGGGCTTGTCGAGCTGACGGGCAACGGCTACCGCCAGCGCGTGCGGCCAGTCGCCGGGCGGTATCGGGCCGCCTCGCGGCGTGACGCCGCCCTTCCCCTCACCGCCTTCATCCGCCGGTGGAGGACGCCGAGGACTCGCCGCCTTGTCGGAAGCGGGAGGAGTGACGGCACACGCAGCGGCCACGTCGTGGCTGAACGGAATGTGCATCAGCTCCCAGAGGTGCTTGTCCGCCAGGAGTTGTTTCACCGGCTCCTTGGCGCGCAGCTCAGCGTACTCCTTCGTTTCAGGTGCCGCGGCTTCAGCCCCGCTGGTGGAGTCCGCTTGTTTGAAGTAACGCTCCTTCCGCGCAGACGCCTCGTCCTGCTGAAGTACGTTCACGCCGACGGCGTCGTCGGATTGCGCGTCGCGAGTGGTGGCATCACACCCGTCCTGCTCCCACGGCTTGAAGTCCGGGTACTTCCGGACGAACTCCGACCAGGAAACGAAGAACTCCTGCACATCATCGCGCAGCAGCAGGTCTTCGCGCTCCAGCCCGCGCCACAGGAACCGTTGCACCAGGAAGATCTGCGCCCCCTGCGCGAAACGCAACGCGCGGCGTTGCTCCGCGTTGCCCTTTGCCTTTGGATCGAGCTTGTCATTCTCCGCCGCCGCCCACGCCCGCAGCAGGACGCTGTTAAGCATGCGCTTGATCTCGCGCGGGTTGTCGCGGCCGAGGACGGCGATCTTCGACTCGATGATCTCACGGTTCCGGCCATCGACGTCGGGCGACGAGGCATCCAGCAGCCTGCCCCACTTGTACTCCGATGCCTTGTCCAACTCCCCAATCTGCGCCGTTAGAAACTCGCGCGCCTCAGCCTGCGTTGGCGGTATGTCGACCTGCACCTGGAACATCTTCCCCAGGTACTCACGGCTCTTCTCCTCGCTGACACCGTATTTGGCGTGCTCAGTGCGCACCACCGCTTCTAGCACGGCACGGTCGAGCCCGACGACGAACACCAAACCAGGGATGTTCAAGTAGAGCTTCAGCGCTTCGAGCACCTGAAGGGACACGGCCGGCAGACATCGGTCGAGGTCGTCGATCAGCAAGGCCAGCCGCCGCGGCGTGCCGCGCTTGACCGTCTGCGGAAAGAACTCCTCAACCCAGGTCTTCAGCGCCCCCTCGAACTCGTTGAGATAGGGTGTGTGCGGCTTGCGAACCTTGCGCAGCTCGTCGAGCACCGCCGTGAATGCTTCGCCGCTGATTTCCCCACCAACACTGGCCGTGTTCTTGTCGCCGAGGTTGGCTTTGATCTTGATCCGCGCCAGCGCTGCGAGGAACGGCCGGCCGACATATGCACCAAACTGCCGCGCGGCGCGTTCGATGTACTGGAGCTTGGTCTCCGGCTTGGGCCGGCCGACCTCCAGACACGCCAGAATGACCTCGGCGATAAGGCCGCGCCAGACGTCCTCACGCGTCTGGTATTTCCACGGGTCGAACCACACTGTCTCGATCGCGGCGTGCCCCTCGCGCTTCTTCTCGTCTTGTTGGCTCCACTGCCGCAACCGGTCGCTAAGCCAGCGCATCGCCGAGCTTTTGCCTGTACCCCAGCCGCCAAAGACCGCCACGGCGATCGGTGTTTGCGTACTCTTGTTGCGCAGAATGTCGAACACCGCGGCCAGCTTGGGCGGGAGGTCGAGCCGATCATCCTCGCGCCGGTCGCCGTGCAGGATCGCGTGATCCGCAAGAATCGTCATCTCCGGCGGTTTCAGCGGCGACCATTTCCGCGTATCGGAATCCGTTGGCATGATCAACCCCGCTTGCAGCATTGCCCGCACGCCGACGCGAACGGCCGTCGGCGTGGCACCCAGGCACCCTCGATGTGCGATCGGGTCCACCCCGGGCACTCGTGCTGGTATCCTACCGGGCCTGTCGTCGCGCGGCAAAGCGTGGACGCCTTCGGCGGCAGGTTTCGCTGCGCTCGACCTACCCTATTACCCCACTCGACCCGCCTTACGTCCATGGGTGGCGTGCCGACGGCTGCTTGCGTCGGCATGCGACCATCCCCCGAGTTGACATCCCAGCGCCGGCGTGCTTTGCTAGACGGCTCCACGTCAACGAAAGGAGCATACCGATGATCGACCCGCGTTGGACCAGGCTCGCCGAGACGCTTGTCAGCTATTCCTGCGGCGTCAAGCCGGGCGAGAAAATCCTGTTTGAGATGATCGACATCCCGCACGAGTTCTCGTGCGAGTGTGTGCGTGTGGCCCATGCCGCCGGCGCGCGGCCGCTGGTGCTGCTCAAGAGCAAGCTGATCGATCGGGCGCTGATGCTGGCCGGCTCGCAGGAGCAGTGGGATCTCGCCGCCGACGTTGAAAAGCTGCGGATGGAGAACGTGCAGTGTTATGTCGGCGTGCGCGGGACCAACAACGTCTCGGAGTCGTCCGACGTGCCCGCCGACAAGCAGAAGCTCTACGAATCAACGGTCTGGAAGCGCGTACACGCCGATGTGCGCGTCAAGCACACGCGCTGGGTCGTGCTGCGCTGGCCCAACCCCAGCATGGCCCAGCTCGCGCAGATGTCGACGCCGGCGTTTGAGGACTTTTACTTCGACGTCTGCACGATGGACTATGCCAAGATGGCCGCCGCGCTGGAGCCGCTCAAAGCGCGCATGCAGCGCACCGACAAGGTCCGCCTGCTCGGTCCCGGCGACACCGACCTCACCTTTTCGATCAAGGGCATCCCCGCCGTCCCCTGTGCCGGGCATCTGAACATCCCCGACGGCGAAATCTTCACCGCGCCCGTGCGCGACAGCGTCAACGGCGTTATCCACTACAACACGCCCAACCTCCAGCGCGGCATCACGCACGAGAACATCCGCTTTGTCTGCATAGCCGGCAAGATCGTCGAGGCCACCAGCTCCAGCAACGAGAAGATCAACGAATTGCTCGACACCGACGAGGGCGCACGCTATTTCGGCGAGTTCGCCATCGGCGTAAACCCCTACATCAACCACCCGATGAAAGACGCGCTTTTCGACGAGAAGATCGCCGGCAGCATTCACCTGACCCCCGGCCGCTGCTATGACGAGGCCCCCAACGGCAACGACAGCGAACTGCACTGGGACATCACGCTGATCCAGACGCCCGAGTATGGCGGCGGTAAAATCTACTTCGATGATGAGCTGGTGCGTGAAGACGGGCTGTTTATCGTCGACGACCTGAAAGCGCTGAATCCGGACCAACTGAAATAGAGGGGCCATACATAGCCGGGTGGCACAGGCGTCTCGCCAGTGGCGACCTCCGGCGAGACGCCTCTACCGCCGCCCTTCTGAGAGATGTCATGTCAACACGAACGATCAACCTCACCGACGAGATTGTGGACTATCTCATCAACGTCACTGTGCGCGAGCCGGAATTGCTCGCGCGGCTGCGCGCCGAGACGGCCGAACACCCCGATGGGCAAATGCAGATCTCAGCGGAGCAGGGGCAGTTCATGCGCCTGCTGATCGAGATCACCGGTGCCTATCGCGCGATCGAGATTGGCACGTTTACCGGCTATAGCGCGCTGTGTGTCGCCCTGGCGCTGCCGCCGGAGGGCGAGCTGATCGCCTGCGACGTCAGCGAAGAGTACACGGCGATCGCCCGGCGTTACTGGCAGGAAGCCGGCGTGGCCGACAAGATCGACCTGCGCATCGCCCCGGCGCTCGAGACAATCGACGCGCTGCTGGCCGAGGGTCAGGCCGAGTCGTTCGATTTCGCGTTTATCGACGCGGACAAGACCAACGGCGACAACTACTACGAGCGGTGTTTAAAGCTGCTGCGCACCGGTGGTCTGGTGGCGATCGATAACGCCCTGTCCGCCGGTCGGGTCGTGAAGCCCACCGACGCCGAGAGCCCGGTCCCCGGCATGATGGACGCGCTCAACCGCAAGATCAGCACCGACGACCGCGTCACGTCGAGCCTGGTGCCGATCGGCGATGGGCTGATGATTGCGCGGAAGAGGTAGGGAGAGGGCAGAGGCCAAAGGCCAGAGGCCAGTGGGCAGTGGGCAGTGGGCAGTGGGCAGAGGTTAGAGGTTAGAAGGCAACGAGGCAACGAGGCAAAAGGGCAGATGGGGTGGCACAGGCGTCTCGCCTGTGGTTGAAGACGCTGGCTTCGAGGGGCAGTTGTCAGTTCTCAGCAATCAGGCCTTGTGGGACCGGCCTCCGGCCGGTCAGTGGCTGTTGTTTCTTGTCCTGAAAACTGAACACTGAACACTGAACACTGAAAACTAATTCCGCTTGTGACGCACCTCCTCATTCAATAGCATGGCTTATACGCCTCTGCTCCCAGCGGGCACCGAGGCAGGGCCACAATGCCAGATGGGGGCCGGGGATCGTAAGCCAGCCGAGGGCGGCATATGGGGACAGTGCGGCTTCAGACTCTACCTGTGCTTGGCACCGCCGCGGCCTGTGCAGGGGGTCTCCGCGCAGCAGAACCGCACGTACCCAGCCAATACGCAACAATCCAGGCGGCCATCGGCGCCGCCGACCCAAACACCGGCGACGAGGTCGTCACCAAGAAGCTATGCCAAAACTCCTGTGGTACCGGTTTGCAACCAATGGTGTCCGGGAGTTTGCCGGACATCGGGTAATACCTAACATTGTCCGTACTTGCGCCCGGGGCGCGTTTCTGCTCTACTGTGGCGCATGGCCCACAAGGACACGCAACGCGAACGGACGGTGACGCCGATTCCTCGGCGGCCCGACCAGCTTGACGGTCGGCGGCTCTTCCGCCAGATCGACGAGCACCTGCGCCATCTCCACAGCTTGCCGGCCCACGGCAACCGCACCTTCTTCTACGACCAACTCGTGGTCGCCCACCTGCTGGCCTTCTTCAACCCCGTGCTGCACAGCCTCCGCCGTATCGAAGACGCCTTCGACCTGCCCAGCGTGCGACGCCTCTTCGGTATCCACGCCGCCGCCAAAAGCACCGTCGCCGACGCCCAACGCCTCTTCGATCCGCAACGGTTGCAGCCGATTTTCGAGGACCTCAAGCACCGCGCCAACATCCAGCCGCACGACGCCCGCCTCGACCAACTCACCCGGGAACTGATCGCCGTCGACGGCACGTTCTTCAACGTCGCCAGCCGCATCCCCTGGGCCCTCTACAACCGCAAGTCCGCCGGCGACGCGCCCAAGAAGACCGGCCGCCGCGGAAAGACCACCCGCGGCAACGTGCGCGCCCACGTGCATTTCGACATCCTGCGCGGCGTGCCGGAGCACTTCACGCTCACCGGCGGAACGGCTTCGGAAGGCGGGCAACTGCAAACCAGTCTGCGGCCCGAACACTGTTACGTGCTCGACCGCGGCTTTCAGTCTTACCACCTGCTGGGCGACATCATTCAGGCCGACAGCGATTTCGTGGTGCGGCTGCGGAAGAGCGCCCGCTGCGAAGTGCTTGAGCCGCGCGGGCTGACCGCCGCCGACCTGGCCGCCGGCGTGCAGAGCGACACGCTGGTGCGAGTCGGCTGGCGGACCGAGCGCACGGCGGAGTTGCCGCCCTTGCGGCGGGTGGCGGTGAGTGTGGCCGACAAGGACGAACCGCTGGTGCTGTTGACCAGTTGCGTAGACCTGCCGGCGGAGCTGATCGCGTTGATCTACAAGCATCGCTGGCAGGTTGAGCTGTTTTTCCGCTGGTTGAAGTGCATGGCGCACCTGGAGCACTTTTATTCCGAGTCGCCGCAGGGCATGACGCTGCAGCTTTACGTGACGCTGATCGCGACGTTGCTGATCGCGCTGGAGACCGGGGCGCGTCCGAGCGTGTATGACTTTTCGTTGATGAGCATGGTGATGAACGGCATGGCCCCGCTGGAAGAGGCCCTGGCCGTGGCGGCCAAACGCCGCACCGAGCGCGAGCGTGCCGCCCGGCGGCGACGTGAAAAGGCGGCGCAAAAAAGCAGCGACTAGGCCCCCGCGCCGGTCCGCGCTCGGACCAGCGCGGCCCGGTGTATGCGCCCCAGGCGCTCGCCGCGGCGCTACGCCACGTCGTCGCCCCTTCCATGTTCGCGTCAATCTCACCACAATGCACTCAATCTACGCGCCCAGAAAGCAGGTCCCGGACACCATTGGTTTGCAACCGGTGAATCCTACTGGTTACAGACCAGTGCCACAGTTTTGGGATAGCCTCAAGTCCGCCACACACATCTCGACACGGGAGGTTCAGAATGTCCACATCACGATCTCTAGTTATCGGTCTTATTGCTGCGTTAACCGCCGCCCCGGCGGTACTCCAAGCACAGACGCCTATGGGTACGGCGTTCACTTACCAGGGGCAGCTCAAGAAACTCGGCCAGCCCGTGGACGCCACGGCCGACTTTGAGTTCTCGCTGTGGAGGGACGCGAGCAGCACGGACCCGAACGAGCAGGTGGGCTCCACCGTCACGGTCAGCAATGAGACCGTCGATGACGGGCTATTCACGGTCCGACTCGACTTCGGCGGGCAGGCCTTCGACGGCGGTGCACGCTGGTTGCAGATTGCGGTGCGAAGCCCACATGACCCGAATAACGTGGGATCGTACACGACGCTCAGCCCACGGCAGGAACTGACTCCCGCGCCGCATGCGCTGCATGCCCGGAGTATTCCCTCTTTCACCCGGGCAGAACTAGACCTTATGGCTCCAGGGATTCCGTCCCGCCTAGCTCGAATGACGGATGATGTCCGGGGCATCTGGATGGACCAAGGCAACCGGTGGTTTCCGACTAGCGGCGGCATCGTGAACACGGAGGAGTTCGACGGGGATGATATCGGGGCACGATTCAATGCCGCGATGGCCGCCTTGCCGCCCGAAGGCGGTATCATAGTAATACCGCCCGGCACATACGAAACATCGACTGAACTCCTCATCGACTCCAAATACCCTGCGGACGACAAGAACCAGATTGCTGTGTTTGCCTACGGTGCCGAAATCAGGACGACTGGAGCGATCTCCGGCATCAAGATAACAGGTGGCGACGGCGCGGGCCCACGTAGCATATATGGTCTGAAGATACAACATTCAGACAACAGCGAGGCGAAGTACGGTATAAACATCGAGCAAGGATGGAACATACGTTTGTACGATCCCACCGTCATTGCCGGCGGCGTGGATCCCAACTATGCAGCGATTCGGATCGCCAATGGCGACCCCGCCAACGACAAAACCGGATCGTACTGGACCAAAGTAGTGAATCCGTGGATTCGAGAGTTTTCTATCCGCGACCCGAACGACCCGAACGACGTTCCTGACCCGGTTCCCATTGGCGTTCTTTTGGAGGGAAACTCAAACAGAACGAATATCATCGGCGGTGGCATTAAAGGCTGCATCACCTGCATTGAGATTCGCAACGACGAACCGCACGCCTTGATGGCCAACGGGAATGTGATTGACGGCGTAAGTCTGGAACACTTCACAACCGGGATATACACGCACGGACCGGCGCTAACGAGACTGGCAGGGCTGCGCATCATCAATAATACCTTCGAAGCTGGCACGGAGTTACTCAGAATCGAGGGCTTCGACGCTGACGATTCTAGGCCGGTGTTTCTTGCAGGCAACTATGTGCAGAACGTTTCAACATACGTAGTTAAGCCAGAGGACTTCAAAATCACGTCGTTGGACTTTGATGCTCCATGGGGCTCAGTAGGTGTGCCACAACTCGCCCGTGGAATCCGCTTTGAGCTACGCTCGGATGCAACGGAAAGCGCAATTACTCTCGATGGTGCTGCCAATGAGATCAACTCCACGGGTGATCTGGATCTCCAGACTGATGGGACTAGCCGGATTCACGTGGACAGTGCGACGGGCAACATTGGAATCGGTGCAACCGACCCGGGGCAGACGTTGGACGTCGCGGGGATGGTGCAAATGACCGGCTTCTCGATGCCCGCAGGGGCGTCGCCTGGCTATGTACTGACCTCCGACGCCAGCGGCGGCGGAACGTGGGCCCCGGCGCCGGGGGTGAGCGGGTGGAGCGTAAACGGGAATGGCGGCACAATTCCGGGTACGAACTTCGTGGGGACGACCGACAGCCAGGCGCTTGAGTTGCGCGTCAACAGCGAGCGCGCCCTGCGGCTTGAACCCGACGGTACGAGCCCCAACGTTATTGGGGGCCATGGGGACAATAACGTGGCGGGTGGAGTCTATGGCGCCACTATCGCTGGCGGAGGCCAGATTGGCTCTGAGAACCGTGTGATCGAGTTCTTTGGCACGGTCGGTGGCGGGCAGGGGCAACATTGTAAGTGGTGCAAATGCTACGGTTTCCGGAGGGATAGAGAACATCTCCAGCAACTTCTACGCCACTGTTGGTGGCGGCGTGACCAACACAGCCAGCGGAAATGCTTCGACTGTCGCTGGGGGTTCACACAATACGGCCAGCGGCTACAAAGCCGCAGTCGCGGGAGGCATGTGGAACAACGCCGCTGGTGAGTACGCAGCCATCCCCGGGGGGTATGAAAACGAGGCTGGCGGTGCGTACAGTTTTGCCGCAGGGTATGGAGCGAGGGTCCGCGATCCAAACGAGGTTGGCGGCGGCGACTTAGATGGAGACGAAGGAACATTCGTCTGGGCCGACTCCAGCAGCACGAGTTTTGAATCCACCGGTCCGAATCAGTTCCTGATCCGTGCCGCGGGGGGCGTCGGGATAGGTACAACCGCCCCATCGCATCCGCTAGAGGTCGGCACGGATCCGAACAACGGCAACGGTGCACACGTGACGGCAGGTGGCGTGTGGACGAACGGGTCGGACCGCAACTCAAAGCGGGGATTCGAACCGGTGAACGCAAGACAGATCCTCGAAAAGGTCGTGCAGCTGCCGGTGACGCAATGGCAGTACAAGGGCGAGCCCGACAGGGTCCGGCATATTGGCCCGACAGCTCAGGACTTCTACGCCGCCTTCCAACTCGGCAACAGCGACAAACACATTGGGACGATCGACACTGACGGTGTCGCCCTGGCCGCCATTCAGGGCTTATACGTGGTCGTGCAGGAGAAGGACGCGGAGATCGCGGAGCTGAGGGCCCGGCTGGAACGGTTGGAGGGCTTGCTAACGAATGGCGTCTCGACGGAAGGAGGTGCCCGATGAGCGGCGTTGCACGCCCTTGTTGTGGGTTCCTGGTGTTATTGCTGATCGGCGTCAC
>CAXXWX010000023.1:0-261760 GCA_963675745.2 Phycisphaerae bacterium
GCCGGTTTCCCACTTGGGGGTTCCGACCAGCTCCTCGAGTTCGCGCAGTCGCTGAAGCCGCGAGCGGATGGTGCGCGCGTTGGTCAGCGTTCCGCCAAGCCAGCGCTCATTCACGTAGTGCATGCCGCAGCGCTCGGCGTGTTTCTGCACGGCCTCGCGCGCCTGGCGCTTGGTGCCGACGAAGAGCACGTCCAGCCCCTTGCCGACCGTGTTCGTGATGAACTTTCGGGCGCGAAGCAATCCCCGCAGCGTTTCGCGAATGTCGATGATGTGGATGCCGTTACGGCGTCCGTAAAGATAGGGAGCCATTTTCGGATTCCAGCGACTACAGTGGTGTCCGAAGTGGACGCCCGCGTCGAGCAATTCGCGGACCAGAGCGTCAGCCAAGACGTCACCTCCTCTGCGGCATGTTGCAGAAGTGTTAGATGCACCCTCGGGGCTGCGCCGCCATGCCGCAGCCGCCTCCGTTAGCCCTATTTGGTCACCCGGGCCACCCACTGCGGGCCAGGTCAGACAAGGGAACGCATCAATATAGCGGCGATCATGCTAAACCGTCAAGAGCAGGCGCCGACCGCCAGAGCAGGTCACAGCGGTTACATTCTCGGATAACGTCGCGCGGGGCAAGCGTGGGCCGGGTGTCACGCCTGCCAATCCGTCGTATTGGGCCAAAAACGGCGAGTGAGCGGCCAGACCGGCAGTACGGGAGTGGTTGCGATACACGGGATTACCCGCGGTGGTGCCGCCTGACCGGGATGCTCGGAGCGGCGCGGCGGCCGCCCGCCGGCTCAACCGGTCGCGTTCCTCAGCGACGCACACGCCGCCCCTGATCGCGGGCGTCAACCACGTCAGGCACTTGCGACAGAGGTCGGGCGAGTCCATCAACCACAGCACGAGGGTATCGCGGGCGATTCCGGCACCACATCTGGAGATAAGCAGATTGGGGTGGTCTTCGTACACCTTGAGCCGCAGCAATTCGCCAAAGCCGGGCAGTCGGCGCTCGATCAGGGGTTCGAGTACGTCCGGTGTCACGTCGTCCTGCGCGATCTCAGTGCCGCCAATCGCGATGAACAAATCACAGCGACCGATCCACGTGTCGGCGGCGTGTCGGATCGCCGCCCGATCGCGCGCAATCGTGGCGCGGTGAATAAGGCTCGCGTCGAGTGATGGGAGCTCCTCGACAATGGCGGCTGCGCTGCGTTGAGCGCCATGATCCGCCACGCCCTCGTTGCACACACTCAAGATTACGGCGCGATCTTGGCATGCGCGCATCATATCACGATGCCAGGGCTGGATGTTGGCTTCTTGTCGACATCTGCGTTGACCACCCACGCAACAACGCGTGCGGCAGGCAGACCGTGGGATTCCGAGCCGGTGCCCCCGCCGCCGGCCATCGCCGCGCTGGATCGTGTTCCAGAGAATCAGGTCAAGGGCCCAGTGCAGGAGCGGTTGGGAGCGTCATGGGTGCATCGGGTATGAAACGCGCGCCCGCGGGCTTACGCAACACCGCCGGCACGCCACCGACCCGTGTGCCGGGCGTCACGTCGGTGATGACCACAGCTCCGGGCTCAACGATGGCCTGACGCCCGACGCGTCGACCTGGGATTACGCACGCCCCGATTCCCAAATGGGCCAGATCGTCAACGCTGACGCCACCCGCCAGCCGCACCGCCGGATCAAGAAACACGCCGATCCCAAGCTGGTTGTCGTGCTCGATGATGCTGCCGGGCGACAGTACGCTGTGATCACCCAGGACGGCGTGTACGCAGACCATCACGCGCGCCCCGATGATCACATGCTTGCCGGTGATGGCCGATGGCGAGATCATGGCCAGTGGATGGATTGCCGACGCCAGTCGCGCGCCGCGCGCTTCCAGCTCACGCGCGATTCGAATGCGGGTCTCATTATCTCCGATCGCGACAACAACATGGTCGATGCCGCGCGCTTTCAAGGCCGGCCATTGCTCGGCCCCTCCACACACCGCCAGCTCGTCAAGCACCAGCCCGTGCTTTTCGACGGCCGAGTCGAGGTACGCGGCGGGACGATACGCGTTCCCCTGGCGTAGGATGTCGCACACCATGCGCCCCAGGCCGCTCGCCCCGTAAATAGCCACGTTCACCGCCGACATATCGCTAATATCGGCAGGCTGACGGCGGTCGGCCGCGGCGGGCGCGGGATTTCGCGGTATTGATGGGCATGGTGTATCCACGACCACGCGCGCGTGTGACGTCACGCATCATGTGTTAAGATGGTTATAGGTCGGCGTGGCGTGGGCCGCGCGGACCTCGTTACCAGGGAGGTGATCATGGCCAGGCTTTGCTTTCTTGCCCCGCTCGTCTTCATAGCCGTAATCGGCATGGTGCAACCAGAGGCAGGCGAATCAACAACTGACACGGACGCGACCACAACGCAGGCGACCGGCGCGGCTCCGGAGACGGAGCAACCGGCGCGATCGCCTGGTAAGCCTTTTCAGGAAGACATCTTACGTACGCTGCTCAACGCGCGCGAGGCACCAACCATGATCGCGCCGCAGAATCCTGACGCCGTGAACGTCACGCCCACGGCCAATGAGGGCTCGGCGCGCGGGCAAAACGCGCTGCTCATGGTCGAAGGCACAATGATCGTGGAACGGCCGGGTAGGCTCGCGCTTGCCGATGGCAAGGCGGAAATCTCGCTGCGCCTGAGCGACGGACGGCGCACGGTCACGATGCAGATCCTGCCCAATAGCCTGCTGGAGGCGATGGAGGCCGAGGCCCATTCGGGCACACCCGAGTTTGTCGTATCGGGCGAGATAACGACATACCATGGAAGGAATTACCTGTTTCTTCACAAGGTGATTCGACGCGTTGGCCACGGGAATCTGGCTCCGTGAAGATAGGGTAACTGGGGACTTCTGGTTAAATTTGTCGATAATCTGATAATTGAAGTCACACTTTATTCTTACCCTATACCGCAATATGTGGATATCAGATCTGCCGGGCACACGTTTTCTCGATTCCGGGATGAACCGCTTCTGAGGGTAGTTACCTATAAAACGCCCGTATTAACATTAGCAGTTCACAATAGTTAAAATAACACGCCCCGCCCCATAACGACATGTGTTATAACTGCTTGTGTCAGGTGAGCGCAGCTCGATACTCGCGGCACCGCAGCCCGTCGCTCGCACCTGACATGGCACATGTGGATCCCGGTCGATAGAGCTCAGGGACGGGCTGCGGACGGCCGACTGCATCGGTTAAGAAAGGATGCTTCGCCGATGCATTTCTTACGCCCCGATTCTGGGGCACTGCGGATGCGTTTCCGGGTGAATTCGACACCGTCGACGTCCCGCCATCAAGATGGCGCAACAGCACGCTTGACCTTGGTGGCCCCCTCGCTCGAAACCAACCCCCAAAAGGACGTCAGGGTTGAATTCGCCCTCTTTTTGCGCGCAGCTCGCGGAGCATAAGCAACCGGCAAGTCCAGGAGTGCGTCTCGCGAACGTGTTCGGCCACGCGCGTCAGGCGCTGCGCGAGCACCGACGGTCGCGCGGCCCTGCTTGCGCACAGCGCACGCAGATCCTTTGCCCCGGCGAAGGTGTCAAAGTCCTGCCGCGGGTCGAATACACCGCCCAGGCTCTCACGCCGCAGCCGGCCACCGGGAGTGTGCATGGCAATCCGCCAGCCGCGGGCGGCAGCCTCCAGTAGTTCGCCGCTCAACGGGTCCGGGAGGCTGGGAAAAGCAACAAGTCCCGGCTCGGCGGCAGGCTGTAGATTCAGGGCGGTGGAAAGGCAATCCGACAACACCCGCAGCTTTGCCGAGGCCTGAGGCCCCCAGCCGCGCCCGACGACCCAGACGGCATCCGCCTGCCGCGTCAGAACGTCACTGATCCGGCGCAGAGTCACCGCCGGCACCAGCACGAACTCGATCAAACGCAGGAATCCGCTACGCAGCGACTCTTCGCCAAGCCGAATGCCGCTGGTGCGGCTGGCGGTGGCAAGCAGGGTCTCGGGCTCGCGCACGTCGGCGCGTTCCCAGCGCTGCTCGACGGTCTGGCGCAGTTGCTTCCAAAGCAGTTTGTGCGTGGGCTGCTCGATTCCACAGGCAGCTTCGGAGTCGTTCGGCAGGTCGCCGACCAGCATCAGCGCCCCTGCCTCCTTCGCCGATGATTGGTGTGCAAGCCCCGAATCGCCGCAGGCCCAATAGAACGAATGGAGGCTTTCGTCGCCCGCACCAGCGCGACGGAGCGCTTGCTCGATCATCGGGCTGGCGGCCAGATGGATATCATCACCGGGACCAAGCTCCGCGGGAATGTCATCTCGACGCAAGTGCCAGACGAAGCGCGCTCCCCGGGCGGCGTACGGAATCTGCGCGTGTGCCGAGCCGATGTTGATGGTCATGGTGGGCGCGAAATTGCTCAGCAGTTCGCACGCGCTTAGCACGTGGCCATCCAACGGCGAGTCGAGCACCGCGCGCGTTGCCTCCCAGCCGATCGCGTGGGCGGCACGCTCCAACTCCGCGGTCAAACGGTGGACGCGCGCATCAGGCGTCAGCGCCACGAGTGCCAGACGCTCACCGGCGCCCGGCGCCGGGCTTACCTTGGCGCGAAGGTCCTCCATGCGGCGGGCACGCGATGTCAGCACCGCCGCGTTCACCGCTTCACAGATTTCGCGCACGCGGTCGAGGTGTTTGGCCGACAGGTTCGGCAGCCGCAGGATGTTCCCCGGCGGCAAGAGACCCGGGTATCGTTCCAACAACTCGACCAGGTGGGCACGATCGTCGGCGGTGCTCACGATATGGCAGCGATGCTCTCGGAGCGCGCAATCAAGGGGCCGAATGCGCAATACGGCCGCAATCACGCTCAGATCCTGCTCAAACACGAAGACGGCCACGTGTTGCGGCAAACGCTCGAGCAGCGAAGCGAGCTCCACGCCCGAGGCGAGCGCCGGCAGCGTGGCATTGAAATTTCCGCGGTCGTAATCTCTCAGGAGTGCCTCGGCGCGACGTTGGGGGATTGCCGACCCTCCCAGCCACCGGGGCGCTTCGCCGCCGGCCTCGATGCGCCAGTTCATAGCCCCATCGAGGGCCAGCGCCGGACGGTAGTGTGAAGGCAATTCGAAATCCGCGAGGCGCGCGGCCAGTTGCGGATGCGTCTCAGCGAGGGCCGCGTGATTGCGCTGCCGGATTTCGCCGTCGAGCGTCGCCGGGCGCAGGGCATCAAGCAATGTCAAATCGACGGTATCGCCGGTCGCGCTCATCAGCGTTGCGTCTGGTAGATCGCCATCGCCAGGATGAAGAGGAACATGAGTCCGTAGAGAATGCCGAACACGATCAGTGGCGTGCGCGAGCGGCGCTGCTCGGTTCCGAAGGGGGCGTTCGAGGTGTTGTTGTCAGTGCGCGGTTCGCTCATGCGAAACTACCCTGTCTGGTCGTGGTCGGCGCCGGGCGGCTCCGGGGGATCGGTGGCATCCGGCGAGGCGGCCAACCGTTTGATCTCAGGCAGCACGTACTCGCCGCCCAGCGCCTTGAGCGTACTGGCGATCGGGATCGAGAGCAACATGCCGAGCAGGCCGGCGACTTCGGCGCCGATCAGCAGGGCCACGATCGTGGTGACCGGGTGCAAACCCGAGGTTCTGGCGGAGAAGTACGGGTAGAGCACGAACGATTCCAGCCCCTGCACAACGACGAATACCACCATCGCCAGGGCCACCGGGGCCGCCCAGGTGTCGGGAGAGTGGGCGTAGGTCACGAGCAAGACCGGCGGCAGCACGGCCATCGGTAGGAAAGGAACCAGGTTCAGCACCGCGACCGCAGCGCCAAACGGCAGACTGTACGGCACGCCGACCACCAGCCAGCCGATGCCGGTCAGCAGACCGACGATCACGCACACGACGGCCCGGCCGCGGAAGAACTCGGCGGTTTTCTCGTCGATCAGCTTTACGGTGTGGACAATGGTGGGCCGGTACGCCGCCGGTAGATGATCGCGCACCGCCGCCACCATGGCGTCGAATTGCCAGAGAAAGAAGAAGGCGAACATTGGGATGAGGATCAGGGCCGTCAGCAGAGAGCTGATACTCGAAAAGACCTGTCCCGCCAGTGAGACCTTCGACCAGGCGCTGGGGGCCTGGCCGCGCAACCATTGTGCCATCAACGAGTCGGCTTCGTGGTCGGAGGTCGCCTGTGTCGTTGCGGGCGCGTCCAGAAGACCTGGATACGTGTCGGTGATCCACGCCTGGGTGCTCTCTATGTAGCCGGGCAGTGAATCCACCAGATTGCGGATCTGAATCTCCGCGGCCGTGCCCAGCAACAGCACACTGAACGTGACCAGGATGAAACCGACGATGTATAAGCCCACCAGGGCGGTCAGCCGTTTGAATCCACGGCGTTCGATGACGCTGATGACGGGATTCAGTATGTACGCCAGCGCGAAGGAGACCGCCAGCAACGTCAACACGCCGTAGAGCATCCGGCAAAGCCAGACCAGCAGCACGGCGCCGGCGATAAGCGCCAGGAACCTGGCCCAGCGCTGGGCATTCTCGGACAGAGGTGGCAGATAGTCCTTCATCGATTGCCCTCGAGATAGAAGCGGTCCGCGTCAGGCCCGCATCATACGTGAGCAAGCCGGTTGGTGGCAGTGGCCGGCCGAATTCGTCGCCGCGTACCGTTTTCCAAACGCCGGCAAGCCCGGCCTCAGCGACGGGATGAGGCACTCAGCGGCGGGACGGCGGGCCGGGTGGCAGGCGGATAAACCGTGCCGCGGGCCCGCACTGCCATTGACCGCCCACCCGCCCCCCCGATAATGTCCGGAGTCGCATTCTTCTGGTCACGAGCGTGGGACGCACATTTTGGCGCGGTCTGCTTCAAAACTGCCTGTATTGCCGCCGACTGAGCTCCCGGCACAAGCCGGCGCAGCGCTGATGAGGGGCGTGCGGCCGGGTGTGGTTGCGTTGCTGGCCGCCTTGGCCATGGTCACGGGCGGTCTCGGCCAGTATGCCCCGGTCTACGACGAGCCCGACGAACCGCTGCTGCCCGAGTACATCGAAACCAGCGATATCGAGATGCGCGGCAAGTACGTGCGTGAGATGCGCATCTCCGATGACCTGATGGTGCTCCAGTTCAACGGGCGGTTTCGGCTGACGTTTGGCCACCGCGAGCTGTCTGCCACCAACGCGGTGGTGTGGATCGAGGCACGTCGCACCGCCGAGGAGGGCCGGCATTACTTCGAGGCGTCCGTCTACCTCTCTGAAGATGCGGAGATCGTTGAGCCGGGCGGGACGTTTGTGCAGGATCGTGTGTTGTACGTCAGCAGCCTGCGCACCTTCGGCCAGATAGTGAAATTCCACGATCACCGCGTTTCCGATGATCTCACGCGCCTGCCGCTGTACCAGCAGGCACAGCGCGTGCGCGAGTTTTATGAACAGACCGGAGAGCCCACGACCGGTCCCGACGTGGTGCGGCTGGCCGACCTGGTCGCTTTTCAGCCGGGCAAGCCGCCGGCGGTGATCCGCTATCGCCTGCGCGACCTCGAGCCCGCCGAGACCGACGACGGGCAAACCGTGCTGGTCTCGACCGGCGGCGTATATTTCTCACGCTCCGGTGCCGCGGATGCTCCGGTGCTGGAGATCGGTGCCGAGCGGTGCGTTATTTTCCTGGGACGGGGCGGCGATGACGATGAGGAGCTGTCCGAGGCTGACGTCGATGGGGAACTGGCCGAAGATTCCGGCGCGCGCTGGCAATCGGAGCTTCAGGATCGGCTGAACGCCGTCTATCTTGAAGGTGACGTCACGCTTTCGCTGGGCGCCAGTTTTGTGCGCGCGGAGCGGCTGTTTTACGACTTCGGCAACGAGCGGGCGCTGATTCTGGACGCGGTCTTCCGCACGGAGTTCCCCGAGCGCAACATCCCGCTGTATGTTCGCGCGGCCGAGATCAGACAGTCGTCGGCCCGGCAGTTTTCGGCGCTGGATGCCCGCGTAACCACCGATGAGTTTTACACGCCGCACTATCACATCGGCGCCGAAGAAATCGAGATCTACGACCGCACGCCGCGTGACGATCTGGGTCGTTCGCGGACGCCGGTGGCCGGCACGTTCACGTTGTTGAATGCGACGTACAACATTGAGGGCGTGCCGATTGCCTGGTGGCCGTACGCGCGCGGTGACTTTGAAACCAGTGAGCAACTGCTGCGCCGCCTGGCTACCGGCTATAGCAGTGACTATGGCGCGTCATTCGAATCAAGCTGGTATTTATTCGGTCTGCTGGGCGTCGAACGCCCGCCCGGATACGACGCAACCCTGCGGCTGGACTATTTCTCCAAGCGCGGGCCGGCCGCCGGCATCGACGCGGACTATGACCGCGAGAATTACTTCGGCCTCTTCCGCAGCTATTTCATACAGGACGATGGCGAGGACGACCTCGGCCCGCTGCGGCGCCATGAGGAAGAACCCGACACCAACCAGCGCGGACGCGTGCTCTGGCGCCACAAGCAGCAGCTCGCCAACAATTGGGAAGCGCAGCTCGAGCTGAGTTGGATCAGTGATCCATACTTCCTCGAAACCTACGAGCGCTCCGAGTATTGGGAAGGCAAGGAGCAGGAGACGGCAATCTACCTCAAGCGGACCGGTGACACGGACGCGCTCACCCTGCTCGCCAACTGGCGCATGCTCGAGTATCTCACGCAGACCGAGCACCTGCCCGACCTGACCTACCGGCGTATTGGAGACCTCTGGTTCGATCCGGTCGTGCTGTACCATGAATCGCGTGTCGGCGTGGTGCGCTATCGAACCGATGACCGCCGGTTCTTTGATCACCCCAAGTGGACCAACGATACCCCATCCAACGCGACGTTCCGCACGGACTTTCGCCAGGAAGCCGAACTGCCGCTGAAGCTCGGGCCGGTCAACATTGTGCCCTTCGCGACCGTGCGCGGTACGTTCTGGGATGAACAACCGCTGGATAGGGGCAGCCTGTGGCGCGGGTTTGGCCTGTACGGCGTCCGGGGAAGCACGATCTTCCACCGCGTCTTCGAGGATTTGCGCTCTGAGCTGTTCGACATCAACGGCATTCGACACATCGTCAAGCCGGACTTCGCGGCGTGGTGGTCGCACTCGAATACGCGCAGCGAGCACATCTATCCGTTCGACGAGGGGATCGAGACGATTGACGATTTTCACGGTGCCACGTTCGGCCTGCACCAGGTCTGGCAGACGCGACGCGGCATCGGTGATCAGCGGCGCATCGTCGATCTGTTGACGGTCAATCTGGAAACCGGTTTCTTCGGCGAAGGCCAGCCTAACGAGAGCACCCTCGGCTATGCCAACATCCTGCGGCCCGAGGACAGCCGCACGAACAACTACTTCTCGGGTGACGTGATCTATCGCATCAGCGACACGACCAGCCTGCTGTATGACTTCAATATCGACCTCAATGACTGGCGCTTCGATCGACACAACGTGTCGCTCGCCGTCGAACGCCTGCCGCGCCTCGCGTACATCATTGGTGCCCGCTACGCCGGTGATATCGACTACGCCGTGCTCGGCGGCGGCTTCAACTACAAGCTGAATGAGAAGCACATCGTCACGTATCGCAACTGGTTCGACGTGGACCGTGGGCGCATCGGCGAAATCTCCGTCGCGTACGTGCGCAAGCTGCCGCGCTGGTACGTCGCCGTAAACTTCGAGTGGGATGAGGTTTTCGACGACGTGACCATCACGGTCTCGGTCTGGCCCGAGGGCATCCCCGAGTGGACAATCGGCTCGCGCAGGTTCAGCGGCCTTGGCACCACGACCGGCATTCGCCCGTAACGTCGCGCCGGGCGCGTATAATGCCCTCATGGAGTCCCTTGTCCCCGAGTTTCACTCCGATGTTCCCTTCCCGCTTCTGCGCACCGAGACGGGAGCTTGTCCGTACTTGCCCGACCGCGAGATGAGCCTGTTGATCGCGCTGGTCAGTGGTATCAGCGGTGATCACTATCGCCACCTGATGGACAAGCGCTTCCGGCGCACCGGCACCGTGTACTACCGGCCGGACTGTCCGGCGTGCCAGGCGTGTGTGCCGATTCGCGTGCCGGTTGCGCGCTTCGTGCCGAGCCGGTCGCAAACTCGTGCCGCGCGGCGTAACGCCGATGTGTGCGTCACGGAGGGCGACCAGTGCGTTGACGATGAGCACTATGACCTGTTCCGTCGCTACCAGCTTGCCCGCCACGCGGGCCAGATGCTGGAGGCGCGCGCCGAGTTCGAGGAGTTTCTCGGCTCATCGTTGCTGGAGTCATTTGAGCCGGCTTTTCGGCTGGCCGGGCGTCTGATCGCCGTCTCGGTGCTTGATTGCTGCGCGGACGCGTTGTCATCCGTGTACTGCTATTATGATCCTGACGAACCGCGACGGAGTCTGGGTGTGTACACCGGGCTCCAGGAAATCGAAGCGTGTCGCCGCCGTGGACTCGATTACTGGTACATCGGCTATCACATCGCCGGCTGCCGCAAGATGGAATACAAGGCGCGCTTCCGGCCGTGTGAATTGCTCCAGCCGGATGGCACGTGGCGCACAATCGACCAGTAGAGACCACGGGGCGCGACTGATACGTCGCGATGTGAGCCTGGCATGTCAGCACGATCAGAGATCAACCTGGTTGAGGCCCACACTCCCGCGCGCGTGCCGTTGGTCCGCGCGTTGTTTGAGGAGTATGCCGCCTGGCTCGGCCAGGATCTGTGCTTCCAGGGCTATGCGGCGGAGCTGGCGAGGCTGCCGGGTGACTACGCCCCGCCGCGCGGGGCCCTGCTGCTCGCCGAAGTTGGCGGTGCAACCGCGGGGTGCGTTGCCTTGCGCAGCTTTGACGGCGACACGTGCGAGATGAAACGCCTATACGTGCGTGGTGGCTTTCGAGGACGGGGTGTGGGCCGGGCACTCGCCGTGGCAGTCATCGAGCGCGCGCGGGACATCGGCTATGCCAGGATGTGCCTCGACACACTGGCGACGGAGCAATTGGCGGCCGCGAACCGGCTGTACGAATCGCTCGGTTTTCACGACATACCGTCCTATTACGGCAATCCCATACCCACAGCCCGCTACATGGCGCTGGATCTGACGTGAGCGGACGGTCTCGCTTTATCCACTTGGCAAGCCGCCGGCCGACAGGTGGGGATGTTCGCCCTTTCCGCATAGAATGTCGCACTTATCTGGTTGGGAAGTGTGTGGCGTGAATGCGCCACAGCGCACGACATGGACAACTGATGGGAATGCGAAAGTGAACACGAAAACCGCCGAAGCGGGACGCCGGGGTGACGAGGCACGGTCTGACTGTTGGGTCAGGCTAACGCTTACAGATACTGGGAAACTCGATATCGACCTGCACACCAAGGTCGAAGTGATGTACGGCGACACGACGCGCGCGCTGGTGCGCGATGTACTGGCCGGGCTGGGGGTTACCAGCGCCAAGGTTGAAATGGAAGACGCCGGCGCGCTGCCGTTCGTGCAGATGGCCCGCCTCGAAGCCGCGGTCCGGCGTTTGGTGGGCGCGGGTGGCTCAGCCGCTGGCGAAGCGAGTGATGCGGGGCCGACCGGCTCACCGACCTCCGAATACCTCCCCGAGTTTGAACCCCACGCCCAGTATGCGACCGATCGCGAGCGTTTTCGGCGATCGCGACTGTATCTACCGGGAAACGAACCGAAGTTCATGCTTAACGCCGGGCTGCACCAGCCGGACGCGGTCATCCTGGACCTCGAGGATTCGGTGGCGCCGCCGGTGAAAGACGAGTCCCGGGTGCTGGTGCGTAACGCGCTGCGCGCTCTCGACTTTAGCGGATGTGAGCGCATGGTGCGCATTAACCAGGGCCGGCGCGGGCTGGACGACCTTGGATTCATCGTGCCGCACAACGTGCATGTGATCCTGATCCCGAAGGTTGAAGACCCGGCCCAGGTGCAGCAGGTCGACCGACGCGTCGGCGAGATTCTGGCGGAGCACGGCATCGACCGCCCCGTCTACCTGATGCCGATCGTCGAGAGCGCCCGCGGCGCGATCAAGGCGTTTGACATCGCCTGCGCTTCGCCCAACAACTGCGCGCTGACGATCGGGCTCGAGGACTACACGGCGGATATCTGCACACAGCGCACGGATGAGGGACGCGAGAGCTTCTGGGCACGCAGCCAGGTCGTGAATGCCGCCCGCGCCGCGGGACTTCAGCCCATCGACACGGTGTTTTCCGACGTCAACGACATGGCCGGCTTGAGAGCGAGCGTATTGGAAGCCAAGGGGCTGGGCTTTGACGGCAAGGGCTGCATCCACCCGCGTCAGATTCAGGTTATTCACGAGGCATTCGCGCCGTCGGAGCAGGAGCTGGACAAGGCCCGCAGGATCGTGGCGGCTTTCGACGATGCCCAGGCCAGGGGTCTCGGCGCCGTATCGCTGGGTAGCAAGATGATCGACCCGCCAGTGGTCAAACGCGCTCAGCGCGTCGTGCGGCAAGCCGAAGCGATGGGGATGTTGCCGTGAGTTGCGCGCGGGAGCCGTGAGTTGCGCGGGGGCCATGAGTCGCGCCGGGGCCGCGAGTCGCGCCTGGGCCGTGAATTGCGCGCGGGGGCCGTAAGTTGCGCGCGGGTCACGCCGGTGATCGTGGATTAGTGTTGCGGGTGTGGCAGTGGCAGCGTGGCAGTGTTGTAGTGTGGCACTGTGGCATTGAGTTCTGGGGTTTTGGATTTCGTGTATCGGTGTTGGGCTTTCGGCGTTCGGCGGCGCTGGGTTGTGGCATTGGGCGGCGCTGGGCTGTGGCGGTGGGCGGCGCTGGGCTGTGGCGGTGGGCGGCGCTGGGTTTTGGGGTCCGGCTGTCGGACTTCGGCTTTCAGGTCTCAAATTTGGGATTTCAGATCTCAGATTTCGGATCTCAGGTTTGAGATTTTGGATCTCAGTTTCTTGCCGCCCGGTGTGCGGCTGGTCCGCCGCGGCCGTTGCCTCTTCTCCTGAAATCTGAAAACTGAAATCTGAAAACTCAGTCCCACAGCCGGAGGATCCCCTCTTGAACCAGCGCGCCTTGGCAGACGACGCGCGACGGGCATCCGCCGGTGACGCGGACGCGCTTCAGCGGCTGATCGTGCATTGCCACGACACGCTTCGCCGCGCGGTTGCCGGCGGCGCCGCCGCCGCACTGGCCCACCGCATCGACCCCGACGACGTGCGCCAGCAAGTCTACGTGGCGGCGTTTGAGGCGATGGTGTCGCCAAGCGGCGGCCGGTCGGCACCGGCAGATGGCGGCTAACGCCGAGGCCGGCGGCCCCTTCCGCGCTTGCCTGTCATCCGATGAGCCGGCATCATTGTTGCCGGCGGTGCCCGGCGCGCGGATCGTTCGCCATCGGGCCCGACAGCCGGAGAAGACCATGTTCAAAAAAAAGCACCCGCCGGTGGGCTCCAAACCCGGCACGCTCATGGTCCACGCGCACGCTGAGCCGCCGGCTATCAGGGTGATGAAGTTCAAACCGGATCACCTTGAGGAACACGAGGTGGTTTCGGTTGGCGAACTGAAGGGTCTGCTGGAAGCCAACGCGGTCTGCTGGATCGATGTGCAGGGGCTCGGCGATGAGCAGGTTCTGCGAAAGCTGGCCGACCTGTTCTCCATTCATCCGTTGGCGTTGGAAGATGTCGTTAACGTGCCCCAGCGCCCCAAGGTCGAGTGTTTCGAGGAACACACGCTATGCATTACGCGGATGGCGCTGCTGCGCGACGAAACGATCGAACGCGAGCAGGTCAGCATTTTCATCGGCCCGCACTATGTGCTCACGTGCCAGGAACGCAGCGGCGACGTTTTTGATCCGGTCCGCAACCGAATCCGGCAGGGTGGTCCGGTCATCCGCAGCTCCGGCCCGAGTTACCTCGCATACGCGCTGCTGGACGCGGTCATCGACGGGTACTACCCGATCATGGAGATGTTCGGCGAGAAGCTCGAGTATTTTGAGGACGAGATTGCAGCCAACCCCCAACCGGCGATCCTGCACAGGATTCAACAGGTGAAACGCGACCTGCTGGCGCTGCGCCGAGCGATCTGGCCACAGCGCGAGGCGATCAACACACTGATTCGTGATGAGAATCCGCTCATCACCGACGCCGTGCGCGTGTACCTGCGTGACTGCTATGACCACTGCGTGCAGATAATGGACGCGGTGGAGACGTACCGCGAATTGGCTGGCGGCCTGATGGACGTATATCTCTCGAGTGTCGGCAACCGCCAGAACGAAGTCATGAAGGTTCTGACGATCATGGCCAGCATCTTCATCCCACTTACGTTTCTGGCCGGTATCTACGGGATGAACTTCGAGACCATGCCGGAGCTGCACTATCCCTGGGCCTATCCACTGCTTCTGGCCGTCATGGCGGTGCTGGCAGCCGGGATGATCTGGTATTTCCGTCACAAGGGTTGGCTTGGCGGCCGACCACCCGCGCGTCGGGGGTAGGAGAGCCAACGCCGCGCTCACGCCGAATCCGATTGGACCTCGGCCTCAGGCTGGCGATCCAGATCGGTCCGGCGGAGAATGGTGCCGGCTGGATATTGGCAGTGTACGTGCATTTAATGACGGGTCTTCGCCAGCGATAGCCGCTGCGTGGAGGAAATGATCACCATGCGACTTTCAATGAGAGCGGGCGGCAGAATGCGGTTTGGCCCTCTGCACGCGCTGGTCCTCCTGTTGGTCAGCGTGGCCGCCGCCCAGCAGCCACAGGAGACGACCACCGGCGAGGCCCAGACGCAGCCCACGGCGGCAACGCAGCCGACCGGCCCGCAAGCGTCGCTTTCGGTGAGCGAACTCCAGTTGCATCTGAAGCAGGTGATGGATGCGGCGGATCTCACCGAAGACATCCAGTCAAAAGCGGCCGGCCTGTACACGCAGGCCATCCAACAGCTCGAAACCGCGGAGCAGTGGGCCGCCAAAGCGCTGGAGTACGAAACGGAGCGACAGAAAGCCCCTGAGACACTCAGCGCTATCCAGGCGGAACTGGTAACGCCGCTGGGCGAACCGACGCCGGACGTGCCCGCAGATGCCACGCGTGCCGATCTGGAGCAACGTCTCCGCCAGGTGCAGAGCGACCTGGAAGCCGAGAAAAAAGGCCTCGCCGACTGGGAACGCGAACGCGACCGGCGCACGACAAGGCGCAAGGAGATTCCGGAACTGCTGACGGCCGCCAAGTCGCGCCTGCAAGCGCTGGTTGAAACGCCGGCGCCCCCCGAGGG
Organism: Phycisphaerae bacterium; assembly: GCA_963675745.2. GTDB lineage: Bacteria > Planctomycetota > Phycisphaerae > UBA1845 > Fen-1342 > JAFGRR01. Next base: position 15,183 of record CAXXWX010000023.1, read on the forward strand.
GGAACAGTCAGCCGTCGTCCGCTTAGCGCAGCAGGCCTTCAATCAGACACGGCGTCTGGCCATCGAGCGCGAGATCGAGGCCTACAACGGTGAGCTGCTCAGCTACGATGCGCGGCGTGACCTGCTGCAGGCTCGGCTGGATCGGGCTGCTCGACGCGTTGCGCAAACCGAAAAGCTCGCCGGCGCCTGGCAGGCGCTGGTCCAGGACCGGGCGCGCCAGGAGTCGGAACTGGCCCTGCGCGAGGCGCGCGAGCAGTTGAAACGCGCGCATCCCGCCATCCGGCCGTTTGCCGAGGAACGTGAAACGCTGGCGCTGCGCGCCAAGCAGTTGCAGCCCGAGATCAAGGACACCGACGCGCGGGTGGCCGAGACCGAAGCCCTCCTCGCCCAGGTAACGCAGGATTTCGACAAGATAACCCGACGGGTGAATGCGACCGGGCTGACCAACGCCATCGGCCAGTTGCTGCGCAAGCATCGCGGCAGTCTCCCCAGCCTGCGCCCCTTCGAGCGGAATCTCCGTCAGCGTAAGGACCGGATCAGCGCCGTCCACCTCGCGATGATGGAACTCGAGGATCGGCGCGCCGAGTTGATGAATACCGACGCGATTGTCACCGACATCATGGCGTCGGCCGACACCGATACCAGCGAAGACCGGCGAGCGCTGACCCACCAGGCCGCGGAAGAGACCATTGCCGCCCTGCGCGCCGATACGGTGCTGCTGTGGAAGGAATACGATCGGCTCTTCGACAAGCTGGTCGATCTTGACAGCAAGGAACGTGACCTCGTCAAGAAGATTCAGCGCTTTGACGAGTACGTTGACGAGAAAATCCTCTGGATCAAGAGCGGCACGCTGCCCGACGTGGCTGACATCCGGCACGGTCACGAGGCCCTCGAGTGGCTGCTGAAGCCGGCGAACTGGATGGAAGTCATCAGGTCGGCCGGCGGGACTCTTCGCGCCAGCGCGGGCCCGACAGTGGCGGGCCTGATGATACTCCTCGCAATCTGGCTGGCATCACCACGGCTGCTGCGCCTGGTCCGTGAAGCCGGCGAGACAGCGCCCAAGCCGTCCGAGGACAGCATGGGCCGGACCATCGGAGTGCTGCTCGCGACGTGCGGCCTGGCCGTGCGCTGGCCGGTGACGCTCTGGTTTGCCGGGTGGATCATCTCGTCGCCATTCGATGCGACTGACTTTTCAAAGGCAATCGCCAGCGGCGTCAACGCAACCGCCATCATCGTGCTCACACTTCAGTCACTGCGGCAATTGGCCCGGCGCAACGGTCTGGCTGAAAAGCACTTCCGCTGGAATGCCCGGTCTTTGAAGGTGCTGAAGCGGCATCTCGCCTGGCTGACGACCGCCCTCGTCCCGACGTTTTTCATCTGCGGTACGCTGGAAGCGCAGGCAATCGAGGCGGCGCGAGACTCGCTGGGCCGACTTGCGTTCGTCGTCGCATTTGTGGCCATCACGTTGTTTTTGCAGCGTGTGTTGCGGCCGGCGGGCCCGATCCTGGGCCCGGCACTTCAGCGGCGACGGGGTAGCTGGTTGGACCGCCTGCGACACGTCTGGTATCTGCTGGCGCTGGCCCTGCCGATTTCGCTGGTGATCGCCGCCATTCTGGGATACTTCTACACGGCGGAATATCTGGGCGTCCGATTCATCGAGAGCGTGTGGCTGCTCCTCGGGTTGATTGTGCTGCGCGCCCTGGTGGAGCGCGCGCTCCTGCTGCACACGCGTCACAGCGCGCTGGCCGAAGCCCGTAAACGTGACCTGGTGCGCCGCCAGCAACTGGAAGGTGAGTCGGCGGCGCCCGCCGAGCAGGAGGTTATCACCGCCCCCGAAACCAAGCTTGACGTCGCGGTGATCAACAAGCAGACGCTGCAAATGGTGCGCGTGATCATGACCATCGTGGGAGTGGCAGCGCTATGGGGAATCTGGGCGGATGCCCTGCCGGCGCTGGGTGTGTTTCGCGAGGTAACGCTCTGGTCAACCACACAGCAGGCCTCCGAAACAGTGCCCACGGCGGAAGGCGGCACGCAGGTGAACGAGTACACCAAGACCGTTCCGATCACACTGGCCAACCTCGGGATCGCCGGCCTTGTGGCAATCATCACAATCGTCGTCGTCAAGAACATCACGGGCTTCCTGGAGTTCGCCATTTTGCAGCGACTGCCGATCGATGCCGGCGGCCGACTCGCCGCCACGGCGATTACGCGCTACGTGATAGTTGTCGTCGGGACGATTGTGGCGTTCGGTCAGATTGGCGTGGGGTGGTCCAAGGTGCAATGGCTGATTGCCGCCATGACGGTCGGCCTGGGCTTTGGTTTACAGGAGATCTTCGCGAACCTCGTTTCCGGTCTGATGCTGCTGTTCGAACGCCCGATTCGCATCGGGGACACGGTTACAGTCGGTGACGTCAACGGCACGGTGACCCAGATCCGCACGCGCGCGACGACGATCGTCGGGTGGGACCGAAAGGAGCTGATCATTCCCAACAAGGAGTTCATCACCGGCAACGTCGTGAACTGGACACTGTCGGACTCGGTGCTCCGCCTGATCATACCGGTCGGGATTGCCTACGGCTCTGACACGCAGTTGGCGCGCGAAGTGCTCACCCGGATTGTCTGTAATCACCCGAACGTGCTCCCCGATCCGCCGTCACGCATTATCTTCATGTCTTTTGGTGACAGCTCACTGAACTTCGAAGTGCGCGTACACATCGGGACGATCGACCACTACATGTCCACGCTCGACGAGATCAATAACGCCATCGATCTGGAGTTCCGCAAGGCCGGCATCGAGATCGCGTTCCCGCAGCGCGACATCCACGTACGGTCGATTCACGACGTGCTACCAATCGCCGGTGACAGCGCGAAGGCCGCCAAACGCGGCGACACATGACCATCCCGCGCGCCGCCGAGGCTGCGACACCAGGGCAGCAAGCGGCGCTGAGACTGGACGAGACCTCGCGCAACTCGCGCTGGTTTATTCCGCAGCGCGTTCGAAATCCGGGTCGGCGAGTCCGAGTCTCCACCTGGCCTGCTTGATGGCGCAATAGCAGGTTGGCACGACAAGAACAGTGACCAGCGCGACGAGCATGCCGCCGAAGATCGGGAGCGCCATCGGCACCATCACGTCGCTGCCGCGGCCGGTTGTGAGAAGAACCGGCGTCAGGGCGGCCAGCGTTGTGAAGGTGGTCATCAATGTCGGACGGATGCGTCGCAGGCCGGCCCGGACCACGTGGTCTTCGATATCTTCGTAGCGCCTGACCTTGTTGCGGCGAAAGGTCTGGTCGAGATAGGTGCCGATGACAATGCCGTCGTCAACGGCGATCCCGAACAGGGCGATGAAGCCGACCCACACCGCGACGGTCAGGTACATGTTGTCACCGGGGAACGGCCGGTCCATCAGGCCGGCGGTGTAGAGTGCGTCCTGCAATTGCGGCCACCAGTCGAGCAGGATGAACCCGCCCGAGAACGCAACCGGAATCGCCAGGAAGATCACCAGGGTCAGCGACCAGCGCTTGAACTGAAGGTAGATCAGCAGGAAATTGATCAGCAGCACCAGTGGTACGAGGATCGCCAGGCGGTTCCTGGCCCGGATGTTGCGCTCGTAGCTGCCGGCCCAGCGCAGGTGGTAACCCTCGGGCAATTCCAGTTCGCCATTGATGATGGCCTCGTCGATCAGACGCTGGCCGTTGCGGACCAGCGTCGTCTCATCGACGCCCTGGCTGCTCATCGTTACATAGCTGACATACTTCGCGCCTTCGCGGCGAACGCTCATCGGCCCGGTCACGCGCTGGATGTCGGCGACCATGCCGATCGGAATCTGTGCCCCGCTCGGCGTTGGCACCAGGATGCGCTGAAGGTCCGGCACGTCGTCGCGCAGCTCGCGCTCGTAGCGGATGCGCACGGGATAGCGGTCAAGGCCTTCATACGTGGTGGTCAGGTTTTTGCCGCCGATGGCGACTTCGATCACCTGCTGCACGTCCGCAATGTTCACGCCATAACGGGCGATCGCCTCGCGATCGATCTGGAACTCCAGGTACGGTTTGCCGCTGATGCGGATGGCGTTTATGGCCGTGGCGTTGTCGAGACGCGCACGCAGAAGCTGCTCGATTTTGACGGCGAGCTCTTCGCACCGCGCGACACTGTCGCCGTAGACCTTGATTCCGATCTTGGCATTGAGACCGGTGCTGAGCATTTCGATCCGCGTGCGGATCGGTTGGAGCTGTACTGATGGCAGCACGCCGGGGAAGCTACCCGCGTCTCTGATATCTTCCCAGATCTCATCCGTCGTGCGCTTGCGCTGCATGCCGAAGAACTCGGGATCATCGACTATCGGCCACGCCGCGCGCGGCTTGAGCAGAATCATCGTCTCGAGCATACCGACCGGCGCGGGATCGAGCGGCGACTCGGTGCGGCCCAGCTTACCGACAACCAGGTCGACCTCTGGAATCCGGGCGAACTGGACATCCTGCTTTTGCATAACGTCCATTACCGTATTGAGCGAGCCCGCGGGCAGCACGCTGGGCATGTATAGGAAGTCGCCCTCGTCCAACGGTGGCATGAATTCCTGACCAATACCCCGCTGATCGAGCAGCGGCTGGAGCAGCGCAAAATCGCTGTATGAGCCGGTCGGCGTGGGCGTGAGAACTGACGCGACTACCGCATCGTTGCGACCGACGACGTCCGCGCGGTCAAGCAGAAACGCCGCGATCACGAAGACGCCGACGGCGAGGATGCGTTTGAACCACGACGGCCGGATGGCGTTTGGTGTCGCCGGTGACCGACGTAAGCTGGTCACAGCGCGCGCGGTATCAAACAGCAGCGGGATCAGCACCAACCCCACCACCGCGGCCATACCCAGATGCAGCCAGCGCGCGGCCGTCCAGGTGACCGGGGACAAGCCGACCCGCTCCAACGGCCAGACCAGCACGCGCAGCAGCGGTCCCCAGCCGAGCCAGATGCCGAGGCCCCAGACCACGCATGCCGCGGGCACGGCGAGGAAGGCCGCCTTGTGGTGCAAGACCCAGCGCAACGTTGGCTCGTAAACCCAGTGGATAAACCGGCTGGTCGGGTTCCGCTCGATCGGCTTGATCCGCTCGCGCAGAGTAAGGAAAACCACCAGCGCGGCCGTTATGCCAACCACGATCGTAGTGAACAGCGATGACCATCCTAGATAGGCCTTGGTGGCGTTGGTAAACGCGAGCAGCTGTGGATGCAACGCGCCGGCGTTGGCCCATACGACGGCAAGCGCGGCACCGAACGCGATTGAAACAGCGATGGCCGACGGCAGCCGCGTGCGACGACTACGAAGCAGCACGGAAGCCAACGGCGGGACCACCGTCAGCGCGAGAATCACAGCGCCGACCATGCAGAACGTCTTCGTCCACGCCAGCGGCGTGAACAGCTTCGCGGCCTGACCTTCGAGGAAAAACACCGGAACGAACGAGATCACCGTCGTGCTGATCGCCGTGAGAATCGCCGAACCGACCTCACCCGCGGCCTCGTGGACGAGTTCGCCCCGGCGGCCCTGGTCGATGATTTCACGCGGCCGCCCCCGGGCGTCCAGCTCAACACGCATGTATTCGTCGCGATGCTCGGTGAGGTACTGGTAGATGTTCTCCAGCATCACGATGCCCATGTCGACCATGGTGCCGATGGCGATGGCGATGCCGGCCAGGCTCATGATGTTGCTGGGCAGCTTGAGGGCTTGCATGCAGATGAACGCAAACAGCACGGCCAGCGGCAGCGTGACCGCGATGACCAGGCTGCTGCGGAAGTGCAGCAAAAAAAGCACCACCGCCACGATCGTGATCGCCAGTTCCTGGGTGAGCGCGGCGGTCAGCGTACTCATGGTCTCACTGATCAGTTTCGAGCGATCATAAAACGCGTTGATGCGCACGCCGGGAGGCAGGCCGCGTTCAACAACGTCGATCTTGTCCTTCGCGTGTTCGATGACGTTGAGCGGGTTTGCACCGAATCGCATCGTGACCGCGCCGCCCACCGCCTCGGCGCCCATCTTGTCCAGCGCGCCCCGGCGAAAGTCCGGCCCGACCCTGACCGTCGCAACCTGATGTAAATACACCGGCGTGCCGTCGGCGGCGTTAATGGCGATGTTCTCGATGTCGCGGACGACGGCTTCTTCGCGCGTGGACCGGTCGGCGGCGCTCCGCCGCGCGTCTCCGAGAAACCCGACGCCGCGAACGAGAATCTCCATCCCGTTCTCTTCCACGACCTTGGCGCCGACATCGATGTTCGCGTTATTGACCGCCGCTACGAGCTGCGCGAGCCGTATCTCGAAGGCCCGCATCGCTTCGGGATTCACGTCGATCTGGTACTGGCGCACATAGCCGCCGATGCTGGCGACCTCACTGACGCCCGGGACGCTCTCCAGGGCGAGCTTTACGTCGAAGTCCTGGATGCTGCGCAAGCGGTCGAGCGGGAGTTGGCTGAAGACCAGCGGTCGGGCGCTGACCGGGTCGGTGTAGGGTTCGGCCGCATCGATGGTCGCCGCCAACCGCGGGTCGCTCTCGACAAGCGCCGACCGCGACGCGCTGGTCAACACGCCGTCCTCGTCAAAGCGCAGCCCCGGGCGCTCCGGTGAATACCAGCCGTTCTCGACGGTGTACCAGAAGACCTGCCCGAGCGCGGTCGCGTCCGGCCCCAGCCGTGGCAAAACGCCGGCGGGGAGCTGGCCCTGTGCCACGTTCAGTCTCTCAAGCACGCGACTGCGTGCCCAGTAGAACTCGGCGTCATCGGTGAAGACAACGTAGACAATGGACCAGCCGAAGCCGCTTGTCGCGCGTATCTCCTTGACGTCGGGCACGCCCTGTAACGCGACGGTGAGTGGATAGGTCACCTGCTCATCCACGTCCTTCGGGCTGCGGCCCATCCAGTCGCTAAAGACGATCACCTGGTTCTCGGCGATGTCCGGGATGGCATCCTTCGGGTTCCGCTCAAACGCCCGCCAGCCGAAGACAGCGAGTGCCCCGACCAGAATCAACGCCAGCAAGGGAGTCCGCAGAAACGTGCGAATGAGTCCGTTAATCATCGCCGGCCTCCTGTGCGGAGGCTCTGGCTATCCGCTGCTGGATGCCGGCAGGTAGCTTCGGGATCAACTCCCCGGGGTCGGCGAGGAACTTGTCATCGCAGCCCCAACAGCAGAAGTAGACCCGCACGCCCTTGTACTCGATGAAAACGTCGGGGTTGATCGCACCGCCCATCACCGGACAGAGTGTTTGAGTCGGAGGATCGGCCTTTGACTGGTCACTCGATGGGCCAGCGCCGTCAGGCGCGCGTGCGCCGAACAGACTCGGCTTTCCGGCGAGTTGCATCTGGCTGTCGATGGCGAAATTGCCGCGCGTGACCACCCGCTCGCCGTCGCTGAGGCCGGCGAGAATCGGGTACCACTCCCGGTCACCCTCGCCGCGCGCCAGCGGACCGACGGTCACCTCGACAGCGCGGTATGTGCCGGGCGTCGTCTCTACGTACACGAGCGCCCGCTCGCCGGTCTGCATCACCGCCTCGCGCGGCACGGAGAGGATTGGCACAGCCTCGGTCGGTGGAGTGTAGTGCGGCAGGTCTTCGACGCGCACCATGTCCATCTCGCAGATCACGCAGATATCCGGCTGATCCGCGGTCTCCCACGGGTGCATCGGACAGGCGTAGGCACCGCCGGGCGCGGGGACCACGCCGCGTCCGCCGCGTCCGAGCTGCGCATCGATATACGCCGTCACCCACATGTCGGGCTTGAGGCGCAGCGCGGGGTTGTCGACGTGGATGCGCACCGAGACCGTGCGGGTCTGTGGCGCCACGCGCGGATCGATGAACACGATCTCGCCGGTGAATACTTCGCCCGGCAGAGAGCGCGTCGTCACGCGCACCTGCTGGAACGGTTTGACCCAGGGTAGATCCGCCTCATAGAGATCGACGAGCAGCCACAGGTGCGTGAGGTCGGCGATCGTGTAGAGCGCGTCACCGGTCTTCACGTACATACCTTCCATCATGTGCTTCTCGACGACGGTTCCGCCGATGGGCGCGTACACGACCAGGTGCGTCTGAGGCTCGCCGCTGCGTGCGACGGCCTGAATCTGTGCGTCGGTGACGCCCAGCAGTTCGAGCTTGCGTTTTGCCGAGTGGAGCACCTGTTCGCTGCTGCGTCGCGACACGGCGGTCTGTGCCTCGCGGGATGTGCCCACGGCCCGCAGCGCCTGGATATATTCCTCTTGCGCGGATAGCAGTTCGGGACTGTAGATTTCGACCAGGTGATCGCCCCTGCTGACCGTCATGCCGGTGAAGTCGGCGAACAGCTTGTCGATCCGGCCATCGGTCCACGCGCTGGCCATCTTGTAACGCGTCTCGTCAAAACCGACGTGACCGACCGCGCGAACTCGCCTGTGCAGCAGGCGCGGCTCCGCGGGCTCTGTCGCGACCTCGGCCAGTCGCCGGGCGCGGTCACTGAGCTTGATTTCGTAATCCCCGGTGCCTTCTCCTCCGGTGTCCACGCGCTCACGCCTCATTCCGCACACCGGGCAGCGACTGTCGGGATCGGAACTGCCCTGATCGCCGCACTCCGGCATCGTGCAGCGGTACCAGGCCGGCTGCGCGCGTGCGCCGGCGGTGGGACCGCCAGCTTGGTGCTCGTGACTTGTCGCGCCCGGCATGGCAGTCGTGCTCGTCGGTTTCACGCCTGGCTCATCACTGCCAACGTACCTGGGGACCAGCTCCATGCCGCAGATAGGGCAGTCGCCCGGTTGGTCCTGCTGAATCTCGGGGTGCATCGTGCATGTCCAGTAGTCGATGGCCGGCTCAAGCGAAACGTGCATCGGCGTTGCCGCCCCGCCCGGCACAGTCAGCCGGCCGGCGGCCGTGGACATCCGCCACGTGGCCCAGCATGCGAAAGCGCCAAGCGCGCCGAGCAGGATCGCCCAGCGCACCACCACGCCGCGGAGTTTTCTGATCGTCGCAGGAGCAATCTCATGGCTCATCTTCAGTATCTCCAGTCCGCGCAGCCGCATCGGCGGCGCTGCGAAGCAGTTGCAGACCGACCTCGCGCTGCAAGTCGGCGAAGGCGGTTTCGAGATCCACGGTTTCGCGGTGGCGCATCAGCTCAAAGTCGAGCCAGCGCCGCCAGTTGTCGATCAGTGAGAGGAAATCCGTCTCGCCGGACTGATACGCGGTCAGCGTCACCTCGTAGGTCTGCCGCGACTGCGGAATCAACTCGGCTTCGAGGACGTGCAGGGAGTGCTCCTGCGCTTCGATGCGTGACCACGCATCGAATATGCGGAAGGCGACCAGGTTCTCTGTCGAACGCAGCTCGCTTTGCGTTGCCAGCAGGCGCTGCCGGGCTTCGCGCTTGGCCGCCTCGATGCGCTGCGACCAGATCGGGATGTTCATCTGCACCGTGAGAGCCCAGTTGTCGTCGCCGACCTCGCTCTTGCGGTTGATCGCCGGCCGTGTTCCGGTCTGCCAGTTGATGGGCGGGATGAACGGCTCGCGCGGCTCGACGTAGTTCCATTCGACCCCTACCGTGACGTCGGGCCAGTAGCCCAGGTTGGCGAGTTCGACCCGCTCGCGGTCGCGCTCAATCTGTTCGCGGAGTGCCGCCAACTCGGGATTGTGATCGGCGGCCAGCGCGACGAGATTCTCGACGCCGGTGCGGACCATCCGTACATCGACCGGCTTCGTCGTCGGGACTTCGCGCCGCGCCACTTGGTCGGTCAGTTGGTTCAGGGCGGCGACGGCTGACGACCGGCGCGTCTGGTAGCGGTGCTCATCATCGCGGAGCTTTGCCAGTTCGGTTTGCACGCGCAGCAGGTCCTGCTGCTGCACCTTGCCGACCTGGTACTGGGTACCGACCACGCGCTCCAGGTCTTCGAGCAGACGTCGATTGTCGCGCGCGAGCTCCACGTAGCGGTCAAGCCGATAGATCTGCCAGTACGCGCGCTCCACATCCGCGATGACCTGCACGCGCCTGGCGTTCAGCCGCTCAAGGGCCATGCGCGTTTCGGCGGCGGCCATATTGCCGGCGCGTTCCAGCTTCGCCAGGAGCGGAATGGTCTGGGCAATGCCGAGCGTGAAATACATGTCGCCGGCCGCCGTCTGAATCGGCTCGGGCCGCACGACGCTGCGCACCAGCGGGTCGGGCAGTGAGGTAACCTGGGGAATGCGTTCGAGTTTGGCGCGGGCCTCGGCCATGGCGGCCTGGAGGCCCGGGTTGCACTCCAGCGCCTCTCGAATGTAGTGATCAACGGGGCCGCTCGGGCCGTCGCCCGGAATCACGTCCTCACGGGTTGGTGAAGGCGCTTTGCCCGCCTGTCTCACGACCAGCGGTGCGCGGCGGCGCTGCCAATCCTGGATGGCGCCGTCAACATCCCGCCGCGCATGTTCGTATGTTGTGCAGCCCGTGATGAACGCTCCGGCGCTGATCAGTGCGAGCCACGCCAAGTGGGCGAATCCTCGCGTGCCGGATTTCTTGCGCATGATCCTTCCTCCACGGCAAGACGCCGCGCTGGGCACCGCCAGGCGGCGTCGCGATTCAGTTTGGATTTGCTACTGGTACAAACTGGGCGCGTGATGACTCGCTACGCGTAATGCGCGGCGAGACGCGCCGGGGTGGAAGGAATCAAATGAGGAGGACAACCGTGGTGAGCAGTGGAATCGCCGGGGGTGGGCCGTGTGGCCAGTTGTGGTTGCGGTCCGCGCACGCGGGAGACGCCACGGGGGCCGCCTTGGGGGTCGTCAGCACCAGGACCAGAGTGGGCCGTTCCGGGCCGGGGGCCGGGGCATCGGGCAATCCGAGCGGGGTGTCAGCGCAGGTACACAATCCGCGCCGGTCGGGCACACGTTGCCGGTCCGGCTGGGCCGGCGCTTGGCACCCGCAGTTGCACGCGCCCGCCGCGCAGCAACAGCAGCGGGTCGGCGCAGCTCCACGCTTGACGGGCGGACTCGGAACGAACGGAATCAGCGGCCCGGCGAGCTGCGCAAGGATGAGGATTGCGGCAATCATGACCGTCTGATTATAGCCGGCATGTGTGGAGAGGCCGCCGTGCGATGACCGATTCTTAGACAAGTAAGCTGTCGCTGCCCATGAGTGCCTTGTGAAGCGAGGTGTTCCGATATTCCAAGCGCTGGCGCGCCGTCTCGGCGCTTCGCTTCCATCCGCCCGGCTGATTCTGTATCCTCTGAGTAGCCGGCGGGAACCCCGTGATCCCCATTACAAAGCGCGGCGGCCGGCATCTTTGACGGCGCTGAACACACCATCTCCGGAGGCGGCTGGCAGTGCTAAATCCGTACACGCAACCGCATCGTGCCCCCAGGCCGCCAACCTCGATCAGGAGTTTATGATGCCCGTCCCGGACAGAAACCGAGTGGTCCTGCTGCTTGCGGCAGCCAGCGCGCATTTGATGCTCTGGACCGCGGCCGAAGCGAGCAGCGTCAAGCCGATGACCGTCGAGACGCTCGCCGATCACTCCGGCCAGGTCGTTGTCGGGACGGTAGCGTCGGTGCGGTCATATTGGGCGACCGACCCCCGCCGCATCGAGTCCGAGATCACCCTGGCGGAGGTCGAGTACCTGAAGGGGCGGCTGCCCGGCTCTCAGAGCACCTTCTCGTTTATCGCGCCCGGCGGCGAAGTCGACGAAGTGCGGATGACGGTCTGCTGTGCCCCGGAGTTTCAGGTGGGCGAGAAGTGGATCCTGTTCCTGCTGCCATCATACAGAACCTACCCGGTCGTCGGGATCTACCAGGGCGCATTCCTGGTGCGACCGGATGAGGACGGCATCGAGCGCATCGTGTCGCGCCGGCACGGACGGGAGGAGCCCGTCACCGGCATCGACTCTGATGGTTTCATCCAGCACGGCTTACGTGGTGGCGGGCGCGCGCCGGCCCATGTGCTGCAAACCAGAAACGTGCGCGTGTTGACGCCGGCCGAGACGACCGGGGCGCGGCCGGCGGTGAGTTATGAGGACTTCGTGACCCGGCTACGGCCCGTGCTACAGGCCAGCCGCGATCACAAACTGACCGAGCCGGCCGGCCGGCGGATTCTCGTGGAGTATCGCGCCGTGCCGCTTCAGCCGTCGCGGCTGCAACGCGCGCTCGACGAGGCCAACGCTGGACAGCCCGCCCGGGATCTGCCCCGCGGGCTTGATGCCGCCATCGAGGAACATGCGACACCGCGCGCCAGCGGCTCGCCGGATGCGGAGGTGACGCCATGAGAGCGGCCTCTCGCATACTCCTGGCCGGCGCGGTCTCACTCAGCGTGACCTTCATCGGCGGCGACTACGCGCGCGGGTTCTCATATTTCTCCTACGGCGGCTACACGGTGATCTGGTCCGGCGGCCAGAGCCTGCGTTATCTGTCGCCCACCACTTTTGCGGAAGGCAGCGAGCCCGACACCCTGCTGCTGGCATCCATGGGACAATGGAGCAGTGTGTGGGGGAGCGGCTTTCAGTATTACTACTACCGCCTGACTGAAGACCCGGTAATCGACAACTACGATGGCTACAGCGACACGGCCGCCGTGCCGGCCGAATGGCTCGACCCGGGCGTCCTCGGCGTAACCTACATGGTCAGCTCGGCCGACCTCTGGTACGACATGGACATCCTGTTCGCCGACGTACCGGACAACACCGGCTGGCATATGCTGACCAATCCCGACTGCGAGGTTACGCGCAGCCCCGCGCCGGACAATGGGTATTCATTCTACCTGGTTGCCCTCCACGAGCTCGGTCACGGGATCGGGCTCGGGCACGACCCGATCGGCAACGAGCCGCCAGGCAGTCCGTGGTTCATCGGCACCATGAACCCGGGGTATCCGGCGGGCGGGCCAATCGGCGATGAAAATGTCATCGAACTGCACACCGACGATCGCCGTGGCACACGTTTTTTGTATGCGGGCACGCCCGAGGCGGTCGTAGACCTGGGCAACGCCAGCTATTGCGCGCAGGGGCCGACGCTGGGCAAGGTGGTGCCGCTTTTCGTTGAGCCGGCCACCATCACCCCCGGACAGGAACTGACCGCCTGGTCGGTGATTGAGAACCTGGGCACGGTCGGCGTGACTGACGTACGGCAGGGCTTCTATCTGTCCACCGAGACACCGATCGACCCGAATGACATGCTGCTGGGCGATGTGCTCTGGGATCTGCCGTCGGATGGCGGCTACGAGTTCAGCGTCGGCATCGACATGCCCGATCTGGTCGCCGGCACGTACTACTTCGGCTCTATTCTCGACGATCTCAACGAGGTCACAGAGGAGTACGAAGACAACAACCGCTCGACCTATTGCGACCCGTTGGAGATTGCCCAGGCGGTGCCGAGCTTTCAGCCGTTCAGCCAGCACGTTATCACCTGCGACGTGCCATTCATCGGGCCGACGCCCGTGGTGGACTATCCCATCAACATGGCGCCGATCACCTGGAGCCTGGACAATCCTCAGCCGGGCATGACCGTTGACCCGAACACCGGGGTGATCCACTGGCCCAGCCCGATCAAGTCGCCGTTCATCTACGAGATCGATCTGCGGGCAACGAACGATGCCGGCAGTTCGATCCAGACGCTCGAGCTCGGCGTGCACCAGGCGGCACCGGCCATCGTCGCCATCGCGAACCACCCCACGCCTTGCGGCGCCGACTACACCGGGCCGACACCGCAGCTCACCGCGCCGGACTGCATGGCACCAATCCTCAACTGGTCGCTGGTAACCGGCCCGCCCGACATGACCATCAACAGCAGCTCGGGTGTGGTCTTCTGGCCCGACGCGGTGCCGGACTCCGGCCCTTACCAGGTGACGATCAGGGCCATCAACGACGTCGGCGAGGCGACCGAATCCTGGCTGCTGTACATCGCGTCGGCCGAGGGCGACCTGGATGCCAGCGGCGTCGTGGACCTGGACGACGTGGACCTGTTCATGCCGTGCGTGGCGGGCCCGGGCGTGACCATTCCGGGCGGGTGTGTCTGTGCCGATTTCGACCAGGATGAAGACGTTGATATCGCGGATTACGCGCGCCTGATGACGACCTTCAGCGGCACCGCCATACCGGAAGGTGCCTGCTGCTTTGACGACGGTAATTGCAGCGTGCTGACGGCGGCCACCTGTTACACGCTGGGCGGATTCTATCAGGGCGATGGGACGACCTGCGCCACGGTGAGTTGCCAGGGAGCCTGTTGCTTCTATACCGGCGGATGTTTGAACTTCACACTGGCGAACTGTGATATCGCCGGCGGCACATTCCAGGGCATGGGCACGCTGTGCGGTGACCTCACCTGTCCGCCCGCCGGCCAAGGGGCCTGCTGCTGGCCGAATGAGACTTGCAGCATCGCCACGGCCGCGGACTGCGCGGCGGGTGGCGGTGAGTTTCAGGGAGCGGGAATCTCCTGCGAGATCGCTGATTGCAGCACGCCGATCGGCGCATGCTGCCACATTGACGGCGTGTGTTCGGAAGACACCGAGGATGCGTGTCTCGCGACCAGCGGGACCTACATGGGCGATGGGACAACCTGCACCGCGAACCTGTGTGACGGTGCCTGTTGTTACCCTGACGGCAGTTGCCTGGATCTGAACGTGAACGACTGCGCCACCAGCGCCGGCACGTTTGAAGGACCGGACACGAGCTGTGCGACGTTCACTTGTCCGGTGGAGACCGTCGGGGCGTGCTGTCACACTGACGAAACCTGCACCGAGGAGACCGAGACGCGTTGCGCGGGCTTTGGCGGCAGCTACCAGGGTGACAACACCACCTGCGCGGCCGCTGATTGCAGCGCCGCGGCGCAGGGCGCCTGCTGTCTGCCGAATGAGAGTTGTGTCGTGGTCACGCCGGAAGCGTGCGCGTGGCAAGGCGGCACCTTCCTCGGGGCCGGCGTGAGTTGCACCGGCGTCGACTGTGGGCTCTCCGAGACGGGTGCCTGCTATGATCCGGTCGACTGGAGCTGCACGGTCACGGGGCCGGGCATCTGCACGGCGCTGGGCGGCACGTATGAAGGCGCGGGCACCACCTGCGCAGGTACGCTCGCCCCCGAGTACAGCAACGTGATCGCCACGCCGACCACGTTCTATCCGCCGGGCGCCGCGTCGGCGATGGCCGACGACATGACGCTCGCCGGCACCGCCCGCGGGCTGACGTATTATGACCTCGCGGTCTTCGGCACCGGCGGTGGAACCTACAGCGTCACCGCGGCGCTCTATGACGATTGCCCCGGCGACGGCGGCACGCTGATCGCCGACACGCAGGCGACCTGGTCGGCCATACCGGCAGATGATTACATCTACACGCTCTCGGCCGATCTCTCGGGCGACCCGATCCGCCTGCCGGACACCGTCTGGATGGTGGTGACCTTCTCGACCGCGAACTCCGGCTGGGTGCAAGCCGAGGCCGCCGAGACCGGCTTCACCGACGATCTGTTCGGCGAAGATGACCCGCCCTGGGGATGCGATTTCTGGTTCGGCGGCCCACCCAATGACTACGCCGGCTTCTGGGCGAACATCCAGTGCGTGGAGCTGCCCGAGGCGGTGGGTGCCTGTTGCCACTCCGATCAGAGCTGTACCGAGGGCACGATCTCGGCATGTGATGCGGCCGGTGGTATGTTCATGGGCGAGGATACCACGTGCGCCACGGTGGATTGCACCGGCCTGGATCTTGGGGCGTGCTGTGATGTGGTTGACTGGGGCTGCACCATCACCAACGCGGCCGACTGTGCGGCGGCCGGCGGGAGTTTCGACGGCGTCGGCACGACGTGCAACGCCGCCTGCCCGGAGTATCAGAACGAGATCGACCCGGTCACCCTCTCATACAATCCCGGCCAGCCGATGGCCGATGACATCACGCTGGCCGGCAGCGCGCGCGACCTGGCGTATTACGAGATCGCGGTCTATGGCGGCGGCGGCGGGACGTTTGATTTGTCCGCCGCGTTCTATGACGGATCGCCGTGCAGCGGCGGCGTGCAGATTCCCGCCAGCCTGGCCAGCGGCTATGGACTACCGGATGGGCAGGTGCTGAACCTGACGGTCGCGCTGCCGACGCCGGTGACGCTGCCCGACAACCCGTGGCTGGTGGTCGAGTTCTCGAACGCGTACGCCGGCTGGATCGTCGCCGAGCAGGCCGAGGTCGGCTCGACGACGGACAACTTCGCGATGGCGAGTTGGGACGGGCAGCAGTGGAGTTGGGCGTGCGATTACCAGGTAGAGGACCCGCCCAACGATCCGCACGCCGGCTTCTGGACGAATGTCCAGTGCATCGAGGCCGGCAAACGCCAGCCGACACGCGGGCGGCCGCTCGTCACGGTGACGCCGATGAACGTGCCCGCCGGCGCACTGCGGCTGGCGGACCCGCGCAGCGGCGGACGACAAGTCGCGGAGCCCGTGAGACTGCTCGGCGCGGCACCGCGAGGCGAACGGAGGATTCAAACCACGCAACAATGGCTGGCCGACTCGCCGGTCCTGGCACCATCGCCGGCAAACCGCCACCGCCGTTGAGCGGAAGCAGCGGCCGACGTCGCCATCGGCCGTCGAGCACACGAAACGCCCGCGTGCCAGGCACGCAATGTAACGGCCGGCGCCCCGCCGGCCGTCGAAAACTGGAAGCGTTGTCTCGTGCCGACGGCCTGCGAGGCGCAGGCCGCTACTCGGCTCTGGCACCTGACTGTCGGCACCGGCATGAGGGAAGGAAGCATGGAGCACGACCACGCGCTGCAAAGCCTGATTCGCCGAACAGCTCTCGTGTTGATTGGCGTTGCGTGTCTGACATCGGTCCCCCTGCCCGCCCAGGAGATCAAGACCGCCGACGAACTTGGCCTGTACGGCATCTCACCGGCGGCGCGGGTACTCGTTCTGGCAAGCGATCCCACACTCGAACCGGTCGAGCCGGCTGACCAAACCTGGATTGCCGGCGCAAGTCTGCCCGCGTTCCATGGAATGGGTTTCGAACAAACCACGCGGACCATCTCGGACCGTGGTGACCGGGCCGGCTGCCCGGACGAGGGCTTTGCCTCCCGAGCCTACGCCCGCGACAGCGGAAATGACTGGCCCTGGCTGCCGGCCAACACGCTCGTCGCCGACGACCTGACGCTCGAAGCCGGTGACTGGGTCATCGGTTGTTATGACGTGCTGATCTATGCCGACAACGACGCCGCCTACGGCTGCAACGTCAGCCGCACGGTCACTGTGCGGGCTTACGATGCGTGCAACGGCAACCTCATCCCCGGCTCACAGGAGAGCTGGTCCGTACCGCCGCACGGCGGACCGGTGCTGCTGACGGGCGTGACGAACATCGACTTTCCAGCGTCGGGCACGATCTGGTTCGGCCTGACCACCAGCATCGACAAGTGCGACGGCTGGTATCTCGGCCAGACGCAGTACGAAGGCTCGACGACCAACGTCTTTCAGCTTGCTACGGACTGCGGGGCCTGCATCAATCCACCGACGTGCAGTCCCTGGTCCGGGTTCATCGCGGTGCTCTATGGCTGCACGTTGCCGACGTTCAGCAGCCAGCCGGCCGACGCCGATATCTGCACCGGCGGCTGGCACCAGTTCTGCGTCAATGTCAACGGCAGCGGGACGATTGACTACCAGTGGCAGTTGAACGAGGGTGACATAACCGGGGCGACATCGCCGTGTTACGTCGCGACGCAGGCCGGTTCGTACCGGTGCGTCGTGACCGACGACTGCGGCACCTCGATCAGCAACAGCGCTACGCTGACGCTGAAGACCGGGCCGACGATTACCGGGCAACCTGTCGGCGGAACGGCCTGCGCCACTCATCCGCACGAACTTTGCGCAGCGGCCGACGCGATCGGGGAACTGCACTATCAGTGGAAACGCAACGGCCTGACGATCATCGGCGCAACCTCGGCGTGCTATCAGGCCGGCGACCCCGGGGCCTATACCTGCGTGCTGACCGATGACTGCGGCTCGACGACCAGCGACGTCGCCGATGTGCTGGTGGCCACGCCCGACACCGGTGATTTTGACGGGAACGGTCAAGCCGATTGGGCGGACTGGAATCTGCTGAGCGATTGCATGAGCGGGCCGCAGTCCGCCGTGGCGCCGGGTTGCGAGTGTACCGACGCCGACAGCGATCTCGACGCCGACGTGCCGGACTTCGCGGTCCTGCAAGCGGGCTTCGACAGCTGACGCGACAAGTGCGGAGCGGGAGAGACTAAACATGAGCGCTAACGTTCTTGCAGCGGTGTGCCACGGCTCTGTGAGCCGTGTTTCTCTCAGCGCAACGCAGCACGGCTCACAGAGCCGTGGCACACGCCGACTTTTGCTGGACAGTGCGACACGTGGCACACGCGTGCTTGCAGCCCTGCTGGCGGTCGCCGTTGTGGCGCCGGTGGCCCGCGCCCAATGCGAAGCCGACTGGGATACGTCGGTCGGCAACTCCGGCCTCAATTCGACCGTGTGGAGTCTGCACGCGGTGAACGACGCCTCGGCCATCGGCCCGGCACTCTACGCCGGCGGCCAGTTCAGTTCTGCCGGCGGCACGGCGGCGAAGAACATCGCCATGTGGGACGGCAGCTCGTGGTCACCGCTGGGCACCGGTGCCGAGAACGGCGGCGTGGTGTACGCGATGGCCGCCAAGGACGGAGTGTTGTACGCCGGCGGCGCGTTCGGGAACATGGGCGGCCTCGCCGGCACCAAGCGCATCGCCAAGTGGGACGGCAGCACCTGGTCGGACGTCGGCGGCGGCATGGCCGACAACAACGCCGGCATCCGCGCCATGGTCTTCTGGGACGACGATCTTTACGTCGGCGGCTACCTCAATGAAATCGGCGGCGTCACCGCTCATAAGCTCGCCAAGTGGGACGGCGCCGCCTGGTCCGCACTGACCGGCGACCCGCTCGGCAGCACCGACGTCGTCGACGCGCTGGCCGTGTGTGACGATGGCAGCGGCACGGCGCTGTACGTCGGCGGCGAGTTCGCCAGCGCCGGCGGCGACGCCTATGCCGCCAACGTCTTCCGCTGGGACGGCACGAGCGTCAGGCCGCTCGGCCGCGGCACCAACGACCATGTCGAAGCCCTGGTCGCCTGGAACGGCGATCTGTACGTCGGCGGCCACTTCAACCGCGTTTACCAAACCGACGGCACCGAGGTCGTCGCCAACAAGATCGCCCGCTGGGACGGCACGAGTTGGCATGCGCTCGGCACCGGTTTGAACTCCGTCTCGTCGTATCACGTCTGGGCCTTAGGTGTGTTCGATGACGGCGCCGGCGAGGCGCT
Source organism: Phycisphaerae bacterium (assembly GCA_963675745.2). GTDB lineage: Bacteria > Planctomycetota > Phycisphaerae > UBA1845 > Fen-1342 > JAFGRR01. Next base: position 34,396 of record CAXXWX010000023.1, read on the forward strand.
GTACGCCGGCGGGAGCTTCACAACCGCCGGCGGCGTGACCGTGCGAAACCTGGCCCTTTGGGACGGCGCCTGGCACAACGTCGATTCGGCCGACTTGAACGGATATGTCTACGCGTTGAGCACGTCCACTTACGACGGCGGGCTGTACGCCGGCGGCACGTTCACTACGTCGGGCACGCCCAGCGCCAGCCGGATCGTCCGCTGGGGCGGGCCGCTGCCGGTTTCGCCTATCAACGTGGACGCCGATCCGAACACGATTACCGAGGGCGAGTCGTCCACGCTGTCGGCCTCGGTCGCCGGCGCGACAATCTACTGGTACACCGACGGCTGCGGCCAGACGCTGGTCGGCACCGGCGACGTGCTGGTCGTCAACCCGGCTGAGACGACCACCTACTACGCGCAGGCTCACGACGGCACCTGCTGGAGCTACGCTCGTGACGCGGTCACGGTCACGGTGCTCTGCGCCACGCCGACGATCACGACGCAGCCGATCGGCGGCGTTTTCTGCACCGGCCACGACCACGAGCTCTGCGTCACGGCTGAGGGCAGCGGCGAATTGCACTACCAGTGGAAGCGCAACGGCCTGGCCCTGATCGGCGCGACGGCGTCCTGCTATGCCGCCAGTCAGGCCGGCACGTATTCATGCACCGTGAGCGACGATTGCGGGCCAACCGACAGTGACACCGCCCAGGTCGCCGAGGCATCACCGGATGCGGGTGACTTCGACGGCGACAGCGACACCGACTTCGCCGACTTCGGCCAACTCACAGACTGCCTCGAAGGCCCGAATAGCGGCGTCGCCGCAGGCTGCGAATGCGTCGACGTTAACACCGACGGCCAGATCGACGTCACCGACTTCGCGGAATTGCAGCCACTGTTCACCGGCTGAGATAGTGACAGGAAACGCCCGTTCCCACGGGAGATCACACGCAGGGGCACGTGGGCGGCCGCGTCAATACACGCATTCGTGGGCGGCGGCGGCGTAGTGGTGCAGGTTTTCTTCGGGCGTCTCGAAGAAGTGATCGCTCGGCGACATGATGTAGCCGCCGCCCGGGCCGTATTGCTCGAAAAGGGTGAACACTTCCGCGCGGATCTCGTCGCGCGTGCCGATGTCGAGTACCTGGAACTGGTTTATGCCCCCGATCAGGCAGACCCGCCCGCCAATACGCTGCTTGATCTCGGCCGGGCGCGCGTCGCCGCCCATGCTTGGCGGCGTCAGCGTTTCACTGGCGTCGCAGCCGTTCTCGACAATCTGATCGAGGATCGGCATCATCCCGCCGCAGGTGTGATACACGACCGGCAGGCCGACCGCGTGGAGCGCGTCGTGTTGCTCGCGGTCGTATGGCAGGCAGAACTCTCTGTGCAGCTTCGGCGACACGCACGTGCTCGAACCGGCGCCGCCGCCGGTCTCGATCAGGTCATAGCGGGTATCGGCCAGCGACTGCTCGATGAACTGGAGCTTCTGTTTCTGGAGCACGCGCAGAAACCGGTGTACCCAATCGGGGTCACGGCGGGCGGCGAGGATCAGGTTTTGCATGCCGTACAACTCGCAGGCGTCCTGCCAGCAGCCGCCCTGAATGCCGGGAACAAAGCCGCGCAGGATGCCCGCGTCACCAAGCTCGTCATAAGCCACCCGCACCCGCCGCTTGTCCAATAGCGGCACCGGCCGGTACTTGTCGAGCAAGTCGATATCGTCGGGGCGTTTGATGAGATGTTCGGTGATCCAGGCGGTCGGGGGCCGCTGCTCGGCGGTCGTGGAGAGCGTGCCGCCGGGCGTGTGAACGATGGTCTGGCGCACAGCGTGGCCGCCGGGGCTGGTGCTCGCGCGCGTCTCCACGCGCCAGTCGGGCGCTGGGCGCTCGATCAGCGGGCAGCACGGAATTGCGGCGTCGAGGCCGAAGTGCTTAAACGCCGCCAGCGCCGACATGCCGTGCAGGTGGGTGTTCAGATGGTAATCCTGCCACTGGTGGACCGAGGCGGGCACACGATCGGGTTTCTCACGCCGTAAGGCCGTTAGCATGCGCTGTTTGCCGGTCATCCGCCGCTTCTCCATGGGCCGTCGCAACGTGGGCGTTCGCCGAATCGGCATCATAGCGAATCGGCGTGTTCCCGACCGTTTGCCGCGAACACTGATCCGTCGATACAATGCCGCCGGGCTGCGGGTACGGCTTGAGTATGTGGCGGCTGACCGGGAATCGGAGTATGGCGTGACGATACGGCGGACAATCGACCTGACCGGTGACGGTTGGCGTCTGTGGCGCGACACCGAGGCCGAGTGGGAGCATGACACGCTCTACCTTCCTCCCGTCGACCAGGAGATCCTGCCTGTGCGCCCGCCATCGGGCGGTTGGGCCGCGCTCGACGAGATCGGCACGGACGTGCATGTGCCGGGCACCGTCGAGGAACACCACTGGCGTGAAGACGGCGATTGCCGCGGCGTGAGCTGGTGGTGGCGCACGATCAGCCTGCCCGCCGACATCGCCGGCGCGCGCGTGCTGCTCCAATTTGACTCCGTTCGCCTGCGGGCCGAGGTGTTCCTCGATCAGCGGCTCGTCGGATACGACGTGATCGGTAACACGCCCTTCGAGATCGACCTGACGGGACAGGTCGAACCCGGGGCCGCGTGCCAACTCGCCATCCGCATCACCAATCCCGGCGGCAAATTCACCTGGGAAGACAACAAGGTCATCCGCTGGGGTGACTATTCGTTTCCCGCCTGCCACGGGTTTGGCGGCATCACCGGCGGCGTACGCCTGGTGATTGTCGACCCCGTGCACGTGAAGGACGTGTTCGTCCGCAACACGCCTACCCCCACGGATATCGATGTCGATTGCACACTTCTGAATTCGAGCGACGTCACCAGCCGGCAGGACGTGCGTATTCAGATCATACCGCTCACCGAACCCGCGCGGCCGGTTTACGATCAGACGCTGAGCGCGACGGTGCTCGTGCCCGGTGAGCAGGTGATCACGCAGTCGATCTCGGTCCGCGACGCGCACCTCTGGAGTCCTGACCGGCCCAACCTCTACATATGCCGCATCACGCTCTCCAACGGCGACGTACACGACACGCGCTTTGGCTTTCGCTGGTTCGCCGTGCAGGGCATCGGTGAAAAGGCGGTGTTTCGTCTGAACGGCAAGCGCATCGTGCTGCGCACCGCGATCAGTTGGGGATTCTGGCCGGGCAACGGCATCTTCCCGACCCCGGCAGGGGCCGAGCGCCAGGTGCGGTTGGCCAAGCGTTTTGGGCTGAACATGCTCAGCTTTCACCGCTGCATCGGCCAACCGGCGGTGCTCGATCGCGCCGATGAGCTGGGCCTGCTGCTTTATGAAGAGCCCGGCGGGTATACGGCCGATGGCGGTGACACATTCTGCTTTGCCTGGGCGCGCGAGAAGCTGCTGCGCATGGTCAAGCGCGACCGCAATCATCCCGCGTTGGTGATCTACAACCTGATCAACGAGGAGACCTGCGATCCCGCCGTTCGCCATAAGAGCGACATGCGCGCTGTGCACGCGCTCGATCCCACGCGCGCGCTGACGTACACGTCGAGCTGGCACTCAGACGGCCACGATGCCAAAAAGCTGCACATGCTGCCGTACGATGACCAGCAGCACACGCTGGGCTGGAGCGACTACCACCATGCCGCCGGCCCCGGCACCTACCGCGACGAGTTCTACAACGGTCCGAGCGACTATCGACTGTACTGCGAAAACAGGGGTGAGATCGTCTTCCGCGGCGAAGAAGGCGCCATCGGCGTGCCGCCGCGCCTGGAACTGATCGCCCGAGCGCTTGAGAACGCGCCCGACGGCTGGGATGGTGCCGCGTATCGCCGGTGGTACCAGGCCTTCGCCGACTACCTCGACAAGAAGAAGCTGCGCGAGTGCTTCCCCACGGTGGACGCGCTGACGCAGAGCCTGGGCAACATCGCGTATTACTATCACGGCCGCATGATCGAAAACGCGCGCATCGGCAACAACACCGATGCGTACACCATCAACGGCTGGGAGTCGGAGAAGATCGAGAACCACTCCGGCATCGTCGATTGCTTCCGCAACCCCAAGGGCAACCCGCAACTGCTGGCGTATTACAACCAGCCGCTCTATGTCGCGGTCAAGCTGCGCACCAAGATCACGCACGCGCCGGCCAGCGTGGTCGCCGACTTTCATATCGTCAACGAAGTGAATCTCCACGGGCCGCACACCCTCTCGGTCTGGCTTGAAGACGCCGCCCATGCCCAGCTCTGGATGCAGGATTACCCCGTCAACGTCAGCGGCGGCGACACCTACGGCGAACTGCTCGCCGAACGCATTCAAATCAGCGTGACCGCGGGGCCCGGCACCTGCACGGTGGCCGCCGAGCTGCGCGACAGCCACGGGCGCGTGGTGGCCGTGGGCCGCGATACGCTGCTGGTCGTGGATTGGCGCGGCGTGCGGGTACCGATCGGCGGGGCCCTGCTCGACAGCAGCGGTCAACTCGACACGTTTCTGGTCCGCAATAAAGACGCCGAGTTGCTGCGCTATAACCGCAAGTTGGCCCCACTGAGTTACGTCGTGGTCGGAGACTTCAACCCGATCCCGCGCGATCGGATTCCCGCCGAGTGTTTCACAACCAAGGACGGCAAACACACGGGCCTCTCGGGCCAGTATTACCACAAAACCGACCTCACCAAGCCCAGCGCGCGGCGTGTTGATGCCGACATCCACATCGACGCCGTCGTGCAGGATCCGGCCTCTGTGGTTCCGGGTGTGCCGACCACGGCGAAGGACTTCAGCGTGCGTTGGCAGGGCCTGCTCAAGGCACCGCAGAGCGGTAACTTCATCTTTCACGCCGAGACCGACGACGGGCTGCGCATGTGGGTCGGTGATCAACTCGTGATTGACGACTGGCGCGAGTACGCCTGGTGGCACGAAGACCGGCCGCTGCTCGTACATGGCAAGCGCCTGCGCCTGGAGGAGGGCCAGGTGTACCCGGTCAAGATCGAGTATTGGCAGGCCGGCGGCGAGGGACAGCTCAAGCTCTATTGGACCACACCCTCCGACCTGACCGCCACCGGCGCGATCGCACATGATCTGATACGGCGGGTTCACGACGACGGTACCACGCTCATAATCCTCGACCACACCTGGTGCTGGGCCCAGTTGCTCGGCGAACTCGGCGCGATCAAGTACCACGGCTGGCTGCACGGTAAACGCCATTGGCTCGGCAGCAACTTCTTCGTCCGCGCCCACCCGCTGTTCGCCGACCTGCCCGCCAACAAGGGCATGAGCTGGCGTTATCAGGAGTTTGCCGAGTACGGCGCCAAGCGCTACGGGCTGATGCTCGAGGATGAAGAGGCGGTGGTTGGGATCGTCTCGGACCACCAGCACGCCGTCGGCACGGCGGTCGGCATCGTTCGTTACGGCCGCGGGCGCATTGTGCTGTCGACGCTGAATGTCCTGGAGAAGCTCAACGACCCGCGCGGGCCGTGCGAGGTGGTGCGCAAAGTGTTCTGCAATTACCTGGCCTACGCCGGCGCGCACGCGCCGTCCGATGCGCAAGACGACACTCAGTAAGAGGCCACGGTGCGGCGCGCCGCATCCTACGGAGACGGCGCGGGCTGTGACGTTGGTGTGTCGGGCTGGAGCGCGGCCGGGAGGTAGTCCGTCAGCGGCCGAATGGTGGCTACCATCCTCAGCGTGGCCTTCAAATAGGCGAACGACAGAGTCTGGTCGGTGGTCAATACTTCAGCCGAGATAAGCAGGATTATGTCCGGAGTCGGGGCGGCCACGACGTACTGTTGGCCCTTCTTCTCGGTTTCCCCCTGCTTGCCCGTGCGCGGGACTGTCAGCAGCTTTGTGGCCATCGCTTTGATGCCACAGCGCACCGGCTGAAACTCCGGTGGCGTCTCGAGCTTGTTGGCCTTGGCGATACCCGCCGCGAAATTCTTGACGTGCTCCTCAAAGGCGAGCTCACCCGGATGCCGGATGATGTTGACGCCGAGCAGATACTCAGGCTTGTTTGTGACGTAGTTACGAATCTCGAACCTGAGCTGCTGCGATGGACTGGGTGACTTCATCCGACGCAGCGGCGCAACCGTCACAAACCCCACCTTTGCCTCTGGAACCGGCGTGACTTCGGCCCGCAGCTTCAAGAACTCGTGTGGCGGCTGGGGCTCGCCCAGACGCACACTCTCGGCAAAACGATTGAAGAGCGCGTCGCGCTGGACCAGACCACTGGTGCGCTTGCGGGCCACGATAAAATAGCGGCCGTGCTGCGCGATCAACCAGTCGTCGTGCAGTTTGTCCGTCATAGGGGCTGACAACTGCTTTGTGGGCAGGCCGGCGAGCTTGACATCCGAGTCACTCGCCTTGGTATCGAACTTGCGTTCGAGATCCTCAATCGCCGTGTCGAGATCACCCCGCCGAATGGGCAGAACCTCTATCATGAAGATCGAGTCGATCTTCCTGGCATCCTCCAGACCTTCCGGGTTCGCCCAGCGGCACACCTCGGATTCGTTTTGCTCGAGGACGCTGATCCAACCTTCCGGCGGCGTTGCAGCCACGCCGAAATAAGGGTAACTGACTTCCTCGGCCGCCTGAAGCAGCGTCGCGCCGCCACACAACCAACCCGCCATGAGAACAACTGCCAGCCTCTGCCACATTCGTGTAGCTCCTCCAATCAGGTTCGCGCGCCGGCCACAGCGGCATGTCACGGCAGCGCCCGCATGGAAGGTTAACAGCAACCTCGCCACAGCGACAGCGCCGACGCCGTCGCCAGACCGTTCGTTCGATGTCCGATCGGGCAATTATCAGTACACTATCGCGCATGTGCGAGCTGATGTTAACCACCTGGTCATGGGGCACGCTGGCGAATGCAGCCGGCATGCCAATCCTGACGGCCGGCGGCGACGCGCTTGATGCGGTCGTAGCGGGCGCCACAGCGGTCGAAGACGAGGAATCGGTGGATTCGGTCGGCGTCGGCGGGATGCCCGACTTTGAGGGACACGTATCACTGGATGCGTGTGTCATGACGGCTCCACACCGTTGCGGCGCCGTCGCCGGCATCCGCGGTTATCCCCACCCGACGGCGATCGCCCGGCGCGTGATGGAGCGAACCAACCATATTCTGCTGGTAGGTGACGGGGCCGCGCAATTCGCCACCCGCGAGGGCTTCGAGCAGCGCGAGCTATTGACGGAGCCAACCCGCGCGAAATGGCAGGCCTGGCGCGCGCACCTGGACGCCGCCGGTTATCCGCCATACAGCGGCTGGCACCCGCCCCGCAACGTCGAGGAGCCAGACAAGTTCCCCGCGCCGCCATCGGCGAAAAGGGGTGAGCCACCGACGCACGACACCGTCGGGCTGCTGGCCCGCGACAGCGCCGGCACGCTCGCCGGGGCCTGTTCGACCAGCGGCATGGCCCTGAAAGTGCCGGGGCGCGTCGGCGACTCGCCGATCCTCGGCCACGGCCTGTACGTGGACCAGCGCGTCGGCGCCGCCGTCGCCACCGGCAATGGCGAGCTCATCATGGGCGTCTGCGCGGCTTTTCTCGCCGTCGAGCTCATGAGGCGGGATTCTGCGCCGGAGGATGCCTGCGTCGGCGTATTACGACGCGTCGCGGAGTGCTACGAATTGCGCGGCGACGAACAGGTCGCCCTGATCGCGATTGCATCCGCCGCCAACGGAGGCCACTGGGCCGGCGCGGCGTTGCGCCCCGGGTTCAGTTATGTGGTTTCGGATGCAAGCGGAACCCGCCGCGCCGATCCGCACTTCGTGCTACTGCCCGACTGAATCATGCTCATGCGGTTTCGTGGGTTTCTTTCGCGCGCGCCAGTCGCTGATCAGCAGCCAGAGCATCACGGCGACGCACGCGGCCTTCCAGACCAGCAGCCACCACGGACGCCACCACGCGCCGGTCCCCGCCTCGACGATGTCAGACAAACCGAAGGCGAAAAATGTCGCGGCACCTATCCAGCAGCGCCGGCGCGCCGCCCCGGTCTGGCGGAATGCGAAGTACGCCAGCGCCAGCGCGATCAGCCACCAGACCAGCGCCTCGACATTGTTCCCCTGTCGGTGAATGTCAGCGCCGAGCAGAAGCAGCCCGGCGTGGCTATTGATCACGCCAACGCCTCTTCGACGCGCTCGCAGATGTAGTGGTACACCAGCTCATGCGCCTCCTGGATACGATCGGACGCGCCGTGCTGGACGCGCAGGATGCAGTCACAAAACGGGGCCAGCTCACCGCCGGATGCACCGGTGAAACCGATGATCATGGCCCCGAACGTCCGCGCGGTTTTGGCCGCGGCGATGATGTTGGGGGAATTGCCGCTGGTGCTCAGCAGCCAGACGACGTCGCCGGTGTCGAGCAGACCCTCGAGTTGGCGCGCGAAGATCTGGTCATAGCCCAGGTCGTTGGCGATTGCGGTGAGCGTAGATGAGTCGGTGGTAAGCGCCAGCGCCGGCTGCGCGATGCGTTCGAGCTTAAAACGCCCCAGCAGTTCGCAGGCAATGTGCTGGGCGTCGGCGGCGCTGCCGCCGTTGCCGATCGTATACACGCGTCGCCCGGCACGCATGCAGTTGACGATCGCCTCGATCATGTGCTCGATCTCGTGCGCGCTCTTTTCGACCGCGGCAACCGCCCGCTGATGTTCTTCCAGGACTGTCTTCAGTTCGCGACTCATCGGTTCCGTCCGCCCTGCCCGCCCCGTTACACTCCGGCCCGGATTTTCTCCAGCTCCGCAGTGGTGCTATACCCTTCAACCAGCTCGATCAACTCAACGCGGCCGCCGCGCGACTCGACAAACTCCTGCCCGATGACCCCCTTGCCAGCCCAGTCTGCGCCCTTGACCAGTATCTCCGGCGCGAGCTGCTCGATGAGCCACCCCGGATCCGGCTGTTCGAACAGCACGACGTAATCGACGGTCTCCAGCGCGGCCAGCAGGCGCACGCGATCTTCCTGGCGTCGAATCGGTCGATCATCACCCTTGTTCAGAGCGCGCACCGAGGCGTCGCTGTTCACGCCGACCACGAGCATGCTCCCGAGCGCCTTGGCTTTTTCGAGCAGCTCGACGTGTCCCGGGTGCAGGATGTCGAAGCACCCGTTGGTGAAGACCACCGTTTCGCCGCGCAGTCGGCGGGCATCGAGTTCGCCGCGCAGCTCGGTAACGCCGCGCAGCTTGCCGCGCAACGTGTCCTTGCCGCGGCGCAGATCGTCACGCACCTCATCGAGCGCGATGGGCACGCAGCCGAACTTGCTGACCTCCAGCCCACCGGCCACATTGGCCAGTGGCACAACCTGTTCGAAACCGGCACCGGCCGCGACCGCGACGGCGGCAATGGCCAGCACGGCGTCTCCCGCGCCGGTGTTGTCGTATACCGCCCGCGGCGTCGTGGGGAACCGCTTAAGCCCACCGCCGCGCTGTACGAGCAGCGCGCCGTCACGGCCCAGCGTGACGATGACCGCCTCGAGGTCGAGTTGCTTGACCAGCCGCGTGGCGGCATCCGGCAGTTGCTCATCGGTCAACGCCGATCCAACGCCGATCTCAAGTTCAGCGCGATTCGGGGTGAGCACGGTAGCGCCGGCGTATTTCTTCCAGTCCGGCTGCCGGCACGGGTCTACCAGCACAGGTATCCCGCGCGCCCGGGCCGCCTCGATCAGCATATTGCACAGCGACGGCGACAGCAGCCCCTTCGCGTAGTCTTCCAGGCAGATGGCCTCGACGCGGTCGAGCATCTCGGTCACGCGCGTCAGAAAGCGCTGGGTGTCAGCTTTCGACGGCGCCGCCGTCAGCTCATCGTCCACGCGCAGAATCTGTTGCCGGTGGCGATGCTCGGCCAAGCCGACCAAGCGCGTTTTCGTGATCGTCGGCCGGTCGCCGACGGAAAGCACGCCGCCGGTATCCACGCCCACCGCGCTGAGCAATTGCCGCACGAGTTCGCCGGCCGGGTCCTCTCCGACCAGACCGCAGCAAAGCGTCTCAGCGCCCAGCGCGGCCAGGTTGGAAGCAACCGAGCCCGCCCCGCCGACGCGGTCCTGGCGTTCGACAACCTGTAGCACCGGCACGGGAGCTTCGGGGCTGATGCGCGTCGCGTCACCGAAGATGTACCGGTCGAGCATCAGGTCGCCGACCAGCAGTACGCGCCGGCCGGGAAATCGATCGACAAGCTTCAGCAGTTCATCGGGCATTCAACACGCATTTCGCTACGAGCCGCCCCCGGCGCACCTCACACGCAAGCGCATACCTGCTTGGCGGCATCCGTCAGATCGCTCGCCGTACGCAAACCGGCGACGTTCGCTTCGTCGAGCATCTTGCGCGCGGCCTCGACATTGGTGCCCTCCAGCCGCACCACGACCGGCACGCTGAAGCCCACCTGTTGGGCCGCCTGAATCAGAGCGTCGGCGATCACGTCGCACTTGGCGATGCCGCCGAAGATGTTGACCAGGACGGCCTTGACCTGTTTGTCGGCGAGAATGATCTTGAAGGCCTCGACAGCAGCCTCCACCGTGACGCCGCCCCCCACGTCGAGGAAGTTGGCGGGTTCGCCGCCGTGCAGTTTGATCATGTCCATGGTGGCCATCGCGAGCCCGGCCCCGTTGACCAGACACCCGATGTTGCCGTCCAGCGCGATGTAGCTCAGCTCATGCGCCTTGGCGGCCAACTCGGCCGGGTTCTCTTCGGATTTGTCGAAGAGGGCCTGAATATCCTCGTGACGAAAGACCGCGTTGTCGTCGAAGTTGAACTTTGCGTCGATTGCCAGAATCTCGCCGTCGGGCGTTTGTACGAGCGGGTTTATCTCAGCCAGCGAGCAATCCTTCTGGATGAACAGCCGGGCGAGCTTGACCATCAGGCCGGCGGCGGCCTTGGCCTGCGCGCCGGTCAGGCCGATCTCGGCAGCCAGCGCCTGTGCCTGAAACGGCTGCAAGCCCAGGTGTGCGTCAAACCACGCCTTTTTGATCGCATCCGGGTTACGTGCGGCGACCTCTTCGATCTCCACGCCACCCTCGGCGCTGGCCATCATGACCGGGACGCGCTTCGCGCGGTCCACCACTACGCCGACGTAGTATTCGTGCGCTATATCGACGGCGGCCGCGAGCAGAATCTTGCGCACGCGCACACCCTGGGGCCCGGTCTGCTTCGAGACCATCGGCTCAGCGAACATCCGCCGCGCATGTTGCTCGGCCTCTTCGGCGGACTTGACGAGTTTGACGTAGCCGGCCTTACCACGTCCGCCGGCGTGTACTTGTGCCTTGACCACGACCGTGTCGGCGCCGACGCGCGAATACGCGGCCGCGGTCTCTCCCGCATCGCTGATGACTTCACTGGCAGGCACGGGCACACCGGCCTGCTTCAACAACTCCCGCCCCTGATATTCGTGGACCTTCATCCGGACCGCTCCCAATACCTACTGTGTGACATTCATGTTCCCTGGACAAGGAAACTACGGAGTTTACCAGCAAGGGGCGCGACACGCCAATCTGCCACCGTGCCCGGGCCTCCGGCGCGCGATCGTCGACCACACGGTATAATGCCCTCATGGATCTCTTCGCCGAGCAAGAGCGCCAGGCCCTGAAGCGAGTGCAGCCCCTGGCCGTGCGCATGCGACCGCGCAGCCTGGACGAGATCGTCGGGCAGCCGGCGCTCATCGGCGAAGGCAAGCTGCTCAGGCGCCTGCTCGAAGGCGATTGCCTGACGAGTGCCATCCTCCACGGCCCGCCGGGCTGCGGGAAAACCACGCTGGCGCACGTGATCGCCACACACACCAAAGCGGCCTGGGAAGCGCTTCACGCCGCCGAGGCCGGGGTAAAGGATGTTCGAGCGGCGGGCGCCCGCGCTCGCGATCGGCTGCTGGGCGACGGGCAACGGACCGTGCTCTTCCTCGACGAGATTCACCGTTTCAATCGGGCTCAGCAGGACTCGCTGCTGCGCGACGTGGAAGAGGGTGTTCTGATTCTCATCGGCGCCACCACGGAAAACCCGTATTTCACGGTCAACAGCCCGCTGATCTCTCGCAGCCATCTTTTTCAACTGGAGCCGCTCGGCGAGGATGATCTTATCGCCTTGATGCGACGGGCACTTGCCGATCACAAGCGCGGACTGGGCCGCTTCGAGCCGACTTGTGATGAAGACGCCCTGCGTCTGCTCGCAGCGCGTGTCGCCGGCGACGCGCGCCGCGCTCTGACGGCGCTCGAGACAGCGGTCACATCGGAGCACGCGGCCGGCCGCCCCCCACGCGTCACCGTACCGATCATCGCCGAGTCACTGCAACGCACGGCCCTGACTTCCGATCGCGACGGCGACACGCACTACAACCTGGCTTCCGCGCTGATCAAGAGCATGCGCGGCAGCGACCCCGATGCCGCCGTCTACTGGCTCGCGCGCATGCTCGAAGGCGGCGAAGACCCGCGCTTTATCGCCCGTCGGATTGCCATCTGTGCTTCGGAGGATATCGGCAATGCCGATCCGCAAGCGCTGGTCGTGGCCGCCGCGACCCAGCAGGTCGTGAACCTGGTCGGCCTGCCGGAATGTCAGCTTGCTCTGGCGCAGGCCGCCATCTACCTGGCGTGCGCGCCGAAGTCCAACTCGGTCACGCGTGCCATCGGCGCCGCGCGTGAGGATGTGCGCACACAGCCCCCGTTAGCCGTTCCGCCCCACTTGCGTGACACGCATGCCGCCGGTACGCGGAACGCCGCCGACGGAACGGGTTATCGCAACCCGCACGATTTCCCCAACGCTTATTGCGCCCAGGACTACCTGCCACGGCCCAGAACGTATTACAATCCAACCAGGCACGGAGACGAGGCGCGTCTGGCGAACTTGCTGCGCGAGCGAAGGAGCGGCACGACCGGACGTCTTTCCACGCCATCGAAGAGCGAGCAGTGACTAAGAAGGAAGCTCGTAAAGAACTGCGCAAACGACTCGCCGCTATGTCGGCGGAACGCATTCAGCAACGTAGCTTGCAAGCGTGTGATCTGCTGCGCCTGCAGACCGAGTATCTGAGCGCGGATGTGATCATGATCTTCCTGGCCGGCGCGCACGAGGTTGACACGACCTCGCTGGCCCAGGCGGCCTGGGGAGACATGAAGTGCGTACTGGCCCCACGGGTCTCCTGGGAGCAGCGTCGCATGCTGCCCATCGAGATCCGCTCCATGGCCAGTGATGTTACTGACGGCGTTTTGGGTATCCGCGAACCGATCGACGGCATGCCGGTACCCGTAGCGGATATTGACCTGGTCGTGGTGCCGGGGTTGGGGTTTGACCTGAACGGCAATCGCCTGGGACGCGGGCGTGGCTTTTACGACCGGTTCCTCGCACACCGGGACTTTCGCGCCGTGGCTTGCGGATTGGCTTTCGAGGAACAGGTCATGCCCCAGGTTCCGGCCGATGAAACCGACGTACCCCTTGACATGCTGCTCACCGACACGACGGTACGCCGCTTTAAGAGATCGCGGAGAACCTGAACGATGAGCGCTGCCATTGGGCGTCGCCGTTATCTGACGAATTTCGAACCCCACCGACTGCCGCACCTGTTCACGGATGTGCTGGTGCTTGGCTCGGGTGTCGCCGGGTTGCGCGCCGCGATCGCCGCCGCCGATACCTGCGATGTCCTGCTGGTAACCAAGGATACGGCGGAGCAGACGAACACTGTCCGCGCGCAGGGCGGAGTTGCGGCGGCCATCGGCCCCGAGGACAGTCCTGACGCGCACGCCGGCGACACACTCGAGGTGGGTTGCGGTCTGGGACATCCTGAAATCGTCCACCATGTTGTCGAACAGGCACCCCGCCTGATCCGAGAGTTGACCGACTGGGGCGCGCAGTTCGACGTTGAAAAGCAGAGTCTGGCCCGCGGACGCGAAGGCGGTCATGGCCGCGCGCGGATTATCCACGCCAACGGTGACGCCACCGGTCGCGAGTTTATGCGCGTCTTGCTCGATCGCGCACGCCGTAACCCGCGCATCCGCATCTTCGAGCACTGCTTCAGCATCGACATTCTGACACTCGACGGCGAGGCCGTCGGCGCGGTGACCTTCAGTCCCAAGTATGGCCACCAGATGTTCTGGGCAACGACGACAATACTCGCCACCGGCGGTTGCGGCCGTGCATATCGTGAGTCCACCAACGCCCTCGTGGCCACCGGCGATGGAGCGGCGATGGCGTTCCGCGCGGGAGCGACACTGCGCGATATGGAGATGGTCCAGTTTCACCCCACGACCCTCTATGTCGCCGGCGCCACCCGCGCCCTGATCAGCGAAGCGGTGCGCGGTGAAGGCGCACTGCTGTGTCATCGCGACGGACGCCGCTTCATGTCCGACTATCATCAGCAAGGTGAACTGGCGCCGCGCGACGTGGTCAGTCGCGCCATAACCACCGAGATGCAGCGCGAGAACACGCCCTGCGTGTACCTCGATGTACGCGAGTTCCCCCGCGGTCGCTTCGCACAGCGCTTTCCGAATCTGAGCCGCATGTGCCTGGACGTCGGCATCGATCCTGAGCACAACCTGATTCCCGTGCGCCCGAGCGCACACTATGTAATCGGCGGCGTGGTGACCGACCTTCAGGCCCGAACGACCCTGGGCGGACTACTGGCCTGCGGCGAGGTGGCTTCGAGCGGTTTGCACGGCGCCAACCGGCTGGCCAGTAACTCATTGCTCGAAGGGCTGGTCATGGGTGAGCGGGCCGGACAGACGGCGGCCGAGCGCGCCGCGCGTCAGACCCGTATTGAGCGCCCCCACCTGGTCAGTCATTTGGCGCCCGCCTCGGCCCGTACCGAGCTCAATCTCGAAGACATTGCCAACAGCCTGCGCAGCGTGATGTCGCGCAACGTGGCGGTTGAACGCTCCGCCGATCGCCTGCGCGAGACAATGGAGATCATCGATTTCTGGGCGCGCTACACGCTCGACAAGGTCTTTGACGAGCCCGGCGACTGGGAGATCCAGAACCTGCTGACGCTCGCGTGCTGTATCGCCCGTGCCGCCGCCACGCGCAATGAATCGCGCGGCGTACACTACCGGATTGACGCTCCACAGACGTCGGCGCAGTGGCAATGCCACATCGACCTCAAGCGGCGCGACAACGAAATGCAGGTCAGCACCTCGCCCGTCCCGGCCGATCCACCGGCGGCGCGGGCAGATAGTGGTGACTAAGGCGGTTTCAACAACAATCCGTTGCCCATACGCGGGTGGGGCGGGCGTCCCGCCCGCCTATGTACGGCTTTCGTCGAAGTCGGGCGAGACGCCCGACCCACCCCGACAGTGTAAGCCACCGCGTCTTTACTGAGACCGGGCTAGAAGCTATCCCAAAACCCGCGTGCCACCGGTTCTCAACCGGCGAATCTCGGGAAACTCCACTGGATACAGGCCCATTTCCGGACGCCGCTGCGCGAAGCCAGCCCCCCCCATGAGAACTGGCCGCGCGCATATTGCGGCGCTCGCGGCGCATGGCGCCAGCAATCACCCTAACAACGATCCCGGCAGTCTTGTATCAGGTAAACACCTGGATGTGTGGCCATATTCCGCAAATGTAAACGGGACAACCGGCGCCGAGGTGGTCGCCCTCGGTTCAAGCGCTGCGACCGCTGACACCCGCCGGAACGATGCCGGCCTTGGGCTTTTGCGCGCCCAGCTTCACGAACACATCATCGTAGCCACGTTGCAGGAAGTCGCGCGACATGTGGAGATTGATGTGGTCCCAGGGGAGTACCTCGTCGAACGATCGCTCACGATGTGCGTAAAAGTCCGGATCAACGCCGGTCTTGTCGTACGCGACCTGCCAGTGACGCGCGTCAAACTTCTCGGTCCAGGCTTCGAGACGGGCCCCGCTCTTCCAGGCGGCGTAAATCACCGGCCCCAAACGCCGATCACCACGCGCCAGCACCGCTTCGAGCACGGATTGCTCCGGTCCGTGCGTACGCAGCTTGACACTGGTCTTCTTACGACGTGCGTGTGCGGCCAGCATGTCGCGCACCTCGCGAAAGTACTCCGCGCGCGGCTGGGCCATCCACTGGAGCGGCGTGAACGGCTTGGGCACCAGCCAACTCACTGAGGCGGAAACCGCGGCCGGCCCTTTGTTAAGCTTACGCCGTTCATCACTTACGCTGCGGGCCAATTCCCAGATGCCGTGGATGTCCTCCTCGCGTTCGCCGGGAAACCCCGCCATGAAGTAGAGCTTGACGCGGCTCCAGCCGGCCTCATAGGCGGCGCGGACGCCGTCGAGCAGATTCACGTCGACGACACGCTTGCGAATGGCACGCCGCATATCGTCGCGCGCCGCCTCGGCGGCGACGGTCAGGCTGCCCTTGCGCACGCCGCTCACCAGCCAGGGAATGCTGGCAAGCATCTTGTCGACGCGCAGCGAAGGCAGGCTGAGATTCACGTGCCGCGGGGCGAATCGCTCATTCATGCGCTCGGCAAGGGCCCGCAGTTGCGGATAGTCGCCGGTCGAAAGCGACAATAACGCAATCTCGTCATGCCCGGTCGCCCAATACATGCTCTCAGCAATCTCCAGCAGACGATCGACCGAACGCAGCTTCAGCGGGCGCTTGGTATACCCTGCGTGACAGAAACGACAAACCTGAGGACAGCCACGCATGATCTCGATCGCGATGCGGTCGTGTACGGGCGGGATCCACGGCACAATCGGCCTGAGTGGAACGGGGTCGTGCTCGAAATCAGTCGTGTGGCAGCGCGCGATCCGCGCCGGCAGGCCTGCCTGGCGCGGCCTGAGCTCGGCAAGTGTGCCATCGGCGTTGTAGAACGGCTCGTACAGGTTTGGCGCATAGATCCAGGGAAGCCGGCGCGCCATGAGCAGGATCATCTCGCGCCGCGGCACACCCGCTTGCTTGTATTCGCGGACAGCCTCCAGGATCGCGGTCATGGCCGGCTCACCGTCACCAATCACCACCAGGTCAAGAAACTCCGCGACGGGTTCCGGGTTGTCAGCCTGGGGCCCGCCGGCGATGACCAGCGGGTGCGCGTCGGTGCGATCGTCGCTGCGCAACGGAATGCCGGCCAGGTCCAGCATTGTGAGCAGATTGGTGAAACACAGTTCAAACTGAAGCGAGACCCCGAGGATGTCGGCGTCGGCAACCGGCTGGCGCGTGTCGAGCGTAAAGAGCGGGAGGTTGCGATCACGCAGGACCTGCTCGGCGTCGGTCCAGGGGCAATAGACGCGTTCGGCACATACGCCGGGCGTATGGTTACACAGCCAGTAGAGCACCTGAAGGCCGACGTGCGAGGTGGCGATGCTGTAAACGTCGGGGAACGCAAGGGCTACGCGCACCTCGGCGCGTTGCCAGTCACCGGCGCGCGGCAACTGGTTGACCTCCCCGCCGATGTACTGCGCCGGCCGCTCCACTCGTGGCAGAAGTTCGGCCGATACCCGGTCGGCGAGCGACGTGTTGGAGTAGTTTTCGCCTTTCATCCGGTCTACGTGCTCCGATTGCATACGGCCTGACATTCTACGGCCATCCACACTCCGGTGGGTGGAACTCATCCGTAAGTACAAATCCTGATGTCAAAAAGCGGCGTTTTCACAAGTTGTTGTTGCATATCGTACCGAATTGGTGCATTATCGAGTTGGGCCGAGGGGGCGTGAGTTCAGCCGCGGGACGACAGTTGCCGAAACTGTCGTCCCGCCTCCTTTTTATATACGAGTGCCGTTGCCAATTCGCCGGTTCCGCATTCACAAAACCAGCATCGCATCGCCAAAGCTGTAGAAGCGGTAGCGCTTAGCGATAGCCGCCCGGTACGCCGCGCGCACTTGCTCAGACGTGGCAAAGGCCATAACCAGCGCCAGCAGCGTACTCTCCGGCAGGTGAAAGTTGGTCAACAGGACATCAACGTTGGTGAACTCGTAGGGCGGGTAGATAAAGATGTCGGTCCAGCCGGCGCGCCTCTCCTCACTCGCGGACTCGTCGCCGATGGTCAGTGGGAGCGATTCGAGCACGCGCGCCGAAGTCGTGCCAACCGCGACAATACGGCGTCCCGACGCGCGGGCCGCGTGCAGCCGTGCGAGCGTGTCGCCGGCGATTTCAAACCACTCGGAGTGCATGTCGTGATCGGCAAGGTCATCGACGACCACCGGCTGAAATGTGCCGACGCCCACGTGCAGCGTTACCGACACGCGCTGCACGCCCAGCTCATCCAACCGGCGCAGCAGCTCCTCCGTAAAGTGCAGCCCGGCGGTTGGAGCCGCAATCGCACCGGCCCTGCGAGCGTAGACCGTCTGGTAGCGCGCGCGATCAGCGGCATCCGGGCCCGAGTCACGATTGATGTAAGGCGGCAGCGGTGTTCGCCCAACCGTCTCCAGCCACGCCACCGGCTCGATCGCGCGCGAAGGACGCACCGCCCACTCACCACGCGCATGCCGCTCCAACAGGTCGAGCGCAACGTCACTATTCTCACACGCCAACCGCTCGCCCTGTTTGAGCCGCGCCGACGGCTTCAGCAGAACATGCCATGCGCCGTCATCGCCGCCGCGCAGGAACAGCGCCTCGACCACTCCGCCCGTGGCCCGGCGGCAGAAAAACCGAGCCTGCACAACCCGCGTATCGTTCACTACCAGACAATCACCCGGCTGAAGGTACTCGGCGATGTCGCGAAACACGCGGTGTTCGATTCGCCCGGTGCCGCGGTCGAGCACGAGTAAGCGCGACGCATCGCGCGGCTCGACCGCCTGCTGCGCGATGAGCTCGGGGGGCAGGGTGTAGCTCAGATCAGAACGTTGCATTTGTCCTCGCGTTCGATTGCCGGATGTCATCGATAACGTGCTATGATAGCGGCAGTTTCGAGCGACCCCATCGCGTGCGGGCCCAGCCTATGGACGAAAAGGTGATTGTTCGCGACCAGTGCGTGTGCGGGCGGCGTTATCGCGTGCGCCATCCGCACGTGGGATTCACGTTTGCCTGCCCACAATGCCACCGGTCGATCACGATCACCAGGGCCGATATAGAAATCGCCGAGCCCGACGTCGGAGATGCGCCGGTTTTCCACGAAGACCCCGAAGAACGCGTCCTGCTGGAGGCGATCCCGATCGGTGATGACATCGTGCGCCTGGCTGATCACGGTGCCGGCAAAGGCCCCACCGGGCGAGTCGAGTACGAGACCGGCGAGGCAGCCGTCCTCGGCGCGCTCGGCGGAATCCCGCTGCTGAACGATGAGTCGGACATCGAAGACGCGCCGCGCTCAAAGCTGCGGCCCACCACGGCGCCCATCGAGCGACAGCGCACATTCCTGGAGGATCTCTGCGCAAGTTCCTACCTCGCCGGCGAACCCGGAAACCTCGTGAAGCTGGGCGTCACCGCCGCCGGCTGTGCCGTCACCTGGGCCTTCGGGCAGTTGTGGATCTCAGCGCTGGGCAACTTCCCCGGCGTTTTCATGTTTGGAATGCTGCTATATGCCGTCGCCGGGATTGCGGTGGCCATGTACGTCTTGCAGCTCTTCTGGCAGATAGTGGGCGAGACCGCGTCGGGTGAGGATGTGTTTTCGTGGGCGCCGAGCAACTGGGATCTGTGGAACAACCTGCTCCAGCCGGTCGGATGGCTGCTGACGATTACGATCCTGTGTGGCACGCCGCTATGGGCCGTAACCGCCTGGTGCCCGCCGATATATCCTGTCAAGCTATTGGCACAAGCGGCGGCCTTGCTGATCGGTTCGCTGTTTTGGCCGGTCGCGGTGATGTCCGTGTCGATCGGACAGTCGATTCTGTTCGTGCGGCCCGACTGGCTGATCCGCTGCATCATCGGCATCGGCCCCGTGTACGTGCTGCCGTGGGTGCTGGTGCTGGCCATGTTTGCGGCGTGGGGTGCATTTCTAGGCTTCAATCCGCCGGTGGATCAGTTCGGCATGGCCGCGCTGCTGGTATATCTCACAGCCTACCCCCTGGCCGCCTGCCTCTGGCACATGTTCTTCGGCTACGTGACGTTTCGTACCATGGGCCTGCTGTATCGCCACTTCTCAAAACGCTTTCCATGGGATCTATAGCGGACGCCGGGTCGGCCCACGCCGCCGGGAGTCTTTCCGGTCCGGCCTCGGGCGCGTATAGTTAATTGTTCTGCGATGCGCGCGGCGCCCATGCAGACACGCGACGGATGCGACACGGAACTTGATTGGCTATTCCATGGACGACTTATCGAAGCTACGAAACATCGGCATCGCCGCTCACATCGATGCCGGCAAGACGACCACCACCGAGCGCGTGCTGTATTACAGCGGCACGACGCACAAGATGGGCGAGGTCGACGACGGCACGACGATCACCGATTTCGATACCGAGGAGCAGCAGCGCGGCATCACGATCTACAGCGCGGCGGTGTCGTTTGACTGGCGGGACTGCCGAGTCAACCTGATCGATACGCCTGGGCACGTCGACTTCACGGCGGAGGTTGAGCGGGCCCTGCGGGTTCTCGACGGCGCCGTCGTGGTGTTCGACGCCAAAGAAGGCGTGGAGGCCCAGTCGGAGACGGTCTGGCGCCAGGCGAACAAGTACAAAGTCCCCCGGCTATGCCTGATCAACAAGATGGACAAGACCGGAGCGGATTTCTACCACGCGCTGGCCACGGTGCGCGCCCGCTTAGGCGCAAACCCCATCGCCGTCCATATGCCCATCGGGTACGAAAGCAGCTTTCACGGCTTTGTCGATCTGATCACGATGAAAATGGTGACGTGCGAGGCGGGCACGGATGGGCGCAAGTTCTCGGTCAGCGACATACCGGCGGAATTGCTGGACCAGGCTCGGCAGCAGCGCACGATCATGGAGGAAAAGGTCGCCGAGATTGATGAAGCCCTGATGCACAAGTACGTCGAGGGTGAGCCGCTCGAAGACGACGAAATCAGGGCGGCCCTGCGGCGCGGAACACTGAGTCTCGAATGCCAGCCCACCTTCTGTGGCTCGGCGTTGAAGTACATTGGCATTCAGGCCGTGCTCGATGGAGTGTGTGATTTTCTGCCGTCGCCGCTGGATGTCCCGCCGGTAACCGGGCACGACCCCGAGAAACCGGACAAAATCCTGTCGCGCAAATGCGATCCGGGCGAGCCGCTGGCGGCGCTGGTGTTCAAGATAGTCGCCGACTCGCACAGCGACCTGCACTTCATTCGCGTGTATTCGGGCAAGCTCAAGGCCGGCTCGCGCGTGCGCAACGTTCGTACGCAGAAGAAGGAAAACGTCCCCACGCTCTATCGCATCTTCGCAAAACGCCGCGAGCAGGTGAAGGAGGTCGGTCCGGGCGAGATTGTGGCCGCTGTCGGGCTGAAGGGCTCGTTGACCGGCGACACGCTGTGCGACAACCGCGGCGCGGTGCTGTTGGAGCAGATCGAGTTTCCCGAGACGGTGATCAGCATGGCGATCGAGCCCAAACTGACCACTGACCGTGACAAGCTGGTGACCGCGCTGGACCTGCTCTCGCGCAGCGACCCCACGTTTGAATATCGCGACAACCCCGAGACCAGCCAAACGCTGATTTCAGGAATGGGCGAACTGCACCTCGAAGTGATGTGTCACCGCCTGGCGCGCGACATGAACGTCCCCGTCCGCATCGGCAGGCCGCGCGTCGCATACCGCGAAACGGTCAAGGGCCGCGGGGAGGCTGTCGGACAACTCGTCCGGCAGGCCGGCGGGCGCAGCCAGTTTGCGGTCGTAAAGCTGCGCGTCGAGCCGTTTGAGCCCGAGCCCGGCCAGGAAGCATTTCCAGTTCGTAAACGAACTGCCCGCCGACACAATCCGCAGCGTCTTCCTGCCGCCGATCGCTCAGGCCGTGCGCGATGTGGCCCGCAGTGGCCCGCTGGGTTCCTATCCGCTGATCAACGTGCGCGCGACGCTGATCGGCGCCGAAGAACGCCCCGACGAGTCATCGGAGATCGCGTTTGAGAGCGCGGCGACAATGGCGTTTAACAAGGCGGTCGAAGCCGCCGGCCCCGTATTGCTCGAGCCAATCATGAAGATCGAAGTTGTAACGCCCGAGGATTACTTCGGCGCTATCAACGGCGATCTGATGACGCGCCGGGCGGTGATTACGGCGACGACCATGCGCGGCCAGAATCACGTAATCTCGGCCGAGGCCCCCTTGAGCACGATGTTCGGCTACGCGACGCAGATTCGCTCGCTATCGCAAGGGCGAGCATCGTACGCCATGGAGCCCAGCCGCTACGAAGCCATGCCGCCCGATCTCGCACAGAAGGCGCTCGGCATCATGTAGGCGTCGCGGCGGACATCGCGCTGGAGAGTCAGGCAATGGTCACGGAACTCGCGCAGGAGTCATGGCGCCTGCCGCCGCTGGATCCATCCGAGTGCGGCCCGCTGGCGGATTTCCCACGGCTGTCAGACGCGGAGAAGCACGCCGTCTGGGACGCATATGCCGAGGGTAATCCGACACGCGTGCCCGTCACGCTGGGGCTCAACAACCGCGTGTTCGTGTTGGAACAGGCATACAACGTTGAGGGGCTGACCTACGAGAGCATCTTCTCCGACGCGGAGGCCATGCTGATCGCGCAGTTGCGCGCGAATTACCTCGTGCGCTGCCGCCATCACCTCTTCTGCGATTTGCCGACCGAGCTGCCCGAGTCCTGGGAAGTGTCGCCTTATTTCCAGAACGTCTACGAGTCGGCCGCGTTTGGCGCGCCGATTTCCTGCGGCGCGAATGACGTGCCCGCCGCCACGCCGAACCTCGATGACGATAACAAGCACTTCGGTCTTTGACGTGGATATTGACCACCCGCTTGAACTCGGCGTGTACAAGACCGGCATCGAGATGACGCATGCGATGCGGAAGATCGCCGACAGCCTGACGTTCTTCGGCCGTCCGATCGAGGTGCGGCCCTACGCGGAGCTGGTCAGCGACGGGCCGCTGACAAACGCCTTGAATCTGCGCGGCGCGGGCATCTTCCGTGATCTGAAGCGTGACCCGGAATACGCCCACCAGTTGTTTGATTTCATCGTGGAAGCGGGGATCAAGCGCGTGCGCGCGTTTCTTGAACACTGGGACCTGCCGGAACCCGACCAGGTTTGGTTCGCCGACGATGCCGTCGCAAACATCGGCACCGAGCAATACCGCGAGTTTGTGCTGCCCTACCACCGCAAATGGTATAACGCGCTGGACCCGCGGCGGGACAGGATTCGCGGGATGCACCTGTGCGGCGACGCGACGCGCCACTTCAAGCTGATACGCGATGAGCTGGGCATCAGCGCGTTCGACACAGGTTACCCGGTTGACTTCGGCGCGCTGCGCCGGGAGTTGGGACCGCGTGTCGAGATTGCCGGCGGTGTGGAAGTGCCGCTGCTCATGGGCGCGACGCCCGGCGAGGTTTACGATCGCACGACGGCAATCCTGTCATCGGGAGTCTGCGAGGGCGACCGGTTCATCCTGCGCGAAGGCAACAACCTGCCTCCCGGTGTTCCCTGGGCCAACCTGGCGGCCATGTACAAGGCGGCCTTCGACTTCGGCGCAGCGGGCTGATCATGCGCCCCGCCGGCACCGGTCCTCATTCGGAAACCACTTCCGCGAAAGCGGCGGAGGTGACGCCCGCCTGGAGTCGCTGGGCCGCGTGCGTGGTGTTCGCCGGCGCGGTTTGGATGGCGTTCGTTGCGTTTCGACACCTGGGGGCCGAGTTTACGCTGGCCAAGCCGTGGGCGATGCTGATCGAGCTGGCCATCGGCCTGATCGTGGTGCCTCCCGCACTGCGGACGTTTCGCGGCGCGGCGCGCTCGGATCGGCCGGCCGAGCCGGTGTTCCTGGTCGTGTGTATCGCCGTTTTCGCAGTCACCCGTCTGCTCATGCTGCGCCTGATCCCGACGCTGCCCACCTCGGACTTCGCGGCCTATCACGATCTCGCTCAATTGCTGGCAAGCGGCGCGCCGCTCCCACCAGATGGCGCGCGTCCGCTGTTTTTCGCCTGGGGCTACTCGTTGTTGCTCGCGCCGTGGTATGCCGTGCTCGGCGATGGGTTGATTGTCGCCAAGCTGCTCAACCTCGCCGCGGGTATCGCCGCATTGCTGCTGCTCTATCCGCTGGCGAAAGCGGCCGGCGGAATGGCGGTCGGGCGCGGCGCGGTGATTCTGTATATTCTCTGGCCCGCGCAGCTTTTTCTGACACCCGTGCTGGCCTCAGAGCACTGCGCGCTGTTGTTCTGCCTGGCGGGCCTGCTATGTGCGCTGGCGGTGATCCAGCGTCAGCGGAACGTGGGGCTGTCACTCGTCGGCGGTTTGAGCCTGGGTTTGGCATGTGTGCTGCGTCCGGCCCTCGGCGTCGTTCTGCCGGTCACCCTGCTTGTGATCTTGACGTACACGCCGCGCCGGCGCGCGGCGCTGGTTGCCGTCGGCGTGTGGGTGATCGCATTTGCCGGAATCCAGGCGGGATGTCGCGGTTATGTCCAGTCCGTATATCAGCGCTGGCCGCCCACGGTCGCCTGGTGGAATCTGATGGCGGGTATGAGCTACGAGGCGCGCGGCCAATGGAACCAGCCGGATGCCGACGCGTTTTTCTCCCGCGCAACACCCGCCCTGCGCGACCGGTTCGCGCGCACACAGATATTTCATCGCGCCGCACACCTGGGCTGGCGCTGGCCCAATCACATCCGCCGTAAGCTCGAATTGTTGTGGGGCGACAATTACTACGGCCTCTGGTGGGCGACGCGCGAACTGGGCGACACACCAACGCGCCCGTGGCTCGAAAGCCAGTTGCCGCGGCTGTTCACGTGGTCGCAGATGCTGCACCTGGCCAGCGTCATTTTGTGCGCGCGGGGGCTCTACCTTGCGTTTCGCCGACCGCACGGCGCCGCCGTCACGCTGATGCTGCTTTTAATACTCAGCGGCACGGCGTTGCACGGCGTGTTCGAAACACAATCACGCTACAGCCACGTGTTTGCCATCGGGGCACTGCTCTTCGCGGCAATGGGATTGGTCGGCACACCCCCAACGCAGTGCCCCGAGCATCGGCGACGGGGCGATCAGCAGTCTGAGTGTTAGCTACGGGCCGAACGCACGATGGCACCGCGCCGGTCGCTCACGCTTGCGGTTCTGCTCAGCCGCTGCTCTTGAGCCGGGTGCCACATGCCGACGGCCGTTTGCGTCGGCATACGGAGACCCCAAGCTGCTCGACCATGGGGGCGGTCCCACCGAACGAAAAAGTCCACAAGCGCGTCGATGTCGCCGCTGCTCTCGAGCAGTACGATAGCCGGACTGGTGCCGCAGAAGGCACTGCTTGAGAGCAGTGGCACACCGCGCCGGTCGTCGTGTGCTATTCCTCATCGTCGCGATGGGCGAATGGCGGCGGTGAGAGCAACATCGGGCGGCGCTGCGCGACGTTCAGCAGTAGACCCAGCGCGATGAAATTCGCCCACAGGCTGCTGCCGCCGGCGCTGACGAACGGCAGCGTCATGCCGGTGATCGGGGCCTGGCCGATGGTCATACACATGTTGAGCAGGGCCTGCGCCACGATCATGACTATCACGCCGATGGCCAGCAGCCGTCCGAACGGGTCGTTGGTTACCAGCGAGACCTCCGTGCCAAACAGCACAATCACGCCGTAGGCTAGGATCACCAGCAGACAGCCCAGCAGCCCCCACTGGTGACCGATGATGGCGAAGATGAAGTCGTTATGCTCTTCGGGGAGGAGCTCGTGCTCGATGAATACGCCGTGGCCGAACCCCTGGCCGAAGATGCCGCCGGTGCCCAGCGCGATCTTCGACTGCCGTAACTGGTAACCCTGGTCCATGTGCCAGCGTTCGTCGTCGATACCTTGCTTGAACACGACCTGAATGCGCTGCCGTTGATAGTCCTTCATTCCCCAGAAATAAAACGCCGGCAGACAGGCGGCTCCGACAACGATAATCAACGCCAGGTGCCGCAAACGCGCGCCGGCGACGAACAGCATCGCGAACAGCACCGGCAGCAGCATCAGCAGTGTGCCCAGGTCCGGCTGCCGGAGGATCAGCAGCATCGGTCCTAGCGTGAGCAGAAAAGGCGGGATCAGTCCCGGCAACCGCCGATACGAACTGCGAAAACGCAGGTAGCGGGCGAGCGCCAGGATCAGCGCCGGCTTCATGAACTCGGACGGCTGAATCGATATCAACCCGCCAAACTCGATCCAGCGCCGCGTGTTTCTGCGCACCGGGATCATGGGCAGATCGAAGTGACGATCGATGACCAAAAGCAGCAGCAGAAAGATGACAATGCCGTAAATGAGAAACGCATAGCGTCCAATCTTCTGATAGCTCGGTACGAGCGTGATCAGCATGAGCGCGATGCCCGTTACAAAGTAGATCCCCTGGCGCACGGTGGTGCGTTGGAGCGCCGCTTTCAGGCCGGCACTCGCCGTCACGTCGCCATCTCCATCGGTGCGTGTCTGGACAACCGGCTCGGTTGCGTCGCGCGTGCGGTCTGTGGCATCGATGGCAAACAGGCCCACGGTGGTCAGAAAGAGCACCGGCAGGGCCACCGCCCACCCGAGTCGCGTCAAGTTCAGAGAAGAGCGTGGAGGCATTGGAAAGAAGTTGTCAGTTGGCAGTTGGCAGTTGTCAGTTGGCAGTTGTCAGTTGGCAGTTGTCAGTTGGCAGTTATCAGTTGGCAGTTATTAGTGGTCGGTGGTCTGCTGTCGGCTAGGGCTCCTGTTGGTTTTCCAGTATCCATTCCGCGATCTGTTTGCCTACTGGCGATGCGACGCGTCCGCCGCTGCCGCCTAGCTCGATAACCACGCTGATGGCGTAGCTTCGGCCCGTCGGGCGCTCACCGCGAGGCGTGGCTTTCGGCTGGGTAAAGCCCATGAACCAGGCGTGCGTGGCCAACTCGCCGGGCAAGACATCTGGGAAGCGCTCGTAGGCGCGCCAGCCGACGACCTCGGGTTTGGGCTCGTCAAACTGTGCCAGCGCGTCAGGCTTGGTAGGGGCGATGACCTCCTCACGGCGGCCATCCGGCCACTGCACGGTGAACTTACGGCTGATGATCAACGGCGGCGTCTGTGCCGAGCCGGTCTTGCCGCACAACTCGTATTGCGGGTCGTCGATCTTCGCGAACTTGGCGGTGCCGCTGTCATTTACGACGCGCCACATGCCGCGGCGCAGCACGCGCACGGCGCTCTCGTCAAACTGGATCGGCGCCGCGTCAACCGGGTTGATCCAGTTTCCCTCGGCGTCGTATACCAGCCGCACCGGCTCCCAGCGCCCACTCGCGATCGACGCGGCCACGTTGGCGACTTGCAGCGGCGTTGCGTTTACCTCACCCTGGCCAATCGCCCAGTTCCACGGGTCGGCAGGCTGCGCTTCCGGCGCGGAGGGCCGGTGGCGCGCCAACCACTCTGCATCCGGACAGACACCCGCCGTCTCCTCGATCAGGCCCGTGCCGGCCGTGCGGCCGAAACCGAACTGCGAAAACCAGTGGCACAGCCGATCGGCACCCAGCCGGCCGCCCACCTTGAAGAAGTAGATATTGCACGAGTTGCGGATGGCCGTCTCGGCGTCCTGCGGCCCGTGCATGCGCCGATACTGCTTGTAGTACCAGCAGCGAAACCGGTCCGGCCGGGCCGGCAGGAGAAACCCCGTGCAGTTGATGGTCTCGGTCGGCGCGATCTTGTGATCAGACAGACCGCCGACCAGCGTGATCGCCTTACACGTCGATCCCGGCGGATACGCCTTCTGCACAGCCCGAAACAGCGTTGGCAGACGACGCGTATCCTGTCGCAGACGCGTGTACTCCTCGCGAAACGTGTCGTAGTGATAGCCGGGATAGCTGGCCAGCGCCAAGACCTCGCGCGTCGCGACGTCAATGACAACCGCCGACGCGCCGGCCTTGGCCGGCAGATCACTGTCTTCGACGGCGGCGCGCAGCAACTCGGTAACCTGCGCCTGCGTCTCGCCGTCAATCGTCAGGTAAACGTCGGTACCGCGCACCGGCTCGATGCGCCCCAGTTCACCGCCCGCGTAGTCAACCTCGATGCGCCCGCGCGTGCCGCGCAGCTCGGTCTCGGCCAAACGCTCGACCCCCGACACGCCGCAAGACTGCCCCGGCCGCAGCGCGCGCAGCTCATCATCGCGAAGCGAGTCGTTTGCGATCATCTCGGCACTGGCTTGGCCGGTACGGCCCAGAATGTGACAGAACGCGTCGGCATCGTGCGACAGGCGCCTTGAAGACGGCACGATCGCCAGCCACGGATAGTGGTCGAGCTCTAGCCGCGCGGCCAGCACCGTCTCCTCATCGATCCCGGTCAGCACCGGGTGAAACCAGGTTTCCTCCAGGATGCGCTGGCGCCGCCCCGCGTGTGCCTCGACGTTACGGCGAATCAGCTCGACGCGGCGCCGCAAAGCCTCCGCCCGCTCGACCACCTCGCCGGCGGGCAGACCGGTGAGCGCTTCGATCTCCTGCCACATGGCGCTTATGTCACGCTGGAGCTTCGCGACAATGTCGTCAGTCTTCATCGACGTCGGATAGTCGCCACGCTCGCGCAGGCCGCGCGCCACGCGCCGCAGATAGCTCTCTCGATTCGTAAACGTCAGAACCTCATATCGAACGCTGATGTCAAAGGCGGGCTCGTCGGTCAGCAGTGGCCGGCCCCGGCGATCGTAGATGCCCCCGCGCGGCGCCGGCAGGTCGGTCGGCTTCTGAGTCAGGATGCGCGCGGCGAGGGCGTCAAACTCGGCCGCCCGCACCACCTGCAACTCGCCCAGCCGCAGCGCAATCACGACGGCCAGCGCCGTAAGAATCGCCAGAAACCATGCCAGCCTTCTGCGGTACATTCGTGACGCTCGCTATCCTCTCGCGGCGCCGCCGCGATTATCGCCTTGCGACGTTGACCAGCACCGGCGTCAATACGTTCATCTTGTGCTGATGCAGATCCTGAAAGCCCGCCTGCTCGATCATGCGTCGAACTTCGTGCCATTTGGCATGCCGCACGTGGCGCTCGATGTTGGCCACGAACAGCTCGAAGATGATCCAGCCAATGATGTTGTCTCGAAATCCGTCGAGCAGCAGCAACAGACCGCCCGGCCGCAACACTCGGTAAAACTCGCTGATTGCCCGCTCCGGATGCGGGTAGTGGTGAAACGAATTGCAGCATGTAACCACGTCAAAGCCGGAATCATCAACCGGCAGGTGCTCGGCGTCACCCTGGATCGCCGAGAGCTTGTCGCTGGTTTCAAGCCGCGCGAACTTGTCGGAAGCCTGGGCCACCATCGCACCGGAGTAGTCCAGGCCGACCAGTCGCTGTGCGTGGGGAAGCCGCGACAGCAGCGCCAGCAACGTGCCGGTGCCACAGCCGATGTCGAGCGCACTGAACGGGGCCGGGCCGCGGCGCTGTTGCCAGCGCAGGATGTGCTCCTGACAAGCACGCACACAGGGGAAGAACAGCAGTTCGTTCAACCATGAGCGATCGTACGACAGGGCCCACTTTTCGAACTGCCGCCGCGCGTGTGCCTTGGCCTCGGTTGAGGAAGCATGTGCGGGCATGTAAGCGCCATCCCTAGCGTGATTGTCAATCAGTTTATGCACCTAGCGGCCGACGTTGCCGTCGGCCGTTTGGCCGGTAAGAAACCGTTCCACAATCAAGACTGTACCAGCCATCGCCCGCGATCGTTCCAGACAGTTATCGCAAGCGCCACCTTGCATCGACCACACAGGGTAACGACACTATGCATGGTTGGAAACCGCAGCGCCACTTTCGGCGCGGCACGGCGCTATACACACCGCGGAGGCACGCCCTTGGATTGGGGCTGGGAAGGATGGTACACCATCGGCGTGGTGGTCCTGACCTTCATCGGGTTGGTGCGCGGATTCCCTACCGACGCGGTTTTGCTCGGGGCGGCCATCTTGGTGGCCGTGGCCCGCATCATCTCGCCGGCCGAGATGTTCAGCGGCTTTTCCAACCAGGGCATGCTGACCGTTGCGGCACTGTTCGTCATTTCTGCGGCGATGCGCGAAACCGGGGCGCTCGATCGTCTGGGGCGCGTCATGCTGGGCCGCATACGCACGGAACGCCGGGCCCTGCTGGTGCTCGCGCCGCAGGTTGCCGCCCTGTCCGCATTTCTCAACAACACCGCCGTCGTGGCCATGCTGGTCGGGCTTGTCGGCGACTGGTGCCGCAAGAACCACGTGTCACCCTCCAAGCTGCTGATGCCGCTGTCATACCTGGCGATCCTCGGGGGTATGTGTACGCTGATCGGCACGAGCACCAATCTGCTCGTCAACGGGTTGATGGTCGGCATGACGCGCACCATGCAGGATGGTGCCGCGCGTGATGCCTTGCGCGAGTTTTCGCTGTTCGAGCTGGGCGCCGTGGGGTTACCGATTGTACTCGTCGGCGCTGCGTACCTGTGGCTCGTGGGTATGCGCCTGCTGCCGGATCGGCGCGATCTGCTCGAGCGTTTTGAAGGCTCCTTGCGCGAGTATTTGGTCAACATGCGCGTCGAGCCGGGATGCTCGCTGATCGGCCAGCAGGTTGAAGAGGCCGGCCTGCGCCGGCTGCCCGGTTTGTACCTGATCGAGATCGTGCGCGACGGCCGTGTGATCGCCCCGGTTGAGCCCGACCAGGTGCTGTTCGAGGGCGATCAGCTCACCTTCACCGGCGCGGTCAAGACGATTGTGGATCTGGAGCGCCTGCGCGGGCTCGTGCCGGTTCAGAATGACATCGACGAAGCGCCGCCCGTGCCCCATGCCAATCGGCGTTACTGCGAAGCCGTCGTCTCCAGCACCTCCCCGCTGTTGGAGCAGACCATCCGCGACTCAAACTTCCGCGCGCGCTACAACGCCGCCGTCGTCGCCGTTCATCGCGGCGGGACGCGTCTGGCCGGCCGCGTCGGCGACATCGTCTTGCGGCCCGGCGACACGCTGCTGCTCCAGACCGGCCCGCACTTCGCCGCCGCCAACCGCAACAACCCCGGGTTCTTCCTGGTCAGCAGCATCGAAGAGGCCCGCCCCGTACGTCATAACCGGGCCACGATCGCCACGATTATGCTGGCCGCACTGGTCGCACTGATGTCGCTGCACATCCTGCCGACGGCGGTGGCGGCGTTTCTCGTCGCCGGGCTGATGGTTGGGTTTCGCTGCATTTCGGCGTCCGACGCGCGCCGGGCGGTGCCGTGGGATGTGCTGCTGACCATCGCCGCCTCGTTCGGCCTGGGCAAGGCGCTGGAGAACTCGGGGGTGGCGGCGGGAGTGGCCGGTGACATCGTCGAACTGACTCGTGCCTGGGGTCCGATCGCCGCGCTGGCGGCGGTCTATTTGTTGACCACGATCTGCACCGAGACAATCACCAACAACGCCGCCGCCGTGCTGCTTTTCCCCTTTGCGATCGCGGCGGCCACTCAACTCGGCGTCGATCCGCGGCCGTTCGCCGTCGTTGTCGCCATCGCCGCCTCCGCCAGCTTCGCCACGCCCATCGGCTACCAGACCAACATGATGGTCTACGGCCCCGGCGGCTATCGCTTCACTGATTTCCTGCGCGTCGGCCTGCCGCTGAATCTGCTAGTCGGCATCGTCTCCGTCTGCCTGATCCCCTGGATCTGGCCGCTGTAGTCCCGCGCCGGTCCCATAGGTAGCGGCCCCATCAGTCGGTCGCTTGTGCGAACCGGTCGAGGCTTCAAATGCGGAATGAAGAATGATGAATGCAGAAACCGTAGAGGCGGCACGTTGCGAGGT
Organism: Phycisphaerae bacterium; assembly: GCA_963675745.2. Classification (GTDB taxonomy): domain Bacteria; phylum Planctomycetota; class Phycisphaerae; order UBA1845; family Fen-1342; genus JAFGRR01. The sequence goes on from CAXXWX010000023.1 coordinate 65,982, forward strand.
TCTGCATTCTTCATTCCGCATTCTGCATTCTCCACCGCCGTGGGCGACTAACGTTGGCTGCCCCACGGCGTTTCTGCATTCTGCATTCCGCATTCCGCATTCCGCATTCTGCATTCTGCATTCTCCACCGCCGCTTGCCATCCACCGCACCGCGGCCCACACTCCCGATGATGGAAGCATCCGATACGACATTTCCCCCAACGCGCGACGCCGCGCACCAGCCGCGTCCGATCCCGCCGCGCTTCTGGTGGACGAAGCGGATCACGATCGGTATTGCCGTACTGCTGATCGCGGTCATCGGCATTCGTCTGTGGTGGGGTTGGCACGCGGAGCGCGAACTGCAACGTGCGATCGCCGAATGCCGCGCCGACGGCCAGCCCGTGCTGCTTGAGGATTTCCTCGAAGAGCCCATTCCGGACGAGGAAAACGGCGCCCACTTCCTCTCGCTCGCCTCGGCAAAGCTCGATGCACCACACCGCGCCCTGATCGAGCACCTGAGCTCCATAGCCGGCGACGCGGCGGCTCGCGAGCAGTATCGACAGACGCTGGACCGAATCGTGTCGGACAGCGTCGAGGTGCGCGACCTGATCCGCCAGACGCGCGCCCTGGAGCGCGCTCAGTGGCCGATTGTCCGCGCCACGGCGCTCATCAACACACCGCTGCCGCACCTCAATGAGCAGCGCAGGCTTGCAAAGCTGCTCCGCCTCACGGCCGCACACCAGCACGACATCGCCAACGACAGCGCGGCGCTCGAGTCAATTCGGGATATGTCGGCCATCGGACGCCATCTCGGCGATCGGCCCTTCTCGCTGATTGTCTATCTGGTCGGCAGAGCCATCCGCAATATGGTTGCTCACACCATCGAGTCTATAGCCCCGACTCTGGATATCGAAGGTGTGCCGCATCCTGGCCAGGCAAGCGTTGCCACGCGCGCACAGGTTAGAGCGCTGCAGGAGGAGTTGCTCGACGAACGGTCAATCGGCGCCTCGTGGTTTCATGGCATATGCGGCGAGCGTCTCAGCCATATCGACCTCCGGCGACACATTTGGCAGGGCAAAACACTACCTAATATGTTCACGAAATCATCCAGCGCCAGAGTGTTCTCGGTCCTGTTCGGGCCGGCAGTGAAACTCGACGCCGTTAGGCTCATTCGCCGCGAAGCGGTGATCGCGCGCGCGTGCAGTTCGCCACACTACACACCGGCTGAGGTGCAGCTTGCCCCCTCTCGCGGCGCCTGACTCGATGCCGGAGGTGATCGCCCGATTCGCGAGCATTCTCGGTGATTTGAACAGCGGGCACGTCACCGGGCATTATTGCTCGCTGGCCGAGAGCCGCATGGCCGCGACGGCGCTGGCGATCCGCTTATATGAGCTTGACCACGGTCGTCGCCCCGAGCTCCTTGGCGCCCTCGTCCCGGATTATCTCTCAGAAATCCCGCTCGATCCGTTCGATTCCCACGGCGTTGAGATTCGCTACCTTCCCGATGCCAATCCGCCGCTGCTATACAGCGTGAGCGCGGATGGTGTGGACAGCGGCGGGGCTTTCACGTTAACCAAGCGCGGCGGCGTCGACACGCAATCGCCGGACCTGCCGTTCTTCCTCAATGGCGACCGGCCCACGGGAGATCGGGAACGCACTTTGGCCGAACTGCGGGACGCCCTGGCCGATGACTCGGAGCTACTGAAGACTATGGTAGACGACCAGCGCCCAGAAGATCAGGATGGGGCCGCCGAAGAATAGCAGCGCGACCAGCACCAAGCCCGCCGCGTTCCACAGCAGTGTCCGTTTCCAACGTCCCGGGTACTTGAGCGGCGGAATGCGGTACATTAGTCCGCGGTTGCATTCGCTATGAATGAAGAACAACGTCGCCGCCGCCACAATACCTATTGCGCGAAGCAAAGATGGTGTCAGCGCCACTGGCGACCAAAACGCGGTCCCCACGAGCATTAGACCCATCGGAATCGGCATGAACGCCAGCGGAGCGCAGGTGTAATAGCTCAACGCAATCGCGCGGTTCTCCTGCTCCACGCTCATCAGCGGCGAGTAGTATATACAACTGGTCATCCCAGGCACGATGGCCAACAGCACGGCCGCCGCCACGTTCATGTACGCGAACAGCCACGGCGTCTCCCAACGCTGATCGGCCAGGCGTACACATAATGGCACGCGTACCACGTCAGCGTCGCCAGCAGCACGCAGGCATAGGCGATCGCCGTCGTCGTCCAGCGGAACGACTGGCTGTCGCCCCAGTCCACCTTGCGCACCATCTCCAGGGCGAGCGTCTTCGGCCGCCGAAACACCAGCCAGACCGTCTTCCAATACGCCCGCCAGAAGCCGACGTGCTTGCGGTGTACCCAGGGGATCAGCGACTGGCCGCCGTGCAGCTCGACAATCGACACGCCGCACTCCGGGCAGCGCTCGCTGGTCAGCCCGCGCAGGTCATAGCCGCAGTCAACGCAGAACACCCCCGCCGGCAGCGGCGCGGCTGTCGCTGTCTCGTCTGACACGACGGCGGCACCACGGTCGGAGTCGCTCGGATTGGGTGTGCTCCCCGACATACGCTGGCAATCCTCGGCCGCGCGTGGTTTCGTTCAACCAACCCGAAGCTTAACCCACCAGCCCCTGAAAGCCAAAAGGCCGAGACCGCAAGCGTAGCAACCGACGCCCCAGTCGGCCGCGAAAACCGCCGATACGACCAGCAGTCCGCGCGACCCCACAACGTAACGGCCTGCGCCTCCCAGGCCGTCGATACTCAGTCGGGACATGCCGACGCAAACAGCCGTCGGCATGGCACCCGGCTGTAATCCAGCGCCGGTCCCATAGGTAGCGGCCCCATCAGTCGGTCGCTTGTGCGAACCGGTCGAGGCTTCAAATGCGGAATGAAGAATGATGAATGCAGACCCCCCCAACGTGCCGCCTTGTCGGTTTCTGCATTCATCATTCCGCATTCTGCATTCTCCGCGCGTGCCCCACGGCGTACCGTAGGGGACTGACTGCGGCCTCGAACATTGTCTCAGAAGCCGCCAGAACCCGCCAAACATCTCTTGAAAACACGCCAGCGACCGATCCGCGTTTTTGGTAGGTTCCCCGGTGGCAGATTGCGCATTGTCTCTGGCTTCCTTGATTGTCCCCTGGTGCGTTGCTATAGTGATAATGGTTACGAGTTTATTCTCCACAGTGTATCCATGCGCCTGCGTTCACGACTCTATCCCTGGTTTTCCGCGTTGGCTTCGCTGGCATTTGTGCTGGGGCCGGCTACGGGAGCCGGGCGCGCGCTGCACCTGTCCTTCCACCACGACAGTCACGATGAGGAAAACTGCCCTGTCGGCGTTGCTTTCACCGTAGGCACCGCGGCCGCCGAGACGCCCGTTCCGCTCGTGATCGAGCGTTTCGAGCCGGCGGTCACACAACTGCTGCCGGCGGAGTACATTGCGCCGGCGACGACATTTGCCTACCAGCCACTTGCCCCACGACCGCCTCCAGCCTGATCTCACGCCGCACTACTGATTCGTACTACAGTCACGACCGTGTTCTACTGCGCGGCCTGCGCCGGTACATCCTCGGTGTAGTCCCGTTGTGTGGTTAACGCGCACTTTCACCGTTTACTCCTGGTAAGAGGTGGCGGTGTCGTTGCGCGCCGGGTGCACTCCCGACTTTGGAATGTCGTGAGGTTCTGTCATGAGACAACGTGCCTTTACTTTGATCGAATTACTGGTAGTAGTTGCGATCATCGCTCTGTTGATTTCGATCCTGCTGCCCAGCCTGAGCCATGCGCGCAAGATAGCGCAGGCAACGGTCTGCGCCAGCAACCTGCGGCAAATGGGACTGGCCATCCAGATGTACGCCGAGAACAACGACGGGCACCTGATCACCAAGGGCATGCCGCATGGCGGCAACGTTGACGAGCACGCCGCCTGGATCAACACGCTGCGTCAGGACTACCAGAACGCGCTGGTCGCGCGCTGCCCGTCCGACCGCAGCAGGTACTGGAGCGAGCCCGTGCCACCGGCTGATGTATTGCGCCGGTCGAGCTTCGCCCTCAATTACTACCTCGATCCGACCATCAGTCTGCCCGGCCGTCATCATCTTTACGACCGGCAAGACTGGATCAGCAGTCCGGCCACCACACTCGTTCTGGTCGAGCTGGTCGACGATGAGAAAAAGGACCGGGCCGGCAACACGGTCAACTACGCCGCTTCCGACCACGTGCATCCCGAGACGTGGTGGTCGTCAGGCGATCCAGAGGAGACTGCGGCGACGCAGGTGTTCCTGGATCGTCATCGTGATAAGGCGAACTACCTGTTTCTCGATGGCCACGTGGTTCCGCTGTCATTTGCGGCCACGTACGACATTGAACGTCCCCCCACTTTTCCACCGGTTTTCGTACACAACTTATACGACCCCGACATCGCCCACTAAGGGCGCGTGACGCGGCACCAAGGTCCGCCGATCGCCCACGGGGCGACTTGATTGACAGGATAACTGACATGAATTTCCGCAAACACGCGTTTTGTCTGGCTTCACTTACCATCGCTCTCGCAACGGCGCTGCCCGCCTTCGCACATGAGCATGAAGGCGATCTGATCGTCGGCCGCAACAGCGCCCGCGAACTGGCCATCGAATTCGACTTCGGCGATACACATGCTCTGCCGGCCGTCAGCGGGCTGCTCGAGGGCTTCGCCTCAAACGCACCCGGCTTCGACCATCTCGCGGCCGACGAACCGGCCGAGGACTTCTACATGCTCGAAACGGGTGCTGCGATCCGCTTTGAGGTGATCTCGTTTTCGCCGGCGTTCAAGGCCTGGACACCCGGCCTGGGCGCGGCCTTGCAGAACCCGGGCGACTTCTTTGACTTCCCGGACGGCCCCGCCCTCCACGCGCACCTCAACTGGCACATCGACAGCACCGACCCCGCGTTCGACATGGGCGACAGCCCCTGGACCGCGAGCTTCCAATTGGTCGACACGGGTACGACTGGCTACGACCCGTCGCCGATCTACACGATGACGTTCACACCGGAACCGAGTTCGCTGATCGCACTCGCCCTCGGCGCCGTCGCACTGCTGCGCCGCCGGGCCGCGGCACGCGCTTGAGGAGAGTCACCCATGCAGCTTCGTTACCGATACTCGCGCCTCATGTGTGCTGTGCTCGTGGCAGCCGTTGGTGCTGGACTCGCGTCGGCTCAGCACGCCGGCGACGTCTGGGTCGGCCGCACGACGCAGGGGCGCGTCGCCATCAGCCCACAGGGCTTTCTGCCTGAGCTGAGTTACCACGGCCTTTCGCCGGTCGGCGGCGTGCTCAACGGATGGAGCGATGCCAATCCGGGCTTTGACCATCTGACCACCGGCGATCCGAACGACGACGTCTTTCCATTCCAGTCGGGCGCGGCGATCTGGCTCGAGGTCATTACGATCGATGCGGCGTTGCGCATCATCGACGGCGGCTTCAACGTCCTCGATGAGCCCGGCGAAGATACGCTTCTCGGCGGCGCCGGCCTGCACGTACACAACACCTGGCACATCAACAGCGACGATCCGGCCTTTGATCCCAACCAGTGCGTGTGGCACACGACGGTCCTGCTGCGCGACGACGGCGGCACCGGCTACGACGATTCCGCACCGCTTACCTTCAGCTTCGCCAATGTCCCCGTCCGGCCCGCCACCGAGCCCGCGGACGGCGACTTCGACGAGAGCGGCGCGGCCGGTGCCACCGACCTGCCGGCGGTCTTTGAGTGCCTCAGCGGCCCGGGCACACGCCCACAGCCGGACGATCCGGCGATCACAACGTGTGAGGTGCTCTGCCTGAACGCGTTTGACTCCGACAACGACCTCGACATCGACCTGTGCGACGTCGAGGTGTTTCAGCAGCTCTTTTCGGGAGACTAGCTTGATGCACCAATCGACAAAAGCCAGAGCATCACCGGCAACGTGACGGCCTGGGCCCCGCAGACCGCCGGTGCTCAATACCTCGGCCGGTGCGGCTCAACCACAAGATCCCCATCCCGCGCTACGCCGCGGGATGGGGCGCCATTTCTCCCCCCAGTGCGCGCCCCCCTTTTTCGTCCGGTCGCTGTGCGTTAGCGCGGCGCCCGGTATGATAGCCGCCATGATGGCACCGCGCGACAAACCCCGCTGGCTGGGCTACTTCGGCCGCTCGCTGCGCTTCCTCGGGCCGCACAAGCGCCCGCTGATCCTCGGGTTCATCGCCGCGCTGGGCGTCGGCGTGTTCTACACGGGTAGCATCTCCAGCATCATCCCCGCGCTGAAGATGCTCTTTGCCGACCATGAGACGCTTGCCGACTGGCTGCATCGCAGCGAGACCGAGCACCGCGTCGGCATTGATCTGGCCGCCGATGTCCCCGACGACCCCCGCGGCTTGCGCATCGTCGGCGTGCATCCCCAATCGCCCAACGCGCACAATCTCACCGCCGGCGACTATATCGTCGCCGTGGACTATCAGCGCGGCGACTCGTTCCGCATCGCCGAGTTGCTCTCCCAGCGGCCCGGACAGACGGAAACCGTCAGCATCGTCGTCGCCGACGGCACCGAGCGCGACGTGGCCCTGAAGCTGACGCCCTACCGCCCGTGGTGGGGGCTGTTTCGTGACACGGCGGCGCGGCTGCCGCAAGGCCGCACGCCCGGCGACCGCTTCACAACGCTGGCGATCGTGCTGGCGGTGATCGTGGCCGTTTCGACACTGGGCAGTCTGTGCCGTTTCGCCAACGAGGCGCTCGTGGCCATCGCGGTCCAGCGCACCATGCACGACCTGCGCTGCACGCTCGCCAGACGCGTGCTCAACCTGCCCGTGCCGTGGCACAGCGCCCGGCCGATCGGAGACACGCTGGGACGCTTCGCCAACGACCTCAACCGCGTCGAAGTCGGCGTGACCACGCTGTTCGGCAAGACAATTCGCGAGCCGATCAAGGCCGTCGGCGTCCTCACGCTGACCATCCTCATCGACTGGCGCATCCTGGTGATCGCGCTGGTCGGCCTACCGATCGCCGCCCTGCTCATCCGGCTGTTCGGCGGATATGTGCGGCGCGCCCAGAAGCAGGCATCGCGCGCCTGGGGCGTGCTGTTGGACCATCTCGACGAGCGCCTGGCCGGTATCCGCATTGTCAAGGCCTACAACATGCAGCGCGCCGAGACTCAGCGTTTCGAGCACGAAGGCCGCGCCCTGACCAAGGCACAGACCAACATCGAGGTCGCCGACGCCGCCACCAAACCGTCACTTGAAACGCTCGCGATCCTGGCGATCGCCGGCTTCATTCTCTACGGCGGCAGCCGCGTGTTTCACAATCAGCTTGAGCCGCATATGTTCTTCGGCGCGGTGGTGTGCCTGGCGGGCATGTTCGATCCCGTGCGCAAGCTGGGTAACGTCAACAACCGCGTACATGCCGCCGACGCGGCGGCCGCACGTGTTTTCGAAGTCATCGACACCAAACCGGAAGAGATACGCGACGACAACGGCTCACGCCCCGCGCCGCCAGCTTTCGAGCACGCGATCGAGTTTCGCAACGTCTCGTTCGCCTATCCCGGCAATCGCGGCAACATGGTACTGAGTAACGTGAGCCTCGAGGTCGGCCATGGGCAGGTGGTGGCGATTGTCGGCCCCAACGGCTCTGGCAAGACCACGCTGGTGTCGTTGCTGCTGCGGTTCTTTGAACCGCTGTCCGGCGAGATTCTGATCGACGGCCGAAACATCGCCGAACTCTCGCTGCACGGGCTGCGCGCTCTGATGGGTCTGGTGACTCAGGAAGCGATCATCTTCTCGAGCACGGTGCGCGAGAACATCGCCTACGGCGCCGGGGACGTGCCGGAAGACGCCATCCGCCGGGCCGCCCGACTGGCACATCTCGACGAGTTTCTGGATGATCTCGCGCGCGAACGCGATGGTGAGGTCGGCCGCGGGCTCGACGCCGCCATCAGCGCCAAGCAGCTTTCCGGCGGTCAGCGCCAGCGGATCGCGATCGCGCGCGCCATTCTGCGTGACCCGCCGATCCTGGTGCTTGATGAAGCCACCAGTCAGGTTGACAGTGAATCAGAGCGGAAGATCCAGGAAGCCCTCGACGACGTCACGCGCGGGCGCACGACCTTCATCATCGCGCACCGCTTCAGCACGATCGCGCGGGCCGACCGTGTGGTTGTGCTGAATGAGGGTAAGATCGTGGGTGTCGGCCGCCATGACGAGCTGACCGACGCCTGCCCGGTCTACGACGCGCTGTGCCAAACACAATTCGCCAGCCAGCCGTAACAATCAACACGTACTCGACTCATGAGTAGCGCCCACCCCCGAGTCGGACGCAAGCCCCAAGTGTAGACGCAGCCCCCCAATGTAACGGCCTGCGCCCCGCAGGCTGCATAACGCAAACAACGCCATCACCCACGAACGGCCGGCGAAGCCCCGGCCGCTACAAATCGCGTGTGCTCTAACCCCGTCGAGGACGCCGACCGCTACGCGCTGAGCGCGTAGCGTGGCGGCCCCCCAACACTACTCGTCGTCGTCATCCTTGTCCTCAAAGATGAACTCGACGCCGATCAGATAGCCGACCGACGCCTGCGTGCAGTGGCGTGTGTGGGCGTGCCCATAGCAGCTCAGCATCGGCTGGTGCAGTGCAAACGAAATCTTGATGCCGGCCGGAATCGGACGACGCGTGCGCATGGCAAGTCCATCACGACTCAGATTGTGCAGCGTCGCCAGCACGTGCCGGTCACCGTAACACTCCTCCGGCAGCCACACCTCGACCGTGCCGGCAAATGGCCAGCGTTCAGCCCGCCGGTTCTCACGCGGCACATCTTTGGCAACGGCCTTTGTGGCGTTCGCTTCCAACAGCGCCATAACGACGTCGGGGGAAAGCGCGACAATCTCATCGGCGTCCATCTGCGGCATCCCATGTGGGTCGGTGCGATCCATGGCTGACATCTCCTTCGAGCTCCTGAGATAAATCGGCCAGATCGGGCCTCGGCATCAGTGTCGTCGCAAAGGGCGCCACCGCTGTCACACCAGAGCATCGCGGCCGGCTGGCGCGCATTATCGGGCTGCTCCCAAGCGCTCCGCAGCGCGATTGACGCCAAACGACTTTCAGGCGCGGCCAAGTCATTTGAATACTTCTCATAGCCCTTTGTTTCAGCCGCTCGCGGACAGCGCGTGCGAGACCGCCGACGGCCTGCGCCACCCGTGCCGACCGTTCCCACGACGTGGGAGTCTTGCCAGGCTGCCCCGAGGCGTTGTGGTACCGGCCCGCACTCCCTCGGGGAGGGCGGCACGTGCGAATCACAGCTTCCATTGCACTACTGAGCGGTGTTCTCGGCGCACTCGTCGGGTGCGCTCCCATTGATTTATCCGATGGCGGTCTGCTCGGCGACCTGTCGCTGGCCAACGACCCGCTCGGCCTTGCCGGGCTTGTGTCACCGTCGCTCGCATCAAGTCGGCGGCCAACGCTCGAAGGCGACACGCTGGTCAGCGGTGCCCTGGATGTCGGCGACTATGCCGTCTACTCGCTCGGCCCGGCGCAGGCCGGTCAACTGTGGTCCATTTCCCGACGCGACCTCAACCTGAGCACGTTCGTAGTCGTCTTGTTCAATCAGGACTACGAACTGCTGTATCGGTCGATTACCCAGTATGACGACGCATTCGAACACGTCATGCGCGAGGACACCGGCGACCTGTTGGTGGGCATCGCGCCGGCCGTCTCCAGCAGCGGTGGCTCGTTTGAGCTGCACACCGGAACTGTGGGCGAGGCCGACGTGCCGGCCCCTCGTCGCCAGTTGGTGTACCTCGACTATCGAGCGGCCGATAACCTCGCGATAAACAACCGCACCGGGATCAGTTTTGACGCGTTCGACTCGGCCTACCTCGGCGACAGCTATGTGGGCCAGACCGCCGAATTCAAGGCGCTGATTCTGGAAGAAATGCAGCGCGATTACGCCGCCTTCGACGTGGATTTCGTGTCCTCGGATGACGGACCACCGCCGGCGGAGGCTCATTCGGTGGTGCATTTTGGCGGCAACGGCAACGGGCTGCTCGGGCTGGCCGATAACGTTGACAACTACAATGCCGATGAAAGCCAGCGCGCGATAGTCTTTGTGAACACGTTCTCGATCTACTGGACGATGCAATTGACCACCGCCGAAATGGCCCAGATGATCGCAAATACCGCCAGCCACGAGCTTGGACACCTACTGGGCCTCTATCATGTAGCAGACCCCGACGAACTCATGGACACGACCGCCGGGGCGTGGGAAATGGTCGAGGACCAGGCCTTTGGCGGGCCGGCCGCGTTGGAGCAGCGCGTGTTTCCGGTCGGCACCGAGAACAGCATCGCGCTGCTGGAACAGATTGTCGGCCAGCGGCCCGGCGGACCATTGCCGCTTGCCAAGGACGATGGCTTGCGTAAGCCCGTCAGCCGCGCCAAGATTCGCATGCTGGCCAAACAGGAGTTGTCGCTGCGGTGTGGTAATTGCGCGAATCCGGATCGCTGACGCCGCCCCAACGCCGCACAGCCAAAAAGTCCCAGGGAGGGACATCTTGAAACGCACACTGCCCTTTGTGATTGCGATGCTGGCGCTGCTGCCGGCGCTCACCGGTTGCCCGACACCTTTCGATCCGACGGGCGCTGACACGCCATATCTCGACGAAGCCAACAACGGCACGTTCAAGGACGCGACGGCGTTACCCTTGTCCGATACCCGGTCCCTGCGCTTCCGCGGCGAGATCTCGGCGGAGGGCGACGTGGACGTGTATGATCTCGGCACCCTGGCGGTCGGTGATCGCGTGACTGTCGATGTGCAGGCGGTGGGTAACGTGCTGGATCCCATCATGGCCATCTTTGACGCCGACGAAAACCTCCAGGCGCTCAATGATGACCGGGTCGCCGACGGCACCGATCTGAATCCGTATCTGGATTTCGTGATACGCGGAAAGGGCGGCGCGTACTTTCTGGCGATCGCCGCCTTCCCCAGTAGCCGCACGACCGGATCGTACGAAGTCGGCGTTGAGATCGACGTTGACGCCGCTGTGGCGCTGCCCGAGCCGGCGGTAGTCTTTTTCGACTGGGACGGGGGCAACGTGAGCAATCCGTCGCTCGGCCAGTATTCGCTGGTGCCGTTTGACGCCGCCCAGGTCGGTCTCAGCTCCTCAGATACCGAAGAGCTCAAGGACCGGGTCCAGGACGTCGTCGCCGATCGTTACAGCGCCTACAACTTCCTGCTGTACAACTCTGACGACGACGATGTGCCCGCCGTGCCGCACGCCACGATTTACTTCGGCGGCAACAGCCACTACGCGTTTGCGCTGTCCGAACACATCGACGTGATGAACGCGCAGAAGGAAGATGTTGCGATTGTCTTCACGCGCGCGTTTGATGGCGCGTTCATCAGAGACCTGACGCTGGCGGAGATGGGGACGGCGATGGGCAACACGGTAGCCCACGAGATCGGCCACCTGATGGGGCTGGTACACACCAGCGACTGCCTGGCGCTGATGGACTCAACGTGCAGCAACGAGTCACTGCTGCTCAATCAGCAATTCAAGCGCGCCCCAATCGACGACGGCACGTTCCCGATCGGCTGGCAAGACGCCGCCGAACTGCTCGGCTGGATGCTGGGTCTGTCTTCGTAACACGCGTTTGTCCGCATGCTTCAACGTCCACGGGAACCTTGAGTCAGTGGGTCGGCCAAAAGACCCGCGGGCTTCAGCCCGCGCGGTGCCGATGTATTGGAAGGGGTCGGTGGGATAGGGGAACTCCTGATCGTCAGCGACCCGAACGACCCCAATGACTCCTACGACCCACATGGCGGCGGCGTCATCTTCCACGACACGAATGGCAACGTTTGCCAGCTATTCGGCCCACGAAAAACGTTGGCCATCCCGCGTTTGACCGGGCCCGGGCCGCGCGTGTTGAAATGAGGTGAGAATATGTTTGCCAGTGTATGGCCGCTCGCGGTACTGCTCATAACAGACGCCATTGGCATCTGCTGGGTAGCTTCGCTGATCTTGGCCAACCAAGTAGTTGAAGGCGCGTATCTTGCTTGGGGGCTTGTGATACTGCAAATACCATTCTGCCTGCGAGGTGTCATCGCGTCCTGCAAAGCCAGACTCTTCTGGCTCACTCTCGTATACATCGGGCATGCAGCGTTTTCGATCGTGCTTGGCATCTTCGCCAGCCAGCGACATGACCTAGCCAGGTTCCTCTAGTGCGAGAACCGGCTGGTCACCGTGCGGCTGATCGCAGGTTCATCCGCAACGGTTGATCGTCGGCGTAATCCAAATGGTCCCCGGCATTCGACGGCTGACGGGAACATCGGCCGCTACCTGGGATGCGGGTCGTTATCCCGGAAGCGCCTCGGCCAGCTCGTCGATGAACGCGCATACGCTGTCCGCGATCGCCGTTGCATCGTCGCCGCGCGACACGCCGTCGTTCATTCGACGGACGATGGCGCTGCCGACTATGACGCCATCGGCCGCCTGGCAGACGGCGGCGACCTGGTCCGGGCGGGCGATGCCGAAGCCGACGCAGATGGGCTTGTCGGTTTCCGCGCGCAGCTCCTCGAGGTGTTGCCGCAGATCGTCGGGCAGCGCCGCCCGCTCGCCGGTCACGCCCGTGAGCGACTGGTAATAGACCCACGGCTCCGACAGGGCGGCGATGCGCCGGCGGCGGCTTTCGTCGCTCGTCGGCGCGATCATCATCGCCAGCGGAAAATCGTGCTTTCTCCCCAGGGTGACCAGCTCATCCGCTTCTTCCAACGCCAGGTCAGGCACGATCATGCCATCAATGCCGGCGGCCCGGGCGGACTCTATAAAGCGGGCCGGCTGCTGGCGATAGACGACCGAATAGCTCACCATCACCATCAGCGGCACGCGTATCTCGCCGCGGGCCGACTTCAACGCCGACAGCAGCGGCGCCAGGCGAAAGCCCGCATCCAGCGCGTGCGAGAACGAAGTCTGAATCACGGGCCCGTCGGCGATCGGGTCGGAAAACGGTATGCCCAACTCGGCACAACCGATCCGCCGCGGATCAAGCCGCTTTAATATCTCGACGGTGGTCGCCACGTCGGGATAGCCGCCGGTGATATAGGGAATCAGCGTGTGCCCGCCGCCGGCCTTCAACCCGTCAAATGCCTGTCTCAGTCGATTCATGGTGGTTCGTATCGTATGCGGCCGCGAGTCCGGCGACAACGGCGAACCGGCGGGGACCACGTGCTATCGTTGCGTCCGCCCCCGAGCCGGACGTCGTGTGCACGCCGGTGGCGCTGACCGGTAATCAACCGGTGCCACATGATACCGGCAGAATCGAGTTCGCCGGCGCGGATCGGCTGCAGCCGGCCGGTCCTTGCCACCGGTTTCAGCGGGCGGTGCCGGTTTACCATCACCACTCGGGCCGGCTTCTCGCTGCGCCGTTCGAAGCCCGGCTGAAGCCGGCTGCGTGGGGATGGGAATCCGAGTAAGCCCTCGTCCACCAACTGAAGTTGGTGGCAAGTGCTGGTCGGCTGAAGCCGACCGACGGGGGCGACGCGTCAACTCACAAGCGACAACGACCTGAATATGCCCATCTGCTGAAGCCGACCGACGGACCGACGTGTCAGCTCACAGACGTCAACAATCTGAATGTGTGCAGTTGCTGGAGCCGACCGCCGGCGCACCGCGGACGCGAACAGCGCGCGGCGGTGCCGGTTTACGCCAGCCTTACCAGATCGTAAACTAGCGTCTGGTCGCAAACGCGTGTCGGCGCACTGCCGGCGGGCGTTACCGAGCGGCCGCCCGCACCCGCGCTGAATGCGGGTTCTGGGTGTTTGACAAGTGAATGGGCCCATAGCTCAGTTGGTTAGAGCAGCCGACTTAACGCGTCGCCGGCGCTAAAACACTCCCGCGTCTTTCAGATGCACTCACAAGCGGGCGTGTCATGCTCGACGGCGCAGGGTCTTTCCGGCGGGAACGTCGGATTAGCAGGTTGTCAAAGTCGGGGAAAGCTAAGGGCGGAAACGCCTATGCCAATCCCGAGCCAAGCAGGAGATGAGAAGCGAATGAAGAATGCGGAATGATGAATGCAGAAGGCCGGCGACGCGTGCCGATCCATGAATCGCCAACCCTATTCTGCATTTCGCATTCACCATTCTGCATTCTCCGTCTCCGGGCGTGTGTAGAGACTGGACGGCAACCCACCCAGGCCGGGTGAAGGGACAGTCCGAGCCCACGGGAAACCGTGGAACAAGTCGCATAATCGGCTGGTCGCAGGTTCGAGTCCTGCTGGGCCCAATAACCACATCTTCAACGCAGACCACTTCCTCGATCAATCTCCGCGCCAAATGGACGGGAGGCCGACACTCTGAGCCAGCGCTGTTGGCCCCGCGCGCACTAACCGACCGAAGTCGGGCCGGCCGGCCGATACGGCGATGGCGGGCCGGTTCGAGCTAACGCGTTTTACCTCATAGCGCAGCGGCCGACCCCCGAGTCGGCCGTGACCTCGAGAGAGTGCATGCTGGTTGACCACGTCCGACTCTGGGGTCTGACGCTACAGGTAAACGTCAATTGCTCTAATGCGTGCGTTCACTCAAAACACAGACGACCGCGCCGGGAAGTAACCCGGGCGCGGTCGCCGATTCTCGCTCACTCGCGTCGAGCGATCCTAGCTGCTGAGCAGGGCGACAAACGGATCAATGTCGCCGTTGTTGACAAAGCCGTCGTCGTTGATGTCCGCCAGGTTAATGTCGCAGTCCGGATACGCCGTGGCGTAGGCGCCCGGGTCCGAGACAGCCAGCACGAACGGATCGATATCGCCGTTGTTGACAAACCCGTCGCAGTTCAAGTCGCCGAGCTCGTATTGGGACACCTCACCGAAGGTCAGATTATCGACGGCCAATGAGCCGCCGCCGCCCCAGGTGAACATGCCGTCGGCCATCGAGAGCTGCACCGCAAAGGCGTCCATTCCGGTCAGGAAGCCCGGCACCGGGCCGACCACGGTCTCGAAACCCTCCGAAACCACCGAGCCGCCCGCGTCGGACACCGAGACATTGTCGAAGTACACGGTCGCCCCGGTGCCCCACGTCGGCGTGCGATAGCCGAACACGATGATGGTCGCGATGTAGGTCGGGGAGTTCGGATCGAACCCGCTCTCCGCGCTGAAGGTGTTCAGCGTGCCGCCGAGGGTATGGAAGCTGCCATCGACCGCCGAGCTGTCCCAGGATATCCGCTTGCCGTACTGGTCCTCGAGCCGGAGCGTGATGATGCCGGCCGACTCACCGGCGTTCGGATCCCAGATGCCCTTGCAGTCGGCGGTGAACGACACCTGGTTGAGGTTGCTCAAGTCGAGCGCAAGACCAGGCCAGGCCACGCCGGCCCAGTACCAGCCGGGCGGCGACTCGATGCCCGTGACGTTGAACATACCGCCGCCACTGCCGCCGACGCCACAGGTGGCGCATCCTTCGACGGTGGCGGTCTCGATCGACGAGCCCCAGCCGAAGCCGGCGAACGCGGTCTCGCCTTCAAGCCCGATGTCCCAGGACGTGAGCGTGGAACCCCACTCGGGGTAGAACTGGCCACCCTCCGGCGGCCAGGTGGACTCACCGTCCGCCACCAGCCCGCCCACGGACTGGAAGCTGCCGTCCGCCGTGCCTGTGAAGGCCACGTGGCCGCCTTCCTTGAGCTTCGGGGTCGGGGATGGTGACAAGTAGACGTCGTCAACCGTCAGCGTGCCGCCCCAATTCCCATAGGCCGAGAACGGCGGCCCCTCGCCGATGAACATGATGACGATGTTGTAATCCAGGCTCGTATCGATGTCGAACACGCCGTTGCTTCCGTCGACGAAGCCGCTGACAGTGTAGCCGGACAGCGGACCGCCGATGGACTGCCAGGTGCCGTCGTAAACCTCGTCGAAGCCGATCCAGTCGCCGTCCGGGTCTTCGATCCGCAGGATGTACGTAGCCGGATCCTGAAGCCACTCCTCGTTCCAGGTGCCCTTGGCCTTTGCGGACAGGGTCACCTCCGACAGATTCGCCGAAGCCAGCGCCTGCTCGCGCCAGACGGCGCCGGCGTACCAGTAGCCGTCCTCGTCGGGCCAGACGTCGAGCACCTCGATCTGCATGCAGCTCCCGTCGTCGCCGTAGCCGCCGCTGGTCAACGCGCGTACCCACACGCCGCCGGTGGCGGTCACCACGGCGTCCAGCGTGCCGAAGAACACCTCATCGTTCTCGATCTGCGAATTCCAGTTGACGACGGTGCCGCTGGTGTCATCGGGACCGGCCACCTCGACTTCGGTATCAGAAGTGATCGCCGAGAAGTCCTCGTCCACGTTGGGGGTGGCTACGTAGCCCTGGAGACGGAGCTCGTAATTCGCGCCGGCGATGCTGCCTTTCACGTCGGCGGCCAGTGTCAGTTCCCGTGGATCAAGCACGCTGAGCGACGGCACATCCCAGATCAGCGCGCCGCCATAGTCACTTCCGTCGGGCCGATTGTTGGTGAGCACCACGTTGTCGACTGACAAGGTTCCACCGGTACCCCAGGTCGGAGTGCGATCAGGGTCGAACAGCAGGACAACCTTGAAGGTGTCCGAATCCAGATCGAACACGCCGGTAGCGGGCACATCCGACGAGTCCTTTTCGATGGCCTGATCCAGCGTGTCGCCGATGGTCTGCCAGGTGCCGTCCGCCGCGCTGATCGACTCAAACACCAGCCGATCGCCATCGCTGTCTTCGATGCGCAACTGGTAGTGGCCGTAGGCCTCGCCGGCGGGGATGTTGGCATCACCCAGGACGTCGGCGGTCAGGCTGTAGTCACTCAGATCAAAGGCCGGCGGACCGGCAATCACGCCGAACGAAACCGTGTCGAAGAAGACCGCGCCATTATCAGCATTCGGGCTGACCAGTTGCAGGACCGCCCGCACTGTCAGCGTGCCCGCCGGGGCCGTGAGCTGAATCGGCGTGTTGTCGAACCACGTGTCCAGCGCCGACGAGCCATCGAGCACCGTGGCGGCGGTGGTGGAAAGCGGTTCGGAGTTGATACCGTCATAGAACTCGATCCGCATTTCCGCGTAGTTGGTGGTGCCGTCGATTCCGTCGGCGGCGTGGTGCGAACTCCAGCAGTCGAGTTCCCAAGTCTGTCCCGGCTCGGCGCGCAGCGTCTGAGCAACGCCCGCCGAGTCCATGCCGGGGGCCTGGCCCCAGACCTTCAGATCCTGCACCCCCGCCTGCGGACTGGATGTGACGATGAGCACGCTCGGATAGGAGCCGCCCGTATCACACCACACATCCCAGCCGGCAACCGTGTCCCACAAGCCCAGCTCGAAGCCCGGATTCTGGAGAGTGCCCGAGCCGCCGGGAAAACCGGAGAGCGACCACGATAGTCCGGCGAACCAGCTTCCGCTGTTCAATATGACGTCGGTCACGTCGATCTGGCCCGCGCCGGTGCCCCCGACGCCGCCGGCGAGCAGCCCCTGGGCCGACGCGTCTCCGTCGAGGACCGCGCCGTCGCGTGTGTAGCAGAACGCCGCTTCTTGCTCGATGCCGTCGTCCCAATCAGACGTTGACCCGGACACATTCGGCGTGACACCGTCTCCCGCGAGGAAGACGCCGCCGCCGGTGCCGGTCACGTCGGCAAAATCCTGGTCGATCATGTTCAGGGAGTTGAGTATGACCGCCAGCTCGCCGGCACCGGAGCCGTCCACGCCACCTGTGGGCAGGCCCTGGGCTGACATCTCAACGCGGGCGATTCCGGTCGCCTGGCCGAAGGCGTACTCCCCGCTGATGCCGTCGTCCCAGCCGAGGAGCCAGTCCGAGCCCAGCCCATCCAGAAACACGCCGCCGCCGGTGCCCGTCACCGAATCGAAGTTCTCATCCAACGACTGGGCCGTCGTTGGCACACCACCCATGAATCCCAGCAGCAAAACGACGATTGCCACCCGCAATCTCACTCGCTGATTCCCAGCCGCCATAGTCCTGACTCCTTCTTTTCCGACTTCCGATGGCCACCGCACGACGCGGTCACCGAGAAGCGTTGCTCGTTTCCCCGCTGGTCCGGTTCCGCCGCCGACGGCGGCAACATTGGGAACCGCAGCGCCTTTTCAATCAGCTATTGCCCTGTTTCACTCGCCGTTCTTGCGGATCTCCAACGTGTTCAGGTAATAGAACCCGTAGGAGTTCGTGTTTGTTGCCCCCTTGTCGATCGTGATCGTGATCGTGTCCTGGGCGTTTCCTCCCATGCCGAAAACGCCGGCGATTTGCGACTGGTTGTTGGCCGCGTCCAGCGTATCCATCGCCGGCGCATCGCCGAGCACGAGGTAGTCCGTGGTCCTGATATCCGAGGCACTCATGCGCGACGCGCAGAAGATCAGGTCGTAGCTCGCCGTCGGATCGAGACCCGACAGCACGATGCGCGCGACCGGAAACGTCCCGCCACCGAATTCGACATCATTGCCAAACAGCGAATCCTGCAACGCCGTCACGGGATACTGCAACAAGTCCATATCGCTGCCCGGTGTCGGGCTGGTCGTGCCGTTGGTGTTGGTCCCGTTGAAACGAAGCGACGAATCGATCGTCAACGTGATCCCGCTGGAAACCCCCGCAACCGTGTCCAGCGCATGGACACTGAGCATGTTGTCCGTGTGTACGTTGTTCCAATACCGCGGTGCGCCGCCGGTCTGAATCGTGGGGCTGCCAAAGTCGACCAGAACGGTCTCGTCGGAAGCGGTAGGCGTCACGGCCAGGAACACGTCGAGCGTGCCGTCCACGTAACCCAACGCCGACGCCGTTACGGTCGCCGAGTAGCTGCCAACCGCCAAACCGGTGGCGTCCACATCGAACGTGATCGGCGTACGGGCGGGCCACAAGGCCGGCAGGCTCAGCCAGGTCGGGGCAACCAGCGTGTCGTTGTCGATCGCCGCCAGGTCCACCGTCGGCGTGCTCGCATCGCCGGCCACAACAGTGGACGCATCCTGGTCGGTCGCGTCCTGAACCACGACGAACGCCAGTTCGTCCGGCTGAAACTCCAGTTCCGGCGGCGGAGGCACGTACGCGGCCTGGAATTGGGCGAAGTCGGGCAGATCCACGTCGCCGTCGCCGTTGGAGTCAACGGTGCAACAAAGGCCGCTGTAGGCGGGCGGCTCGCACAAAGCTGTCAGGCACGGGCCCGTCATACACTCGTCCGACGTCGCGGGAGCGTTCGCCGGAACGCTGACACTCACGTTGTCGAAAATGACGAACGCGCTGCCCGTCGTGTTCTGGCCGGCGTCGTGATCGAACAAGCCCAGCATGATGTTGCCGAAGTCAAAGCCCGACGCGTTCACCTTTTCATAGACGACGGTGCCATTGAGCTTCCAGGTGACCACGCCGTCCCGCTGAGTGATCTCTCCCTCGACCCATTGACGGCCTGGAGCGCCCGCCTGCGAGTTGCCGACCGGGTCGCCGCCGACACTGGGAAAAAGGTCGAGCAGCAGCGGCTGGGCCTCGTCCCAGTGCATCACCGGAAGCCGCGTCGGCGAATTGCCATCGTTCCCGTAAAAGGCGTTGTAGTCCTTGATCGTGCCGTCGGTCGGGTAAATGCCGGCGGAGAGGCCGCCGTCGCCGGAGACGGCAAAGAAGACGCCGTCGGTGTCGGACGTGACCTCCGCCGACCCGATGAGCTTGGACGCGCCGTGGTTGATGCCGATGCACGCGTGCTCCGTCGATTCCGGCGAGTCCCAGCTTATGTACATGTCCCAGCGTAAGGTGAAGTCGCCATCGAAGGCATAGCCGGTGGGGTAGGCGCATATGCCCGACGGTGCCGCGGGCCCCGCCGTTGTGTTGGCCTCCATTCTCATTCCAAGCGTTGTGCCCCCTTGAGTATTCGGCGCGCTCGGGATTGACGCGGTGCTGTAGTCGAAACTGAAGACGGCCAGGTCACCGCTGCCGCCCGCCACGATCGTCCAGTTCGACGACGTATCGGTATCGAAATCGTCCGACCACACCGTGGTCGGAATCTGCCCGCACTCATCGGGAACAGTGTCGGCGTCACAATCCTCGCTCGTGCCGAGGCTGATGTCGCAGTCGTCGGGAACTCCGTTGCCGTTGCAGTCCGGTTCGCGGTCGTCCGGCACGCAGTTCGAATTGCAGTCTGTCCCGGTAAACCCGCAGGGATAGGGAATCACCGCGTCGGCATACGCCTGAAGCTCAGCCGCCTCCGGTTCGGTCAGGCTGCCCAGCACCTTGGGCAGTCCGACAACACTTTCGTTGTATATCGTGCCATAAATGACCAACGCGGCCAGATAGGTTCCGCGCGAGTTGGCGTGATAGAGATCGGTAGCGTGAAGATTGTCCCACTCCGTGTCCTCAAAGGCATCGCCCACCGGCGCGACAACCGCGCGATCGGCCGCGAGCGTGATGTCAACGTCCTGCTCGGCCTGCCGGTAGCCATCCCTCAGTTCCTCCTGCATCTGCGCGGGACCGTCCGGAAACGACGGGGGAGACCCGGTGTACACGCTGTGTCCCGGCGCGCGGGCCCACGTCTCGTACAGGATGGCGCCGGCGGCGGGACTATGGCTGCGGACCTCGCCATACAAGGCGGCCAGGTCGGTGCGGAATGTGTTGAGCTCTCCGATGTGAGTGGGACGCGTCGAATACCCCTGGAGAACGACAAAGTCCCACTGATACCCCGGCTCGGGGACAAAGTCCTGCGGGCTGCTGATGACGGCCAGGTTGTTGGCCAGGTGCCAGCTTAGTGTCTGACCGCTGACGGCGGCGTTCTCGATGTTGGGGGCCGCGTGACCGGCGGCGACCGCCAGCTCGCCGACGACGCCCGGCACGCCTCCGGCCGCCTGCGCCTCCGTCGAGCCCGACCCCAGCGTGAAGCTGTTGCCGTAGAACAGGATGGTCAGTGGATCATCCGCCCGAGCCGCGACCGGCAGAGTAACCAGGAGCATTACCCCGAACACCAGCACCAGATGGGTCGCGCCACATCGCGTGATGAGACGCCCCCCTCCGCTGCTGCGCCACTCGTTACACACGCGGCACCTCCGCCTTTCGAAACCGGTCCCGCGACGCAAGGCGGCGGCCATCCGCCGTCATGCGAGGCTCTCTACACTCGGTGCGTTCTCGTTTGTCGGATAGCTTCCGGCTACATTGTCCCACGATCCAATATACTGCCGCGCGCCCTCAATCCTGCAGGCCAATCCGCGGTTCACGCCCTGTGGTGCGGCAAGGCGACGACAC
The DNA here is from genome assembly GCA_963675745.2 of Phycisphaerae bacterium. Lineage (GTDB taxonomy): Bacteria > Planctomycetota > Phycisphaerae > UBA1845 > Fen-1342 > JAFGRR01. Next base: position 87,155 of record CAXXWX010000023.1, read on the forward strand.
CAGGCCACGGCCGCTGTCGCTGTCGCTGCCCGCCAGGCCAGACCCGTTCGTCAACGCCGCTCAGCAACCTGCGCCCTCAATTACTATGAGACCTTTCACGCACAACCGGCTCACCGCCGCCGACGGAGCGTCACAATCCCGCCGGCAAGCATGAGCAGCCCGATTGACGGCTCGGGGACAATGAACTGATCCGCCACGCCGGCGAGATAGTCGCCGTAGGGTGCTGGCATACCCAGGCTGTCCAGCACGTCCGTCAGATCGAGGTCGCTTACGTCGTCCTGGTAGATCGTTCCGTAGATGACCAGTGACGCGAGCAGCGTGCCGCGGTTGTTCGCGTGATAAAGGTCCGATGCGTGCAGGTTACTCCAGTCGGTGTACTCCCAGGCATCACCCACTGGGGCCACGCGCGAGGTCTCCGCACCGGCCAGCGCGTTGACATCCGCCGTTGATAAGGCGTAGCCGTCCCGCAGCTCCTGCTGCATCTGGGCTGGTCCACCCGGGAATTCCGGCGGACTCCCGTCGTAGATCTCGTGCCCCGGCGCTCTGGCCCAGGTCTCGAATCCGATCACCTGCGCGTCCGGGCTGTGGGCCGCGACCGTCTGGTACATTGAAACGAAGTCAGCCCGATGCGCCGCCAGGTCGCCGATGTGCGTGGGTCGCGTCGAGTAGTCCTGCAGGATGACGTAGTCCCATGTCTGCCCGGCGGGGATTCCCGACGAGATCACGTCGGTGTTGCTCGCCAGATGGTCCGCCAGACTCCAGCCCCCCACCGCCGCGGTCACCACATACGGATCAGGCTGGCCGGCCGCCACGGCGATGTCATTCACCAGGTCGGGCACGCTCCGCGTGCTCCACGAGCCAAGCGTGAAGCTGTTGCCATAGAACAAGAGGTTCTCATCGGCGTTGGCCGGGGCGGACAATGCGAGCATCGTCAACAGGACGATCGCCGGGCCTGTCAGGATTGCTCGCGCTTGGTCGCCGTGCCGACGAGCCTTCGCGTCTCGAGCCATGATTGCCTCCGCCCGCGAGCCGCTTCCGCTGCCAGGGACTCCCCGAGGTCCGTGCAAACATCGCACGGACCTTTACCCTGCAACAATCCCACGGACATCTGAGCGACGTTTGTCTAACGCCGACGCAGAACGACTGCGGCGCCACCAATCACGAGCAGCATCAGCGAAGTCGGCTCCGGGACGACATCCATCTTCATCGCGCCCCAGTAGTAGAAGCCCAGGCTGTTGTTGTTGTTCGGGCCGGGCTGCGCCTGGATCACGATCTCGCCGGCCGGCGTGGGGCTGATGCCGCCGATGAACGCGATCTCGCTCACGTTGCCCACCGAATTCAGATAGTCGGTTCCGCTGTTGAGCCCGAGGACGTCGTACTGCGCCTCGCGGTTGTCGCTGGCCCCGAGTCGCGCTGCGAAGATCGAGAAATCGTAGGTGAAAGCGGGGTCCAATCCTGTGAGCGTAACACCCATCGTCGGCTGGGTCTGACCATACCAGTCCCCGGTGCAGCCGTAGAGGCTGTCGCGCGTGGCCTGCGGGTCGAACATCGCCGCATCACCGGACGGCGACTGCGTGCCGTTGTTGTTGGCTGAGGTCGTGTAAAACGCGTCGTGAACCGTCAGCCCGATTCCGGTCAACGCTCCGCTGTCGTTTATGCAGTCGGCGATCGGGTTCTGGTGCCAGTCGAGGTTGTTGTAGTTGCCGCCGGTGGGATAGGGCTCATCGCCGAAATCGAAGTAGAGCGACTCCGCCATCGCCGGAGTTGCCATCCCTAACACGCACGCCACCAACACCACACTCGCTACTCCACGGTACATGTCTGTCTCCTCCTCCAAACGTTGGTTAAACGCCATGCCGCCGCCCACCGGCTTCCCACGAGCAACCTCGATGACCGGCTGGGCAACAGCGACACGGCAACGACCACGCCTCCTGATCGGCGCGAGATGAACAAGTAACACTCACCGTTACAGTTGCGGATCATAACCGATTCGGACATACGATGCAATGCAATTCGCCACGAATCCGGTGGCGGATCGCCGGGCCCGGCTAAGCCCTTGACGGCGCGCATTTCTCTCTCAGACAACCGGTTAGGAGACCGGCGTGCGGCGTGACAATCCAAGGCGCGAGAATCCACCCGGATTTTTGCCAGTATGTACTCGGCCGCGACCTGCGAAACAGGCGGCCATGCGCGGCATTACCGAAGCCCAACCCCGACGCCGCTCGACCAAACGCCGTCCGTACCATTCGCGCCCGTCTCGAAGCTGGAATAGGCTGTTTTCAACGCATCAAACCGCCATCGGCCTCGCGCGCAAAACGCCCCCTCGTCGCTGCGCAAACATGCGTTGCGCTCGCGGGCGAACCGAGCCCGCCAGCGTACCACCGACCCCCGCTTCCAGCGTGGCACCAGCCGGGCACCGAGCGACGCCTGACCGATGCACGGTTCCATTGCCACCCTTCGGGCGGTAAAATTACGAACCTGCCCATTGACGCGGGCTTCCGATTTACGTTAATGTAACGTGTACCGTATCAGTCACGCCGGCTCGTAACGATAAGCGGAACACACCGCCTGTCCGTCCGGCGTGGAGTGGAGGTGAGTGCATACAATGGCCTCTGTACGAAAAATCGCGGATCAGGCTGGCGTGTCGATCGCGACCGTCTCGCGCGCTCTTCACAACGAACGCGGCATCAGTCCCGACACTCGGAGGCGAATTCTGGCAATCGCAAACAGGTCTGGATACTTCCGTTCAGCGCCCCAGCGCAGTACCTCGCTGGTGGGCTTCGTCTATATCGGCCCGCAGACGCTTTCCCATCCCTTTGATGCCGCCGTGCTCGACGGACTCTCCAAGGGTTTGCGGCCTGACGGCTATGACCTCGTCATTCTCAATCCGCAGCGGCGCCGCCGGTCGGCCATGGAGTTTGCGCAACTCATCTGCCGATCAAACGTGCAGGGTGTTGTGCTGCGCACGATGTCCGAGTCGCGCGACGTCTGCGCCGCGATGGCCGAGATCGGCTTTCCCCACGTCGTGATCTCGGAGCGCTTCGAATTCGACGAGGGCGTCAGCTACGTGGACTCGGACTCACACGCCGCCAGCATGCAGGCCACCGAGTACCTGATCTCGCTGGGCCATCGCCGCATCGCCTTTGCCACGCACAACGTGGCGGACCACGATCACATGGACCGCTACGACGGGTATACCGAGGCCCTCGCGAAGCACGGCTTGAGCGTCGATGAGAACCTGGTGTTCCAGCACCCGGCGGACGTGGCGGGTGGCGCTACGGTGCTGAAGATGGCGATGAGCATGAAGGACCGGCCCACGGCCATCTATCTGGCGGACTGGCTGCTGGCGATTGGTGCGTTGAAGGCGGCTCATTCGATGCGCATACGCGTGCCGGAAGAGCTCTCAATTGTGGGCGTCGACGATGCGGAATTGAGGCACACGGTCCATCCGACGCTGACCGCGGTGTGCCAGAACGCCTTCGATCTTGGGGCGCGGGCCGGACAGGCGCTCGGAAGATCTCTGGCCGGGCAGGCCTCAACGCCCCTGAGAATCTCGCTTCCCGGATACTTCGAGATCAACGAATCAACCGGGCCGCCGCGGCGCACCGAGGACAACCCGCGCGGGCCCGGCAACGAAGGCAACGGCGGTTCACAGCGGTTCTGAACGTGGGAACACGGAGCGATGTATCATGCGTACTTCATGGTCTACCGGGTCAAGCGGATGCTGCCGCCGGGCCTGGGCATTCACGCTGATTGAACTACTGGTTGTCGTAGCGATCATCGCCCTGCTCATCAGCATCCTCCTGCCATCGCTGTCGATGGCGCGCCAACAGGTGAAGGCGACCGTGTGTCTGTCCAATATGCGCAGCATGGGGCAGATGATCCACGCCTTCGCGACCGAGCGGGATGGGCGGTTTCAGATCGTCGCGACGGCCAACGGGCTGCTCAAGGCTGACCCGGACAAAGGAAAGTACATGTATGACGACGACGGGGAGCTGCTCGCCTGGCCCGTCGCCCTGATGCGAAACGACGGCAACATCTGCCGTAGTAACCGGGACTGGGGTGTCCGCGCCGAGCGAACCGACGCGATGGCCAAACGCGGCCGCATGAGCAAGCAGTTCCCGGTCGCCGTGTGTCCAGCAGACAAGGTGCAGGTCGCCACGCCGTACTTCCCGCGCGGCCAGGCACTGGTGGGATACGATCCGAACGGCGTCTCGGGCCCCAACGTCTCCTACTGGGGGCGTCTGAGCTACGGGTTGAACGAAGACATTGCGGGCGTTGAGGACGCGAGCACAATGGTGCGCTGGCCGGCGTGCTGGCGCTCCACGTACCAGAATGGGGAGTGCTACGAGTGCGTCGGCGGCGTTCTCTACGGCCCAAGCAGCCCTTGCTTCCGTGCGAAAGGAGAGCGGCTGCGCGGCGAACTCGACAAGGTTTACCGGCCGGGGACGGTGGCGCTGCTGATTGACGCCGGGCCAAACAACGGCGCTGCTCCGGGCATGACCGGGGGTATGGCGGACGACGCCAACCTGTTCAATAGTTGGCAATACAATGCCCCCAGCTCCGACGCAGAGGGGCCATACCTGGGCAACTGTGTACAGTTCATGGGTCCGCGAATCCCAACCAACCGGCATCCGGACGGGAGGGTCAACATCCTGTATGCCGATTGTCATGGTGAGTGGGCCAAGCCGGTTGGTGAGTGGTCAGCCCCGCGCGGGACCTGGCCGGCTTTGCCCAAACGCTATACACCACGGGTGCGGGTCTCGCCGTACAGCGACGGCGGTGCGCAGCCCTAAGCCCTGGGCACGACCGACGATATCAACGGGGTGCAAGGCGGCCAACGCTCGCAGGACCCGGGCGTTTTCGGGAACGAACCGTGCGGCTGTCCACCCGACCGCGCCGACGGCCCGGCGCCGCTCATACGGAGCATCGACACGTGATTCGTACGTGGCAATCTGCTTTTGTCGTCGCGTGGCTCTCCCCCGCCCTGGCCGCGGCCGCCAACCTGCTGGCCAACCCGGGGTTCGAGCAGCACACCGCCGGCTGGCCCGATAGCTATGATGGCTGGGGGCACATGCAGAGCGTTGTCGCCGTGGACCTGGGCTTGCCGGCACACGGCGAAGAGCGCGTGCTGTGCGGCGAAGACGTGTACGGTGACGCCTACAATGCCGGCGGTGTACACCAGTTCGTGCCGGCCGCGCCCGGCGAGATGTTCCGCACGCAATGCTGGATCTACCACCACACCGGTCATCTTCTGGTCGGCGACAGCTCCCTGTGGATCAAGCTCGAATTCAAGGATGCCGGCGGCGCGATCCTGGCATCGCAGTCCGTCCAGGTCATGGACGCCACGGCGCCGACGGATGTGTGGCAATTAGCCATCGGCCCCCAGGCCATCGCACCGCCCGACACGGTGAGCGCGGGGATTGTGCTGGTCTTCATGCAGCCCAATGAGACCGACGACGGAGCAGGCATCTTCGACGACGCGTTAATAGAACGCGTGGACCCGGAGACCATCGCGTATGACATGACCCAGCGCGGTCCCGCGTTTGCCGGCTTCGGCGCACAACTTTGGGGTTACTGCTACAGCCCCACCCAGCAGCTTCAGGCCCTGGACAACCTCAACACCCGCTACATCCGGCTCGAGCGCGAGAGCGCCTCGTGGTCGCAGATGCAGGTTACCCGGCAGATGACCGACCTGTTCGGCATCCAGTGGATCTACATGATCTGGAGCGCCCCGTCGCAGTTCGTCGACGCCCAGAACCGACTGCGCGACTCCCAGCTTTCAGCATTCGCACAGTGGTGGGCGGCCGAGGTGGACGAGCTGTACGACAACGGCATTCCCATCGAGTACGTCGAGCTCATGAACGAGCCGGACAGCGACGGCCAATGGAGCACCGGCATTACTCCCGTGCAGTACAACGCTCTGGTTCAGCAGGTACGGGCGGCGTTGGATAGCCATGGCCGCACTGACGTGGGCATCGTCGGCCCCGGCACGTCGAACCTCGCCAATGCGACCGGTTACCTGGTCGCACTCGACGCTGCGGGTGTCGCCGCCCACGACATCTGGTCCGCACACGCATGGGGCGCCGACGATGGTTGCGGCCCGGCCTGCATCCAGAGCGCATGGGACACCTTTGCGGACGCCGCCGCCGCCCGCGACCCGAACCTGCCGCTGTTTGTGACCGAATACGCCACGCATGAGCAGACCTGGTTCGGCGTGACGTATCCCAGTGCTGACGATTACGGCGGTTGGGACCCGAATGCCGTGTTCCCGTATTACAGCGTGACGAACACGATGCCCTACGCGGTGCGCGTCTATGGCAACACGCTTGCTCTGCTTAACGCCGGCGCGAACGCGCCTCTGATCTGGCAACTGCTCGACTTCCCGTCGGCGGTGCAGGAGGTTGGCAAGGCCTGGGGCCTGATCGACCTGTGGGGCGATCCCAAGCCGGTCTATGGCACCCTGCTGACGCTGTATCCCGAGATTCCGGTGGGAGCCCAGGCGCTCATCGGGTCTGGCACACATCCGGGCGTATATACCGGGGCATATGTGCTCGGGAACCGGTTGGTGATCGGCCTGGCAAACGAGACCCGCTCACCACAGACTGTCACGATCCATCTGGCCGGCGCCGCCTGTGTCGAGGTGCTTTCCGCGACGGCATTCGTGCAAACCTACGCCGGCGACCCGGCCATCGGCGAGCCGGATGTCGGCACAGCCACACCCGTGAGTGTGGCGTTTGACACGAACTTCGAGCTGACCACCACCCTGCCGGCGATCGGCACGCTCACCATCGTCGCCACGGTCACGCCGTCTGCCACGGACCTTGACGGCGATGGCAGCGTGTCGGTCGGTGACCTGCTGGTGCTCGCAGACTGCCTGGCCGGCCCGGATGTCCAGCCCGCCGCGGGCTGCGCGTGCGCCGACCTGGACGCCGACACTGATGTTGATCTGGGCGAGTATGTGCTCTTACAGGGCGCCCTCGCGCCGTAGGTTATGGAGAGGAGACGACAGAACCCGTGATGCGCGCATGGATCAGTGCCATTGGGCTGATGGTTGCCGCCGCCGGCGTGGCACTCGCGGCGGTACAGCCCAAGCCGGACCAGGCGCCGGCCACGCCGAAGCTTGATACGACGGTTCGCATCGACTTCGCGGAACCTGTTTCGAAGGCGTTCCTGGGCATCGGTGTGCAGTGGGCATCGTATCCGTGGTTCGAGGTCTCGCCCGCCGACTGGGAGAAGGTCACGCGGCGGGTCGAGTTCCTGCGCATGCCGATCAGCCGCGTGATGCTGGATGCGTTCTGGTACTGGCGCGGGTTTGACGCGGCGGCCGGCCGATCTTCGACTGGGACACGCCGTACATGCGCAAGCTGCACCTGCTGCTCGATTTCTGCGAGCGCAACGGGACGACGGTGATGCTGGGCGAATGGGGCCGCCCGTGCGGGGAAGGCGTCGAGCTCGCCAGTGCCGACCCGCGCTGGACAACCTCGTCGGTGAATCACTCGAGCACTTCCTGCTGCGCCGCAAGTACACCTGCATTCGCTACTACAACCTGATCAACGAACCGCACGGCTCCTGGAGCAACATCACCGTCGAGGACTGGCACACCGCGCTGCAGAACCTCGAACGCGAGCTCAAGCCGCCGCGGGCTCGACCAGCGCGTCCGCGTCGCCGCCCCGGACGGCGACCGCTACCTGACGACGCGGTCCCTGCGCGATCCTGATCTGCGCCGTCTGACCGGGATCTACGACGAGCACTGGTACGTGTTCCGCGAGGAGATCCACCGCGGGCTGCTCGAACTCTACGCCCGCGAGCAGTTGCGCCAGATCCGCCGCGCCGATCCCGGCAAGCCGTTCATCCTCGGCGAGATCGGGATCATGGATGGCAAGACCGAACGCGATCAGAACCCGGACGTGTTCCGCTTCTGGTACGGCCTGACCATGGCCGACGCCGCGATTCAGGCCCTGCGGGCCGGCGTTGAGCGGCGTCATCGCCTGGAACCTCGACGACGCCATGTACTTCCTCGGCGACGGCGAGGAGTACATGAACGCCCTGACCGACGAAGCCGCCGCCCGACGCCTACGACCGCCGCAAGATCTGGGGCATGTGGAACATCCTCGGCGCCGAGCACGGCCACCCGGAGGAGGAGCACGCTTCGGCCGTGGTTCTTCGCCTGGGCGGCGCTGGCACGATCGTTCCCGCCGGCTGCCAGCCGGTCGAGGTTCAAGCAACCGGCATCCCCGGCCTGCGCGTGGCAGCCGCGCGTCTGGTGTCGCCGGCCGGATACTCGATCGCGATCGTCAATCACGACAAGTGGCCGCGGCGTCTGCGCCTGCACGCGCCCGCCGCGACCGAAACACTGACGTTCGAGCGGTGGGAATACCGCGATAAGGACGGCGACGAGCGCGTGGATTGCTGGCCCGTAACGGTGGATGCCGACGGGCGCGATATCTTTCCCCGCCCGGTGGGACAACTCCGGGATGTACGGATGACGGACGGTTTGACGCTGGATGTCCCTGCCAACACCCTGCTGGTGCTGACCACGGTGGTGACTGAGACACCGGCCAACTCGAACTGAGAGGCGCGACGAGCAATGGCGACACTGAACAGCCTGGATTACACGATCATCAGCCTGTACATCGTGGGCCTGGTGGTGTTGGGCGTGTGGTTCCGGCGGCTGGCCTCGCGGAACATGGACTCCTATTTCCTGGCGGAAAAGCGCCTGCCCTGGTGGATGCTCGGCATTTCCGGCATGGGCTATTCGCTCGACCTCGCCGGGACCATGGTCATCATCTCGCTGCTGTACATCTTCGGCCCGCGCGGCCTGTTCATCGAATTCCGCGGCGGCCTGTCGCTCGCGATGATCTGCCAGATGCTCTGGACCGGCAAATGGCACCGTCGTTCGGGCTGCATGACCGTGGCCGAGTGGATGACGTTCCGCTTCGGCGAGGGGCAGGGCGCCAGATTCGCCCGTGCCGCCACCGCCATCGTGTTCATCGTCTTCACCGCCGCCATGCTGACCTACCTCGCGGTCGGGACCGGCATGTTCCTCTCCCAGTTCGTCCCCTTCACCCCGTTCCAGTGTTCACTCGTGCTCATCGGCGCCGCCGCCGTCAGTACGGTCATGTCCGGCCTCTACGGCGTAGTGTTCGCCGACCTGTTCCAGTGCGCGCTGATCGTTGTCGGCATCGCCATCGTCGCCATCCTGGCGCTGACGCGCATGGACGACGCGGCGACCTTTGCCCACGTGGCACAGACGGTGACCGGCGCGGCGGAGTGGACCGACTCGTTCCCCAACTGGACGGCCACCGTCCCGGCCGGCTACGAGCAGTACAAACACCTCTTCCTCTACACGATGGTGTTTCTCGTCACTGAACAAGCTCATCATCGGCGGCTTCGGGACCGGCCACGAGCCGCAGTTCTTCGCCGCCCGCAACGAGCGCGAGTGCGGGCTGCTGGCCTGCCTGTGGTCGGTGCTGATGCTCGCCCGCTGGCCGTTCATGATCGCGTTCGCGATCCTGGGCATCTACCTGGTGCAGGGCTTCTTCCCCGACCGCGGGCCAGATCGCCGAAGCCACCGCACTGATCAAGCAGCACGTCCCGGCCGACCCGGCGACCTGGCGTGAAGTCCTCAGCCAGATCAAGCTGCACCCCCAGGAACACGCGAGCTGGTCGCCTCCCTGCAAAGCGTGCTGGGCGCCGGTTGGGCCGGCAAGCTCGAGCTGCTCAGCTACGAGGGCACCATCAACGCCGAGCGCATCGTCCCGGTCGTGATCATTCACAACATCCCCGGCGGCGTGCGCGGCCTGATGCTGGTCGCGCTGATGGCCGCTTCGCTGTCGACGTTCAACGTGACCGTCAACAAGGCGGCGGCGATGTGGACCAACGACCTGTACCGCGCGTTCATGCGGCCGCAGAGCCGGGACGCGCGAGCTGTTGGGCAGCACGTACGTGTTCTGTGCCCTGCTCATCGGCCTGTCGTTTGCCGTCGCCTACGTCGTGCCGACATCAACTCCATCTGGGGCTGGATCACCATGGGGCTGGCCTCCGGCATGGGCATGCCGCTGCTGCTGCGCTTCTACTGGTGGCGGTTCAACGGGGCCGGGTTCGCCGCGGGGATGTTCGGCGGCCTGATCGCCGCCCTGCTGGTCATGGCTTACAACACGTACTATCCGGAGCAGGCCCTGAGCGAGGTGACGCAGTTCCTGCTGCTGACACCGATCTCGCTGGTCCTGGCGATCATAGGCACTTACCTGGGCCGCCCGACGCCGACGCCGGTGGTCGAGCATTTCTACCAGACTGACGCGGCCGTTCGGGTTCTGGGGGTGACTATCCGCAGCCGACTCGCTCCGGAGGTGCGCGCCGCGACGCGTCGTGAGCATCGCAACGACCTGATCGCCCTGCCGATCGCGTTCGTGTGGATGGTCACGATGTACCTGGCGCCGATGCAGTTGATGATTGGCCGGTACGCCGCCGGCGGTATTTCCGCCGCGCTGTTTGCCCTTAGTTGTGCCGGCCTTTATGTGTTCTGGTATCGCAACCTTCCGTCCCCCACGCCGCGCACAGTATCCGAGCCCGCTTCGGCGGCGCCCCCTGTCACGGAGACAAAGAAAGTCAACACCATGAGGCTGCAGCGCTACGAAGGCAACCCGATCCTGAAACCAAATCCGGACCATCCCTGGGAGTCCATGGTCACAACCAACCCCGGGGCCTGGTACGACCGTGAGCGGCGTGAAGTGCTGCTGCTTTACCGGGCGGCGGGTTTCGACGAGCAGCATGTCATTCGGCTCGGGCTGGCCCGCAGTAGCGACGGCCGCCACTTCGAGCGGGAGCCCGAGCCCGTCTTTGGACCGAGCCGCGACGGGTTCGACGCCGGCTGCGTGGAAGACCCGCGCATCACCAAGATGGGCGACTACTTCTACATCACGTATGCAAGCCGCCCGTTCCCCCGGGGCAGTATTGGCTGAACGACCACGCCCCCTACCGCCTGCCGAAGTGCCCGCCCGAGTTCCCGCAGCGCCTGCGCACGAATGCCACCGCCACGGGGCTCGCGCTCACGCGCAACTTCAAGACCTTCATCCGGGCCGGCCGGATCACCGATGCGCTGGTCGACGATCGTGATGCGATCCTGTTCCCTGAGCGGATCGACGGCGAGTTCTGGATGCTGCACCGCCCGATGGAGTGGCTGGGGCGCGGATTCGGTACGGAGCATCCCGCGATCTGGATCGCCCACGGCCGGGATATGCTAAGCATGCGTGACACACGCCTGCTCTGCACGGCCCAGCAGCCCTGGGAGCGCAAGCTCGGGGCCAACACGCCCCCGTTACGTACCGAATACGGCTGGCTGACCCTCTACCATGCCGTTGGACCCGACGGTCTTTATCGCCTCGGTGCCCTGCTGCTGAAGCTGGATGAGCCGGCCCGCGTGCTGCATCGCACGCCGGAATGGCTCTTGCAGCCTGAGATGGAATACGAGATCGACGGCATGTACGCCGGCTGCGTGTTTCCGTGCGGGAAAGTCGTGATCGACGGCGTTCTGCATGTCTACTACGGGGCCGCGGACCGCTTCGTCGGTCTGGCAACCTGCCCGCTCGATGAGCTGCTGAAGTACCTCCGCACTTGTCCCGCGTGAACTGGCGGCACGCCGGTCCGCGGCAGCTCACTGCGGGCAGCCGCCGAGAATGCTGATCGTGCCAACCGAACTGGTGTTCGCGCGCGGTACAATAGAAACGCACATCGTCTTGTGGCCGAAAGTAGGGAGGAAACGCCGATGAGCCTGGGGAACGAAAGCCCGTCTTTGCCGGAAACGGGAGCGTCGAGGCTATGCGCGTCGCCGCGCGCAGCCGGTTTCACCATGGTCGAACTCGCCGTGACAGCGGCCTGTCTGGCCCTGCTGGCATCGGCTCTGCTGGCTGTGCCACGCACACTACAGAACTGGTCCAGGCACGGTGGCTGTCTGAACCACCTGCGAAGTCTCGGAGCAGCCGCGCAGTCGTTCGCTTCGGAACACGACGGCCGGCTTCAACTCGCGGCCGACCAGCTTGGTGTTGATATCGCCGATCCGAACCGGGAGCTGTTTGCCTACGGCGGCGGAGAGCTGCTCGCCTGGCCGGTGGTCCTGGCACAGTCAGCCGGGCTTGGCTATGAGTACAACTGGGATTGGGGCGTGCGGGCAAACTCGTTCGCGCAGGCACTCGAACGACAGGCATTCATGGCTGATGACTTCAGTATCGCAACCTGCCCGGCCGACACGGTCAAGACCTCAACGCCGTACTTCCCGCGCGGCAGCGGTCTGCACGGCAACGGTGACCCGGACTACCCCGTAGCCCCGACAGTCTCGACCGCCTACTGGGGCAGACTGAGCTATGCGGTCAACGAGGACATCGTCGGTATCGAATCGCAGGATGGCCCGGCGTGGCCGGCGTGTTGGAGAACGGTGGCGTGTGCGGACGATTGGTGCGAATGCCTGGGCGGGTATGCGTATGGACCGTCGAGCCCATGCTTCGGTGACCATGGCTCGCGCCTGCGCGGGCGCTTGGACGACGTTTACGAACCCGAGTCGGTCGCCTTGTTCGTCGAGGCGGGGCCGAACAACGGCGCCGATCTCGATCCGCCCGGCATCGCGGCGGACTACGCCAATCTGATCCCCAGCATCTACGCCCACGGTCCCGGCCTGGCAGACGCGCAGCAGCAGCATCCGGCGCGCATACCCACCAACCGGCACCCCGGCGGTCGCATAAACGTCCTTTTCGCTGATTTCCACGCCCGGCCGGTGCATCCGATCGAGTACGATGCCGACAGCGGTCTGCCCTCGACATACCGCCCGCGCGTGCGCGTGTCGCCATATGACCCGCACGGGATGTTCTGAAAACAACCGTGCGCGTGCATCGTCCAAACGGGAATGTGAACTTCGACGAGCAAGCCCCGAGGGGGCCATGTCGCCCTGTTGCCGGCCGACGTGGCGCCCGTCACTCTGCGTGGCAGTTATCGCCGCCGGCGCCACACGAGGGCGGCAACTCCCAGCGCCAGCATGCCGAGCGTCCCCGGTTCGGGCATGAGCACTACGTTGTCCAGCCCACTGGTGTCGCCTTCCAGCCCTTCACGAAACTCGGCCGAGATCACCAACCCATCCAAGGCCGTGAGAACCGCGATCATCTGCGTGTGCGTCGGGGGCTGTAACGTATCGGGGTCAAACCAGCCGGCGGTCTCGGTCATCCACAGCGTATGGGAGTGCCAGGCGGGGTACGTGGTGGCCGGGGCGTCAAACGTACAGACAAACTGATGGCCCGCGCCTTCGATACCCACCCAGCCGGCCATATTGGGGTCGGGCATGTTGTACGCCGCGATGTCAAACGTCAACGCCTGACCGTACGCATCGAGTACATAGTGAAGGAACTTGTCGGGTGCGGAAAACCCCCAAGCGCCGTTGTCCGGATCGGTAGCGTAGATCAGCCCATCCGGGTTGCCACCGGTGGACGAGTACATTGGCGCCCCGACGTATCCCTGCGTCGTGCGGATCAGCCAACCTTCGTCGTCGGTGTCAAACGTGCTGACCGCGACGGGGTCGGCGATCACCGTGGGCGTGATGAGCAGCGCCCCCATAAAACCAATCGCTAGCAACAACGGCATGTAGTGACAAGATGTGCGCATTCCCTCTTCCTCCTGTGCCACCTTGAGATGAAATGCAAACGGCGCGAGCAACCACGCCATTGTAAGAGGACACCCTCTCCCCCTGCCCCTCTTCCGACATCATACACGATACGCTGACTCGACATCAAGACGCACGCCTCCCGGTGGCGCTTAATCGGGGTGACCATTCCTGGTAACGCAGCGGCAGCGGCGCGCCCCGACCTGCACGGCTGTCACGCGCCTCGGGGGGGCGACCGGGGGCGCACAGTTGCCGTCTTCCCGGAATCCGTTCCCCAACTTCCGGAAACCAAGAAACCGGACTCGCAGGATCGTCTATGAACGAGAGTAATTCTAGGTGGTGTCCGCCGTCCGTGGCTGCCGGCGCACGGACAGCTTTGGTAAAATGCCCATGGCGAAAGCGGTCAAGGGGAAACCGTCATCATGATGGTTACACATCGCCGCTCACTCGCCGGCAAATGAGTGGTCGTATCAGCACAGGCGGCCGCTGATGGGCGGGCCTTGCCTTGATTGGGAGGATACCAACATGTCAGAACTCGAGCGGCACACACGTCTGTCTGCGCCCGCGCGCGGCAAATGGCAGACCCGTCGAACCGTACAGGAACGCCAGTCGTGGCGTTGGATCTTACCGGTCGCCGGCCTGCTATCGGTGATCTGGGTTCTCGTCCGCGTGGTGCCCAAGCCGGCGCGCGCCGCGTATCCGTGCCAGCGCGTCGCGATGCCGCTGGCAGCCAGTTTTGTAGTGTGGCTGGCGGGAGGGCTCGGTATTGTTGCGCTGGCCCGGAAAGTGCAGGCGTTGTTGCGCGGCGCGCGGATCGACCGCGTTCTCGGCTCACTGGGACTGGCCGCGCTGGCCGCGGCCATCATGATCTTCCACATTCCGCCGCGCATAAGCTCCGCCAGCAGTGGACTGCCTCCCAACGCGCCGATGGGCGTGGCACGCGGCATCCACCCCGGCCGCGTTGTCTGGGTGCATGATCCAACCGCCACCGATTGGGAAGGCACCGACGACGATGGCAATGATATCGGTGACGGCTATTGGTGGCAGAGCGAGCACACCGACCAGGATGTCGTCGATAACATGTTCAGCCGCGCTGTCCGGGCGCTGGCCGGTGAAGGCACCACCACCGACGCGTGGGACGCCATCTTCCGGCACTTCAACATCGAGCACGGCAAAGGTGACGTCGGCTATCAGCCCGGCGAGAAGATCACGGTCAAGGTCAACCTGATTACTACGCAGCCCTCCGTCAACTGGTCAACCGGCGAGCAGACCGGGATGCTCGGCTTTGTAAACACGTCGCCGCAGATGATCCTGGCGTTGCTGCGCCAACTGGTGTACGTCGCCAATGTCGATCAGGCGGACATCACCGTTGGCGACCCCCTGGACTGGTTCCCCAATCACTACTGGGATCACTGCCACACCGAGTTTCCAGACGTGCACTACGTGCAAGCCCTCGCCCGATGGGGACGCTACGGCGTTGTCTCGTCGGAGGGCACGCCGTACGAGACGCGTATTCACTGGAGCACCAGCGACGCCGACGGAAAGATACCTGACTACCTGCCCGTCAGCTACGCCGAAGCCGCGTACATGATCAACTTCGCCTGCCTGAAGGGGCACGGCAGCGGCATAACACTGTGCGCGAAGAACCACTACGGCTCGCTCGGATACCGCCAGCCACCCGCGGCCGGTTACTATGACCTGCACGCGAGTCTGGCGCGCTCAAACCCAGGCATGGGGCACTACCGCGCACACGTCGACATTACGGGGCATTCCCATCTGGGCGGCAAGACGGTGCTGTATCTGATCGACGGTCTCTACGCCGGCTATTACTGGGAAGGCCACCCCTACAAGTGGGCGTTGCCGCCCTTCGGCGACGGACAGGGCGGGACCGATTGGCCGTCAAGCCTGTTTGCATCACTCGATCCCGTGGCTATCGATTCCGTCGCCTATGACTTCCTTCTGTCCGAGTGGCCGGACGTGGTCACCGGCGGCGGCGGGACGCCCGGGTGCATGGCTGGTGGGGAGGAAGACTACCTGCACGAGGGGGCGCTGGCCAACGATCCGCCCTCAGGGACATTCTACGACCCGGATGGTTCCCGGATGGGGCTTTCCAGCCTCGGTGTGCACGAACACTGGGACAACAGTCTCGATAAGCAATACACGCGTAATCTGGGTACCGGCGACGGCATCGAACTCCTGGCCGTCAACGCGCCGCACGACGGTGACTTTGACCACGACGGGGCGGTATCGCTCGGCGACTTCATTACACACATCGACTGTCTGGCCGGGCCGGCGACATCGCCCGCCCCGACAGATCCCGTAACACCCGCAGAGTGCCTGGCCACCTTCGACTTCGACTTCGATACCGACGTCGATACGGTCGATTACGCGGCATTTCAGCCGACGTTCACAGGACAATAGGAGGCGAACCGGCCGACGGGCTGCGCCTTGGTAAGCCTCGTGAACCAGCGTCACAGGGGTGAATCCCGGATGTCTGCTACGCTGTGTGCTGAGCGTTGATCGGCTTACCATGAACAGGGCTGACCGGCGACCGGATCACAGGGTAAGCCGGAGGTACGGGAAGCACAGTTGCGGGGTGCCCTCCCATATAATGGAGGAACGCCGCCCGGCGGTGGAGCCGAGCGGGGCCATGTGGGATGCCTCGGATGAAAGGAGCAGTGACGCTTTCCGGCACCTTCCGCATTTGCGAGCGCATCGCGCCGGTCGCCGTGCTCATACTCCTAGCGCTCTGCGCGGGATGCACCAACGTCAAGTATCGAGTCAGCGCCGCGCCGCCTGCCTACCGCGGGCTCCTGTGGCGCTTCCGATCACCCTCCTTTGGAGTACACACCGCCCGCTTCTCGCCTGACGGGCGTTACATCCTGGTACGCGGCTCATACGCCTGCCGGGTGCTGGAGACCGATTCCGGCTCTGTCGTCAGCGTGTTTGAGAACAAGCGGGAAATCCTCCGGCCACTCGACTGCATTGTCAGCATCCCGGCCGTGATCGGCCTGACGTTGCTCGGGCCGATACGCACGCCCCGCGGGCCCATCGACGACTCGCCGACCGGACCGAGACCCCCAGTGAAGATACGTCCGTCGCCCGAACGCGCGCTGCTCACCTGGGCAGGCGATTCACGGCGGGCTTTCTACATTGACATAACCAGACGCCTGCAAACCCGAGATGTGGAAACCGGTCGACGCGTGGCGGAAGATCGGGAAGTGGCCCTCGACCGGCAACGCCACGTGCTTGCGATATCCCCAGACGGGGAGGTCCTGGTGATCCGCACCAACCATCGAAAGACAGTGGAGTTGCGCTGTGAGTGTCGGGGATGGACACGTGAGTATCCGAGGCCAGCTCGTATCGCGTTCGCGGCGTACAAACCAGTGATGGCGATATCCCAATCAGACGGCGATGTCGACCTGATCGACTGCCGCACGGGCGCCAGAACCGCGTCCTTCGAATCCAAGCCGACCCGCCAAGTGCGGCTCAGCGACGATGCGGCCTTCCTTCTCATGGACCATGCGGACCGCACAACCCTGGTCGATACGGCAACGGGCCGCGTACTCAGCGAGATCAAACCGCCGGACCTTGGCCTGGGTGTGTTCTGTGGATGGTCAAGTCGCAATAGACAGGCCGTGTATTGCTCGATATCGCCCTCTGAAGATGAACGGCCGCCGCACGAGGCCGTCATCGTTGACCTTATGACCGGGCAATTGACCCATCGTGCCAAGCTTGCCGTCGGGGAAGTCGTGACGGGTCTCTCGCCGGACGGCCGGCTGATCTTAGCGAGGCGGTGGAACTCGCACGTATCGCTGTACAAGATCGACGATTGATGCGCATCTTGAGTGGGCCACGATTCTGATGTGTATTCGGTCGCACTGCCTGCGGCGACAGTCGGGGGCGCGTATAATTGTCCTCGAATGGGCCACAACCGCGTTCGCGTTCAACAACATAGGGGTCTACAGATGCGGAAGGCGACGACCTGCGCACTACGTGCCACGAATCTGGCGGCGTTTGCCCTCACACTGCTTTTGATGCTCTTCGTCCGCGGCTGCGCGCTGGCCGATGACGGCGCGCTCCAGGAAAACGAGCCGACCGCCCCGGACAATGACGCGCAGATCGTCGACCTGGCGCGCGAGATCGAAGAGGCCGACATCGTCAAGGTCGAGGCCGGGTTGTTCTACATCGTCAATCCCTACAAGGGTCTGATGATCATCGATGCCAGCGCGCCGGCGCAGCCTGTGCTGCTTGGCCGCCAGGCCCTGGGAGGTCGCGGCGTGGAGATGTTCCTGCGCGAGACGACCGCGCTCGTATTCACGACCGCCGACTTTTTCCTCTGCGCCGGGCGCCGCGTCGGCTTCGACGAGTCCGACTTCGATCAGACCGTTCGCCCCGACTACGCGGGCAGCCGATTATGGGCCATCGATATCAGCGTGCCGGCCGAGCCGACGGTCCTCGGCACCGTGGACTTCGACGGCTTCGTGAACGCCACTCGGCGCGTGGGCGACGTGGTCTACGCCGCCGGCGCTTACGCCGACTACATCGCGCGCGAAGCGGACGACGACGGCGCGCATGGCGACGATGCTGACGCGAACGAGCCGGGCGACGGCGCCTGCCCTGAGATCTGGGCGCCGGTGTGCGGCACCGATGGTCAAACATACCCGAACGACTGTTTCGCGCGGCAGGCGGGCGTTGATATCGCCTACCAGGGCGCGTGCGATGATGTGCTGTGGACCTACGACCCCACGGCGGCCGTCAACACGGGCGTCTTTGTGACTTCGATTGACATCTCCGATCCGCCCAACGCGGTTGCCGTCGAGACCGAACGGTTTGCGGGGACCGCTCTCGATATTCACGTCAGCGAATCAGCGCTCTACGTACTCGGTGACGATACGTCCGACGTCAGCACGACGTTGGTCACCTATGTCGATATCAGCGACCCCGCCGGCAACATCATCCCGCGCGACCAGTTCCGCGTCCCCGGCCATGTCCAGAGCCGCTTCTTCGTGGATGAACATGAAGACGTCTTTCGCATCATCACCGAGGATTTTGACTCGCGCGACTTCGTATCCCGCGTGCGCCTGTACACCTATGACGTCGCCGATCCCAACGATGTCGTTCGTCGCGCCGATCCCGTGACGATTATCACCGGCGAATCGCTGCGGGCCGTGCGATTCGACGGCCCGCGCGGATACGCGGTCACCTTCCTCCAGACCGATCCCCTTTTCGTGCTCGATCTGAGCAATCCCGATCTGCCGGTTGTCGCCGGCGAACTGGAAGTCCCCGGCTTCAGCACCCACCTGGTGCCACTCGGAACACGGCTTGTCGGCGTGGGCTTCGATGACACTGACGGCGCCAGGCCCGCCGTGGCGCTGTACGACGTGAGCGACGCGGCCAACCCGACGCAGTTGTCCCGCATCGTCGTCGGGCAGGAGGGCAGCTACGGCGTTACGTCGGCGGCAACTGTGGATGAGAAGGCTCTCAAGGTCTTGCCGGACGCAGGCATTATTCTGCTCCCCTTCGCCGAGTACGACCCCAATTCCGGCGACTATCGCGACTCCCTTCAGATCATAGGATTGGGCGAGGACACGCTCGGCGCGCACGGCGTCATCACGCACCGGGGGCTGATTCGCCGCGCCGGCTTGATCGACGGCGCGCTGTGGGTGTTGTCCGATCTCGCGTTCCAAACGGTGGATATCACCGATGCGGACGCGCCGCTGACACTCACACAACTGGACCTGGCGACTGAACAGGAACTGCTCGATGCGGGCCTGATGGACTGCGTGGACTCGGCACGCTGGTCCGGCACGTCATTGTGGTTCGGCGCGCCACAGTTCTGCATGCTGACGGCTACGTCAATGCTGGCGCTCACCGTCGTGGGCCTGGTGCGGACACGTCCGAGCACCCGCCCCGCGCGCCGTCTCCGTTAACGGCCGGTGCGTCACTTCGCGCTCGCTCTATGAAACCGGATAGTCGTTCTCGATCCATGCACGATCCGGGACGAAGATGCGGACGAGCTCGTCCATCTCCGGGGCCGCGATCTCGAAGTGACCGTAGCAGGGGGATAGTTCCTGCTGCGCCTGTTCTTTCGGGTCGCCCAGAACCACCATCCGCCAGATCGCCGCGGCCGCGCCGGTACGATCCGCGCCGGCCCGACAGTGAATCAGGATCGGCCCTTCCGCCGACAGAAACGCGTCATACAGCGCCAGCAATTCGGCCCGCGGCGGCAAGGCATGGGCGCTCATGCGAATGTTGACCAGCTCGACGCCCCTGCCGGCCAGCACCGCCTGCTCGTTGTCATACCACGCGGACGACTCATTCTCGCCGCGCAGATTGATCACGGTGCGGATGCCCAGCGAATCGACCACCAGTGCCAGCGTCTCCGCGTCCAACTGTGCCGAGCGATAGGCGCGTTCGGGCTCGATGATACGGAAGTTGTCGGTCAGCCGCAGCGGCGCCCAACCATCCAGCTCCCCCAGGCCACAGCCGACCGCACTCAGCAGCAGGGCCGCGAGACACCCTCTGACTATTCGCTGATTCACTGAATCGCTCCGGGCCCGCCGACGCCACGTGCGATCATGGCGTCAGCTTGCGCAGTTCGGATCGGCGGGTACGTCCGTACCGCCGTAGCAACGCTGGAGAATGCCAAAGTCCGCCAGATCAGTGTCATCGTCACAGTCAAGGTCGGCGTTCTGACAATCGGGATCAGGCACGATCACGCCGACGCCCAACTGACAGTCGCAAAACTGCGCGAAGTCACCCGTATCGACATCGTCGTCAAGGTCAACATCGCCGGCGACGGAAACGGTGACTCGATAAACGCCGACTTCTTCGGCAGCCAGCGAGACGGCGAAACGCGCCTGTCCACTGCTCGCAAGGCGTTCGGCCGGCAGGGCCACATCCGACACCACATCCCACACGCCCAGCGGGGCACACGCCGTCACCTGCCCCATCCCAACCAGGTCGATCGTAATCACATCTTCGAGTCCGGCCTGATCGGCCCCTCTGACCGTGAGCAGCACGTCACCGCGCGCGAAGTCGCCAAACCGCTCAACCTCGGCGCTCGGGCCGCCGGTCGCATGTGTGATGGGCTCCCAGCCGGCGGTGCTCAGATCGCGGATAATCGGTATATAAAACTGGAATAATGGTCGATCGCGCTCGTAAAGCTCCGGGTGCAGGAAATAACGGTCTGGGGCACCGCCGACCACGGCGCCACCGGCCGAGCTCACCGCCGGATAGAACCCCCAGAAGAGCTGCCCGCGGATGAACTGCTCCATCTGGTCATAAGTGATGTATTCCGGCAGATCCCAGCCCCATTGCAGCAGGTTGCTGACGATGCGTTGTCGCGCCAGTGTGCGACGCATCCGGCTGTCCGTGTCGCTCTCCACAAGCTGCCAAACCTCCGATCCCAGGACGTCGCCGCGATGGGAATGGAAGCGCATCGCCGACGGGAAGATGTTCAGCATCATCAGCTTGCCGCGACTGTGGACTTCGGCCGCAACCGCCTCCAACAGCTCAGCCTGCGCCTGGGGCGCGATCTGCGCCGCCTCACCGTCGTCCCAGGAGAATGTGAGCGGCGAGTCGGATACCGCCAGGTGCTCCGCCCGACGATTCTCCCACGACGATATCGAGTTTGTGGTCACCGAGTCGATGTAGACGCCGGCGTTCTGGTCGAGCTCGCGATACAGCCACTCATCGCTGGCGTGCAGCTCGAACGTGCTGGGGGTGGGCAGATCGGGATCAGGATTCACCGGCCAGGCCTGAAACATGCTCGCCGTAACACCACCCCATTCGTGCCAAAGGTACGAGCTGCTATCAATGAAGTAACGGCCTTCGGCATCCAGCGGCGATGAATTGACGACCGCCTGGGCGGTTTGCTGCCGGGGAAACCGCAGCCAGATCGGCCCACCGTCGTCCCAGTTGGTGTTCTGCGCCGACGCCCAGTTCTGGTCGTCCACATCAAACGGCAGGGACAGGTACGTCACCGCATCATATGTGCTCTCGACCAGCAGATCGTCAATGTGGACAAAATGATCACCGCCGGTCCAATGCCTGATGGACACCCGCATCGCCACGGCGCTGGCGGGCAGCTCATACACATATGAGAAAGGCTCCCAGGTATCCGGCGTGGTGTTGACAATACCGGGGACAACGTGAGCGGCCGATCCGGATGACCAGAACCATCCGTCCGGCGCGGGCGTCGCCTCGGTGATATCATACCCGGCGCTGTCAAAGATCCGGACCGAGGCGATCTGGGTCGTCTCGATCGAGAGCGTACGCGCCTGCCAGGCTATTCTGACCGCGTCGCCGCCGGCCACGGCGAATGGCTCCGCAGTGGCCATGCCGGCGCCGGTCGATAGTCCGTCGCCGAGCAACAGGTGACCGGTGTTGTCCACGCCACCATCAGGTAACCAGGTCACGACGCCGCCGGGGGCAGTGGCCCAGTCTTCAAGCCGGGCCACACGCTCTTCATAGGGTGGCTTTTCATCAACCTCGCCCCATGGCTGCCAGGGACACCACGGCTCGGTGTAATAGAAGACTCCGATTCCCAACTGGTCACACAGATCCCGTTCCGCCTGCGCGAACGGGTGCGTTTCCAGAAACGCGAAGCCGAAGTCCAACGGGTCGGGAATCAGGCTCGGGTGGATCGGGTACATCCACGCCCCTTCGAGCGTGGTCCGCTTGGTGAAGTAGTCGGGATGAAGCTCGTAGTAGCGATCAACCGCGGCCCGGAAACCCCAGGTCGGATCGTGGTGCAACACCGATAGCGTAAGATCGGCGTGGCCCGGCCCCAGCTTGGTGGTCACCGGCGACAGGCAGATTTCCCAGGCGGAACTGAGTCCGACGGCCGTGTCGTACTCGAAACGCTGCGCCGCGGGACGGTCTTGCGGCACGCACAGCGACAGTCCGTAGTCGGCAGATGTGATCGAACTGAACGGATAGAACGAAACCGGGTGCCGATTGTGATCAAACGTGTTGCGGTAGAGTATGCCCGGCGCGATCAGCCGCGCGCTGTCGATGTCGTCCCACCACTGCTGAGCATCCGCCTGCACCGGCAATGTCCAACACACTTGCAGGGCGCGATCGGCCAGCGGCGCGGACGTATCCTGCAGCGCCAGGTCAATCTCCAGGTGTCCGCCGGTTGCCGTGACCGCCGTGTCTACGTGCAGACTTCGGCCCGGCACATCGACGCTCTGCGTAAAGCCGCCCGCCGCGGGCACAATCGGCCCCGAAATCGGGACCCGGTCACCCCATTCGGCGCCGCCCACCACGTCGAGATTGAAATCGTCAATGTGCAGCAGGTGGTCGCCGCCAGTCCAGTGACGCAAGGACACGCGGGCGAACGCGGCGTCCGTTGACACCGGGTAGAAGCGCTCGAACTGCTCCCAGGTGTCTGTTTCAGCGCAGCCGAATCCCCATACGCCGTGGGCCAGTGATGTACCGGTGTAACTCCAACCAGTGGGAGTGTTGGAGCTGGACGTGATGTCCTGCCCCAGTGCATCATAGATGCGCACGCACAGAATGTGCGTTGTCTCGGTGGAGGCGGCCAGAGCCTGCCAGGCGATTCTCACCTTACTGCCGGGTGCAACTGGTATTGCGGCATCCATGGCCATACCGGCCCCTTCCGCCGATCCATCGCCCAGCAGCAAGTGGCCGCTGTTGTCGGGACCGCCGTCCGGAAGCCACGTCACATACGAACCATAGTTGTCCCAAGACGCATTCCGCGCAGAGACAATCGGGCCGGTGCCCGCATCGAAATCAAGATGTTGCAACACGTAAGGCGCTATTGGCTCGCCAATCCGCATGGACAAGCCGCCGGGCTCGCCCGGCACGAGCGGCACCGGTATGCCGTTTACGCTCACCGCGGTCACCGAACCATCGAGATCAGAAAACGTCACGCTCAGCCCGTCGCCCGTATCCAGCGTCGTGGCCGCGACCGGGCAGACAACCGCGGCGACAGCAATCACCACGCACAGCATTCGAACAGGTGCGGCGGGCATGGACCGTAGTCTCCAGATCAACCTGAGCGCGGATGAGCCGGACGACATCCCACATCGCCAGCTCACGGACACGCCGATACTGCCACTATACCCCGTCCAAGGCCACAACCCACCATCTAATCGCCGGCCGATAAGCTCGCGCTACAGGGCTGAGAGTATTCGGCGCTTGATTGACGCGTTGCGGCGGTCGCCGACGCGGTACGTTCAGTCCGGTAGGGCCCGCCGATGAGCGTCAAGCACATCTCTGGGCAGCAGGAGGATTTCGACGCGCCGGTTTTTGGCCGGATCGTCGCTGATCGGGCGGTATGAGCTGCACCCCATCACGGCTATCCGCGCTTCGGGCAGACCGGCTTCGACCAGGGCGCTCTTCACTGCGATGGCGCGATGCACCGAGAGATGCCAATTGGTCGGGTGCCGTGCCAGAATGTCCGGACGCGTGATCGGCGAATCATCAGTGTGTCCCACTACGACAACGTCATACATCCGGTCGGCGTGGGTCTTAAGCGCGTCGCCCAGCAATTGGGCAAAGTCGCTGATCCCGCGCGCGGCGTCGGGGCGCACCGTGTCACTGCCCGGCCTGAAAAGCCGATCGTTCGCGAACGTCAGCCCGCCTCGCAAGCGGTCATAACGCACGCGACCGCCCCAGCGGCTGGCAAAAGCCCGCAGCTCCGCGTCAAGCGCGGGGGGCAACGGCGACACGCGCACATCCGGTTCCCCCGAGACGTGCGCGTCTTGCACGACGATTAGCGCGCTGAGCTCATCCACACGCGCCGCAAGACTGTCGGCACGCTCGCGCAGCGTGGCGGCTTCGGCCTCACACGCCGCCCGGCGCTGCCGCGCCTCGGAAAGTTGCGCTTGCAGCCCGGCGTCTGAATCTGCATGGGGTGTAGCCGCCCGCGCGGCCGGCTTCGATCGCGGTTCCGTCGGGGGCGTGGGTTTACGGCCGACCGCGCAGCCGCCGAGCAAAACAACCGCCGCCGGCACGAGCATTAGCAGGTGGGCGCGCACGATGGTATCCGCCAAAGGTGAATGCGGGTGTGGACGACCGTGTGCGACACTAGCGCCGCTTCCGGCTTGGTCGTTTCGCGTGACGCGCATCGTAACGGCCTGGCCGCTAGCGCCGCGCGCCACCCGTCGCGCGCCCCATGAGCCACCCGATCAGTACCGACACTCCCACCACACCGACAGCTCCCGGCAGGAAGTAGATCAGGAAGTGCTTGGTGAGCCAATCGGCGTAGGTCGGCACGTAGTTTTGCAGCCCGGCCGCCGCAACGCTCCCCGCCAGCGCGATCAGCAGCAGCGCGCCAACCAGCAAGCCACCCATGATCCCCTCGACCGGGTCACCTACGGCCGCCGTCGAGATCGGCACGATAGCCTCGCCGGCTTCGATGTCTTCTTCTTCGGCGACGGGCTCGGCCGGTTCAGCCTCTTCTTCTTCGACCTCCTCAGCCGGCTCGGCCTGCTCGGTCCGGTCCTCGGCCTCTTCCTCGCCGGGATAGATCTCATCAAGCAGCTCGGCGCCGAGCGATGTATCGTCAGCTTCACGCGTCAGATCGAGCAGGCCGGAGCCGCTACCGGCCCCATCAAGCTGAACCTGATCATCGGTAGGCGTGTCGGTGATCTGCGTCTTCGCCATCGGGTCGGCGTCGATTTCGAGCTCGTCGTCATCAAAGACGCCGATACCGCTCGCGGAAATGACCGTGTCTTCTTTCTCTTCGGGTGGTTGCTCCTGAGCCGGCTCGAGGCCGATTATGCTCGTGCCGCCACCAGTATCCGCCAGTGTGGGCAATTCCTCATCGACGGATTCCAGCGTCACCTCGTCCGGCTGTTCCCCGGCGTCAGCGCCGGCGTCGGCGCCAGCGCCCAGCCGATCGACATCCTCAGCTTTGAAGAAAACCTTGCCGGCATCGCGAAACTCGCGCAATTCACCGTCGCGCACCAGCGCGCGGATGTCGTCCTCCGACTTGCCAAGCTTGGCACACGCCTCTTCCATCGAATAAAACGGCTTGGCCATACTGCAAACTCCTTGTGTCAGGCAGCGCTAGTCGCCGTCCGGCTGTCGAGCATCAGTATTGTGTCCTGAATCCGCTTGCGCGTCGAGCCCGCTCTCGTCGCGGGACTGTTCGAGACGCCGCTCGTGCTCGACGAGTCGCTGCACATCTCGAAAACTCGGGGCCACGCAGTTGAAATCCCGCAGGTAGCGGTCGTAAACGAACGTTCGCGCCGCGACCAGCCGCAGGTTGCGCGCGCCGTCCTTGGTCGTCTGAATCTCGTACGCCCACAGAGTGCTCTGATCGACGTCCAGCATGAACAATCCGTAGCTGTTCCTGTCGAGCTGGCCGGTAAAGGCAAAGATGCCCCGTGCTCCCGCCAGTGGCTGGTTTTGCGCGAGGGCCACCTGACTGACGCCCGGCAGCGGACGCACACACAGGGCCGTCGCGATGATCGCCAGCAAGAGCGCGATAATCCAATAGACCGTCTGATGCTGGCGTGCCGGTCCCATGGTGGTTTGCCCCGCTGGGGATGTCATCGTCGCCTCGCTCAGCCGCGGGAGGTTCTATGCCGCTCCCCCACGATTGGGATGTTAGCCAGCGCCGCGTGCCGTCGCAAGCAAAAGCCGCCCCAATTGTCCCGACGCGCCGCCCAGCGGGCATGCATTGATAATCCGCGCGGAGGCCGGGATTCCGGCTGGCACCAATGCGCCGGGGTGCCTATAATGCCCAGCGTGTTTTAGGCGTCTGTATCATGCTGTGACGTCGATGGTTGCGCAGAAATCGGCGAAAGAACAGAACAGGTCGCTTCAGCGGCAAGAACTAGCGGTATCGACAATACGGCCCGCACCCGAAAGTGCGAGTGCTGTTCATGGAAACGCCGGGCGTCGGCTGAGATTCCTGACCGTCAGTATCTGAATCAATACAGTTGTACATCATACCGGCCTGACGGTCACCAAGTGCGGTTCCCGGTAATCCGTACTGTGCGTGTGCCCCCCCACCGCTGATCGCGTTGTTCGCGCGACCTGTTCTGCGACAAACCGCTGGTCAATCCCTGCCCGCCGTCTGCGTCCCAGGTATATGGGGTCAGGCAGTGGTTATTCCTGCCGATGCAAAAGCGAAACGGACAAAACCATGGGACCGCAGGATCTATTGCTTGCGGCTACCTTGGGATTGGACTGGGTATTGTTGCTGTTGGTCTCGGCGGCCGTGGGAGGAGCGGCGGTCTGGGGGATCGACAAGCTACGAGACCGGGCCGCCAGGGTAGCGCGCGAAGCCGACGCTGAGCGAACTCTCACTGAAGCACGCCAACGCGCCGAGGAGCTCGTCCGCACCGCGGAAGTTCAGGCAAAAAAAGAGTTCCTGGAAATGCAGGAGCGTTTCGAGCGCGAAACCGTCGAAACGCGCAATGAGCTGAAGGGGGCTGAACGCCGGCTGGCCAAGCGCGAAGACACGCTTGACAAGCAGATCGAGGTGCTCGACACCAAGGAGCGTAAGCTCGAGGAACGCTCGCAGGAAACCAGTCGTCGCGAGAGCGCGGTCAAGGAACAGGCCCAGGCCGTGGAGTCAACGCTCGCCGAGCAGCGCGCCGAGCTATTGCGTATCTCCCGACTCACTCCCGAACAGGCCCGCGAAGTCTGCCTGAAACGCATCGAGGAAGAGGTCGAGCACGAGGCCGGCCAGATGGTCGACCGTGTCATCGGCGAGGCCCAGGACACGGCCCGCGAGCGCGCCCGGCATATCGTCATCGGAGCCATCGAGCGCTACGCCGCCGACCACACCAGCGAAACAACCGTTGCCTCCATCGATGTTGCCTCGGATGATATGAAAGGCCGCGTCATCGGACGAGAAGGCCGCAACATCAGGGCCTTCGAAAAAGCCACCGGCGTGACCGTCGTGGTCGACGACACACCCGGTATCGTCAGCGTGACCGCGACCGACCCCATCCGACGCGAGGTCGCGCGCGTCGCACTCGACAAGCTCATCCGCGACGGGAGAATTCACCCCACACGCATCGAGGAAATCGTCGAGGCCACCAGCACCGAAATCGAGCAGCAGATCAAAGAGGCCGGCCAGAAGGCAACTCTGGAGGCCAACGTTCACGGCGTTCCGAAGAAGATGATCGAGCAGCTCGGACGTCTGCACTTCCGCACAAGCTACGGCCAGAATGTCCTGCGCCACAGCGTCGAGGTTTGCTATATCGCCGGCATGATGGCCGATGAGTTGCGACTTGACGGTGCGTTGGCACGGCGTTGCGGATTGCTGCACGACATCGGCAAGGGATTTGCGCACGATGAGGGCCTGGGCACACATACCAAGATCGGGGTCGACTATTGCCGGCGTTTCAACGAACACGAGGCGGTCCTGAACGCGGTCGAAGGCCATCATGGTGACATCCCGGCGACCACGCCTTACACACCCTTGGTGATGGCGGCCGACGCCATCAGCGCCGCCAGGCCGGGAGCGCGGCGCGAGTCCCTGGAGCGCTACATCAAACGACTTGAGGAACTCGAGGGTATTGCGACGGGCTTCAGTGGAGTCCGCCAGGCACACGCGATCGAGGCCGGTCGGGAGGTACGCGTGATCGTTGATGCGGGCCAGGTCAACGACCAGTCGGCGCTCAAGCTGGCGCGCGATATCGCCAAGCGCATCGAAGAATCAATGACCTACCCCGGCGAGATTCGCGTCACGGTCCTTCGCGAGCTGCGCGCGGTGGAGTACGCTCGCTAATACAACCGGGGCCGAGAATCAGAGGACGCAACCGCCCTCGGACCCTCGACCCCTTCACCCTTCGGCCCCCTCGGCTGATTCCTTCTAACGGGCCAGCAGCGCGACGAACGCGTCGATGTCCCCGTTGTTGATGTACCCGTCGCCGTTAATGTCGCCGAGCATCACGTCGCAGTCGGGGTACTCATCCGGGTACTGCTCCGGATACGACAGGGCGAAAACGAACGCGTCGATGTCGCCGTTATTGACCCAGCCGTCGCAGTTCATGTCACCGACCGCGAATTCCTGGTCCACCACCTCCAAGGTTACGCCGACGGCGCCGTAGACCACGCGCCAGTAGCGTCCGGCGGGGAGAGTCGGCAGCGAGACCTGGTTGAACGTCCCCGAGCGCGCGCCGAACTTCACGACGCTGAATGTGTCCCCGATGTTGGGTACAAAGCCGTCGATCAGGCGCACGTCAAGTTTGCCGCCCAGTGTCGCCAGGCCGGTGATAAGAAGCTGATCGTATTCGCTTACCACCGATGTGCCGCTCAGCCTGATTCTGAGCTCGGCTGAGCTGGAGGCGGTGAAGTCGCCGACCACACGCAACCTGCCGGTGGCCAGCGTGTTCGCCGTGGGCAGGATGTAATTGTGGTTGACCAGCGGGCCGGCGATGGTGGTGTTGTCTGCGATGGTGCCGCCGCCGTAGATTGCCCCTTCGTTCAGGAACGGCTTGCCGCCGCCGGCGGTAACCGTGCTGCCGCCCCAGATGGTCATGTTGCCGTAATTCTCGATTGCGTTGGTATAGCCGCCCCCGGTGGCGGTAATCGGCCGGGTTGATGTCGCCGTGATGTTCGCATGGTTGACCAGGTGGGTACAGGTGAACGGTCCCACGTTGTTGAACGTGCCGTAATTCGTCAGTGTGCTGCCGCTGAAATCACCGGCGTAGTAGTCAAACGTGCCGTTATTGGTGAGGTGGCCGCTGAAGGTGCCGCCGTTCGTTGCCGCGTCACCCATCTGGAACGTGCCATCGTTGGTGAAGTTGCACATGAAGTAAACACCGGGCATCACCCGCGGGCCGCGCACGTGGCAACTGTCGTACATCTCGAACAGGCCCGCCGTGTTGCTCAGGTTGAGTGCGCGAAAATCGGAGCTGTTGTAGAGCGTGGCGCCGAGCGGCGAATTGTTGGTGTAGTCGCTGGTCGTAAGAATGCCGCCGAGCTGCTGGTAGTAGCCTGAATGGTTGATCACCTCGCCTTCGACATCGATCGTACCGGCGCCAGTGGAGAGGTAGACGTAGCTGTAGGCGCTGCCGGCGTCGCCATCCCAGATTTCGAGGTTGCCACCGACGGTAACATCGCCGCCGTAGTTTGTGAACTTCGCCAGCGTGTAGGATCCCACGAACAGATTCGTGCCGATGTCGAGGATTGTGTCGCCGTCGTCTTCGTTGGTCGTATACACGGCGCGCTGCGTGTGCGACCCGTTCGCCCCGATGGTAACGGCCCCCGTGGTCGTGACCGTACCGCCCGACTGTGTGAACTCACCGTTGCCGTTGAAGCAGATCGTGATGTGGCTGCAGTCCAGCTCCCCACCCCTCATCAAGTACTCGCCATAACCGCCCGTGTTCAGGCCCAGCATGACGGCGGCGGCATCAAAGGTCCCGCCGGTCTGTTCGAACGTGCCCGTGGAGCCGTTGCCGATGACTGTATTCGAATGAACGGTCAGCGTCGTGCCGGAGGTCGAGTCCTTCAACCAGTAGGTGCCGGGATCGTGGTCACCCACGTAGAGAGTCTGGATTTCGGCGTCGCCGGAGACATGGTCGAAATCCCCCGGCGCGTAGTACCCGACCGAGCAGTAGTGGCCGACGTACAACCCGCTGCCCGGCCCGCTGGTGGCCATGTAGAAGTGCCCCGTGTAGTCGCCGTAGTTGCCGACGAACAGGTCGTCGTTGACCCAGAGGAAGGGCGGGCCCTCCATCCAATGGAAGGCCTCACCGTCGCCACCGATCTGCATGTCCGTGGTCGTGAGCGCGTACTCAAACTGCCAGATCGCACCGTAGAGCGTACCATCGCCGTCGATCTTCACGTTGCCGAAACCCGAGATTCCCGACCAGTCATAGGTAACCGCCTTGTGCGCCGGGCCACTTACGATGATCTCAACGAAGTCGTTGGCCTGTGGGCAGTGTCCCAGGCTCCAATTGCCGGGCACATTCCAGTCACCACCGTTGGCCGGCACGTAGGAAATCGTTGCCCCCATTGCCATGAACGGCGCCAGCGCCCCCAATAGCAGCGCGGCTCCGAACGCCGTCGGTTTGTAATCTTGTTTGTGGCGCATGGTCAGACTCCTATCTGAGTGGTGGGTGTCGTCACTGTTTCGGAATCACCCGTTGTGTCGCACTGCCCCGGCCGCTCGTCGGCCAAACTCCGTTGGACAGCCCCTGTCCACTAGAGATCACGACAAATCCTGCTGCGGACCTTGGCAAAAGCCCCCACGCGCACCGTGAGCGCAAGGAAACCAGTTGACTCGAGGTTCGGAGTGCCGGGGTGTGAGTCTGGCGGTGAATCAGGCAGGCAGGTCAAGCGCGGCCAGACGTGCTGGTCGGATCGGAGCCGGCCCGCGGCCCGCTCTGGCAACGGTGCTCAACCGATGGGAATCGCCGGCGCAAACCTGTGCCGCAGCCCCGCGCAGGTTTCAGACATGGGCCGCGGCGGCGGCGCGCTCCTGCAAACGCGGCAATTGCTCGCGCAATACGGCGGCTTGCGGCGAAGTCGGATACTTGCTGATCAGTTGGCGAGCGATCGCCAGCGCCTCGGCGAAGTGCTGCTCTCTGATCAGGTCGCGAATCTGCCCTTCCATCCGCTGGCGCTGCTGAATCTCGACATTGTCGCGCAGCGTCGGGAGCTGTTGGCGCAGAGCCTCGGTCTCGGCCGCATCCGGGTAACGCTCGATCAGGAGATTCGTCAGGTCCAGGGCCTCGTGCCAGTCCTTGCGGTCAGTCGCCGTCTGAGCCTGGGCCAGCAGGCGCGCCCGTTCGTCTTGCTGAGCTTTGGCGCGTTGGGCGGTAATGCGATGCGCCAACTCCTCGACCTTCTTTGACGCCGGATGCCGCTGAACGAGGTCTCGTACGATGTTGATTGCGCGGTCCCAGGCGCCCAGCGTGGCCAGGTCGGAAATCTGCCGGGTGGCATTCTCAATATCGTGAGCTTCGATCTTCTCGCGCGCCTGCTCGATTTGCAGATCGAGCTCATCCCACTCGGGAAGGGTCGGAAAACGCTCGCGCGCATCCGCCAATCGCCGGCGCGCCTGTACAAACTTATGCTCACGCAACAACTGCGGGACTTCGCCGGCGAGCTCATGCAACAGCGCTTGCCCCTGCACTTCAAAACGCTTGGCGCGCTGCTCTTCGCTGAGCAGCGTCAGGTTACGAATATCGACCAGCAAATCCCGCAACTGGCCCAGCGCCAACTCCACGCCATCACGCGAGCGGCGCGCCGGCGCGCTCACCGGGGCCGGCTGTGGCTGGAGCACGATCTGTTCCTCGGGGGATTCTGCCGCCAGGACAAGCTGGATGTTGTCCAGTTGCCGAACCGCCTCACCCAGCGCCCACAGCGCCAGGGCCCCACCCCAGGCCGCCAGCAGAAGCGCCACCACGTTGACGGTCAGGTACCATGAAAAACCGGCGGCCGCCGCGGAAACCTCCGCCGGTAACTCGGTGCCGGCCCCCCAGATCGCCCAAAGCTGCACTATCGCCCAGACCAAAGCGAACAGGCCCAGGCCCAACGCCGCCACCTCGAGCGCCGCCCCGATTACACGCGCCTTACGCGGTCCGGCCGACTCTGTCCCGTGTACCGATTCACTCATGTCGCACCTTCGACAATCCGCCCCCTGTCATTATTTGCCTCGGCGTGAAAAAGGCAATAGCGTCGCACGGCAGATCCCCGGCGTCACGCACCGGCGACGACGCCGGCGCAGGCTGCGCTAGTTCATCCCTGATAAAATCGGCAGGCCGTCCGAGCAGCGTAAGAAATTCAGGGCCGGCGGCGGCACGCCAGGTGACTCCTCAGCGGCGGCCGAAACGCGCTGCATCTGCTCCGCAACCTCGACAAACGCGTCGACAATCGTCGGATCGAACTGCGTCCCGCTCTGCGCGATGATCAGCGCGCGGACTCGCTCGTGCGACTTCGCCTGACGGTATACACGCGTCGAACTCGCCGCATCGTACACGTCGGCGACCGCGACGATGCGCGCCGCCAGCGGAATATCCTCGCCGCTGAGCTTCTGGGGATAACCTGATCCATCCCACCACTCGTGATGACTCAGCGCGATCTCCCGCGCCATCGCCAGAAAGTCGTTCTCTCCCAGACGATCACCGATCGCGGCGAGGCACTCGGCGCCGATGGCCGCGTGTTGCTGCATGATCAACCGCTCCTCCGCCGACAGCGGCCCCGGCTTGAGCAGGATGGCGTCTGGAATCCCCACCTTGCCGATATCGTGCAGCGCCGACGCAAACCGCAGCGTCTCAATCCACGCGCTGTCTATCTCAGGATGTCGCTTCGCCACGGCACGCGCCAACAGGGCGCTGAGACTCTGGAGCCGCGTGATGTGGGCCCCGGTCTCACGATCACGGGAATCCGCCAGCCGGGCCAGACCGAACATGATCGCGTCGCGCGTCTGTACCAGGGCCGCCGTGCGCTGAAAAACCTTCTTGCGCAATCCGCGGTTGTGTACGGCCAACTCGTTTTCGTAGCGATTCATGATGCGCAGCGTCAGCAGGCCGGTGAGCAACACCAGCACCACGGCAATCGCGAATCCCGCCCCACGCAGCGGGACACCGGCCACCGTCCGCCCGGAGCGGTCCGGCGCCAACGGGCGGTGAACAACCGCCACGTACGGCGAACCGGCAATGCGCTGGGCGGCGATCAGTTGGTCGCCGTCCGGAGTGTCCACCTGTCCAGCCACAATGCTATTGTTTCCGGCGACGCACTCCGCCAGCGGCTTGCGCTGGTCACCTTCCTGAAGCAGCCAGCGCCCCAGCCGGATGTTGCGCAAGGCCGGCTCATCACGCAGACGCCGATCCGCCACCAGCGCGCCGTCGGCGTCGATGATGCTCAGGTGCCAACCTTGAGGCAGCGGCAGTTCCTCGAGCAGCCTCTGAAGCTCCGCCAACGAGGCGGCGTGCGAATCCGGGGCGCGCTCTTTCATCCGGATCGCGAGCTCGTGTACGGTCTGGGCGGTGATATGCTGGTGGCTGGCGACGTACTGCTCAGTGAGCGCGTGCTGCCAGGCATCCGCCTGCCAGCCCGAGTACCAGAGCACGCCCGCGGCCAGACAGATGAACTGAGCGGCCAGGATGCTGGCAACGAGAGCCCATGGCCTACGAATCATGCACAGTGCCTCACCCGGCGTTGGCCTGGGAAGTCACGCGACTCCCTCCTCCGCAGTCATTGTTCGGGTGAATATGCCCGCAAACTGTGCTGTCGGCCGGAAGATCGGCGTCCGCGGCGGAGATGCACGCGATTATGGGGCAGCCGGGGCCGGAGAAGTCCGAATCCCCCATCCAGCAGTTACCGGCACGGCGTGTTCAGATGCACCAGCAGCGTCTACCGCCGCTCCCGGTTCGGCCGTTTCGCGCGCCTGGCGACGTAGCAATGTAGCGGCCTGCGCCCCGCAGGCCGTCGTCACGAAATGGCGTTTCCGATATCCGGCGGCCGGCGAGGCGCCGGCCGTTACACATTGCGCCGAGGGATGGCGCGAAACGCGGTACGCCGCCAGCGGAAACGGCCCTAACTCTCCGCCGGGCTCTCCTGCGTCGACGCGTTGACTCCGCGGGGCCGCCCTTTTCGCCCCCGATAACGCGTAACCTCCCTCACATAGCGCTTGCCTTCGGAAGTCACGTGGTTCCGCGCCGAGAACGGGACGTCGTTGGGCAGCTTGGGGAGAAGCTGCGATCTGGCCAACTCGCTGAACTGACTCTTGACGGCCGCCGCGTCGTAGTCGCCGCCCGTGCGCGCGTTCAATCCCGCGGCAATCACGCGCAGGGCAACCTCGTTCGGCAGCAGATTCGCCAACGTCACCTTGGTCTCACGATAGAGCTGCAAGAGGTGATCAACGTGCAGCCCCGGCCAGGCGCCGTTATCGCGCGTGCCGCCGTCCGTCTCGGCAACACCCGCCAGACGCTTTCGCGTGTGTTCCGCGTACTCCGGCGAAATGTCGATCCCGATATACTCCCGGCCGAGCCGTTGGGCCGCGACGGCGGTGGTCCCGCTGCCGACGAACGGATCGAGCACAATGTCACCCTTGTTGCTGCTGGCCATGATGATGCGCATCAACAGCGCTTCGGGCATCTGGCAACCGTGAAACCCCGCCCGCTCCTTGAACGTCCCGCACACGCGCGGAAACTCGTCCCACACATCATTCGGTAATCGTCCCAGCGGGCTCGCGCGCAGATCCTGGTACTCGGTGTGCCGCGCGCTTGGAAAACGCAACGCGCGGTCATTGAAGACGAACTCGCGCGCATCTTTCGTGAAGTAGAAAATGTGCGTGTGCGCCCGGCAGAACTTCGTGCGCGTGTTCTGCCCGAATGTGTAGTGCCAGATGATCCAGTTGCGCAGGTGCAGGCCCAATTCGCGGCCGATTACCCGAATGTCGGCCGCAAACTCATCACCGATCGCGATATAAAACGCCCCCGTCGGCTTGAGCGCGCGGCTAACCGCCGCCATCCACGCGCGCGACCATTCCACGTACTCCGCATCCGGCACATCGTCGTGGTACTTGTCGTAGACGTAACCGATATTGAACGGCGGATCGGCAAAAGCAAGGTCGACCCACCCCTCCTCGTCGCCGTTGAGCAGTTTGATCGCATCGCCACAATATATAGTGTTTGTATCCATCAGATATCCCTCATATTGACATCCAGCATTATATCAGGATTGGGCGACCAGCGCCAGTCTGCACGCGATAATGGCTGGAGACTACCTCCAGAACCGCTCCCGGAGCTTGCCAATCCGGCGCCAGTGCGTGCCCTCCCAGAATACGTGGCCGCAATCCGCGCAGACGTAGTACTCCGCCAGCCATACCAGCGTGCGTGCCGGCACGCGATCGGCCACCTCCGCGCGGCCGACGCGGGCGAGCGACCCGTTGCAAATCGTGCAACGTGGCGGCGCCGGTGTGATGCTCAGCGCGGGGATGACGATCTCGAGCTGCTCATCGACCGAGATGCCCACGGGCAGATGCACGCCGCGCAGCTCACCTCGTGTAAATACACGCCGCAGAAACAAGCCGTTGTCCGAAGAGACAACGACGCGGCCTTGCGCCAGTGCCAGGGCAACCAGCTCACCGTCGTCGATCCCCTCGATATAGGTTGTATCAACGCCGAGCAGGCGCAGCCAACGGGCCAACCGCCCACAACACGCATCGCACGCAACGAGCGGCTGACCGGTATCGTCCTTCGACGGATTCATGGGAGACATGATACCGCACGGTTTCCGCCGACTCGGCGCGTAGCCGCGCGTTGTACACGCGGTGCGCACGAAGGGGCATCCGGATTATGCCGCTGGTAGTTAACCGTAGCACGGTGACTGCACGTCGCCCCCGCGCCGCGTGAGCCGTCGACGCACCAACCCTGGACAGGCCGAACCGATTGAGCCGGTCTCCCCCCAGATCAACGGCGTCGCAATATGCGCGACGACCGCTCTGTGTGCTTCCCGCCGGGCGGAAGGCGATTACTCCTCGGCGGCGATGTGCATCTTCGCCAGGCGCTCCTGCCGCAACTCCTGCAACACGCCCGGATATGCATTCAACATCTGGTCCAGAATATCCAGCGTACGATCAACGGCGCCGCCCTCGGCGGTATGCGCCGCGTCCGTAAGCCGGGCCGCGTCCGGAATCTGCCGCGCTTTGTCAAAGAAGTGCGTCTCGATCGTCTCCATCAGCAAGGCACGTTGTCGGTCGCGTTCACGACGCCAATGGTCGTGGTCCGTCTTGTGGCGGTCGCGGAACCGATTATGCGCGGCCCGGAAAACGTGTGCCTGGATAACCAGCAGCTCGTCCTGAACGGTCGAGGCATCGGGATCGTCGGCAATCACCTCGCGCAGACGTTCGGCCAGCGCGGCCAGTCCGGGATAGCTGGTGACGCGGAAGACGTTCGTGCGCGCCGTGCTGACGATGTTGTGAAACAGGCAACTCGCCGCATTGACCTTCGCGTACGTGCGAATGCGCCGCAGCGTGACGGCGTTCTCAAACTCTGGCGTCTCGTCGAGTTCGCTTTCACCTTTGTGGCGGGCCAGTTCATCGCAGCGATCGACCACGGCCCGGTTCACATCCACATACGCCTGCCACTGCTTACCGAGGTGCAGCAGGTGCGAGTATGCCAGCAACACCTGCAACCGTTCCGGGCTGGTGTGGTGCTGTACGCGCGCGGCGTCCAGCAGAAAAGCGCCGCTGAGCTTGTAGGCCTCATCGAGCTGGTTGCGCTCGAGCGCATCGCAGATCTTGAGGATCGTCTGCATCTGCCGTTCGAGCACGGTGCGCTGTTCATGCACCTCGGCCAAAGAGCGCTCGTCGAGCAGCACGTTTATGGCGCCGCTGAACTCCGCGCGGTCGAGCAGCTTCGCGCCCTTGGCGATCGCGTCATCGGGGCCAAAGCTGAACGCCAGATCGCGCGCAAGCCGGAACATCTCTTCGCGCAGCTCGGCGTCCGCCAACGAGCCCCAGGGCTCGGACGCAAACTTGAGCAGGCGCTTGTGCACCTTGCGGAATTGCCGCCGTGGGGTCTCGCGCACCGGCGCTCCCTCCTTCCGAACGATGCGCATGATCTTCGTGACCTCTCCCGGCGTCAATCCAAGCATGCCGGCCAGCGCCCGTGCATCAAGCGTACCCTCGTCATTCAAAGGCGATCGATCCGCGCGCGGCTCATCCGCCCACGCCTCGAGGTACTTGAGGACTTCGGCCGTGTGCGGCGGCACCCACTGTCCATCCAGCACGCGCGCAAACCACTCGCCCAAGCCGACGTCGTCACGATGCTCACGCTGCCGCGCGGAAGTCCGTCGATCCTCTTCCTCCGCAAGCAACTGGGTGGCACCCTGCTCATACCTGGCCAAAAACACGCGACGCGAACGTTCGCACTGCCGCTGAACCGCATGCGCGAAGCTGCTTCGCAGCCGATGTGGCGCCGAAACCGCTTCTGGGAGTTTCCGAAGCGTTGGCTTGAGTTTCGCACAAATCTCGTTGACAAACCGTTCCTCGAAGTTCGCATCGTTGAACTTCGAACACGGCGGCGGTAACGGGACGCGATTATCGACCGCCACCGAGACAATATGCCTCAGCACCTCCTTGGCGGGCGCAACCAACTCCTTGTCCGCGCTGTCAAGATCACTCAAGAGTTGCGGCAGCCCTCCGTACCTGCCGACCAACTCGTCGACTATTCTGCCAAAGGCGGTTCCTGAACCGCCTACCGCTTTCGACGTGACCGTTTCACCCCGCCCCACACCCTGCGCTGGAAGGCCGTCGTCCAACCCCGGGGACACCGGACCTTCTATTGGCTTCACGCGCGCGCTGCGGGTTCCCCCCGGCCGATCTTGTCGTCTGTATGGATGAATTGCCCCATTCATCGCAACCGTGCCTTTGCGCTATCGATCCCACTCAACGTTCAGACAAACCCGGCCTCTATTTCGATTTACCGGCGCAACCGGTTGGGTCTGTCCCGAATCGGGTCTTCTCGAGCGTGAACTTCGGCACGACGGATGGGTCACCAAGCTTGGTGGCGAACTCGTCACAGCCGGTCAGACCGACAATGAACGCGGCAACCAGGCCACACATCAGTATTTTGGTCACACGGCGAGACATGGCACATCTCCTCAAAACATGTTCCGCTTCGCCAACGAGATGTCGCGGGCCAGACACCCGCGCAGTCATTATGTAACGTACTCGCGCCCGGCGGGCCAGGCGAACAACCAGGGCACACTAATCCCGGTAACCTATTTTATCACAACGACTTAAAAAATACGAATTTTTCCAGATCCAGCTCGCGATTCGGCCGGCCCAAGTGTCTGGCGGCACACTCGGACAGTCCTCACGCTGACCAGCCGATCGCCACGGACAACGGGCTAAGGCGGCTCCGACGCCTCGAAACAACGCTGTAAGCATGGCCGGCCTTGATTGGGCAGCGGCTCGCGGGCGCTTGTCGCCACGCCACGTGCAGGAACGCGAAACGCGGTCGATTCTGACGCCGTCGAAAAAAAGTAGGCCGAATCTCTGTCCGAGGCGCTCCGCGCGTACCAAGCGCCCATCCCATACATCTTGGGCAGGCACGGTTCGGATAACGAGCCGAATCAGGTTTGACGACTGCTCTGTGCGGTTGCGTGCCCGAGACATGCTTGCTCGCCGGTTCGTGGGAGCCGGAAACACGGGTCAAAAGTACCAGGACATCTGTTTTGGCCATTAGTGAATCAACATTTGGCTTCTGTGCCGCCGCAACCGAGCGGGTGGCATCATTGATAGACCGGAAGCGCGACGAGTGCGATCGTGCTCCCGGTCGCTCCGTCCCGCTTTGGCCGCCACGGCAGGACGTTGCCGCGGAAACCGCAGGTCCGTGCCCCAACACGCGGACCGGTGATTTCACCGTGCATGTGCGCCGCGCTGACTCGGCCGGCGCGCGCGTCGCCACCCTGGCCGCCTCATCCAAGCGGTTGAACCAGACCACCAGTAACGACGTCGTCATTGCTGATGCGGCGCGAACCGGGTATCGCCCCTCGGCCGCGGAACTTGACCGCAGCGTTACGCGCGAGCTGTTGCTCGGAGTAGTCGACCGACCGGCCGACAGGCTCCGCAGCCCGGCCCGACAGGCTGGTATCAAGGAGGCACTCCCCACTGGCGGAGGACGTTTCGTGATCGATTCTCGTTGTCAGAGAGCCAACACTTCCCAATTGGTCGCGTCGAGATCGTCCGCGGAAACAACCCACAGTGATGCGCCCGGTGGTGCGGCGGTTGAGTATCCGGCCGAGGACACGCATCTCCTCGCGCCGGCGTTTAACGACGCTGTTCTAATATTCGCCCTTTCTCCTCCAGGCTTGCGCCAATGTAAGACTAGGTTTGAGCGCGTGAGCCGGTAATGCCGAGACCGGATGGTGCGTTCCGGTCTCGGCTACATGTTGACCGACGGCACTCGGGTGGATTAACCCAATCCAATGCCCCCTGCCCTCCCGAGTGCCCGATTAGCGGGTCGGTGCCAGACCCCCCTCCTCTTGGCGCCGGCTCGCCGGGACGTTTCGCAGAGCTACCCCCCCGGCTCACGCGATACGCCCCCGCGGCCCGGGGTCGGGCAAGAGTCCCGTGCCCCAGCTTGCTCGACCCGGGCGCACTTTTTTTTGATCGTCCCTTATCAATGGGGAGTAGTCGAAACTCCGGCTGGCGCCGGCCTGAGGTGGGATTCCCGCGCCCGAGACAAACGACTCGGGCCCAAACTGCGATCATGCGCTACAGATGAGGATGCAGGGACTCGAACCCTGGACCCACGGCTTAAAAGGCCGTTGCTCTACCGACTGAGCTACATCCCCGATGCTCAGGCCCGACCACGACACGATACACCTGGGCCGGTCCGGGCGCCGCGAACGTTGGATTATAGCAATCCCGCATCCGCACACAACGCGTTACCGTGCCCGGGCCGGCGTGGGAGCGTCCGCGCGGCGACACTGAGTGGTATAGGCCCGCGGCGGCTGGGCGGTCGGACCCGCCGATGTCCTGCCAACAGCTTGCCGCTGGGCGTGAGCATGCCACAATGATCCCGTGAGCAGTACAGGCCCCGACGAGAATGGAGCACCGACCCGGCCACGCCGGCGGCGATTGCGCCGACGGTTGACCTATGGAGTCGGCTGCGCGCTGCTGATCGCGGTGGTCGGATTCGGCGCGCTCTTTGCGTATCGCACGCGTCCGGCGCGCCTGCGCGCCGGCATCGCAGAACTCTTCACCACCGTCGCAAACGCGGACGTGCGAATCGACAGCGTCACCTTCTCTCCGTGGTTTGGCCTCCAGGTCACCGATCTGGATGTCGGACTCGGCGCGGATGCCCCGTTGCACCGCCAGGTGGACGAACCGGCGCAGCTTCCGATTCTGCGCATCAACGATCTGCGCGTGCGCTGCAAACTGTGGCCTCTGCTTTGGGGCC
Source organism: Phycisphaerae bacterium (assembly GCA_963675745.2). GTDB lineage: Bacteria > Planctomycetota > Phycisphaerae > UBA1845 > Fen-1342 > JAFGRR01. The sequence goes on from CAXXWX010000023.1 coordinate 127,661, forward strand.
GCTTCGAGCCGACATCCGTACACGCGGGCAGCGTAACGTTGAGCCTGATCAGAAGCTCAACCGGCGATGGCAACATAACGTTCACCGGCTTGAGCAAGCCGCGACCCTATTCAACCGGGCAGCATCTGCCATTGTTCAACCTCGACCGCGTGCAGATCCAGTTGTGGTCGGTTGAAGAGCGACGCTTACGCCTGCGCGAGCAATGGCGGGTCTCGGTACACGGGCGCACGGAGAAGACGCGGTCCATCGTGCGCGTCGACCACGTCGGCGGCCCCGCCACCCAGCCGCTCGCCCAAGCCGAACTCGCAGCCGCGAGTGGCGCGCTGCAAATCAGCGTCGGGTGGCTGTCACTGGACAGTCTGCGCCAGGCGGCACGTCACGCAAACGTTCCCGCGGCGGTTAGCGACCTGCTCGGAAGATTCAACGTGCAGGGCAAACTGCGGCTTGATCGCATGGTCCTGAATGACTGGCACCTGACCGGCGCCCAGGTGACGCTCAGCGAATTGCGCGGCTCCGTCCCCGTGGAGGATGACGAATCTTACAGTCGTGATGGGGCGCCGGCCGACCGCTATCTGGTGTTTGACGGAGGCGCCGGCCAACTCAGCCTCACCGACCATGCACTCACCGGCGAGCTTCACGCCCGCCTGCACGACGCGGCCGCCACGGTCACGCTGCGCGCCACGGCACCGGCGGGACCGCTGCGCCTGAACGCCGAGTCGCTCGACCGCTGGTTGGTCAACCTGGAATTCACGGCGCGCGAGATTACGCTGCCGACGCTCGCCTCGCACCCCGCGTTCGTCAGGTCCCCGCGTCTGCCCGATCCGGTACGGGCCTTCTTCAAGGACTATCAGCCGGATGGGCAGTTGAACGTAGTGGTGCGAGCCGAAAGGGCGCCGGGCCTGTCGTGGGATGTCAGCGGGAGCATAGAAGGGCTCGGGGCCACCTGTCGCTATTATCGCTTCCCATACACAATGACCGACGCGCGCGGCATGGTTCGCTTCAAGAACAACCACGTATGGCTCGACGGCCTGCGGGCGCGGCACGGCAGCGGCACAATCCACGGCGACGGGCGCCTGGATGAGCCGCGCCACTGGACCGGGTTTGCCCTGCGCTTTCGGGCGACGAATGTTCCACTTGACGGCGAGTTGTACGCGGCATTGCCGGCCGAATACCGCAGGCTATGGGACCAGACCCACCCAATCGGCCTCGCCGACATAGACGTATCTCTCACGCGGCCGTCCAGCACGCGGGCCGCGGGCGCCAAGCCGACATCCACGGACGTGTCGGCGCGTTTGATGCTGGGAAGTGTCGCGCTTGATGAGCGGCGCATCGGGCCCGCCGAGGGATTGGTGACGATCAAGGAGGGGGTGATCGACGTTCGTGATCTGCGCGGCATGTATTCCGGCGCGACGGCCCAACTCGACGGGCGATTGCACGCCTCGACCGCGGGCGACGGTGAAGCATGGCAGTTCTCACTGGGCAACCTGACGGTGAGTCAGACGACCAGCCTCGGCGCCGCCGGCGACACCGCGACAGACGAGCCAATCGGACTGCGGTTCGACGGCGCTGTGGATGTCTGGGGGCAGGCCTGGTCGTCCGCCTCGCCTGACGGGCTTGAGAACCACGTGGCGGCCCGCGTGCTGGATGGCCGCCTCGATTCGTTCGCCCAGGATGAAAGCTGGCACGTCACGGATGGTTGGCTCAACACGCAAGCGGGTCGCTCGCAGATCGTCGGTGTAAGTTGCACCAGCGACGCCGGCTCATTGACGGCCAGTGGCGAGATCGGCCCGGACACTGGGGATCGAGATCTCCGCCTGCGCCTGAACGCCCGGGCAAATTCCATGGGACAACTGCTGCGTCAGCTTGTTCCGCCGCGCTGGGCCCGCGTCACCGACCGCCTGGGCCTGGCCGGAGCTGGGGAAATGACGGTTAGCATCGGGCGCGACTCGGCGGCGGATCCCAATCAGTTGGCCTCGATCGACATCACCGCCGACAAGATGCGTCCGCAGCCGTTTCCGCTCGACTTTCGGAATGTCCGCGGACGGGTCGTCCTTGACGCCGACGGTTTCCAACTGGAAGAGACGCACGCCGCGTTCGGCGGCGACGCGCATGTGGTCATGGGTGGCGAGGGCCGCTGGGGCGTTCCCGGCGCAGAATCGCGCTTGACCATCAACGCGCGCCACGTGCCGATCAACGATGAGCTGATCGCCGCCATGCCGGAGGGCCTGCGGGATCTGCTGCGCAGGCTGAGTCCCACCGGCACGCTCAGTGCGGCGCTGGATGAGTTCGCCATTTCGATGACGGGCGATCGCCGCTGGGAGGTACATGGCACGCTGTCGTTCGAGGCGGCCGAACTCGATCTCGGGCTCGAGCTGACTGACTTCTCGGGGCAACTGCGCGCCGCGCGGCCGCGCGGCGTGGTTGTGACCGGCAACCAGGTTAATCTGGACTCCGATTTCCAACTGGATGCGGCCATGCTGGCCGGCCGCCCGTTGCGCGACTGTGAGGGACGCCTGTACGTGGTGCCCGGAGATCCGCGCGTTCACATCGAGGACGTGAGCGGCCTGTTGTGCGGCGGCGAGCTGCGTGGCTTTGGCGCTATCAATACGCGGACCGGCGAGCACGAGATCTCCGTAAGGCTGCGGAATATCGTCCTCGAGCAGTTCCTGCTGCGCGACGGGGATGATGCGCTGAGCGCGGCGGCGCCCGGGCCGAGTGGGGTCGACGCCCGGCTCGACGGGCACGTGTTCGTGCGGGGTACTGGGAGGAACGCCGGTAGTCGGCGCGGCGGCGGGGCGCTTACGATTCGCCACGCGGCCACCGCCCGGACACCCATTCTGGCGTCACTGGCCGAGGCCGGCCGGCGCACGCAGCGCGGGTTGGGCAGCCGAGCGGAGCGGATCGAATTGCGGTTTGACTGGGAGGGCTCGATCTTCTTCATCAAATGGGTGGGCATTGAGATGGGTGGCACGCGACTCGAAGGTCAAGGTCGCTGGCACACGCGCACGGGAGCGATCGACCTTACGCTCGTCGCCGCCCCGCCCGACCTTCCCGACACGCCGATTCTCGATCTGATCAATATCGCGCGCGAAGACCTGGTTCAATACCGCGTGACCGGGACGGTCGATGAGCCGCGCGTGACGCTGCAACCGCTGCACAATGTGACTGACGCGTTGCGCGAGGCGCTCAGCGCCGGCGGTCGCCGATCGCCGCGCTGATTGGCCACAGGCGCGTCCCCGACTCCCGCCCCCCGCGGTATCACAGCACTTCCAACAGTGAGCGGCCCCTGCTATTCGAGGTAGCCCAGATCGCTGAGGCGCTGCTGCAGGATGCGCTTCTCTTCCTCGCTGTAAACCTCGTCGTGCGCCTCGGCCTCTTTCTTGATGGGCGGCTCATGCTCGACGACGAGCTTGGTGGAGAAGGCTCCGTCGATGACATGACCTTCCATGTCGGCCGGCACGCGCAGACCCAGCAGCGCCAGCAACGTCGGGGCCACGTCGCCGATGTCCGCCGAAACGCGCACGCCGGGAGCGACATGCGGGCCGCCAATCGCCAGCACCCCCTCCACGCGGTGCGTGCCCTCCAGGCGTTTCAGTGACGACCAGCGCACCAGCCGGCTGCCGCGGATCTTACGCACGACCGCGAGCCCCGGTTGCGGCACGAGCATCAGGTCGGGCAAGTCCGGGCTGTCATCGCGACTGCAACCGTACAGCTCTTCGGTCTTGTGGACTTCCGTGAATATCTTGACTGACTTGCCACGCGCGTTGCGCGTCTCGGCGCTGAGAAAGCGGGCGATCAGGTCGTCGCGAATCCGCTCGTAGTCAGCCGGGTCCACGATCCCGTGTGGGCCGCGGCCTTTGAGGTTGAGGTACAGGAAACCATAAATGCCCGCGTGCATTACACAGGCCTTGGTGCGTGACCAATCCACCGCCAGGTCGGACTCGATGCCACGATTGCCCTGCTCGAAGCGCGTCATCTTGCCTTTGGAGAGGCGGTACAGCCAGTGGCGCGCGCGCGTCGCCGCCCGCTGTAGCGGGCTGTCGAGCGACAGGTAGCCCCAGCGGTGCAGCAGCAGATTCGCCTGGGCCTTTCCGTCGAGACTGCCATGCCCGTGGTCGGACATGATCAGCACGCCGGCTTCGCGCTGCTCGGCATACTTGAAAAACTTGAGCAACACGTCATCGAGGCGGCTGAAACACGCCGCGGCCATCTCCGCCTGCCGCGGGTAGTTCTTGTTGAAACGCGGGTCCAGATACTTCCACGCCTTGTGCTGCAGGTTATCGACCAGCTTGAACATGACCATCAACACATCCCAGCCGTAGCGTTCGCCGCAGTAGCGCGCCAGATCCCAGCCCTGGTCAAAGCTGTTGGATATGTAGTCGAGGTTGGTGGCCAGCACGTCCTGCCCGCCGAGCGCCTTGCGCTGCCAGTTCGTGCGATAGTTGTAATGCGGCAGGACGTCGAAAATCTCCTGCTTCAGTTCACGCGGATAGGTGAATTCCGCGTCGATGCTGGGGGTCTCAAAGCCGCTGATCATGAAGCCGTTGACCGGATGGGGTGGATAGGTCATCGGCACGTTGATGCTGCCGACGCGCAGCCCCTTGTCGCTGAGTATCTGCCAGATGGTTTTTTCGCGAATCTCATAGGTGCTGTTGAACGAGAGCTGTCCGTCCGCGACGCTGTACTTCTCGAAGTCGATGATGCCGTGGCGTCCGGGCCCCTTGCCGGTCATGAAGGTCGTCCAGGCGGCCGGTGTGATCGGCGGCATCGTCGAGCGCAGCACGCCCGCCGCGCCGTTGGCCACAAAACGCTTCAGGTTTGGCATACGGCCGGACTCCATCATCGGGTCCAGCACGTCAAACGTGGCGCCGTCGAGCCCCAGAATCAAAACCCGTTTGAGAATCGGCTTGAGCGGCCGAGGTGCGGATGCCTCCGGCATGGCCTGGGGTGCCCGCACCGCCGCGGTTGTCTCACTCATTTCGCTCACCTCGCTGCACAACCGCGCTGCCGGCCGAATCCCGCCACCGCCGGCACGCGGTCAGGTTGATGTGTGAGTATACGCCTCCTCGTTGTTTCTGTCATGCGCCGCCCGATTCGACCGCAAACCGGGCGCGGGCGAGATGTAGCGGCCACGACCTTACTTCCCGGGCTCTTTGCGGATAACATCAGCGGATAAGCAGATCCCCCTGATCGGCTGACTTCCTGGTCGCGAGGTGGCTGGCCATGCCCCGCAATTTCGGTGACGACTCGCACGTTGATGACTGGTCGCGGAGCATCCACGACATGATCGAGGAGATGCACAACCGCACCTTCTTCCAGTTTCGCGACGCCCGCGCCTGGCAACCCGCCACCAACGTCTACGAAGGCGAACAGGCCTACTTTATCTGCGTTGACCTGGCCGGTATCGAGGAAAACCAGGTCAGTGTGGAGTGCATCGAGGATCGACTGGTCGTCATTACCGGCGCGCGCCGCAAACCCCGCCCCGATCAGCACGACGGACCGCTGAGCGTGCTGGTCATGGAGATCGACGAAGGGCCGTTCCGCCGCCAGATCGAGTTGCCGGACCTTGTTGACGGTGGCGCTGTCGAAGCTGCTTACCGCAAGGGATACCTATGGATTCATCTGCCAAAGAAGAAAGCGTAGGACAGGCCGAGAGGCCCGATACCGGCAACGAAGACGCCGAGGCGCACGACTCCCTGTCGGAAGACGATGGGCAGGCCGGTATCAAGCGCGTCCCGCATGAAATCGCCGTGCTGCCCGTACGCCGGGTGGTCATTTTCCCAGGGACAATCGTCCCGCTGACCATCGGGCGCGAGAAGTCCAAACGCCTGATTGATGCGGTGCTAGCCGGCGAGAAGCTCGTGGCCGTGTTCACGCAGCGCGACGAGTCTGTCGAGGATCCCGGAATCGAGGACGTCTATCGCGTCGGTACGATCGCGCGCGTGCTCAAGCTGCTGCAAATGCCCGATGGCAGCCACAGCCTGCTGGTACACGGCGTCTCCCGCATCGGACTGGAGAGATTCGTCGAGACCGAGCCCTACTGGAAAGCGATAGTCAACCCGCACCAGGACGACCCGGGCACCTCGCTGGAAACCGAAGCACTGGCGCACAGCGCACGCCGCAGCGCTGAGCAAGTCATCGAACTGAGCCAGAACGTGCCTGATGAAGCGCGCACCATGCTGGCCAACATCGACAAACCCGGCCCCCTGGCCGATTTCCTGGCCGCCAATCTCTCGCTCGGCCTGGTTCAAAAGCAGGAGCTGCTCGAGACTTTCGATATCGCCGACCGGCTGCGCAAGGTCAACGTCACGCTCAACAACCAGCTCGAGGTTCTCCAGCTTTCAAACAAGATCCAGACGGACGTACGCCAGCAGATCGACAGCACTCAACGTAAGTACTTCCTCCACGAACAGCTCAAGGCCATTCAGAAGGAGCTCGGCGAGGACGACGGCCAGCAACAACAAATGGCCGAGCTCCGCAAGCGCATTGACGCCGCCGCCATGCCCGAGGTTGTGCTCAAGGAGGCCAATCGCGAGCTCGATCGGCTCCAGCGCATCTCGCAGAACTCGCCCGAGCACGGGGTCATACGCGATTACCTCGATTGGCTCTGTGACATGCCCTGGCAGCACGAAACCAAGGACAAGCTCGACCTGGCCCGCGCCGAACGCATCCTCGACGAGGACCACTACGGACTCGAGAAGATCAAACGCCGCATCCTCGAGTATCTGGCGGTTCGCAAGCTCAAGCCCGACGGCAAAGGACCGATCCTGTGCTTTCACGGCCCGCCCGGCGTCGGCAAAACCTCACTCGGTAAGAGCATCGCGCGCGCGCTCGGCCGCAAGTTCATCCGGATCGCGCTCGGCGGCGTGCGCGACGAGGCCGACATCCGCGGGCACCGCCGCACGTACATCGGCGCGATTCCCGGACGCATCGTCCAGGAGATTCGCAAGGCCGGCTCGCGCAATCCCGTCGTGATGCTCGACGAACTCGATAAACTCGGCGCGGACTTCCGTGGCGACCCGGCATCGGCGCTGCTTGAAGTGCTCGACCCCGAGCAGAATCACACATTCACCGATCACTACCTCAGCGTGCCCTTCGATCTCTCGCACGTGCTCTTCATCGGGACCGCCAATTACATGGACCCGGTCGCGCCGGCGCTGTTGGACCGCATGGAAATCCTGGGGCTGGCCGGCTATACCACCGCCGAAAAGATGGAGATTGCCAAGCGCTACCTCGTCAAGCGCCAGCTCGATCAGAATGGTCTGACCGGGCGTAAGATCAAATTCGAGGACGACTCCATTCGCACGATCATCGAGAACCACACGCGTGAGGCCGGCGTGCGTAATCTCGAACGTCTCATCGGCTCCGTCTGCCGCGGCATAGCCGCCAAGGTCGCCCGTAAAACGCGCATCTCTAAGGTCGTGCGCCCCGAAGACCTTCAGCAGTACCTCGGAGCGCAGCGCTTTGAGCGCGAGACCGCCCTCGATGATGCGCCGGCCGGCGTGGCAACCGGCCTGGCCTACACACCCGTGGGCGGCGATTTGATCTTCATCGAGGCCCTCGCCATGCCCGGGCGCGGCGGCTTCCAGCTCACCGGCCAGATTGGCGATGTCATGCGCGAGTCGGCCCAGGCCGCCCTCTCGCTCGTGCGCTCGCGGGCCGCACGGTGGGGCATATCGCTCGAAAACCTGCCCGACGTTGACCTGCACGTACACGTACCGGCCGGTGGAATACCGAAGGATGGACCGTCCGCGGGCGTGGCCATCGTCAGCGCGCTTTTGTCACTCATCCTCGACACTCCCGTGCGGCGGCGCCTCGGCATGACCGGCGAAATCACACTGAGTGGGCGCGTCTTGCCGATCGGCGGGCTGAAGGAAAAGCTCCTGGCCGCTCACCGCGCCGGATTGGACACGATCATCCTGCCGGATCGAAATCAGCCGGACCTCGACGAGGTTCCCCAGGATGTACGCGACGACCTCAAGCTCATCTTTGCCAAACGGATCGAAGATGTGATCGAGGTGGCGTTGCCGGAGGCACTCGCCGTGGGTAAACCCAAACCTCGGCGCGGGACAATAAAGGCCAAACGCGGTCGCGCCGCGACCAGGAAGGCCGCCGCTGCCAAGCGCGGCAAGACCAGGAAGGCGGCGAAAAGCAAGAAAACCGCCCGGAAAACGAAGGCCCGCCGCACCAAGGCCGTGGCGCGTTGAAACCGCCCGCGCACGGCCATAACCGGGGCTGCCGGCCCGGTTCCGCTGATAAATACTGCTGGAGAGAGAACTTAACACTGCACCTCCCTGAGAAATCCGCTTGAACGCACCCCGCTGACACCTTAACATGATGCTCTTGCACGCGTTAGGCATGGCGGCCGGGTGCCGTGCCTCGTGCTTCAACGACGAACCGACTCGGGAGAGCATCCGTCGGCGGGCGGAGCTCATACTGGGGAAGATGATGACGACGATCACCAAGAAAGACTTGGTTGACCGCATCGCCGGTCGCACCAGCCAGCGGCGCGTTTTGGTTAAACAGGTTGTCCAGGCCTTTCTCGATGAGATCATCAACGAGTTAGGTCAAGGTAACCGCTTGGAGTTCAGAGACTTCGGCGTATTTGAAGTCAAAGCGCGCGCCGCACGCATCGCTCAAAACCCCAAGACGCTCGAGCGCGTCAACGTACCCGGTAAGCGCACCGTGAAATTCAAGGTTGGGCGCCTGATGAAGGAGCAGCTCGCAGGCGCGAGCGACTCGCTGAAAATTCCAGCCCCACCGGCCGTTGCCACTCCAGAGCAGAACGTCGGCTCCTAACAGGTCGCGGCAGCGAGTGCATGGCAGTCCTGACGCAGCCGCATGCGGGCCTGCTATCTCCGCCTGACCGCCAACAACCAATCCAACTCATGAGGCAGCAGTAGCTTATGAAGCGCGGCCGGCGCTCGAAGCACGATGGCCAAACCACCCCGGCGCCGCCCGGCGACCTTGGCCGCGAAGCACCGGGCGCGCCTCGCTGGAGTCGTGGACCGTGGTTGGCCGCCGCGCTGGCAACTGTCGCTTTTGTCCCCGCGCTGATGAACGATTTTACGTATGACGACATCCCCATCATTCGCGACAACATCCGCCTGCACGATCCAGCCAATATCCCGACATTGTGGTTGAGCGATTACTGGCGACCCGCCGGTGAAGATGCGCGCGTGCTCGACGCGCGGCGTGACCGGCTCTATCGCCCACTGGCGATGACCACCTATGCCCTCAATCTCGCCCTGCACGGCGCGCGGCCCGCGGGCTTTCTGCTGGTCAATCTTCTTCTGCACGCGCTCGCCGCCGCGCTCGTCTGGCATGTCGCCCACCTGCTGCTCCATGATCGAGCGACCGCGACCTGCGCCGCACTGCTGTTCGCGCTGCACCCGATTCATGTCGAGGCCGTCGCCAATATTGTGGGCCGGGCGGAATTGCTCGGAGCCGTGGGCATGCTCGCCGGCCTGCTTGTGCTCTTGCGCGGGTCGCGCCCTCCCGGCATCCGCGCCGCGGTCGTCGCCAGCGCGCTGTTCTTCATGGCACTGGCGTCGAAGGAGTCGGCCATCTGCTACCCGGTGGTCGCGCTGATCGCGCTGCTGGCCAGGGGCCACAGCGCTCGACCCGCAACCTGGTCACGGCGGATCACGCTCACGGCTGTTCTGCTCGTGCCCGTCGCGGTCTATCTCCCGCTGCGCTACGCCGCGCTCGGCGGACACCTGACGCGTATCGCACCGCCCAGTCACTACGGTAACCCGCTTACGGTGGCCACGCCGCTTCAGTGCTTCGTGGGTGTCTTCACAATAATCGGTAATTACGCGCGACTACTCGTGCTTCCCAATCGCCTCAGTGCGGACTATGGCCTGGCGGTGATTGATCCGGCCGCCGGCGTAAACGCCATGACCATACTGGGAGCGCTGGTATCGCTTGCGACGCTCGTCGCGCTGCTCGGCATCTTCCGGCCCGGCCGACCCGTGCGGATCGTCGCGACGCTGGCCGCCATCTTCGTCGCCAGCTATGTCCTGATTTCCAACGCCTTCCTGACCATTGGCGTCACGCTCGCCGAGCGGTTGATGTACTGGCCATCTGTGCCCTTTTTGATGGTGGCGTCGGTGGGCATCATGGCGGCGTGGCGAAAGATCAGTCGCGCAAACGAGGCGAAACCAGCCACCGCACGTCTCATCGGCGTTGCCGGCGTGGCGGTGCTGGCGGCGTTGGGGTTGCGCAGCTCGATCCGGGCAACGGACTGGCAGTCCAACCTGACGCTCTTCGAGACCGACGTCAGAACACACCCCCAGAGCATACACATCAACCTCAACCTCGCCGAAGCCCTGGTGAACAAGCCCGCGCGCTCGGCCGAAGACTTGCGGCGTGCCGACGAGTGCATCGCACGCGCCCTCGAGATTTCGCCGCGAACGCTCGACGCGTTGCAACTCGGCGGCATTGTGGCGTACCTGCTGAAGGACAACGCCCGCGCCGCGCGTTACCTCGAGCTGGCCACGAGTCTCGGGCCGGTCGATGAGCTGTCGCAGGAAATACTCGCCGAAGTGCGCGGCGCCGCCGCCGAGGCGAACGACCGCATAACCGCTCTGCGCGCGCTGACGGCGCGCGATGCCGGAAACACCGCACTACACCTGGAACTCGGCGAAGTACTGCTCAGCGTTGGGCGATACCGCGACGCGTTTGAGTCGGCCCAGACCGCCCAGCAACAGGATCCGGAAAGCCCGGCGGCCAACTGGCTACTGGCCCGCGCCGCTATCGGAACGGACCAAACGCCGCGCGCCGTGGCCGCGCTACGGCGGGTTGTTGCGGCCGATCCTGAAAACTGGCGGGCACACACGCAGCTCGCGGTGCTGCTGCACATCGCCGCCCCGCGGCAGGCACTCGACCACGCGCGGATTGCACACCAGCTCGCCCCGGCCGAGCTGGAGACCAATCAAAACCTCGCGGAAGTGCTGGTCGCCAACGGTCGGATTGACGAGGCGATCGAGCGATTTCGGCTCATTGAGCGCGGTTTGCCGGAAGGTGATCCGCTGCGCGCCGCAGTCGCCGCGCGCATCGCAGACCTGGAACAAGACCGGTAGGGCCGAGCTTGCCGTGCCTGACCGCTATGTCGCCTGCGCCAGGTACTCGGTCAGCCGACGCCGAATCTGGTCGCGCACGGCGCGAAAGAGCGGCAGTCGTTGCTCGTCGCTACCGCCGGCACCGGCCGGGTCTTCAAAAGGCCAGTGCTCCTTGGGCGCGGCGTGGGCAAAGCGCGGACAGTGTGTGTCGGCGTTGCCGCACACTGTAACAACCAGGTCGAAATGTTGATCGACGTAATCAGCCACCGAGTCGCTGGTGTGGCCGCTGATGTCGATGCCGACCTCGGCCATCACCCTGATCGCCAGCGGGTTAACGCCGTGCGGCTCCAGGCCGGCGCTGAACACATCCCACTGCGCGGCGGCCATGTGTCGCCAGAAGCCCTCGGCCATCTGTGAGCGGCAGGAGTTACCGGTGCAGAGAATCAGGACGCGTTTTTTCACGCGTCAGCTCTCCAGTCGTCGCACCTGCTTGATCATGGGTGGCACAACCGGCAACGAATCTTCGGCCATCTGCGGATTGTACTTGGTCTCCACATCCTTGATGCGGTCAACGACATCCTGCCCATCCACGACCTGGCCGAACACGCAATACCCCCAGCCATCCTGACCCGGATAATCAAGCATGGTGTTGTCGGCCACATTGATGAAGAACTGCGAAGTGGCCGAGTGCGGATCAGCCGTGCGCGCCATGGCGATGGTGCCCAGCTTGTTGTTCAGCCCGTTGGCGGATTCACACTCGATCGGCTCGCGCAGCCCCTCACCCTTGGGCTGGGCGTCGGCCGTATACCCGCCGCCCTGGATCATGAACGTGGGTATAACGCGATGAAACACGGTCTCGTCGAAGAACTTGTCATCGACGTATTGCAGGAAGTTCTCGACCGTCTTGGGGGCGGCCTCAGCGTCGAGCTCGAGCACGATCGCGCCCCACGCCTCATCTCCCGATACGATGTCGAGCGCAACACGCGGTTTGCCGGCGGATGCGGCCATATGATGTCTCCGTCAAGGTGCCAAGCTGGTACCGTTTCCAGCCAGACCGGGTCACGCGTTCAGCGCTGTAGCGGCCTGCGCCTCCGCAGGCCGTCGGTGTCATACGGCGCCTCCGACTCCCGGCGCTACTTGATGCCCAGCAGCTCGATGTCGAAAACGAGCGTCGCCTTGGGCGGGATTGTCGGCGGACGACCGCGCTCGCCATATGCCAGCTCGTACGGGATAACCAGTTTGTGCTTGCCGCCGACCTTCATCAGCCCGACGCCTTCGGTCCAACCCGAGATGACGCCCGTCAGGCGGAAGCTGGCGGGTGAGCCGCGATCGCGCGAGCTGTCGAACTTGGTGCCATCGACCAGCCAGCCCGTGTAGTGAACCTCGACAGTGTCGGACGGCTTGGGGCTAGGCCCGTCACCCTCTTCCAGAACCACGTACATCAATCCCGACTCGGTCTTCTGGATCTTCTTGCCCGTCTCGGTCTCGATTTTGGCGATCAGGTCGGTCAATTTCTTGGTCTCCCGGGCTTTCAGTGCGGCTTCCTCTTCCATTTTCGCGCGCCTGGCCTGCTCGAACTTGGCCCCCAGCTTCTTGCGGTCGAACTCACCTGTGATCTTCACGCTCTTGATGATGACCGCCGCATCCGGCGTAACGCCCGGTCCCTGCACGGGGTACTTGGGGTGAACGATGCAAGGCGTCTCGCGGATCTTGTCAACGACATCCATGCCCTCGACGACCTTGCCGAATACGGCGTAGGCCGCCCCATCCCGCTGCGGGCGATCGAGTCGCTCATTGTCGACCACGTTGATGAAGAACTGGGAGGTGGCCGAGTCCGGCTTGCCGCCCTGCCGGGCCATCGCGACCGTGCCGCGCATGTTCTTGAGCCCGTTCTTCCATTCGTTGGGAATGCCCTCGCGGAGCCCCTCCTTCTTGACGTCCATATCAGCGGTGAACCCGCCACCCTGGATCATGAACGTCGGGATTACGCGGTGAACAATCGTATCGTTGTAGTACCCATCCTCGGCGTAACGGATGAAGTTGTAGCAACTGTACGGGGCCTTCTCGATGTCCAGCTCGAAGACGATCTTGCCCAGAGGCTCGCCCTTCTGCTCGATCATCAGTTCGGCGCGCGGCAGGGCCGTCGCCTTGGCATCCTCGGTCTTGGCCGGTCCTCATCCTGCGCCACGGCGGCGACTGCGAGCAGTGCCGTGCAAATGCCGATCGCGTACATGAGGTTGCGTGTGTTCGCTCTTCTCATTTCATAAATCTCCGCACCACGAGTCAGAGGGATTAGCTGATTAACGCATTCTCGAACCAAGCAGTCTACCCGTCAGTCAGCGCACGTGCCACCCCCGCCAGACCGTCATACCTGCCTTGAGGCGGCCTTTGTCCAGAGCCGTCCTTCACCGCGTGCCGTACCGACTGGATCGTGCGTTACGACAAAAGCGGCCGCTGCTGAGATAATCATGAACGGCATCAGCGGCACACGATAGCGCAAACTTCCGATATAGATGCAGTGTACGAGCGTGAAATAGGCGATCGGCAGCCACAGCAGCACAATCAGCAGCCGCCGGCGCCGACGTGCGCTGGGTGAGCCCAACTGCCCGACCAGGCGAAACACACCGACAAGCGAGGCGACGATCACCGGCAGCATGAACGCGGCGCTGACCAGCCCGGCCAGGCCGCCCCGGTATTGCTCGTAATTCGGGCGCGGATTCCACGTGCGCGCAAATTTCACGCCCGCCAGCCGTACCACGCGATACGGATCATGCCACATGTGGCGTCTGGCGAGTGCTCCCAGTCGGCGATCGACCTGAACCTCATCAAGCGCGGCCAATTCGGGCATGTGCTGGAGGAAGGATTGGTCACTGGCCCCGGTCGCTTGTGGGCCCTGCGCGTCATACAGCGTCACGCCGCCGTTGGTGCTCAGCCAGGCATAGCTGCCAATCACCAGGCGATTGCGCAACCCCCAGGGCAGCAGCAATGCGACGCACACCAGGCCAAGGCCGATCATGCGGTAAGCCGCCCGAATCCTGTTCTCGGAGAAGAGCCACAGAACCAGCCAGATAAGTGGGATCCAAGCCGCCGCGGACGGTCGAGTCAGTATTGCAATCGGCCCTAATAGCGCCAAAGCGACCAACCCGCGCCGGCTGATCTCGTGCGGCCGCCTCAGCGTCATCCACGCCGTGTACGTCAGCCCCACGCCCGCGAGCGTGAACAGCACCTCCGTCAACAGCAGGTTGCAGAAGAAGATGCTGTATGGATCGCAGGCCGCCAACAGGCCGGCGATCAGGCCGGGACGCCGGCCGAGCGCTTCCTGTGCGAACCGATACACCAGCCACGCCGTGATCGCCCCGATGACAGCCTGCGCCAGGCGTGCGGCGAGGATGCCACCGGGGCCGCGCCACGCAAACAGTGCCAGGAACAGAGGATACAGCGGCATGCGCGCCGCATAGCGGCCGTCGTCGGTGGCCAGGATTCCGTCGCCGACCAGGTTCTGCGCCAGTTGCCAGTGCAGCGCTTCGTCGTCGAACTCGAGCGTCGGTGCCGCGCCGGCGGCGCGCCACACGACCCATGCCAGCCGCAGCACCAGCGCGACCAGGAACACCCAGAAACCGGCGTTGCCGGACACGGTTCTCATACGCGATCAACCTGGTGCGGCAACTGGGGGTGGAATAACAGGTGTAGTGCCCGCTTGGTAGTGGATCGCAGTTTGACACGCTCATCGATGCGCAGCGGCATCACCCAGATGACCCCCGCCTGATCGCACACCACGCCGGTGCGCGCCCGCTGTAGCGGGTCAATCTTCTCGCCGATCAGGAAATCGCTGATCGTCTTCGCGCCCGGGGCCCCCAGCGGGCGAAACCGATCACCATCCCGGCGCCCGCGCACGAGTACCGGCGGCTGGACACGCTCCAGGTCAATCCACTCTTCGTACGGGCTGTTCGCGCGACGCAGCTCTTCGATCTTACCGGCGTCGATCGCGGTTTCCCGCAGTTCGAGATCAGCGCCGAGCGCCGGCAAGCGGGTCCGTCCCGGGCACTTGAGGTAGACAGTCGAAACCTCCGGCGCCGGCTCAACCTGTGCCTGCGGCCGAAAGTCCAGGCGGTCATACTGCTTCCGCACGGCGACGCGGCCGGGAAGGTGTACCTCCTTGCCGCTAGCCGGATCGTGCGCCAGCTTGAGCACCGCCTCAATGTGTGCAAAGCTCAGATCCTGCTCGCCGCCGATTACCAGCGAGCTGGCCAGCCGCACGACTTCCGCCTGGATGATCCTCTGTTTGGTGAGCAGGGCCTTGGCGTTCAACACCAGGCGCTGCGGGCCTTCAGAGACGATTAGTGAGTCAAACGTGCGTGCGGCGGCATCCTGCAAATAGGTGCCCAGCCAGCGCGCTTGCTCGCCGAGCCGCAGCAGCGCATCGGTGACGTTCGGGTTCATCTGCTCGCGCAACAGCGGAATGACCACATTGCGAATCCGCCCCCGCGTAAACAACGAGGCGGCGTTTGTCGAGTCACATCGGCTTGGCCAGCCGCGCTCTTCCAGCAGGCTGTCGATCCGCTCACGGCGCTGGTGAAGCAGCGGGCGGATCAGCCGTACGCGACTTCCCGCGCGAATCGGCCGTACCGCCAGCATGCCGGCCAGACCACGCAGTCCGGTACCGCGACAAATGCGGTGCAGAATCGTCTCGGCGTCGTCGTCTGCATGATGTCCCACCGCCACCCGGTCACTGCCGACCTTGAGGGCCACGCGTTCCAGGAATGCATAACGTTGCTCGCGGGCAACCTCTTCGGTGGAGCCCCCCCCGGCGGCAACCACGGCCGGGACGTCGATCTGTTCATGGTGAAAGGTGGCGTCCAGTTCGCCCGCCAATTCCCGGACGAACTCCTGGTCACCGTCGGCCTCCGCGCCGCGCAGGCCGTGGTGCAGGTGGGCCAGATGGAGCTTCCAGTCGAGATTGCGGCATTCTGACACTTCCGCCAGCGCGTGCGCCAGCAACGTGGAGTCGGGTCCGCCTGAGACGCCGACGACCCAGTGGCGGTCTGATTCGAGGATCTCGCGTTCGGCGAGCCAATCGGCCAGATCGTCACGAAAACCGTTCCAGGCCACAGCAGCAGCTCCTTGGGTGAGTGCGCGCCGCCGGCAAGCGTCCATGCTGCCTCGTAACAGGGTGCGTCCCGAGCCACGAGGCGAACCATAAATGGTATACGAACGCGCCGACAGGTCCAGCCGGGATTGGCGCAGCGTGCGGTTGTCTGGCATCCAGCCGGTGGGTTCGATAGAATGGAATTGGTTTGCGCGAACCCCGGAACACGGCTGGCGGTCCTGCCATCTTACGGATTCACGGCTGCCTGGAGCCACGGCGCAATGAAGAAGCCTGCTGAATCCATAGCAAGGCGTGGCGGACTGCCAACCTGGTCTCCTGATGTGGCTACGCGAGGGAACAGCGGTCGTCGCTGATTGGTACCGCTGCTGCCAGTTATCGGATCAGTGTAACGTGATACGCCGCCGATACAGTGCAATATAATCTGCTGGAGGGGTTGGGCGTTTGAGTCGAACAGGCAGTGACCCCATCAGCAAACGAGGGGAATCCCGGGGGCGGCACGATGCCGCGTTCCCTTGATCAGACGTGGAAAGGCAACAGATGTCGTGGCAATCTTCGGGCAGCCGACGTGCAATACGCGCATGCGGCGCCTCCGGTACCGGTGCCGGCGAGGTGTTTCTGAGACGCGGGTTACTCGCGGCGTGCATTGTATATGCGCTCGCCAGCCCCGCGGAGGCATATATCGGCCCGGGAGCGGGTTTTGCGATCGCTTCCTCGTTTCTGACCGTGCTGGCGACGATGGCGCTGGCCCTGCTGGGGCTGATGCTGTGGCCGATCAACTGGTTGATCCGGTCAATCAGAGGACGCCGGGCCTTCGCAAAGGCCCGGATAAAGCGTCTGGTAATATTGGGCCTCGACGGCCTGGAACCCAGCCTCGTTGACCGCTTCATGGGCGAAGGCAAGCTGCCGAATCTGGCCAAGCTGAAAGAAACGGGTGGGTTCAGCCTGCTGGGCACAGTTTTACCACCACTGTCACCGGTGGCGTGGTCGACGTTTCTAACCGGCACAAACCCTGGCAAACACAATGTTTACGACTTCCTGAACTCCGACCGGCGCACCTACCTGCCCAGCCTGTCCTCAGTTCTGATCCGCCCGCCGACCAAGACCTTCAAGCTCGGCAAGTACGTTTTCCCGCTCAACAAGCCCGAGATTCGCCTGCTGCGCAAGGGCAAGCCATTCTGGCACACGCTGGGCGACCACGGCATATTCAGCTCGGTGATTCGCGTGCCGATCACGTTTCCGCCCGAGAAGTGCCGCGGCGTCGTTCTGTCCGCCATGTGCGCTCCCGACCTGCGCGGCACACAAGGGTTGTTCTCATTCTACAGCACACGTTCGGATGACAGCGAGGAGCGTACCGGCGGCGAGCAGATCCGCGTGCAGCGCGAAGGCGATCTGATTCGCTCTGAGCTTGTCGGGCCAGACAACAGCGTGGTGCTCGGCGAAGGCCCGATGAAAATCCCGTTCGAGGTGCGCATCGCCGGCGAACGGGCGACCCTGCACATCGAAGGCGATCAGTATGACCTCGAGCCCGGAATCTACACGCCTTGGATAACCGTCAACTTCCGGGCCGGCATGGGCATATCCGTTCAGGGCGTATGTCGTTTCATGCTGGTAAGAACGCAGCCCGAGTTCGAGCTGTACGTGATGCCGATCAACATCGATCCAGAGAAGCCGGCCATGCCGATCTCGCACCCGGTGGCGTACAGCACGTATCTCTCAAAGCGCTTCGGGTCGTTCGCAACACTCGGATTGGCCGAAGACACCTGGGCGCTGAACGAGGACTTGATCGACGACCAGGCATTCGTCGATCAGTGCATGTTCATCGACAGCGAGCGCGAGCAGCAGTTCTTCGACGCGATCGACAACACCGGCAACGGGCTGGTGGTCTGTGTCTTTGACGGCACCGATCGGCTGCAGCACATGTTCTGGCGCTATTTGGAAGATGATCATCCGGCGCACCCCAAGAACCTCCACCCCGAAACGTACAAACCCAATGGCAGCGAGCGGGTGCTTGAAGAGCTGTATATGCGCATGGACAAGCTCGTCGGCGAAACGATGGAGCGGACAGTCAAGCGCGACAAGAACACGGTGTTGATGGTCCTGTCCGATCACGGATTCTGCTCGTTCCGCCGCGGCCTGGATCTCAACGCCTGGCTAATCGAAAACGGCTACATGAAGCTCAAGCCGGACGCCAAGCCGGGTGCCCAGTATCTCGCCGCGGTGGATTGGGAACACACGCGCGCGTACACGCAGGGATTGGCCGGGATGTTCATCAACCAGAAGGGCCGCGAGGCCCAAGGTATCGTCGAGCCCGGCGAGGAAATGCAGAAGCTGAAGGACGAGATCAGCGCAAAGCTGACCGGCTTGCGCGATCCGGCGAATGATGAGATTGCCATTCGCCGCGTGTTCGACAAGGAAAAGTCATATCAAGGCCCGTATCGCGCCACGGCCCCCGACCTGGTGATTGGATATAACCGTGGCTATCGCATTGCGTGGGACACCGCGATCGGTAAAGTAACCGGCTCGGTCTTTCACGATAATACGAAGGCGTGGAGCGGCGACCACTGCATCGACCCGGAACTGATCCCGGGCGTGATGTTCTGTAGCCACAAAATCGAGAGCGAGTCGCCGCGGCTGATGGATCTGGGGCCGACGGCGCTGGATCTGTTCGGCATCGCGGTTCCCGCCAACATGGATGGCCGGCCGCTGAAGATCGCCGTTGGAAACGGGCATACCGCCGGAAAAACCGCGCCGGTCGCCGCGGCGGGGTAGCCGCTGAGTGAGTTGGATATGCGCATAGCCGCCGCCGTAATAATCGTCGTCGTGAACCTGTTCGCGCTGATCTTCTTCTGGCCGAGTGGCGAAGGGGAAGATGTGCGGCCACAGGCGGGGCGCGGCGATGGCAAAAAGGTGTTCATACTCGGGTGTGATGGGCTGGATGCCGAGCTCATCGAACGGATGCTGCGCGAGGGGCGCCTGCCGAACATGGCCAAGCTGGCCGCCAAGGGTGGATTTCGACCGCTCACGACCAGCATTCCGCCGCAAAGCCCCGTTGCCTGGTCGAACTTCATCACGGGCGCCGGCCCCGGCGTACACGGCATCTTTGACTTCATTCACCGCGAGCCGGACAAGCAGTACGCCCCGTACTTCTCCACCAACTACTTCGCCCAAAAACACAATTGGTGGATCACCAGGAAGCTGATTCCCGAAACGGTCGGCGGATATGTGCTGCGCGGCACCACACAGAACACGCTCATGCGCAAGGGTACGCCGTTCTGGGACTATCTCGACACGGCCGGCATCAAGGTCGACCTGTATCGCTTGCCGGCGAATTACCCCCCCAGCAAGTCGAAGTACGGCAACGTACGCTGCCTGCCGGGCATGGGTGTACCCGACGCGGTCGAGACCGGCACACAGGGAACCTACCAGCAGTTCACCACCAAACCGCGACGCGAGGTCGAACTGGGCGGCGGCAAGAAGTTCAAACTGCGGCGTGATCCAAAGACGCGCGCATATGTCGGCACGCTGCGCGGGCCGTCGAACATGTTGCTCGCCGACGCGCCCAACATGACGCTCGATTTCAGCGTGTACCGCGACCCCGAGCGCGACGCCGCGATCATAACCTATGAGAACAAGGGTATTGCCGGCACCGAAGAGGTGAGCATCCCGCTGAACGTCGGGGAGTGGAGCGACTGGGTATATGTCGACTTTCCGCAAACCGGCCTGCGTGTTCCGGCGATGCGCACGATGGCGCGTTTCCTGCTACAGGGCGTGCGACCGCACGTGGACGTGTACGTCACGCCGCTGAACTTCGCGCCTGACGCGGCCCCGCCGGACTTCAGCGAGCCGTCCGACTTTGTCAAAGATATCGGCGAGGGGATCGGGCCTTTCTACACGCAGGGATTCGCTGAGGACTTCAAGGCCCGTGACCAGAACGTGTTGAGCGACGAGGAGTTTCGCCAGCAGGCCGAACTCGTGCTTGACGAGCGAATGAAAATGCTGGACTTCGCGCTCGACAATTACGTGGACGGGCTGCTGTTCTTCTACTTTTCCAGTTCCGACTTGCAGGCGCACATCTACTGGTGGGAATCAACCGATGAGCACCCGATCCGCTCATGGGAGGATGCGCAGCGCTTCAACCGCGTGGTCGAAGACGTCTACGTCAGGCTCGACGAAGCGCTCGGCCACAGCCTGGAGCGGCTCGGCGAAGACCTCACCGTAATCGTCATGTCCGATCACGGATTCGGCAACTTCGGGCGCGGATTCGCGCTGAACACGTGGCTGCGCGAGGAGGGCTACCTCGTCGCCGATCGCGGTCTCCTGTTCGACTGTGACTGGTCGCAGACGCGCGTATACGGCCTGGGCCTGAACGGGTTGTACCTGAACCTCAAGGGCCGTGAGCCCGAGGGCATCGTCGATCCGGCCGAAGCCGATGAGCTGCTTGACGAATTGTGCGACAAGCTGGTGGCCCTGCGTGACCCCGAGAACGGCCGACAGGTTATTCTCCGGTGTTACAAGACCAAGGACTGGTATCACGGCCCCGAGGCGGTCAACGCGCCCGACATCATTGTCGGATACGGCGCGGGGTATCGCTCGAGTTGGAATACGGCGTTGGGCGATTTCGACAAAAGCGTCGTGGTGCCGAATCACAGCGCCTGGAGCGCCGACCACTGCGTGGCGCGCGAGCTTGTGCCGGGCATCGTCATCGCCAACCGGCCGATCAATCGCGCTGACCCCGCCCTGATCGACCTGGCACCGACTATTCTCGGAGAGTTTGGGCTACCCACGCCCGAGACCATGACTGGACGCAACATTTTCGGGGCGCCGGAGGAGTGACCGTTCGAGCGAGGTGGTTGATTGAGCAGCGTGGCTTGGGCGTCGCGCCCGAGGCGTCACAGGCGCGACGCCTGTGCCACCGGTGTCCCACCGCCGCCCGCTTGTGTTATACAGGAGCACGCGATGTTTGGCGGAAACGTGAAGATTGACAAGCACCTGCTGGAGCGGGTCAAGAAGTACTCGAAGATCGCCGGCTATGGCACGCCCGATGAGTTTATCACGCATTGCCTCGAAAAGGAGCTCGAGCAGCTCGAAGCCGGCGAAGGTGGCGACGACGAACAGGCCATCATGGAACGTCTGCGCGGCCTGGGATACATTGAATAATCCGGGCGCTACCCGGACGGAGCGATCAAGCAACCAATGAACGTCGTCCTCGATGCGATCACGTTTTTGATGAACGGCATCGGCCGGGTGCTGTTTGTCACCGGCGGATTCCTCTCGCCCGCGCTCACGCTGCTGTTGATCTCGCAGGTGCTCGCGATCGGCATGCTGTATCTGTGGCGGTATACATCCAACCAGGACGCGATCGCCGCCGGTCGCCGAAAGATCTCCGCCTATCTGATGGCGACGTTGCTGTTCAAGGACAACCTGCGCGTCATGTTCCGCTCGCAACGGGTGATTCTGTGGGAGACGCTGAGAGTATTGGGGTACAGCGTTCCGCCCATGATTGTCATGCTGATCCCGTTTGCGTTAATCGTGGCGCAGATCGGGTTGCGCTACGAGTTTGACATGGCCCCCACCGGCCGGACCATTAACGTGCTGGCGCAGCTCAAATCACCCGATGGTCTCGACAAGGGTGGCGACCAGCTCAGCCTGCCCGACGGTGTGCGCAGCGCCCCGCTCGACCCGGTCCGCGCCGCGCCGATCGGCACGGTTACCTGGCGCCTCACCGCCGACAATCCGGGGGTCTACACGCTCAAATTCGGAGACGGGGACGATGTTGTCGAGATGCCGCTGGCGGTCGGCGATGGGTTCCAACGCATCAGCGCCGTGCGGGGCGGTGGCGTTCTCACGCGGCTGATGTACTCGGCGTTGCCATCCATACCGGCCGACTCGGTCTTCAAAGAGATCCGCATCGACTATCCGAAACGCTCGACATCTCTGTTCGGGTTTGACTGGCACTGGCTGATCTGGGTGCTGGTGCTATCGATCGTCTTCGGCTTTTTGTGGAAACCGGTGCTGAACGTGCAGATCTGATCCGCCGACGCAAGCTGATTACGACCCGATCGGCGGCTCGTCGTCCGTCCGGTCGTCCCCATTCACGATTACGTCAAGTGCCACGCGCACCGCTTCAATCTGGAGCGACAACCCCATCGACGCCCGCGGCGACGCATCATTGACCATCTGCACCGGCAGCGATGGTAGATGGATAAAGCCGACGCGCGTGTTGCCGGCGCGCGTCGCGGCCCAGTGCAACGCGCGATAGAAAACCAGGTTGCACAGATGGCTCCCGGCGCTGAGCGAGCGAATGCACGGGATGCCGCGCTGGCGAATGGCCCGCTGAATACGACCTACCGGCAGCGTGGTCCAGTAGGCGGCGGGGCCGTCGGACGCGATCGGCTGATCGGTGGCGACCTCGCCGGCGTTGTCAGGCGTCTCGAAATCGACCAGGTTCGCCGCGAGCCGTTCGATGCGGACGGCGGCCGCCCCGCGCGCTTCGCCCAGCGCCAGCACAACATCCGGCTGCACGGCCTCCAGCAGCTCACCCAACACCCGCGGCGCCGCGCCAACCACAACCGGGAGCACACGCGCGTGCAGTCGGAAACCGGCGGGGGGCTCGCGGTCAATGGCCCCCACAACGTGCGCGGACGGATTCTCCGGCGATTCGGCGAACGCCTCGAATCCGGTCAACAGCACAGTCAAATCAGCCATCGTCTATTGGCCCTGCCATCTGCCGTAGGTCCACTCCCCGCGGGGCACCCGGCCCGGCGGGGGAATTAGTGATCCGGACATTCGCCTACAGCTTGTGGAGCAGCCGAAGAGCCTCTTCGCGCGTGCTCATGTTCTTTTGCATCAAACCACGCAGGGCCGACGTCACCATCACCGAGCCCGATTTGCGCACGCCGCGGCAGGTCATGCACGTATGCACCGCTTCGAGCACGACAGCGCAGCCCCTGACCTTCAGGCGTTTGGCCAGCAGGTCGGCGATCTGTGACGTGAGGCGTTCCTGCACCTGCGGCCGGCGGGCGAAATCCTCGACCACGCGCGCGAGTTTCGACAGGCCCAGCACCTTGCCGCCGGGAATGTAGGCCAGGTGGGCTTTGCCCTCGAACGGCAAAAGATGATGCTCGCACATGCTGTTGAAGGGCACGTCGCGCAGTGCGACCATCTCGTGATGATCCTCGTCAAACGAGGTCATCAGGTGTCGCTCGGGGTCCAGGTGCAATCCGGCAAAGAGCTCAGCATACGCGCGGGCCACGCGCGCCGGCGTCTCCCGCAGGCCCTCACGCTCGGGATCCTCACCGACCGCGATCAGGATCTCGCGCACCGCACGCTCGATCCGCGGCAAGTCCATGTGGGGCTCAGATTGTCCAGCTTCTTCCGGCATTTGCACACCCAATCAGTCGCAGCCCACGTGGACATCAGCAGGCAAGCCCTGGCGCTACGAACGATAACCGTCACGGTCGCTTCTGATGCGGCGTTAGCGCACCGACTGTCGCCGCAGATACTCCACCAGCAGGCGCACGCCGAAACCGCTGGCCACCTTGCCGCCGTTGGTATCGTCGGACGCGACGGCGGCGATGTCCAGATGAGCCCACGGCATGCTGTTGTTGACGAATTGCTTGAGGAAGATACCGCCCTGGATGCAATGCGCGTCGCGCTTTGACGAAGAATTGACCAGGTCCGAATCGGTGCCCACCATCAGCTCTTTGTAATCGTCCCACAGCGGCAGTCGCCAGAGGCGCTCGTGCGTCACGCGTCCACACTCGCCCAGCATCGCGGAGAGCTCGTCATCATTACTCATGAGGCCGGCGGCACACTTGCCCAGGGCAATGCCAACGCCGCCGGTAAGGGTGGCAATATCGATCAGTGCCGTGGGTTTGCAGTATTTCTGGGCATACCAGAGAGCGTCGGCGAGCACGAGCCGGCCCTCAGCGTCGGTGTTGGTGACTTCAACGGTCTTGCCGTTGGCCATGTGGATGATGTCACCGGCACGGTATGCGCGGTCCGAGACCATGTTCTCCGCCGCCGCCACGAGGCCGATCAGATTGCACTTGAGCTTGAGTGTCGCCGCCGCCATGAGCACACCCATGACCGTGCAGCCGCCCGTCTTGTCGTACTTGAGGCCGGCGAGACCTTGCGACGGTTTGATCGAGTAGCCGCCGGTGTCGAACGTGATGGCCTTGCCGACCAGCACCGCGGTCTTGCGTGTACCGCGTGTCCCCCGATACTCCAGCCGGATCAGTCGCGGCGCGTGTTGAGCCCCCTGCCCGACGGCGATAAGCCCGCCCATGCGCATCTGCCGCAGGCGCTGACCTTCCACCACGGTGCATTTGAGTTTGTGCCTTGCGGCCAGGCGGCGCGCCTCGGTCGCGAGCGTGTTGGGTTGGATGATGTTGCCGGGTTGCTGAGACAGGGCCCGCGTGTAGTTGACCGCATCGGAGAGCTTGAGCGCCGCCTGCACACGAGGCATCACGCGCGTAACATCCGCGGCCTTGCGCGCCCTGACGACGACGCGGACTTTCCTGGGTTTCTTCTCGTCGGGCTGTTTGTGCTCGTCGAAACGGTAGCCGGCGGCGGACATGCCGAGCACCCAGGCGCCCTCCGCATCCTCCACGCCACACGATACCAGGCCGTCGATCCACACATCCGCCGATGAAAGCCCCTCATTGACAAGCCATTGCGCGGCGCTGGCGGCGGCTTTGCGGACCTGGCGGGCGTCGAGCTGATCGCTGTCACCAAGGCTGACGGCAAGCAGGCGGCGGTATGACCCGCGACAGGAGGAATGCGCCAAGTGGCCGACGTCTTCGTGCAGCGCCCCCACGTCCACCAGCCCGGACAGTGCGTCGTCGCACAGCGCATCAACGCGCGACATCAGCTCCATGGGCGGTTGAGGCTTGGCCGCCAGTGGCACAATCAGCACGGCGCCTGTTTTGGTGCCCTTGGTTCCCGCGGCAAAATCGAAAGCTGTTCCGTTGTGTGCCATATTGTCGCATCCCACACACAGACCTCCCCCATCCGAGCGCGCAGCGTATCATGAGCGCGCGAACTGTGGAAGCCTCGGCGTGGCACGTTCACGAATACGTTGTGACTGAGGGACATGGGCGTCGCGGCTTCAGAAGACCTCGGCGGGATCGTCAATCACGCGATCCGCGCCCGCGGCGGCCAGCTCGGCGCGCGTACGAAATCCCCAGGTCACTCCCAGGGAGAGTGCCCCCGCACGGTGAGCCGTCTCCACGTCCGTCGGCGTGTCGCCAATCATCCAGGTTTCGGCCGGCGTGACGGCCAGCTCCTCGCAGATGCGCAGCAGATAGTACGGGTCGGGTTTGCGATGCGGCTCGGAGATATAGCCATAGACTTGTGCAAACACGCCGTCAGGCCAGAAACGCCTGACGACGCGGCGTGTCATCTCGTCTGGTTTATTGGAGAGGACGGCGAGCTTGATTTTGCCGGCGCGTAGTCGTCCGATAAGCTCGTTGACGCCATCATATGGCTTGGTATGTCGCAGTGGCCGCACCCGGTATCGCGCACGGGCCAATTCCGCCAGCCTGCCCACCAGATGTGGATGCGTTTTGCCGACCGCGCGCGTCGCCAGCTTCGGTATACCCTCACCCACCATGTATCGATAGCGCTCGACCGGATAGGTGGGCAGGCCCAGCAACTCGAGACACTCGTTGAGCGCCTCGGCGATATCGCGGAGTGAATCCACGAGTGTCCCGTCGAGATCGAAGACGCAAGCCTTCGGAAGTGCTGTCTGCATGAGGGGTTCCGGTCGTGGGTGTCGCGTGGGCCGTCGCAACTCACTGGACGGCGACCGGTATAATAGCGATGATACAAACGGGGAACAATGTGGGCCCGCCCTGCCATCAGCGCGTGGGAGACTGTTCAAATGAGATTACGTATCGCGACGCTGATCGTCGCCGCTGTCGCATGCAGCCTGCCTGCCGCGGCGCAACCCGAGGAGCTGGATCAGCCCCGCCGCAGCCGTTCGTTCTCCAGCATGCTGAACACGGACTTGCTGATTGACAACTACTCGCGCCTGCTGGCGCGCAAATACAAGTTGACCGACGATCAGGAAGCCTACACGAACGAGTTCGTGCGCGTGAAGGCGCATGAGTTCCTCGACAACCACCGTGACGAAGTATTCGACCTGGTCGACCGCATGTTCGAGGTGCGCGCGGGCGGGGACATGGATCAGACGGAGCTGCTCGAATGGGGCCGGCGCGCGTTGCCGCTCTACAACGAGGCCAAGCTGCTGATCATCGACGGCAACCAGGAATGGCGTGAGATTCTCGATGATGAGCAGAAGCTGATCCACGACGAGGACCTCAAGTTAATGCACGAAGGCTTCCAGATGAGCGAGGCGCATCTGGAGCGCGTCGTCACCGGCGAAATGACCGTGGAGGAATTCCGGCAACCACTGCGTATTCAGCCGCGCCAATCGAACACAACAGCGCGGCGGAGTGATGATGGTTGGCAAGGGGACCGGCACGAAGCCCTGCCGCCCCCGCCACCGGCGATAACCACACCCAAGGCGGCCACCGGCGGTACACAACCGCGTGTCGCGCCGCGACAACCGGATGTCAAGAACGACACCGGCCGGGCCGCGCGGCCCACTCCCCGGCCGCCGGCCATGGCTCACCGCGTACCGGACCCGGGGCGCACGCCGTCCGAGCCACCGCCTGACCAGGGTCGGCGCACCGTTCCCACGCCGGCCGGCAGGCAGAACGCCGACTCGTACGAAAGCGATTGGGACAAGTACGTTGCGGTGTTCATCGAGCGTTATGAGCTCAATGAGGGGCAGGCGCAGAAAGCCCACACGATTCTGAAAAGCTGCAAGGAGCAAGCCGCCCAGGTTATGCGCCGCAACCGCGGCAAGATCGAACAGTACGACAAGCAGATTGACGACCTGAAGAAGTCAGCGGACAAGAACGACAAGCAGAAACTGGCCAAGCTCACCGAACAGCGTGACAAACTGCTCCAGCCGCTCAACCAGATCTTCGACAAACGCCTCAAGCCGCACCTGGAGAAGCTGCCTACCAGGGCCCAGCGCGAGGCGGCCGAGGCCAACGCCAAGAAGCCCAGGAGCAAACCCAAACCCGACGGTCGCGGCGGCGGAAACGCCGGCCCGTAGCGCGGAGTCTCACAGCTCTTACAACTCATTCGCCGCCATCGCGACCGCGCGTGAGGCCACGCGCGAATCGCCCTGGCTCCGTCGCACAGGCGCGTTTCATCCTGACGGTTGGGGAACCAATAACATTATCGACTCCGACGCGGTGTGCCACGGCTCTGTGAGCCGTGAGGTTCGCGTCGAAACTGCACTGCTCAAGAGTGGTGGCACATCGAGAGTTGCAGACGGGGGGGGGACAGCCCCGGCCCCCGACTCACGCCGGGAGATTCCGCCGACTCGGCGCGAGTCGGTGGGACTTTTGAAAACCCACTTGATATCGGGCTCTGCCCGGTCCTAGGAAATACTGGAGCAAGGGGGCCAACGGAGCCGGTCCGCACTTGGGCCGTCAGGGAGACAAGCTATGTTGAAATTGGGCGTGCTGGCGCTGGTGCTGGCCATGTCGAGCGCGGCCTCGGCGGTCGTGGTTGACGACTTCACGGACGGCGGCATCAGCCTGACCGCCATCGATCTTATCGGACAAACGGAGAGTCAGGTGGGGCTCGACCCTAACACGGTCCTCGGCGGCGGACGCGACATCTACGTCGGCGCGACCGCCGGCGCCACTGTCGGCACACAGTTGGTCATCGACGATGTCGCCGGCGAACTCAGTCTGACGTCTGACCCGGTCCAGCGCGGCTACATGACACTCGAGTACATTGTCGCCGACGCTCAGGGACTCGATCTCACGGCGGAAGCCGGCAACGACCGCATCAGTCTCGACGTCGTGAACGTGACGCAGGGCATTTCCAGCGGCGTTTTCGACCTGAAGATCGAAAGCGGCCCGTTGGGAAACACGGTGTCCGAATCGACCAGCTTCGGCCCCGGTCGGCTCTGGGATCTGCCGGGCAGCGGCGTGGTGGACGTGCCGTACGCGGATTTCACGTCAACGGACTTTACGCAGGTGCGGGCGATCTCGATCGACATCGCGCGCTTCCCCGCCGACGCCAACCTGACGCTCGGCGGCATCGCGACGACGCCGGAGCCGGCTTCGATCATGGCGCTGCTGGTGCTGACCGCGCTGGCCCGCCGCCGCCGTTAGACTCGCCCCGAGATCACTCAGCCAATAGAAAGCGGCCGCGATGCACCGATCGCGGCCGCTTTATTGCGCGTGTGCGGCGCTGGGCCCAGATGATGCGGGCCTCGATGAAGACCGACTGCGTCCAGTTCAACACCCACCGCATGCTCGGCGACTAGGTCCGCAGGTACTACCTCCCCGCCCACCGACAGGGCACGTCGAGCTCAGCGAGACGTGGCGGTGCCCGGCAATACAGGCAGATCCCCCAGCGCGGCGGGTGTAAGCTCTCGCATGCCTTGATTACCGATAACTGGAAGCCATAGGATTGGGTGGTCGTCGCCATGGGGTGGGCGCGGTCCGCCGGCGGCGGTGGGATCGGGATATCAAGGAGCCAGGCTGATGTTACGCATCGTGATCGCGCTGGCTTTGTGCAGTGGCGCCGTGGCCGGCGCGGCGCCGTACTCCGTGTCATACGAGGGTAACGTACTGCCGGAGGATGACGGCTGGGAGCGCTTCCACGGCTACGACGATAACGAGGCCGATCGATACATCGACAACGGCGTGCTGGTCATCGATTCGATGCACGATGGCCAGGTTTACGACTACGTGACACACGACGCCTCGCCGGCGACCGCGATGGAGCCGGGTGAACTCCTTGTCGTCGAGTGGCGCACCTACTTGGCCGCCACGGAGGGTCGCGACGCCATTTTCGCCCTGATCCTTGGGGATTGGACCGAGGATTTCACGCTCGGGTATGACCACGTCCACCTGGGTTGGCTGCGAATCAACGTCCCGGTCACTCCGGAAGTGTGGCATACCTACCGCATTGAGATGACGCCGTCGTATTCATACATCTTCTTCATCGACGCTGAACCGCGGGTCCAGGCATCGCTGTTCGAGGTGCCGGATGACCGCGAGATCATCGCGTTTGGGGACGGCGCAATCGGTGCCAGGTCAATATCTCACTGGGACTACGTTCACTGTGACGTTGTTCCAGAGCCTGGAACGACGGTTCTGCTGCTCGTGTGCGTTCACGGGTGGATTCGCAGGTTTCTCACATGAAGCGAGTTGGTTCGATGACCAGGCTCACGCACAGACTGCTTGCGATCTTGTCACTGATGTTTGTCACCACGGCCATCACACAGGCGGAGATCCGCCAATTCGGTCCGGCGGATCCGAACTCGTATACGATCTACAACGACACGCAGACGATAGTCATCAAGTAGTGCACCGGTCTCGAGTTCAAGTTCGAGTCCTACACCAGCGGCTCCCCAGATCAGATCAAGGGCATAACAGTCGAGCCCGATCCCAACGACCCCAACGCTATCGAGGTCGCGCCACTTGTCAGCATCATCGGCGATCCCAACGAGAGCCACACTATCGGTGCCACCAACGTGTGGTTCATCGATCTGCGTGCCGACGGGGCGCCAACCGGCGTAGTGAAAGACATCAACA
The DNA here is from genome assembly GCA_963675745.2 of Phycisphaerae bacterium. Taxonomy (GTDB): domain Bacteria; phylum Planctomycetota; class Phycisphaerae; order UBA1845; family Fen-1342; genus JAFGRR01. Next base: position 157,465 of record CAXXWX010000023.1, read on the forward strand.
TCACCGGCAGCCTCGGTGCTTCCGCTGCTTCGCAAGGGTCGTTCTTCGCACGCTTCACCGGCACCGCAGAGGTCAACAACATCAAGCAGGATCTTACGACCACCGTGGCCGGCGCGGGCATCACCATCGACGGAACCGTGGCCCTCGACAATGGTGCCGTGCTCGATATGCCGCTGTCAGCCGGTGAGGAGATCGTCATCGATGGACGCATGCAGAACGCCACAATCATGACACACAGCGCCAACGACATCCGCTTCACCTCAACGGGCAACATCACGCGCACGGGCACAATCCGCGGCCCCGAAAGCGGCTCTTACACGGGCGACATTGAGATCGGGATCGGAGCCGGAAGCTCGGCCAAGTGGCAGGGGCTGATCGAGTTCGACGACTTCGGTGGTACACTCGAGATCAACACCCTCCTGGCCAAGGCCGATGCCAGCGCGGGCGGCATTCGCATCAACGGTAGTTTCCTGAATGGTGGCGAGATCACGATCACCAACGCCACAGCATCGGCGGGGGCGTTCGTATCGGTAGACTATGATGGCTACCACGCCGGCGATAGCTGGGATCCCAACGCCACCGTCACAGTCAACAGCACGGAGTATACCGGTAATACTCCCGCCGCATATATCTACGAAATCACCGAGTGTCTTGGCGACATGACCAACGACGAGACCACCAACAACGGCGACATCGACGCGTTCACTACCGGCCTCACCGACCCTGACGACTATGATGATAGCTACCCCGCGCTGGCCGGCAGCCGCATCTACCATGGCGACTGCAACCGGGACACCTACTATAACAACGGTGATATCGACGCCTTTGTCACATTCCTGAGCGACCCGGGTTGCCCAACCGGCGCATCGGAGAGCGGCGGCGGTGGCGGCGGCGAGGGTGAATACAGCCATACGCCCGCGAGCGTGGCGCTGATGTACGCCGAGAACCTCTCCTCAGCCAACCTCACCGCTTTCTGCGGTTATCTCTCCGACCTGATAGACAGCGAATCCGAAACGCCCGTCGGCGCGTTCTGGGAGCAGGTATACAAGCTGCTGTGTGAGTAGGCCGGGTATAAATGCAGCGCTCACGCTCGCTGGGGCGGGTGGACGATGCCCAAGGCCGAGACGTAGGGCAGGTCGAGCGCGCCGAGACATGTCGACCGTGGCGCTCACGACGGCCGGTCTCGCTGCACTCGACGTCCCCTGCCCGTACGCAGGTCTTGTTCGTCGTGCATGGAGGCCCGACACTACCGGGGGTTTCCCAATGTTAGTCACCGGATAGCAGGGCCACGAATGCGTCGATGTCGCCGTTGTTGACCAGACCGTCATCGTTGCAGTCCGCCAGGTCGCGATCACAGTTCGGGTAAGTCGTGTCGTAGAGTGACGGATTGGTCAGCGCCAGCACGAACGGGTCGATGTCGCCGTTGTTGATCAGGTTGTCACAGTTCAAGTCGCCCAATATGCCGCTCGTGACGACGAAGTACTGCAAGCCGGCGATCGTCCCGAGATCGGTGGTTCGCGGTTCGCCCAGGCTGTCACCGCCGCCCAACGCGCCGAGCACCTGGTTGGACAGGTGGTCGTGCGCGGGTGCGTTGAGCAGCGCGACTACGCGGCAGGCCCCGCTTGGACTATCAAGCAACGTCAGCGGGATCGACAGCTCAATACCCGTGGTGACGTCTTCCGGGTATACGCCGACCAGGTCAATCAGCTCGGTGCCGCCGTCGACGCCAAGCGTATTCGAGTTGTCGATCGTGGCGAGCAGCACCTCGGGATTATTGCCAACAACCAGGCCGTCCCACGAGCGATCTGCCGCCGCCCCCTCTCCGAGGAACTGCGCGAATCCGGTGTTGCCCTCGTTGACGTACAACTCGGCATAGTTGACGTACAGCGTGTACGGCGTGTCGCCGCCGGACAGACCGATCCAGAAGTCCGCCGCGAAGTTGGGATCCAAGGTCAATCCATCGCCGATACCGGCGTCGCCCAGGCGTTGGAGCGCGCCGTCGTCGATCACGGGATTGTCGTGCAGGATGCGTTGTTGCCCGCCCGGGCGGGTATCGAAGAACAGCTCCAGCTTGTTGTAGTTGGATTCGAGGTTACCGGTCAGCAGCAAATGGAGCCGGTTGTCGGTCAGCCGGCCATACGCCGCGTCGAGCTCGGAGCCGTTGGCGGCGTCAACCAGGCCCAGGTTGCTGTCGCCAAAGCTGGTCTGCGTGTCCTGAATCGCCAGCGGCGCCCCGTATTGGGCGTCACGGACGCCATCGACCAGGAACGGATCGCACGGCTGCCCGCAGGGGCATGTAGTGCAGTCGCTGCCGTCGCCTTGATAGTCGCCACCCAGTGCCGTGCACTGCTGCGCCAGCGTCACCAGGCACACATCGACCAGACAACACGCGCCAATCGAGTAGCACTCATCGGGAATGCCGTCCGTGTTTACATCCTGGCTGGTGCCGTCAGCGATGTCGCACGTGTCAAGGACGCCGTTCTTGTTGCAGTCGCTGCACCACGGTTGGCCACTGCACAAGGCGGCATCTTCCGCATCGTCCACGCCATTAGCATTGCAGTCATGTACCACGACGGCCTGTGCCACACCGGCCAGCGCATCGGCGCGCAGGATCACGAAGTCATTGTCGCCATCAATCTCAAAGCTGAACGCCGGCCCGTCGATTGTGCGCCCGTCCTGGCTTATGGCGTCCCAGGTTCCGAACAGCGTCGGCTTCCAGTTGTAGTGACCGGGTGACAGGCCTCCGAGTGTGATTTCGTATACGGACGGCGCGACCTCGCTCATGAGGGCGTTGGGATCACTTGGATTCCACGCGTTCCAGTCGCCAACGGCGGCCCACGGCCCGGGAGCGCTGCTGAGAATCAACCGATCGTGATCGGGCAGCCAACCGTCTTGATGCGTGCGCGCATCGTACTGCACGGTGATCGTGCCGTTGGGGTCGGCGTAGAGCCAACTGTTCGCCGGCGGCAACGCGCGTTCCCAGGTGCCGTTTGTCACCTTGAATTCCTGGCGCAGGCTGTTCGGGTCCAGAGAATACAGGGTGAGTTCGTGTACACCCGGTGCGATGTATGCCATCGGGTCGCTGGCGGGATTCCAGCCGTTGAAGCCACCGGCCAGATACGGGTGCAGGATGAACTGGTCGCAGAGTCCGGTCTCACACTCGACATACTCCCCAATGAACTCGCCGCCGACTGAGTAGCACTCATGGCGCGGGCGCTCGGTGCAGACCGTGTCCTCGCAGCACGCTCCCTGTACGCACGGTCCCCACGAGCAGTCGCTGTATCGTCCCAGGAAGACGCCGCCATACATGGTGCAGTCTTCCTCGAGCATGAAGTCGTAGCAGTCAGACTCGACGCAACAGGCACCGGGTGCGGGTATCAGGCAGGGGCACCCGTCGCAATTCTCACCCTCTTCGAATACGCCGCCCAGCGACGCGCATTCCGTCGCGTCGGTCACGTGGCACTCGCCGGCATATCCGTTGTCGAAGCAACAGCGTCCGGCCGGAGTGCCGTCACAGGGATTGCCGTCACAGGGGACGTTGTCACCCAGATAGACACCGCCGCTGCCGGCGCAAGTGGTCGGATCGGACTGCAGGCAATTCGAGCCCAGACAGCACGCGCCGCTCAGCAGCGGGTATAGCGACACCGTCACCGGCGTGGCGCCGCCGAACAGCCCCAACATGGTTCCGCGTGGCTCACCGGGCTCGAGCGCGCCGCCGAGACCGCCCAGCATCTGGTTTGATATGTAGTCCACGCGGCTGCTGGTGATGAACGCCAGCAGTTCAAGGTCGCCTGACGGGTTACCCAGCGCCGACAGCGGGATGGCGAACTCGATGCCGGTCAACACCGGATCCGCGGGCGTCTCGTAGTCGATTCCGTAGGTGACGCCGGCCACGTTGCTGTTGTCCAATGCGCATTTGGCAAAGAACGGCGCGCCGAGATCCGCCCCGGACAGCACACCATCACTCGTGCTGCAACGCGAACTGCCGGCCCCGAGATAATACGCCTCGCCTGGATCGTTCGGATCAACGTACAGGCGCGCGTAATTCACATGAACCTTGGTGGGCAGACCGAAACACTTGAATGACACGAAGTAATCCGGGGCGAAGCCGGTCGGAAAAGTCAGCCCCGGCCCCGGCGGCCCCCACATGTCGGGGTTGTTGGGATCAGACGTCCCCATGCGCTGCAAAGCGCGGAAGTCGATTTCCGGATTCTCCGGCCCCAGCAGCGTTGATTGACCCTGTCCCGGCAGTGTGTCAAAAAAGAGCACCAGCCGGTCACCGAAATCCGTGTTGAAGTTGCCGGCCAGCACGAGATACAGCGTGTCGCCGTACACGGCACTGTACAGCGCGTCCAGTTCGGAGCCGGGCGCGATGTCCGGCTCACCGAGATAGCTGTCGCCCATCGAAGTCTGCGTGTCCTGTTCGATGAGCGGAGACCCATAGAGCGGATCAGCCGCCGAGCCGTCCATGATGGGCTGTCCGTAGGCGAAGCCGCCGAGCGCCAGCAGCACCAGAGCCAGGCCATAGTGGTTCGTAGACATGATATGCCTCCCTTCGATGCCAACCAGACGAACAACAAGGCGTGCCGCCCGGAGTTCCGGGCAACCGTCGTAGCATCGGCGACGTGGGAGATTGAGTTCTTGGCGGTTTGACTTGAGCGAACACCCCGTCGCCTAGCCCGATTGTGGCGAACGCGCAGCGCAAAGTCAACGCCGAATGGCGACGGTCGGCGAGCGTGAGCGTCGCGCCGAGGATTGCACGGCCGATCGCGCGGCGCTGAATGCCACGAGACCGAAGGGGCGGGGCACCAACTAAGCCATCGCGAAGTTGCGGCGCCCCTGCAAGCCGCAGCCCCGCGCGCTCAATCAGCCGGACAGCAGCGCAACGAACGCGTCGATGTCGCCGTTGTTGATCAGCCCGTCATCGTTGCAGTCCGCGAGATCGCCGTCGCAGTCCGGGTAGGTCGCGCTGTATGTCGCGGGATCGGTCAGCGCCAGCACGAATGGGTCGATATCGCCGTTGTTGATCAGACCGTCGCAGTTCAGGTCGCCAACGTCGTAGGTTGAGCCGAGGTAGAACGGCGCATACTCGCCGGCGTCGACATTCCCGTCGCTGTTGATCGAGGCCGGGCACTGGGCGATATCGGTCAGCGCGTCACCGTCGTTGGTGCCGTACGGTGCGAACGCCAGGTAGACGACCTCGGGCATGCTGCCGAACTCGCCGACCAGGTCGAGCGTACCCTCCAGGTAGCCGCCGTTCGCACCGGTCGCGGCCTGTGTCGCGCCGCTCGCGTCGAACCAGCCCTCGTAGTCGTTGTCGTTTTCGTCGGCGAGGAAGGCGCTCCAAGCAGCCACCTGCCCCGACTTCGCCCACGGCGCCGCCTGAAACGCGCCGGGTGGGTTGGCCACGAAGATGAAGTGATCGTTGCCCTCGCCGGCGTCGAGTGCCGCCACATACAGCGTCGAGCCGCTCACGCCCGCATAGAGCACGAGCGCGCCGTTCTCCGCGACCAGCGTCGCGCCGGCGTCGAGCTGCCCGTCCATGACCCACTCGCCCGGGCCACCGCCCTCGACCGTGAAGTGCCAGTCGGCACCGCCGTTGTTGTCCCAGGTGCTGGCGCCGTCGTTGAAGACCATGTCGAGCTGCGTGGCGCTGGATTGCACGCTGACGGTGATCTGCCAAACCGAGTCGGTCGCGTTCCACGTCATGGCCGGGTCGGGCGAGATGACCGGGTCCCAGCCATCAAAGCCGTAGTGCAGATAGACCTGCGACGCGCCATCCAGCACACGGCCGGCGGGGTCATAGGAAATCTCGACCGGCGAGCCGGCTTGGGCCGGATCGGGGTCCAGGACGACGACATCACCGCCGCCACTCCCGCTGCCATCACCAACGTAGACGTGCTGGATCGGGCTGCGCCGCACGTAGCCCTTACCATCGATAGCCTCGACGTAGTAGTCGACGAAGGCCTCGCGGATGTCGGTGACCTCGACGTAATACTCGTCGGCGATGTAGTCGGGCATTTCGAAGAAGTCGATGCTCGGGTCGCTGAAGAAATTGCCGTCGGGGAAATCGCGATACGTCATGGGCAGTGATTGCCACGTGCCCACGCCGGCCCCGCCGGCATACGTGCGGTTGTCGTCGTCAATCACGTCGTCGGCATCCAGGCGGTACTTGAGCGTCACGCTGGTGATGCCGCTGACGTCATAGGCAAACGTCCAGATCCAGAAGTCGCCGTCGTCCTGCACCTGTTGATAGCCGTGCGACGGGCCGAAGTTCAGCGAACCGGGGTTATAAGGAAAACGCTGAGGGATCCAGACCGTCGGCGGAGTCTGGTCGAGCGAGGCGTCACCGATGACCGGGTCGGCGTATTCCATCGCGCGGTTGCACGCGATAGTTGGCTTGACCTCGAAGTCCTCCGCTGTGCCGTAGTACATGTAGCCGCTGTTGAAGCTGGCGAGAAAGTAATGCCAGGCCCGCTCGGCGTTCGAGGTGCTCCCGTCGGGATAGAGAATCTTGCTGATATTCACGCCGCCGGCTATTTGCTCAGCCGTATCAACGCGGTTCTGGGCGGCGGTGATGACGGCCCAGTTGCGCTCGTCTTCGGCCCAGCCGCCGGGGATGTCGATCTGCCCGCCGGAGTTCACCAGCGGCCAGTTCCAGTTCAGGAAGGTCGGCGAACCGAAATCACCATCGGCATTAACCCAGGCGCCGTCTTCGACGTGCGTGATATCGCCGGTGGGCACCGGATAGTCGGCCAGGTACTGCTCGATCGTGGTCGGCACATAGCCGCTGCCGCTGGCGCTACCGACGAAGTTGGGCACCGCTTCCATGTAATAGCTGTAGCCGCCGCCCCAGGCGTTATCGCCGTCGTGCGCCAGCAGGACAAGCTGCGGCCGGCTGGGGTTGTTCTGCGTCTGAAGCGTATCGAAATGTTCGAGGCCAAGCGGCGAGTAACCGTCCTTCCAGCCCAGCGCCTGCGCCGCGGGAATCACGACGACTTTGTGCTCGGCCCCGGTGTCGGGATCGACATAACGGGCATAGTGCGGCGTGTAGGCGTAGGGATACGCGTTGGCCGGCGAGCAGCCGCGGTCGATCTGGAGTCGCAGCCAGTTTGACTGAGACGGGTTAAGCTGATCGGCCAGGTTGGGCGGCTCACAGTTAACGCCGCCGGTACCCAGCACGAGCGGGAAGTTGTCACACGCGCGCGAGATGTGCTCGTTGGATACAACGACCCAGTCGATGCCCTCCTGGTCCAGTACTTTTATCAGACGTTCGGAGAAGGCCGTCTCGGGCGGAAACAGTCCCCGGCTCATGCCCGGACTGCCGCCCCACGCGTCGGCGTAGATCTCCTGGTAAAGCTGAATCTCCTTGCGCAGGGCGCTGTCGTCGATCAGCGGCAGCAGCGGATGGTGAAACGGGAAGATCACGATGTCGCAGCGAGTCTTCCCGCCGCTGGTCGTCCAGCCGCGCGCCTCGCGATACGAGTTGTACCAGCCGGAGGAGTATCCGAGCTGGCCGGCGGAACCCAGGCTGTCGATGTTCTCGATCAACCCGCCGGAATAGCTGACCTGCGCCCCGGCCTTTGCCGCCCAACTGATAGCGCTGATGCAGTCGCGCACACGGTACTGGTAGACAGCGACACGGTCGTCCTTGCCGAAGATTTCGCGCAGGTTGTTCGACGGGTGCGGCGCGCCGCCGTCGGTGCGCTGGATGGATTCCCAGGCCCGCTCGTAACGGTCCGGCGACCCAACTTGCCGGTCAGGCCAGTAAATCGGCTGCTCGAGGTGCCATAGATACGTGAAATTGACGTCTTCAGCCCACGCGGTCGCGCAACCGAGCGCGACAACGCCGATAAGCAGTGAACGCAGCGACATCGTGCGTTTTCCTCCGTTCAAGGGACACACAACCAGCTCGCATCGGCCAGCATAGCAAATCCGGGTGTCGTATCCAAACCAGGGGCGGCGGCAGGGCGTGGGCAAACGGAATTCCCCCAGCGTAGCGCTGGCCGTCCCGTAATTCACTTCGGTGTCCGGCAGCCGCGCTGTATAATCGTGTGAATCTGAAATCGGGCAGTTCTGCGGTGCGCCTCCGTGCGACGTGGGGTGGCGTTCGCGCAAATATGCCGAGTTTGCCACAAGCTACCAGGGAGTTGAAAGATGCGCCTGCTCATCACCACGGTCGTCCTTATCTCACTACCGCTATCCGCCTGGGCCGCCAGCAACGACAACAACATCGAGTGGAGCGGCGTGTCCCACATCGGCTGGCAGGACCGCCGCCCCCTGTGCCCAATCGATGGAGAGGAGTTCGAAGTGCTCCTCAAGGTTTACCAGTTTGACATCACCGCGGCGCGCGTCTGGGTTAACGACGGCGGTGCCGTGGCTTATGACATGGCCTGGAGTCACGACAGCGGGCCATACGCTGTGTGGACAGGAACCGTGCCGGCAACGGCCTCGGGTGGCCTGCACTACTTCTTCGAGATCACCGACGGCACCGACACCGACTATTACAGCGTGAGTGGCATGTCCGATGGCACGCCCGGCGACGGCGGTTTCGAGATCGACTACGTGAATCTCGGCCACGCCCCGATCGGGCAGACGCCCACGTCCGACGGCGGCACGGTGTTCAAGGTCTGGGCGCCGGGAATCTCCACCGCCGAGCTCAAGGGTGGCTGGAACAGTTGGGGGACGGGCACGCCGATGACCAAGCTCGGTGATTACTTTGTCGGGCACGTGCCAACCGCGTCTCCGGGCACGAAAGATGACCCGACCGCCAACTACAAATACGTCCTTGACGGCTCCATGTGGCGAACCGACCCGCGTGCGCGAGCGGTGCATCCCGGCGACAACTACAACAGCGTCAACACCGACCGCTTCAACTACACCTGGCAAACCGACAGCTACCAGCCGCCAGCGTTTGAAGACCTGATCGTCTACCAGTTGCACGTCGGGACTTTCGCCGGCCGCAACGATCCATACGGGACCACCTGGGATCCGTCGCGCTACTGGGACGTGATGGATCGCGTGGATCACCTCGCCGAGTTGGGCGTGACCGCGGTTCAGCTCTGCCCGATTACCGAGTTCGCCTGGGACTGGTCAGCCGGTTACAACCCCGCCTCGCAGTGGGCGATCGAGTCGGCCTACGGCCACCCGCATGAAGTCAAGATGATGGTCGATGCCCTGCACGACCGCGGCATCGCCGTGCTGCTGGACCTCGTCTGGAACCACCACGGCCCCGACGACGACATTCTGTGGGATTTCGTCGGCAGCCAGTGTTACTACGACAGCACGCCCGTGCAGACCGGCTGGGGACCGCAACTCGACTTCGACCGGATCGAGGTTTTCGAGTACCTCATCCACAGCATGCTGTTCTACCTCGAGGAATACCGCGTCGACGGTTTCCGCTTTGACGGCACGGACTTCATCAATCCATATCAGACCGCCGGCTGGTCGCTGATGCAGACCGCCAACGACTGGGTAGACAATCGTTACGTCGATCGGATCATGATCGCCGAGCAACTGCCGTCCGACGCTTACGTCACACGCCCCACCAGTCTCGGCGGCGCGGGCTTCGATAGCCAGTATCACATGCAGTGGCGCGACGCCGTCCGCAACGCGATCTTCGCGGCGGCTTCCGGCGACCCGTACATGGGCGCGATCGCGGCCGCCCTCGACGGCAGTGGGACATATCTCGAAGAGACGCAGGTCTACAACTACATCGAGCTGCACGACGAGGCCTGGCCCAGCAGCGGCGGGCAGCGCATGGTCAAGACGATCGACCCGAGCTGGCCGCACGACAGCGTGTATGCCAAGGGCCGCACCAAGCTCGGCCAGGGCCTGACGCTCACGGCGCCCGGTATCCCGGCGATCCTCCAGGGCACCGAGTGGCTCGAAGACACCGACTTCGGTGCCGGCGGCCCGGGCCACGACCCCGAGAACCGCATCAACTGGGCGATGAAAACGGGCTACGCCGGCATCTTTGAGTACTACAAAGACCTGATCCACGTGCGCAGGACCAACGGGGCGCTGCGGGCCAACGCCGGCATCGATGTCTCGCACGTCAACGAAGGCTCCAACGTGATCGCCTTCCGCCGATGGGACGGCTCCGGCAACCTCATCGTCGTCATTGCCAACTTCAACAACAGCGACTTCCCCATCTACCAGCTCGGCGTGCCCAACGGTGGGACGTGGTATGAGCTGATTAACAGCCAGGCCAGCGGCTATGAGGGCTCGGGCCTGACCAACTGCGGCGGCATCGCCGCCAGCGACGATGACTACGAGGGCTTCCCGTATTCACTGTACCTGAAGGTCCCGGGCATGAGCCTGATTGTGCTGCGTCACGATGACCCGCCCAATGACTTCCTCGACGCCGACTTCGACCTCTACAACGATGTCTGTGACAACTGCCCCAACACGTGGAACCCCGACCAGGCCGATTACAACTTCGACGGCGTGGGCGATGCGTGTGACTGCAACGACAACGGCGTCCGCGATGACGAGGATATCTCCGGCGGGACGAGCCAGGACTCGAACGAGAACGGTATCCCGGATGAGTGCGAAGGCATCTACCAGCCGGGCGACCTGAACTGCGACGGGCTGATCAACAACGGCGATATCGACGCATTCGTTTTGGCGCTGACCGATCCAGACACGTATGCCACGGTCTACCCGGACTGCGATCGCATGCTCGCCGACTGCAATGGCGACGAAGTCGTCAACAACGGCGACATCGACGCGTTTATCGCCAAGCTGTAGCGCAAGCGAAGTCCTGGTGTGCTGGAGGATGTGCGGGGGGCGACTGTCGCTGCGCCCGCGCGCTCTGCCTGATGCTCGCTCAGTGTCCCGCGCGCGCGCCTTCTTCCGTCACTCCCTCGCTGCGCCGCGAGGAAGTGGTGGCCATGCGCAGTTCCACGAGCGAGAGCAACATGGCCAGGGTGGACTCGGCACCCTGATTCTGGTTGGCGCGCTGCGGGTGCAGGCCGTCGCAGCAACCGCCGGTGGCCACGTCGTATAGTGGCAGGCCGACGTCGTTGCGCCCCAGGAACCACTCAAATGCGCACTGCGCCTCGGCCATCCAGCGCTTGTCCTTGGTGATCTGATGGGCCTCGAGGCACGCCGATACCATGGCCTGGGCCTCAATCGGCTGCTGGTCGAAGCGCGCCCGATCGCCGCCGCGCCGGAAGAAACCGTTGTTGCCGATGGGTACGAAATGCCCCCCGTCGGGGCGTTGCACGCGCGCCAGCCAGTCGAGGGCACGCAGTCCGGCCTCGGTCATCTCACCGCGCATCATCCAGCGCCCACAGAGCAACAGCGCATGCGGCAGCTTGGCATTTGCGTAGGTCAGCTCATCTTCGAACCAGGGCCAATCCGGCGTGCTGTTGTGCAGGTATAGCGCGAAGAGCCGGTCGGCCAGCTTCTCGCGCGCATTCTCCGCCGCGCTGTCACCATACAAACGCCGCATGTACTCGTGAATTGCAATCAGGGCGTAGGCCCAGGTGCGGGGATGATCCGAGTCCATTGCTGCCGGCAGAGCCAGGTTGAACAAGCGGCCCGCGATGCCGCGCGCCCGCGCGTCGCTGGAACGCCCCGCGATCGTACCGACGGCCCAAAGCGAGCGCCCGTGACTGTCGTCAGACCCGAGCGTCTCGAGCCAACGGCGATCGTAGCCCATGAAATTGCGGAAGCGTCCGGTCTGCTTGTTGAAGGCGTGCCACAGAAACGCCAGATAGGTCTCCGAGAGGCGCCGCGCCTCGGCGGCGATGCCGTTGTCGTCCAGCTCCTGGAGGAGGATTGTCAGAATCAGCGCGCGGGCATTGTCATCGGCGCAATAGCCCTCGTCGTAATTCGGGAGGTAGCCGACGGCGTGCTGGAACAACCCGGTTCCGTCGGTGAGCCGCTGGAGGTGGTCTATTTTGACGGCCGGCAACTTGGCGGGGCGCCGCGATGTCTCCCGCACCTCGTATGCCTTGCGCGGCTGCTTGTTGCGCTCCTCGCGCGCCCGAATAAACGAACGCATGTAACGCCGCGCGACCGCCGGCCAGATCATCTCGCGCCCGTGCATGTAGGCGCGCTTGCGGATGGCGTGCCGCTCCGCCTCATTCTCCAGCAGATCGATCATCTCGCGCGCGATGGCATCGGCGTCAGAGAACGGCACCAGACGGCCGCGGCCCTCCGCCAGCAACTCCTGGGCGTGCCAATAGGGTGTCGAGATGACGGCCTTTCCCGCGCCGGCGGCGTATGCCAGTGTTCCCGATGTGATCTGAGCTTCGTTCAGATAGGGCGTGATATACAGGTCGGCGGCCCCGATATACTCAATCAGCCGTTCGAGCGATACAAACCGATTGTGGAAGATGACGTTATCGCCGACGCCCAGGCGGTCGGCCAGCTTGACCAGCGAATCGCGATACTTCTCACCTTCTCGTTGCAGCAGATGCGGGTGGGTCGCGCCCAGGACAATATAGGTCACGTCGGGATACTTGGCGCAGACCTTGGGCAGCGCCTTGATGGCATACTCGATTCCCTTGTTGGGTGATAGCAGGCCGAAGGTGAGCGCCACGCGCCGGCCCTCAACGCCAAACTGGTCCTTGAAAAAGCTGGGATCGACGAAGGCCACCTCTGGGATTCCGTGGTGGATCATGTCGATCTTGTTTTCCGGCACGTCGTAGACTTCGCGCAGCAGCTCGACGCCGTGCTGGCTCATGGTGATCAGCCGGTCGCTGAGTTGCGCCAACTCATCCATGACCTCGCGGTATTCCGGTTTCGGTTCGCGCAGGATGGTGTGCAGCGTGGTCACCACCGGCATGTGCAGTTCGCGCAGCAGCGTCAGGATGTAGCGTCCCGCGGCACCGCCGAAGATGCCGTATTCATGCTGCAAGCAGACAACATCGATGTTGTTGAGATCGATGAAGTCCGCGGCCCGTTGATAGGATGCCAGCTCATTCTGGGCGATCTCGAAGCGGACGCGCGCGGGATAGGCGTAACCGCTCTCCGTATCGTTGACCGCCAGCGCGAGACATTTCAGGTCGTCGTATTCGCCGATGAGTGATTCACACACGTCGGTGGTGAACGTCGCGATGCCGCATTGGCGCGGCACGTAGTTCCCGATCACCGCCAGCCGGGCCACGCGCGAGACCTTGCGCTGACCATCGTCGTCCGTGTCTTTTCCTGGAATCCACATCGGGCTGGTAGTCATATGACAACTCCGTCTGTCTGCGCCGAGACCGCGCCAGACATGGCCGCACGCCGCTGTAGCGTGAAAGCATGCGTCGAGAATGGCCGCGGGATCGGCCTCCCCCAGTTCGAGAGCACCCCGCTCCCTGCGCACTTATTTTATCGGCAAATCGGCTCTATGTCCTTCGTGCCGATGCTGCTATGGTTGAACCGTGAGCGTTTCCACCGCCCCGTCAGGGCCTGCCAGGCGGAATTCGATGGGTTTCCCTGACTTCGCACCACGCAGGGCACGCTCCAACTCGCCGACATTCTTCACCGGCTTGCCGTTGCAGCCCACGATCACATCTTCGCGGCTGAACCCGACGACGGCGTTTTCGCTGCTCGCATCGATGCTGTACACCAGCACGCCGCGCGTACCCTCATCCAGCCCCAGCAGTTCCGCCTGGTTGGGGCGCAGCGTGCGCACGCGCAGGCCGATGGCGTCGATGTGACGCGTCGAGTCGGTCGCAATGTCGCTGGTGTTCCTGGGCTGCTTGGCCAGCACAACTTTCGCTGTGCGCGGGCGGCCATCGCGGACGAAGTCCAGTTTGACGGACTTGCCGGGCGCGATGTCGGCGATCATGCCGCGCAGGTGTTCCATATTCCGGATCTTGTTGCCGTCGATTTGCGTGATGACGTCTTCAATGGCCAGGCCGGCATCGTCGGCCGGCGTACCCGGGATGACCGCCTCGACCAGCACACCGCCGGGCTCCTTGAGACCGAACACGTCGGCCTCGGCGGCATCGAGGTTGGTCATGCTCACACCCAGCCAGCCGCGCGTGACCTCGCCGGTGTCCATCAGTTGCGTGGCGACTTTTTGCGCCATTTTCGACGGAATAGTGAACGCGATGCCGGCATTACCCTCGCCGTGCGTCGCGATCGCCGTGTTGATGCCGATGATCTGGCCGCGCAGGTTCAGCAACGGCCCGCCGGAATTGCCTGGGTTGACGGCGGCGTCGGTTTGCAGGAAGTCCTGGTACACCTCGCGTCCGATGCCCTGGATTCTGGAACGCCCCTTGGCACTGATGATCCCGTGGGTCACAGTCTGGCTCAGGCCAAACGGCGCGCCGACCGCGAGCACCCAGTCGCCGACCTCCATGGCGTCGGAATCGCCGAACTCGAGCTGGTGCAAGTCGGGAGCGTCGATCTTGATCACCGCCAGGTCGCTCTTGGGGTCGGCACCGACGAGCGTGGCGGGGTAGACCCGCTCATCGCTCAGTTTCACCTCGATATTCTCGCGTCCGCCGACCACGTGATTGTTGGTCAGGATGTAGCCGCGCGCGTCGATGATGACGCCGCTGCCCGATCCGGGGGCCGGACGACCGAGGAACTGGCGTAGCTGGCTTTCCGGCGCCTTGGGGAACATGCGGCGGAGGCGCTGGAGCTCTTCGGCGGTTTCCTCGTCATCCTGCGTGCCGCCCGAGACGTTTATGTGTACGACCGCCGGCCGGGAGACGTTGGCGACCAGACGAAATGCGTTGGAGACCTCTTCAACGCGGGCCAACTCGAGCGCGCCGGCCCGGATACGCCCGCGTTCGGCGGCAAATGCCCAGTGGGTCACCAGCCGGTCGCCGGCCCCGCTGGCAATGACGGCCAACATGGCCAGAATGGCCATTAACCAGACTATCCGATTGGAATTGTTCTGATTCACGGAAGTAACTCCCAGGTTCGTCGGGACCGCACGTGCGCATGCGCACCAGGTACCGATAACCATACCACCTGTTCACCCACGGCGGAAACCCGCGGGCGCTGCGCCGGTGGGTGTACAAACGTGCCCGCAAGCACCACAATGGAGGTTCTCGACAAACTCACGTAGGGACACCTGACAGCGCGGAGGTAACAATGGCTGACGTCAACGTTCAAACAGGCATCACGGCCGCCGAGGCCCTTGAGATTCTACGCTCGCGAATCCTCGTTGATGGTTTTCATATCGTGCTCGATCTTGACGCGAGCCATGACTGTTACCTGTATGACGCGCTCTCGCAGTCTGAATTCCTCGACTTCTACGGGTTCTTCGCATCCCAGCCCATAGGGTACAACCACCCGAAAATGCGCGAACCTGGATTTCAGGCGCGCCTGTTGTCCGCGGCGACCACCAAAGTCGCCAACGCGGATGTATACACTGAGGCATACGCGACATTTGTAAAGACGTTTGACGAAGTGGCCGGGATTGACAACTTCAAACATTTCTTCTTTGTCGATGGCGGAGCGCTCGCCGTCGAGAACGCGCTCAAAACCGCTTTTGATTGGAAAGTCCGCAAGAACATGGCGGCGGGAAACGGCGAAAAGGGCCACCAGGTCATCCATTTCCGGCGCTGCTTCCATGGCCGCAGCGGCTACACCATGAGCATGACCGACACCGCCGACCCGCGCAAGACCATGTACTTCCCCAAGTTCGACTGGCCGCGGATCGTCAATCCCGGCGTCAACTTCGACCTGGAAGAGCCGCAGCGCTCGGAAGACGTCGCCGCCCGCGAGCAGGAAGCGCTCAAACAAATCAAACAGGCCATCGCCGAGCGGCAGCCTGATATTGCCGCCATCATTGTCGAGGTGATTCAGGGCGAAGGCGGCGATGTCCATTTCCGCGGCGAGTTCCTCAAAGCGCTACGGCAGATTGCGGACGACAGCGAACTGCTGCTGATCTTCGATGAAGTGCAGACCGGTCTCGGCATCACCGGCAAGATGTGGGCCCATCAGCATTTCGGCGCGCAGCCTGACATCCTGGTGTTCGGCAAGAAAACGCAGATCTGCGGCATCATGACGACACCCCGCATCGACGACGTTGACAACGTCTTCAAAGTCCCTTCGCGGATCAACTCGACCTGGGGCGGTAACCTGGCCGACATGGTGCGCTCGACTCAATATCTGAAGATCATTCGCGATGACAAGTTAGTCGAGAACGCGGCAACTCAGGGCACGCGGCTGCTGAAGGGGTTGGAAGAGCTTGGCAAGCGCCATGCGCACGTGAGCGGCATTCGTGGGCGCGGCTTGATGTGTGCATTTGACCTGCCCAGCACCGAGGTGCGTAATAAGACGCTCACGGCGCTGCTCGATCGCAAGATGATGGGCCTGCCCTGCGGCGAGAAATCGCTGCGCTTCCGCCCGGTGCTGGACGTGCGGCCCGAGCACATAGACAAGGGCCTGGTGATTCTGAACGAGGCGCTCAAGTCGACAGCGCCGCAGCTATAACACGGAAGAGCAGGGCCTCCGCGCTGCAACGTCAGACGCCCCATTCCGCCATCATCGCGGGATGGGGCGTCTAATTGCGCTCGCGCCGGCGCATCAGCTACCCAGCAGCAGCAGAAACGCGTCGATGTCGCCGTTGTTGATTAGCCAGTCATAGTTGCAGTCGGCGTTAATGCGGTCGCAACTCGGATTCTGGATGTAGTACTCATCCGGATCGGTGAGCGCCAGTACGAACGGGTCGATGTCGCCGTTGTTGATCAGCCCGTCACAGTTCAGGTCGCCGCGTCCATCGCACTCGTCGGGTACGCCGTTCAGGTCGATATCGGTGCTGTCACCGAAAGCGATATCCAGCACATCGGGCACGTCATTGGCGTTGCAATCGGTGAAGTCGCCTTGAGCAACGGCCAGGTTGTCGTAGCGGCCATCAACCACGTAGTCGGTGGTCACCGTGCCGGTCTCGAGAAAGCGGAACGCCGACAGGCCCGTGTAGTAGGTGCCGTAGTCACACGTGCCGACGTAGGCGTCATCGGCGTAGATGTCATAGAGCTGGCTGGCGGGGACCACCTCGATACGGAAGTCAGTCCAGGTATCCGCCGGGCAGAAGCTTTCGAACAACGGCGTGCTCGCATCCATTGGCGTCCAGCCGCCGGGGGTGCGCGTGTATGTCAGACGCATGTCCGCGTGGTCGATGCACAGCGCGACATGGCCGAACCGAACGAAGTGATACCAGTGAACCTGGCTGTAACGGAAGGAGAACCAGAGCGTGTAAGGCTGATTGGGGTCGATCAGAACAGCGGGACCGATCCCCTCGCCGCTGTAGCCCTGTGCCTTGGCGCCGGACACGTGCAGATTGAACGCCGGCGAGAGTGAATCAACATCGCTGAGCTCGATCGTGATCGCGCCGTCACCGGACCAATACGGCGTCGTGAACGACCAGTCGCTCGCGTCACCATCATCGAAGGTGTCGATCCAGAGGACGTCGCCGCTCTCGCACTCGTCGGGGATGCCGTTGCCGTTGACATCCTCGCTGGTGCCACCGGCGATATCGCACTCGTCGGGCACGCCGTTGGCGTTGCAGTCGTTTCCGTCAAGCTGGCATTCATCGGGCACGCCATCCGGCTGGCAATCTTGGCTCGTCCCGATCGCGATATCGCAGTCGTCCGGAACGCCGTTGCCGTTGCAGTCGTTACCGGCCAGCTCGCAGTCGTCGGGAACGCCGTTCGAGTTGCAGTCATTGCCGGCCAGCTCGCAATCATCCGGGACGCCGTTGCCGTTGCAGTCGTTACCGTCGAGTTGGCACTCGTCGGGCACGCCGTCGGGCTGACAGTCTTCGCTGGTGCTGTCGGCAATGTCACACTCGTCGGGTTTCCAGTTGCCGTTGCAGTCCTGGCTGGTGTGGTAGCTGAAGATGTCGCACAAGTCCGGGATACCGTTCGCGTTGCAGTCCTGACTCGTTCCGCTGGCGATGTCACAATCGTCCGGCACGCCGTTGAGGTTGCAGTCCTCGGCCGTGCCGACGGCGATATCGCACTCATCCGGATTGAGATTACCATTGCAGTCGGGGCTGAAGTCATCGAGCACGTCGCACTCGTCGGGAATGCCGTTGCCGTTGCAGTCGGGCAACGTGCCCTCGGCGATGTCGCAGACGTCGAGCAAGCCGTTTCCATCGCAATCAAACAGCCGGAAGATATACCCGGTCCCCGGGGTCTCGCCACTATCCATCCAGCCGGGCGCTCCGACGACGGCCATCTCGCCGTCGAACGCAACCGCCATCCCGAAGAAGTCGTTCGGATCGGCGTCGGCGGCGTGCAGCGTGGCTTCGGCCAGCCAGGCGCCGCCCTGGTCGGTGTAAACATATGCCGACCCGGCCAGGGGGCCGTTGGCACCGTTGTAGGCGGCACCGATCAGCGCTCGACCGCCTGATATCGCCACCGACCACCCGAAATAGTCACCGCCCTGGCCGTCCGATGCCAACAACTTCTGCGTCTCGGTCATATTCACCCAACCGGTTGGCGGCCGCTCGAACAGGTAGGCGGCGCCGGCGTTGGAACCGAGGTCGTCATCGTGCAGCGCGCCGACCAACACCCAGTCGGTGTCAAGCGCCACCGAGATGCTGAAGAGGTCATCGATGTCACCATCCGACGCTGACAGCCGCGCCGTTTCGGTGCTGTCAGCCCATCCGCCCTGGGGCATTTCGTATACGTAAGCCGCGCCGACGCCCGAAATGCCGTTCGGGTCGTCCTCGACCGAACCGACGACGATCGTCTCGCCGAGCACGTCGACGGCGTAACCGAGCATCGGCCAGGGATAGCTGCTGGTCAGCTTGGCCACCTGTGTCCAGATGTCGTCGAGCGGATCGCCGGGTGTCCCGGCGTCGTCACGCTCGAACACGTACGCCGCCCCATGCGGATCAGCCCCGAAGGCGCCGACGACCGCGGTGTCGCCGTCGATCGCGAGCGACCGGCCGAATTCCCAATCCCAATCCGTGTCGTTGGCAATCAGTACGCTCTGCGATACCCAACCGTCATCGTTCGGATCGGCCGGCGTGCCGCCATCGGTGAAGCAGTACACATAGACCGCACCGGCGTCTGGGTCCGCGAGGTTGTCGTACGGCGCTCCGACCAGCAACGTGTCGCCCTGAAGGTCCAGTGCGGCACCAAACTCATCGGCATCCGGCGGCGGCTCGAGCACGGCCGACTCTACCCAGGCGTAGTCAACGTAGTCGTAGACGAGGACCGGGCCGCCTGACGACCTGGCCAACGCCGCGCGCCGGCCGTCAATCGCCACGACGCCGCCGAGATCCCACGCCGGCGCGGCTGCGGTTGGCAGGCTGACCTGGCCGTCGTACTCGCACGACGCACCGAACGGGCTTTCGTAGTGATAGCCCATGTCCACTATGTCGGCGTCGGGCCACTCGTCGGTGCGCGTGGTGCGCGAGTGCATGCCCAGGCCGGCCGCCCCGGCGCTGCCGCTGTCGACGCAGGGGCTGTCGTTGGGATCACCCGAGGCGACCTGGCTGAGGTAGTAGTCGCCGAGTGGGCCGGTGACGAATTCCGGATCAACGTATATGTTGCCTTCGCCGGCCACTGCAGAGCTAAGGCACGAATACGTAACAGTGCCGGGGCCGACGAAGTCCTGAGACAGGCCGTTGTTCCAGACAATGCAATCGGTAACCGTCACGTCCGTATTGGATTCAATGCCGCCGGTGTTCTCGGTGATCGTGCAGTTGCTGATCACCGCATCTTCGCACCAGATTGCGCCAGCGTAATCGGCCGAGTTGTTGACGAAGAGACAGTTGGTGATGACCGGCACCGGACCGCCTCCGCCGCTACGAACACTGATACCGGCGCCGTGCGCGTCATAGCTGATTTCGTCGTACGCCACGTTATCGCTGAACCGACAGTTGCTGATCCGCGTGTCGGCCTCGCACTCGATGGCGCCGCCGCGATAGCCGGCCGTATTCCCGGTGAATGTGCAGTCATCGACGGTCACGGTATAGCCATTGCCGGCCCAGGCGACCAAGGCCCCGCCATAAGTGCCCGACTCGTTTCCGGAGAACTCGCAGCCGGTGATCGTGGCATTGGCCCACTCGAGGTAAACCCCACCGCCGTAATCGAGCGAGAAGTTGTCGGCGATCACGCAGTCGGTGATGATGAGCTCCACGCCATACCAGCCGGCGATGGCCGCGCCGTGCGCCCAGAAGTCGCAGGTGTTGTTGGTAATGGTGCAGTCAGCGATGGTCACCGTGCCCATGTCGATGGTCCAGATTCCGGAACAGGCGCTGGCCCAGTTGTCGTGGATGTCACAGTGGGTGATTGTGGGACTGCTGGCAGCAGCAGTAATCGGTGCCGCCCAGTTGTATGAAAACTCGCAGTGGTCGACAGTGGCGTCGCTGTTCATGCTACAGAAAATGGCCGCACCTTCGTGCCCATCATTGTCGTGAAACGCGCAGTACGAAATCGAGGGGCTGGCCTCATAGCAGTAAATCGCGCCGCTGAGATCTGATGTCACATTCGGATCTTTGAACGGGTCGTTGCTGATGAAATCACAATTGGTGATCGTCGGCGCAGAGCCGTCGCAGTAAATCCCGCCGGCCGGAATGTCCCGCCCGTCTTTGATGGTCAAGCCCTCCAGGGCGGAGTCAGGACCTTCGCCGGACACGAAGTCAAACGCCCGCCCGTCGTCTTCGAGGTCGATGATGCACGCGTTCGGATCACCGCTGGCGCTGCGGATGGTGATGGCCAGGCCGGCGAAATCCAGGTTCTTGTTGCCGGCCCCGGTGTAGGTACCGTTGGCCAGCACGATCTCGTCGCCATGCTGGGCAACGTCGAGCGCGTCCTGGATGGTCGCATAGGGTGCCGGGACGTTCAGAAAATCGGCCTGGACGACGCCGGTGATCGTGATGGTCATGAGTAGGGCCGCGACGTGAAAGCGGAGTGCGTGCATGATTGGGTCCTCCACACCGATATCGCATCCAGGTAATTCCGGGCATCCGACGCCCACAGGCCCTTAAACGACAGCCGGGCCGGGACATGTCGCGAAAAATCCGGAGTTCACATGAAACAAGCGAAATCGCGGCGGAGCCGGCCGGCACCTTGCGGGATTGCCGGCCCGGAATGGTGCCTGTGAGGCGGGATGACGAGCAACCTCAAGGTGTTGGTGAGGGGGCACAGTGAGTGCGCAGCCGCCACTCGGCGAGTTCGTACTCGTTCATCGGCATGGGCGGGAACGTCTCGGTATCCAGCTCAAAACGTGTTTGAATCGCCCGCTCGAACCACACACAGGCCTCATCGACACGCTGAAGGCGGAGGCAGACCTCACCGGCGTAATAGCACGCCTCGCAACGCCGTGCGGTGGCGCCGCGCAGGATGGCCTCGGCCAGGAGCGCCTCCGGGGATATTTCGCCGGCCAGGCAGCGAAACACCTGAGTGAGCCACACATCGTTGCTCTCGGCAAGCGCGGTACGTAATACGCGCTCGGCCTCGGCCGTGCTGCCCTGCTCGCTAAGCATCAGGTAAAGACGCGCATCGCAGTAAAACGGCCGCGCCAGCAGGATGCGGGCCTGCCGCAGATCCTTGATCGCCTCGTCGGTGCGTCCGAGGATCCACAGCGGCGTCGCGCGCTGGTACAGCTCCCAAGCGTTTTCGACGGGCTGTGTTTCGAGTTTGAGGGCGAGCGTGTACATCTCGACCGCCTCGGCATACCTGTTCAGCCGTCGAAGCATGTGCCCCTGAAGCTGATACGAACGGGCATTGTCGGGGTTGAGCGCTGCCACGCCGGCAAATTCGGCGAGGGCTTCGTCGTAGAGGCCCTGCTCAGCGTACACGTGGCCGCGGAATGTCCGCCACTCTTCCTCATTCTGACCGAGTTCGATCAGGCGCGCGGCGGCTGCCAGCGCCGGGTCGAAGTCGCCGTTGAGCATGCGCAGGTGCGCCACGCGCATCCACATCAACACATGGTCGGGGGCGCGGCGCACGGCCTGCTCGGCGTATTCCTGGGCGCGGCGCAGGTCAAGCGTGGCGAACGAACGCACATAATACGCCTCCGCTGTGTCAGGCATTTCCCGGTCGGCGCGAGCCAGGAACTCTGCGGCCCGCGCATCATCGCCGGCCGCCGCGAATATGTCCGCCAGCAGAGCGCAGTCCGGCCAGGGGGACACGGCTTCCCGCACCGAGCGCTCCAGGTCGCGAATCACATTGTTCCGCGCCAGCGTGTCTTCGTAGGTTGCGCGCGCGGCAACCAGGCGCACCTCGGCAATCTCGCGGTGGCGCAACAGCGCATCACGGGCGGCCGCGGCGACCTGATTGGCGCGGCCGCTTTCGATCGTCTGCTGGTTCGTGAGTGCGATGCGCCGCGCGCGATACACGCCGCGCTGATATCGAAGTGAATTCACTGACAGCGCAACTATGCACAGCGCAGCGATAACCGCGGCAAGCGCCACGGCAAACCGGTGTTTCACCAGCCGCTTGCGTAACACGTACAGGCTGCTGGGGCGCTGGGCGCGAATCGGCTCGCCGGCCACGTAGCGCTTCAAATCTTCGGCCAGCTCGCGCGCCGATTGATAGCGCCGGTCCTTTTCTTTGGCGAGAGTCTTGAGCAGGATCGTCTCCAACTCAGCGCTGACGACCGCCGCCAGCGCAGACGGGGGCCTGGGGGGCGTGTCGAGGATTCGCTCGATCACCTGCGACGGCCGACCGGTCGTGTCAATCGGCCGCCGTCCGGTCAGAGCTTCGTACAGCATCACTCCCAGCGCGTACACGTCGGTGCGCGCGTCGACCTCTTCCGGGCGACCGGCGGCCTGTTCGGGTGACAAATAGGCCAGCGTGCCCACAATCTGTCCCGGGAGTGATACACACGTCGTCACCAGGGCCTCGGACTCGGCGTGGTCGGTCGCCTTGGCCAGGCCGAAGTCAACGATGTGTGGTTGGCCATCATCGTCGATCAGGACATTCAGCGGTTTGAGATCGCGATGAATCACGCCATGCCCATGCGCGTGTTCAACCGCTTCACAAATCTGGACGAACAGGCCGAGCTTGGCCTGTAGGTCCAGCGATTCGTCGGCGATGTATTCGTCGAGCGGACGGCCGCCCACATAGTCCATCGCGTAGTAGCGTTGCCCGGATACTTCGCCGCTTTCCAGAACTCGGACAATCGCCGGGTGTTGGAGCCGAGCCGCCAGCTCGACTTCGCGTTCGAAACGCCGCTGCCCGGAACGCGACGCAAACGGCCCGGCCAGCATCACCTTCAGGGCCACGACCCGCTTGGTCGAAACCTGCAGCGCCTCGTAGACCACCCCCATCCCGCCGCGGCCGATCTCTTCGATCAACTCGTAGCCGGGGATGCTCGGCAATGGCGAGCGCGCGATCCGTTGCGGGGCGGCCGCGTCGGTCGAACGTTCGCGAACCGTGTCAACCAGCGCCAGGCCCTCAAGATACGGGCGCAACGCGCCGGCTAGCGACGTATGCTCGTCGGCAAACTGCTCGGGCGTTAGCGCTTCGCCGGCAGCGCGGCGGTTGAAGTATTCGTCGACCAGCGCCGCAATCTGCTTATCGGCCGACTCGTCAGGGCTGCGCTTGTCCGTGGCCATGCCCACAGATCTCCACCCGGTGACTCGGGCAATCGCCGGAAGATGACGGGCGTGCAATCTTTAGCGCCATTTTATCAGAACGACAACATGGCCGAAACGCCGTCGATGCGCTACGGTCAGATCGATATGATGGAGGTGGTGAATCGGCCCAAACCTGGTGTGTTGCGGGCAATAGGCACATGGTAGACAGCGGGCAGAATGACGATTGGCTGGACGCGGCGCGGCGGGGTGACGGCCTGGCGCTGGCGAAGCTGCTGGCCCTGCACCACCCGCAACTGTGGGCGCGCGCCGACGCGCGCATGGACCCCGCTCTCAAGGCCAAAACCTCGCCCGACGACCTGTTGCAGGAAGTCTACCTTCAGGTGTATCGCCTGATCGGCAACTTCGAGAACCGCGGCCCCGGTGCCTTCCTCGGCTGGGTGCAGAGGATACTGGATCGCAAGCTGATCGATGCGCGGCGTGCGGCGCACCGCCGGCTGCGCGACGTCGATCGCGAGATCGGTGCCGGCTGCAATGCGTCGGACAGCTCCTACTGTAACCTGCTAGACCGGCTCTACGCCGACTCGGGCACACCCAGTCGCGTGGTTCGCCGGCAGGAGGCCGTGGATGCCCTGCCGGCGTGCCTGGTGGACTTGCCGGAAGCGCAGCGCGAAGTTATTCGCCTGCGTTTTATCGAGGGTCTTTGTGTGGCGGATGTCGCCCGGCGTCTGGGCAAAAGCGAAGCCGCGGTCGTCGCCCTCGGCCAGCGCGCCCTCGCCGCTTTGCGCACCTCAATGGACCGCCGCGGCGAATTCAGTTGGGGGCCGTAGGGCAAAAGCGTATAGCAGGCCGCCGCGAAAGCGCCGTAGCGTCCGACGCCCCGAGTCGGACGTCCCAGCGAACGCGAATTTCCCCGCATTCCACGGGCGACTCGGGGTCGGCCGCTACCTTCAGTGGTCGCGCGCGGCTTTCACGTTTCGGTAGGTCATGACGTAGATAAAAGCGATTCCTCCACCGGACAGCCACATTCGGAACACCGAGGGCCTGTCTGTCCGCGCAGATCATATCCACACTGAAGACACAGGCCGTTGCGCTCTCTATATGTACGTTGCCGGCGTCGCCGCCAGACGCGGAATAAGTGCAGCGCGGGCCATATGCCGAGCAGCGCAAACAGCAGCCAGTTCGGCACTGCCACGCCATCCACGACCATATCGCTCTCTGCGGGGAATCGCCAATAAATCTCCACTGGTCCGGCACTAATCGGATCCTCGTTTTCCCACTCGCCATCGTGGCGGACGACGACTGTTAACGTACGCGCGTTGCTATCAATCGTCAGGTCCGCGTTGCCTCCGTAAAACCAAAGCATCGCTGATATCCCCCCGACAATACTGAGACTCCACAGAAACAAGGCTATGGCGAGCAGTGCGGCGTTCGCGATCAACAAGACGCCGGCAACGCGCTCTATGATCTTCCTCACCATTGGGGGCATCTCCATGGCGTGCCCCGCGAACGCGCCAGCGACGGCGCGCCGCATTTCGTCATCCTCACCGGCGTATCAGCAATCGGGCCGCGCCGCAGCTTTACAGCCCGATGAGCCGTACAGATGCGTCAACGTTGCCGATGTTCATGTTTCCATCGCCGATCCAGTCAATGTGGGCGCCGTCGCCGCTATCAACGAATCCGTCGCAGTTTCCATCGCCGGATGCCTGGTTTGCTCGATATACCACGCGCAGTTCGGGCGCCGGCGCTCCCTCGACACTTTGGAAGTCCCAGCCGTCCGTGCTCGTCGGCAAAAGCGCCCAACCGTGGTTGGCCTGGCCCTTGGTCACCCAGGCCTTAAGGCTCGGCGTGACATCGACGTAGTGGCGGACGCCGCTGAGATGGTCGGTCTGGATTACGCCGTCGATAAAGCGGGCGGCCTCGACGTCATCATCCGACACGCCGCCGGTCAGGCTGTTCCACGTATCGGTGTCGCGCCAGGGTTTGAGCATACGATGCCAGCGGATGTTGTTGGCGGTGCCGCTTCCGGACGAGGGATTCGTGGTGTAGATGCTGACGCTGGCCGACAGAATGGTCGCACCCGGCGGCACAAGCTGCGGCGCCGCGCCCGTGATATTCTCAAAACGCAACAGCCCCACCGACGCGTGGCCCGTGCCCGACGGATCATCCGTGTCGATGCTGATCTCGGATGTCGCGGCGTGGTCTGCATCAGGCGCGTGCTCGGTCAGCATCGTATCGACCGTTCCGCCGTACCCGTTGGTGTCGCCCTGCCGGAAGTTCCGGCACGTCGCGCCGGCAACCAACTCGTACTCGACGATCAGCTCGGGCGGCGTCGCGCCCTCAGCCGAGCAGCCCTGCCAGCCGTCAGTGCCGGTGGGTAGCAGCGCCCAGCCGTGATTCGGCCGGCCGCGTTCCACCCAGGCCCTCACCGACGAGGTCACGTCCAGGTCGTGATAGCCGCCCGCACGGTTGTCCGCGCGGATGGCCTGGTCGGCGTAGCGGTCGGCCTCGACATCATCGTTGGCGACGCCGGCATCAAGCGTGTTCCACGTGTCCTTGTCGCTCCACGCGCTGAGCATGCGGTGAAAACGCACATGGTTGTTTTCCGTACCGTCGGTTGTGTACAGCCGCAGCCGCGCGCGATGTACGACGGCTCCCGCGCTAATCCGGCCCGGCGCGGAACCGATGATGCCGTCGAAACGCAAGAGTGCCTGGCTCACCGACGCGGGCCCGCTGGTCTCGGTGTCGCAGGTGAGCTGCGCGAGCGCTGCGTTGTTCTGGTCCGGCAGGTGCTGCTGGACTGACGTATCCACGGTGCCGGTATATCCGCCGACGCCTTGCTGAAAGCGCGCCGTGAGCAGCGGCAGCGGGCGGTCCGGGCGCAGCGTGTGTGTCTCGATGTGCTGCATGGGCGACGTGCCGAGGCTGCGGTACACGTGCACGCGCAATGCCTGGTCGTCGGCCTCGATGATGAAGCACGCGTCCACGTCGCCGAGCCCGCGCGCCTGCGACGGCTCGAATTGCCAGACCGGGCTGCCGGCCGGGCGGTACGTTGTATAGCGGTGCGTGTGGCCATGGATGTAAGCGTGGGCGCCGTTGTCTTCGAGCGTCTTCCAGAACAGGTCGCGCTCGGTCGGGTCAACATCGAGCGAATCACCCAGGTGGCGTGTGCTGCCAAACTGATGATCGGGCCGTGTGTAGGCCGGTTCGTGCCCGAAGACCAGCTTGAACGGCTTGGTAGAGGTGGATAGATCGCCGGCCAGCCAGACGCTCAGCGCCGGGACGACGCGACCGCTGACGGCGATGTCATCACCGGGGTCCGTCCCGCCGTCCCAATAGTTGTTGATCACGACGATATGCACGGGGCCGACATCAAACGAGTAATTCATGTCGGTGTTGCCCGGTGGGCCGGTGCCGGTGAAGGTGAACAGCTCGCCCCACTTGGGGAAGTTGTGGATGTGGCTTTTGTAGTATTCGCGCAGGAACGTGACGTCCACCTGTTTCTCAAGCTCGTGATTACCCACGACCGGGATCCACGGAAAGCCCTCGCCGAAGACCGACTCGACCTGCGCCTGCGACGTCGCCAGCGGGTCCATGTCGCCGGGACTGATGACAAACTCGATGGGTCCGTCGGCGGCATCGACGGCGGCCTGTAAGACCTGCGCGTGGCCGGCTGCTCCGCGGTTGTCAGCGGTGACGACAAAACGTGTGAAATCGGCGTCTGCCGGCACAGCCGCGCACAACGTGGCCAGCGCCAGCACCCCTGTCTGAATAAACCGCGCGTTCATTCGCACAACTCCTCTGCCCCGTACTTGCCACGCAGAACACTGCCAGACCCGCTCGCCCGGACTTTTGCTAACAGTCTTGAGGCTAGTTTACCCGCGCAGGCAAGTAAAGCGCGGCCCCCGGAGCACAATGCTCGTAGCGCGACGGCCTGCGGGGCGAAGGCCGCTACAGCACCGGCGGCACGAAATGGCAACGATGCTAGAAATCACGTCGGCAGAAGCGGACCATCGCCAGTACGAGCACGACAGCTTCAAACGCCAGCGATGACCCGATCGACGTGTACGGGTTCATGTGGAGCTTCTTCTTCTCGTACTCAACCGAGAGGGCGACCTGCTCCTTGTCGAGTTCGGGCTGCTCGCTGTAATCGAACACGTCGTGGATGGTCCCGCCGCGGGCCAGTTGCGAGGCGATGTAAGCGATGTCACTGGTCTTCGGCGGCACCCAGGCGGCGATTTTGGCGCAATTGTAGACCAGCCGATGGTCCTTGAACCCCGGCATGGTTTCGACGACCTCAAGCGCGGTGGCGGGCGCGGTGTAAAGCACCCATGCGAAGATACTGATGAGTATCGCCGCCACCGTGCTGCGCATCATGACGCCGACGAGCACCGACACGCAATACACATAGCTGAACAGCAGCACCAGCAGCGGCACGGCCCACAAGAAGCCCGGCGCCCACACACCCCAGTGAAATCCCATGACCAGGAACATCGATCCGACAAACAGAGCGGCCTGCAGGACAACGAAAACCAGGCTGGCCACGTACTTGTACAGAAAGAGACGTGGGCGGCCGATCGGCTTGGACAACATCACGTCGATCGTGCCACTCTCGATCATGGTCGGAAAGAAGCTGGCCGTCGCAACGATCATCAGCAATACGCCGATCCAGCCAACAGTCACATCCATCACCAGGAACACGACCGCGGCCATGATCGCCGCGCGCCCGTCGGCGGTGGCCGGGTTAAAGCCATCGGTCTCCACGGCCGTCGCACCGAACAGGAAGGTGACGCGGTTTGGCTCGAAGTCGATGCTGGCTGCGCCGACAACCACGACCAGGATAAGCCCCGCCACCACCCAGAAGATCTTGCGATCGAGCGATTCGCGGAAACCGTCAACTACCAACGCCCAGAACTGCATCTATGCCCCCTCTCGCTCGGCGGGTCGCGCGGTTACCGGCTTTGTCGCGGCGTTGTGAGCCCCTTCATCCTCGACGGCTTCGATGAAGATGTCTTCGAGAGAAAACCTGTGCGGCGTGACCGACTCTATCAGGATCTGCCGGCCGCGGAGCAGGTCGATCAACTCGTTGACCGCCTGCGCGTCGTGCCCGCGCACGACAATCGTATCACCGTCCAGCCGGGCACCGCTCTGCTCGATCTCCGCCCGGCAGGATTCCGGATTGCCGGCCACGGTTATGTGATAACTCACGGTATGTTCGGTCAGATCGGCGATGCTACCCTGGCGAACCACCTCGCCGCGCACCAGGATGGCAACGCGGTCACAGATCAGTTCCAGCTCGCTGAGCAGGTGCGAGTTAATAAAGACGGTCTTGCCGGCGGCTTTCAGTTCCGCCAGCATTTCGCGCACCGAACGGCGGCCGAGCGGATCAAGTCCGTCCGTGGGCTCATCAAGGAACACGAGCTGCGGGTCGTTCATCAATGCCTGGGCGATACCCAGCCGTTGCAGCATACCCTTGGAGTATTTGCCCACGCGCGTGCGCGACCAATCCGCCATGCCCACGCGGTCAAGCAGCTCACCCGCCCGTCGCTTGCGATCGCGGCGACCCACCTTTGCCAGGGCCGCGTGAAATTCGAGAACCTGACGGCCGCGCAGATGGGACGGGAAGCGGGGATTCTCGGGCAAATAACCGACCTGCCGCAGCGTGGGCCGATGGCCGACGTGCCGGCCGAGGAGTTCACCATCAGCCCGATCCGCACGCACGATGGTCAGCAGAATCTTGACCAGCGTGCTCTTGCCAGCTCCGTTGGGCCCCAGCAGGCCGAAGATCTCGCCGCGCCCGACGCGCAGATCCACGCCGCGCAAGGCGCGCACCTTGCGGCCGTAGGTCTTGCGCACGTCGTGAATATCCACGGCCAGAGGTGCTGATGTCGGCTGCTGCATGCGCTTGTCCGCGGGAGCTCCGATTGATCAGGGTATTCCGAGCGAAGGACTCGTATGGCGGTATATTAGCCGTGAAGGCGCCGGGCAGCCATATCAACACCACGCGGGTGCCAGCTACGGCCCGGCGCCGTTTCCAGTTCGCTTGTGTCGCGCGTTTGGCACTGTAGCGGCCTGCGCCTCGCAGGCCGTCGTTATGACGGGACGTTTCCGATATCAGGCGGCCGGCGAGGCGCCGGCCGTTACATTCTGCGCCGAAGCCTGGCGCGAAACATGAGACACCTCCAGCGGAAATGGCATTCGCGCTCTATAATCGCGCCATGGAGTCGGAACTCAGCCGCATACTGTTCACCCCCGAGCAGATTCGGTCGCGCATCAGA
The DNA here is from genome assembly GCA_963675745.2 of Phycisphaerae bacterium. GTDB lineage: Bacteria > Planctomycetota > Phycisphaerae > UBA1845 > Fen-1342 > JAFGRR01. The sequence goes on from CAXXWX010000023.1 coordinate 187,201, forward strand.
GACCTGGCGCGCGAGATCGAAACGGCTTACCCGGACCTCGATGCGGGGCTGACGTTGCTCCCGATTCTGTCGGGCTCCATCATCTTCCTGGCAGATCTGATCCGCGAATTGCCACTGAAAATGAAGATCGCGATGGTGCAACTGTCCGCGTATCCGGGAGCAACGACGATAGCGCGTGAGCCGAAGATCGTGATGGACATTCAGGGCGAGATAGCCGGGCGGCACGTGCTGATTGTGGATGACATTCTCGATAGTGGCAGAACGCTGCGACGTGTCAGGCAACTGGTTGACGAACACGAGCCGGCCAGTGTGCGAACCGCCGTGCTGCTCCAGAAACCCGCCAGGAAACCGCCCGATCTCAGCGCTGACTTCGTGGGGTTCGATTGCGAGGATCTGTTTGTGGTCGGCTACGGGCTGGATTACGATGACCACTACCGCAACTTGCCCTGTATTGGCGTGCTCAGGCCGGAGTGCATGTGATGCCCGAGAGCGGCACAGTCAAGACGGCACCGCTCGAGGTGGCCCCGGCGGCGACCCCGACGGCAGCCTCGCCGGCCGAGGTGCTGCGCGACGATGAGATTATCGAGCTGTCGATAAAGCCCTCGCACTGGTACATCCTGTACAAATCCGTCCGCACCGTGCTGGCCATGGCCTTGTTGGCCGCGGGTGTGGCGATCATCGTGCGCGGCGATTGGGGTTGGGGCGCGCTGCTGGCTATTCAGGCGACTACCGCAATCGCGCTGATACGCATCGCCCTCGCAACGCTGCAATGGGCCAGCCGGCTGTACGTCCTCACCAACCGGCGCGTCATGTGTTTCGAGGGTGTGCTGGAAGTGACCCGCCACGAGTGCCCGCTTGACAAAATCAGCGCGGCCGAACTGCACATCATGTGGTACCAGAGCCCGCTGCGGCTCGGCTCTATTTACGTGGAACCCGCGGCCAAGCCACACGCCACAGTGGCCTGGAAGCATGTCAAGACGCCGCGGGAGGTGCATGAGCGCCTCTTGCGCGCGATTCGCCACGCCCAGTCCGGCCGCTCGTAGCCGCCGCGCCCCCGCCCACCCGACAGTTCGCTCATCACGGCCCCACCGGCCGCGCGCCGCGTTGCCCCGGACGGATCAGGCGCGCCGCCGCCCAACAGACGTGGTCAGCCAGGTCGAGTTCCTCACCAAAGCCGACTTCCAGAGTGAGCTCCGCGACTCCGCTGACGGTGACCGCGACGTCGCGCGGCGGCTCGCCACCGGTGACCTCTTGCGCCTGCCACAGCACGCGGCCATCGCCGATCACGCGCAGCGCCACGTTTCCTTTACCGTCTGTCTCGTCGAGAATCCCGACGCGCGCGACGAATCGCTCGAATTCTCCGTCCAGGCGATATGTGATTTTGGCGTGGCTGTGCAGGCAGATGCCACGCGCGCAGGCCATTCCGCCGAGCCGGATCGGCCGGCCCCGCAGTGTCTGGTCAACGGCATATCCCCAGCGTTTGCCGAACAGCGGCTGGAATTCGTAGCGCTGGGGCTCAAGCTCGGACAGGTATACCACGCGCGGGCTGCGGGAGCTGATCCGCCGTACGCGCTGCAATGGAAACGCGAGCGGGCCCAGCGTCGCGGACTTGAGAGCAAGCGTGTCAGGTGCGCCGTCGACGATCTCGCCGGCGAAGACATCGCCACTGCGCGTTTCGACCGTGTGTAACGGCGTGAGCAGCTCTTTGCGCGCGAACGTCACGTTCACCAACCCCGACCAGGGCAGATTGAGCTCGCGCTTCCTCCAGGCGAATTCGACGCCGTCCCGCGTGACGGCGGTAACCGTGCCGCGCAGCGTCAACCTCTCGCCGTCCTTGGTAATTGTGACCGCGTCTTGCGATTCGTCGCCGGCCGCGGCGCTTTCAGGGGCTTTGTCGCCCGGCGCGGGCGAAGTCGCGGTATCAATAGCGAGCAGTTCTTGTGGGTCGATGGTGACCGCGATTCCGCCGTCGAGCAGCAGCCCCAAACGCTCGTCACTGCCGCGCTGCGGCGTGGCGGCGAACCGCGCGCCATCGATGAGTGTTATGCGCAGCGGCGGCGAAGGCTGCGTCGCCGGCGCGTCGCCGGAAACGTGAAACTCAACGTCGGCGATCTCGTCCCAGTTGAAGACCAGCGCGCCGGCTTTTGCTTCGGCCTTTATCACGCTGCCGAGGGAGATCAGCCGGGCCTCAACCCGTGTCCCATCCAGCCGCGTGACGGTTATCTCCAAAGCCGCCGCACTGACCGCGGCAAGGCCGATCAGCAGCATGGACAAAGCGCGACTTGCTCGCGCGGCGCGTTTCGCGGCGTTGCGGGTGATGGGCTACTCCTCCTCTTCGGTCAACGTACGGAAATACTGCTCGACGAGGTGGCGATAGCGTGACGGAAAACGCTGACGCAATGACTGGAGGATTCGCTCGCGTTCGGCCGGCGGTAGTTGGCCCCATGCCTGCCCGGGCGTCGAGTCCCATGCCGCGCGCGTGCTCCCGCGGCCGTCCGCTCCTTCACTTGCCGCCGACTCACTCGCCGGCGCCCCCGGCTCGTTCGCCGCTGACTCGCCCGTGTCCGGCGCGGCCGCGGCGGAGCTCTCGGATCGGGACGGCTGTTGCTGCTGTTGCTCGGCGCGCGCGATCAGTGCATCGAGCACAGCGACGATACGCTGTTGCCGCGTGCGCGTCTCAGGGCTCGCGGCGCCCCGGGCCAGCTCGTCGGCGACGCCCTCCATCAGAATGGCCATCTCATCGAGACGATCGAGCCCGCGCTGTTGAATATCGCTGAGCAGTCGCGCAACACTGCCGCGCCAGGCATCCGAAGCATCGGGATACCTGGCACTCATCTCCCGCAGACTCACGACGGCGGCATGATAGCGTCCGTCGCGCGCGTCCAGAAAACTGCGCACCAGGTGTAACTGCGGTGCGAACGGTGTGCGCGCGTCGAGATCGAGCCACGTCGCCCCGCCCCCGGTGAGCACCGCGCCGGCGGCATCAACCTGCCCATCACGCATCAGCGCAAGCGTGTGCAAGTACAGCACATTCGCCGCCAGATATGCGTCGCGGCTCGTATCCAAATCGGAGAAGAGCTCGGCGGCGGTCGCGAAATCGCCGGCGTCAATCGCCTGTTTCGCCTGCCCAAAACGCGGATAGAGCAGCGCCAGGGCTTCCGGCACGTTCATCTCAACGCGCTCGGCCAGGTCTCCATCAGTCCAGCGCTGGCGAATCGTCGCCGTGATCTGCTCATCGGCTCCCATCGAATCGAGATGCGCCAGGAAGCCGCGGTTCAAAGCCGCGATGCGCGGACCGGCGGCCGGCGGTTCGGCAACACCGAGCGCGGCGAACACCCCGACCGCCACCAGCAAGCCGGCGCGTGCGGCGATGGCAGTGTCGCCTGTCAACGTGTGATGCCGCCAACACATGCGCTAGTTCCTCTCGATCATGGCGCGCGTCAGTTCGGCCAGTTCGCGCTGCCGCCGGCTGAGGGCCTCGAGCTCGGCCGGTGCATCCGCCGGCTGTTCGGCCAGTGCCGTGGTTCGCTCATTGATGCGCACCTGTGCGCCGCGCAAGAGGCGCAATTCCGCCGAGTTCGGCAGCAACGGCGGCGTCTGCTGTCGGCCACTTTCGCTGGTTTCTTGTGGCGCCGCCTCCGTCTGCGGCGGATTGCGACGCCGCGTTTGTACCGATGCGAGCACTGATTCGAGCTGCGCGACAATGTCCGCGACCAGACGCCGGGTCGCCGCGCTTGTGTCGGCGTCGTGCAGGCGCTGGGCGGCGGCGTGCGCGTCACGGGCGATTTGCCCTACCATCACGGGCAGCACGCGCGTCGAGCCATCGTCGCGCAACAGGCCGGCTACGTGCTCGGCATCATCCGCGACTCCTGATTGCGTTGTGGCCGCGGTCGCCAGTCGTGCGGCCGACGTCTGATCCCATTCACCCTCGCGCGCGGCCAATTCCTCAACCACCGTACGCACCTGCCGCTCGCGTGCCAACAGGTTTTCAAGCCCCTCGATCACCTCGGTGAGCAGTTGCTCACGCTGTTCGCGTTCCAGCCGCGCCAGGGCATCTTCCAATTCACGCGCGGCGCGCTCCAGCTCGGCCAGCGCCACCTCCTGGCGCTCGTGGGCGTCCGCGGGTTGATTATCCGCCAACTGCTCGGCGGCCTGCCGCATGTGCTCGGCGGCCTCACCGACCGCATCGGAGCCCGGTTTGGCCACTTCGCCATCCGAGTCCATCGCCTGGTGCAACGAATCGGCCTTCTTGTGCGTCTGTTCCTGGGCGCGGGCTAGGTCGCCAAACTCGACTTCGCCGGCGGCAATGCGCCGGTCAAGCTCGTCGCGGCCGCCGCGCTGCTCGTCAATTAGCGTTTGCAGATCGCCGAGCAACTCGCCAAGTTCCGCCTGTCTGTCCTCCAGCGCCTGGAGTCGCGATTCGGGCTCGTTCAGAATCGCCAGCATCGCTTGCAGATCCGCCAGCACGCGCTGCTGCGTTTGGTCGGCTTCGTCAAAACGCTGCTGGTCCAGTCGCGCGACCGCGTCATCAACCAACTGACGGATTTGGCGCCGGCCGGCGTGATCGAGTGCATCGGTCAGCCGCGCGGCTTGCTCGGGCTCGCGCTCGGCCAGCAACTGCGCCAGCGCCAGCAGCCGATCCTCGAGCCGCCGCAGCCGGTCGCGTATGTCCGCCTGGCGCACGACGAGCGGCTCTGAGGGTATCGACGTTTCAACACTCCCTGGATCATCGGCGCGCCCGGCATTTTGCGCGAACGCCGTGCCCGCTACGCCCAACGCCGCCGCCAGCATCAGCGGCGGGACGAATCGACAAATCAGGATGTATCCAAACCACCTGCGCATGTTTCACCGGCATGTATTCTAACCCAAGTGGCAGGGGATGCCCGCGGCCCACGGGCGCCGGCGCGGACTACTCGTGCGAATCGACGTTGCTGGTTTCAACCATGTAGTGGTTTGGCAGCGTGGATTCCTCGTCACTGGTTACCGGATAAGGGGCCAACTGCAATTGCCGCCGGCGCATGGCGTTCGCAATCAGCACCAACCCGCCGGTCGCCAGTATTGCGCCCAGCGCGATGCAGGCCTCCATCAACCAGGGCTCAGTCAGGCAGAGCGCTCCGACCGTGACAAGCACCAGCGCGCCGAAGAACACGGAAACGCCAACCAGCGTGACGATACCCAGCGACGTCCGCGCCCTCGCGGGCACGAGCCCAACCAGCAGCGCTCCCAGCACACACCACAGTCCCACGCGCAACGGCAGCCACGGTCGTCGCAGGCGTGAGAATTCCTCGCTGGTCAGCAGCGCGTCAATCGCCATTGCCTGCACCTCGCACCCGTGGTATCTCGACCCGTCGTGCGCTTCGTACTCATCCGCTCCCGGCAGCAGTTGGCCGATCACGATCACGCTCTTCTCAAACCACGCCCGGCGCTGCGCCGGGTCGGCCGCCAGCACCTGTTCGTAGCTCAGGCGGCGCTGGGGCGGGATGCGGTGCGCCGCGCCGCGCACGCGTCCGAGGAGGAAGGTATCACCGACCATCAGCAGCGAACGGCCCATGCCGAAGAATCCGCGCTTTGGCGGCTCATCCACGGCTACGACGTTGTGAACGGGTATGCGGTCGATGTCGGGGCGCCAGCGATCTTCGCCTTCTCTTGCCGACCGGCGCTTGTAGCGCAGCTCGACCTCCTCGGCACTCGCCTGCAAATAGACCTCCGAGTCGGGAAAACGGGCCGCGGCAAATGCCGCGACCGCCAGCGACGGCAGCCACGCCGGGTTCTTACCACGCTGCATGCATAACGACGAGTCCATCTCCTCCAGTGAGTGCAGCGGCCGCGGCGAGATAAGCACGCCAAAACTATGGGCGGCGGCGAGAATCTCCGGACAGATGCGCGGCTCTCCGTTGCCGTCAACATCATGCACACCGACCACTACCGGCGCCCTAAGCGCGCCCATGCCGCGGATCAACGCTTCATCGAATTGTGGCTGACAGTCAGGCGTATAAAAATCCCACACGACGGCGCGCGGGCCAGCATCGGCCAGGGCTTCAAACAGGCGTCCGTGCAGGAGTCGCCAGCTCTTCGGCACATCCGGGTCGAAACCCTCAATGTCCACGCCGATCCGGCCCGCGGTCACCTTTTCCAGGGTCTCCGTCGTCAGGCCGATCAACGTGGTGGCGCCCCCCGCGGCACCGGGCACAAACCATCGCGCCGCGATCGAGTGCAGCATGGTCGAAAGCAGCAGGGTCACTGTGAGGATAATGATCGCCCGAACCGCCACCGGCGCGTTGCGCAACGCCAGTGCCACCAGGCGCGCGGCACGATAGATGAGCGTGGTGTCTTCACGGCCCTCGATGGGCCGTCCCGCGAGGTAGTTGTCCAGGTCGCGCGCCAGGTCGGCAGTTGACTGATAGCGCGACTCGGGCACCGGTTTCATGCAGCGCGCGATGATCGCCGCCAGGTCGTCCGGCCGAGCAATGCGACGCCGGCGCAGGACGCCTGCCAGGCGCGCCGTTCGATCAGCACGTTTGGCGGCGACTCCGGTGACGATATGGAACAGCAGCACACCCAGGCCATAGATATCCGCCCGCGCGTCGATGTCGCCTCCGTGCAGTTGCTCGGGCGCGATGTATCCGTAGGTGCCGATGGCCCCCTCGCGCGGCGATGCTTGCAGGTTGGGAAGCGGCTGGCCATCGACATCGAACCACTTGGCAATGCCGAAATCGACGATGCGCGGCTGGCCGTTGGTGTCGATCAGGATGTTCTGGGGCTTGAGATCGCGGTGGACCACCCCCTGCCCGTGCGCGTAGCCGATGGCTTCCACAACCGACTTAAAAATCGCCAGGCGTTGTTCAAGCGGGGTCTCGTGTTCGGCCAGGTAGGGATCGAGCTGTTGCCCCTCGACGAATTCCATCGTGTAGAAACAGGGCGTCGAACTGAGCTGGGCCTCGTAGAGCGTGGCGATATTGGGGTGCTGAAGTTTGGCGACCAGGTGGACTTCGTTCTGAAAATACGCCGTCTTCAGTTTCGTGCGCTCTGAGAGAACCTTGAGCGCCTCGGTGCGTTCCTTGGTGTGCTGGATGGCGCGATAGACTTCACCGAATCCGCCGCGACCGATGCGCTCGATGATCGTGTAGTTGCGGAAGCGCGGGAACCAGTCAGCCGTCTGCTTGCGGAACACCGACCGGCAGGCTTCACAGCGCTCCAGGTGGATCTGGGCGGCCCGCTTTTCGTCGCCCTCCAGCCGCTCGCTGCCAAGGGCCAGCGTGCTCTCGCGGTGGGGACAAGGCTGGGTGACGCGAGTGGGCAATCGTGCACCTGCCGTAGCGATGTGTCATTCGGTTGGCGCCGCCCGAGTTTCGGCCGGCGTCCCGGCGCTGTCACTCTGAGCCGCGTGGCACTGAGCGCTGCCGGATACGTTTACACAGGCACGTCTGGCAAATCATAGCCCTCGGCCGCGCGAAGCAAAAGCCCATGCCCACCGCGCATCGCTGTGAAAGGCGACGGAGACACGGACTGAGGCGCACTCGGACACCTGCGAGCCGAGCCGCTGGTGTATTAGTGAGCAATCCCGCAGAATATTGGCGCGGGTGAGAAACCCTGACGGCGGCGGAGTGACTTTGGTGAGCGCCCCCACAAACAACAACGTCGGCCCTGGCGAAGATCACGGCGAACCTGTGGATTCGTCCCCCGACCTCGCCCCGAACGATGGCACCACGATCCGGGTACCGCTGAACGGCTCGGAGCCATCCGAGCCGGGTCGCGAACACGCCGCGGCCGGGCCGCTGCCGGATTCGTTCTCGGGCTACGAGATCGTGCGCGAGATTCACCGGGGCGGGCAGGGCGTGGTCTATCACGCAATCCAGACCGCGACCAAACGTCAGGTGGCCATCAAGGTGATGAAGGAGGGCCCGTTTGGCGGCGCGGCCGACCGGGCGCGCTTCGAGCGCGAGGTGCAGATTCTCGGGCAGCTCAACCACCCCAGCATTGTCGCCATCCACGAGACCGGGAGCGTCGCCGGCTGCGACTACTTCGTGATGAACTACATCACGGGCGAGCCGCTGGATGCGTACATGAGCGCCGGCCGGCGTTCGATCGAGCGCACGCTGCGCGTTTTTGCGGAGATCTGTGACGCGATCAACGCGGCCCATCTGCGCGGCATCATTCACCGCGATATCAAGCCCGGCAACATTCGTATCGATGCCAACGACCGTCCGTACATTCTCGATTTCGGGCTCGCCAAGCTGACGACCGCCGAAACCGCACCCTCGGCCATGACGCTGACCGGGCAGTTTGTCGGCAGCGTGCCGTGGGCGTCGCCCGAGCAAGTGGAAGGCACCCCCGAGAAAATCGACATGCGCACGGATGTCTACTCGTTGGGTGTGATTCTCTACCAGATGCTGGTCGGCGCATTCCCCTACGACGTCGTCGGCCCGATCCGCGAGGTAATGGACCGCATCGCGAGCACGCCGCCGCTTTCGCCGCGCGTCTTGCGCCGCGAGATCAACGATGAGGTCGAGACGATCGTCCTCAAGTGCCTGGCCAAGGAGCGCGAGCGCCGCTATCAGACCGCGGGTGAATTGGCCCGCGACATCCGCCACTATCTGGCCGGCGAGGCAATCGCCGCCAAACGCGACTCGTTTGGATACGTTTTGCGCAAGCAGATCAGGCGCTATCGAATCCCGGTGCTGCTGGCCGCGGCTTATATCGTGCTGACCACGGTCGGCTTTGGGCTGGGTTTTGGCACGTCGTACAGTTTCTGGCGCGAAGCGGTGTCCCAGCGCGACGCCGCCGACGCGGCGCGCCAGGCCACCGAGCAACAGCGCATGATCGCGGAGGGACACGCCGAACACGCCCGGGCCGAAGCGGCCAAGGTCGCGGCGGTCAGCGGCTTCCTCCAGGACATGCTGGCGTCTGTTGATCCGTCGAAGTCGCTGGGGCGCGAGGTAACCGTGCGCTACATGCTCGACGAGGTGGCCCGCGAGTTGGAGAGCGGCACACTGAACGATCAGCCCGAGGTTGAAGCGGAGATCAGGCGCACCATCGGCAACACCTATCGGGCGCTCGGGTTGTACGCCGCCGCCGAGCCGCACCTGCGCGCCGCCCGCGCGCTACACATCGACGTGTTGGGTGAGTCTCATCGCGACTCGATTTCGGTGACGAACGACCTGGCCGAATTGCTGCTGGCGCAACACCGCCTGGGAGAGGCTCAGAGCCTGCTGGTGCCCAATCTCGCGCGGGCCCGGGCCGTGCTCAGCGCGGATGATCTGGTGAAGGCGACCGCCATGAGCGACCTGGCAACGTTGCTGCGACGTCAGAATCACCCGGATGACGCCGTACCGCTCTTTGAGGAGGCGCTCGCGTGTCGGGCGCGCGTCTTGGGCGACGATCACCCGGACACGCTCGTTACGCGCGGCATGTTGCGCAATACGTTGCTGGAAGCCGGCCGGGCGGTGGAGGCCCGGGCGCTGCTCGCGCGCATGTTTGACGAGAAACCCGGGCAGACTGAGCAGGAGCGCACCAACGCGCTCACCACATTAAACAAGCTGGCCAGGATGTATCTGACGGTCGGACGTCACGCCGACGCCGAGCCGCTGTTGCGCGCCGTGCACGATCAGCGCGTGCAGTTGTTGGGGGTTGACCATCCCGATACACTCAGTGCGCAGCATCAATTGGGGGTACTGTGCTTCAACGCCGGCCAGCGCGAAGAGGCTGAAGAACTTCTGACCGATGTGCTGCGCCGTCAACGGCGAGTCCTGGGCGCCGCGCATCCCGATACGCTGACCACGATCAACGACCTTGGGCTGCTGTACAGCAAGCAAGCGCGCTACGAAGAGGCTGAGGCGTTCTTGCGCGAGGCCTTTGAGGGCCGTCGGGCAACGCTCGGCCTTCAGCACCCACTGACGCGCGCCTCACTGATGAAGCTCGGGCTGGTGTACCGTGCGCAGGGGCGTTTTGAGGAGGCTCAGCGTCTGACCGAAGATGCCGCGGCCCTGGAGGACGCCGAAGCGGATACCCCGCGTTTCACGCCGCTCGACACGCCGGAGGAACCCTAGATGGCGCCGCTGGCGTCCATGCGTGGCGTGGATGGGCGAGTGCTGGAAAGCGCATGCTCCAGCACACCGCGGCGCTGGCTGTGCGTGGGTATCGGGCTGCTCGTGGTAACCGCCCTGGTCCACACCCAGGATCAGTCGCTGTCGGCGCTGATCGTCGGCCTGGCACCCGAGGGATCGATCACTCAGCGTGTGATCAAGCAGTCATACCGGCTATACGCGTGGTGGAGCTTCGTGCTGATAGCGGCCATGTTAGCGGGCCATCCACGACGTCTGCGTTTGCTGAGTGCCTACGGTGCTGCGATCAGCACCTGCCTGGGTTGCGTTCACCTGCTCAAGCTGGTGGTCGGGCGCGCCCGGCCACAATTCGGCGCGGGAGCATATCACTTCGTGCCGCTGGACGTCTTCGACGCCTGCGACGGTTTCCCATCAGGGCACACCGCGGCCGCTACGCTCCTCGCGGCGCTGGCGGGGCTGTATTGGCCGCGATCGCGCTGGATACTGTTCCCCGGCGCGCTGCTGGTCGGTGTCGCCCGGGTCAGTCAGGAGCGTCATTACGTGTCTGACATCACCGCCGGCGCGGGCATTGCGTTGATTACAGTGCATCTTTGCGTGCTATGGTTGGGGCGCGGCCATTTCCCGCCGTTGCGCTCGGTTGATGTGTCCGGCGAACCTGAGACCGCGGCGCAATCCTCGGTTTTGCCGGAACCGGCCCCAACGTAGCTCACGTCGGGTGCTGCCTCCACCACCTGGTGTCGCAGGCTTTCGGCCCATTCCCGGGCCGACGCGGCGGCCCGGTGTCCGAGATGGTCGCACATCCGCTTCGTGTGTTCCGCGCCTTTCCGTCGCGACGCACATGGTCAAGCGGGTTGCTTTCCGATATAAAACCCATGGTTGGCTGGACGTGTCGCGGCGGCTGCCGGTTTCCGCCGGGCGACGTCACGGTGGATTTGCGACGAACACATGTGATCATTCGATGGCTCTGAAGCTCACAAACCGCCGCGTTATGCTCCTGACGGCCTCCCTGGCGCTGCTGACCAGCGCGTGCCAACGCAACACCGCCACCGTCAGCTTTGACCATCCCGAAATGGCGGCGTGGATCGAGCTCATGATGCCGCAGCGCATCGAGATCCAGAAATTCACGCAACCGATCAGCCGTACGGGGGACGGCAAGGCCGATGCGCTGGAGGTCATTCTCGGGTGTGTTGATTCGACCGACGAATTCACGCGGGTGGTCGGGACGTTTCAGTTCGAGCTGTACAAGCGCCAGTTGACGCGCGGTCTCAAGCTGGAAGAGCGGGTGGCCTACTGGCGGCGCGAAGTGCGCACGGCCGAGCAGGCCAACGAATACTGGGAGCGCTACGCACGCTACTACCGCTTCCCGCTGTCACTCACCGACGGCCCCCCACCGGCGGGCGCATACCTGCTCAAGGCCCAGTTCACGACGCCCGTCGGGGAACATCTTTTTGACGAGTTTCTCGTCGAGTTCAGCGATGATCCCGTGCCGCCTCTGGAAGCGCGATATTAACAGCCCTTGTCAATCCAACCGTGACGCGGGGCCAGAGCGCCTTTTCCGCTCTGAATATGTGAGGGCGGACGCCGACCATCATCGGGCTTTCCCGTATAAGATCATTGCACGAATCTAAGCGCACGCTTATTCACCGGATTGAGCTTGTGACCGCGTTTGCTGGGATGTCGAGGATGAAACTGAAGCTTTCGCTGTTGGCCGTGTTGGCCGTCATGCCGCAACTTGCCGCCGCCAAGCCGCCTGCTCTTGCGGCGCGGCTGCTGCTGGATCGTGATGGGATTGCGCCCGGCACATCCGCCACGCTGGCCGTCCAGATTGACATTCCCGAGAGATGGCACATCTATCACCCGCTGCTGCTCGACACGGGGCTGCCGACCAAAGTCGAGTTCGAGTTACCCGCGGGCGTCAGTGTTGGCCCCATCCAATACCCCCGCCCGGAATACGGCCAGGCCGAGGATATCGCCTACCTGGCCTACGGGGGTCGCGCGGTTCTGCTCACGGAAATCGCGGTTGACGCGTCGGTGCGGGCCGGGCAGAGACTCCCTGTGAAAGCCGAAATCAACGCCCTGCTCTGCGAGGATAATGGCCTGTGCATGCCTGTCACCGCACTGGCGACGACGCTGTTGCCGGTGAGCGCGGCCGACGGCGCGCGCGCCAATGAAGAACTGTTCGAAGAGGCGCGCGCCAACATCCCTCATCCGCTTGCGAAAGCCCCGTATCTGAAAGGAAGCCGCGCGCTTGTTTCGCACAGCCGGCTTCCGATCGGCGCCGCCGGCGAGGTAATCGTTGCCCTCAACATCGAACCGGGCCATCACATCAACGATCGCGACCCCGGCGGCGAGAGTCTCATTCCCACACGGGTTCTGATCGAATCGGTCGACGGCCTGGAGCTTGATCTCGAAAACCAGAGGTGGCCGAAGCCGACGGTAACTGAGCAGCGGTTTGTCGGTACGGTGCGGCACCAGCACGGCCTGGCGGTAATCCGCACCCCGCTTGTGGTCAGCGACCAGGAGTTCACGCCACGACCGGTCGAGCTGCGCGTACTGGTAGAGTATCAGGCGTGTAAGGATGGTGGACAGTGCTTCCTGCCGGAATGGGCCGAGACCACGGTCAGCTTCACCGTTGTGCCGGCCGACGCTCCGGCAGTGCTGGTCGATGATGATCTGGTCGGGGCGGACGAGACTGAGGACGACCCTGACGGCGCTGCGGCGCCGGAGCAGCGATCGGCCGCCGGCATGCTGGTCGTGTTTCTCTTCGCGTTTCTGGGCGGGATCGTGCTGAACGTCATGCCCTGCGTGTTGCCGGTGATTTCGCTCAAGATCTTTGGCTTCATGCAGCAGGCCGGTGAGTCGCGCGCGCGCATCCTGAACATGGGCCTGGCTTACGCCGCAGGCATCATGACCAGTTTTCTGGTCGTGGCGCTGGTGATGGTGATCGTCATCCCCGGCGCGACCTGGGGCGCGGTCATCATGCAGAGCCCCACGGCACTGATCATCATGTGTGCAGTCGTGGTGGCTTTTGGATTGAGCATGTTGGGCGTGTTCGAGTTTCTCCTGCCGGGCGCGGCGATGAACGCCGCCAGCCAGGCGAGTGAGAAGGAAGGTTACGGCGGCGCGTTCTTTCACGGCGTGCTGGCGACGGTATTGGCCACTCCCTGCACCGGACCGTTCCTGGGGTTCGCGCTGGGCGCGCTGGCTACGCTCAGCAAGCCGCTCATGTTCCTCGGTATCATGACGGTCGGGCTGGGGCTGGCGTTTCCTTATGTCCTGCTGACGGCCTTCCCGAACTGGCTGCGCTACATGCCCAAGCCGGGCAACTGGATGGTGACGCTCAAACAGCTCATGGGCTTCATCATGCTCGCGGTTCCCCTGTGGTTGCTGTGGATACTGCAATTCCATGGCGGCGCCGCGCAGGTCTTGTGGACGCTGACCTTCCTCTTTGCGGTGGCAATCGCCTGCTGGATGCTGGGCAAGATCGACCTGAACGCTTCAACGGGCAAAACGCTCGGCATCTGGGTCTTGGCGCTGGCGGTTCTGGCGGCAGGCTGGTTCACCGGCAAGTACTTCTTCAAACCCGGCGTCGATCGTTTCGTCCACACGCTGACGGCAGCGCAGTCAGGTTCGGAAGGCGCCATCGCCGGCGAAGGCATTGAGTGGCGTGCCTGGGAACCGGGCATCGGCCCCCGACTGGCCCGCGAAGGCCACACCGTGTTCATGGATTACACCGCCGCCTGGTGCCTGACCTGCCAAACCAACAAGCTCGCAGTGATCGAGACGGCAGCGGTGCGGGCCAAATTCCGCGAGTTGGGCGTAATCGCGGTCAAGGCGGATCTCACGCGTGACAACCCGGAGATCGCCAGGGAAATCCGCACACATGGTCGCAACGGCGTCCCCGTGAACATTGTTATCCCGGCAAACAAACCGGAGGCGCCGATTCTGCTCCCGGAGCTGCTCACGCGGAGCATGGTTTTCGACGCCCTGGAAAGCGCCGGTCCATCCAAAACGGCAGATCCTGCCGCCGTGCCTGACGACGATTAGCCAGCGCGGCCCATTTCGTCCGATATCTAAAGGAGCACCTTGCAGCGCGCCGATAAAACGGGAGCGGGTTCGGTAGCGCGCCGAAGCAGCGCTTTGCCAGACCTCGCGGTGCTACTCGCCTCGTGCCGATAGCAGTTGCTGTCAAGACTGCACGTTGGCGGCATAGGAGGCCATCAGGTGTCAAGAATGCGGAAAGAAGGGCTCGTCATTCTGGCTTTGAGTTTAGCGCTGGTCCCGGTGTCGCTGTTTGTCGGGTGTCAGCACGCAGATCACCGCAGCGCGGACGTCACGATAGACCAGTCGATACCCAGCGCGACAAGGCCTGCTCTTGCAACGCAGCCCGGCACGACAGCCACGAGAAACCGCACTGTCGCGGGCATGACGCAGCACACCTTCGCCGGCGCCGGGCTCGACTTTGACCCGGATGTCGATTCCGCGGGCAGAGAATTGGTCTTCGCATCAACGCGCGATTCGGAGCATCCAGACATCTACATCAAACACGAACTCAGCGGCACTGCCACACGACTCACCAGCAACCCGGCCGACGATATCCAACCGCGCTTCAGCCCGGACGGCACGCGGGTCGTGTTCTGCTCGAATCGGGGAGACAACTGGGATCTCTGGCTGGTCAATCGTGACGGAACCGGGCTGCGGCGGCTTACGCACGATGTCGGGGACGAAGTCGCGCCCTGCTGGGCCGCGGACGCGAGCAAGATCGCGTTCGCAAAATGGACGCGCCAGACACGCCGCTGGGAGGTCTGGACGCTGGATGTGGAACAGCCCGGCGTTCGCCGCTTTCTGGCCTGCGGGATGAACCCTGATTGGTCGCCGGACGGATCGCGGCTGGCGTTTCAGCGGGCTCGCCGGCCGGGTTCGCGCTGGTTCAGCATCTGGACCATGCCGGTGGCTGAAGGTGCGGAAAGCGATCCCACCGAGCTGGCTCAAAGCCCGACGGCGGCCTGCATCGCCCCGCGGTGGTCACCCGATGGCAGCCAGATAGTGTATTGCGTCGTGTCGCCACCAGTCGCGACCGGCGTGACGGATAGCCGACAGATGGTGACCGAATTGTGGGTGGCAGATGCGGAGACGGGCGCGACGAGCCAGCTTGGGATTGGTGGCCACCCGGGGTTCAACCCGACGTGGGCGCGCACGGGACGCGTGTACTTCGTGTCGACGCAGGCGGGGCGTGAGCATGTCTGGTCGGTCCAGGCTGGCGACAGCAGGCGACTATTATCGGACGCCGGGGGCGTGGCACCACACTTGCGCGGCAACCGCCGCCAATATAGCATCGAAACCGCTTCCGACTAGGAATCTTGATTGATGAGTACGCTCCGACATTCCTACCTCGCAGCAGCGCCAGACGCGATGTCCTTGCGCGACAAAACTCGCCGCGACGCACGACACGTGAAAGCGGCCTATAATATAGTGCGAGCCAGCCGGGCTAAGGCGGTGGCCGTGACATCAGGACAACTCTCACGGCTGGTGGTTCAAGCCGCTTTGATGGTTGCGCTCATTCCGTACGCCGGATGCACGCAGCGCGAGGACCGTATAGACACGCAGCGTGCCAACGAGGCCCCCACCGTCATCGTGGTCGCACCGGTCATCAATCTAAGTGATAACGCTGATATCGATACGCTGAAGGTGACGGATTGGGTCGCGTCTGAACTGCTGGAGTTTCCGGGTTTCGCGGTGATACCGGTCAACATGACGCTGGCCGCCCTGGTAAGGCAGGGCAAGGCGCGCGTCGAGACGCCCGGTGACGCGCGCTGGTTGGCCAACGAATTCGATGCCGACGCCACGCTGGTGGCCGCGATAACCGAATACGACCCCTATGATCCGCAGCGCGTCGGACTGATCTTGCAGTGGTACGGCCAGAAGCGGAGCGTGCGATCATCACCCGGTCTGGAGACCGGCTCGCGTCAGGCCGGATCAGTGACGCCGGCAAGCGGAGGATCGGAGGGCGACGCGCCGGCCTACCAGGTACAGCGCAGCTTTAGCGCGGCGGACGAACGCGAGCTGGAGTTGCTGCGAGCATATGCGTCCAGTCGCGGCGGCGAGAACAGCCCCTACGGGTGGCGAAAATACGCCAAGTCGCAAGAGCTGTTCGTCCGTTACTGTTTATGGTCGATGATTGGGCCGATGGAAGACGTGCGGAAAGCAGATAACTCACTAGCGACGTCGGACGAGGCGGAGTGATGACGACGGTGACGAGTCGTAGCCTGGTGCTGAAGAAGGGGCGCCACCGTTACGCGTTCTCGTACCGCGAAGGGCAGGAATCGGCGGTGCTGGCGGCAATGGTGAGCCTGGCCGACGACGAACGTAGTGATTTTGACTGGTTTGACGCGGCGGTCCTGAGTTACGAGATGGGGCAGCCACGGGGAATGGAACTGGAGCTTGAGCGGGCGCGTTAAGCGGATGTTAGCGCGACGGATTCGGCAGTAGGCCCATATGTCACGCGGACGACGATCGGAGTACGTCGCCTGACATGGTATTCGCCGAAGTGTGATAAACGATGAATGAGCAAAACAGCCTTATCGAACGGTTCATCAACTACCTGGTTGCCGAGCGTCACTTCTCGCCGCACACCTCGCGGTGTTACGGCGCGGACTTGCAGCAATTCTGCGAGTACTTGTGCGCGCCGCCCGAGGGTGCCGGCAACGCCACGGGTGCGAATCCGCAGGGCAACGGGCAAGGTGGCAGCGCTCAGTTGGTGCGCAGCCGAGATCGCAAATCGGTGCTCGATGATGTACCGGTCGAGGAACTCAACCCGAAATTGCTGGCGGTGGATACCGACGCCGTGCGGGTCTTCATGAACCACCTGCGCGAGAAGAACTACTGCAAGAGCACCTCGGCCCGCAAGCTGGCCACGTTGCGCAGCTTCTACAAGTTTCTGGTGCGACGCGGCTACGCGACTGAGAACCCGGTCGCACCGATTCGCACCCCCAAGCAGGACAAGCGTCTGCCCAAGTACCTCGACATCGGCGACGTCGAGAAACTGCTGTCCAATCCGGACACGACCACGCTGCTCGGATCGCGCGACCGCGCCATGCTGGAGACGCTGTACTCGACCGGCATGCGCGTGAGTGAGCTGGTGGCGCTGGACATCAACGATCTTGATCTACAGACAAACGCCGTGCGGGTGCATGGCAAGGGCAAGAAGCAGCGTGTAATCCCGATCGGTCCGGGTGCGGTGCAGGCGATTCTGCACTTCCTGGATCTGCGTCGAAACGATGCGCGCGCGGCGGCCTTCCACCAGAACGCGCTCTTCATCAACAAGCACGGTCAGCGGCTGAGCACGCGCAGTGTCCGCCGCAAGCTCGACAAGTACCTGCTCGAAGCCGGCCTCGACCTGTCGATCAGCCCGCACACGTTGCGGCACAGCTTCGCCACGCACATGCTCCAGCGCGGTGCCGATCTGCGCAGCGTTCAGGAAATCCTGGGCCACCAGAGCCTGAGCACCACGCAGATCTACACGCACCTCACCGGCGAGACGGTGAAGGAAGAATACCTCGAATCGCATCCGCGCGCCTGACAGCGCGCCACAGCCATCGCCGCCCATCTCCCGAGGCCGGCGCCGGAGTCATCCGGCGCCGGCCTCGTTGGTTTTTGGCTCGCTCTTCTTCGCTCGTCTCGCAATTGTGCGTGTCGGCAACTGGCGAGGTCGGTGGTTGGCGCGCCATAATGCGTCTCGCCGATGGGCGGGACCATGCGCGAGGAGTGTTAGAGATGGCTGACGAACCAAGACAACCGGCCGCAGCGCAGAATCCACCGGATGCGGAGATGATGCGCACGCCGACTGACGAAGAACAAGCGCCGCTCGATCCGCGCAGCGAGCGTGATCTGTGGCAGGGCCGGCAGAGTTGGAAGACGACTTACCCGACGGTGTTTGTGTGGACGGTTGTGACCATCCTGGCCATCATCCTGGTCGCAGTGTGGCAGAAAGAGTGGACGGGGCCCTTAATCGCCGCCGGTGTCGGCGTGCTGATCATGCTCGCCATGCTGGCGCGTACGGCGTACAGCATCTTCAGCAACTCGTACCGCATCACCACGCAACGTCTGTTCATCAGACGGGGCATCCTGACACAGACCGTCAACCAGACTGAGCTGCTCCGCGTTGATGATGTGAAGATGACGCAGACGCTGCTGGAGCGCGTGCTCGGCATCGGGACCGTCGATGTCCTGTCGAGTGACCGAACAGATGCCAGCATCCGCATCGTCGGTGTGGCGGAGCCGGCGCAGGTGGCCGAGCACATTCGCCGCCACACGCGGACGCTTCAGAAGCGCACACTGTTCATGGAGAATCTGTGATGGGGCATCGGCGACCGCCGAGATGTGCATGACTGGATGGCGGCCCCTATCATCAGAGGTTGACGAGTCATTGGCAGATCAACCGGGACGCAGGCCGCGTCACGGCGGGCGGACAGCAGTGCTGTGGGCCCGAGCGACGCCGCATGGTAGGAATCCAACGTGAAAGGACAAGCAGCGATGTTGATTTCGGATGCAGTTGTTGCGAAGCTGAACGAGCAGATTGTGAACGAGTTTTTCGCATCGAACACGTACCTGGCGATGGCCTGCTACTTTAAGCGCCAGGGCCTGCACCTGCTCGCCAAACTGTTCCGCAAGCACGCCGTCGAGGAGCGCGAGCACGCGCTCAAGATCATCGACTACATCGAAGACCGTGCGGGCAAGGCCGAGCTCGGCGCCATACCTGTCCCCCAAAACGACTTCGCGTCGGTGGTCGAGGCCCTCGAGGCGGCGTACGAACACGAGAAGATGGTCAGCGAGCAGTTCTACGCACTCTGCGACCTGGCTGACAATCAGAAAGACAAATCCACCAGCAACTTCCTCGGCTGGTTCATAGACGAGCAGGTGGAGGAGGTGCAGTTGACCTACCAACTGCTGCAAGCCGGAAAGATGGCCGGTCCGGCCCTGCTCAGCGTAGAGGCCTATCTGGCACACATCGGCGACGATTAGCAGTGTCACTGGCGTATGATTGATGCCTGCTAGCCGCGCGCCGGGACTGTGGCGACGACATATTTGGTCGGCGGATGGGCCGGGCTCCGCTGGGTTCGCGGCGCGCGGCTGCCGATCCGGCGGATGCAAGTGTAGATATCTGTGGCTGTGAGCCGCGACCAGAGCGTAAGTCTTTGGTTTTCAAGATGTTACGCAACACAGTGGTCATGGCGTCACTCTAGCTGTTTTTGACCCGACCCATAATCTGTCTTATACTTAGCTCAGGTGCGCTCGGGGGCGAAGGACGAACGAGCGCAGTGGGTTGGCGTGTTGGCGGGATCTCAACAGCGGAGCCGTAGGCCGCACTCAGCCGGTGCTGATGCATAACTCTTTAAAAGACAAAATCTTAGACCTCGTCGACATCGTTGAGGTCATCGGTGAGCGTATACCCCTCAAGCCCAAGGGCCGCGAGATGGTGGGTCTATGCCCATTCCACGATGACCACAAGCCATCTTTCAACGTCAGCCCCACCAAGAAAATCTTCAAGTGCTGGTCGTGCGGGGCGGGCGGTGATGTGATCAAGTTCGTGCAGTTGTACGAACGCGTGAACTTCCGCGAAGCCTTGGGACGACTGGCCGAGCGAGCGGGCATAGACGCCCAAGTCTCCCCCGAGGAACGGCGGCGCTTCGAGGCCCGCGATGCGCTGAGGCGGGTAATGGTGTGGGCCCGGGCGTACTTTCACCGCAACCTGTTGGAGACCGATGCCGGCCGAGTGGCGCTCGATTATGCCCACTCGCGTGGCTTGAGCGATGAGACGATTGAGCGTTTCGGCATTGGGCTGGCGACGGATGCGTGGGATGACCTGCTGCAATCCGCCCGCCGGGCCAGGGTGCCCGCCGCCCTGCTCGAGCAGGGTGGGCTGGTGACGACTAACGAGAAAGGCCGCACGTACGATCGTTTTCGCAACCGTCTGATATTCCCGATCTGCGATTCACTGGGACGGCCGATCGCGTTTGGCGGGCGTACGCTGGGAGACGATCAAGCAAAATACCTGAACTCGCCCGAGTCCGCCCTGTTTCAGAAGTCGCGGGTGCTGTTTGCTTTCGATGCGGCACGGGACGCCATGCGTAGCGACGCGCGGGCGGTTGTGGTCGAGGGGTATCTCGACGCCGTGTTGCTGCACCAGCACGGCATCAGCAGCGCGGTGGCCACGTTGGGAACGGCCCTCAGTGACTCACACATCAAGCTCCTGAAGCCCTTGGTCGACAGTGTCGTGCTGTGTTTTGACGGCGATGAAGCCGGACAGCGCGCGGCCGATCGTGGGTTGGAGACGGCTGTCCAGCACGCGGTGGATGTGCGTATCTGCGTATTGGACGGTGGGCTGGACCCGGCGGACATGGTCACACAAAAGGGGGCCGCGGCGCTGACTAACGTGTTGTCCGGCGCACAGGACGCGCTACAATTCAAGTGGGATCAAACGGTTAGGTCACTGAAGCAGGGAGAACGCCGCGCGAGCCGTAGCGGCATTGAGGCTTTCCTGAACGTGGTGGCCAATGCGAGCGTAGCCGGCGGAATCGATCCCATGGAGCAGAGCTTTCTGGTAGACCGGCTGGCCGGCGTGCTGTCTCTGCCAAGCGACACCGTTTATTCGATGTTGGCACGCGCGCGGGACCAGGTTCGGCGTCAGCGCCAATATTCGCAAGGCGCGATCGAACAAGACGAGGAAGCCTACCTGGAGATGCTGCGCGAAGTTCCCGCCGGTCTGGTGGGCGCCACGGAGCAGATTTTTGGGCTGCTCTTGCGTGATTCGGCGTGTTTTGCGTGGCTGGACGAGGTATTTGCCCAGGCGGTGGGCTATTGCGAGGCGTGGCAGCGACTGTACGACATTCTGCGCGAGCTGGTCGACGATCAGGGGGGCTACGAGCGTCGGGATGTGCTCGCGCGGTGCGACGATTCGGTCGCGCTGGAACTGGCCAGTCGGGCAACGGAGTGTGCGCCGGTTGGCGCTGATCCCAGGGGGTGTTACGAGGTGGCCCGCGATCGATTGCGGGCGGAACTGAACGTGATTCGCATAGGCGATCTGCAAGATAGCCTGCGAGAGCCGGATGGCGATCAACGCTTTGCGGCGATGGTTGATGTGGTCAAGGCCCAGTCGGTGCGGGGGAAGCGGCTATTCGCGCCGGGGCATTTGCGCGGCGTTGGACACTAGCGCGGGCGATTGCCGCCGGCGGCTGATCGGCCGGGCTTGGCTGTGTTGGGGCGAAGAGTCTCTGATGGGAGCTGGAGAGACTCTGTTGAGCGGTGTGGCGTGGGAGCGAGCACGGTAGAGCCGTTGTTGGTAGGTGAGGAGAGCATTGATGTCAGTACAACCGGTGGACGTTGATCCCATCGAGCAGTGTGTGCTTGAGCTGATCGAGCGTGGCAAGCGGCGCCAATATTTGACGTGGGAAGAGTTAAACGAGGCTCTGCCTGACGAGGCGATTACGCCAGACAAGCTCGAGAGCGTCCTCAACCAGATTGAGCAATCCGGCATCGCGATGATCGACGAGATCGAGGCGGATAAGCTGCGCGGCCAGCAGCGCAAACGGCTGGGCACGCTGGAAGGCGGCGATACGCTCGATGAGGTCACAGAGGTCGACCTGGCGGACGCAACGGCCCGCCGGATCGATGACCCGGTGCGGATGTACCTGACGCAGATGGGCGAGATACCGCTGCTGACGCGTGAGGAAGAGATCGCGCTGGCCAAGAAGATCGAGCTGACGCGGATGGCTTTCAGGCGGCGTGTGCTCGAGAACGACTACTGCACGCAGCAGGCCGTCGAGACGATTCAGGCGGTGGCCGACGGGCGCATGCCGTTTGACCGCACGATGAAGATCTCCACGACTGAGAGCATGGCCAAGGCCACGATTCTACGCCGGCTGCCGGCCAACCTGGCCACGGTGCGCCGGCTGCTGGATCTGAACCAGGCTGACTGGCAGTTGGTGCGTGATAATCGCGTGCCGGCGGCCGAGCACAAGGTCGCGCAGATGCGCATCACGCAGCGCCGGCGTCGCGCGGTAACGCTGCTCGAAGAGCTATCGCTGCGTACCAGCCGCATCACACCCATGATGAAGAAGCTGGTGGGGATGATCGGCAAGACCGAAACGCTGGAGCGCGAGCTGAAGACTCGCGGCAAGTCGCTGCCGCCCGATGAGGTTGCGGCGATGAAAGACGAGTACAACGGGTTGGTGGAGCTCGTGATGGAGCTGCCCACCGATCTGCGCAAGCGCGTGACCGACGGGCGCAAAGTGTTCGGCGAATACGAGGAGGCCAAGCGTCGGCTGGCGGGCGGTAATCTGCGGCTGGTTGTTTCGATCGCCAAGAAGTACCGCAATCGCGGCTTGAGCTTTCTGGACATTATTCAAGAGGGCAACACGGGCCTGATGCGCGCCGTGGATAAGTATGAGTACCGGCGCGGCTATAAGTTCAGCACCTACGCCACCTGGTGGATTCGCCAGGCGATTACGCGGGCGATCGCGGATCATGCGCGCACCATCCGTATTCCGGTGCACATGATCGAGACGATGAGCAAGCTGCGCAACATCGGCAAGAAACTGCTCCAGGATCTGGGCCGCGAGCCCACCATCGAGGAGATTGCCCGCGAGGCGGACATGCCGGTCAGCGAGGCGCGGCGGGTCATGAAGATCAGCCGGCATCCGATCTCGCTGGATCGACCGGTCGGCGAAAGCGAAGATTCATACTTCGGCGACTTCATCGAGGACGAAAAGGCGGAGTCGCCGGTATACAGTGCCAGCGACGAGATGCTGCGCGACCGCATCGAGGCGGTGCTCAAGACCCTGACCTATCGCGAGCGCGAGATCATCAAGCTGCGCTACGGTATCGGTGACGGCTACACATACACGCTCGAAGAAGTCGGCAAGATCTTCAAGGTCACGCGCGAACGCGTGCGGCAGGTAGAGGCCAAGGCGATTCGCAAATTACAGCACCCCGTGCGGGCCCGCAAATTGCAGGGTTTCCTCGACGGGTCACAACGTCAGGACGTGGACCGCGAGACCGACGACGAAAACGAGTAGCGCCGCGCCGGATGGTGCTGCGCTGCGCGTCGGCGCGCGGACCCGCCTCCGCTCGTGTGGGTGGCGGACATGACCGAGTCTGGTAACGGCGACGGGCTCCGCAATCACGACCATCCGACCACCCGGAGAGTGCGAAAGAAGCGTTGGCTTTCAGCCCGGCTGCGCTGGTCGATTCGGCTCGGTGTGATTGCCGTCACGGTTGGGTATCTGGTGACCTTCGGCTGCGACAGTCAGTTCTATCACCCGAATCAGAAGCTGTACTACCGAGCGGCCGAGTTTCAGCTCGCACATGAGGATGTCTATTTCCCGACAGCGGACGGGTTGACGCTGCACGGCTGGTTTCTGCCAGCGCGCAAGGAGACGCGCGGGACGGTGATCCACTTCCACGGAAACGCCGCGAATGTCACAAACCATGTGGCCCTGATCGCCTGGCTTCCGCACGCCGGCTATAACGTGCTGATGTTCGACTATCGCGGGTTTGGACAATCGGAGGGGCGACCGACACGGACGGGCACGATCAACGACGGGCACGCCGTCGTGGATTACATGAAGACGCGTCCCGAGTACGACGCAAAGCGTCTGTTCGCCTATGGCCAATCGCTGGGCGGCGCGGTGGCCGTCGTGATCGGTGCCGAACGGGACGAAATCCGCGCGGTTGTTGCCGAAGCGGCGTTCGGGGATTACCGGGGCATAGCGGCGTGGCACGGGCGCAAGCTGGTCTATTTCGATGTGCTGGCGCGTGGCCTGGCGCGTGTGTTGATTTCAGATGGCCATGATCCGATAGATGTGGTGGCGAAACTGGCCCCGCGGCCGCTATTGGTGATTGCCGGCGGCGATGATCACATTTGCCCGGCGCAGCTCGGCCGCGAGCTCTTTGAAGCCGCGCGCGAGCCGAAGGAGTACATTCTGGTCGAGGAGGCCGACCATTTCGAGGCGCTGGACTACGGCGGCGGCGAGGTTCAACGGCGGATTGTCGACACCTTTGAGCAGGCGGCGCAGATGGACGGGCCGGGTTGAGTGTCACCTTGGGGCCGACTAAGCTGATAGCGGGTGCGATTCGTGTCTTTGCTGAGGGAAACGCCATGAGATTTCGCGACGCTTTGCGGGCAACCGGGAAAGAGTGGCTCATCGCTCTGATGTGCTACTCGCTGGTCATCGCGCCGTTCGGGTGCGAGATCCAATCATCGCTACTGGAAGATCTGGGTGGCCTGTTACCGGATGGCGGGAGCACGGCAGGCTCCGACGGCGGGCTATTCATTAACGACGACTACTCGAGCCCGCTGGTGGCAGCCGCCCAGGGCGAAGGCGGTAGAGGGTTCTTCGTCTTCGGCAAGCGCGGCGCCGATGGCTCCCTGCTCGAGGTCGACGCGATCACCGCCCGCGCCGCCGACGGGCGCGACGCTTTCATGTCGTTCGTGCTCGGACGGCCGGTGCATGTGCAGGGCCTCGACGGCAGCTATGCCCATGTCACGTACACGGAGATTGGCGGCGTGAGGCTGTCAGCGACCGTGGACATCTATGACGCGGGCAGCGGTGGCCAGGAACAGCACGTCATCGAAGTGGACCTGGCCAAGGCCGCACAGGAGGTGGCCACCCTGATCGAGCGGGAGATCGGCCAGCACGTGCCCGTGACCGATGCCGATCAGCTTCAACGCGCCAAGCCGACGACGAACGCGGCTCAGATCACGATCTTCAGCCCGCTGTTCGCTCTGTTCGTGCTGCCACTGGTGGCGTTGGTGAACCTGACGACGGTGATCCTGGGCCAACTGATTACGTCGTTGGTGGCGATCCTGGTCATGACCGCGCAGATCATCGTGGCCTCGATATTCTTCCCGTTTTTCCTGGTCGCGGAGTTGCTGAATGCCACCGTGTTCAATGTACACGTGGAGGCACCGGCACTGCGGTTCACCTTTTTGCCCGATCCGCCCACGTTCGTTTTGAAGCTATAGCGGCACATCCGTTGCGGCCGGGCGATTGGTATGGGCGTTGGCTGGATCGACATTTCCGTCCCGCTGCAAGCCGGCGTGGTGACCTGGCCTGGCGATGATGCGGTGTGTGTCGAGTCGGTCGCGCGTATCGACTCGGGTGACACCTGCAATCTATCCCGCCTGTCCATGAGCACTCACGCCGGCACGCACATCGACGCGCCGCTTCATTATGTGGGCAATGGCGTGGGGATCGACCAGATGCCGATCGATGCCACCGTTGGCGCCGCCCGCGTGTTGCACGTCGGTGACGGGCCCACGATCACCGCTGACGCGCTCGAGCCGCTTGAGATCCGTGCCGGGCAGCGCCTGCTGTTTCGCACCCGGAAACTCGTCGCGACCGTGGTGGTCACACGCGTTTGACGAGGACTTTGTGTACCTGTCACTTGATGCGGCTGAGTTTCTTGCAGAAAAGCGCGTACGCGCGGTCGGCATCGATTACCTGTCTGTGGGCGGCTATTCGGCAGACGCACGCGGCGACGAGGTACACCGCACGCTTTTGCGCGCCGGCATCTGGCTTATCGAGGGATTGAATCTGACTCAGGTATCGCCGGGGGATTATGAGCTCATGTGTCTGCCACTGGGACTCGTCGGTGCCGAGGGGGCGCCGGCGCGGGCGATTCTGCGCAAGACACATGAATAGCGGCCGGTCGGGGCTATTGGCTGAGCGGCTCCAGCTTGCCGCCTCTGCGGAGTGTGTAGAAGCGGTTGACGCGGACGTTTTCGAAGGCCTGTGTGGACAACGCCGCGTCGGGCCAGCGCACCACGACGCGATCAACGCTGTCCGCCTTACCAATGCCAAACCTGCAATCCGAGTCGTCGCGGTGGCCGGCGTGGCCCAGGCCGCCGTGAACTTCGCGCGTCTGCCGGCGATCATCGATCCAGATCGTGACGCGCGCACCGACAGCCTGTCCGAGCAGACGGATATTG
The DNA here is from genome assembly GCA_963675745.2 of Phycisphaerae bacterium. Taxonomy (GTDB): domain Bacteria; phylum Planctomycetota; class Phycisphaerae; order UBA1845; family Fen-1342; genus JAFGRR01. The sequence continues at coordinate 213,250 of CAXXWX010000023.1, forward strand.
AGGAAGCCATTGCCGGCGCGGCGTGCCGCGAGATTGCGCAGCAGGCCGACGGCGAGCGGGCGGCTCGCGCGCTGTTCGGCGGTCAGGCGCATGTTGTTCGTGCCAACGAGGATGTCCGTAGCGCCGTCGCGGTCAAAGTCGGCAAGAGAAATCTGGCTGGCGTTTATCCAGTGAATACCCAGCCGTGGCGTCCAATCGTCAAACGTGTCATCGGGCTCCTGGTGATACAGGCGTAATACCTGGTCGTCGGGATAATCGCTGCACGCGATGAGCAGGTCGAGGCGGCCGTCGTTTTCCAGATCAAGCCAGCCGGCGTGCAGGTCGCCCTGGTTCCAGCGCGTGCCGGTGCGCGTGCGGGGGATCCGTTCAGTTTCGCGCTGGAAGCGAAAGCCGGCCGGCGCCCCTTGATTGGTGAGCAGCGTTGAGAGATCCGACGACGGCCCGGCCCAGGCATGGGTAATCTCGGCCAGGAAGCAATCCATGTCGCCATCGTTGTCATAGTCGGCCACGGCGCAGTCGAAGGTATTGCCGTTGGCCCGAAACGGCGGCTCATCCTCGCGCTCGGCACCGTACTTCTCGAGAAAGAACGCCTTGACGTCGGCGGCGTAGCGTCCGCTGCGGTCGCTGTCGCCGTCAAATGTGGCTTGCGGGGCGACGTCGGTGAACGTCCCGTCTCCATTGCTGCGCCAAAGGCGGTTCCACTGCCGTCCGTAGGTCATCACCAGCAGATCCTGCCAGCCGTCGTTGTTCCAATCGGTGTGGGCGACGCCGTACGTGGGGCGGCGGCTGTCAGCCAGGCCGGGTTCAGCGACGCCGAGCAGGCCCGCAGGCTGCGTTACATCGGTGAAGGTGCCGTCGCCGTTTCCGCGATAAAGCCGGTCGGGGAAGGCTTCGAGGTCGCCGCCGGCAGGGTCGTAGGAGTTCCCGACGAAGAGATCGAGGTGCCCGTCGCGGTCGTAGTCGAGGAAACAGGCGGAGATGGTGACGTCGGGGTGCTGTCCGATGCCGCTGCCTGTGAGTAGCGCAAAGCCGCCCTGCCCATCGCCGATCCAGATTTCGTTGTGACGGCGCGCCGTGGCGGATTCACTCTCCGAGGTATCGACGCTGAACCCCAGGAACAGGTCGAGGAATCCGTCGCAGTTGACATCGCCGACCTGCACGCACCCGGGTTTGGCGGCGTTGTCGGGCAGCAGGCGGCTCTCAGCGGCGGTTCGCGTGAAGCGCCGGCCGTGCGTTGGTTCAGGAACACCTCGCCGCAGCCCAGGAGCAGGTCGGGGTAATGATCGTTATTGAGATCGGCGAATGAGACGCGAGCGGCGCCGACGTCGTTCAGGTCAACCTCGGCGGCGACGTTCTCGAACAGCGGTGTCACTTGAGTCGTCTGCGCGGCGCAGCAGGCGACGATCGCGAGCAATACCGCGGCATTACCAATAGGGCGCATCAGCTTACCCCGCATAGAGATCATCCACGGGCCGGGGCTTGCGGCCGATGAGGAGCACGATCGCGACCAGCACCGCGCTACCGGCCAGCAACCCGCCCCAGGCGGGCACGTCGGCGTAGCGGCACAGGAGGTCGCCACACAGCGTGGATACGACGGCCACAACAACCGCGTAGGGCATCTGCGTCCAGACGTGCAACTCGTGTCTACAGCCGCTGGCCAGCGATGAAAGTACGGTGGTGTCGCTGATGGGTGAACAGTGGTCGCCGAAAACCGCCCCGCTGAGCACGGCGCCGACGGACGCGTAGAAGAGTGGGAGGCCCTGTTCGGCGGGCAGGTCGGCGACCATGCCCGCCGCGATGATCACCGTGGCCGGGCAGAGTATGCCCATCGTGCCCCACGAAGTGCCCGTGGCAAACGAGACCACGCACGCGGCGGCGAAGATCAGCAACGGCAGCCAACGGATGTCGAACGCCGAGTGCTCAAGCAGTGATTTGACGACCTCGCCAAGCTGTAGGGCCTGGATCGACGACGAAAGCGTCCAGGCCAACACCAGCACGACCATCGTGGGAAACATGCGCGCCATCGAGGCCAGCGCACTGTCGACGGTTTTGGCGAGGGTCAATGCGCGCGTGCCAAGCGAGATGAAGGTCGCGAGCAGAAGCGCCGCGAACGCGCCGTAGAGAATCGAGTCGTACGATTCGGCGTTGGTTATGACCTCCTGGATCAGCTTGGTGCCCTGGGGCACAGCGCCGGCCGCCTGGACTTTGTTCCAGCCGGTGATCACCAGCATGGCGAGTGTGACCAGCAAGAGTACGAGCACGGGCACGCCCGCGTACCACGCGCGCCCGGTTGCGGCCGCGTCCGGTTCGTTAGAACTGTCATCGGCGCCGCTCAGGTCGCGTTCGGCCTTGCGCATCGGCCCGAAATCGCGGTCAAACAGGCCGATCAGCAGCACCATCACCAGGGCCAGGATCGGATAAAACCGGTACGGGATGCTGTTGAGAAAGACGCTGTATGCGACGACATCAGTGAGGCAGCCGGGGCGCTCAACCAGGTCGCGCAGCCCGTCGTCGATGTATCCGACTTCGGCACCGACCCAGGTTCCGACCAGCGCGATCGACGATACCGGGGCGGCGGTCGAGTCCACGAGATAGGCGAGTTTCGCCCGGCTGATCTTCAATCGGTCGCACACGGGGCGCATCGCCGGGCCGACGATCATCGCGTTGGCGTAGTCGTCGAAGAACACCAGCAGGCCGGCGATCCATGTTGCCACCTGGCCGCGACGGCGATTGGACGCCCAGCGGGCGACGGCGCTGACGATCGCCAACGTGCCACCGTTGGCGGCGATGATGCCGATCATACCGCCGATCATCAGCGTGAAGACGATCACCTTTGCGTGGCCCAGGTCGCTCAACGCGCCAAGCAGGAAGCGTTCCAGGGCGAGCGATAGGCCGCTGAAAAAGACGCCGATGGTCAATCCGCCCGCGGCATGGCCGGCGAGCATGAAAGATGCGATGAGAATGCCGACCGCCAGGGCCGGGATCACCTGTTGCCATAGAATCGCCAGCGCGATCGTGATCAGCGGCGGCAGCAGCACCCAGGCTCCGAAGAAATCCGCCGGTGCGACGGTGGTAGTGGCGGCCTGCGTGCTTGGCGCTGAGGTGGTTGCCGGGGCGGCATCCTGGCCGATGGCGTGTTGCACAGCCAGCGCGCTGATGATCAGGAGCACGGCGATGAACAGCCACGAGCGCATGCCCGCGCGATGTTCGAGCGTGCCGGTACCACATGATCGTGCAGAGAGCCGCGCCATGACAGCGGCACCGTAGCGACGACATCCGCGTGCGTCAAACGCGCCGGGTGTGGCGGTGGCCGCCTGAGCGAATACGATATGCGGGGGCTGGTGCCGCCGACACCGCGATGGGAGCTGCAACCGTGGTCAACTGGCTGCTGCGGATGGTCATGAAGCTGCTGCTGGCCCTGCGCTATCGCGTTCGCGTGCGGGGACTGGAGCGTGTGGCGCGGCGGGGCCGGCGGGGGATTCTGTTTCTGCCGAACCACCCGGCGCTGATCGACCCGTTGATCGTCGTGACATACCTGCACGAGTTGTTCGCCCCACGGGCGCTCGCCGACCAGGACCAGATCGACCGCCCGATCATCCGCCGACTGGCACGCCGCATCGGCATCATCAAGCTGCCTGACGTCAAGATGTACGGTTCGTCCGCCGTCAGCGAGGTGGAAGCCGCGCGCCGTGCCTTCATCAGCGCCCTGGCGGCCGGCGAGAACATGTTGCTTTATCCATCGGGGCACATCTACCGCACGCGGCATGAAGATCTGCGCGGCAACAGCGCGGTCGAGGAAATCCTGCGAGCTGTGCCCGATGTGCGCATCGTGCTGATTCGTACGCGCGGGCTGTGGGGCAGCCGCCTGAGCCTGGCGGCCGGCGAGTATCCGAATATGGGGCGACTGCTGGGCCCGGCGTTGTTCAACCTGTTGCGCAGCTACATCCTTCTCAGCCCGCGGCGCTCGGTGACGATCGAACTCCATGAGCCGGATGACCTGCCGCGCCAGGCCGATCGCCATACGCTCAATGCCTGCCTCGAGCGCTTCTATAACGAAGAAGCGCCGCCCGCGCTGCGCGTTTCCGACGTGTTCGGCGAGGCGCCGCGCTGCCGCGAAATGCCGGAACCCCAGTGGGGGCGGCGCGGCGGGGCCGACGATGTGCCGGAGACCACACGCCGAATCGTGATTGACCATCTGCGCGAGCTGACCGGCGCCGAGACGATTCGCGACGAAGACCGGCTGGCACAGGATCTGAATCTCGACAGCCTGGCGCGCACCGAGCTGTTGCTGTGGATCGCGAGCGAGTTCGGTCATGCCGACCAGGACGGTGACGCGATCGCCACCGTTGGTGAGTTGATGCTGGCGGCGCGCGGCGAGGCGATCGTGACGCGCCCGACGGCATTGCGCGCGCCGCCCGCCGGCTGGTTTCGTGAACGTGGGCGCGAGGTTGCAGGCGTGCCGGACGGGGAGACGATCGCCGAGGTGTTCCTCGCGGCGGCGCGCCGGCACCCCGGACACGTGATTGTCGCCGACCAGATGCGTGGCGGGCTGACCTATCGCAAGATGATCACGGGCATACTGGCGCTAAAGCCGGCCATCGAGCGTCTGGCCGGCGAGCACGTCGGGATCATGCTCCCGGCGTCGGTTGGGGCCAGTGTGGTGTACTTCGCCACGGTGTTTGCCGGTAAGACGCCGCTGATGGTCAATTGGACCACCGGGGCGCGTAACACGCTGCACACGTTTGAGCTGGCCGGCGTCAGGCACGTGCTGACATCCGCCGCCCTGGTTGCGCGGCTGGAATCACAGGGGACTGACCTCAGCGGGATCAAAGACCGGCTGGTCATGCTGGAGGAGGTTGGAGCGCGTCTGCCGGCGTGGCGCAAGCTGGGGGCTCTGCTGCGCTCGTATGTGAGCTGGGCGCCGCTGGCACGCGCCCGGGTTGCCAGGCACGCGGCCGTGCTGGTGACGAGCGGTTCGGAGAATCTGCCAAAGGCCGTTCCGCTGACGCACGCCAACCTGCTCACCAACATCCGCGACACGGTGAGCATCGCCGAACTGCGCGGTGATGATCGGCTGATCGCGTTCTTGCCGCCGTTCCATTCGTTCGGGCTGACGATGACGGTGATACTGCCGCCATTAATCGGGCTGCGTACGGTCTATCATGCGAACCCGACCGAGGCGTTGATGCTGGCGCGACTGGTCGAGACGTATAAGGCGACGCTGCTGCTCGGCACGCCGACATTTCTGAGCGGGATTCTGCGCGCGACTACGGGGCCGGCCGCGCTGGCGTCGCTGCGTCTGGCGGTCACGGGTGCGGAGAAGTGTCCGGAGCACGTTTATGACGCGTTGGCCGAGCGCTGCCCGCGGGCAACGGTGCTGGAGGGATACGGGATTACCGAGTGTTCGCCGATTGTCTCGGTTAACCGGCCGGGCGACGCGCGGCGTGGCACGATCGGGCGCGTGCTGCCGTCGGTGGAGCACGCGATCGTGGACGCCGATAGCGGTTTGCCGGTGAAGCCCGGCGAGCGCGGGATGTTGCTGGTGCGCGGGCCGAGCGTGTTCTCGGGATATCTCGGCGACGACGTTGCGTCGCCGTTCGTCGAGCACGCCGGCCGGGAGTGGTATCGCACGGGCGATCTGGTCAGCGCTGATGAAGATGGCGTGCTGACATTCCGCGGGCGGTTGAAGCGTTTTGTCAAGCTCGGCGGCGAGATGGTCTCGCTGCCGGCGATCGAAAACGCCCTGCTGCCACACTTCGCGAGCTCTGATGACGATGGCCCGTCGATCGCGGTCGAAGCCACACCCAACGAAGATCGTCCCGAAGTCGTCCTGTTTGCAACCCAATCGGCGGATCGGCGAACTATCAATCAACACATTCGCGAGGCGGGGCTCTCGGCGCTACACAACATAAGCCGCGTAATCACGGTCCCGGAAATTCCGCTGCTGGGCAACGGCAAGACAGACTATCGCGCACTGCGCGACCAACTCGGCGCCGGCGGTCCGTTGGCGCATTGACGACTGTGAATCCACGGCGGGTGCGGGTTGGCGGTTGGCGGCGGTCTTATCTAAACTGTGTGGTTTCCCCCGTGGAGAAACTTGCATGAGCGTGCAGAATCTGGATGCCGTATTCAAACCGTCCGCCGTTGCGGTCATCGGAGCGTCAAACGCGCCGCTGAGCCTGGGCGGCGTGATCATGCGCAACCTGCTGAAGTCGGGGTTCACCGGGCCGATCATGCCGGTGAACCCGAAGTACGACGCGGTTGCCGGCGTGCTCACGTACCCCGACGTGGCCAGCCTGCCGGTGACGCCGGAACTGGCGGTGATCTGCACGCCGCCACAAACCGTGCCGGGCATCATCGAGCAGTTGGGCGAGCGCGGCGTCAAGGGGGCGGCGGTCATTACGGCGGGGCTCGCCAGTCTTGATCACGGCGGCGGCAAATCGGTGCAACAGGCGATGCTTGACGCGGCGCGCCCCCACCGGCTGCGCATCCTGGGGCCAAACTGCGTCGGCCTGCTGGTGCCCGGAATCGGGCTGAACGCCACGTTCGCGCACGCCTCGGCGTCGCACGCCACACTCGAAACCGGATCGATCGCGTTCGTGTCTCAGTCGGGCGGGTTCTGTACGGCGACGCTGGATTGGGCGCGCGACCGGGGCATCGGCTTTTCGCACTTCATATCGCTGGGCGACAGTGCCGACATCGACTTCGGCGACGTGCTGGACTATCTGGGCAGTTCCGCGGAAACGAACGCGATTCTGTTATACATGGAATCGATCGGCGCTGACGAGGCACGCAAATTCATGTCGGCGGCCCGCGCCGCCGCCCGCAACAAGCCCGTGCTGGCCATCAAGTCCGGGCGAAACCCGGAGGGTGCCCGCGCCGCGGCGTCGCACACGGGGGCCCTGGCCGGAGCGGATAACGTCTATGCGGCGGCGCTGCGCCGCGCCGGTATGCTGCGGGTGTTCACGCTTGATGAGCTGTTTGACGCGGTCGAGACGTTGGCGCGTTCGCGGCCGCTGAAAGGCGAGCGCCTGGCGATCCTGACGAACGGCGGCGGACCGGGGGTGATTGCGACCGATGCGTTGATCGCCGACGGCGGCACGCTGGCGGAGTTTTCCGCCGACACCATGCGCCGGCTTGACGAACTGCTGCCGCCCACCTGGTCGAAGGGCAATCCGGTCGACATGATCGGCGACGCCGACGCGCAGCGCTACGTGAAGGCGATGCGAATCATCCGCGAAGACCCCGGCGTTGACGCGCTGCTGGTCATGAACGTGCCCAGCGCGATCGCGCCGCCGGTGCTCACGGCGCAGGGCGTGGTTGATGCGATCAAGGAGACCGATCTGCCGGTGCTCACGAGTTGGATCGGCGGCGAGGAGGCCACGCGCGCGCGGCGCGTGTTCTCCGAGCACGAGATTGCGACGTATGACACACCCGAGAGCGCGATCCGGGCGTACATGCACATGGTTCGCTACCGCCGAAATCAGGAGATCCTCACGCAGACGCCGCGGTCGGCACCGACGGATTTCGCGGTATCGCCCGGCGCCGCGCGCGCGGTCATCGAGCCCATGCTGGCCGATCGGGACTTATTGACCGAGCACGAAGCCAAGCAGGTGCTGGCCGCGTACGGAATCCCGGTTGTCGAGACGCGTGTCGCGACCGACCCGGGGCAAGCCGCGGAACTGGCCGACGAGATTCAGTATCCGGTCGCGCTGAAGGTGTTGTCGCCCGATATCACGCACAAGTCCGACGTGGGTGGGGTCGTGCTGGGGTTGAGCACGCCGGAGGAGGTGCGCGACGCCGCCGACAGCATGCTCGCCCGAATCCGCACGCGGTTTCCCAAGGCCGATGTGACGGGTTTCACGGTGCAGCGCATGGCGCGGCGGCCGCAGGCGCACGAGCTGATCATCGGCATGGCGACGGACTCAATATTCGGGCCGGTGATCCTGTTCGGGCGGGGCGGGACGGCGGTCGAAGTGATCGCCGACCGCGAGGTGGCCTTACCGCCGTTGAACATGAGCCTGGCGCGGCACCTGATTTCGCGCACGCGCGTCTTTCAACTGCTGAAGGGCTATCGTGATCGGCCGCCGGCCGACCTGGATGCGATCTGTCTGACTCTGATCAAGATCTCGCAGTTGATCATAGACCGCCCCGAGATTATCGAGCTTGATATCAACCCGCTGTTTGCCGACGAAAAGGGCGTGATTGCCGTTGATGCCCGTGTGCGCGTGGCGCCGATCATGTCGGCGATGGCCCACGGCGCCAAGCGTCTCGCCATCCGTCCGTACCCGCACAATCTGGAAGAGACGCTGAAGCTGCCGGGAGGCCGCGAGATATTCGTGCGGCCGATCCGCCCCGAAGATCAGCCCTCACATCGGCGGTTCGTGGGCCGACTGACGCCCGAAGACCTGCGATTCCGTCTGTTGGGCGTGACGCGGGACATCCCCCCATCGGAGATGGCGCGCCTCGTCCAGATCGACTACGATCGTGAGATGGCCTTCATCGCCACGGGGATCGGTGAGGGCGAGTCCGAGACACTTGCGGTGGTGCGTACGGTGGCGAACCCCGACAACACCCGAGCTGATTTCGCCCTGATGGTGCGCTCGGACCTCAAGCGTATCGGGCTGGGCACGGCCCTGATGGAGAAGATGATCCGCTACTGTCGCGGCCGGAAGACGCGGGAGATCGTCGGTCAATTGCTGCCCGACAACACCGCAATGTTGCACCTGACCCGAAAGCTGGGCTTCAAACAGAGAGAGCTGCCCGGCTCGGACCGTTATGAAGTTTGTCTGGAACTTGATTGACCCCACAGCAAAGGTGGTTATGTGATGTTCGACTTGTCGCGAAACCCGCTGAGAGCACGAAGCGCGGCGGTGATGGTCCTGGCTCTGTGCATGACGTTGTCGGCAGCTCTATGCGCCGCATCTGACGATGAGGCACCGGCGGAGGCTGAGGCACGCCTGCTTTCCAACATACGCCAACTCACGTTCGAAGGGCGTCGCGCCGGAGAGGGCTATTACAGCGCCGACGGCAAACAGATGGTTTTTCAGAGTGAACGTGAGCCCGGCAATCCGTTCTACCAGATATATCTGATGGACCTGGAGACCGGTGACATTCAGCGCGTCTCGCCGGGACAAGGCAAAACGACGTGTAGCTGGATTCACCCGAGCGGCAAGCGCGTGCTCTTCGCCTCGACCCACCTCGATCCGCAGGCAAAGGCCAAACAGGAACAGGAGCTCGAACTGCGCGCCTCCGGCAAGCAGCGCCGCTATTCGTGGAGCTATGACGAAGAATATGAAATCTTCGATTGTGAGGTGCCCGCGAAGGAGTACCGCAACCTGACCAACGCGCGCGGCTATGATGCCGAGGGCTCCTGGTCACCCGATGGCCGCTACATCGCGTTTGCCTCCAACCGCCACGGCTATACCGAGAAACTCGACCCGAAAGACGCCGAGCGTTTTGAGGTCGACCGGTCGCTCATGATGGAGATCTACATCATGGACGCCGACGGTGGCAATGTGCGGCGTCTGACTCACACCAAGGGCTATGACGGCGGGCCGTTCTTCAGCCCGGATGGGAAGCGCATCTGCTGGCGTCGTTTTTCGGAAGACGGCGTGCGCGCCGAGATCTGGACGATGAACATCGACGGGTCCGACCAGCAGCAGTTGACCCACCTGGGAGCCATGTCATGGGCACCGTACTACCACCCCTCGGGTGAGTACCTGGTCTTCACCACGAACATCCACGGCTTCGCGAACTTCGAGCTGTACCTGGTCGACGCGGCCGGGCAACGCGAGCCGGTGCGCGCAACGTTTACCGATGGCTGGGATGGCCTGCCAGTGTTCTCACCTGACGGCAAACAGCTTGCGTGGAGCACGGCGCGCAGTGCGGACAAGTCGGCACAGATATTCCTGGCCGATTGGAATCACGCCGCCGCGCAGAGACTGTTGTCGAGTGCGGCGAAGCAGGTGATAGCCGACGCTCCAACCGACGAGGACCGGGCCGCCCCACCGCCGGTCGAGACCGAAGCCGGGATCAATGCCGCCGACCTGCGCAAGCACATCGAGTATCTCGCCTCTGACGAGCTTGACGGGCGCATGACCGGTACGCGCGGCGAGACGCTGGCCACCGCGTATGTGGCGTCGCTGTTTCGCAAGTACGGCCTCGAGCCCGCGGGCGACGACGGCACATATTTCCAGGCGTTTGAATTCACGTTCGGCCTGTCGTTGGGCGCTGACAACACGCTGTCGATCTATGACCGCGAGGTACACAAGAAGACCGACCTAGAAGTTGATAGCGACTGGCGCCCGCTGTCATTCTCGAAGACTGGGGAAGTTGAATACGCCGGCGTCATGTTCGCCGGCTACGGCATCATCGCACCGCAGGGCGAGGAGTTTGACGCCTACGACTCGCTGGCTGACGCCGACGTCAAGGACAAGTGGGTGATGGTCCTCCGATTCATGCCTGAAGACATCACGCCCGAGCAACGCCAGCACCTGTCGCGTCATTCGAGCCTGCGTTACAAGGCCATGGTGCTGCGTGACCGGGGGGCGCACGGCATGATCGTCGTGTCCGGGCCGAACGCCCAGGTAAAGCAGGAGCTGATCGAGTTGACCGCCGATGCGTCGCTGGCCGGCACCAGCCTGCCGGCCATCTCGATCAGCAATGCCGCGGCCGATAAGCTGCTCGCCGCCGGCGGTAAGACGCTGAAGGCCCTGCAAGACGAGCTTGACGACGGGGCGCAAGTGCCGGCGTTTGATCTGGCCAGGGTGATGTTGGGGGCCAATATCGAGATGGAGCAGATGAAACGCCAGGGGCGCAGCGTGCTCGGGCGTCTGCGCTCGGGTAGCGACAAGCCGGCGGTTGTGCTTGGTGCCCACGTGGATCATCTCGGGCACGGCGGCGCTAACTCGCGCGCCGGCAAGGACGAGCAGGGGCAGATCCACTACGGCGCCGACGACAACGCCTCGGGTGTGGCCGGCGTGTTGGAAATCGCCGAGTATCTCGCTGATGCCAGGAAAAACGGCAAGCTGAACATGCAGCGTGATCTGATCTGCGCGGCGTGGTCGGGAGAGGAGATCGGCTTGCTCGGCTCGTCACACTTCGTGGATCAGCTTGACGAGCAGACGCAGGAAGATGGCGACATTCACGGCAAAATCGCGGCGTACCTGAATATGGACATGATCGGCCGCTTGGACGAGAAGCTGGTTATAAACGGTGTGAGCTCGAGTTCAGTCTGGCCGCAGGAGATCGAACGTCGTAACGTCCCCGTGGGCCTGAAGCTCGCGATTGTGGCGGACAGCTATCTGCCGACCGACACAACGCCGTTTTACCTGCACGGCGTGCCGGTGCTGAACATGTTCAGCGGCATTCACACGGACTATCACACGCCACGCGACACGGCGGACAAGATCGATTACGAAGGGGCGGCGCGCATCGCGCGGCTGATGGGGCTGATCACGCGCTCGCTCGTGCTGCGCGGAGAGGAACCGGACTATGTCCAAGTGGAGGCCACCGGGCCGCGCGGTTCGCGCGCCGGCTTGCGTGCCTACCTGGGCACGATCCCCGATTATGCCACGGCCGACATCCCGGGCGTGAAGCTGACCGGCGTGTCCAAGGGCGGCCCGGCGGAGAAGGCCGGCCTGCGCGGCGGGGACATCATTATCAAGCTGGCGGGTACGACCATCGAGAACATTCACGACTATACCTATGCGATTGATGCGCTGAAGATCGGCCAGGAGGTCGAGGTTGTCGTCAAGCGCGACGGAGCCGACGTGACGCTAACGATCACGCCCGCATCGCGGGAGTAGCGCCGTCCGCCCCGGGTGAACCGCACCGCACGCGGACGGCCTGCGAGGCGCGGGCCGCTACGATGGGGGCGCCAGGCGCGAAATTCTGGCGTGCGTTTGCCGGCGGGGTTGGCGTCCCGTAGCATCGACGTGGAGGGAGCGATGCAGACCCGGAGAGCCCGACGATGACGCCAGCGCCCACGGCTTCCATCCCATTCGTGCATTTACACCTGCACAGCGAATATTCGCTGCTGGATGGCGCGTGCCGCTTGAAGGACCTGGTGCGCACCTGCCGCAAGCTGAACATGCCGGCGGTGGCGCTGACCGACCACGGCAACCTGTTCGGCGCGATCGAATTTTACACCGCCGCCCGTGACGCCGGCGTCAAGCCGATCATCGGTTGCGAACTGTACATGGCCCCTGGTGCGCGTGGCGACAAAGACGCGCGCGGACTCAAGGAAAGCGCCTATCACATTCTGCTGCTCGCCCAGAATATGACCGGCTATCGGAATCTCGTGAAGTTGACCACCATCGGCTATACGGAGGGGTTTTACCGCAAACCGCGCATTGACAAGGAGGTGCTGCGCGAGTTCTCAGAAGGGCTGATCTGCACGAGCGCGTGTCTGGGCGGCGAGATCCCGCAGCAGATTCTCCACTCGGACTTCGCCGCCGCAAAGGCGCTGGCCGAGACGTATCTTGGCATCTTTGGTCCGGACCGGTTTTGATCGAGTTGCAGGACCATGGCATGTCCGACCAGCGACTATCCAATCCCGAGCTGGTCGAGCTGGCGAAGAAGGTCGGCGTCGCCACCATCGCCACCAACGACGTGCACTACCTGGAGCATGATGACGTCGAAGCACACGACGTGCTGTGCTGTATCGCCACGCGCGCGCGAGTGCAGGACGAGAACCGCTTCAAGTTCCCGACCGACCAGTTCTACTTGAAAACCGCCGAAGAAATGCTGGCCGCCATGCCGGACTATCGCGATGCGATCGAGCACACGGCTGCGGTGGCCGAATCATGCAATATCGAATTCGATTTCACCAAGCGTTTTGCCCCGCGCTATGAGCCGCCTGAGAAGAAGGGGGACGCCGAATATCTGGATGAGCTCGTGAACGCCGGCGCCGGCGGCACTATGGCGAGATCGGCGCGGAGTTGCGTGAGCGGATCGATTACGAGCTGGAGGTCATCGAGTCAAAGGGGTTTTCCAGCTATTTCCTGATCGTCTGGGATTTCATCCAGTTCGCTCGCCGCAACAACATCCCGGTAAACACGCGCGGCAGTGGTTGCAGTTCGGTGGTTAGTTACTGCCTGGACATCAGCAATGTTGAGCCGCTGCGCTACGGCTTGTATTTCGAGCGGTTCATGGACCCGGACCGCGACGAGATGCCCGACATCGACGTCGATATCTGCCAGGATCGCCGGCACGAAGTGATCGACTATGTGCGCGCCAAGTACGGCCACGTGGCACAGATCATCACGTTTGGGCGGCTCAAGGCGCGGGCGGCGATCCGTGACATCTGCCGGGCCCTCGATGTGCCGCTCTCCGACGCCGACCGTATCGCCAAGATGGTTCCCGAAGAACTGAAGATGACGATCGACAAGGCCCTGGAGCGCGAAGCGGAGCTGCGCCGGCTCTACGAGACCGACGAGACGGTCAGAGAAAGTCCTCAACATCGGCCGGCGGCTAGAGGGGTTGGCGCGCCACTCGTCGACGCACGCGGCCGGCGTCGTCGTTGCCGACATGCCGCTCGATGAGCTGATCCCGCTGGCCAAGCAGGCGGATGCAACCGAGGTCACCACGCAGTTCGAGGGGCCGGTCGTCGAGAAGGTCGGACTGCTCAAGATGGATTTCCTCGGGCTGCGCACGTTGTCGCAGATTCAACGCGCTTGCGACCTTGTGGCCCAGCACCACGACATCACGCTCGACCTCGACAAAGTCGGCCTGGACGATCAGCACGTCTACGCCCTGCTTCAGCGCGGCGAGACGCGCGGTATTTTCCAGTTCGAGTCGGGCGGCATGCGCGACGTGCTCATGAAGATGAAGCCCAACCGCATCGAGGATCTCATCGCCGCCAACGCCCTGTTTCGCCCGGGGCCCATGGCCTACATCGACACCTATGTCGCCCGCAAGCACGGTCGTGAGCAGTGGCAGATGCCGCACGCGATCATGACCGAGGTGCTCGAAGAGACGCACGGCGTAATGGTCTACCAGGAACAGGTCTCGCGCATGGTGAACCGCCTGGGCGGCGTGCCACTCCGCCGCGCTTTTCGGCTGGCCAAGGCAATCTCGAAGAAGAAACACGCCATGATCGACCGCGAGCGCGAGCCCTTCCTGGAGGGCGCGGTCGCCAACGGCGTGGCGCGCAAGACCGCCGAGCAGATTTTTGACGACATTCTCAAGTTCGGCAGCTATGCGTTTAACAAGGCGCACTCGACCGGCTACGCGCTCGTGGCCTACAAGACCGCCTATTTGAAACACCATTACCCGGTTGAGTTCATGGCCGCGCTGATGACCTATGAGAGCGGCAACAAGGACAAGATCGCCGAGTATATCGACGAGTGCCGGCGCGTGCGGCAGCGTGACAACTCGGCGGGCATCGATATCAAACCGCCGGACGTCAACGAGAGCGACGAGGCCTTTACGGTTGTATATCCCGACGGAGTCGGGACGGCCGACGCGCCACGGCGGGGGCAAATTCGCTTTGGGCTGGCGGCGATCAACGGCGTGGGGCACAAGGCCGTGCAGGCCATCATCGATGCCCGGGCGGAACGCGGCTTTCGGGATCTTTTCGACTTCTGCGAGCGCGTCGACCTTACCGCGGTCAACAAGGCGGTGGTCGAAACGCTGATCAAGGCCGGTGCGTTCGACAGCACCGGCGCGATGCGCCGCGCGCTGGTCGAAGCGCTCGACGCGGCCATCGAGCAGGGCCAGGCCGCGCGCCGCGATCGCCTGGCCGGACAGCTCAGCATGTTTGGCGGCGCGGCCGACGACGCGTCATCTCCCAAGATCGGCACCGAGGAATGGAGTGATTCGGAGATGCTGGCCCACGAGAAGGCCGCCCTGGGCTTTTACATCACCAAGCATCCGCTGGCGCAGTATGAAGACCTGGTGCGCAAGTTCAGCACGCATGAGATCACGATGCTGAAGAACCTCGGCGACGGCCAAACGGTCACTGTCGGTGGCCTGATCACCAGGCTGCGGACGGTGCCAATCCGCAGCGGGCGCAACGCCGGCAAGAAAATGCTGATCGCTACGTTCGAGGATTTCAGCGGATCGGTTGAGGTGGTCGTGTTCTCCGAGCAACTGCCGGAGTTTCAGCCGTTGCTCAAGCCGGACGCACTGGTGTTCATCACAGGCACGGTTGATCGCCGGCGCGAAGAGCCCAGCTTGCGCGTCAGTGCAATTGTGCCGTTGGAGCAGGCCCCGCGCAGGCTGTCGCGTCAGGTTGTGTTGCGCATGCAGAGCACCGGGGGCCCGCTGGATTCACTGGGCCAGGTCGCGACGCTGTGCCGTGAGCATCGCGGCCAGTGCGAGGTCTACTTCGAGGTCGGCTCGCCGGAGGGGTGGTTCGCGACGGTGAGGCCCCGGCAGCAGATCGCCGTGGACCCGACTTCGGATCTGCTCGCGGGGCTGCGGAGTGTGCCGGGCGTGGACGACGTCCTGTGCGGCGGCGCTCGGGGGACGATCAACGTAGGTTAAGCAGAGGCTGGGATCTAGTCAGCGCGTCGCGGCCATGTCATCCACCCCCGATCGTCCTGTGATTCGCGAACTCGACCATTGCAACTACTCCTGATGCGGGCGCGGCGGGCAACTGCGCGCCGCGCTGGCGTGTACAAGATGCGTGAGGGGTGGTGCTTGCGGGCCGACGAACTCGCAAGTGGACCGACTCTGCCTCGTACGCCGGGACCGGGCCATGGCCGCGCGATCGAAACGCAAACAGCTAACGCGCGCGTGCGTGGCGCGCTTCATAGCGCTGTCAATCACGGCGGGGCTTGAATTGACGATCGCGTCGTGTCTATGGGGAGCCGGGATCGCGGCACGGCCGTACTGGCGAACGCACAACGGGCTTGCGTGTCGGGCAACAGGCCGGGGGATGGTCGTGGCGCGCGCGCGCCTGGCCGACGGCCACATCCACCAGCGCTGCTGGAGCTTCGAAGACACCGCAGAGGCACGCCGCCTGCTGGACGCCTGCGCCACCGTGTGGGGTAGTCCATGCGCATTGCGGCATCACCAATTGGACAGGTTGATCGAGCATCGTCTTGGATATCCGTTTGGCTGTGTCGCGGGCCTGCGCCGCGCCGGGTCTCAGAGGTCTGACGACCTCGCCCGCGGAGCCCCGCGTTGGACGTCTGTACGCGTACTGCCGCTGGGTGCAATTGGCGATGTGGTGTTGTGGTCGGCGACGTGTGCCACGCTTGTTGTCGGCGTGGAGCGCCTCATACGCAAGCTCTGTCGCGTGCGTACACGCACGGGTTACTGTAAGAGATGCGGTTACGACTTGCGCGGGTGCGTGTCAGGACGATGCAGTGAGTGCGGCACGCCGTATGAGGAGACGACGCGTTCAACATCGCCCGAAACCGATCAGGCCGGCCGCCGGGACATCACTCGACATTAAGTGTGCCGAACAGCGTGACGGTCTCTTCCAGTTCGGCGGGGTTTTCCGGATCGCAACCGGGTGGGCAGGGCGCTCCTTCGGGACAGGGCGGGCAACCGGATTGCAAGGCGAGGACCAGCTCGGACGTACACGCCAGACCGTCATCCGTGATTTCCACATTTACACTCTGCCGGCCGTTGCCGACTGTCCAGCCGCCGGGATAGTTGGCGCGATAGTCGATCGTGAGCGTAATCTGCACGGTATTCTCGGTGATTTCAGCCGGCTGAGACGCGCGCTCTGCCGCTCGGTGATGCCGTGGGCCGACGCTTGCACAACGTCTTCATCACCCACCGCGCTGACATGAACGGTTGCGGGCGACCACAAGCCGTTGACCCGTTGGACGAGGCTTACAGCACGAAGCGAACCATCATAGTCAAACGTCAGCGCGAAGTGCTGCGCGCGTGTTTCGCTCGTCTCGGCGCCGGAATCAACGCTGCGCAGAAGGTGTCCGGTCGCCTGTCCGCGCCAGGTTCCGGCGAGCGGGTCGGCGGGCGCGGGGCCGGGATCGACATCCGGCGGAATCGCAGGCGGATCGTCAGCCGCGGCCGGCGGGTCTTCCGTCGTCGGTGGTGGAATCGGATCCAGCGGCGGATCGATGGGCGGGTCTGATGGGTCTCCGCCGGATGGATCATTGGGCTCGGCGGACGCGTCTCCGCCATCTGACGGCGGTATCGACGGTGAATTACCGTCCTGTGGTTCGGCCGCGTTTGGTTCGCTCGGCAATGCGTTGTTGGGATCACCCGCAAGATCGCCGGGCGGTGAGTTTGCGTCCGCGTCACCGCCCGCCGGAGCGCCGGTCTCACCGGGGCAGCCGGACACGCCGATCAACAGCGTAAGCGCCAAAATCGCTATGCCGTACCGCAAGATCACTGTGCATCTCCGCGACGGCGTTCGAGAGCCGCCCATACCATCATAACCATCGGATCAAGTGGCGGGTTGTCCACACGCGATCGGGGAACACCGCCCAAGGCCCCGGCGGGATGCTCAACGCCGCAGAAAGCCACGAGAGAAGCAGCGCCAGGCCGGGTTTCGGGACGCGTATGTTCTTCATCATTTCGGCTTGACCCATCACATCCGCGTGGCGTTGCTGGAACTGGGCCTCGAGCAGCGCCTTGCGTTCGATAACTTCCTGACCCTCCCATTGCTCGGGATGGTCCTGTAAGTACTCCCAGTAGACCTGGCACTTCTCCAGCTCGCCGCGGTCGAGCCAGATGCCATCACAGCGCGGGCAGTGGTCGATCTGTATATCGTCCCAATACTTGAACTGCTCTTTGACCATCTCGCAGCCGCAGGAATGGCACCAGAGCTTCTGCGTGCTGTTGGACTCATCGGCGATGTCCATCATTTTCTGCTTTACCGCCTCGGGCATCTCGATCTCGCGCAGCTCGCAAATGCGATCGAGCTTGATCTTGGTGACCCAGTAGCCGCCGCAATTGCCGCAGTGATGGACTGGGACATTCTCGTACTTGATCGGCGTACACTTGTCTTTGCAGAGTGGGCAGCGGGGCATGGCGCGTCTCCAAACGAACACGTTCGGGTTTGCCGACTGCGCTCATGATCGCAGCGCGTGGCGGCGCGGGCGATTATAATCTCACCGCCGGTTTGTTTAGCGTGCTCTAAAGCAACTCGAAGGCCAGGGTTCCGGCGTTAAACGCGGCGTGAATGACAATGGCTATTGTGAGCCAGCCCAACGCCAGACCGAGGCGCGGCGGTCGTCGCTCATCGATGGTGCGCCGCCATACGGCGATCAGCCCGCGCGTGGCCAGCCATGTGCAGCCGACGTGCAGTGCCGTGCAGGCGATCCAACGCCACAGCAAGAGCAATGGGCCGGCGCTGGGGGCATAGATCGTGAGATAGATGACGTTTTCGATAACGGCAAATGCGAGTGCCGCGCCGACCGTGGCCACTTGGATTTGCAGAGGCTTGCGAAACAAATAGGGTCGGGTCTCGACGATGCACATGGGCACCAGGAGCTTGGCGACTTCCTCAATGGTTGGAACGAAGACGACCGTCACAATGATCGCACTGTTGGCGGCGGAGCTGCCCGCGTCCAGACCGAGAAACGCGGCGAGAACGCCCAGCGGCCCGCCGACAAGGGCCGCCACTATTGCAAGCGACCAGGCCGTCAGGTCTGACGTGCGCGTGATGCGCTCGCTGAGCCAGGTGTAATAGCCGCCGGCGCCTCCGGGCGGAGGCCGGTACAACTCGCGGTGGCCGCACTCGGGGCACGGGTGCCCGGTAGACAGCCCGCGCAAGTTGTATCCGCAGTTGCCGCATGACCAATCCTGATCGATTAAATCGGGTGGTCGGCCGGGCAGGATATCAGGTTCGTCAAACACGCTCTGGGCAACGGGCCGTGATGCGCCCGCGCGATCGGCTTCGCGCTGTAGTGCGCGCGCGGCGCGCCCTTCGCTGGGGTCGGGCCCGGCGGCTTTGCCGCCCATGTGCGGTTCGTTATGGACGGAGTCATCTGAGTAAGGCATACGGCGATTCACGCGCGGACGATGGCCGTTCCGTACGCCAGTGCCTCAACGCTGACCGCGACGCGGCGACGCCCGGAGCCGAAGACATTCGAGGTTTCATAACGGATGTTGCACACCTCGGTGGCGCCGAGCCGTTTGGCTTCGGCAAGCATGCGCAGCAAGGCCTCTTGGCGCGCGCGTTCCATCAGGCGCTGGTAGACCTTTACTTCGCCGCCAACGATGTTACGCAGGCCGGCGACAAAGCCCTTGAAGTAATCCGTCGCGATAACCGCCTCGCCGATGACCAGGTGCGTGTCGGTCACCTGATCCGGCAGCGGCGGGCTTTTGAACGTTGTGGCGACGATATCGCCGTGTTCGTGCGCGCGTTGGGAGAGACTCTCGAAATGCCGCCGCTCGCGCGCCGAGCCGACGACGAACCCCAGCACGAGCAGCGCGACGAACGGAATGACCTGGAGCCAGAGATCCCACATGGCCGCGACTCGCTAGTCGATTACGACGGCGGTGCCGTAGGCGTAGAGTTCGGCCGCACCCTGCGTGACGGCACTCGTCGTGAAACGCACGTTAACAACGGCGTTGGCGCCGAGTTCATCCGCCTGCGCGATCATGCGCTCAATCGACTGTCGCCGCGCTTCTGTCAACAACTCGGTGTATCCGCGCAGCTCACCGCCAACAAGGTTCTTCAGCCCGGCGGCGATATCGCGACCGACGTGTTTGGCGCGAATCGTGTTGCCCTGCACGAGGCCTTTGACCTCGCGGATCGGATGACCTGCGATGGTCTCGGTGTTAACGACAATCATGCGTCTGTACCTTCAACTCGAGGAACGTACACCGTTCTTAGCGGCCGACGCTAGCGCTGCTAACGCCGGGCTTTTTTCTTGGCCTTCTTCGCGGCCTTCTTTGCGGTTTTCTTGACAGTCTTCTTCCTGGCGACCTTTTTGGCCGCTTTTCTGGCAGTTTTCTTCTTGGTCACTTTCTTCCCGGCGGCCTTACGGACGGCCTTTTTCGCTGCTTTCCTGGCGGCTTTCCGAGTGGCTTTCTTCTTGGGCTTGGCAGCCTTCTTCACGGCCTTCTTCTTGGCAACCTTCTTCTTGGTGACTTTCTTCTTAGCGGCCTTCTTGGCGACCTTCTTCTTGGCGGTTTTCTTCGCCGCCGGCTTCGTTGCTACTTTCCTGGGCGCCTTCTTTGCGGCCGGCTTGCGGGCGGCCTTCTTCTCGGCCCGGTCTTCCAACACGGCCTGGGCCGCCGCCAGGCGCGCGATCGGCACGCGGTAAGGCGAGCAGGACACGTAGTCCATGTCCACGCGATGGCAGAACTTCACGCTCTCCACGTCGCCGCCATGCTCGCCACAGATTCCCACCTTTAGTTTCGGCTTGAGCGTGCGCGCCTGGTCGATGCCGAGCGCGACCAGCTTGCCAACACCCTCCTGGTCAAGCGACTGGAACGGGTCATCACCGAATATCGCCAGCTTATTGGCATTGCAGTATTCCGGCAGGAAGCGACCGGCATCGTCGCGGCTGAGCGCCATGGTGAACTGCGTGAGGTCATTGGTGCCAAAGCTGAAGAAGTCGGCTGTCTCAGCAATGTCGTTCGAAGTCAGGGCCGCACGCGGAGTCTCGATCATCGTGCCGACCATGTAGGCGAGCTTCACGCCGCGCTCGGCGATGATTCCATCGGCAACCGCGCGGGTCCGGTCGACGAGGATCTTGAGTTCCTTGGCGTCAATCGCCAGCGGGATCATGATCTCGGGGAGCACCACCACGCCACGCTGTTGGCAGTTGATGGCGGCCTCGACGATCGCCTGCACCTGCATTTCGAGAATTTCGGGGTAGGTCAAGCTCAGGCGACAGCCGCGATGGCCGAGCATCGGGTTTGACTCGTGCAGGGCGTCGCTGCGCTTCATGATTTGATCGACGTCGAGCCCGGTGTTGGCGGAGAGGTCTTCGGCATCCTCGCGCGTGTGCGGGACAAACTCGTGGAGCGGCGGATCGAGTAGCCGCACGGTCACGGGCTTGCCGTCCATCGCTTCGAATATGCCGATGAAATCATCCCGCTGGTAGGGCATCAGCTTGTCGAGGGCCGCCCGGCGCTGCTCCTGGTCGGCGGCGACGATCATCTCCTGGATGGCCAACTGACGCTCGCGCGTCTTGAAGAACATGTGCTCGGTGCGGCACAGGCCGATGCCCTCGGCACCCATCTCGACGGCCTTGCGCGCGTCTTCAGGTGTGTCGGCGTTCGTGCGCACCTTCAGGCGGCGAGCGTCGTCAGCCCAGCTCATCAGCGTGGCGTACTCGGCCGGCGGCTCAGGATCGACCAGTTCGAGCGAGCCGATGTAGAAATCGCCGGTCGAGCCATCAAGCGTGATGAAATCTCCATGGCGGATGGTCTGGCCGTTGACCACCAGTTCCCGGGTGTCGTAGTTGATATCGAGAACCTCACAGCCGACGATGCAGCACTTGCCCCAGCCACGGGCGACTACCGCGGCGTGAGAGGTTTTGCCCCCGGTCTGCGTCAAGATGCCCTTCGCAGCCTGCATGCCGCCGACATCCTCGGGGCTGGTCTCCTTGCGGACCAGAATGACCGGTTCCCCGGCGTCGGCGAGCTCCTCGGCGTCCCCGGCGTTGAAACACCACCTTCCCACAGGCCGCCCCCGGTACGGCATTGATGCCGGTCCCGAGAAACGCCTGTTGTCGCTGCTCGGGCGTAACCGAGGGGCTGATCACAGGGTAAAAGAGCCGCTCGATATCTTCCTTGGTGATGCGGGCCAGTGCCTGGGCCCTGGTAATCACGGGCTTGCTCGCGGCGGCCGCGTATTTCCGGGGCAGGTAGCCCTTCTTCGCCAACCGCTCAGCTTCCGCCTTCTCCATCAGCGGCATGGTCGCCTGCTCGACCGCGATGCGGAACGCGGCGTTGGGCGTGCGTTTGCCGGTACGGCACTGAAGCATGTACAGTACACCCTTCTCGAACGTGAATTCGAGATCCTGCATCTCGCCGTAGTAGATCTCCAGGATGGCCCGCACGGCACAAAGCTGGTCGTAAATCTCCGACATCTGCGGGTCGTTCTGCAAATCGGTCAGCTTGAGGGGGGTGCGGATACCCGCAACGACGTCTTCTCCCTGGGCGTTGACCAGCAGATCCCCGTAGAACTCGTTTGTGCCGAGGCTTGGGTCGCGAGTAAAGCACACACCGGTTCCGCTATCGTCGCCGGTGTTGCCGAAGACCATCTGTTGGATGTTGACCGCCGTGCCCTTCAGGTCGGTGATCTTCTCGACACGGCGATATGTGACGGCCTTTTCGGCGTTCCACGAGCCGAAGACGGCGTTGATCGCGCCGCGGAGCTGCTCCCATGGATCCTGCGGGAAGTGCTTGCCGGTTTGCTCGGTGAAGAACTGCGTGAACTCGCCACAGAGCTCCTTGAGTGACTCGGCGGGAATATCCGTGTCGCTGGTTACGCCGATGCGCTGCTTCAAACTGTGCAGTTTGTCTTCGAGCACGTCCTTGTTCAGACCGACGACCACGGTCGAGTACATCTGGATGAATCGGCGATAGGAATCCCAGGCGAAACGCGGGTTTCCAGTGGCTTCGGCCAGGGCGACCACGGTTTCATCCGACAGACCCAGGTTGAGGATGGTCTCCATCATGCCGGGCATCGAGCGGGCGGCGCCGCTGCGAACCGAGACCAGCAGAGGATCCTTGCGGTCGCCGAACTTCTTCTTGCAGACCTTCTCGAGCTTGGCGATGTTCTGCCGCACCTGCTGTTCGAGGCCGGGAGGCCATTCAAAGTCGTGTGCGCTGGCGTATTCGCAGGCATCAACAGTGATGGTGAAGCCGGCGGGTACCGGCAGGCCAATCGAGGTCATCTCGGCGAGCCCGGCGCCCTTGCCGCCGAGCAAGTTGCGCTGCGTGCCGTTTCCTTCCGCCTTCCTGGCGCCGAAGAAATAGACGTACTTCTCTTTCATGTGTATATCGCCTTTCCACTATTGACGGTGCGGTGTGAGACGTACCCGTATAGCAAATAACGTTTGTCCGTCGTCCGACCCCCGAGTCGAACGTTATTGCATACCTGCGTTTTCACGGGGTTACGGCCGACTCGGGGGGCGACCGCCGCGCTCTCTGGTGAAGCGCTCCAGCGACCGTACCGCTACGGGCGGCCGCCGTCCGGGCATGATAGGCCAATTCGCCCCCGCGAGCACTGGAGAGCGGAAAAAAGGCGATGCGCGGCCACACACTTCCCGCCGCCCCGTCGCGTGCTGCGGCTGGCGGAGCGCGGCTATCAGAGCCATGACCGACGGCAGATTTCACGGAACTGAGGGCCGGAATACTAATCTTCGAACGCGAATTCGCCCGACTCGACGCCCCAGTCGTTGCCGAAGTAGCCGGCCGCTTTCAGGCTTCCCGGGGCCGCAAGAAGCGCGCCCGGCGTGTAGACCAGACAGTCGGGATATCCGACGCCGGAGACGAAGTATGGAGCCCGATCGGTCAGTCGCATGCCGACCAGCCCGCTGCCGCCCACGACCCCGATGCACGCAGAATCGCTACCGGCGCGGGGATAGACGAACAGGACGGCCTGGTCGTCACCCGCAAGCGAACGATCGCCAATGGTGACATTGCCGGCACGCACCGACACGGGGCAATCGCCGAGCAACGATTGCCAGGCGCTATTCGTGTCGGCATTGCCGTAGATGATCACGCTGCGGTCGGCCTCCGCCACATCCAAATCGTTATCGCGCACGATATCGACTGAGGCGTTTCCGCGGTACCAGAACATCTCGGCGTCGTAACGGGCCTTGGCCAGCGCCCAGGCGTTCTCGTCCGGTGTGCCGTGCGTTCCCACCACGAACATGACGTGGTGATTAAAGGCGTGCTTGAAGAGACCACTCCGCCGCGGGCTTTTCTCGTTCGACGGCGGCGCGGCCGTCACCGACCAGCCCCCCTCGTCGTTACGCAGCCACAAGACCGGCTCGTCGGTGGGCCACGCCACGTCATCCAGACGCTGGTCATCCAGCCGCATTTTCACGGGCCTGTCGGGCGGCAGATGTCGCAGGCTGACCCTCAGCACGCGAACGTTGTCGGTTGTACCGGTGAACCGCCGCTGATGCGGGTCACAGAGCACATTCAACGAACTCACCGTCTGCGGCACTTGCTGCTGCCAGATTGTCGCCCAGTGCGATGTGGCCGAGATTTCGGGGTTAACTGTGGCGAACTCCACGCGGCGAACCTCGTCATCAAACGGCAACCGCCGGCGCGCGAACATGTCGAACATGGGCGGCCAATCGACGCAAGAGGTTCCGGGTTCGTCCGAGGCGTCCCACCAGTGACCCGCGTCGGGCTGCTCGTGATAGGCGAAATCCGGGTGGAACTCTGCGAGCTTCTCGCGCATTGCGCGCGCCTCGCTGGGCGGGACATTGTCGTCCTGGTCGCCGTGCAAGACGTAGATCCCGTGATGCAGGTAGTTGCGCAGAAATGTAAGCGTGTCGCTGGCGAGGGCGGAACGGCGGATGATGTCCACGATCGGTGGCGCACCTTCGATCTTGCTCGCGCCGGTGTAAGACGTGAAGCTGATCCAGCCGGCACTCGGGCCGATCGCGGCGAATTTGTCGGGTAATAGCGCGCCAAGCTGCCAGACGCCGTGGCCACCCATCGAGTGTCCGGTGAGGTAAGTGCGTTGCGGATCGGTGGCCAGCGTCTCCCCGGCATGGGACAGCACTTCGAGCGCGTCGAGCCGACCCCAATCTTCCCAGTCGAATCCGAACGGTCTTCGATTGGTCGCGGCGACGATGTGCGCCCATGTCTTGCTGGCATACGCCGCGGCCTGGCCGCGGGCCTCGACACCGGCGCCGTGCAGCGAAAGCACCAGCGCCGGCCTGGCCGCCATGCCTCCCACCGGCTGAGCCGGGTTCACCGCGTAATACTGCACGCTGCCGTCGATGTGGCTGCGGAAGGTGACGCGATATGGCGCGGCGGCGTCGACTATGGGCACGTCCAGTTCTGCGGCATCGAGCGGCTCACCCCCCTGCTCGCCAGACCGGAGCGTCAACGTGACGGCGCACTTGCCCGGGCCCGCCGGCGCCGCTCCGCGCAGTTCGAACGCCACCTTGCGCGTCGCCATGGGCGGGATATCCGGCACGGACACCCGCCGCGCCTCCAGCCCCTCGCCGCTGGATTCCAGCACGAGTCCGTGCTGCCATTGACCGGTGGCATTGATGACCACAACGGCGCCGGGCGCGGCGATCCTCTCGCCCACACGCGCGTCGGGCAGCGTGGCGTCAGCGGTGTCAAGCGAGACCGGTTTTTCGGCGGGTGATAGCTGTACTCGCAATTGCCCGCGCGAACACGCGAACAGGAGGTGGTTCTGCCCGCGTATCAGTGGGATCGGCAGTCGCACGAACCCGGTGCGATACGGGTCACCAGCGCGCAGCACGCCGTTGACGTAGACCAAGCTGTGACCGGAGGCTTCGAGCAACACGATGCGTTTGGTGTCACTGGGCACGGCGAGGCAGGCATAGCCCCCGCGCAAGCGATCGTCCTTGAACCAGCCATCCTCATCAGCCTGCGCCCGGCCCCATGTCTGGGCGTCGCCGACAGGCGAAATCACCTCGTCACCCTCGGCCGGCGGTTGCCACTGCCCCAGGACTATCTGGGCCTGGATCGGGTCGATGTGGATGGCGACCCGGCCGGTGCGACCGACGCGGCCGATCAACAACGCCTCGTCGAGCACGATCGGCCCGTCGGGGCGATGAATGGGCTTGGCCTGCGCCGACAGTGTGATGACCGTGGCGGCGAATAGCGTGAGCACGAATGCGAATGAACGTGTTTTGGTCATGGTCTTCTGGCTCCCTGCTAGCGGACGGTGTGTAGTGTAGCAGGTCACGCTGTGTGCATCTTCGATTGAGAGCGGCGAAGGCACGTCGCCGATGACCGTCCGGCTCGCCCCCGAAGCCGCGTGCCATGTCGATGGCTGTTCGCATCGACATGCGACTCGCGGGGGCGGGTTGGCTACGGGGTGTCCCATCCCATGCGCAGCAGTGGTGGCGGACGGAGTGTCGCCACGGCTCTCGGGAACGGATTTCCAGCGGTGTGGGGGCAAGATCGGATGCTCAGACCAGCGGCCGCGGCGCCAAGCCATTCAGCGTGAAACGCGCCTGGGCACCTGTCCGTCAAGGTTCCCGTCCCTCAGGGTCCCCAGGGTTCTTGTCCGTCATGGTCTGATTGTCCAGGTCCTCCTTGACCACGTTGAGATAGTATCGCACGGCGTACGGCAGGCTCGAATGGTGGTCGCCACGAACAAGGATGACCTTGAGCTTCGAGGGGGGGCGGCGCACGGCGCGGACGGCATCATGGAAGGCGTAATCCGTCTGGCCGATATAAGCCCAGTGGGCGTGACGCATGTCCTGTGTATTGCCGGGGAGTACGCGTAACAGACTTTCCCGGGGATCTCTCAAGTCGAAAGGCACGATCTCGCGCCAGGCGTCCAAAGTGTGAACATCGTACAGCCCACCGGAACTACCACCGTGTCGGATGGGCACGTCGTCGTGCAGCGAGAGCAGCGCGGAGATTCCCCCACCGACGCTGTGGCCAAAGCAGTAGATGTGCTGCGGGTCCACGTATGGCCGCTTTGCGAGCCACTGGACTGCGGCCTTGGCATCGTCCACCTCGCCCCAGAAAAGCTCGAAGTTGCCGGGGTTACCGTTCTCGCCGCGCAGCGTAGGCGTCATCACGACGAAGCCCTCTTGGATAAACGGTCGGCACACTTCCAAAGCCCCACTCCCGAATGCAAACCCGCCGTGGAAATAAACCAGCGCTGGGTGCGTACCTTCTGATTCCGTTTGCGGGACATAGACCCAGGCCTTGAGCGCCAGGTCCCCGGATTCGTAGGTTATGGACTGCACACCCGGCGGCGGTTGCTCGCGCTGCCACCGCTGTGGCGACGGCCCCCGGTAGATCAACCTCGTCTTGAAAGCGGCGCGTCGCTGAAGGTACTTCGATTCCGGCTGCCGAGTCTGTGCCTGTCCCGCCGAGGTTAGCCACCGAGACGACGTCCACTCGGCGGGCCACCAGACGAACAGAAGAGCTATCACAAACGGAGCTGCGATGACCGACATGAACCGTGAGCTCGTCAAGTCGCGTGCGACACCTTCTGTGAAGATGTCAGAGCGGCTCCTGTGGACGTGGCTCAGAGATGCAGAGCCGGGTTCCTCTGTCTTTGGCGGCCAATGGACCACGCACGTGCCAGTCAGCCAATCATGTAGCGCGCGCCTGTTTACAATGAACGCCCCCAGTGACAAATAACCCAGCAGGTACGCGACAAACAGTACCGCAAGATACAACGTCACAAGCGCCGGCCGGGCGACCGGCAATTCCAGCGCCGGCGGCGGCGCAGACATACGGATAATAGCGACGGCAAACGAGACCCAAATGAGCATCAAGGAGTATAAGATGCAAATGGAGACGGACTTCAGTGCGTTTCGCACCAGTGCGCGCCATATTGAGAGACTGACCGTCTTGAAGCGCAGAACCTTGATCGAGAAGAGTCTCTTCCCCAGCGTCGCCTGCCAGGTCGAGCTCTCCATCACGGCGAAGTACGCCAGGCATCCCAACCCAGCCACCACAAGCCAGACCAAGGAGAGGGTTACAGCTGTTGAGGGGGATAGCTGAGTGCATACCCACCTCACCGCGCGTCCGAGAAGGAAGGCCCCGGCGATGAGGATATACAGGTCGACCAGGAAAGCCCCAAAGCGACGCCCGTACCACGCCAACTCCAAGGAGATAGTCGAAGAGACTGTTGCCTCGCGCGTGGACGGCTTCGGTGACGCATCTTCGGCGGTGGTCGTCGCGTCGTTCGGGTCGGACGCGTCGTAGCGCTGCACCTGGCGCAGGCGGTTCCCCTTGACACGCGGCATTGGTCGGCCCCTCAGTCAAGTCGACATGCCCGGATGTGCATACATTCTAGCTTGCGCCCACACCAACCGCCACCACAGCGTTTTCCGCTCTTGTGTAGCGGCTAGCTACAGGTCGGCCGTTGTTCCGCGCGGACTTGTCCCCGCGAAACACGTCCGATTCGGGGTGGTGGTCGCCACATTGTGCTGAAAAGCGATCGGGAGCAGCACGAATGTCGCAGGGTCTGGGACGTGGATGGCAGAATGGGCCGTCTGCAAAAGCCGCCTTCCGCGTGGCGAACGGCAATTGCACACACGGCATTGTGGTGCTTGATGCGCCCCGTTTTCCGCCGCACGCCCCCAACGGGATTCGAACCCGTGTCGCCGGCTTGAAAAGCCGGTGTCCGGGGTTCGTAGTGCGTGCAATGACAACAACTTAACGGCGGCACAGGGGCCGGTGACAGACAGGAGTACAAACGCGCCGGACGGCGCGCCCTGGATTGTAGTCGATTCCGGCCACTGTTCAGCGGATATTGTCGTGATATCCTAGACATAACGGGTAGCGGAGTCGCCCTCCGCGAAGGTTGCCCGGTGTCGCGACCGTCTCCATCCTTCGGCCGCGGCCCGGGCGACGGCCCGACAACAACATTAGGATGGACTCGCCGTGGCCGCACCCCAACTCGAACGCCTGACGCCCGATGAAACCGAGGCGCTTCGGGTGTTGTACCGATTCTCGCACGACCCCTTTCGGACGGTGCATAACGCCGGGTTGCGTCCATACGTTGGGGACCTTCTCATAATGTCCGGGGTTGGACTGGGACCGCCACGTCCGGGGAACCGCCATCCGCGCATTGACCCAGTACCCTCTTACCTTGTGGACGCCGTCCTGCTCGCGCCACCATTCGTTGAGAGTCTGGGGATCGTGCGGTGCGATGGCGATGCACCCACCCCACCGCCTCGGACCACGTCAGATGATTGCCATCGCTGGGTTGAGACCTTGGCGGATTTGGGGGTTGTGAGTCGATGCGCGGCGCAGGCCACCTGGCCGACGGGCCGATTCTGGTTGGATGGCGACCTTGTGGCGAGTGTCCGAATCTTCCGCAAGCCGATGGCAGTCGGAGGGGGGGGGACGACCGACTCCAGACCTGACACGGACGCGGACGGCCCCGCTATGTTCTCGTTTCTGCATCGCGTTGAGAACATTCGTGCTGTGAGGCAACAAGAGGCCGACTGCTTCAACATCTACGCCGGCACGCGGAATCAATGGCTCACCGTGCTTCACCGTGTGGCCCAGCACATCGCTGCCCCCCTGCTCACTAAGACCTTGGCGGCTCCGCTCGCGAACGACAACGACGATGGCAATTGGGTGACGCGCGAAATCAGAGGGACCGGGGCGTCAGACGAACTGCGCGCAGTTGTCGCCCGGTTTCCGGATGCCACAGAGGTGCTCGCAGAAACGGCGTCTGACTGTCTGCGACTCGTGCTGCAAGAGGATTCGTTTAACACAACGAACCCGCTCACGAGCTACCGCTACGACCATCCTGAGGACTGGCCGCGTTGGTATCGAATCAGCGATGACGCCCTGCCGGCGGTGCGCGAACTGATCGGCGTCAGCAAAGGGCGCGATGAGACATCCGAGACAGTCTCGCGCATCGAGGCTTTCTTGCGTGCAGAACAGACCAGCGGCAGTGAATTGACCAAACCCGCGCAGGCCCTATTGAACGCGATGCAGAGTTGCCCCAAGCGCGTTCCCACTGAATGCGACCCATCCGGCGTACGGCGGCTGCGCACACGCTTGGTTTCTGCAATACCTGAGGCGATGGACTGGTTTGACATCACCAAGGGCGGCAAGCTCGAATCACACATGGTTCGTTTCATCGAGAACGGCTGAAGACGCCAAGAATCACACTTCCCAGGGGGCAAATCACACTAGCTTGGGCACGCTCCTCGTGGCGAAAACCGGGCGCAATTCTCGCCGCTACATGGGGTTACCGTTTTCTCACACTTTGATTTGACTCGCCTCACAATCACACTTTGCCTTCAAGACAGTCTAGCACTGCGTTAGGAGCAAACAATGACTGTCTTCTCAATCACTGACATCGCCGCGCGGCTCACGCGGGTGACGGGTGCTTATGTCACACCGGGCCGCGTCAGCACGGCGCTGACTCGGCTGATTGCGTCCGGCGAAATCCCCGATCGGCGGGCCGGTGGCTGCCGGGTCGTGCTGGAAGGTGAATTGCCGATCATTGATGGCGAGTTCGGCGTTACTCAAGCAATGGTTACGGCTGCGGGGGGCGTGAATGTGTGAGCCGCTGCTCGTGACCGATAACGACGCGGCGAGGATGTGCGGCCGCGCGCCTCGAAGCTGGCAGCGTGATCGGGCGGCCGGCCGAATCGGCCCCACGCCGGTACGACTGGGCGGGCGCGTGCTTTGGGCCGTGTCTGATCTTGTGGAGTGGGTCGCGCGGCCGACGCGAGGCGGTGAACTTCTGACCCGAGCTGAGTGGGTCGCGCTGAAGCGGTAACCATTATGGTCACGGACAACACGTTCCGGGAAGTGACAGCCGCCAAGCGTTGCCCGATATGCGGGAAACCCGACTGGTGCCGAGTGAATGACACCGGGGCTGTTGAATGTCATCGCGAGTCTGATGCGGCTGTGGGCGCGTGGGTCAACGGATATGAACTGACGGCGCGCACCAAGGGGTGCCACTACGGTATGTTCCGCCAGCCCCGGGGCGCAGCAAACTCGCCGCGTCACAATGGCAACGCCACGCCACCGATTCCAGCAACGCCGAACACATCGAGCAAGACGCGGAAGGCGTACCCCACCGAAGCTGCTGCATTGCGAGGCGCGGCAGCCAGTATCGCCAAGAAAAAGGGCGTGGCGTTCGCTGACGTCCAGCACGTACACACGTGGACCTTTCGCAATCGTGACGGCTCTGAGTCGTTCCGCATCGCGCGATTCAACATCCTGGGCTGCAAAGACTACCGCCCGATACACCGCAATGGAGAAGGTTGGCTCGTCAGCGACCCGGAAGGCAAGTTGCCTCTCTATCGTCTGGATGAACTGGACCTCACGCGGCGCCTACATCTTTGTGAGGGAGAGAAATGCGCCGACATCCTGCGCGGCCTCGGGCTGAACGCAACAACGTGGGCACACGGTGCGAGCGCTATCCGGAAAACGGACTGGTCGGTATTGAACGGCTGTCCCGAGGTCGTGTATCAGCACGACAACGACCCTGCCGGTGCGACCTCTATCGCGAAGCTAACGGAAGCGCTGAGCGGTATCGACACCCCGCCACAGTTGGCCGTAATCGACTTGAAGACCCTAGTGCCTGATCTACCGGCAAAGGGTGATATCGAACAGGCTGTGAAAGCGCTCGGCACGCAAACGTCAGAAGACATCGCGGCTGCCCTGGACGCGCTGGCCGATGGCGCTGGCTTTGTAGATGTGACTGCGAGTGAAGCCACATTCGACGCAAGGCCAGAGTCACAGCCGGGACCGATACCAGAGTCGCGCAACGCGGCAACGGTTACAGCACCGGCCCCGGACTTCCCGTACACCGATCTCGGCAACGCCGAGCGCCTCGCGCACGAGCACGGCGCCGACCTCCGATACACGGCAAGCCACAAATGGCTGGTGTATGATGAGGTCCGGTGGAAGCGCGATAAGACCGGTGAGGTACGGCGGCGCTTCACGGATACGGTCCGCGGCATGTACAAACAGGCTGCGGCGATTAACGACGCTGACCAGCGCAAGGCACTGGTCAGCCATGCACGTGGCTGTGAGTCCCTGCACCGTGTCAAGGCCGCCGTCGAACTGTGCCAGAGTCACGCCGATGTTGCCACTACCATCGAGGCGTTCGATGCGGACCCGTGGTTACTCAATACGTTGACCGGCGTCATCGACCTGAAGACCGGCTACTTACGGCCGCATCGGCGCGAAGACCTGATGATGAAGCTGGCACCGGTTGAGTACACACCCGATGCCAAGTGCGCACGGTGGGATAGGTTCCTTCGTGAGATATTCGATTGTGACGTGACCTTGATCGACTATGCGCAGCGCGCCGTAGGCTACGCTGTGACCGGCGTCGTCCGCGAGAACATAGCGCATTTCCTGTATGGGGCTGGCGCGAATGGGAAGTCAACGTTTTTAGACGTGCTGTCATTTGCACTCGGCGACTACGCACGAACAGCACCACCGAAACTACTGATACAGCGCACCAACGACGCGCACCCAACAGAGTTGGCCACACTACACGGCACCCGTTTTGTCACGTCCGTCGAGACCGGCGAACGTCGCGTACTCGACGAGGAACGACTGAAGCAGTTGACCGGCAAGGACCGTATCAGTTGCCGATACATGCGCGCCGATTTCTTCGAGTTCGAGCCAACGCACACGCTGTTCCTGTGTACGAACCACAAGCCAATAATCCAGGGTACCGACCACGCCATCTGGCGGCGCATCGCGCTGTGGCCGTTTACCGTGCAGATTCCCGATAGAGACCAAGACCCCGACCTGGCGGATAAGTTGAAGCGCGAGGCGCCTGGCATACTCGCATGGGTGGTGCGAGGCTGTCTGGAATGGCGGCGGCGCGGCGAGAAACTCGAGGCACCCGAGTGTGTATTAGACGCGACAGCCAAATATCGAACAGACTCTGACCTTGTCGGCGACTGGCTGGACACCTGTTGTCTAACTGGTGACGAATGGGTCACAGAACGCAAAACCTTGTATCGGTCGTATTCAGCGTGGGCCACCGAGTCCGGCATCACGCCTATGTCGAATATCGCCTTTGGTCGCATGTTGGGTGAACGCGGGTATCGACAGGAACGACGGGGCGGCACGACGGTTCACCACGGATTGTGGGTGCGACCGTGACTCACCGTCATGCAGCTTATGCAGGAATGCAAGATCTCCGTATAAGCCTACATGAGAAGAATCTAGTACGGTTAACCTGGAATTGCCAAAGGCTGCATAACTTGCATGACAATCGCCATTCCGGGGCCAGAAACGCCGATTCTCGGAGATTCTTCGAGCATGCATGATATGCAACCGTGCGCGGGGAGAAGATCAGGCTGCCGCCAATGACGCGGGTGACGGCCGATCTGCCTGGCCGGGTCTGCGAGTGCAATGCTGATCTCTCGTGGCTCGCCAACCGTGAGTGCGGCTGAGCATTTGCCGCTGATCGCGAAGATTTCATCTGAGAACTAATCACTCACCGTCGCCCGTCGACGATCAGCTCGACAAGAATCGATATCGGCGGTGCGACTGTCAGCTCTCGCCCGCAACCGCTGGTGGCCGTGACCTACGGCGACTCGATGCGGAAGATGAACAATCCGTTATCGCCGGCAGCGAGGTAAAGGTGGCCATCCGAAATCGTGAAGTTGCTTGTACGTCCCACCGAGTCCAGACCGCCGACTCGGATCGGGCGGCTCGGATCGCTCAGGTCCAACACCGTCATGGTCGTGCGCAACCCGTTCGGGTCCAGCAAGAAGGCGCGTGATCCCGAGATTACGACTCTAGAGATGCCGGAATCGTCATCATCGTACTCTGCCGTGCGCATGGGCGTAGCGGGATCTGACACGTCGACGATCTCCAAGCCACCTGACCAGATTGCCACGCACAGATGATGCCCCATCAGGTCGAGCCCCATCGCATCCGTATCGGTGTCGTAGCTCGACACCTGGCGCATACTACTGTAATCGGATACGTCGATGATCCTGACAGTCTTCCTATCACTGACGTAAGCATAGTCACCGAGTGTTGCCCGTACGGTTCCGTTGACCGACGCCAAGGTGCCGACCTGCCGCAGGTCATCGGAAATGTCTGGCTCGATGACCATGAGGCCTTCGACGTCGCTGCTCGTAAATACTGTGTCGCCGGCAAGGCTCAGTCCCTCCAACCCACCCGCGGCTCTAAACTCTGTCACCGGGATAACAGTTGTCGGCTGATAGATGCGAAACAGACCCAGCCGCCGACCATATCTGACATAGACTCGTGAGTTGCTGAGGGCAATCTGTTTCGCATATGCGATGCCCGCGTCGATCGTGATGTTTGCCTTGAATTCGGGGCTGGCAGGGTTGCGTACGTCAATCACCTGCAATGCCTGATCGTCGTAGTCGCCGTCGGCAACGTAGGCATAGCCGTCCTTGATCGCCACGTCGATTGCGTAGCTGCCCGTCACGACGTGTCCAACTTGCTCCAGTCGGACACGTGGCGGGAGGACGCGCACATGAACACTATCAGATTGCACATGTCCCACGGCGTCGCGCACCTCCAGCGTATAGATCGTCGATGTTGACGGCTGTACCGGGGGCGATGTCGTGGTGGATGACCAGCCCGATGAATCGGACCACTCGTATCGATAGGGGGGTGTCCCACCGGTGACATCTGGCGTTAATATCGTCGACTCACCGCAGTGGATTGTGCCCGGCGCCGCAGCTGCCTCGACGGCAAGTTGACCATCTTCAATGCGCAGCACATGCAGGCTCGACCCGGTCAGATAGATAGTCCGGTCGACCAGCGCAACGTCTTGGAATTGCGACGGCGGGTCAATTTGGTATACGCCTACGCCGCGCGGATTCGCTGGATCCGAGATATCTATCACTTCGGCGCGCGCGTATACGCTGTAGGGATCACTGATCACTGAGCCCAAGTTGCCGGGCCAGTCGATCAGTGTGATCACGGCGTAATCTCCGTCCACCGCGACCCCGTCAATGATACCACTAGGACGCCATGCAGACACAAACATCGGCGCCGTCGGATCGGAAACGTCATAGATCTCCAGGCCACGAGCCCACCCATTGGCGGCGTAGAGATACCGTCCAGAGACGGCGACGTCATGGCACTCGATCTGGTCACCACGTGATTCAATGGTCGCGACTTCCCTTGCCGTGATCGGATTGGAGATGTCGAGGACACGGATACCCCACACCGCAGCCGCCACATATGCATACGCGCCCTGTGTCACGATTCGCTGCGCCAACTGATTGTCTAATTCGATCGTGTAAACGTGTATCGGTGAGCATGGATCGCGCAGTTCGATCACATCAACGCCATGGGTGTGCGTGGCATACGCATACGCGCCAGATACCGCTAGATCGTTACACCGACCATCAAGCGTCAGGGTAGTGACGTGCAGGGGGTAGAGCGGACGTCGGATGTCCAGGACCTCAAGGGTGTTGTCATTGATGACGTAGGCATAATACCCGCTGATGCAGACATTGCTGAAGGGTCCATAAATCGCTGGATAGTAATGGTGAAGCAGGGCTGGGGATTCCGGACGTGAGACATCGATGGTCTTGATGCCCATTCCTTGTGTGATGTACGCGTAGCCATTCAAGCCGGGCCAGTCCGGCACGGTGATTCGAGTGGAGCCGTATTCCTCTAGCATCGCCAAGCAGCTGACGGGCATCGTGGTTGCGGCGATATCCGCGACCACGTCGACTGCGATGGTAGCGTTTGATGCCATGTCATTGCCGTCGCGTACAGTTAGCTTGATCTCATAGCGTCCGGCGCTGTGCAGCGTGGCGGATAGCGTGGCCGAGTCGCGGCCCTCATAGAAGGCGACTGGATCGGCCATCTCAGCCTGTGCCCATTTCGGGTCCCAATCATAAGAGTATGGTAATGTTCCCCCCGTCACAGAAGCCGCGATGGTGACAACGCTCCCGGAACGCACACTGCTGGCGGACGCCGTGAGGGCGACCGCCAGTTGTTCCGGGCTGCCGTTGGCCAGGACCATCACAGCGTAAGTACCGACGTGGTCAACTAACGCGCTGACGTGGTGGTTCACGGTGTCGACCACGCTGTTGGCCACTTTGTTCCATGCGCCATCCAGTAGTTCATACATGCTCAACTCGGACTCGGTGGCCTGCTCCGGCAAAGCCGCCGGATCGTAGTGAATCTCAAGCCGCACTGGTTCGGTGAGCGCCATGTCCGATGGCCCGAGTTCGCATACCGTCCCCGTGACAAGACGAGGATCAGCAGCGTGTTGGACGGTAGGATCTAGGACGAATGTTGTCGTTGAAGCCGTAGCGTTGGCCGGAATCTCCAGACGTACCATACCGTCGGCTGTGGTGACGACCCGCTCGTTAACTGCGGGCACATCCGGCGTCGACGGTGTCGGCGTTACCGGTGCCTGAGGCTCGGCTTCATTGGTGTCCGAATTCTCCACCGGGGGAATTGGGGGTTGGGTTGGTAGTGAACAAGACATTGCAAGTATGGTGGCAACCATGCACCAGGAAACAGGAGCACCGCGCCTGCCATTGAAGTGCCTGGTGATGACTGACATGGGCGCCTCCTTCTCCGAGATTATCCAGATAGCGGCCGCTGACCGGCCACACGGAGCAGCCTGAACGCCATCGTAACCGTTTCCAGCAGCCGCATGCAAGACAGACGCGTCCGGTTCGCATGCTGGCGACGGACAACGACTGTAACTCGCGCGTACCTAAATCGTTATTCACCCACGTGCGACACCGTCAAAGTGATGAGGGCACGCATCGCTGATCGTGATCACCGTCGAACATTAAGAAACGCAGTGCTGACGATCGCACCATCCGTAAGTGCTGCAAATACAAGGCTATACAAAGCGCCGCGCTGGCGCGAATAACGATTTGGCCGGTTGCGAACTGCCGGCCGGTGCCCAGCGCAGACGGCAACCATGGTCTCGATCGCTTAAGCCGGTTCATTAGAGCACTCGGAGCTTCCATCCAATACCCGCCAGCGGTGGATTGAACCGCAGGCGCTTCATCCGTGCAAGGATGGCCGCGAACAAGTTGCGGGACGCCGCCACCTCGGCCGTCTGGATGAACACGGACATAGGTAGCTGCGGTGCCGCTGAAACACCCTTACCACGACAGATAATTCGCGCCTCGATGCGTTTGGCAAGGAAGCGCGCGGCACGTTGGGACGCCGAGTGCTGCAGCAACCCACCCAACTCATGCTGCGTATTCTTGCCGTACCGAGAGTCACGGAAATGCCGCCTGCCGTCGCCCTCACTGTCAACTGACTATACGCCGTGGTAAGTGCCATCTGGGACATCCTGAATCAACGGTGCAATCCCTTCCAACTCTCAGATCCGAGTGGTCTCACCGTGCGCGTGTTTCCCGGATCATTCGGGAATCACGTTGCGATTTGCGCTTCCAATTCGCTTCCAATCCTCGTGCCTCAACGCCCATAGGCGAGTCCGATCGGCGCAATAGCAGCCCCGACAGCTCCTGTCGGGTGTGGCGTGGTGGGGTGCGCGCGGACACTGAGCACTCGGGCGCCCGATTCACGCGCCGCGCGCCACTCCCAGGCCCGTCGTGCACTCGTCACTAGCACCCATTGTGCCATACGGCGCCCGTCTCTCATTAGTGCGCCGCGCGCCAATAGTAGTATTGGCCATCTGCCCGATGCGCGCAATAGTAGTGTGGGGGCGCGCAACAGATAGGAAGGTGAGACAATGGATGATGAGAGCTTGCGATTGTTGAGCATGATGCGCGAGGCGCGGGCGCGCGAGTGGGCGACCGCCCTACTAGCGGCGCGACAGGTACCCACTCCTGTGGGCGCAACACTGGACCGCATGCCGGTAGTAGTAGTGCGCATAATCCAAGGAGCAATATTGCTGGTCAGTGTGGTCAATGCGGTACTGTGCTGGGTGTCTCTCAGCGGATAGGAGGTATAGCAATGGGCAAGCGCGTTGACGATCGCACCAACGAACAGCGCAGGACACACACTGTGCTGTATGGCGGGCGCGACACATTTATGAGCGGATGGGGTGAGTGTCGGGATGGCGTGTCCTATGCGTTCTGGGCATGCACGCCCGCGGATGCGGAGTGCGTGCGCGATTGGGTTCAGTCACGATCGGACATATCACGATTGCGACAAGTACCGCGCACGATCGGCCGCAATGATCATGTGCATATTTACTGTGTTGGGCCGGGTCATCCGGCGCTTGGGTGCCGGAAGTGTGGGCACGCGATCGACTCGGCCTCGCACCAGAACGCACGCAAAGGGAAGACGCCATGACCACGACAGACACCATGACGCAAACAGAGCGCGTGCTTGCTGAGATGCTCACCGAGAATACTGGGCGCCACATGTGCGATAGTGGCGGGACACCACGATATGACGCCGATGGAAGGTACGCCGGATCAGAGCATGGGTATGGGCGCGCCTATGAGCGCAATGCTGGGCGCGAGTTTGCGGCAGAACCAGCCACAACGCTTTCATTTCGGTATTCGGATATCGAGGTTACGCACAACGTCTATCACTGGTTGCTTGAGCGCGTCGAGTACTGCGAGCGCCTCGATAACCTGTTTCAGCGATACAGCGCACGGCAGGAAAACACCTACTACCTCGAAGATATGGAAGTGTTCCCCCAATGGCTGGCGTATCGCACAGGCGCCACGATAGACGGGCTGTACGGGGACGGTGCGCCGATGACGGTTAACACGTACAACGGTGCGGACCTCTTGTCGCAGGTGTTGCAATACGTGTTCTTTCGGATCGACGGGGAAGCACACATTGTCCTGCAAATCCACAATGGCGCCGATGTCCGTGGCGGATATACCCGCCCGCGCGTGTTCTGTCTGTCGCAATGCTGCGACGAAGCCGACATCCTCGACAACGCGCGCGCGTCGATCTACTGCAAGCGCAAGCAAACCGACGCACCCGGTCAGCAATTCGTAGACGGATGCGAACCCGATAGGCATCCGCACTACTGGTCAACCGATGACGCGTATCACTGGTACGCTGAGGGCGCTTGCGGGCTTGGCGCCGGCGCCCAGCTTGAGACATACGAGCGCGTCGAATCCGACAATCCAGACGATGGGGATGGCGTACTTCGCGTCGATTCCGATGGCGTAGGCTACTGCCCGATATGCGGTGGGCGCCTCGGCGCGGGAGCATAGGGCAATGCTGACAACCTCCGAATTGAGAATGTATCAGAGTGCGCGCCGCGCTGGATATCGTCCGTCCGAAGCGCTCGATATTGCGAAGGTTAACGAGGCTTGGGAACGGGCCGAATATGCGGATCAGGTTCGTATTGTGTGCGAGCTCGATACGGACCCTGATCTGTCCTGGTTGGATGATGGGGCGTGGTCAACGCACGAGGTAACGCGACAGCGCGACTTTATCGCGTGTCATGGAATCTGGGTCGTCCGCTCGCAATGGCGTGAAACCGCCGACAGCGAATGGGAAGATGCAGACTGCATCAGCGGATGCATCTACGAGCGCCCCGATTGCCCGCTAGAGAATTGCTACGTTACCGATCTTCGCCGCGCCGCGCTGGACGCGCTGGCCAATGGGCATAGCAGATGCGTCACGTGCGGACACATCCTCGAGTAGCCAAAGGGGTTTGCGATGAGAATGAAAACACCGGCATTCAGAATTCGCCGCTATCGTGCCTGGAGTTATGACGTATGGGGAAACGCGCGGGATGGATTCGACGTTAACGATCGCTACGACCATGGACATGTAGACATCCGCTGCAAACGCCAGGTGTACAACGCTGGCACGGCGCACGAGTTTGCGGCGTATGATCCGACCGATCGGCAATTGTCACGCGCTGTCGGCGCGCGCGGCGTCGAATGGGATGGCGAGTCTGATTACACACTGTACGCCACACAGCGTCGAAATGGACGCCCGATTTGCGAGTTGGAGTTTATCGAGTACCGATAGGCACGACCGACAGAGTACGCCACACAAGGCGCCGCGCAGCCTAACACGCTGCGCGGCGTTCTCTTCGCGCCTAACGAGCCCTACCCCATATCCCATACGATCATGCCCACCAGTGCGTTGGCGCTCGCTGGCGCCAGCGTAGGGCATGCTGGCGCCTACGCTGATCGTGTGGCCACACTGCGTCAATCGTAACCCAATTCATGCAGGCGCTTTGCTTCCAAGATTGCGGGCATCGGTGCCCAGGTGGCGCCGCGCACGCCGGTGCCACCTAGGCACAACCTGCCACCATGCACGTTATAAAAACAACGTGGCAAAAAACAATTTTGCGCGGCGTGTGCAACAGCATGACGGCGCCGCGCGGCGGACTATCGCCCACAAGTCAAGGCGAGACCGCGGCGCGTTGCGACCACTTGCCGCACCTACTACAGGCGAGGTAGTTAGGCCGTTGTTCATATGATAATTAGCCGACCAGTTAGGTCCAATGGGTCCTT
The DNA here is from genome assembly GCA_963675745.2 of Phycisphaerae bacterium. Classification (GTDB taxonomy): domain Bacteria; phylum Planctomycetota; class Phycisphaerae; order UBA1845; family Fen-1342; genus JAFGRR01. The sequence goes on from CAXXWX010000023.1 coordinate 253,206, forward strand.
CCAAGGGGCCGCGCGAGGTCTCCGGCAGACCGGCATCGAAGGTCTGACACCCCCTCAAGGCCAGAAAATGGGCCAGAATCACCGGTTGCGCGCGCCGCAGGTGGGCGCGGGCGCGGACTCTGTAGATTGCGACTTGCGAGGGATTTGGCAGCAACATTTGGCGCCGGACGTTCGAGATTGTGCTAAAGTAAGGGTGTTATGTCTGAACGCAAGAACAGGAACGGGAAGCCGACCGGGCGGGTGCTCACGACGTTGAAGCAACTCGCGGCGTACCTGGAGCTGAGCTACTCGCACACGGCGCACCTCGCGAAGCAGTACAACATGCCGGGCCAGAGGGGGCATTACGACCTGAATGAAATCGACGCGTGGCGGGAGCGGCACAAGCTGCGGCGGAAGCGCAGCGTGGTCGCTAGTCCGGAGGATGATCTGGTCGAGGCAAGGCGCAAACTGGCGGTCGCGAAGCGTGAAGAGGCGAGAGCGATCCGTGAACAGCACGCGGCGGAACGGGAACAGGGGAAGCTGATTGACCGGGTGGAGGCTCAGAAACGGGAAGAGCAGATCATTGATTGGGCGGTGTCTGTGATGGAGTTGGCCGAGGCTGAACTGCCGGAGCAGTTGACAGGGAAGACTACGGGGGCGATCCGTGATTGCATGCGGGAGTGGTTCAGTGAGCAGCGGCGTAAGTCACTGATGAAGCAATAGGCGTGGCTTTGTGTATCTAACACATCTTTCTGAGGCCTGCGATTGATAACTCGGAAATGGGGGGCCTAACAGCTATTGGCACGTGGTCATACTGCGAAGTCCGGTGCTCGTACTGACCAGCTTCGCGCTCTGGCGTCGCCGCTAGCCGACGCAGCGCATCGCTACGGTCAGGACCTTGTCGCGGGCCACTGCTGCCAGACTTCGAGCGCCGATTCGTAACCGGTGCTCTCACTTGCGAAACCTCCGCTGGCGCTCTACTGGCGGTTTTAACCGCTCGGCGTCGTCAAACTGACCGCAAGATTCGAGATCTGCCCATTGTCCCAGCGAAGTCTCAAAGTCTCGCGGTTTGGGGAATGCCCCCCTCCCTCAAGTGGTCGCTCACCGTTCATCCGGCAGCTCGTATAGCCCGTGGCCCGCACGGCACAGTTTCCCCCGCCGCACCAACTCGTCCCACACCGGCTGCGGATACCGCGTCGGCGGCCGGATCGCGACGATGCCGGACTTGCCGCCGCTGCTCATCGCACCGTGACCCAGCCTCGATTCCTCATCGAGCCGCGTGAGCTTGAGCCGTTTCTTGAACGCCTTCAACGCGTTCTTGAGCTGCGCGTGGTCGAAGCCGCCGGGCGATGCAGCCCCCGGTTCACCCGAAGACTGCGGCGTGTTATTCGTCATTCCGCACTGCCCACACGCGGTGTTGGTGGCCACGCTGACGAGCCAGATTTCGGAGTTTCTCGACGAAGGCGGGGAAAAAGTCTACCAGTCGCTTGAGAAGGTCTTTGGGCGCATCGAAAAAGTGAAACTCCCCGTGGAAGGGATGGAGATCTACGAGGTCATACGGCGGCGGCTGTTCGAAAACCTGGGCGATCCGGCGGACCATCAAAAGACGGTCGAGGCGTACTTCGAGAAGTATCGCAGCCTGGGAGATGACGTTTCGCAGGCAGTCAAAGAGCCGTCGTACAAGCAGACGATGCTGGCAGCGTATCCGTTTCATCCTGAACTGCTGACGGTGCTGTACGAGCGATGGGGTTCCATCACCGAGTTTCAGCGGACACGCGGAGTGTTGCGGCTGATGGCCTACGTCGTCAGCGATCTTTACAACCGCAAGGACAACGAGTCGCTGATTCAGTCGTGTGACATAAACCTCGGGCTGGCCGAAATTCGCGGCGAGTTGGTGAAGTATGCGGGCAACGCGTTCCATGGCGTGATCGACAGCGACATTGCGGGGCCGGATGCCAAGTCGCCGCAAATCGACCGCGAACTCGGCAGCGAGTACGCCAAGGAATCGGTCTCGGAGAAGCTGGCGAGGGCCACGTTCATGTACTCCTTCGGTGGTGGCCAGCAGAAGGGCGCGACAGTGCCGCAACTGCGACTGGCCGTCTTGAATCCCGAGATGAACCCGCCCTTCATCACCGATGCGCTTGACCGCATGTCGAAGCGGCTGTGGTTCATGTACGCCGACAGCGGGCTGTATCGCTTCGAGCAGAAGCAGAATCTCAACCGCACCATTCTCGACCGCGAAGAGATGGTACGGTCGGACCACGAGAAGGTGCTGGAGTTCGCCCGCAGCAAGCTCAACGACATGATCGGCGAAGCGCATTTCCGCGTCTTCCGCTATCCGCATGAGAGCCGGGACGTGGCGGACGACCCGAAGCTGAGCCTGGTCGTGCTCGATCTGCACCAGGTCGCTGCCGAGGGACGGCTGCCTGCGGCCACCGAGAAATTCGTCGGCGAAATCGTAAAGCAGCATGGTCAGAGCTTCCGCAAACATGCCAACACGCTGATATTCATCGCGCCGGACGAAGAGCGCGCGGCGGAAGTCGTCGAAGCCGCAACGCGTCTGATTGCGCTGCGAGCGATTGACTCGGACAAGGCCACGAAGAAGCGATTGACCGACGAGCAGCTTGCAGACCTTGCGGGCCGGTTGAAGGATGCCGAGGCGAGGTTGCCCGCTGTGCTCTCGCAGGTTTATCGGCACGTAATTGTCCCGACCGAGAAGAAGGCGCTGCGGTCATTCGACATGGGCGTTCAGACCTACGATGGCCGGACGACCGTCAGCGACCGTGTGTATGGCACGCTCAAGGAGAACGACCAGCTTCTGGAGCGGCTCGATCCGGCGTTGCTGATCGGCAAGCGCTGGAGCCTCTGGCCGGATGAAGAGGCGGTGGTCAACGGCAAGACGCTCGCGGGCTACTTCACGCAGTTGACGCACCTGCCGATGCTGGCCGGAGTGGGCGTCCTGCGCGAGACTGTGGCGCGGGGCGTCGAGCGCGGCGTATTTGCCTATGCTCTGGGCGACGGCGAGGCCAAGCAGTTCGACACTATCCGGTTCAAGGTGTCGCTGGCGGCGGACGACTGCGAGTTGATTGACTCATCGTGGCTGCTTCGTCCTGCTCTGGCGCAGGAACTCATGCCGAAGCCGGAGACGCCTGCTGTTGGCGGCGTAACCACGTCACACGCGACCACCACCACTGGCGGTGACATTGGTGGCGACGAACTGCCACCCCCCGACCGACAAACCCAAGATCATTGAAGGCGAGCGCAGGCTTGACCTGGTTCGAATCCGCATGGCGGTCCCGTGGGAGCACTGGATGGACATTTACAACGAAGTCATCGAGCCGCTGGCCAACGAAGGCGCAGAAATCCTGGTCAACGTCAACATCGTGGCCAAAGCGGAAGGGGCCATCCGCGAGAACACGGTCGAATTCGGCATCAAGGAGAGCCTGTCGCAGCGCGGGATCGAGGCTGAAGTGGACACAAGGTGACTCCGCAGCCCACGGTGATTCGCGTCAAGCAGACGCGCTCCGGGCTTCAGAGCCAGGTGGCCGGCCTGCATTACGCCTGAGGCTGTCGCCATCGGCCTTGATACTGGGAACGACCAATCAGCATTGAAGGGGGCGATGGAGATGGCATTTGCTGCCCGCTTTGGTTTATGATGGTGCTTTGAGGAGTGATGGGGAGGACTGGGGACCGACAACCAGCCACTTCCCCCTGACAAACACGCGAAGGGTCTAGCCATGGTGCGAGATAGATCGGGTATGCGCGGCTTCAACTGAGCGTGGCGGCGAGCTGCGGGCCTGCTCGTATGGCGACGGCGGAAAACGGTATAGCGGAGCGTGAGTCATCGGGCGTCCTGTCGGCTCAGGGTGTCAGCGGGCGGGCAAAACGTACCACTGATGGGCGGGTTTGGCCCGGCCGCTCGTCGTCGCGGTGCGGATCAACGCTTTTCGCCCCCAGCACCCTCAGAGCACGGGTGGCAGGGCACTGGGGGCGAAAAGCTGTTAGGGGGATGTTGGATGGTTCCAACCTGCCCGATAGTGGCCGGTTTGAACCTGCCCGGTGACACTCAAGGCATTCCGGCGGAGGAAAGGACAATGAAACCGAGCCCCTGGATCATTGTGTTAGTCAGCCTTACTTCGTTTCCCACCGCTGGCCGAGCAGATACGTCATTCTATTCGTTGGATCGCACCACCCATCCAGCTCCCCCGGATCTCGTCAGCTTTACCTCGGATCTTTCCGATCCAACGGTGGAAGTGATCGGGGAGTCAGGTGGGCTTGGGACCGTCCATTCAACTGTGATGGACTTGTCACCTGAAGGTCGCCTTTTCGCTGCACCACATGGTGGGGTAATATACGAAATTGACCCTGTCACGGGGAGCGTGACTGGCTCTGTTGTGCTGACGGGTCAACCCATTGTAGGTCTTGCCGTCGGCGACAACGGTCTGCTCTACGCCGCTGTGGATGGTGAGGAACTTATCTATGCGGTCGATTTCGATGCCCAAACAAGTCAAGTCCTGGCTAGCAAGCCTGGCCGCCTCAACGGCTTGGATTTTGACTTGGATGGGAGTTTAATCGGCATTGACATCAATCAAACTGGACAGGTCTTTCGCGTACCTCTGGATGGTTCCCCTGTTCAAGTAATTGCAACTGTGCCCATCATACCGGCTGGCGGTTACCAGACGTTCAGTTCGCAGGACGATGCGTTCTATTTCGGCACGCAAGAGCTTGCCCCAACTGGCCGTCAGTTGTGGCGGCTGTCGTGGTCTGGTGGATTGCCTGTCGGAGTGCCGGAATACGTCAAAAGTATCGGGGACGGTGAGTATGTCGGCCTTGCGGCGAGAAGTGAGCCTCTCTTCAGCATGCCGATGAATCCAGTCCCGTATGATTCGGGCGATCCTGCAACGCACCAGCCCTCCGGCCCCGAATACACGTTCAGCATGGGGCGCTTCGAGGTCACGGTCAGCCAGTTCATGGCGTTCCTCAACGACGCCGAGGCAAATCAGGGAAACGAACGCGGGGCAAATCTCGCCTTCCGGTCGGGGGGTGATGTCGGGTTACCCGATGAGTCGGCGGATAATAAGTTCATCTTTGTCATGAGCCACAACAGCGACGAACCCGGTTACGGGATAGCATATAACGCCAGCGGCCTCGTAGGCTCCCGCTACAGCTTTGACCCCGCCTATGGTCAGCACCCGATTGTCGGCGTCAGCTGGTTTGGGGCCTTGAAGTTCTGCAACTGGCTGACCATCGATCAGGGGCTTGCGCTCGGCGAACGGGTCTATCACGAAGGGCCTGGCGAGGGCGACTGGTATCCGGTTGCGAGCGGACCTGGAGCGTGGCCGCTAACGGGTGCCGCACGGCAGGCGCTGGTAGATGAGTACGAGGGCTATCGGCTTCCCATGGACATGAACGGTAGTAGCACCGCAGGGCCCATACAACGAATGGTACAAGGCGGCCTCCTGGGACGGCGATGCCGCTGTGAATCACGTGTACGGCTTCGGGCGCGATGTGCTCACCGCTGCAGACGCCAACTCTAGGGACAGTGGTGATCCCTGGGAGCTGGGCAAGACGCCCGTTGGCTACTATGACGGCGTCAATCCTGGCACCCAGCGCCGACGAAAACTACTACGGCATTTTCGACCTATCGGGCAACACGATGGAGTGGATGCAGGATTGTGACGTTGACGGTCGTCGCACGCAGCGGAGTGGAACCTATCTCGATTCCGACCCGGCCCTTCAACTACGGACCGACGAGCCGCGCAACAGCTGGCCACGTAGTAGCGACAAAGCCCAGGGATTCCGGGTTGTTCGGGTTCCTGATTCATCGCCGACACTTTTTCTCGGCGACCTCAATTGTGACGGGCTCATCAACAACGGTGACATCGATCCATTCGTGCTCGCCCTTACCGACACCGCAGCTTACGTCCTGATATTTCCAGATTGCGATCCGTATCTCGCCGACTGCAACGATGATGGGTGGATCAATAACGCGGACATCGACCCATTCGTTGAACTGCTGACCGTGATTGAGTGACGCGATCGCCAGCGAGACTTGCGGCTCACGCGACAAGGGGGAGAACGATGTGCATGCGATTCGCACGAGGCATCCTGGCGCTGGTTGCCATCATCGGATTGAGCGCCCAGTTACACGCGACGGAACGGCATGTGCCCAGCCAGTATCCGACGATTCAGGCGGCAGTGGACGCCTGCGTAGACGGCGACGTCGTGGTGCTCGCACCGGGCGTGTACACCGGAGACGGCAATACCGATGTCAGTGTTCCGCCGTTGGCAATCGCCATCCGGTCGCTCCTCGGCGACCCCAATACGTGCATAATCGACGGCGAGGGGCTTCGGCGAGGATTTGTCGTCGAAGGCGACGATGTCCGCGTTGCGTCGATACACGGCCTCGCCTTCGCGAACTGCGCCGGGACTGACGGTGGTACGGCGTTAACTGTCGAAACGAGCTACGCGGAACAGCCACGCTGCGTAGTGTCGAGCTGTGTTTTCACGAACAATCATGAGACCGGGAATGGCGATGGCGGCGCGATTCGCGCTGTTGGAACTGTCGAGATTAACGGCTGTTCCTTTGTCGGCAACAGCGCTGGCAGAGGCGGGCGCTGTGAGCATCTATGGCAGTCGCGCCGTGATTGCCAACAGCAGCTTCACGCTCAATTCCGCTATTTCAAGCGGCGGCGCTATTATTGTGACGGCTGAGTTGGTCATTCACTGCACCTTTGCAGACAACACAGTTACGACGCCGAGTTCCGATGGTGGAGGGGCATTGTACGGTGCGGCGCGGGTGCTGTTTTGCGAGTTTACTGGGAATTCCGCGTGGGTCGGCGGAGCACTTAGTGGCGGGCATGAGGTTGGCGGATGCGCGTTTGTCGGCAACTCGGCTGACATATACGGCGGCGCTGTCAAGGGCGAGGGAATACGGATCGCGAACTCGCTCTTTGCGCGCAACACTGCTGGGCACTATGGCGGTGCAATCTGTTCGATCGATGCTCCAGGCACGGGCGTCACGCTGTCGTGTGTAACGGCTGTTGAGAACACCGCGGGCGATTGCGGCGGCGCGATCTACGTGTACGGCGGGCTGTGGGCTTCTCCCATCGACAACAGCATCATACGCGATAACGTTGCCCCGTGCGGCGCGGACGTCGCGCTTGACGCGCTAACCGACCCGGCCGCGTACAGGGGCGAGTATCCCGAGTGCGTGCGTGGGTACGCGGACATGAATGCGGATGGGCTCGTAAACAATGGTGACATTGACGCGTTTGTCGCGCTTCTCGGTGCGTAGTCAGCAGGGGGTGCACGTCGCGAGTCGAGGAGGATGGGACATGTGCAAGATCGTTGTATTGGCGGGGCTAGTGGGCTTGATTCTCGTTCCACCGCTCCCAGCTGAGATCATCTATGTCGATGATGACGCTCCATTCGGAGGAGATGGTCAGACCTGGATCACGGCGTACCGCTACCTCCAGGACGCCCTGTACGCAGCGGAGGCGGACCCGAATCTCACCGAGATACGCATTGCCGGGGGACAATATACGCCGGACTTCGATGAAGCCGGTTTGGTCACACCCCTCGACCCCAATGCCGCCTTTCGTGCAAGTGCGGCACTCGTTCTAGCCGGCGCATACGCGGGCATCGGCGCGGGTGACCCCAATGCTGTCGATTCCACACTCCATCCTACGTCGCTATCTGGTGATATTGACCCCCAATGACCCGGAACACGGCTCCCACATGGTCTTTTCCTTCGACGGTTCGTCGGTGCCGTTTTCCGCCCGTGACGTTTCCTTCGCATCCGGCGGGGCCTCCGAGTTCTTACCGAGTCCCGTGATACACATGTCGGCGACTTCGCTGGATATTGACAACTGTCGTTTTCATCATATGTCCATCTGGGATGACACCGTAGTGTACTTGGCAAGTCCGTCACTTGCCATCGCAGACTGTACATTCAGTGACCTATCGAGCCTAGGCGGTTTCTGTGTGTACTTGTGGAGCCCGTTGCTCACTGTTGTAAACTGTGAGTTTGATACCATCGGCGGTATTGAGGCCAGGGCAGTGGGTCTAGGCGGAACAGGCACCGTCTCTGACTCTACATTCACTGGCTGCTCAAGGCTCTATCTCTGCGGCTCCCTAAACTTATTCAACAGCGAGATAACCAATTGTAATCCAAGCTTGGGCTATCCCATAGTCGAGATCGTAGCTCCCGCTGATGTGTGCGTCACAGATTGCTACTTCGCCGACAATGGTAATGGTGATGGTTATGGTGATCTCATATCGCAATCCGGCGGCAGTGTCACTTGCCTGAACTCTCGGTTTGAGCACAACCACTGTAAGTGGGCAGGGGCCCTTAATGCGACCAATACGACGGTGTGCTTTGACAACACTAGCTTCACTGACAATAGTGGTACGGCTGCTGTAGTGTGGAACGAGTACGGCACCGGTGTAATGCGCCTTGTGGACTGTAATACGACGATTGCCAACTGCACCTTCGCTGAGAACAGAGGGGCACACGGCGGTGTCATCTACGTCGATGGCGGCACCATCAGAATCAGTGACTCGTCATTTCTGTG
>CAXXWX010000024.1:0-68762 GCA_963675745.2 Phycisphaerae bacterium
TGATCATAGTTGAACCCCCACGGTACGAAGCGCTCACCGGATGGCTCCAGGACAAACCCGCGCGTACCGGCCCCAATGTACGTTTGGAGCGCCGACGCTGATCGATCGCCCGAGGCGGCGCAGCCCAGCGTTGTCAGGATGACCGGTGTCAACCCGGCGATTAGCCGAATGGGCGAGCGCTTCGTTATGTGCCTCACCGTTCCCCTTCATCGCCGCGTGTTGCGGACCTGCGTCGCATTGCGCGGCATCATCAAGGGACAAGGAATGTCGGTTCCCAATCAAGCAGTCCACGCTCCTGGGTCACCGCCTGCCACGGATGACGAGACCGTTCTGGTTACGACCGACGTACGATGCGCCGTCGGGTGAAACATAGCAGGTGTCGACCCAGGTGCCATTCGGAGCGTCAGGGGCAGGCCAGCGCAACTCGAGTGAACCCTTGTCGTACGACCAAACAGCTCGGTCCACCGCGGAGTTCATCCGTCCTTCCGGCAAGAACTCGTGATAGGCCTCCGCCCCGAAATCCACCGATTGTCTCCAGGTCCCCAGAAGATCGTCGGACTTCAATGGGCGCGGTGCCAGCGCTGCAGTACTGATCGGTTCACCGACTAACGGCCAACCGTCGCGTGCCCATATCAGTGGCCGGATCTGGAGTGTTGGTACTCCGCGCTCGCCCGCATCGTACATGTGATGCACCAGCCAGTCGTGATCCCTATCCCGCAGGAGGCCGTTGTGGCCCGGACCACGCCATTCATCGTAACCCGCCAGCACCAGCGTGCCGTATCCTTCGAGCATGGGACGGCCCTGGAAATCGACGTACGGCCCCGTGATGTCGCGCGCGCGGCCCACCATGATCTTGTAGTTGCTCGCCACACCTCGACAGCAGTGATCGAAGGAGACGAAGAGGTAGTAGTGATCGCCTTTCCAGGTCAGGAACGGGGCCTCGATGGCGTGCCTCTGCGGACGGGCCGCCAAGCCGCGGATCGGCGCGTTCGTCGAGTGGCTTGCCCGTGTCGGGATTCAGACGAACCAGCTTGATACCGCCCCAGAATGAGCCCCAGACCAGCCTCGGTTGCCCCTGCTTGTCGAGCACGAGGCTCGGGTCGATGGCATTGAAGTCCATCTTATCCGGGAAGGATTCGATCACCTTGCCGTGATCCACCCATTTGTACTCGGGTGAAGACGGATCCAGCGTCTTGTTGGTGGACCAGGCCGATGCACGAGCGCTGGCTCCCGAGCGTCGAGACAGAGTAGTACAGGTGGAAACGGTCGTTGTAGTAGGAGATGTCCGGTGCCCAGTATGTGGCGCGCTTTCGGTATCTCCTTGTGCGCCCACGCCGGCACGTCCTCTGCGAAGACGCGCCCGATTCGCTCCCATTGCAGCCGGTCCTGGGAACGTCGCACAGGAATACCGGCACCGCTGGAGAATACGTACCAAGTGTCCTTCTCACGGACCATGACTGGATCATGCACGTGGCGAATAGCGCCCTGCTGAGCCCAGGCCAGACTGCTCGCGGATAATAGCGCTAGGCACATACCCGACCGGATACTTCGACTTGCCATGCCTCGCTCCTCGGCTAAAGACCGGATACGATCGCCTTTCCACGCTGGTCAAGACCAAGACAGTTTAGCGGCGCCTTTGCGCCGCGGGGGCCCCTCGGAGGCTACACTGCAATTGTCCGCCCGACAACGTTTAGCCCGGTCAGCCGGACGTTGGGCCTGCGGATAGTCACGCATCACCTTCTCAAACACAGACCTACGCTGCACACGCGCCCCAGGCGATGGCGGTACGGCGTCAGGACCCAAGCCCGGCTTGAGCCGCCCCGTGATGCTGGTGTGGCATCGTCCGCCGGGCCCGTCCAACTATGCGCGAGCAGGGAGCAAGGTCAGGAAAGGGATCGATACGACGCGGCGAATTGAGCGCCGGCAGATGTACTGTCGTGAGAGCATGCCTCCCGGTCGAACCGGTGTCGTGGCAGGATTTCGCCCCAACCACTACGATGCTCCTAAGATTCCAGCCCAACGGACACATGAGGGTGAGCGATGAGATTCGGTGTCCTGTCATTCTGCTTTGCCGTGTTTATGTTCCATACGCCGCCGTCGCTGGCTGACTTCGCCATCCGCGATGGTGATACCGTTGTGTTTCTTGGCGACAGCATTACGGCTGCCCGAGGCTACGACAAGACGATCGAGAACTACACCCTGCTTCGTTACCCCGACAGGAAAGTCCGGTTCATCAATGCCGGCTGGGGAGGCGACACGGCCGCGGGTGGAGCCGCCCGGTTTGAACGTGATGTTCTGGACCAGGGGGCCACCCTGGTCACGGTGGCCTATGGAATCAACGACATCGGCTGGCGGTAGACCGTTCGCTCATCTAACTCAGCGCGCCGGGCCGCGAGCAACAGATGGGCTGCTGGATGGTCGCCCACACGCCGCGCATAGCGGGCAGCCTTGGCCCTGGGCGAGCACGTCTCCCAGTCCTCGGTCTGAGCCAGCTCGCGAAGCAGGTTGTTGCTGAGCACCCTCACCGTATCTACCACCTCGCCGATTATCCGGTTGCAGGCATCCGCGATTGCGACGCACCGCCGGGCGCGCTTTTGCAGGTGTTCCGGCAGGTCTTCCGTATCCGCCGACTCGGCGTACGCTGTGAGCAACTCCCACGGAAGGTCCAGGTCCGATCTGCTGCTGGCGGCCAGCGGCGCGTATTGGCGGCGCACGCGCGACCAGTAGTCGCCACCGGACGGAACGGACACCAGGTGGAACTCCGGGAGAACCAGCGCTGTGAGCCGATTACCGTGTACCACACCTGTATCGATCGCGTACACCAGCCCGTCGCGGATGAGCGGCTCACCGGCGCGCAGGTAGTCATGGTGTCCGACCACGACCGGCTTCGGGCAACGGTAATGGTCGTACCATGGACCAGCGTATTTCTCAGTGATATACGCTTCACCGCTCAGTGTTCCGATCACGACGCCGTCACGCTGCGCCTCGAGCGGGATGCCCGGTTCGAGGAAGCCATGCACCAGAATTGCTTCCGGCAACTCGACGTGCCGCGGAAACGTCTCCATGAACATCAGCCACCGGGCGTAGCAGTCACCCAGCTGATGCTTGACGATCAGCTGCGACAGGGCCGGCCGCGTTTCACCACGCGCCGACCGGATGTGCTTGCGTTCGTGGTTGCCCATGAGCGACATTGCGTTCGGCGTATCGCGGAAGAACTCAAGCACCTTCTCGGTGTCCGGCCCGCGGTCCACGATGTCACCGAGCGCGATAATCTGGTCATCCACCATCGGCGCAACGCGGTCGATCAGTTCCTGGAGCTCGTCGAAACAGCCGTGGATGTCGCCGATGACAATGGTTCTGGGCATTCAATCCACCGTGCGAGGTGCATCAGCAAGCATGCCGTCGTACATACATCCTGGTATCATGCACTGAGCCTATCCTACTTCGAGACTCAAAGGCGCCGCCTTACGGTGCAGGTGGCCTCGCCCCTTTCAACTAGTCCAGGAAGGCCACATCACGCATTGCCGGCGTCTCCGTCTCCCTGTTCATCTCCACGCGGTGCCAGCCGGTGAGCGTGATCGTCTTGTGGGCGGGATGGCGCACGCGCCCGCGGACGTACACGTCGGAATCTCGGCGCATCACCTGCCAGTCCCACGTGCGCGCCAACGGCTTCCCTTCAAGCCACCTTGCGATACTCCGTCTCGGGCAGCCCGTTAGGATGGAACACGCAGCGATAGACAGTCTCACCACCGTGTCGGACCAACTCGTCGACGATGTGTGGCTTACACCGCGATCGCCCTGCGTGGCGACGTGGGCCACGGTTGCGGGACTCCCCCGCCGCCAGGATCTTCGCAACACCCGCCGGGCCGGAGGCCGGTTCCATGACGAGATAGGTACTTGCCTCCACGCGCGTCCAAGCGAAGAGGGTGGGCATCCGCCTCCGGTGTGGTAAACTGCTGAGACGGCCACCGTCTCCTGGGGTAACGAATGTCTGCCGATTTCATGACCAGCGCGGTTATTCTGCGCGGCTTGCAGGATCGTGACAGCGATGGGGCTTGGCGCGCCTTCTGTGAACGTTATGAATTGATGCTGCTGAACCTGGTGCGTCGCGCGGGGATCCGTGACCAGGACGCGTTTGATGTCGTGCAAGAGACGCTGGCGGCTTTCGTCAGCAGTTTTCGGGAGGGTAAGTACGATGAGGCGCGCGGACGGCTGAGGGCATGGCTTAAAGGCATCGCCATCAACAAGATCCGCGAGGCGCGCCGGCGCCTCGGCCGGCAGGAACGTCAGGTCGCGGACAACCCGGGCTCGACGGCTTTCATGGACCGAGTCCCAGACGATGACAACGAACTCGAAAATGCGTTCGAGGAGGAGTGGGAACAGGCGGTTCTGGCGGCGGGCATCCGGCAGGTCCGCACTGAAGTCGAATCACAGACCTTCGTCGCGTTCAAGCGTTATGCGATTGACGGCCAGACCGCTGACGCCGTGGCCGAGGAGCTGGGAATTTCGCGGGACGCGGTGTACGTGTGTAAGTCTCGCGTGCTCAGTCGCTTACAGCACTGGCGGACGGCCTTCCGCGAGAGTTGGTGATAGATGTCGCCGCGCGGCTGCAATAGGTCGTCAGTGTTTACTGGTTGTGGAAGACTCGATTGCTCAGTAAGCCTTCTCGAGCAATCGCGTACTGAGAGAGTCTCGACTGGCGATTCTCGCCCAGAGCGGCGAACACAGGACCTGACGCAATGGCGTGCTTGACCCAAGAGCAGATCGAGCAACTCGCGGGCGGGGAACTTGCACCGGCGGAAGCGGCCGAACTGCAGGCACACGTGGACGCGTGTAAGAGCTGCGGAGAGCGAATCGAAGAATGGCAGGCCTGGGAGGAGCTGCTCGGCGACGTGCGCAAACTGCCCAGCGACGTGTTCACGACTGCCAGCGATGAGTGCGAGACACAGGTTGCAATGCAAGGGGACAGTACAACCGCGCTGACTGCCGCTGATCTCGAAGGAGCACCGCTGCCACGTCTACCCGGTTACAGGTTGCTCCGCGAGCTCAGCCATGGCGCTCAAGGCGTTGTCTACGAGGCAATCCAGGAATCGACCAAACGCAAAGTCGCCCTGAAGGTGCTGCTGCCGGGCATTCACGCGTCCAAACGGGCCCGGAAGCGGTTTGAGCGTGAGATCGAGATCATCGCCCAACTGCGCCACCCGAACATCGTGTCGATCTACGACGCCGGCCGGACACCCGAGGGCCGCTATTACTACGCGATGGACTACGTACGCGGCCTGCCGCTGCACCGGCACGTAAGGGAACAAAGCCTGTCGCTTGAAGCCACACTCAGCCTGTTCATGAGCATCTGTGATGCACTGCAATATGCGCATCAGCGTGGCGTGATCCACCGCGATCTCAAGCCCACCAACATCCTGGTCGATGCCGATGGCAGTCCGAAAGTCCTGGACTTCGGCTTGGCCAAGCAGCTCGCATCCAAGGCCGATACGTTATCGCTGACTGAGCAGATCGTCGGCACCCTGCCCTACATGGCGCCGGAACAGACGCGCGGCAATCCCGACGAGATCGACACGCGGACCGATGTCTACGCTCTCGGTGTGATCCTGTATGAGCTACTGACCGGCAAGTACCCCTACCCCGTGGTCGGCGAGCTGGCCGATGTGCTCCACCACATTGCGCAGACGCCACCGGAACGGCCCAGCCGGGCGTGGCTGACAGAGCAAGGTGTGCCCAGCAAAGGCATGCGCCGGCGCTCCCAACGCTGCCCGATCGAAAGCGACCTCGAGACGGTTGTACTGAAGGCGCTCGCGAAGGAGAACACACGCCGTTACCAGAGTGCGGGCGAACTGGGACGTGATGTGGACCGCTTCCTGCGCGGCGAGCCAATCGAGGCGAAGCGCGATAGCGCGCTCTATGTGTTACGCAAGATGGCCCGCCAGCACCGTTCGGCAACGGCGGCGATTCTGAGTCTGCTCGTCATCCTGATCAGCACGGGCTGGATCAGTGTGGTGTATCAGCGTCGCGCCTGGGCTGCTGAGGCGGAGCACGCCAAGACGGTGAGGCAACTGCGCCAGAGCGAGCACCAGCTCGACAATGTTCTCGAAGGCAAGCTCCTGGACCCTATCCGCACTGAGGTGATCCCATGGTTCCTGATGGAGTGGGAGGCAGGGCGCGATGAACGCGCACAGGCGATCATGGACATGGTGTCTCAGGAGTCGCCGCAGCGTCGCGTCATGGCGTTCCTCCTCGATGAACAGCGCAGGCCGGAAGAACTGCTGATCGAGATGCCGGAGCAGCACAGGGCCCTGGCCTTGTTCGCGATTGGTGAACGACATATGAGGGCACAACGCCCTGAGGAGGCGCTGCACTTTTACTCCCTGTGCATGACGGCGAAGGGGCCAAGCATGATCAGGGCGGCGGCCGAGTCTCGGCTGAGCAGCCTGGCGGCGCAGCCTGCTGGTGAAGCTGGTGAGGAACTGGCGCCAGTCGACGCGCCCGAGTCTGCGGACCGAGGGGGGGAGTGAAATGATGCGCCGCAGTTCAGACGTTTTGAAGCCACGACGGGCATTCACGTTGATCGAACTACTGGTCGTCGTTGCCATCATCGCCTTGCTGGTGGCCGTCCTGCTCCCCGCGCTGCAGCAGGTCCGTCATCAGGCGCGCCGCGTCAAATGTCAGGCCAACTTGCGCAGCCTCATGCAGGCATGGCACCTGTACCTGGATGAGCACGATGGACGCTTCCCCCGAGGGCTCAACCTGGATTACAACTACGGTGGCCAGCAGGGCGCCGGATCCCGGTTCTACGGGGCTGATCCACGCTTCCCGGTCCCCAAACCGCTGAACAGCACGCTTAAACTCGACCCTGTGCTTGGCACGCTCATTGGCCCCGCTGGTCCGCGTCAGGATGCTCAGGGGGCGGAGATCTTCCTCTGTCCATCCGATCGCGGCAGCGAGAGTGTTCGCCCCACGAATTTCGAGTATTACGGCACGAGTTATCGCACGAACCATCTGATCATCGGCAAGCTCCCCTTCAAATGGCCCGTGGATGATCCTTGTGGCCAGCTGTTCGAACGCATTAGCGCCCGTTTGCCTGAACTCAACCGCTCAAACATCGATGACACCAGCCGACTGATTCTCATGGGCGATGCCGGTTGGGTTGATGCATGGCGGATCGACACGGTCGAGCCCATCGAGTGGCACCACCATACGGACACGCACAACGCTGCATTCATGGACGGGCACGTGGCATTTACGTTGATTCGCAAGGGGATCCACACATGCAGCGACTATACGACGATTCCGTATTCGGAACTCGCCAGTGAGGCTTACGATTGCCAGCAACCGGCACAATGGCCCTGAGCATGGTGGATGATTCGGGACTAACCTGCACAGCAGGATCGCCGTGGCGATGGAAGGCTGCGTTTGAATTCTGCCGCGAATCGAGCCTATAACAGACTGAGGGTGGTACGCGCGCACTGGTGTCAACCGCCGTTATCACGGTGGCCTCGGGGGAGTGTTCGCGTTGGTGGTGCCCGTAAAACAGGTGTGAAGGACGTGCTGCGTGGCACGAAAGAGGTGATCTGGTGAACAAGCGAGCATGGACCGCAGCGATCGGATTCGTGATGACCAGCGTGGTGTCAGCATCGTTTGCTGATCGTATCGAGCCTCGGTTAGGCAATACGACCATCATGCGCGCATCAGCCACCGCGTCAGTGACCTCGTGGGCCGCGCGGAGCGAGCAATCCGTGTACTCGAAGCTCGATATAGGAAGTGGCCTGCTCGTGCCCGGTGATGATCCAAACATGTATCTCTCACGCGACGACTACGTCAGCACGCTGCCGGTCGACACGACGGGTGAACTGGTCAAGCTCCAGTTCTTCGGAGGCATCGCAGACGGGAGCGGCGGCAGCACGCTGCTGTTCGACTTCTACGACTCTGACCAGCAGTACTTCAGTGGGCTCAGGGTCGACCTGCCGAGTGGCCAAACCGGCTGGTATCTCTGGACGCTGACGCTGGATGTGCCAATCTCGATCCCGGCGGCGGGGATACTTGCGCTTGGCGTCGGCGCGGACACGTCCGCGGGTTGGTTCGTGAGTGCCGCCGCCCCCACGATTGGCACCACCGGCGATGCCCTGCCGGGAATCGATGAAGGCGGCGTGCCACAGAATCACAAGTTCTCGCTGATCGTGCCAGAACCCGCATCGCTGCTACTCCTGGCCGCGTTGGGCCTGCTGCATCCACGCAGGCGGTCATAGCCCTACGCTTCGGACATCAGCGCCTGCCGCGATCGGTGCCCCCGTTCACGTAAACAGGCGACGACGCATGACTTGCAACGCGGTGCCTGGTTGGCTGCGCCAGCGACATTGTCCTTTCTGATCCAGTCGCCGAGGGGGTATATTGGACGTGTGGACCGCTCCGGTGGAGGGGAGCCGCGGTCGCCGCTGGCGGGGTGTGCTGGCCCGTGGCACAAATCTGGGGCAATTGGTGCAAGATCCCCGGGGTGGTCTGCAATAGGACGTCGGTGCGTGAATCGCGCCGCGTCAGTGGTGGTCGCTGCCGCAGGCTTAGCTGATCCAGGACAAAGCAAGCAGGAAGGTGGGCAATGTCCGAACCACGAAACAAATGGCGGTACGCCGTGGCGATCTGGTTGAGCTGTCTGGCGGCTGGGGTGGCACTCGGTGGCGTGTGGTATGTCGATGACGATGCGCCGAATGACCCCGGGCCGGGTGATCCGCTGATCAGCGACCCGAGCGAGGACGGATCGGCCACGCACCCGTTCGATGCGATTCAGGAAGCGATTGACGCCGCTGATCCGAACAGTGGTGATGAGGTTGTCATCGCCGACGGGACATACACAGGATCGGGCAACAAGAACCTGGATCTTGGCGGCAAGGCGATCACGGTACGCAGTGCATCGGCCGATCCGGCGCTCTGCGTAATCGACTGCGAGCGTGTCGGCCGAGGCCTCAACATTGACAGCGGCGAAGGCCCGGAGGCGACGGTCAGCGGGTTGACGATTGCAAACGGGACGGGTGTGCGGTGCGCGAACGGCAGCAATCCGACGCTGATCAACTGCGTGATCACGCGAAATGCCGATGCCGGCCTGCGGTGCGAAGGCAGCAGTCCCACAGTGATCAACTGCGTGATCTGCAACAATGGGCCCGCCAACGCATGGTTGTTGGGGGGCGGCGGCGTCGTTTGCTTTGGAGGCAGCCCGACACTCACCAACTGCACGATCATCAATAACGCGGCGCGCTGGGTCTCGGGTAGTGCCCAACGTGGCGGTATCTATGCGAGCTCAGAGAGCGATCCTGTCCTGACCAACTGCATCGTGTGGGGCAACCAACCGCTGGAAGTGTCTGACGAAAGCAGCGTGCTGGCAATAACGTACTGCAATGTGCGCGGGGGCTGGCCCGGCGTTGGGAACATCGATGCGGACCCGCAGCTTACGCCGGACGGACACCTTATGGCCGGTTCACCCTGTATCAACGCTGGCGACCCAGCAGGGGACCATGGGGGGCAGAGCGACATTGACGGGGAACCGCGTGTGCTTGCAGGTCGCGTCGACATGGGCATCGACGAGTGGCTCGACAGCGATGGCGATGAACTGCCGGATCGGTGGGAAGCGCGCTACTTCGGCGATCCACTGGCCGGCGATCCGGCGGCGGATGATGATGGCGATGGTCGGGTCAACCTGGACGAGTACACCGCCGGCACGAACCCGCAGCTCGGCCCCGCGACCTACTACGTGGATGTGACGGGCAGTGACGACTGGGACGGGCTCGCGCCGGCATGGGATGGTGCGCACGGTCCCAAGGCAACGATCCAGGCTGCCATCGACGCCTGCGACATGTACGAACGTGGGGAAGTGATCATTGCGGATGGTGTGTACACCGGAGCGGGCAACCGCGACATCGACTTCGCCGGGCGGCCACTCACCGTCCGTAGTGGCGGTGGCGATCGTGATCGGTGCGTCATTGACTGCGAAAACGAGGGCCGGGGGTTCCACCTCCGCAGCGGCGAGGGAGCCGACAGCGTCATCGCCGGTCTGACAATCACGAGCGGCGAAGCAGATGTGGGCGCTGGTGTGCTCTGCATACTCGCCTCACCGACGATCGTCGACTGTCGCATCAGCGGGAACACTGGGATCACCGGCGCGGGCGTGTTGTGCGCTTTCAGCAGTCCAACGCTACACAGGTGCTTGGTTAACGAAAACGCGATTACTCAGTATTGGGCTACCGGCTTTGGCGGCGGCATCGGCTGTTTCAGTAGCGCCCCCGTGTTGACGGATTGCAAGGTTGCCCGAAATCGCAATGCACTCTACGGAGGCGGGATCTACTGCGATCCGGATAGCCAGCCGCTACTAACAAACTGCATGATAGAGGCGAATGTCGCGCGAAGAGGCACCAATGATGCACGCGGTGGCGGGATGTACGGCGGAGATCCGGTGCTCGTCAATTGCGCGATCATCGGCAACTACTCCGAGGGGTGGGTGGGTGGCATTCACGCCGGCTCTGGTACCAGCCCTGTGCTGATCAACTGCACGATCGCGCAGAACAGGTATGAGGCTATCGGCGGTGGCGGCGATCCGGTTCTCGCCAACTGCGTCGTTTGGGACAATGGCGAGCAGGGCCTGGGCGGGCTCGGCGACGGCGCGGTCGTCGAGTATAGCAACATCCAGGGAGGCTGGCCCGGCGAGGGCAATATCGACATTGACCCACTCCTGACGCCCGACGGGCACCTGACGGCCGGCTCGCCCTGCATCGATGCCGGCGACGCGAGCTGGTTACCCCCGGACACCTGGGACCTGGATGATGACGGGGATGTGCTTGAGCCGATCCCGCTCGATATCGACGGCGACGCGCGCGTGCTCGACGACCATGTCGACATCGGCGCCGACGAGTTCCTGGATAGCGATGCGGACGCGTTACCCGACTGGTGGGAGCTGAAGTACGTGGGTTCCGCGACCGGCGCGAGCCCGTGGCATGACCTGGACGGCGATCTCCTGCTGGACTCGGAGGAATACCTGCTCTACGGCAGCAATCCCGTTGGCGCAGTCTGGTATGTGAGCGATGACAGCGGCGAGGATACGTGGGATGGTACATCGCGCACGTGGCAAGGTGATGCGGTCGGTCCAAAGCGGACGATCCAGGCGGCGCTGGATGTCGCTGACGACGGTGACTCTGTGCTGGTTGGTGCGGGTATTTACACCGGCGCGGGCAACAAACTGCTGGACTTTCACGAGCGCAGCATTGTCCTGCGCGCCTTTGAGCAACCTGGACCAACGGTGATCGATTGCGGTGGCTCCGGCCGGGCATTCCAGTCTTACGACGACTGGGGCGGCAGCAAAGTGCTCGATGGGATCATGATTCGTAACGGGAGCTCCGGTTACGGGGGAGGCATCCGCGTACGTACAGGGCGTTGGATGCTGCGGAACTGCACGCTGGAGGGCTGCACCGCCACCGGCTCAGGGGGGGCGTTCCACTGGGCTGGTTGCGTGCTTCGACTCAGCAATGTGATCTGTCGCGACAGTGATGCCCCGGAGGGGAGTGCCGGTGAGCTGATTGGGGGCGATGTGCGCCTCGACGGCCCTTTCGTCGTTGAGAATGGCGAGTTACTGGTCAGGTCGAGTGTGTGGACTGGTCCGGGGCGGCTGGAACTGGGAAGCGAGTCCTTGCTGCACATGGGGGATGGGTTGGGCCCTCTGGACCTGACCGTTTTCAATAGTGACATCACGGGCACGGGCGACATCTGGATCGAGTCGGAGGCGGAGTTGCGGATCGAGCAGGGGGCGACGGTGGACCTGAGCGGCTATACCGGCAGCGGTTGTGCCGACCCGAACCAGGCCGACCAGTGGGGCACGATCACGATCGAGGGGGCCTTGGTAGTCCGCGATGCCACGATCCAGAACACCAACGTCGACGTCAAGCTGGCCGACTTCGCCGGCCACAACGACATCGTCAACAACAACATCTCCCTGCTGGAGTCGAGCGAGGGCTTCGGCGGCGAGTTCTGGGTCGAGGGTAACTCGTTGATACGCTGTAACTACATCGTCTCCGAGGGTGACCGCTACCTGGACCTCGATCCCGACCCGAACGTCCCGGAAGACCAGCGTCCGACGCTGGAGTACAACACGATCCACGTGCTGATCACACAAGGCGCCGGTGGCGAGCGCGGCGAGCTGCTCGAATTGCGGGCTCAGGACTACGACTGCGGCGGGCCGCATAACCCCGATTGCACCTCAGGTGCTTTCCAGGCCATCGGCAGCCCCGGCTTTACGGAGGACCCCTCAGAGAACTGGGTACTCAAGACGCTGGAGATCCTGCCCGACTGCAAGCTCAGCCTGACGAACCGGCAGCATTTCGACTTCCAACTGGACCCGAACCATCCGGAGACGGTCTATGTCCACACGCTGAAGCTGCACCCGGGCGCGGTTCTGAACACGGCGTTGCAGACGCTGTACTACGAGAACTTGGTAGACGAGAACGACCAGGTGCTGGTGCGTGATCCGAACGATCCACATGGTTTGCTGGCCAACGGCAGCCGAATTGTGGATGTGCCGCTGTTGGGCTTCTCGCTGAAGGTCATTCCGATGGAGGATGACGAGGAGTTCCGCGTCCGCGTCCGCCGGCGCCTGCGTGATCCCAACGATGTGCAGCCCGATCCGACGTCGTCAGACCCGCCCTTGGAGGGTCTGATCGAGCGCGTATCGGTCCCGCTGCCGGGTGATCCCAACAACCACGCGATGGAGATGCACACGCGCGCCCCTGATATGCAACCGGCCAGCTCGATCGCGGCCAAGGGTGCCTTTGCCCGGGCGGGCGAGGATCAGATCATCGTGGCGTTCGACTACCGCTTTACGGCGGCACCCGATCCCAACACAGTGCTGATCGCTCACCTCAGCGACGCACCCGACGTCAGCGAGAGCCTGGTCGAGATCGCCCGGCTGTACCCGCCCCAACCCGGTTTGCCCGGTGCGGTTGGCAGCAATAGGTTCGCCACGTTCTTCGGTCGCTTCCCGCGTAATGGCTTGAACTTCCGCCGGGGGACGTACGTGGAGCTGAAGCTGCGCGGCGGTGACGCGGTGGTGCAGATCGACAACTGGGACCCGCAGATCGTCTGTTCGAGCACCGATGACTGCGGTGACTTCGGGCCGCCGAACGGCGTGGCCGAAGAGGACTTCCTGTACGTGCTGGGCGAGTATGGTCAAACGCTCGATATCGCGGGTACCGGCCACGCGAAGTGGTGCCTGGACCAGGTCACGCAGGATGGCTTCATCGACCTGGACGACGTGCTGGTCTGGGACACGATCCTGAGTGATCCGTACGTGCTGGATCTGTGCGGTGGTGGTGACCAACGGTCGCCAGGGCGGCGTTCCACGCGTGGTCCGGTGAGCATCGCGCCGAACCGGCTGGTGATCGCCGGCAAGCCGAGCGGGGTCGACCCCTGGGGCTACAGCTTGCAGGAGGACTTCCTGTATACCCTCGACGCGCGCAACCAGAGTGCGGATGCGCGCTTGACGCCGGCCAGTGCACCGAGTGGGCCATTCAATCAGTATCGCGGCAACGGCCGGCTGCTCGTCGATCCTGTCGGTCGCGTGCACCAGTTGCACGGTGTGCAGGGACTGATCCGGCTGACAGATGCCCAGACGGTGTTGGCGCCGACGGTCACCCCGCTGCCGCAGGGCGACAGCCAGGTACGCGTCGGACTGGCCGTGATCAGCGATGTGCCGTACGGCGAGTCACTGCGGGACGCGGCGTTCGACATGCATGATCCGAACGTGCTGTACGTAGTGCCGGTGGAGGTGCAGCCAGCCACCGGGAACAGCTACCGGGCGGCCGCGCGTCTGAGACTGAGCGGCAGCACGTACACCGTGGAGCGGCTTTACGGTCTGAACCCGGCGAATGATCCGACACAGAACGGCGACCCGCTGGAAACCTCGGTGGTCGACGTGCAGCGACTGAAGGAAATCGAGGTAGATGCGTACGGCAACGCATTTGTGGTCAGCGGCCAGCGCCTGAACAACAACAGCTGGCTGCTGATCTACGACGCGGCCGGGAACGAGCAACGCATCCGGATATCCGATCCGAACTTCGGCGGCGTTCAGGGCCCGACGGCGTTGACGCTCTCCCGGGACGGCACACGCGCATACCTGGCCGCGTCGGCGACTTCGTACGGGGCGACCAGCACCACCGTGCGGCGTTACTGGATCCAGCGGGGTGTCAACCACGTGGTGACCGGCGTGCTGCATGATGCGCTGTCCGATGTGATCGTGATCGACAACATGCGGGACGTGACGAGCATGGTTGAGCATCCCTGCACAGGGCGTTTGTGGGTGCTGGGCGTGATGCTGGAAGAACCGCCGGAGGGCTGGGACTGGTGGGGTGAGTTTGCGACGTTCGACAGCGGCGATGAGATCTTCACGCAGGCGGTGCTGGCGGTGGTGGAGCCCAATGACACGCTCGTGACGGCCACGCCGCTGATCTGCCACGATCTGGCGTTGCCGATCGCCGCAGCGTTCCACGAGGCCGCGTGCGGGATTGGTGACCTGAACTGCGACGGCTGGGTGAACAACGGGGACATCGACGCGTTCGTCTACGCGCTGTCCTACCCCGAGCAGTACGCCAACGAGTACCCAGGTTGCGACATCATGCTCGGCGACGTCAACGGTGACGGCTGGATGAACAACGGCGACATTGATGCGTTTGTGACGGTGCTGTCGTCGCGGTGATCGGCTGTGAGTTACTGGTGAAGCAGTGCTGTCTGGTGATCGAGACCGGGTTTGGATGAGCAACTGAGCTGGTGGGTGAATCGGTTGGAAAGGTGTGTGTGATGAGACGAGGGCATACCGTGAACAGGGCGTTTCACTGGGGATCGCGGGCCTGGGTGGTCCTCACTGTCGGGTATCTGGCAACGGCGTGGGCCAACAATGCCCCGCAGGTTAGCAACGTCACCGCTAGCCAGCGCGGTGACGGCTCGAAGCTGGTGGACATCTCGTACAACCTGGCGGACGCCGACGGCGATTTGTGTACGGTCTGGGTGAGCGCCAGCAGTGACGGCGGGGCGACCTGGGCCGTGCCGGTCACGGCGGTGACTGGTGCGGTCGGAAGCGGCGTCACGCCGGGCTCGGGTAGGCACATCATCTGGAACAGTGCGGCCGACTGCCCGGGGCGTTCGGCAGCCAGTACAAGGTGCGCGTCTGCGCGAGTGATGCACCGCCGCCCGGAAGCATGGTCTTCATCCCCGGCGGGTCGTTCCAGATGAGGCCGACGATGATGATGACCAGCCGTGCCCCTGAACATCGGCGCCGGCATCGTTGGTCTGCGGGCCGCGCCGGTGCATGATGTCAGAGCGCCGCACCATCGAATCCGGGCATGCAACGTATCGCCAGAAACTGAACCACGCCCCCCACGTCACTCAGCTTGGGACTCCTACATAGGTCGCCAGCCGATACGGCGCATTTCCGCCATGTTGGTGAGTTTCCGGCAGACCAGAGTCGCCGGTACACGTCCACAGAGTGCCACAGAGACGCCGAGGAACGCCTGTGAGCGATTCTCTGGCGGTCCTAGGCAGGTCTCTTTAGCCCCCCGGTTCCGTAGAAGCCGCGATTCGGGCCTTATGGCACGCCAACGGCCTGTTGGCGTCCGATTCGGTGCTTGTGACGCGCGCGCCGATTCGATAGCATGGACGATACGCTTCTGCCCCCACGGGCACCGAGGCGGGGTGGCCACGCCAGGTGGGGGCGCACGTCGTGAATCGAGGAGGATTGGGGTATGCGCAGAGTCGATCGGTTGATGGGGATCGTGGGTCTGGTGCTGGTCTGCGCGACCGTCACGCAGGCGGACATGGCGATTGACACCACTACAGTCGGCAACCCGGGGAACGACGGCGAGTTGTCCGGGCAAGGTGCCGGCGTCTACGGCCCGGACCGCATCTGCGGGACGGTTGACTACGCTTACGACATCGGTCAGTACGAGGTGACCGCCGGGCAGTACCGCGAGTTTCTTAACGCCGTGGCGGCGGACGACCCGCATGACCTCTACAACGCCAGCATGTGGTCGAGCAGTCACGGCTGCAAGATCGAGCGAACCGGATCGTCGGGCAGCTACACCTATAGCGTGGATCCTAACTGGGCTGATCGTCCAGTGAATTACATTTCCTGGGGTGACGCGGCGCGGTTCTGCAATTGGCTGCAAAACGGCCAGCCGGGCCTGGATACCGCGGTACCACAGGACGCGAACTCGACGGAGGATGGCTCATACCAACTCAACGGGGCGATGACAGATGCTGAACTGCTGGCGATCACGCGTGAGGAAAGCGCACAGTGGGTGATCCCGTCGGAAGACGAGTGGTATAAGGCGGCGTACCACAAGAACGACGGTGTGACGGGCAACTACTTCGATTATCCCACGGGTACGGATACGCCGCCCAGCAACGATTTGATCGACCCAGATCCGGGCAACAACTCGACCTTCTACGCCAGCGACTACACGATCGGCAGCCCCTACTGGCGCACCAAGGTCGGCGCGCACGAGAACTCGGAAAGCCCTTATGGTACGTTTGACCAGGGGGGTAACGTGGATGAGTGGACCGAAGGCCTTGTGTACAACGCAACCACTCGTGGTCTTAGGGGTGCGGCGTACGGCATAAGCGCCTATGGCGTCGAGAATCAGCATGCCGCGTTCCGTCACGGTGTCTACCCAACATACACCGGCAGCCACATCGGCTTCCGAGTAGCGCTTGTTCCTGAGCCGGCCACGCTGGTAATGCTGGCGTGTGGTCTCATGGTCGTGCTATGTCGCCGGTACTGACAGTAAGCAGGTGGAACGGTCGCCGTTGTCATCGGCGGCGTATCAGGCAAGGGGAGAACGATGTACATGCGATTCGCGCGAGGCATCCTGGTGCTGATTGCCATCGTCGGATTGAGTGGTCAGCTGTACGCGACAGAACGACACGTGCCGGGTGAATATCCGACGATTCAGGCGGCGGTGGATGCGTGTGACGATGGCGACATAGTGGTCCTTGCCGATGGGACTTACAGCGGACCAGGGAACACTGATTGCGAAGTGCCTCTGGTCACGATCACAATCCGTTCGGCCAGTGGCCCCGCTGCCTGCACCATCGACGGCGCCGGTAGCGCGTTGAACTTCCGTATCGGCGCCAGTGGTGTATCGCACGTGCTCGAAGGAATCACGTTTCGCAACTACGGCACTTCGCTCGCACCCCAAGAAGCCGTGTCCGCCACGTACGCAGTAATCCAGGATTGCAGATTCGTAAACAACGAAGCAATTCGCGGTGGCGGCGTTAATTGCACGAGCACGACTATCAGCGAATGCACTTTCGAAGGCAACACGGCCCACGAGCAAGGTGGCGCGCTCCACGCCTACAGCTCTGACATCTACGCCTGCACCTTTGAGGGCAACACGGCCCCAACAGGTGGCGCCGCGTGGGTCCACCAAAGTAACATCTCACAAAGCACGTTCACGGACAATTCCGCAACCGTGTCGTGCGGCGCGCTCGATGCGGATGAGGCTACCGTGTCTGCATGTTCTTTTGTCTCGAATAGCGCGCCGAACTTCGGGGCGCTTTGTGGTTACCGAGTGGATGTCACTGATTGCACGCTAACCGACAATATCGCCACAGAATTCGGTAAAGGCCAGGGCGGCGCGGCCACAGTAAGCGAGGGATATTTCCGGGGATGCCGATTTCTTCGAAACAACGGGTGGGATGGCGGCGCGGTGTGGACAGGCGTTGACTCCAGCATATACGGATGCCGATTCGAAGATAATCAGTCATTGGGGCGTGGCGGCGCGCTATTGCTCAAAGGGCCGGGTGACGTCGTCAATTCCATATTCACGGGCAATACGGCTGAGTACTATGGCGGTGCCGTGTACTACAGAGGTGACACCCCTCACACATTTGCACATTGCCTAGTGATCGCCAACGTCAGCGCGGGTGGTGGTGGAGGTATTTACGGCGCCATAGGAACAGGGGGCATTTACAACAGTATCATCAGAAATAATAACGCTCTGTGGGGCCACAATGTGATGCTTGACCGTGGCATGATAATGATATTGTCACATTCGAACATTGGGCAAGAGGAGAACGATGTGTACTGGACCGGCGGAGCGTTCCCTGCCTGGGGTGATGGTGTAATCGATGTCGCCCCGGGGTTCGTGGATGCAGCCACTGGCGACTATCGCCTCACGCCGTCTTCGCCGTGCATCGACGCAGGTGACAATGCGAGCATTCCTCTCGACCTGGATGACCTTGATGGAGACGGAAACGTTGAGGAATCTATGCCGTTTGACATCGCAGACAGCTTCCGCATCGCACGCGGTACCGTGGACATGGGCGCGTACGAACTTCCCTTCGGCGACCAGAACTGCGACAAGGCGTTCAACAACGGCGACATTGACCCGTTCGTACTGGCGATAACCGATCCCGCGTCATACGGCGGCGAGTATCCCGAGTGCGTGCATGAGTACGCGGACATGAACGCGGATGGGTTTGTAAACAACGGCGACATCGACACGTTTGTCGCGCTACTTGGCGGGTAGCCGGCGCTGCTTGACAACTGGATACGCATGAATCACCGAGGCGCTTGCTCGATTGTTAGTGCGAAGCGAGTGGGCCTACTTATCGTCAAGGGAGGTACTCGACAATGATCCGACGACCGATCATCTTTGCTATAGTAGTATCCGCGATCACGGTCACTACGCCGCTGGCTGTCGCGGGCAGCCTCGTGCCGATTGACCTGAACCCCGAGGAGGTGGTCTGCTTCCATGCCGATGCCTCGGCGCATGGGTTTGGCAGCGATACGGACTCTGACTCCGGCGTCAGCGCCGCACATGCGTTCGCCGAACTCTGGGACGATCCTGAATGGGATTGGGCAGAGGCCGACATCACAGCGACGGACGGCGACTCAGGAGTGACGCTCTGGTCACGCGTGCAGTCGGAGGGTCCCGCAGGGTCAATGCTGGACGCCAGCACATCACTCGTGAGTTGTGATGTCGAGATCGGCACCGCACCTGATCTCCCGGCAGGTACCGCGGCGACACTTATTGTCGACGCTGAGGCGGAGGTTGTGGGTCCATCGGGTGCCCTGTATGACGCAAGCTATTGGGAGTTTACGGTAAGTCGCGGCGCAGCTGTGTTAGTCAACACCGCATCGGAAGGGGAGTTCGGTGTAGCAGCCTACGCCGGCGAGACCCTGTCTCTCGAGTTCACCGAAGTGGGAGACACCAGCAGTTCGCTTCATGATGTATTCGGCCTTGAGATCACGGTCAGCATGCATATTGGCGGCTCCGCGGATCTGAACTGCGACAGCCTCGTTAACAACGGTGACATCGATCCATTTGTGCTTGCGATCACGCAGCCGGGACAATACGCGGTTGACTTTCCCGAATGCGACATCATGAACGGGGACATCAACGGTGACGGTTGGACGAACAACGGCGACATCGACGCGTTTGTTGCGCTACTCGGTGCGTAGCTCGCGCGGGTACACAGCGCGAGGAGGATGGGGTCATGCGCAGAATAGCCACGCTGGCGGGGCTTGTGGGCTTGGTACTGGTGTGCGCACAGGGGGCGCACGCAGACGTCACGATCGACACCGTCACGGTCGGTGACCCAGGGAATGTCGATGACACACACGGGGACGGCTACGGCGGGGTAGCTTACAGGTACAACATTGGCAAGTTCGAGGTCACGAACAGCCAGTACGCCGAGTTTCTGAATGCTGTCGCGAGCGTGGGTGATCAGTACGGCTTGTACAACTTTAACATGGGCGGTGGCGGCTGGAACGATATTGGGGGCATCTCGCGTAGCGGGTCGGGGACGTCGGGTGATCCTTGGGTGTACGCCGTTCGAACGAACCGTGGCAACCGACCAGTGAATTACGTAAGCTGGTATGACGCGCTGCGTTTCGCAAACTGGATGCATAACGGCCAGCCCACTGGCGCTCAGGGAGCACCGACCACCGAGGACGGTTCGTACGACCTGTCACTGGGTGCCAGTGTGGTCCGCAAATCCGGCTCAAAGGTATTCTTGCCAAACGAGGACGAGTGGTACAAGGCGGCGTACTACAAGGGGGGCAATACCAACGCAGGCTATTGGGATTACCCGACACAGTCGGACGGGGACGCCTACCCAATGGCCGAGCCTCCGCCGGGTACGGAAATGGCGATCGGAAGCGCAAACTGGTACAACGACATGGGGCCGTTTTGGTACGTCGACCCCACGTATTACACGACTGAGGTGGGGGCGTACGATGCCAAGCCCTCCGATAGCGCCTATGGGACGTTTGACCAAGCCGGCAACCTGTTGGAGTGGAATGAGGCCGATTGGTTTGGTGACGGATCGGCTCGCGGCGTGCGGGGTGGGTGGTTTGACTTTCTCGGCGATCACCTCATGGCTGCGGGATCCCGTAGCGCCGAATACCCGGACCGCGAGGACTACTATATCGGGTTCCGAGTCGCCGGACTTCCTGTGTTAGTGGTAGGTGACCTGAACTGCGACGGCTGGGTCAACAACGGCGACATCGACGCGTTCGTTTTCGCGCTTTCGTATCCCGAACTCTACGCCGATGAATACCCGGGTTGCGACATCATGCTCGGCGACATCAACGGCGACGGCTGGATGAACAACGGCGACATCGACGCGTTCGTCGCGCTACTCGCCGAGTAACAGGCCACGCGACGCAATCACCTTCCCGCAGGCGCGCGTACTCGCGATTTGTACGGCGTTCAGCGCCCGTCTGCGGAAAGATCCACGGCGATCTCGGCGAACTGATCCAGCGCCGCCTGCAAGTCTTCGGCGATCTCGGCGGCGATCTCGGCCGGCGGTGGCAGGTTATCCGAATCCTCCAGGCTCTCATCGCGCAGCCAGAAGATGTCGAGATTCACCTTGTCACGCTTGATTAGCTCGCCGTACTCGAAGGGCCGCCATCGACCGTCAGGGCTCCGCTTCGGCGTCCACGTCGCCTTGCGCTCGTGACGATTGGCCGGCTGGAAGCACTCGACGAACTCGTCCAGGTCCGCGCGACGTAGCGGTTTCGTCTTGAGCGTGAAGCGCATGTTCGTCCGCAGATCGTAGATCCAGAGCTTTCTGGTCCACGGCGTTTCGCTGGCCGGCTTGCGGTCGAAGAAAAGCACGTTCGCCTTGACGCCCTGTGCGTAGAAGATTCCCGTGGGCAGCCGCAGGAGCGTATGTACGTCACATTCGTGCAGCAGCTTACGGCGGACTGTCTCGCCGGCTCCACCCTCGAACAACACGTTGTCGGGCACGACGATCGCGGCCCGTCCGTTGATCTGAAGCTGCGTCTTGACGTGCTGGAGAAAGTTGAGTTGCTTGTTCTTCGTGGATGCCCAGAAGTCGTCCCGCACCACGACCTGATCCTGCTTCTCCGTCTCGCCCTCCTCATTGACTACCGCCATGCTGCTCTTTTTGCCGAACGGCGGATTGGTGAGCACCATTGCGAAGCGCTCGCCCGAGTCACCGCGGATCGAATCGACGACCCTGATCGGGCACTCATCCGGGTCGATCCCGTGCAGATACAGATTCATCACGCAGAGGCGGGCCGTATTGTCGACGATCTCCCAGCCGCGCAGCGCCTCGTGTTTCAGGTGGCGTTTCTGATCCGGGTTCAACCGATGGTGCTTTGAGACGAACTCGTAGGCCGCCAGCAGAAAGCCGCCGGTGCCGCAGGCTGGGTCGCAGATCGTGTTGCCCGGCTTGGGCTGCATGCAGTCCACAAGCGCCGCGATCAGCGGGCGCGGCGTGAAATACTGGCCGGCCCCTCCCTTCACGTCCTCGGCGTTCTTCTGGAGCAACCCTTCGTAGGCGTCCCCCTTCACGTCGGCGTCGAGCGTGAGCCAACTCTCCCGGTCGATCAAGTCCACGATCAGCCGGCGCAGGTTGGCTGGGTCTTGGATTTTGTTCTGCGCCTTGCGGAAGATGATGCCGAGCATCCCCGGCTCTTTGCCAAGGCCTTCGAGCGTCTTGCGGTACTGCGTTTCGAGCGCGTCGCCGTCGAGCTTCATCAGTTTCGGCCACGAAAACCGCTCGGGGATGCCGCCGGGCTTGCTAAACGGCGGCTTCGACCGCTCATCGGCCATCTTCAGAAACAGCAGATACGTCAGTTGCTCGACATAGTCGCCATAGCTGAGCCCGTCGTCGCGCAAGACGTTGCAGTAGTTCCAGAGCTTCTGAACGATCTGCTGGGAGTGGTTGGTCATTTGGATTTGCCCCACAACTGACGCAGGTAAAGCGCACGGGCAGAGCGCTCCCGGCGCCGCTTCAGTTCATCGATCGATGTCGGCAGGCTCAGGCAGGCTGCGTATTCTTCAAGACTCTGCAGCCGCAAGTCGTTGCGGAGTAAGCAGAGCAGATGAGGGTCGATGAATGACTTGATCAACTGCGCGATCTGATCGCGATGATCATCCGATCGAGCAGCGTGGACGTATTGATTACGATAGCAGCGAAGGTACTGCAGAACGTCACGAGCGAGACCGCCATCCGGGAAAACCCAGGTTGCCCGATGGACGGTGTCCTCATACCTCGCGCCTACCGTGTTCGTTATCGATTCCAGGATGCTCCACATTTGCAGAAACGCGACGTTTGGGTCCGGTTTGCTTAGTGCTGCGGAATAACGGACGATTAGGCGACGGAGATCTCGGTGATACGGGGATTGCCGAAGTCTGCGCATTGCCCATCGCCGTTTCTTCTCGATTCCATCCCAGCCACGGCGTGGCTGGAATGGCTCTTGGTGCTCAGCGTAATCGGGCTCATACCAGTACAGATCATCGACGGGCTTGCCATCCGCCGTGTGCAATGTGTGGAATGGTCCGACATGTATGACACCGAGGGGCTTGCGCCTCTGAGGGCCAGAGCTTATAGACCACGACCCGTATGTTCCAAGAAGATTCCACAGCCCGGACAAGAGGCTCAGCGCTTCAAGGGCGCGATCAGCGGCATCGAAGATACTGCGTCCGGCGGTTTTGACCCGCACAAGCTGATGCCGGTTCCGGCGCGCCTTACTGTGGTTGCCTTCCCGCGCAAGCTCATATCGAAGGGCATCAGGGACGGGATAGCGATCTCTAGAACGGAGTGGCGTCACGCGGCAGGTATCGATCACAATCTGCTTTGCAGGAAACGCCTGGACCGGCAATGATGTAACGAGATAAAAGTCCCTTTGTCGCTTTCGGAAATAGCTCGCTGCCCCCTTGTCTGCCTCGTGCAATAGAGTTGCCGAATCGATCGCGGACTTGCCGCCGCATCTCTTGATCAGCGCCAGCATTGCCGAGCGAACGATCGAATTGGCGTCATGTCCATTGAGTTCCTGCCGGTTCGGATCGAGCACAACGACTGAGCCGAGCACCGCCTGCTGGAACCGCAGAAACGACATGTCGCCCCACGAGACGCTACCCTCGGTGTTGATGCTCGCGCTTCTTCCGATATCGGCAAGCAGGTCCTTCGGCGCATGCTTGTTGTCCTCACCCTTGTAGGCCGCGCCCGTCGGTATGCGCCAAAACACGTAGCGTCTTCCCATTTACTTTCCCCTTCTGCGTCTTGGCGCTCTTCGTTTCGGCTTGCTTTGTGCCGCCCGCTTCTCACGCTCGGCAGCGATACGGGCGAGTAGGGCGCTTGCGGGTTCATCAGTCGGGTCTTGCTCGACGAGCTTGCCTTCGAAGGCGTCCTTCAGGATGGACTGACGAAGGCGGTTCGATCTTCGCTGTTGCCGCTTCAGTGTTGCTTCGGCCACGTCCAGCACCGCAAACTGGCGGCCCAATTCTGCGACTATGGCCTCCTGCTCCATCACTGGCGGCAACGGCAATGGCAGACGCTCGACACGAGTCTTGTTGAGCGCTGGTTGGTTATTGCCGGAGCCGACCCTGCGCGTATCTTCGTAACGGAATTGCAGCCAGTAGTACACGAACTCAGGCAGCATCTCCGACTGCGAGACCCAGATCGCAGCACAGTTTTGGTTGTTCGCTGCGTCGATATCCAGAATGCCGGCCTTCCCTCGCGTTCTTCCTTCTCCAATCATGTTCAGGATGACAGACCCTCGGGGATTCAATTGCGTACTCGATCCCGATAGCCCGTCCGCCGTTATCAACTCGCGAGTTTGATTTATCCGGCAGAACTGGACCTCACCTGAGGACACCCAGGGGATATCGCCATTCCAGAAACTTGGCTTCTTGCGACTCGGAGTAGCCCCCACATGAACCGAGAAGCATTGACCGAGGCACGTCCACAGCCATCCACGAGGCAATTCGAACGATGGCACCTCGACCGGCCCCTCCGGCTCCGTGTATTTCGCCTTCCACTTGTCGTCCTTGGGCGGCTTCCCCTTGGCGGTCATCTTGGCGAGTTCGGCTTCTTCCCAGCGGCGGCGGCGCTGGCGGAGGATGCGGTCGAGGAGTTTGGGGGCCGGCTCGACATCGGGGTGGGCGGCGCGCCAGTCGGCGGTGAGCGCCCCCGTGCAGGCCGCCTTCAGCACCGCCGCCTTGTAGCGCTTCAGGTTCGCCTCCACCCGCCGCAGCGCCGCCACGCCCGCATCCAGCCGGGAGAACTGCTTCTCAATCTCGGCCACGATGCGCTGCTGCTCGGGACGGGGGGCAACCCGTGCGGTGACCCCATGTAAATCATCCCGACTCAAACTTGTATCGCAGTCGATTGGTCGAATTGCCCGAGGCGCATGTACCTTAACTGGTGAGCAAAGAACTTCAGGTTCAGTGCCTCTCGGTGATCTGAGAAGAAGACGGTATCAATGGGCCAACTCGGAGTCTCAGACAAATAGACTGCTCCGACCGATCCCTTTCGGCCAACGACAATTGTCGGATGTTTGACAAGCGGCTCGGAATGGCACCCAACGATGCCGCTTGAGCCATATACAGCGATGTCGCCGTCGCTGTTTCGGACGCGCTTCGTCAGCCCCTTCCCGTAAGCGAATGGGAGTACCTTTCCAAGCGGCGCTTCGAGCCAACCTGACGGCAGTTTGGAGTTGAATGGATTCATGCCGCCAGCGCCTCATTCAGTTCATCCAGCAGCCGGTTGAACTCATCGCCGAAGACCTGATAGACCTTGCCGATGCCACCCTCCTCGTTGAATGGCGTGTATTCGAAGTCATCCACGGTGATCGTCATGCTCGCCGTTGCGATGCTCACTCCGCGCCCTCCCGCGGGGCAATGTACTTCTGGTCCGGATGGTTGTGCTCATCGGGATGGAGGTACGCGAGCCGGCCTTCGGTCAGCAGGCGCTTGATGTTCCGCGAGCGCAGGTGATTGGGTGTCTTGTGGGTCAGTGCGCCGATCTCCGCCAAGCTGAGCGGCCGCCAGGCGCAAAGCCCGATAATCATCCGATCCAGCTCCTGCGGCGTCGAACGCTTGCCAAGCGTGGCCAACTCCGCGCGCAAGGGTTCGGGCAACTCCGCGCGCAAGGCCTCGAACTCCGCGCGCAAGGGCGGGGACTCCGGGCGCAAGCCGCTTTCGTCCGGGCGCAAGGGTTTGGCCGTTGTTGGGGCACCCGGCGCCGCCAATAGCCGGACGCCGGGGAGGTAATACGTCGCAGCCCCCTTGCCGCGCTGCTCCAGCAGGCCGCCGTCCCGCAGACGGCGGAGACGGCCGCTGGCCGTGAGCGTGTCCACATGATTGACCGAGCGGTAGGCGGTGTTGTCGATGGCCCCCAACTCGCGCAAGACTATCAGGGCGCGCGCGTCGTAGTTGTCCAAATTGCAGTCGCGGAACTGGGACAGCCACTCCCAATCGGCGGGGCTGAGCAGGTGGATGACCAGGAGCCGGACAGTGAACTCGTCCCGCTCGCGATCAGACTCGAACAGCGGCTGGGTCAGATTCGCCTCCTCCATGGCCTCGCGCATGGCACGGATGCCGGTGCCCTTGGTCTCCGCGAAGCCGACATCGTGCAGGATGGCGGCGATCTTCGGGCTGCGCGTCTTCGAGCCCGGCTCGCCGAGACGTTCGTCCGGCACGAGGGAGTAGCCGGGGTTCTTGATTTCGATGCGATTGGCGTAGCGGATGATCTGTACGGGCTGATGCCGTTGATAGCTGCGGTGCATAACGGCGTTGACCATCGCTTCGCGAATGACCTTCCGCGGAATGAGCGGCACGTCGCGGCGCTGGATGCCATCTTCGGCGAGAGTGAAATCTTTCGGAATGTCGTCCAGGATCTGACTGATCAGTTGGGGGATCGTGAGAATCAGCGGACCGAGCTTCTCGATAGACTGGTAGCGCTTGTCCGGATCGGGAACCCATTCGCGCCCCTCGACGCGGATGTAATCCACTCGCGTCATGGGCAGGTGTCGGCGCAGGGCGATGGCCTTGCCGAACACAATGAGGCCGGCGATGGTCAGGCACGTGCGGTCACCAACGCGCGTTGTCGCGCCGAGTGCGTACAGCAGGTCTTCATCAGAGTAGCCGACCAGATCGCTCTCCGTGCCCGTCTCCACGCGCAACCGGCGATACTCCTGCAGTGCGCGCGGATCGACGTCTTCCAGCGAAGTATCCGGCAGGGCTACCTCGTCGTTCGAGCCTTGGCCGCGGGCTTGGAAGAACATCGCGATGTCATCATCCGTGCAAACCTGGTCAGTCGAGCCAACGCGGCGAAACGCACCCTTCGGCAGCCCTTTGCTCTTGATGTAGATCGGTTTGTCGTGTTCTGGAGCCTCGGGAACGTGAACCACCATTACGTTCTTGTGGTTGTACTGCTCAACGCGAATATCCGGGCGGATGGGGACGTTGAACACCTCGCGGCATTGCGTCGCCAAATCAGCCTGCACCTTGTCTGGTTCTGCAACGCCGACAATCTCGTAGTCGGGGAAGAGCGCATCCTCCTTGCGCGCCGCGCCGAGCAGGATGTAGCCGCCACCACGGTCGGGTTCGTTCGAGAACGACGAGATCGTTTTGAGCACGCTCTTGCCGACTTCCTCGGCGCGCTTCGCTTCAATCTCCACCGACTCATCCGCGGAGCAGAGCTTCTGCCAAAGATCGTCGAACGATGGAATGCTCATGCCGCCAATGCCTCATTGAGTTCATCAAGCAACCGGTCGATCCTGTCGCCAAACACCTGGTGGACCTTGCCCAGGCCACCTTCTTCATTAAACGGCGTGTACTCGAAGTCGTCCACGGTGATGGTCATGCTGGCGGCGATATGGTCCTTGATCAGCGTCAGCCAGCGCTGCTGCTCGGGCGTGAACGTCCGTCCCTGCGTCTCCTGTTCGCGCAACCAGTCAGCAAAGCGCTGTTCGACCACCTCGCCAAAGGGCGTTAGCGTCTGATCGTGGTCCAGAGCATGGCGGACGAGAGAAACGATGTCGGTCAGTTGCTTGCCGCCGCTGCCTGTGACCTTGGATTTCTCCAGCGTCTCGTAGGCCCGCCAGAGGCGCTCCGGCGTGAGCCCGAGCGGCGGCTTCTTGATGGCGTCGGCGAGTTCCTTGATTTCCGAGAAGGTCAGCCGGCGGCGATACGGCTGGCTGTAGAGCACCTGGAGCGCCGTGATTTCGTCGTGGTTGTCTTCGATGAACTTCTCGAAGCTCTCGACCGTCTGCTTGGCCCGGTCCTGGGCCTTGGCGTCGAAGCCGGCGTCGAGCAACTCATCCTGGCTGACCGTATCGATGGTCTGCTCGAAGGACTGCTTGATTTCGACGATCTTGTTGCGGACCTTCGCCTTGCGAAGTGGCTTCGTCGCCTCGGTAATCATCTTCGTGGCGGCTTGCTTGATTTGCTCGTCGGCGGGGGCGTCGGTGTTGTGTTCGGACTTGGCACGCTCGACCTGGCGGTCAACATCGAGTGCGGAGACGAGGCCGCCGACAATCTGCGAGAGGGACTGGCCGCCAGCGGCTTCCTTGATCTCGGCCTGCTGCTCTTTACTCAGGCGGCGTTCCAGCCGGGCGAGACGACCAGCCAACGACGAGATAACTTCCTCTTCGGTGCCGCCGAAGGCCACGGTCTCCATGAGCTTCTCAAACGAGACGGCTTTCTTGCGTTCCAGGGGCTGGGTGTCGGACTTGGCGGCTTCGCAAACGCCGACGGCATCGACGATGACGAAGTGGTCCTTGGTGCCGCCGTCGGGCGTGATCGCCTGAAAATCGGTATCGTTGATGACCCGCACGCCGCGGCCTTTCATCTGTTCGAAAAACGTGCGGCTCTTGACCGAGCGCATAAAGAAGACCACCTCCAGCGGCTTGATGTCGGTGCCGGTGGCAATCATGTCCACGGTGACGGCGATACGCGGCATGGGTGAGTTGCGGAACTCGGCGATCAGGTCTTCGGGCTTCGCGCCGGTGGTCTTGTAGGTGATCTTCCGGCAGAACTCGTTGCCCTTGGCGAACTCCTCCCGGACGACCTGCACGATGTCGTCGGCGTGGGAATCACTCTTCGCAAAGATCAGCGTCTTGGGCACCCACGTCCGCCCCGGGAACAACTCGGTAAACAAGGCGTCTTTATATGCACGGATGACCGTCCGTATCTGGTCAGGCGCGACGACGTCCCGGTCGAGCTTCCTCTCGTCATAGATCAGGTCTTCGTCGAGCTGCTCAAAGCGTTTGGCGCGGGTCTCACGATCGCGTCTGTCAACGTAGAAGCCCTTGTCGACCTTCGAGCCTTGCTCGGTGATGCGCGTCTTGATGCGATACACGTCGAAGTTGACGTTGACGCCGTCGGCGACCGCCTGCTCGTGGGCGTACTCCATCACGAGATTGCGATTGAAATAGCCGATGGTCTGCATCGACGGCGTGGCGGTGAGGCCGATGATGTGGGCGTCGAAGTAGTCGAGCACCTGCCGCCACAGGTTGTAGATCGAGCGGTGGCACTCGTCGGTAACGATGAAATCGAAGGTCTCGATGGGAATGGCGGGGTTGTACTCGACGGGGATCGGCTCCTTGGCAAGCAGCGGCCCGGAATCAAAAGTCGAGCCCTCCTCCAGCTCGGGGTCGAGTTCTTCGCCCTTCAGAATCGAGTAGAGCCGCTGGATGGTCGTGATGCAGACCCGGCTGACCTTGTCGATCGTGCTGCTCTGGAGATGCTGGACGTTGTACA
The DNA here is from genome assembly GCA_963675745.2 of Phycisphaerae bacterium. Classification (GTDB taxonomy): domain Bacteria; phylum Planctomycetota; class Phycisphaerae; order UBA1845; family Fen-1342; genus JAFGRR01. The sequence goes on from CAXXWX010000024.1 coordinate 29,058, forward strand.
GCTCGGTGAATTTGCGTCCATCGTCCGGCGTGACGAACTGCTGGAATTCCTTTAGCGTTTGCCGGCCCAGGTTGCCACGGTCTACGATGAAGACGACCCGGCGGGCGTCGGCGTGGCGGATCAGCCGGTAGACGGAGTTGACCGCCGTGAAGGTCTTGCCCGAGCCGGTGCTCATCTGAATCAGCGAGCGGGGGCGGTTGTTGGCGAGCGACTCCTCCAGACTGACGATGGCGCGCTGCTGGACATCCCACAGGCGGCCGGTGACTAGCGGCGGCATGGTGCGCAGGCGTTCCCTGAGTTGCTCGGTCAATTGCGCCCACTCGATCAGCGTCTCGGGTCGATGGAAGGTGAAGACCTCACGGCTGCGGGCGTCGGGGTCCAGCCTACTGGTGAAGCGCGTCTCCCGGCCGGTGCTCTCGTATGCGAAAGGCAGCGGGCGGTGATAGGCGGGCAGGTTTTCCGGGAGCCCCTGTGTGTACTTGGCCGACTGGATCTCGACGCCCGTGAGCGTCGTGCCCTCGGGTTTGGCCTCGACCACACCGATAGCCCTACCGCCAGCGTAGAGCAGATAATCGGCTTCGTCGCCGCCGGTGAGCGGGAACTCACGGATGGCGACACCGAGATTGGCGGTGATGTCAGCTTCGTCGCGGTCCTGCACCTGCCAGCCGCAGGCTTCAAGCTGCTGATCGATGCTTTTGCGGGCTCGCTCTTCCGGCGTCTTCGCCATAACGCCCCCTTTACACGCAACTTAGGGAGTTTCTGCCATTATGCGACCCGAAATCCGGATGGTCCAGCGCGCAGGTGGAATCGACCTCGCGTTTTGGGGCGCGGCCGCCGCGCATGCGGTGGCGTTATGATACGATCGGTGGCTGATGTGCCGCGTTCCACGCTGCTGAGTGTTCGTTCTTGCTATCGAGAGAGTGAGCACCGGGACCCAGCCAATCCCCGGCATGTGTCGTCCGCGGCGCCGCCGATTGATCATCTGGTGGTCGGGCAACGACCGGAATCACGGTGACGCTATGTTGAACCACGCACCCATGCTCATACCTGAAGACCGCCGAATCCTCGAGGTGTTGTACGAGCTGGAGTTTGACCCGTTTCCCGGCGATCGTCATTCGCCCGGCCGGCGCGGCCCGATCAGCCCGGTTCCGCTGTCACTGATTGCAGCCGCGACGCTCCCGCAGGCGCGATACAGCAGGATGCCGCCGACGCTCGCGCGCCTCAGATACCTGGAACGGCTTGGCCTTGTTCGCGAAAGCGATACACACCGCAATCCAGACGGGGGCATGGTGTATATGCGTGACGGTCGCTTCATTCATACGGATTGTGAGATCGATCAGGAGCATAACGCGACAACGTACCGCGTGTATGCCGGAAGTCGTGACGAGCTCCAGCAGGCACGGACGCGCAGGGCCGACGAGCTCGTTGGCGATCGGGAAAAGGTCAGCGATGCAACTTATACCGAGGCATGGAATGATGCGTTATTCGATGTTCTGCCGGAGTTCAGGCGATTCGAGTTTTGCTGCTACGGCGAGCGCGAAGAGCCAGGTGGTCAAAGTCTCCCAGCGCGCCCGTCTGAATTTTGCAGGGCGTTCTCGTTAACGGAGCAGGGAGCGGCACTCGCGCACGAGCTGTTCCGGGAATCTCATGGCTGCGCCGGCAAACCAGCCGCAGATGAGTGGGAGGCGCTGGCCCGGCTTGAGCGCGACATCCCGCCACTCGATCGGGCGAACGATGAATGGAGAAAGAACGACGATGCCGCTGAGATCGACGGTGTGAAAACGCGCACGTTGGCCAATTACCGAACCAAGGGCGCGGCAACACCTGACGGACGCTTCGGTCGCGACAAATATGGGCGAATCTGGCGTCGGGAGGGCACGAGGAACTCTCACCCTTGGTACCTCCTCTCAACTCTGAAGAATTCTCGGACAAGATTGCCGCAGAACCGTCGATAGAACCGTCCATAAAACCGTCGATTCCACGGAATCGACGCTTCGACCACGCCCGTTGCCGGGGGAATACTCCAAGTGCCAGGTTGCCGCGGTGGCAGCCGCTGTCCGCATTGGAGTGACATCATGCCAGATCGAATTCACGCGCCGACTGCGGGTGACGGAGCATACGCCCCGCCATCGTTGCCCGCGCAGGAGTATCTCAACGCCGATGACTTGGCCCGGCGCTATAAGGCATCGGCTAGATCGATCTTTCGCTGGGCGGATCGTGGCCTCATGCCGCCCGGCACCAAGATCGGCACGCTAAGACGGTGGTCGCGCCACGACATCGAGGAGTGGGAGCGGGGCGGGTGCCGCCCGGTTCGAGGCGGAGGTGTTGGACCGCGATGACGGTACACCTGAAAGCCTCCGCCCTGTGGTACGCCGCCCACGGCTGGTTCGTACTCCCGCTGCACTCCATGCGCGACAGCGTCTGTACGTGCGGCAAGTCCGGCTGTAGCAGTCCAGCTAAGCACCCGCATACCAAGAACGGCGTTAAGGATGCCTCGGCTGATCCGAGCGTAATCGGGCGCTGGTGGAAACAGTGGCCCGGCGCGAATGTCGGCGTCTGCACGGGTGCCAGATCGGGGATCGTGGTGCTGGACATTGATCCGCGCCATGGTGGGGACACATCGCTAACCGCTTTCACTCAGGAAAATGGCGAGCTGCCGGAAACGGTCGAGGCCCTAACCGGTGGTGGTGGGCGACACTTGGCCTTCCAGCATCCTGGCGGCGTCATACGCAACCCTGCCAACGTACAACCGGGGCTCGATGTGCGCGGCGACGGCGCCTACGTCGTGGTTCCGCCTTCGATGCATGCGAGCGGGCAGCGTTATCGGTGGCGTGCGGGACATGGTCCGCACGAGATCAATCCGGCGGAGATCCCGCCAGCGTTGCTCGAACTCATGACGGGCGTGCGTACCAGACAGACCACGCCGGACAAACCGATTCCGGCGGCCACAGAAGCCATCGCCGAGTTGGTGCGGGCCGGGCAGCGGTACGTCGCAGGTTGCGCAACAGCATCTGAGGGCGGCCGGAACAACGCGGCGTTCAGCATCGCCGGCCACCTCGTTTCATTCGCCACCGATGACGGCCTGCGTCTCAATCAATCGCAGGTTCTCAACCTGCTTCGCCCGTGGAACGACCGGAACGACCCACCGATATCAGAACGCGAATTGGCGCAAGTGGTCGCCTCGGCGATAAAGAACGGCGCGCCGCGGTCGCCTCATGTTGTCCGTACGCGTACGCCCGGGGATCCTGACAGAACTACCAGGGGCGTCTTTGCCAGCACTTCCCTGCCAACCTCGCCCGCAGATTGGCCTGACCCACAGCCGCTTCCGGAGGAGTTGCCACCGGTCGCTCCATTCGAATTCAGTCTGTTGCCAGATTCGCTGAGGCCGTGGATTGAGGACATCGCCGAACGCATTCAGTGCCCACCGGACTACCCCGCCGTTGCCGCGATGATTGCGCTCGCAGGCGTCCTTGGTCGCAAAGTCGGGATTCGGCCAAAAGCCAGGACGACTGGCTCGTCGTCCCGAACCTCTGGGGGGCGGCGATTGGGTCGCCGAGCGTCATGAAGACGCCCGCAACTCAAGAGCCGCTGCGCCCACTGAGGCGATTGGAGATCGAGGCCAAGCAGTCGTTTGATGTTGCGATCAAGGAGCACGAGGCCGAAGCACTGGTTGCGAAGGTGCGGCGAAAAGAAGCTGAAGCGGCCATCAAGACAGCGCTGAAGAAGGGTGAAGATGCGAGTGCCGTTGCCAGCAGAGCACTGACCGACAAGCCGGCCCACCCGATTCGGCGACGATACCTCGTCAACGACTCAACGGTAGAAAAGCTGGGCGAGATCCTGAATGAGAATCCCAACGGCGTGGTCTGCTACCGTGATGAGCTTGTGGGCCTGCTGAAGTCCCTGGAGAAGGAGGGCCAGGAAGGCGCCCGGGCCTTCTACCTCGAGGCGTGGAACGGCATCGGCCGCTACACCTACGACCGCATCGGCCGCGGGACGGTCGACATCGAGCACGCGATCGTGTCGGTCATTGGCTCGATCCAGCCCGGGCCGCTCGGCGCGTACCTACGGGGTGCCCTCGCCAACGGCGCGGATGCCGATGGGCTGATGCAACGCTTCCAACTCGCCGTCTGGCCCGAAGTGTCGCGCAACTGGCACAACGTCGATCGATGGCCCGATTCGGCGGCGCGCCAGAGGGCATTTGATGTCTATGGTCGCCTCAATGCGCTCAATCCGGCAGAGGTCGGCGCTGAGCCTGACCAGGCGGATGCAGACAGCATCGCGTACCTGCGGTTCAGTCCAGAGGCCCAGGTAGTCTTCGACGATTGGCGTTCCAAGTTGGAGAACCGCCTCCGCCGCGGCGACGAGCATCCGGCGATTGTGTCGCACCTTGCAAAGTACCGTAGCCTGATCCCGTCCCTGGCGCTGCTTATCCACCTGGCCGATGACGGAACTGGACCAGTCGAATCTGAGCCGATCCGGAAGGCCGTCCGCTGGGGCGAATATCTTGAGTCTCATGCCCGCCGAATCTACGCGCCGGCCCTCACGCCGGACGTTGCGGCAGCTCGCGCGCTCGGCCAGAAACTCCTCACCGGGAAGCTCGCCGACGGATTCGCGCTGCGCGACGTGTATCGCCATGGGTGGGCAGGCCTGAGTCGGCGGGAGGAGGTTGCGGCGGCTGTCGACCTGCTCGTGGACTTCGACTGGCTGATGACGACGACCGAGCCGACCGCCGGTCGGCCGCGCACGACGTACTGGATCAACCCCAAGATTCACCGCACCTCCCTGGAAGGCACTGACAAAACTGACAAAGACCCTGCGGACGACCTTATGTCAGTTCTGTCAGTGCCTCACCAAGGGGGCCACAGAGTTGACACCGCCCGCGCCTCAGCCGATGGGCCGAGCGTCAGTCTCGGTGATTGCGAAGTTGACAATGGCTGCGCCGACGGCGAGCAGCCCCCGGATGACGCTCGCTTCGCCCACATTCCGGAAGCCGCCGGCGCGGACGGCAGCGAGTGGGGGGAAGTCTGATAATGGCAACGCCCGACACCGCCGCCGCGCTGCTAGCTGAACTGACGCGTCAGGGGATCGAGCTGCAGGCTCGGGGCAACCGACTTCGCTATCGCCCACGCGCGGCCTTGACGCCGGAGCTGGTCGAGCAAGTCCGAGCGCGCAAATCAGAGTTGCTCTCGCTGCTGGCTCCGGAAGACGACCAGACGTCGAACAGGGCAGCACAAACGGGGCCAGCGTTCCGCTTCTGCGACGGGCTGATGGCATTCGGGGACGTCTGTGCGGGGTGGATGCCCGCCGCGTGGGCTGAGGAGCTCCGTCGCAAGGCGGACCGGTGCGATGCCTACCGGCCGGATGTCGCAGACTACTACCGCCGCTGGGCCGAGGATATCGAGCAGCGTCTCAAGGAGTAAGCGTGATAGCCCATCTACACAGATCCCGGCGGCGGGGACACAGCAGGCAGTCGAGCGACCGCACCAACATCGCGAAGAAAGCGGAAAACGACCGCGAACTGGCCTTGAGCTTTCCGGCTGGTTGAGCCTCAGTGTGGTCGTCCCGGTGGAGAGCCGGGGCCAGGACGAAACATGGGTGCCATATACCGCAAAGCCTACACCATGCCGCTGCCGGCCGGAGCCGAGATCTTCGACCGCGATGGTGTGCGGATGGCGCGCTGGCGGTTGCGGAACGGCAAGGCCCGCTCGGCGGAGGTGGTGCCCAACGAGAACGGCAGGGTCCGCGTCCGCGGGCGATCAGCTTTCTACATGGCCAGATACCGTGACGGGGCCGGCCAGGCTGTAGAAACCTCAACGGGCTGCCGGGACGAGATGGCTGCTCGCGCCGTGCTCGCGAAGCTCGAGCGCCGCGCAGAGTTGGTCCGAGCGGGCGTCATGACCGACGCCGAGGATCAGGTCGCCGAGCATGCTCATGTCCCACTGGCCAAGCACTTCGATGCCTACCAGCGGCATCTGACAATCAAGGGCGGTGCGCCACGGCGGGTCAAGATGGTCCGGGCACGGTTGGACCGCTTGGCCAGGGAATGCGGCTTTGCCCAGTTGAACAAGATGACCGGGAGCGCCCTGGAACAGTGGCTCGCCGAGCAGATGAACAAAGGCATGTCGGCCGCGACCCGTAACGGCTACCGTGAGGCGGCGGTCTGCTTCGGGAACTGGTGTCGCCGAACGGGGCGTCTGACGCTGAATCCGTTCGCTGATGTCCCGCGGGCGGATGCGAAGTGCGACCGACGTCATCAGCGCCGGGCGCTGACAGCTGGCGAGATCGATCGCCTGCTGCTGATCGCCCGTCTGCGACCGTTGGCTGAGTACGGCCGTGAGGTCACGTGTGTTGCCCGGGAAGGGCGCTCACCGAAGAGCCGGGCGACGTGGAAGCGCGCTCCGCTAACCATCGAGAATATCCAGGAGGCCGTCGCCCGCGCGCGGGAAGCTCTGGAGACCACCCCGGCTTTCATCGCTGATCTCGAACACGCCGGTCGCGAGCGTGTGCTCATCTACAAGACACTGCTATTGACTGGTCTCCGGAAGGGTGAGTTGGCGTCATTGACGGTAGCTCATCTCGAACTCGATGGTCCGGTTGCATATGCCGTTCTCGACCCGGCGAGTGAGAAGAACCGACAGGGCTCATCCATACCATTACGGGGCGACCTCGCCACCGAGTTGCGCGAATGGCTACGCGAGCGTCTGGTGAGACTTCAGGACGAACATCGTGCAAAGGGTGAGCCTGTGCCGGCGCGCTTGCCGGCCAGCACGCCGCTCTTTCGTATCCCATCCGGGCTATCGCGCATCCTCGATCGAGATCTCGCCGCGGCCGGCATCCCAAAGCGCGATGAGCGCAATCGCGTCGTGGACGTTCACGCATTCCGCCACAGCTTTGGCACGCATCTGTGCGCGGCCGGCGTGCCTCTCCGCACGGCCCAGGCGGCTATGCGGCATTCCAAGCCCGAGTTGACAGCCAACATCTACACCGATCCGAAGTTGCTCGATATCGCCGGAGCGATCGAAGCCCTCCCCGCGTTGGCGACCCTGGAGAGACACGCCTCGGCAACAGGCTCGTCTCTCGCGCGGAACGGCGGCTAGCATGGCACGCCTCGGCGTAGCGCCCGCCCCATCCTTCCCGGAACCTTGCACTAAACCTTGCACTGACCAGTGGCTTTCCCGGTCGTTCCGGGTCACTTCCTGGCAAGACGGGCGATGTTTGAGGGGGTTTGGAGACGCGCCGCGGGATCGTCGTAACTCGCGTCCACGTCAAAAGAAAGCCGCCGCTGTCAGCTTGTGACAACGGCGGTCAAACGAGCGGGTGATGAGATTCGAACCCACGACATTCACGTTGGCAACGTGACGCTCTACCACTGAGCTACACCCGCCTCGCGTTTTTACGGCCCGTGGATTGCTCCACCGGACCAGCTATTATACTCAATCGTCAGCGGCTGCAAGGGGGTTTCAGCGGAGATTGTCCGGTTTTGGGACGCGGACGGCGGCTCGCGCCGTAAATGCTTTGTAAATAAGTAATTACGGTGCAGCGAAGGGGCGGCGCGCTTCGCCGGTCTGACGCTCTATGAGCAGCGGTTGCATTCCATAAGTCTTGCGTCGTGCGGATGCGTCCATCACGCCGGAGTACGCGACAGTCGGCCGACTCAACGCCGAGTTCGGTACCTCCGAGACGTCTTCCTGATGCCTCGTTCCTAAACGCCGCCATCTTCGCAGCACGCGCCCGAGCCGATAGACTCAACACACGATGGCAGAAGTCGCTGAACACATGCCGGTGACATGCACGGCGACGCCCAGCTACATCTGGGTCAAGGGCTGTGTGGATCGCTACGTCGCGCTCGTCGCGTTGTGCTGCGCCTGGCCGCTGCTGCTGGCGATCGCGTGGCTGGTGCGGCGTGACAGTCCGGGGCCGGCGTTCTTCCGGCAGGATCGCGCCGGTCAAGGCGGCCGACCATTCACGTTGCTCAAGTTCCGCACCATGCGCACCGACGCCGATCCGTACGGCGATTCGCCTCAGAGTGGCGCCGACCCACGCATCACCCGACCCGGCCGGTTCCTGCGCGAATCCAGCCTCGACGAGTTGCCGCAGCTCATAAACATGGTGTGCGGCGATATGGCGCTGGTCGGGCCACGGCCCTTGTATATGTCGCAGATGCTGGAGTGGAACGAGCGGCAGCGTGGCCGGCTGCTCGTCAAGCCGGGGCTTACCGGCCTGGCACAGATCCACGGCCGCGGCAGTCTGACCATCGAGGACAAGCTGGAGCTCGATGTGCAATACGTCGAGTCGTGCTCACTGCGCACCGATGCGCTGATTATCTGGAAGACGTTCAGCAGTCTGTTTCGGCGTGAGGGGATCTACGAGGTCAGATATTCAGAAACGCGCGCACGCCGCGGCAGCGAGTAGGGCACTCCTCGAGAGCTTGCAGCGCCTCACGCCGCAGTCGGATGGAGACTGTGCAGGTGCGGTACAAGTTCGACCGTCTCGCGTGTATCGCACCGTAGCGGCCTGCGCCTCGCAGGCCGTCGACGCGAAAAGGCGTCTCCGATAGCCGCGCGTCGTCGCTATGGAATAGTGCTTACGATCCCCGGCGGCCGGCGAGGCGCCGGCCGTTACGCGCGGAGGCGCCGGCCGCTACGCGCTGAGGCGAAACGTGCGAAGTGCGTCCAACGGAAACGGCGTCAGCGTGACGCCGGTTTCGTGAGTTGCAGATACGACTGCGTCAGCTCGTCTTTGGGCATCTCGGCGGCCGTGCGCTCAAACGCCGCGTACGCCGCGTCGAAGTTGCCGCGCTGAAACTGCATGAACCCCAGGAGGAAGTACTCGTCGGCGGTGGCCTGGCGCTGTGCCAGACGCGTGGCCAGGGCGTCGATGTCGCTCGCGAAGTTCTCCGGCTCGGGGTAGTAACGATCCAGGTTCAACGGCATGGCGACCAGTTTCGGCTGAAGCTGAAGCGCCCGCCGTAGAACCTCGGCCGCCTCCTTGTCATGCCCGAGCGCGACACGCGTCTGGGCGAGGTGCAGGCGGCAGGCGGCGTCACCCTGATTCAGCTCGCCGGCGAGCGTGAGGGCGACCAGCGCGGCGCGGAAGCGACCGGCGCGCATGTGCTCGGTTCCTTCGGCGAGGGCGCGTGCGTGGGCGCTCAGCAGGCGCTGCTTGCGCTTGGCCATGTCCCGTTCGTTGAAACGGCGCATGCGATCGCGGCGATACTCGTAACGTTGTGCCCGGTGCAGTTCCTGCCAGACCCTTGGCAGCGAGCGGTCGTAGGGGACGATCAGCGCGTGATTCCGCGCACGTGCGAACGGCCAGGGCGCGTAGGTCACAAACTCGCCGGACTCGTCGAGATAGGTGCGGTCGCGTGCGGGCGTGATCTGCTCCCTGGGCGGGACCACGGTGACGCGCGGCGGCGACGGCTGGCTGGGCGGCTCATCGGCGGGCACGATCAGCACGGCCGGTTGCGCTTCGGTTGGGGCCGGATTTTCGGCGGGTTGGGTGTCGTCGGCGAACGCGGGCGTGGCACACGCGATCACGATCCCGCCGCCGATCACCAGTGTTCTGAGGAGTGCGCAGAGCATGAGCGTAACCTCCTTTTCGCGAAGGCGGTACACAACAGTATACGGCCGGCCGGCGCGCCGGGCGCGGACAAAACGCGATGGTTTGCCGTGACCGCCGGTGGTGCGGGCGGGGGGGTGATAGCCGTTGCATTGAATGTTGGGCCGGGCGGAAGGCTTGCGCCAGGCCACGCCAACCCATTAGTCCTGCTAGACTACACACGCGAGGATACACCAGGGCGATTGCATCTAATTGTGATGGTTGAGGTGGGGGTTTGGGGGAGGGCTCCGTTGTTCTATATTTGTTAGGGTTGCGCTCGTTGGGCGTGTACGGTAGGGTGGCGGTGTACAGGAACGGCGAGGCCTCGCCAGCAACGTCAACCCGTTGTTGGAAGGAGCTGCAACATGGAAGTTGGAGCCCGCGCTGGCCTGCTGCGCCACTTTCGCGAACTCGAGGACCCTCGTGTGGATCGAACCAAACGACACGCGCTCAACGACATTCTCACCATTGCGATCTGCGCCGTGATCTGCGGCGCCGACGGTTGGACCCAGGTCGAGTTATTCGGCAAATCCAAGCTTAAGTGGTTCCGCACGTTCCTCGACCTGCCCCACGGCATCCCCTCACACGATACCTTCGGCCGGGTTTTCGCCCGGCTCGATCCACGCCAGTTCGAACAGTGCTTCCTGAACTGGATGAATGCTCTGGCCGACAAACCGCTGGGCCGACTGGTCGCCATCGACGGCAAGACGCTCCGCGGCAGCTTCGATCACGTCGCCGCGCAGTCGGCGATTCACATGGTCAGCGCCTGGTGCGAACACAACCAGACGGTGCTCGGGCAGTTGGTCACCGACGCCAAGAGCAACGAGATTACTGCGATTCCGCAACTGCTTGAACTGCTGGATCTCGATGGCGCGGTCGTGACAACCGATGCGATGGGCTGCCAGAAGGCCATTGCGGAAAAGGCGATTGCCTGTGGGGCCGACTATGTATTGCAGGTCAAAGGCAACCATCCAAAGTTGGAGCGGGAACTGCAACTGTTGTTCGATGAATGCCGGCGGCAGGATCGCGACGCGGTCGCGCACGACTATGCGCAAGACGTGGACAAAGGCCACGGGCGAATCGAGACCCGCCGCTGCTGGATGACAACCGATGTCAGCTGGCTGCCGGGTGGTGCGGCGTGGGCCAACCTGGGTAGCTTCGCCTGCGTGGAGTCGACGCGAAAAGTCAATGGCGAAAGTTCAACCGATCGACGTTATTACATCAGCAGCGTGGAGAAGTGCGACGCCGGCCGCATGCTGGAGCGGGTGCGTGGCCACTGGGGCGTCGAGAACCAACTGCACTGGCGACTCGATGTAGTCTTCGACGAGGACCGCCACCGCCTACGCACCGGCCACGCGGCGGAGAACTTCTCCCGGCTGAGCCGAATCGCGTTGAACCTGCTGAAAGCCGAATCGAGCAAGAAGGCCGGTATCAAGTCAAAACGCCTCTGTTGCGGCTGGGACCACGATTACCTGCTCAACGTCCTCGCCCAGGGAAATTAAGATGCAATCGCCCTGAGGATACACGACGATCACTCGTTTGGCCTTGTGATGTGCGCCCGCACTTGATATCATAGATGCACGCTTCTACCCCCATGGGTACCGGGGCGGGGCTGCGCCATGCCCTGTGGGGGCGCACGTTGCAAGTTGAGGGATGGAATATGGGGGCTTCACAAGTTCGCGCGCTGTCTACGTTCGTCGTCGCTGCGGTCACTACGTATGTGACGCGGGCGACTGAGCGACATGTGTCGGGCGAGTATGCGACGATTCAGGAAGCATCATTTGCCTGGACCGACAGCTACACGGTCGTCGTCGCCTACGGCACCCACACCGGCGTCTTCAACAGAGCGCTGAAGTGTTACGTCCCGGTTTCTGCAGGTGTGCCACGGTCAGCGGCGGTCCATGGAGTTTCCGCAAGAGGAGGGCAAATATGCGCTCGCTATCACACTCTGCTATTGTGATGCTCGCGGCCATGCTCGCCGTGGATGGCACGCGAGCTGCGAGCACGAGTGTCGAGTTTGCCGACGGCGTCACGCGCACTTGGGTCGGCGACGGCCTCTGGGCGAATCGCCTCCAAGATTGGCGCGTTTCAGGCGGGCGACTCGAGTGCATCTCGGGCGGCCTATTGCCGTTTCGCACCGTACACCTGATCACGCACGATCTGTCAGATCGAAACGAAGCGTCAGCGCTCTCGGTGCGACTGGGTTTGGTGGCGTCCGGGTCATCCAGGCAACCGGCGGTCGCGGGCTTTCTGGTTGGCGTCGGTCATGGCGAGATGGACTACCGCCGCGCGGCGACGGTCCACTACGCCGGCGCTGAGGGCGCGGGATGGCTTACCGGCATTACGCACTACGGACAGGTCTTCATTGACGACTTCGATGATGGATATGACCCGCCTGCGGCAGGTGGCCCGGGCCTTCCCGTGGACACCACGCTGACGCTCGTCAACACACCCACCGGACCCGACACGATGTTGCTGCTTCTCGAAGCCCATGACACCGCGACAGGGACGCTGCTCAGCCAGACGTCACGAGAGGTCAGCGCGACGTCGCTGGCCGGCGGCGTCGCCTTGATTCAGAATCCGGCCGGCGCCGAGACGCGTTTCTGGTTTGACGACTGGAGCCTGAGCGGCGACAAGGTTGACGCCCAACCCGATCGAGTACTCGGCCCGATTCTGAGTTGCCAGCACACGCTCAGCGCGCGTATGCTGACGTTGTCCGCACAGCTTTTCCCGATTGACGTCGCCCTGGGTGGCTTTGCGGAGTTAGAGGCCAACACGGGCGGCGGCTGGAGTGTTCTGGCCAGTGAGGCGGTCAGCCCAGCTAGCTTCGTTGTCACTTTCCGCGTCCCAGACTGGGACGACTCGCGCGATACGCCCTACCGTGTGCGCTACGACTACGAGGATGGGCCGGGCATGCCGCGCAGCGCGATCTACGAGGGGGTGATCCGCAGGGATCCCGTCGATCAGGACCAACTCGTGCTCGCCGCCTTTACGGGCTGCGACCCGGTCTATACCTCACCGGGCAGCGCCAGTTTTGACTGGCCGACGGGGATGTACTTCCCGCACGAAGATCTGACCGCACGCGTCGCCGTCCATGATCCCGATCTCCTCTTCTTCTCCGGGGACCAGATCTACGAAAATCGCCCGTCGGGCGCCGATTACTCGGAACTCGAACGCGACTACCTGTACAAGTGGTATCTGTGGTGTTGGGCGTTTCGTGACCTGACGCGCGACACGCCTGCCATCATTGTTCCTGATGATCACGACGTCTATCAGGGCAATCTCTGGGGCGAAGGTGGCATCGCCGCCACCATCCCAGGCGAGGGCGGCTACACCCAACCCGCATCGTTCATCAATCTGGTGCATAACACGCAAACATCAAACCTCCCACCGCCGTATGACCCCACGCCGGTCGCCCAGGATATTTCGGTGTACTACACCGACGTGACCTACGGCCGCGTCAGCTTCGCGGTTCTGGCCGACCGTCAGTGGAAGCATGGCTGGAGGAACGAACCGCTGCTGCCGAGTTGGCTCACATCGGTCCTGATCACTGATCCGCAGTATGACACTTCTGAGTTGGACGTACCGGGCTTGGACTTGCTCGGTGCGCGACAGCACGCGTTTCTCAGTGTCTGGTCGCAGGATTGGACCGGCGCCGACATGAAAGCCGCCCTTTCGCAGTCCATCTGGAGCCACCTGACCACGCACACCCACAACACGTTCAAGTATGCGGACATGGACTGCAACGGCTGGCCGCAGACGCAGCGCAATATTGCCGTCGACTACCTCCGCCGCTGCTACGCCACCCACATCAGCGGCGACCAGCATTTGGGCTTGCTGGCCCATCTGGGAATTGACGCGCATAACGACGCGACCTACGCGTTCATGGTGCCGTCGGTCGCGAATTTCTATCCCCGCCGATGGGAGCCGCTCGAATCGGGCCAGAACCCCGAGCCCAACGCACCGACTTACACGGGCGAGTTTATCGACGGCTTTGGCCACCCGGTGACAGTGTACGCCGCATCGAACCCCAATGGTTCGGTAGGCTTCGAGCCGGCACACTTGCACGACCGCATGCCCGGCTACGGAATCGTGCGGTTCGACAAGTCCGCCCGGACAATCACGTATGAGTGCTGGCCGCGCTACGCCGACCCGGGCGTGCATGCACAGTATGCTGGCTGGCCGCGGACGATCAACCAGGCGGACAACTACGCGCGCACGCCGGCGTCGTACCTTCCGCAACTCCACGGACACTGCCTGAACGATCCCGTGGTCCTCGTCTATCAAGCCGGCTCGGGCGATCTGGTGCATGCGCTGCGTATAACGGGGGGCATGTATCAGCCCGTCGTGTTTGACGCCCCGGGCACGCTGTACGACGTCGTGGTGGGCGCGCCGGACTACGACGTGTGGTCAGTCTATTCGGGCATCGCGTCCGGCGCGTCGCCGGAGGATGCCGGCACGCTCGAGATCGCCGTGGACACGTTCACACTATGGCCAGACTTTCTAGATTGCGCGGGCGGTCCCCAGCGCGCGCCCTCGGCGATTCGTTGCGGCGTGCTCTTCGATTGTGATGGCGATACGGATATCGATCTTGTAGACTTCAGCGTCCTCTGTTTGGGCGCCATGGGCTCGTACGCTCACGGCGACCTGAACTGCGATGGCTGGGTCAATAACGGCGACATCGACGCGTTCATCTTTGCCGTGTCATACCCCGACCAGTACGCATCTGAGTACCCGGGCTGCAACATCATGCTCGGAGATATCAACGGCGACGGTTGGATGAACAACGGCGACATCGACGCCTTTGTCGCGCTGCTCGGCGGGTAACTGGCGGCGGGTGCACGTCGAAAGCTGAAACAGAAAAGGTGTCAGGACGGAATGGCACTGCCGCTTTTGTAGCAAGGACTTACGGCGTTTTCTGGCGTTTGGTGGACAGGAGTTCTGCGCGGGCCTGGTCGGAAACAGAAAAGGTGTCAGGAAGATTTTCTTGACGCCGTCGGCGGGTTTGGTATTGTAGCGGCATGGGACGACCGCCACGCATTACGGAGCCGGGGCTGGCGTATCATCTGCTGAATCGGCGGGTGATGCGGCTGCCGTTATTTCAGAAGAATGATGACTACGCCGCCTTCGAGCGCGTGTTGGCCGAAGGGCTGGCGCGACCCGATGCACCAAGTCTGCTGGCGTGGTGCCTGATGCCCAACCACTGGCATCTCGTCGTGCAGGCGGGCAAGGCGACCAACCTGTCCACGTGGATGCAGTGGGTAACGGTCACGCACACGCATCGCTGGCATGCCCACACCGAGACGGCGGGTCAGGGGCCGCTTTATCAGGGCCGCTTCAAAAGTTGCCCCGTGCGGCAGGACGAGCATTTTCTGACCGTCTGCCGCTACGTCGAAGCCAACGCCCGGCGGGCCAAGCTGGTCAGGCAGGCGGAGGCGTGGCGCTGGGGCAGTCTGTGGGTGCGGCGCGGCGGCAAGTCGGCATTGCGGGGGTTGGTGCGGCCCTGGCCGGTGAGTCGGCCGCGTAACTGGCTGGCACAGGTCAATCGGCTGATGGATGACGAAACGCTCGAACCTGTCCGGCTGTCGGTCACGCGCGGCGTGCCGCTGGGCGACGAGCGGTGGAAGCAGCGCATCGCCGGCCGCCTGGGGCTGCAAATCACACTGCGACCGCGCGGACGGCCGCCCAAGGACGCGCAAAAATCATCCTGACACCTTTTCGGGGATGGCGATCCAGACGGTGGCGCCGCCGGTGGCGCGGTTTTCGCCGCCGATCGTGCCGCCGTGCGCCTCGGCGACTTTGCGGGTCACCAGCAGCCCCAGACCGACCGAGTCGTTGCGCGGATTGCGCTCACTCGCCCGGCCGAGGACAACCTGGCCGTCGGCGATCGGCAGGCCCGGGCCGTCGTCGCGCACCTCGAACCTGACATGGCCGTCGCGAAACTCAACAACCACCTCGATCAGCCGCCGGCCGTGCTGAATCGCGTTGCGCACCAGGTTTTCCATGGCACGCATCAACCGGTGGCCGTCGGCGCGCAGCAGCGGCAACCCCGGCGCGACATTGGCTTTAAGCTCGATGCCGCCGGCCTCCGCCATCGGGCCCAGCCCGCGGACCGTCTGGCGCACCAATTCACCGGGAGGCACCGGCTCGAGATTGAGATCCTGGCTGGACTCAAGCCGCGCGATCTCGAGCAGGTCGTCCGCGAGATATCGCACACGGTCGGCATCCATGCGCGCGATGCTCACGAGTTCGAGCGCTTCTCCGCGGATCGACGCCGCGTCTCCCCGGCGCAGCTTCAGTTCGGCGTTATCAAGGCAGGCGATTAGCGCGGTCAGCGGTGTTCGCAGGTCGTGGGAAACCTGCGCGATCCAGTCGCGACGACGCTCGTCGCGCGTTGCCAGATCATTCAGCAGTTGAGTAACGCGGCCGCGCATCGAGTTCATGGTCCGCGCCAGCAGCGCGATCTCATCGCGGCCGGCGGCATTGAACGGGCCGGGCAGTGGCTCGCCCGCTGTGACGGGCACGCCGGCGGCCTTGGAGAGTTGTACCAGGCGACGGGTCACCATGAATGAGATCGCGGTTGCCGCCACGGCCGCGACGGCAATCACGACCAAAAACGCCATGGCGGCGATGATCGCACTCTCCCAGTTGGCGTACTCTCCCTCACGAATCGTCACCGGTAGCCCGGTTGATTCATCGATTTTCATGGCGACGGCGTCGTCATCCAGAATCGGCGTGCCGTCGAGCTCGCCCTGATATGCGTCGGGGCCATAGATGAGCGTGTTGGCATCCAGAATGGCCAACACCACCAAGGTGCCGGTCATTCCCGCGCGCGAGCGGGTTACATGCACGGCGCGGGCCAGCCGATCGGAACCATCCGGAAAGCGGATGGTCGCCTCCGGATTGTCCGGCAGGGGGAGGCGGGTTCCGGGCGCGCACCACAGGACGCCGGTTTGAAACAGGATGCGGTTGTCAGCATCGAGCCAGGCGAAATCCAGCCCCTCGTTGGTAAGCGCCGACGACACGACACGCAGTGCTTCGGGGGCGGGCAGTTGCTGGGCATCCTCGTCTGCGCGGGTGGTCACCAGTAGCAGGTCGGCAAGTGGTGTAAGCTCGTCGGTGCTCGGCAGGAAGACAACATACCCCTGGGAAGAATGTGGCAGCAGCCACTCATCAAGTGACTGCCAGAGCGATGGAGCCAGGAACAGCACAAAGATCAGGGTGACGACCAGCCAGAGCGCCAATTGCACGCTGAGTTTGCGGTGCCATTTGACTCGATCGGCGCCAATCCTCTTCACGGCTCTTCCCGCAGGCGGTAGCCGACGCCCCAGACCGTCTCGAGGTAGCGTGGATCGCTGGCGTCTTCCTCAATCTTGGCGCGCAAGCGGCGTACATGCAGGTCCACGGTCCGTATGTCCCCTTCGTATTCAGCGCCCCAAACGCGATCCAGAAGCTGTTCGCGCGTCCAGGTTCGCCCGGGATGACGAAGCAGAAACAGGAGCAGGTCAAACTCGCGCGGCTTGAGCACCACTTCGCTTCGATCAAGCCCGGCCACATGCCGCTCCGGATCGGCCCAGAGGATGCCGTGCTGCACGCGCCCCGGCCCAAACGCGTGCCCGGCCCGGCGCATCACACTCCTCACGCGGGCGATCAGTTCAGGCAGGTGAAACGGCTTGATCACGTAGTCGTCCGCACCGACATCGAGGCCGCGCACACGGTCTTCGGGCGCATCGCGCGCGGTGAGGATAATGATCGGCATGCCCCGCCCGGACAGCCTCAGTGAACGGCAGAGGTCCAGCCCGTTGCCGTCGGGCAGGCCCAAATCAAGCAGCATCAGGTCATAATCGCGGCGCAGGGCCTGTGTGGCGGTGGCCAGCGACGTGCTGACGTCCACCCAGAAGCCCGCGGCGCGCAGGGCATCCAGAAGCTGCTTTCGGATGCGTTCGTCATCTTCGACCAGTAGGATTTCCGGCTCGTTTCTCGGCATATCCACCTGACAACCCGTCGCGACAGGCCATCCTGTGACACAACCCGGCGGTTGTTGGCCTGGGAACGCCTGATTCGCGCGACGCCGGCGCCATTGTAGATTTGCCGGGTGATTGTGGGTAACACGAGACCGAAGATGTACGCCTCAATTTCCTGTTTGGACACAATTTGGACACATATTGGACAAACCTGTCTGTCATTATGGGCTTGTCGGTTTTTGTCGGCATGCCCAATCCGTCATATCTACAAGAGACGGGCATGTCACGTGAAGGAAGCGCAGCCGCGTACAGCGATGACAGTTTCCCGCGGCATGGGGTGCTGCGCCTCGTGCCGGAGTTGCCGCGCAGCTCACTATGCGCCGCGCAACCCATATGAGGAGGACGAGTCGTGAAACGGAACCCCGCACGTGTCGGATTAGCGATGGTGTGTTTACTCGCCACGGCCTGGATGGCCGGCGCGGCGATGAGCCCGGTTACGACCGATCTAGTCGTCGACGAGCCGGACCGCATGGTCGTGCATTACGAGTTCGGCGACTACCGATCGCGCCAAGTTGTGATCAACGGGCAGGCCTATGAGGCGCTGCTGTTGAGCGGCGAGCCTCTCACGAACGAGTTGGGCGCCCCCGAAGTTCCGTACGTAAGTGACAGCCTGATTATTCCGGACAATGCCGAGATGGCCGTGACGGTTGTCGGTCAGCGGTATTACGAGATTCCGGCGGCGATCGTCCCGTCGAAAGGTGTCATCAGCCGTGACATTGACCCGGCTACGGTGCCGTACCAGTTTGGTGACGCCTACACGACCGATGCGTTCTACCCCGGGGTCGTGGCCGAGCTTGGCAGCCCATACATCCTGCGCGACCACCGCGGCGCGGTGGTGCGGGTTAACCCGTTTCAATACAACCCGGTTACCGGCGTGTTGCGCGTATACACGGAAGTGACCGTTGAAGTCACCACGGTTGGCCCGGGTCAGGTCAACGTGCTGACGCGGCCAATGCGGGCGCGCGCCCTGAGCAGGGCATTCCACGAAGTCTACGGAGCACACTTCCTCAACTACACGCTGGACAGTCGCTACGCGCCGCTGGACGAGCAGGGAGACATGCTGATCATTTGCCATGACGCGTGGATTCCCAATATCCAGCCGTTCGCGGATCACAAGAACGCCGCCGGCATCAATACAACGGTTGTCGGCGTATCGACCATCGGCAACTCGCACGCCGCGATCGCGGCGTATATCCAGAGTGTTTATGACACGAGTGACCTGGCATTCGTCTTGCTCGTGGGTGATCTGGCCCAGGTGACCGTGGCCACCACGCAGGGCGGATCGGGCAATTCCGGCCCGGGTGATCCGGTGTATGCCAAGGTGGCGGGTGGCGATGCTTATCCCGACATCATGCTCGGCCGTTTTTCGGCAAGTACGGCGGCTCACGTGGATACCCAGGTGGCGCGGACGATCGACTATGAGAATATGCCCGCCACCCAGCAGGACTGGTTCTGGAAGGGCACGGGCATCGGCTCGGCTGAGGGAGCCGGCATCGGCGACGAGGGGCAATCTGACACGCAGCACATCAACGAGATTCGCGGCTGGCTGCTGGCCAACGGCTATACGCAGGTGGATCAGATCTACGATCCCGGTGCGACGGCCGCGCAGGTCAGCGCCGCTCTCAATGACGGCCGGGGTGTCCTCAACTACTGCGGGCACGGCTACGAATTCGGGTTGAGCACGACCGGCTTCGATACGGGGGACATTGCCAGCCTCACCAACGACAACATGTTGCCGTTCATGTTCCTGGTGGCGTGCGAACCGGGGAGCATCGACGAGACGGAATGTTTCGCCGAGGCCGCCATGCGGGCGACGAACGGCGGTCAGCCAACCGGCGCCATCGCTTGTTATGCCTCGTCGACTTTACACCCCTGGGCCGAGCCGATGGAAGCCCAGGATGAGTTTGGGCTTTTGCTCACAGATCCCGCCGAGCCGTACCACACGATTGGCGCACTGTGCTACGCGGGATCGTGTTCGATGATCGACGATTACCCGAGCGTCGGGGCGTTGACGTTCAACACCTGGCTCCTCTTCGGTGATCCGTCGCTGCGAGTCATTGGGACGATTACGCCTCCGCACGGCCTGGCGGTCTCGCCCGGCACCGGGTTGGCGGCTGAGGGGCAGCACGGCGGTCCGTTCTCGCCGAACAGCATCGACTACACACTCGAGAACCTCGACGACAGTCCGCTCACGTACAGTGTCAGTGCGACGCAGGCGTGGGTTACGGTAACGAATGGCAGCGGCACGATTCCCGCCAGCGGTTCCGCACTGGTCACGGTGGAGATCAACGCGGCCGCCAATACACTGGGTGACGGGGACTATTCGGACACCATCACGTTCGTGAACGAGACCAACCACGACGGCGATACGACGCGCGAGGTCACGCTCACCGTCGGTGTTCCCGGTGTGCAATACCAGTGGACGTTTGACAGCGATCCCGGCTGGTCGATGCAAGGCCAGTGGGCCTTCGGCCAGCCTATGGGACTGGGGGGCTCGCACGGTTTCGCCGACCCCAACTGTGGCGCATCGGGCACGAATGTGTGCGGCGTGAATCTGAATGGCGACTACTCTCTGACCACCGGCGGCCCGTACTACCTGACGCTGGGCCCGATCGACCTTAGCGATGTGACCGACGTGAGCCTGCGATTCCAGCGCTGGCTCAACACCGACTATGAGCCGTACGTCGTGTGTACGCTAGACGTATCGCGCGGCAGCGACATCTGGACCACGTTGTGGACGAACGGTGGCAGCGAGATAGTGGAGAACGACTGGTCGGCGCAGGAGTTCGACATCTCTTCAACGGCTGACGACCAGGCGACCGTCTACGTGCGCTGGGGCTATGAAGTCGGCAACTACGCGTACGCGTATTCCGGTTGGAACATCGATGATGTCGAGATCTGGGGGCTGGCGGCCGGCGGGTCGGAGTACGCGCCGGGCGACGTCAACTGCGACGGGTTGCTGAACAACGGTGACATCGACCCGTTCGTATTGGCCGTGACGGATCCGGCAACATATGTTGCGACTTACCCGCAATGTGACATCAACCTGGCCGATTGCAACGGCGACACGTTGGTGAACAACGCGGATATTGACGCTTTTCTCGCGCTTCTGGACGGGGCATAACCGCCTCCCGCGGGACCAATGCCGGCCGGTGCCGTGGTCCGGCGACCGGTGCCGGTCGGCAACCCCGCGCGCGATGACGATCTGGCGATGGTCGCGCGCGGCGGGAACGGAAGCGTATTCTGAGGCCCTGTCACTAGTGGCGGGGCGTCCTTACCGCAGTCACGCACGAAAATACCGACACTCTCGGGAGGATGAGTATGACTCTCAGCACGCGATTGTCTGTGATGAGCATCGGCGTATCCCTGTTGGTGCTGGCTGGTGCCGCCGCGGCGCTGGCCGATGAGGTTGTTACCGCCGACTACCGCTTCGAGCGGCCCGACGTTTCCACTGTCCGAATCGGCGCTGACGTGTATGACCGGGTGACGATTCCCGCCTGCTCGAACGGCGGTCAGGTCGGTGAGCCGGCGCTGCCCCGCGCGCGGAGCACGAATCCTGCTGCCAAGCGGCGCCGACGTCTCCAGCATCCGCGTGATCTCAGATGAAAGCGTGCTGTTGGGCGATGGCTACCTGATTGAGCCGGTTCCAAAACCGGTCAGACTCTCCGCCGGCCCCGACATGGCCGCCGTGCCAACGCCGGATCAGACGATCTACGCATCGGCGCAGCCTTTCCCTGACGCGGAATTCGAGTACATCGGCGTGCAGAGTTTTCGTGGCTACCAGATTCTGACATTGAAGCTGCGGCCGGTGTCGTATGTTCCCGCGACCGGTGAGCTGCGCTATTCGCCGCACTTGCGGGTTGTGGTTGAGACCGTACAAACCGGGCGCGTGGCGCCGCTATACCGCGGGCTCTTGTCGGATCAGGCGGAAGTCCGCGCCAAAGTGGACAACCCTCAGGTCGCCCGTACGTACGCCGCCACTTCCACACGCGGTCCGCGCAGCTACGATCTGCTGATCATCACGACGCCGACGTTGGCCCCGGTCTTCGCGCCGCTCAAGAGTTACCACGACGCTCACGGCATGCCGACGGAACTTCACACGACAACCGACATCGGCAGCGTGAATCCGGATGACGTTCGCGACTACATCAGCGCGGCCTATGCCAGCGACGGCATAACTTATGTGTTGATTGGTGGCGATGATGACGTGATTCCGGCCAAGGATCTATACGTGAGTTCGTTGTCCGGCGAAATCGAGTACGCGATGCCCGGCGACATCTACTACGCCTGCCTGGATGGCACGTATAACTACGACGGTGACGCCAGGTGGGGGGAGCCGACCGATGGGCCCGGCGGTGGTGACGTCGATATGGTTGCCGAGGTCTACGTGGGGCGGGCTGCCGTCGGCGACACCATCGAGGCCGCCCGCTTCGTGAACAAGACAATCTGGTATCTCGAGGGTAACCACGCGTATCCCAACAAGGTGCTGCTGGTCGGCGAGTACCTGGGCTTCGGAGGCGTGTCTGACTACGCCGCCAACACGTTGGAAGAGCTGATTGACGGCGCCAGCACGCACGGCTATACGACCGTGGGTATTCCCTCCGCCGAATACGACTTCGATGAGCTTTTCGAGCGCGACATGTCGTGGTCTCAGGCGACACTCGCTTCACGGATCAACGGCAGCGTACACACCCTCAATCATCTGGGTCACGGGGACGTCTCGTACGCAATGAAGTTCTACAACAGCGACGTCCTGAGCGATCTGACCAACGAAGATCTGTGTTTTGTCTATTCGCAGACCTGTCTCGCCGGGCACTTCGACGGTGCGGATTGCTGGGCCGAGGCAATGAACATCAAGACCGACTACGGCGCGTTCGCCGTGATCATGAACGCCCGCTATGGCTGGGGCGAATGGGACTCGACCGACGGACCATCGCAGCGTTTCAATCGTGAGTTCTGGGATGCCGTCTATGCCGAGTCGATGCCGCAGTTGAGCCGGGCAAATCAGGATTCAAAGGAAGACAACCTGTACCGGATCAACGAATCGTGCATGCGCTGGTGTACCTACGAGCTCAACCTGTTCGGCGACCCGACTGTTCCGATCACCGGTGTGACGCCGAGTGGCCTGCGTGTTGACCCGGCCGACGGCTTCTATGCTGAAGGTCAGGCGGGCGGGCCGTTCGCGCCGGACAGTGTCGACTATACGCTTGAGAATCTGTCCGACGCCGCGCTCACCTATGAAGCGACCGCAACGCAATCCTGGGTCACGATCGTGAACGGCACGGGGGTGATTCCGATTGGCGGCACGGCCATAGTCACGGTTTCGATCAACTCGAATGCCGACGCGATGCCAAACGGGAGCTACCAGGACACGGTTTCGTTCGTCAACCTGACCGATCACGATGGCGACACGACGCGCCCGGTTACACTTAAGGTCGGTGTGCCCACGATGCAGCACGCGTGGACGCTCGACGCAGATCCCGGTTGGAGCATGGAGGGCGAATGGGCGTTTGGCGCGCCCTCCGGCCAGGGCGGCGGTTCGTACGGATTCGCCGACCCATCCGGCGGCGCCAGCGGCACCAATGTTTTTGGCGTCAACCTCGATGGCGACTACTCGCTGACGACGGGGGGGCCGTATCACCTCACGCTCGGGCCGATCGACCTGACCGACATGAGCGAGGTGAGCCTGCGCTTCCAGCGCTGGCTGAACTGCGACTACCAGCCCTACGTGTCATTCATGGTCGAGGTTTCCAACGGCGGTGATTGGGAAACCGTCTGGTCAAACGGGAGTTCTGTCGTCACGGAAAATTCCTGGTCGGCACAGGCGTACGACATCGCCGCGATCGCCGACGACCAGCCGGCCGTGTCGGTGCGTTGGAGCTATACGATTAACAACTACGCGTACGCGTACTCCGGATGGAATATCGACGATGTCGAGATCTGGGCTATGGCGGGCGGTGGACAGTCATACCCGCCCGGCGACCTCAATTGTGACGGCGTGTTGAACAATGGCGACATCGACCCATTCGTAATGGCCGTCACGGATGCCGCCGGCTACGCCGCTACGTATCCCGCTTGCGACTTGATGCTCGCCGACTGCAACAACGATGGTCTGGTTAATAACGGCGACATCGACGACTTTATTTTGGCGCTGGGCGGCTAAGCCGGAACTGGCGTATCCACCCAGCGGGCACAGAACGGCGCCGGGCTCATCGGGGCCCGGCGTTGTTTTGCGCCGGTGGCCTGTGGGACGCACGCCGCACATCGGGGGCTTATGCCGCGACTGTTTCACGCCGGGTTGCTGAGCAGCGCATGGTCGGACCGTGAGTGGAAAATTCGCAGCCCGCCGGATTGCTATTGAGAAACCGGGCTTAACTGCGTCTAATGGTCGCGCGGACGATCTACCGGTTCGTGATGAGGTGAACACGTCATGAAAATCATGGTCGCGTGCGAGCTGCCCGAGTCCGCCATGGACGAGTTGCGCCGGCTCGGCAGCGAGGTGGTGGTCGAGACAGAGCCGACAACCGCGTCGCTGGCTCGCAGCATTGACGGCGTGAGTATTCTGATAGTCGGCCAGACACCGGTCTCTCCCGACGTCATCGACCGGGGGACGGCGTTACAGATGATCGTGTGTGCCGGCATCAGCGGGGCGACCATCGCCGTGGATGAGGCATCGGCGCAGGGGATTTTCGTAACGCACTGTCCGGACATGGATGCGGTCGCGTGTGCCGAGATGGCCATCGGGCTCATCCTCGCCTTGGACCGGCACATCATCGATAACGCAATCACGCTGCGCGAGGGGCGTTGGGATCGGGGCCGCTTCCTTGATGCGCGCGGTTTGGCGGGGCGCACGCTGGGTGTGCTGGGAAGCTGCCCGTTTCGGCTGGCCCTGGCCGAGCGCGCCCAGGCCTTTAAGATGAAGGTGCTCACCTGGATGGCCGAACCGAACCACGACGCCGCCAGCGATTGCGGTATTGAGCTGTGCAACTGGCCGCGCGAGCTTGCCCGACGCAGTGACGTGGTCGTGGTACACACGCCGGTCGGGCACGGCTACGATCAGGCCATCGATGACGATTTCCTGGAGAGCATTCAGGAAAACGCGCTGCTGGTACACATTGGCGATGTCAGCCTACTGGATGAATCGACGCTGGTTGAGTTGGTCAAGAGCCGTAACCTCAAAGTCGCCCTGGATGTCTACCAGAGCGAGCCAGCCGGCCCCAGCGGCAAGATTCGCTCGCAGTTGCTCAAGCTGCCCGGCGTGATCGGGACCCATCACATCAGCGGTGCGACCGAGCAGGCCCGGCAGGCGGTTGCCGACGAGGTTGTGCGCATCGTGTCGGCGTTTCTCGTGTCGGGTGAGGTCATCAACGCGGTCAACCTGTGCGAGCACAGCCCGGCGATGTGGCAACTGGTTCTGCGCCTGCGCGATCAGGTGGGCGTCATGGCCAATATTCTGGAGGCCATCCGGGCGGACGGGATCAACGCCGAGGAGATCACCAGCAAGGTATTCCGCGGGGCCAAGGCCGCATGGTGTACGATCGCGCTCGACGAACGGCCCAGCAACGATGCGCTCAAAGCTATTCAGGCGCATGGGGATGTGCTACACTTAGAACTTCGCGCCGTCATGTAGGCGTGTGACGGCGGCCACCCGGAAAAAACGCGAGCCCAATGACGCCGGCAACCGCCGGCGCGGATGCGGGTATAAGGGCGTGCGAGGTGTCATGATACGCGGCTACAACTCTCTTACAGCTCTGCTCGCCCCGATACTGGGTATCGCTTTATTGTGTGGCGGCCCGCCGGCCGGCCGCGCGGATGACGCCGTTGAAAGCGCCAGACCGGCGTTGGCGTCGATCTGCTGGCGGTTGAGCGTCTGATCACGCCCCAACACCCGGTTCGCGTGCGTTTCCTGCTGCACAACCTGACGGGTGAGTTGGTCGAGCTGCCGCTGACATGTGCGTTTGACGCCGGCGCGGGGGTCGCGCTGCCGTTGGAGCTGGTGTTCGGTATACCCGAGCAACCGGCGTTGCAACTGGCCTTCGAAGCTGAGAACCCCGAGTTCCTGCGGCCGCCGGCGTACGCGTCAGATGCCGAAGCGGTTGGCGGCATGCTACGGCTGGCACCGCACGGCACGCTCGGGACCGAGATCGACTTGCAGCCGTTGCACACGGGGTTGCGCTATACCGGGCTGCACCGGGTGATCTGGCGGCCGTTGGATGGGCGTTTCGGCGAGGCGGTCGTTGACCTTCGCATCGAGCCCCGCAAGCAGGCGCTGCTGGTCACCGATTATGGCAAGCTGACCTTTGACCTCTGCTATGACGAGGCCCCGCTGAATGTCGAGAGCTTCCTGGAGCTGGCGGGCAGCGGGTTTTACGACGGCAAGACTTTTCACAAGATTGTCACCGGCATGGCGATTCAGGGCGGCTGCCCGTTGGGCAACGGGCGCGGCAAGCGGCCGGATGGCAAGCTCATACCCGCGGAATTCAACGCCACCCCGTTTGTGGCTGGCACGCTGGCGATGGCGCGCAAGGGAGATGACCCGGACTCGGCAAGTTGCCAGTTCTTCATCGCGCTGGATCGGCTTCCAGAGCTCGATGGCAAATACACGGTGATTGGTCAGGCGCGCGATGAAGAGAGCATGCGCACGCTGAAGCAGCTCGGAGAGATTCCCACCAACCGCAACTATCTCCCACTCAGCCCGGTGCTGATCCGCTCGATAAACCTGAATCCGATCGACGCGACGCGCTCGACGCGCCTGGAGTTGGGGGGCACGCAGAGTGGCGATGTGACCGCGGATTCCGAGCCGGATCGGTAGTGATGATCAGCGTCAATTTGTGTGCTTGCGGCGCCTGCCGCCCCTGAATCAGACGTTTCTGCACGCCGCATTGCCCTCGGAGCATGGCCGACTGAGGGGTTGCCCTCCGCGCTCAAAGGCGAAGCGCTGTGGCCGCGCGGCTCACTCCGTTTCGTCGTCCCACTTCCCGTGCATGTACTCGTGCAGGTAGCGAATGGTCTCTTTCTGTTCGGCTTCGCTGGTCTCGACGATGTCGCCGATGGAGATCATTCCCACAAGACGCTCGTTCTCGACGACGGGCAGGTGCCTTATGCGGCGATTGCGCATGACGCTGCGGCACTCGTCTGCGGTGGTTTCAGGGGCGCAGACCGCCACCGGTGACGTCATGTAGTCCCTCACTTGCCCGGCTACCGGGTCGCGTTGACAGGCGACGATCCGGTTGAGCACATCCCGCTCGGTGAAGATGCCGACCACCTTTCCCTCGCTGGTGACCACCAGCGCCCCGATGTGATGTTCGTTCATGGCCTCGGCGGCCTCGAGCACTGTTGCATCTGATTGAATGCTGATCACACGGTGCGGTTTCTTGTCGAGAATCGATTTGACGGTGAGCATTTTTCGGCCTCCCGATTCGCAGTGAGCTGAACCTTCCGCCAAAACGTGTCTTGCGTGCATGCTGACGGACAAGCGGCACGGCACCCTCGCCAGATTCTAGCGGCGGATCGCAGATAAACCAGCACTACCTACCAGCGAGCGGACGAACCACGGCTCGCGGTCCTCGCTGCGGAGAGCCACGGCAACGCCGTCGCGGTCGCGGCGAGCAAGGCGGCAGCAAAAGCCGTCAGCAGTCCGCCGAGCAGCAGGCTGGCGGCCGGCTCCGCACTGCCCAGCCACAAGCGCACGTGAGCAGCGAGGACAAACTGTGCGGGCAGCGCCATGATAAATGCGAGAATCAGCCGGACCAGCCAGATATTGATGCGAAAGACGTCGCGGTTACTCGTCAGCAGCAGCGCTGTGAGCCCCAGCGCGAATGCATGGATGCCCAGCGGACCCACACCGCTGAAATCCTGCGCCAGGCCGACCAGAAAACCGGCGATGCGGGCGTCGTCGCGCGGCGCGCGGAGACCGTAAACCAGTGCGAGCGCCAGGAAAAGATCCACCGGCGGCTGGCCCAGCAGTCGCGGGTCGAGCACGTTGACCACGGCCGTTTGCAGCACGTATGTAACCAGCAACGCGATGCCAAGAAGGGCCCAGGACATGGATAGCTGCAACCTCGCCGGGTTCCGGCCGACTCGGAGGTCGACTGCCGCATTCCAGAGTGAACTACGTTTGCCTGTGGCGTCCGACCCCGAGTCGGACGGTTTTAGCCAGCGTGCACTCTTTTGAGGTCACGGCCGACTCGGGGGTCGGCCGCTACGCCATTAGGTAAATCGTTCTAGGGTGAGGTGCTCACGCCGGGCGACCTGAAGCGCCGCGGGGGATATTTGATGACGCGACCGTCCAGGCGCTCGTACTCCACGCCGATCTCGACCTCGCCGCCGCTCAGATCCAGATCCTTCGGCCAGCGGAGAATGAACATATACGAATAGCCCATGGGCGACATCCGCCGCACGCGGAAGCCCATGGCCTCAGCCTCGTTCATGCGCCATTCGTGGGCCAGTTCGCGGCTGGTTGTGTTTGTGCCACGGTCGCGCTTGAGCTTGTATATCTTGACGACGATCGTGCCGGAGACGAAACAGCCCTTGGACTTGAAATCGGGCGCCGTGCCGCCTGGGGTAAAGAGGGCAACCATCCGAAATCCGACCGCGCTGCCCATCTCCAGCAGCCACGGAGGCTCGCGCCAGTATGTGTAGATCGCCGTGATATCGTCGCGGGTGGCCACGTCCCTGGCGTCAAAAATCTCACCCGTGGCCGGTGGCGCCTTGGGGGGGGTCGCGCATGAGGTGGCAAGTAAACCTGCGAGTACACTACTGAGCACAAGCATTCCGGCGCGGCCAGAGGGCATCAACACTCTCCCGTTTGTCATCGCATGCTGATGCCGCGGTCCGGCATCATGGCTGATCGTGTCCCAGCCGCGCGATCGGCAGATCATAGCTTACATCAGCCGGGTCGTTTGTGTGAATCTCGCGCCGCAGTGAGCGCAGGTTACCCAGCGGGCCATACTCTTCGCTGCCGACCTCTTCGCGGATTTCCTGGATGTCATCCTTGGGGAACGGCCCCAACTCATCGTATTCACCGGGCAGCAGGTTTTCGGGCTGCACGCGCAGGTTGTTCATCAAGGGGTTGGTCAAAACATGTTCCGGCAGCGTGCCGGTGGCGTCGCGCGCGGCGACCGAAATCTCACGATAGTCGTCAACCGTGCGGATGATGCGCGGCGTCATGATAATGAGCAGTTCGGCCTTTCTGGTGGTCGTGTCATCATAGCGGAAGAGATTCCCCAGCACCGGGACGTCGCCGAGGACCGGAACCTTGGATTCGGTGCGTTCGTCTCGTTCCTGGATCAGGCCGCCGAGCACGACCGTCTCGTTGTCGCGCACAGTCACGACGGTCTCGGCCAGGCTCTCCCGGAAGATAGGCGCGGTCAGGCCCGGGCCGACCTCGATGGTCGAGTCGGTCAAGTCCGAAACTTCCTGCGTGATCTCGAGCCGCACATAGCCGTCGGGGTTGATCTGCGGCGTGACGTTGAGCTTGATGCCGACGTCCGACCGCGCGACCGACGTGGTGATCTGGCCACCGACGGTGGAAGTGCTGCTCCCCGATACGTACGGCACGTCGTTGACGACCTCGATTTTGGCTGCCTGGCCGTCCATTGCCACGATGTGCGGTCGACTTAGCACGTTCAGGCCGGTCTCGGTCTGGAGCGTGCGGAGCAGGAAGTTGAAATCGCGGCCTGTGATGGTAAACGAGAAGCCACCCAGCCCGGTGCCGACGGCGCCGATGTCCGTTCCGCCGACATAGTCGAACGTGGTGGTGTCGGACGGGCCGGCCGCGGCGAACTGAAGATCCTGGAACGCGAACTCGACGCCGAGTTCGAGCGAGTTCTCCATGGTGACTTCGACGATCAGAACCTCGATGCTGACCTGGGGAGGCGGCTGATCGAGTTCATTGACGATATCGAAGACCTCGGTCTCGCGGCGCGGATCAAAGCTGATAATGACGCGATTCGAATCTTCCGCGGCGATCGCGACGATCTCGCGTTCGAGGCGGCGTTGGGTGGAGATGTCATCGCCGAGCTCGTCAAGCAGCGTTTGCTCGGCGTCGCTGTAATCGACAAGCGATGCCACCAGGCTTTCCACGGGCGTGTTGCGGGGCGCGTAGACGACCGTCTTGCGCTCCTCGATGGGTTTGCTGTCCAGTGAGAGGATCAGCTCTTCGGCGATGTCGAGATAGCCGGGCGTACCGGCGGCGATCACAGAGTTCGTGCGCACGTCGGTGTTGAATCTGATCTGCTGCCGGCCGCCGGCGCCGAGCGCCCCCATCGTCAGTTGGCGCTCTTCATTGTCATCGCCGGTACCCTGAGACGTCTCCTCAAACAGCGGTTCCAGCATCTGGACCATCTGCTCGGCGTCGGAGTTGCGCAACGGGAAGACGCGGATCGTCGCGTCGCTGGGGATGATGTCGATGGCGGCGACGAGCGATTCCATCAGCGGCATGCTCTCGGCGGGCGCGACGATCATCAGCGAGTTTGTGCGCAGGTCGGCGGTAACGACGATGTTCTGGCGCATGGCCTTGAAGGTCTGCGGTCCGAGATCGGGATGCTCGGTCTGGAAGATGAGCATGACGTCGCGGAGCGTGTCGCTGCCGCCACCGCCGCCCCGGCCGCCGCCGCCGACAGCGCCGCCCTGGCCTTCGAGGATGTTCATCAGCAGGTCGCCGGCATCTTCGGCGTCGGCCTGCTTGAGCTTGAAGCTCTTGACCACCGCAACGGCCTGCGGATCGATGTCGTCAAATCGGCGCACGATATCCTCGATATCCTCGAGCAGAGCCGGCGGGCCGATTGCGACAATCGAGTTGGTGGTCGGCTCATGCGTGACGGTCAGGTCAACATCCTCGCCGGTGTTCTGGAACAGGTCTTGCAAGCTGTCGGCCAGCTCCTCGGCGCTGCGCTGCCTGAGCGGCAGGATGCGCGTCATGCGGCCGATTTCCGAAGGTTTGTCCAAAATCTCGATCCAGCGCTCGATCATGACCATGTCTTCGCGCGACGCCGCCAGCAGCAGGCTGTCGGAGATCGGGTCCGCGGCGATGTGGATCGGGGCGCCGGTCAGGTTCGACTCCTGGTCCGACAGCGTCTTGTCGATCATGTCGTTCAGGCGGGCGGCCACATTGGCGGATGAGTTCAGCCGCACCTTGACCACCTTGAACTCGACGGTCGGCTCGAACTGCTGGTCGAGGTTGGTCACCAGGTCCTTGGCTTCCTCGAGGTAGTCGCGCGTGCCGGTCAACACCAGCGAATTGCTGCGCCCGTCGGCGATAACACTGAGCGTGTCGTTGGCTTGCGTATCGGTCTTCTGGCTGGCGTCTTCCTTGGCGTCGAAGACCTCCTCGAGCAAACGCTGGAGCTTGATCGCGTCGGCGTATTCGAGCGGGCGGAATTCGGTTGTGACGATGCGGTAGCTGTCCGCCGCGTCGAGCTTCATCACCAGCTCTTCGATCATGTCATAGACGTCGTCGTTGGCGAAGACAACCAGGGAGTTCGAGCGATCATCGGCCTTCACAACGGCCACGTCGCGTTCCGTGCCCGTGTTGCCCATGGTCTCCGCGCGTTTCTCGAGCAGATCGGTGACTTGCTCTTCGATGGTCGATGACTGCACGTTCCGCAGCGCGATGATGTGGGAGTCGATCCCGAGATCGGTGCTGGGCCGGTCCATCTCGGTCACCAGCACGTTGACCAGCTTGACCGCGTCGGTGCGGCCGATGGCGAACAGCGTGTTGCTGCGGGCGTCGTGCGAGAAAGAGACCTGGTAGGGCAGCCCCTTGGCCGCCAGTCCGGGCGGGACCGGAGGGAGAATGCCCTTTTCGAGACCGCCGCCGTCACCCTCGGACGGCCGCTTGAGGGCCGCCTTGCCGTCGTCAAAGACCTTCTCCAGCACCTCGGCGACCTGTTCAGCCATCGCATAACGCAGGGCGAAGGCCTTCACGTCGGTCTCGGCTCCGACCGGCAGCGTGTCGAACACCTCGACCATCTCGGTCAGGGCCTCATTGTTCTTCTTGGTCGAGAAAACGATGATCGAGTTGGTGCCTTTCTCGGGAATCAGCCGGATGGGCTTTTCCAAGTCAAGCGGCGGCAACTCGCGGCCGTCGGGGGCCGTCAGGCTCAGTTTGCGCACCGCCGGCACGCCGGGCTCCTTTGCCCCGGCGGCCTTGCGGGCGGCCTCCTGCTCGGCCTCGATCATGTCGGTCAGCACCTTGGCGATGTCCTCGGCCTGGCCGTTCTGGAGACCGACGATCAACATCTCGCTGTAGACACCCAGCCGCTCGCCTTCGTCAGCCAGGTCCACATCGATGGCCACTACGAGCTCGGTGATTTCCTCGATATCGGTCGGCGTGCCGATGATGAGCAGGCTGTTTGAGCGGTCGATCGCCTCGAGCGATGCCTGCGACTCCTTGGGCACCTCGCGGATGCTGTTGAGCCGTTCGATCACGGGGGTTAACTGGGCCTTGGCCTCGCTGGCGCGCACGTGGGTCAGCGGGATCGTGGCCACCTTGTTCTCGCCGCCGGCGCCGACCACGTCGATTCGTCTGATGATGTCTTCAATCTCGACGAGGATGTCTGTGGGGGCCGCCACGATCAGCGAGTTACTGCGTGGTTCGGCGGTCACGCTGAACGTGTCGTCGCCGCCCCGCGCCTGGATCAGGCTCTTGATCGTCTCATCTACGATTTTCTGGATGGCGTTGGCCTTGGCCTGATCGAGCTTGAAGACGCGAATCTCGGATACCCGGGCGACCGCTTCCATGCTGCGCAGCAGTTGCTCCAGGAACGCGAGATCGGCGGCATCACCGCTGACCATGAGACGGTGGGGGTCAAGCTCGGTCGCCGTGACCTCGCCCTTCAACCGCCCGCTTACGCCGGACAGGTCGGGTACACCTTCGACGGCGTCGGTCTCGGCGGGGACAACAGGCGGCTCCTCTGCTACGGCGCGGGCCGCCCGCGGGCGACGGACGCGCGGGGTCTTCGGCTGTTCATCGGCCGGCTGACGCTGCGCCAGGTAGGGGGCAGGCGCTTCGTTGGCCGCCCCTTCTTTCTCATCCTCCTCGGCTGGCTCAGCTTCCCGCTCGACCCGCTTCGCGGTCCCGGCATCAACATGTACCGAGGGTTGAATCTCGATCACGGATGGGGGCGCCTCGATTGTGGATGCGGGAGTGGTAACCTCCTTGGTCGTCTCCGGGGCAACATCGGGCATCAGTTCGGCGGCCAACGCGCGGCGCGCTTCGAGCCAGGTGCGTCCGGCTGGTAGCCGTGGCGCATGCGCCGGCGCGCGAGCTATCGCCTCATCCTCGGCGACCATCAGCGAACGTCCGATTGTGGGCTGATCGGCCCGGCGCGCGCGGCGTGAGTCACGCGCCGCGCCGTAGCGCTGCAACATCCCGGCGTCTTCGCGCGGGCGCGTCGGATTACGCGTGGCTTTGGGCGCGGCCTGCTTCGCGGCGGAGCGCGGCAGACGTCCGGCGCGTGCCTGGTCAGTCAGGTCACCGGTCACGTCATCGACGAACTTGGCGCCAAACACCGGCAACAACAGGGTGGTGCCGACGAACAGTTGCCCGGGGGCGACGTTGAGATCGCCGGGCACTGGCGGCAGCGCTTGTGAAGGCACGACCCACGACCCGCGCGGCCGGCGCGAGCCGCCGGTTGGTCGGCGCGAGGGAGTACGGCGGGGAGTCGAGCGTCCGCCGCCGCTGCTCTGCTCCTGGAGCTCATTGATCATTTGGATTGCGTCGGTCGCCGTGAGGTTCTCGAGCTCCCAGATAATCGTCTTGTACTCGGTGCGGCCCGCGAGCTCGATGATCTGCTGGACGGTCGTGTCGACCATGCCGTACAGCGTCGGGTCGCCGGCCACGAGTAGCGCATGGGCGTCTTCGTCATAGCCGACGGCGACCTCATTGGCGGTGCGGTTCTGTTGCGTCGCCATGATGGTCTCGCCGCGATTGACCAGGTCTTCCACCTGCTGGGCGAGCGCGACTAGATCCTGCCCGTGAGGAATCGGGATGATCTTGATCTGATCCATGAGGATCTGCGGATCGTCAAACTGCTGGACGAGGCTGCGGATGCGCTCGACCTGGGCGGTCGTTCCGCTCACGACCAGTGTCTTGGCGTTGTCGTTGGGGACCAGGTGTGGGCCTTCCGACGCGCCGGCATCGCGCCGCCGATCACGGCCGCGGCCACCCTCCTGCGCGCTCGCCGTACCGATGAACTGGCGGATGTAGCTGGCCACCTGCGAAGGTGGCGCGTTGTGGACTGGAATCGTGACCGGCGTCATGCGCGTGGCCACCATTTCCTCGAACGGACGGATCACCGTCTCCGCGACTTCGTCGATGTCCTCGGCGATACCAAAGACCATCACGGAATTAGTGGTTGTCTCGGGGACGGCGTTGACCTTGAGCTCACCGGCGCCCGTACCGCCGCCGGGAGTCGTCGAGCGTCGGCCGCGTCCCTGTCGCCCTTGCGGCTGAGCGCCGGCAGCGCTCACCGACATGCTGTTAATCGCGTCGGCGACGATGGTGGCGTCGGCCAGCTCCAACTCGAAGACGCGGAAAGCGGTCTTGAGCCCTGAAGGCGTGGCGACATCAACGCTTGCGAGGACTCGCTCAACAAACAGGAACGTCTTCTCAGAGCCGACCACCATGATGCTGTTCGTGCGGGCGTCGGGCACAACGGTGAACGGGTCGAAACTCGGCATGTTGCCGGTTATCTGCGACATCTGCCCGTATTCCTGGATCGCGCCGTCGAGCGAGGCTTTGACGGTGTCCGCATCAGCGTGTTCGAGCGTATAGCGGCGGATCTGGAGCATCTCATCGGGCCGGTCGAGCAGGGCGACCATTTCCTCGATCTGCTCGAAAACGGGATCGGAGGCGCGCACCAACAGCTTCTGTGCGTTTTCATCGCCAAGGATGACCGTACCTCCGCCGGTCGCACCGCTCGTATTGCGCGATCCGCCGCGGACGCGCCGGTTGCCACCACCTGTGGAGATGGTGGTGCCGCCGAACATCTGGCTGAGTTTCTCGGCGAGCTCCTCGGCGTCGGCATACACCAGGTCGATGTCACGGAATGCCTGGCGGGCGCCTTCATCAAAATCGCGAATCTTGGCGAGGATGATCTCACGCTTATCGAGCGGACCCCATACCACAATCGCATTGGTCGACGGCTCGGCGACGATGCGCACTTCCGAAGTCGCACTGCCCCCGACAGCGCCGCCGCCGCCGCGGCGTGGGGCCGCCCGCCCCGCGCCCTGCTGGCCATAGATCGCGGTCGCCACGTCGGCGATTGACTGCGCGTCGCCATATTGACACACGTAGGTCTCGGCCTCGTTGATCATGCCTTCGATATCGAGGGCGTCGATCTGGGCCTCGACCGTCGTAACGTCCTTTGACTCGGCGGTAAAGATGATCGTGTTGCTGCGCGGGTCGCCGGTGATCATGACCGGGCCGAGCGCGGATGGAGACCTGCTGGCGGTCTTGCGCCCGCCGGCGTCGGTGAAGATTTCCTGCAAGAGCGGAAGCACGTCATCAACGCGGGCCTGCTCCAGCGTGCGGTGTACGACGACGACCACGTCGCGGGCTTCGAGGTCTTCGAGGTCGCTGATCACGTCCTCGATGATGCTCATGACCTCTTCGGGAGCGGAGACGAGCAGGGCGTTGGTGATCTCGTTCGGGACAATCTCGGTCGATTCGATCTTGGCGCTGGCTCCACTGCCACCCGAGACCGAGACCATCTGTTGTTCGAGCATCTGCATTAGCTGCTGCTGGGCCGCGCCGCCGCGTTGCGCCTGACGCGCGGGCTGCCGCCCGCCGCGGGCCGCCTCGATGCCGAGCACTTCCTTGACGTTGTTGGCGGTTTCGGCCGCGTCGAGGTTCTTGAGCTGGAAGATACGGACCTTGATCTCGACGTCGGGTATGTCATCAAGCATGCGCAGCAGTTGTTGTATCTCGGGCAGATCGGCCTCGTCGCACTTGACGATGATGTAGTTACGGCTGGGATCGGTGGCGATGCGCACGCGCGCGGCCCTGGAACGTCCTCCCGCCGCGGCCGGTGCGCTGGCCGGCCATCTGCTGCATCTGCTCGAGCAGGTTCTGCTGCTGCTGGTTGGCCCCGCGCTCACCCTCGCGCCCGCGGCCCGGTTGTTGTTGCTGCGGTTGTGGCTGCCGCTGCACGACCTGGCGTTCGTTGAACATGCGATCGAGGATTTCGGCGGCGGCGTTCACATCGCCGTAGCGGAAGCGGAAGATGCGGATAACCTCGCCGACCGACGTGTCTTCCTCCAGCAGGCTGATCGCGTCTTCAATATCAGCGACATCATTGGATGTCCCCGTGATGATGATCCGGCCATCGGGGAGGATTCTCACTTCGGCTCGGCGGCGCTTGAGCTCCGTGTCGGAATCGCCGTCGGCGGGCGCTTTCCTCGGCGGTAGTGCCGGCCGCGGCCTCACCCGCAACAACTTCGTCCGCGCTCATCCGGCGAAGGTCCGCCAGAGTTTCTTCATCCAGCACGACCGGGCGAATGTCCACGCGACTGGCGGATTCCCGCTCCTTCTCAGACTTGCGGCGTTTGACCGGCGGCTCCTGTCCCTCCGGCCACACATCGATGATTAACGTGTCTTCCGGGGCCTCGATCAGCGTCTCTTCCATGAAGGTGGTCTTCGGGAACTGCGCCTCGAGATAGGGCCGGATGCGCCGAATGTCCTTCGGCTTGAGCATCGTGACCTTGATCTCTTCCTTCACGCGCGCCTCAAGCTGGCGCAGCAGCCCCTCGATCTGGTCCCGCTCCTCCGGCGTGGCGATGACCTTGATGTACTCGCCATACCAGTCGGCGTCGACGGTCGGGCCGTTGTCGGGCAATTGGGCGCTGATGTCCCAGGCCAGGTCGAATGCGTCGCCGCGATAGACATCGAGGAAATACATGCTGCGATTGCCGGTGCCGAAGATGCTGCCCTCGGGCTGCTGGTCAAGCTGTTCGATGTAGCCTTCCACCAGGCGCATCTTGCGGCGGCTGGCGGTAATGATCAGCCGCGCGCCGTAGTCATCGACGGTGACGGTCACCGCGTCCGTGGCGCCGCGCGTGGTTGGGAAGATGGTCTGAAGCGCGTCCTTGACGTCGTCGGCGTTGGCGTGCGCGAGCGTGACGATCTTCAGCTCGGGGATCGACCCGCCGCGGCCCTCGAGCTCATCGATGAGCGACTCGACGTCGGCCACGTCCTGCGGCAGTCCTTTGAGGATCAGCGAGTTGCTGGAGGCATCGGCGACGATATTGACTTTCTCGCCGACGGCGCTGCTCGAACCGCCCCGGCCGCCCCAGCGACTGCGGCGCGAGAACGACACGCCGTCGCTGCCACTCATGATCTGGTTCAGTGTGTCGGCCAGCTCGGTGGCGTCGGCCGTTTCGAGTGGGATGATGTGGATGATCTCGCCGGTGTCCTTCTCGACGTCGAGCATGGCGATCAGCTCGGCGGCCAGCTCGTGATACTCCTGGGCCGCATAGACAAGCAGCGTGTTGGTGCGCTCGTCCGGCGTGACGGAGATCGGCACCTCCCCGCGTCCGCGACTGCCGCCGCGCTCGGCCGCCTTGGCTTCGAGCATCGCCGCCACGTTCTCGGCGATGGACGCCGCGCGGGCGTTCTTCAGCTCGTAGCGCTCGGGCGTGGTGATGTCACGGGGTATGTCGATGCCCTTCACCAGCGCGGTGATATACGCGACCTTGTCCTTGGGCACCAACGCGATCAGCGTATTGGTGGTCGGCTCGGCGAACGCCCCCGGCTGCAAGCCTCCCCGTTTCCGGTTACCCATCACTCCCAGCGCCATGCTGACTTGTCGCGCGATGTCAGTCGCGTTCAGCACGTCGAGCTTGAACGTGAGAATCTCCAGATCGTCATCCACGTCCGCGTCGACCGTCGCCACGATCTCCTGAATCGTCTCGAGTTGCTTGGCCGGAGCCTTGATCACGATCTTGTCGTCGAACGCCGAGATCTGAATGTCGCCCGTGCGCTTCCCGCGTCCGCCGGCGAACATCGACTGGATCATGCCCTGCATGGTCCGCGGATCGGCGTTGGCCAGCGTGATCACCACCGGCGTCGTGTCACTCTCGGGCTGGTCGATCGTGGCAATCAGGTCCTTCACATCCTGCATTTTCTCGGCGGGTGCTTGCACGAGCAGGCTCTGGCCGACGACTTGCGTGTTCACTTCGCGCTGCGTGTTGCGGCGCGTCCCCCACTTCAGCCCGGTCTCGCCCAGCGTCTGGTTGATGATCTGCGACACCTGGCCGGGGTCGGCGTACTCGATCTTGATCAGCACCGGGTCGGTCCGCTGCACGATCGAGCGCTCGTCGATCTCGATCGCCTTCTCGCGAATGCGCTCAAAGTCCTCATCCGCCGCCGACACCAGCAGCGCGTTCGTGATCGGCTCGTAAACCACGCGGATCGGCAACTGCGACTGATCGGTACGGCGACGCTCGTTGGCCGTCGCGACAAACAACTGATTGATCACGCTGGCGACCTGACCGCCGTCGGCGTTGGCCAGCTCGATCGTCCGCACCTGCTCGTACTGTTCCTCCGGCTCGACATCGAGCATCACCAGCACTTCCTTCACGTCCGGCATGATCTTCTCGGGAGCCGTGACGATCAGGCGGTTGGTGCGCGGGTCGGCCTCGATGCTGAAATCCTGCGTCGAGCGACTGCCGCGCTTTTGCACGCGCTGCACGCGGTTGGCAACCATGCGCGTAAGCTGCGGGGCGACCTGCTGGGCGTTGAGGTACTCCAGTTCCAGGAACTCGGTGACCAGCGTCTCGCCCTGGAAGAGGTCCTTGAACTCCTCCATCATCGCTTCGATGTCGGTGAACTGCGTTGGTAGGGCCGTGACGACCAGCGTGTCGACCTCGGGATACGCCGAGATCGAGATGCGTCGCTCGCGGGCCTGCTGCGCGCCGAGCTGCTGGTTGTAGGCGTCCTGCACCTGGCGGGCGAACTGCTGAATCTTCTCGCCGATGCCGGGCAGTTCGTACTTGCGAATCTCCAGCTTCTCAGCGGTCAGCTCATCGAGCTGATCGATCATGGCCAGGATCTTGTCCATCTTCTCGGCCGGGGCCTGAATCACCAGGTTGTTGCCGGCGATAATCTGGAACGTGATCTCCTTGCCCGCCTGCATCCGGCGTCCGGGGCCTTTCGGCATGAACGTCTGGTTCAGAACCGAGACGATCTCCCACGGATTGGCGTTGAGGATTTCGCGAATCACCGGCTCGCGGATCGCAGTCGCGGCGTCGCTGTCCAGCTTCTGCGCCCACTCCTCGATCATCGCGAAGGTCTCATCGTCGCCGGTGACGATCAGTGAGTTGGTCAGGGGTTCGACGTCCACCGAGAGGCTGCGATTGGTGCGCATCTGCTCGCGCAGCACCGTGCTCAGAATGCCGCGGACGGTGTTCGCCTCGGCGTTGACCAGCGCGATCGTGCGGATCTTGTCGCTGTCAACCGTGGGCACCTGGTCGAGCTCGGCGATCAGCGCCTCGGCCATCGGGATGACAAACTTGGGGGCGTTGACAATGATGCGGTT
Organism: Phycisphaerae bacterium; assembly: GCA_963675745.2. Lineage (GTDB taxonomy): Bacteria > Planctomycetota > Phycisphaerae > UBA1845 > Fen-1342 > JAFGRR01. The sequence goes on from CAXXWX010000024.1 coordinate 68,218, forward strand.
AAGGCGTGAGTCAACCGTGATGTTGATGCGGTTCGCGACATTGCGACCGCGCGTCGCGCCGACCTGGATCTGGAGCTGCCTCCCGATTTGCTGCGAGATATAGTTCGCGTCCGACTTCTCGATCTGGATGAACTTCTGTCGAGCGTCAGATCCTCGGTTTCTTCCTTGAACGTGTCTATGATCTTGTTGATCTCTTCGTACATGTCCTGCGGCGCGCTGACGATCAGCACCTCGGTGATTTGATCCGCCGAGAATGACGCGCGCAGGCGGTCAGGCCGCGGTGGGCGGCTTCGGAAGTTGCCATCCAGTGTACGGGCCAGTGCGCCCACATCCAAGCCGGCCAGCTTGTACGTTTCCGTGACGAAGATATTCGCCGGTGGCGCGGTTGGCTCGACGTCGTACTGGGCCAGCAGCACCTTGCCGCGTTCGACCGCCTCCTGCGGCGCGTTGATGATTACGCGATTCGTCCGCGCGTCAGCCGTCACCTTGATCACGTTGCGCACGTTGCGGCCATATTGCATTTGCATCGCCGTCATGAGCTGATC